>NZ_OZ026450.1:0-1495235 GCF_964019535.1 Spiroplasma endosymbiont of Tricholauxania praeusta
TGAATGATACTGATAATAAACGAGAAAACTTTCAAAATATTTGAAATAAAGTTAGAAATTTTCTTCAATATGATGAAATGATTGATCCAAGTGTTTTTAATAACTATATTAAAAACACTTATATTTATGATATTTTTGAAAATAAATGTTTAATTATTGTTGATTCACTATTCGCAAAAGAAATTTTAACTAAAAATATAACATTTAAAGTTAAAGAAATTTTAGAAAGAATTATTCAACAAAATCTTCAAATTGAATTTTTAGAACTCAATGAAGCAAAAAAACAAAAAATATATGTAGAAAAAGATTTTGTTGAATTTAATAAATTACAACAAATTAAAAAACAATTTCAATTTAATAACTTTGTTAAAGGAGAATCAAATAACGATGCTTATCAAGCAGCATTTTCAATTACCATAGAACTTGGTAGGTATTGAAATCCCCTATTTATCTATGGTAATTCTGGATTAGGAAAAACACATTTACTTCATGCTATTGAAAATGAAATATTAACAAAATATAATAATCAAAAAAAAGTACTTTACTTATCTTCTGAAGAATTTGGCCGTATGGTACCAGAAATTATTAAACAAAATATTAATGATATTGAAAATTTTAAAGATTCATTTAATCAATACGATGTTCTTCTCGTTGATGATATTCAATTTTTAGCTAATCGTAGCAAAACAAATGAAATATTTTTTCATATATTTAATAGTTTTGTTAACAAACAAAAACAAATTGTTATTACATCAGATAAACATCCTGATGATTTATATGGTTTTGAAGAAAGAAATGTTTCAAGATTTCAAAGTGGTTTAAGTGTTGGTATTGATTCCCCAGATTTTGAAACTTCATTAATTATTTTAAAAGAAAAAATTAAGTCTTTAAATTATGATCCAAGCATTTTTACTGAAGAATCTTTAAGTTTTATTGCTTTAAATTTTAATAGTGATGTTAGAAAATTAGAAGGAGCATTAAATAGATTAATTTTTTACAGCATTTTATATATAAAGCCTAATCATTTAATAGTGCTTGAAGACGTTATGAAAGCTTTTAAAACATCAAATACTTCATTAAAAGAAAAACTAACTATTAAAAAAATTAAAACAATTGTATCTGAATATTATAATATTCCAATCAAATTATTGATTAGTACTTCTAGAGTTAAAACAATAACAATAGCACGCCATGTAGCAATGTATTTAATAAAAACACTTTTAAATGAATCATATACAAAAATTGGTTCTGAATTTGGAGGTAAAGATCATACAACAGTAATGAATGCTTATAACAAAATTAAAAAAAATATTGAAACTAATTATGAATTTAAAAAAAATATTGAAAGATTATCACGTGAATGTTTAAAGCACAATTAATCCACTATTTTAATCATAAATTATTAACATATAAAATTCTTATTTTTTCTTTATTTTATAAGTTAAAATTAGTTATCCACATTAATCCACATCATAATATTATTAATAATTAAATAAATAATAATTAATATATATAATATATAATTAATTATTAATGTTTAAAAATGGGAGATATTTATGAAAATTGAAATCAAAAGTTCTATATTATTCAAAATAATAAAAAAAATAATAAAAATAACAATTTCTAATAATACTTATGAAGAATTATCTTGTTTTTTATTAGAAGTTGAAAAAGAAAAAATAATTTTAACTGCATCTAATGGTAATTTATCATTAAAATATGAACTAAATAATAATGAAAAATATTTAAAAATATTAAACATCGGTTCAGTATTAATTAATACTAAAATTATCTATGATATTTTTAGTAAACTAGAAGATGAATGAATTTTATTTGAACTTAAAATTAATAATTTAATCATTAGTAATTTTAAAAATGATAATAATGATTTTATCTTTAAATTAAGTACAATGACAATTGAAAAATTTCCAAAAATCAACTTTAACAAAAATATTAAAAATAAAGTATCTTTTAATAAAAATTTGTTACAAAATATAAATGAACAAATTGCTTTTGCAACAAATACAAACAATAATAAACCAGCATTAAGTGGAATTAATTTTAAATTTAATGATCAAAAGTTATTTGTTACAGCAACTGATGGATATTGTTTAGCAAAAAAGTGATTTTCTTTTGAAGAAAAATTAGAATTTAATAATAAAGAGTTTAATATTCCAGTTCATTTATTAAATGAAATTGATAAAATTACTAGTGATTTAAATTCAAATATAAATTTTTATTTTGAAAATGATTATAATTTAATTATTGAAATTGAAAATTTTTTATTTCAAACACGAATGATTGAGGGTACTTATCCAAATACGGATGATATTATTAAAAACATTATAGAAAAAGAAAAAAATATTATTGAAATTAATAACATTAGAGAATTTTTAAAAATTATTGAATTATCAATAATTTTAGCAAAAAAAGATACTTCACCTATGATTCAATTTTGAATCAATGTAGAAAAAAATGATTTTAAAATTAATTGTTTATCTAATAATGATAGTATAGGTGAAGTAATTGAACAATTTAAAAAATTTCATATTGTAAAATCTAAAAGTTTAAAAGAAGAAATAAAAGTAGTTTTTAATTCAAAATTAATTATTAATGCTTTAAAATCTTTTAATAAATGTAAAAAAGTAAATTTGAAAATTTCTTGACCAAAAAATTATACAATTATTGATAGTGAAGAAGAAACTGGGTTATTACAACTAGTTTTACCAATTGGAGAAAAATAATATGATATAACTAAATAAAATAGTTATTTTTAATTAATAAGCTAAGAAAGGGTAAAAAAATAATGAAGAAGAAATTACGATTGTTAAGTATGTTTACTATTTTAATTTTTACTAATTTAAATATAATTGCTTGTAAAAATAAGCAAGATACTATTAGTGAATTTTATGTTTTAGGGGATAGTTTGTCAGATACTGGTGCAGGAACATTTGCACAAAATCAATATTTAGAAAATAGTAATAGTAAATGTAAACATTTTCAATTAGATAAACCTTATTATAATAATTGTTGAAGTAGTAATAAAGTAGCTTCACAATTAATTGCTGAAAAATTAAATATTAATTTTAAACCTGGGTGATTATTTAACATCAATGGTAAAACATTTCAAAGTTTGGGTAATAATTATGCTTATGGAGGAGAAGTTGCTGATAGCAGTGATAATAATTTAGATATTATTAAAACTTTTGATTTGTCTCATCAAACACAAATGTTGTTATTACAACATTCTTTACAAAAAAAAGATGTTATTTGAATAGAAATGGGAGCTAATGATATTGCTAATTTAATGAATAAAACAGATCCTATTATTATTAACAGTAAAATTAATAATGTAATAAATGAAGAAAAAAAAGCAATAAAATTATTAATTAAAAATGGTGCAAATAAAATTATTATTAGTGATGTTCCTGACTTAACATTAACACCAAAAATTAAAAAGATATTGCATAATAATCAACAAAAAATACAAATAGCACGTAAAACATGTATTGAATATCAAAAACAATGAAAGAAAATGATATTAGAAATGAAAATAATTTATAAAAATATTATTACACCTTTTTTTCTTTCAAAAGAATTAGCAACTGATATGAATAATTTTAAAAATAAAATTCCAGATGGAATTGTTGAAACTAGTGCTACAATTTGTAAAATGATGTCTAAAGAAACAAAATATTCTTATAAACCGGTTTTTAATTCTGGAGTTAATGAAAGTAATTTAAATAAATATTTTTATTTTGATGAATTTCATCCAGGTATGTGATTTCATCAACAAATGGCAAATAGTATTATTAGTTTAATAGAAAATTTTAAATAGATTTTTTGTTAAATATTTTTAAAAAAAGTAATTTATTATTTTTGAATAAAGATTTTTTAATTTTTCTTTTAAAAAAATTATGTTGTTTTAAATCAAAAAAAATGTATAATTTATACATAAAATGTAAAATAATATGCTTATTTTAAAGAATAAAAAGTCTTTTTTTTGAATTTATTTTTGAAATTTTAAATATTTTCATTATTAAATTAATGAAAATATTTAATGATGAAAGAGAGTGAAAATAGTGAGCACAAGGACTCCAAATGATTATAATGCTAACTCAATTCAAGTTTTAGAAGGACTAGAAGCAGTTAGAAAACGACCTGGAATGTATATTGGTTCCACTGCAGAAAGAGGATTACATCACTTAGTTTGAGAAATAGTTGATAATGCTGTTGATGAAGTTATTGCTGGTTTTTGTACAAAAATTTCTGTAACTATTACTAAAAATAATGAAATATTAGTAAAAGATAATGGTCGAGGTATTCCTACTGATATACATCCAAAGACTAATATTTCAACAGTAGAAACGGTTTTTACTACATTACATGCTGGTGGAAAATTTGATAATGGTTCTTATAAAGTATCAGGTGGTTTACATGGTGTTGGTGCTTCAGTAGTAAATGCTTTAAGTAAGTATTTGGAAGTTACTATTTACCGTGATGGTAATATTTTTTTTCAAAAATATATTGAAGGTGGTAAACCAGAATTACCATTGGCAATTATTGGACAAAGTGATAAAAAAGGAACAACTGTTTTATTTAAACCTGATGAAAGTATTTTTACTGAAACTGTAAATTTTAGTTTTATAATAATTAAAACAAGGTTAAGACAACTTGCTTTTTTAAATAAAGGTTTAACTATTCAAGTTATTGATGAACGTGAAAATAAAGAAGAAACTTTTTGTTATGAAGGGGGCATTAAAGAATATGTTGCCTTTTTAAATAATAAATTTGAACCTTTAAAACATGAAATTATTTATGGAGAGTTTGAAATAAATGGTATAAACACAGAAATAGCTTTTCAATATAATGAAAGTGAAGAATCTCAAATATTTTCATTTTGTAATAATATTAATACACCTGAAGGTGGAACACATGAAGATGGTTTTCGTTTAGCATTAACAAGAGAATTGAATTCTTATGCGAAAAAAAATAATCTTTTAAAAAATAATGATGAAACATTTACTGGTGATGATGTTAAAGAAGGAATTTTAGCAATTATTTCAGTTCAACATCCTAATCCACAATATGAAGGGCAAACTAAAACAAAGCTTGGTAATTCTGAAGTTAGAAAAATTGTTTCTAATGTAACTGGAAAAATAATTAATAAATTTTTATTGGAAAATCCTGCTGAAGCAAAAATTATTATTAACAAAGTTATTTTATCAGTAAGTGCACGTTTAGCATCTAAAAAGGCACGTGAGAATATTATGACTTCGAGAAAAAATCCTTTACAATTTTCTAATTTACCTGGTAAATTAGCAGATTGTTCTTCTAAAGATCCAACTAAAACAGAAGTTTTTCTTGTCGAAGGTGAGTCAGCTGGTGGAACTGCAAAGTTGGGAAGAAGTAGAGAAATTCAAGCAATTTTACCATTAAGGGGAAAAATAATTAATGTTGAAAAAGCACGACTTTTAAAAGTTTTTTCTGACGAAGAAATAAATAATCTTATTATTTCCTTTGGCTGCGGTGTTGGTAAAGAATTTAATATTACTAAATTACGTTATCATAAAATTATTATTATGACTGATGCTGATGTTGATGGTTCACATATTAAAACATTATTATTAACATTTTTTTATCGTTACATGCGTCCCTTAATTGATGCTGGTTATATATATATAGCTCAGCCTCCTTTATACAAATTTTATAGTGGTAAATTTGTTAAATATGCATATAATGATCAAGAATTGCAAGAAATTAAAGATAATTTTAATGGAACTAATTTTAACATTCAACGTTATAAAGGTTTAGGAGAAATGAATGCCACACAACTATGAGAAACAACTATGGATCCACAACATAGAATTTTATTACAAGTAAGTATTGATGATGCTTCAGAAGCAGATGAAACTTTTTCAATATTGATGGGGAAAGATGTATTTCCACGAAAAGAATTTATTCAAGAAAATGCTAAATATGTAAAAAACATTGATGCTTAAAAGTTAATAAAATAAAATTAGGAGTTTATATATGAGCGAAATAACTAAAAAAAATGAAACATTTATTTCTAATAAATATGTTCGTAATATATCTGATGAAATGAGAACTAGTTTTTTAGAATATTCAATGTCAGTTATTGTTTCAAGAGCTTTACCAGATGCAAGAGATGGATTGAAACCAGTACATCGTCGAATTTTATATTCTTTAGCAATTTTAGGTATGACATATGATAAACCTTATAAAAAAGCAGCACGTATTGTTGGAGAATGTATTGGAAAATTTCATCCTCATGGTGATATTGCAGTTTATGAAACAATGGTAAGAATGGCACAAGAATTTAATTATCGTTATCCTTTAGCTGATGGCCAAGGTAATTTTGGTTCAATTGATGGTGATAGTGCTGCTGCTATGAGATATACTGAAGTTAGAATGAGTAAAATGGCAGGAGAGTTGGTTAAAGATTTAAATAAAAATACAGTTACTTTTGTTGAAAATTATGATGGTGCTGAAAAAGAACCTAGTGTTTTACCAGCTTATTTTCCTAATTTATTAGTTAATGGAACAACAGGTATTGCTGTTGGAATGGCAACAAGTATTCCACCACATAACTTAAGAGAAATAGTTGATGCAATTATTTTTGTAGCTCAAAATCCTGATTGTGATATTATGGAAATATTAGATATTGTTAAAGGACCTGACTTTCCTACAGGTGCAATGATTTTAGGTGTAAATTCATTTAAAAATGCTTATTTAAACGGAAGATCAACAATAACAGTTCGTAGTAAAACTAAAGTTGAAAAATTATCAAATGGTAAACCTGCAATTATTGTTGAAGAAATACCTTATCAAACTAATAAAACTAATTTAATAAATAATATAGTTAAAGCAGTTCAAGAAAAAAAAGTAAATTATATAACTGATTTGCGAGATGAATCTAATCGTGAAGGAATAAGATTAGTATTAGAAATTAAAAATATTGATTATGCTGAACTTATTTTAAATCAACTATATAAATTTACTTCATTACAAACAATATTCACAATAAATTTATTAGCATTACATAATAAACAACCTAAAGTAATGAATTTAAAAGAAATGATTGAAATTTATATTGAACATCAAATTGAAATTATTCTTAATAAGTCTAATTTTGAATTAAAAAAATATGAACATCAATATCATATTATTTTTGGTCTTGTTAAAGCATTACAAAATATTGATGAAATTATTAAAATAATTAAGGAATCAAAGAAAACAGAAGAAGCATTAACTAATTTACAGAATAAATTTGAATTTTCTGAAAAGCAAGCTAAAGCAATTTTAGAAATGAAACTGCAACGTTTAACAGATTTAGAACAAGAAAAATTAAATAATGAATTATCATTTATTAATGAAGAAATTATTCGATTAAGAACTTTAATTAATGAACCTTCTAAGCAAATAGAATTAATGATTTCTCAGTTAACAACAATTAAAGAAAATTATGGTGATGATAGAAGAACTGAAATTATTGAAAATTATGAAGGTGAAATTATTGATGAAGCTTTAATTAAAGAAGAACAGGTGGTTATAACTCTTTCAAAAAGCGGTTATATTAAACGTTTACCTTTAGACACATATAGAACTCAACATCGTGGTGGTGTTGGTGTTAAAGGTGCTGGTGGCACTGATATTAATACTGATGATATTGATAAAGTTTTAATTACTTCAACTCATTCTGATTTGTTAATATTTAGTAATAAAGGGAAAGTTTATCGAATTCGTGCTCATAAGGTACCAAATTATTCAAGAACGGCTAAAGGAACACCAATTGTTAATTTAATAGCAACAGAAAAAAATGAGACTATTAAAACAATAATTGCTATATCAGAAGATTATGATATAAATGCTAATTTATTTTTTGTTACTAAAAAAGGAATTATTAAACGTTCAACTTTAGATCAATTTAAATCTATTTACCAAAATGGTAAAATAGCTATTAAATTGCGTTCAAATGATCAATTAGTAGATGTGCTGAAAACTACAGGTAATAATGAAATAATTATTGCTGTGGCTAATGGACGAGCAGTTAGAATCAATGAAAATCAAGTTAGAGTAATGTCAAGAATAGCTAGCGGAGTAAAAGGAATAGATACAAAAGGTACTCATGTAATTGGGATGTGTTCTAATAAAGATGGTGATTTAGTTGTCTCTATTAGTGAGAAAGGTTATGGAAAAATATCACGATTTGAAGAATATCGTTTAGCAAATCGTGGTGGTAAGGGTGTAATTTCAATGAAATTAGCTCAAAAAACAGGAAAATTAATTGGTATAAATTCAATAAATAACACTAATAATAGTAATGATTTATTAATTATGACTTTAAAAGGTACAGTTATTAGATTTTCTTTAGAAGATATAAGAACTACAAGTAGAAATACTATAGGTGTTAAATTAATTAGATTTAAAACAGAAGAAGATGCAATTTCTTCAATTGTAACAATCCCAATCACTAAAGAAAAAACTATTTTTATTGATTAATTTAAGAGGTGCTAAAATGATTGATATAGAAAAAATACGTAATAATTTGGAAAAAACTATTAATAAAATAGAAACAAGGGGCCAAAGTTATAAAAATGAAATAAATAAAATTTTTAATTTAGATTTAGAAATAAGAATTTTAAAAACAAAAAATCAAAAATTAGAAGAAACAAGAAATAAGCAATCTAAACAAATTGGTGAATTATTAAGAAATAAAAAAAATGATCAAATAAAAAAAATTAAAGATGATATGATTATTTTAAAAGAAAAAATTATAAAAAATAATTTAAAAATTGTAGATTTAGAAGATAAAATATATGAATTACAATTAGTAATTCCTAATATACCACATTTTTCAGTTCCACAAGGAAACGATGAAACTAATAATCAAGAAATTAGAAAATGAGGGAAAATTATTAAAAAAAATAGTAAACCACACTGAGAAATTGCTGAAAAATTAAATATAATTGATTTTTCAAAAGCAACTAAATTAAGTGGTAATAGATTTATTATGTATAAAAATAAAGGTGCTTTATTAGTTAGAGCATTAATGAATTTTATGATTGATTCTCATTTAAAAAATGGTTATTCTGAATTTTTACCACCATTAATTATTAATAAAGAAAACTTATTTGGTACAGGGCAACTTCCTAAATTTAAAGATGATTTATTTCAATTAAATAATGAACAGTATTTAATTCCAACAGCAGAAGTTCCTTTAACAAATATTTATCGCAATGAAATTATTAATTTTTCTGAATTACCAATAAAAATGTGCGCTTATACACCATGTTTTCGTTCAGAAGTTGGTTCTGCTGGTAGAGATACAAGAGGAATAATTAGGTTACATCAATTTAATAAAGTAGAATTAGTTCAAATTGTTGATCCTGAAAAATCTTATGATGCCCTTGAAGAGTTAACTAAAAATGCTGAATTAATTTTACAAAAATTAGATATTCCTTATAGAGTTATTAATTTATGTAGTGGTGATATTGGTTTTAGTGCTGCTAAAACTTATGATTTAGAATTATGATTACCTTCTCAAATGTGTTATCGTGAGGTTTCTTCATGTAGTAATTGTGAAGATTTTCAAGCAAGAAGAATGGAAACTAGAGTTAGTCAAGATAATAAGAAAGTAGTTCCACATACACTAAATGGATCAGGATTAGCTATTGATCGAGTTGTTGCAGCAATTTTAGAAAATTTTTATGTTGAAGAAGATAATGTTGTAAATATACCTATTATTTTACAACCTTATATGAATAATTTAAAAACTATTTAATTTATAATGTTTCACGTGAAACATTATAAATTAAAAAAAAATGTATTTTTTTATAAAAAAATTGTTATAATTAATAATGCCACTGCAACAATTACATTCGAACCGGGTCAGGACCGAAAGGTAGCAGCCATAAGGATTAGGATTGTGTGCGGTGGTTTTATTTTGAAAAATAAAAAAGAGGTTTCTTTAAATGAAAAAACAAAATTATATGGAAATTGCCTTAAAACTTGCTAAAAAAGCTGCTATTAATGGTGATGTTCCGATTGGTGCAATTATTGTTGATGAAAATGATAATATTATCGGTAGAGGATTTAACAAAAAGGAAAAAGACAAAGATCCAACTCAACATGCGGAAATTATTGCAATAAAAAAAGCATGTAAAAAAATTAATAATTGACGTTTGTTAAATTGTACTATTTATACAACATTAGAACCATGTTTAATGTGTGTAGGTGCTTTGTTACAAACAAGAATAAAACATATTGTTTTTGCTTTAAAAGATAGTAAATTTGGATGTGTTGAATCACTCTATAATTTAACATTAGATAAAAGATTTAATCATCGTAGTGAATATACTTATTCTTTAAACTTAGATA
This sequence comes from Spiroplasma endosymbiont of Tricholauxania praeusta, assembly GCF_964019535.1. Classification (NCBI taxonomy): domain Bacteria; kingdom Bacillati; phylum Mycoplasmatota; class Mollicutes; order Entomoplasmatales; family Spiroplasmataceae; genus Spiroplasma; species Spiroplasma endosymbiont of Tricholauxania praeusta. The sequence goes on from NZ_OZ026450.1 coordinate 10,402, forward strand.
GTAAAGAAATGTTACAAAGTTTTTTTGGAGAAATTCGTAATTTATAATAATTGTTTTTATAACAAATTTTATAAAAAATTGTTAGGATAAATATAGGTGATTTAAATGAAACATAAATCTTTTTATAGAAAGTATCGACCAAATTCTTTTTCAGAAATAATTAGTCAGGATAATATTGTAAGAATATTAAAAAATTCTATTTTAAATAATAGTTTTAATCATGCTTATTTATTTTCAGGCTCAAAAGGTACAGGAAAAACATCAACGGCTAAAATATTTGCTAAAGCAATTAATTGTCAAAATAACATTGATGGAGATGCATGTAATACTTGTGAAAATTGTATAAACATTAGTTCAAATAATTGTATTGATATTTTAGAAATTGATGGTGCTTCCAATAATGGTGTTGATGAAATAAGAAGTATTAGAGATAATATTAACTTATTACCGATGAATTTTAAATATAAAGTTTATATTATTGATGAAGTTCATATGTTAACAACTTCTGCTTTTAATGCATTATTAAAAACCTTAGAAGAACCACCACAACATATTATTTTTATTTTAGCAACAACAGAACCGTATAAAGTAATTCCAACTATAATTTCTCGTTGTTTATGATTTGAATTTAAAAAAATTAATGTAAATGAAACTAAAAAACATTTTATTGATGTTTTAACAAAAGAAAAAATTAATTTTGAGGTTGAAGCAATAGAGGAATTAGCAATATTGAGCGAAGGTTCTTTACGTGATGGTTTAAATTATTTAGAAAAAACATTTAATTATGGTAACAATATAACACTTAAAAATGTTGAAAAAATATTTTCTGTTTTATCAACAAAAAATAAAATATTATTTTTAATTAATATATTTAATTGTAATATTGAGCAAGTAATAAAACAATTAACATTATTTGATGAATATACTATTCAATATAAAAAAAATATTATTGATTTTATTTACATTCTTGAAGAAATATTAATTTATGCTATTACTAAAAAAACAGAATTACTTAAAATGATAAATATTCAACAAGTAAATATTTTTTCTGAAGTAGTAAAATCTGATTTACTTTTAATTTTGAATTCATTTAATGAAATTTTAATTCAAGAAGATGTTGATGATTTAAAACCAATATTAATACTAAAAATATTAAATTTAATTAAAAATTTTGAGAATAAATATTCATTAAATTATTTAGAAAAAGCAAAAATATCTATTATGAATATAGAAAATAAAAGTATAAATTTAAATAGTAAAGATGAAATAACAAAAATTTTTAAAAAAAGCGAAATAGATAAAAATAATGAAGAATTAACTTCAATTTTAGTAAAAGAAGAAAATACTAATATTAAAGAAAAAGAAATTTTTGATGTACCAACTGTGAAAAATTTAAAAAATGATGAGATAATTGATAAAGCCATTAATTTAATTTTACAAGCTGATAAAAATATTAGAAAAGAAGTTAGTGAAAAGTGAAAAAATATTTCTAAATTTATTAATGATAATAAATTTAGAAACATAACTAAAGTTTATATAAATACTATTATTGCGGCAGCATCTACTAATGGCATTATTATTATTACCAAAAACATTATTCAATCTGATTTAATAAATCAAAGTTTTTTAAGTAAAGAACATAGAGAATTTTTAAATATTTTATTAGAAAATGAATATATGATTTATGCCCTTGATAAAAATCAATGACAGGAAACAAGAAAAAAATATCAAGAATTACTAACAAAAAAAATATTACCAAAACCAGTAGATATTGTAATATCAAAACCTGTAATTGAGTCATTTACCAACGTAGATAGAGATCCGACTTTAAATTTTATTAAAAAAATATTTACTGAAATTGAAGAAATATAAAAATATGAGGTGAAAAAAATATGGATATGAAAAGAATGTTAGCACAAGCACAAGCAATTCAAGGAAAGTTAACAAAATTTAAAAAAGAAGAATTTACTTTTTCTGATATTGATGGTTTGGTTAAAATTATTATAACAGGTGGACGTAAACTAGTTTCAATTAATATTGAAGGATTATTAAAAGAAGCAGAGAATGATTATTCAAGTATTAATGATATGTTACAAACAGAACTAAATAAAGCATTAAAACAAATAGATGAAAAAGAAAAAAATATTGCTGGCAAGTTTTAGAAGAGTTTAGTAATTTTAGCATAGAAAGAGGTAGAAAAATGTTATTTATTACCTTTGAAGGACCAGAAGGTGCAGGTAAAACTACAGTTTTAAAAATGATTAAAGAACAATTAAAACAAGATGGTTTTGATGTTATTATTACGAGAGAACCAGGTGGTAGCGAAATTTCTGAACAGATAAGACAAGTTATTTTAAATAAAGAAAATACACTAATGGATCCATGAACAGAAGTTTTGCTTTATATTGCAGCTAGAAGACAACATTTAATTGAAAAAATTCTGCCAAATAAAAATAGTAATAAAATCATTATTTCTGATCGTTTTTCTGACTCAACTTTAGCATATCAGGGTTATGCTAGAAATTTAGATATTGATAAAATAAATCTTATTCAAAAATTTATTTTTGAAGATTATCAACCTGATTTGACAGTTTTATTTGATATTAAACCAGAAACAGGTTTACAACGAATTTTATTAAGAAAAGGTGAAAAATTAAATAGATTAGATGAAGAAACATTAGAATTTCATCAAAAAGTATATAATGGTTATAAAAAAATTGCTATTAGTAATCCAAATCGCGTTCATACAATAAATGCTAATTTATCAGAAAAAAAAGTTTTTAATAGTGTTTATGAACTAATCATAAATTTAGTTGAAGAAAAAGGTTTTAAAGAAAAAAAAATTAAAATTAGAGGATCTAATGAAGGAAAATAATGTAATTTTATTTGAAAATGAAGAATCAGAAAATTTTTCTATTTTTGCAATGGAAAATATTCCACAGGTAATTTTATTGTATTCGAAAAATAAAATATTAAATATAAATGTTAGTAATAAGTTAATAAAAAAAATTATTTGTAAAAATAATAATCAATTAAAAAAATGTACTGAAGAAAATATGTGTCAAAATTGTTTTAAAATTAAAACTAATAGTTATTTTGATTTTAAAAAATTTGATTTTAGTAAAAATAATATTATGAATAAAAATATTGTTTTAGAAATTATTAATGATTTTTCTAAAACTAATTTAGAAAAAGATGCTAATAAAATTTATTTAATAAATCAAATTGAATTTTCTTCAATTTCAGCTTCAAATGTTATGCTTAAAACTTTAGAAGAATTATCTAAAAATATTTATGTAATTTTTACTACCACTAATATTAATCAAATACTCCCTACTATTAAATCTCGTTGTCAATTGATAAATTGTTCAAAAGAAAATGATATATTTGTTAGTAACAATTATGATGATGAACAATTATTAATATTAAAAATATTTTCAAATACTATTTTTTTGACAGATGAAAGTAGTAAGCTTAAATTAAAAAAATATATTGAAATTATTAAACAATTTATTATTAATGATAATGATAAAAAGGTTAACAATCAACTTTTGAATAAAAAAATAGTTAGTTTAAAAGAAGAAATTATTTACTTTTTTAGATTTTTTAATTTAGTAGTTTTTAATAAATTAACTTTTCTTTTATTTAAAAAGTATGATTTTAATAATTTTTTTATTGAAAGTTTAGTTAATTTATGAAAAAATAGTAATTTAAAAAATATAGCCTATATTTTAGAACAAATTTCATTTACAATTACCAAATTAAAATTTAATGTTAACTTAAATTTATTAATAAATTCTTTTCTTATTAAGGTAAGTGATAATTAAACTATGGAAAGTACAAAAAAAATTTTAATTTTAAATCAAGATGATAAAAAAATTAAACTTATTGAAAGAAAAGATATGTTTTGTGTTTCTTTAGATACTATTTTATTAAGTAATTTTATTAAAATAAAACCTAGTACTAAAACAATAATTGATTTTGGAACTAATAATGCTGTTATTCCAATAATTTTATCGGCAAAATTTCAAGGAAAAGTAATTGGTATTGAAATTCAAGAGCCAGCTGTTGAACTTGCTTTAGAAAATATAAAACTTAATGATTTAGAAAAAAGAATTGTCATTGTTCATGAAGACATAAAAATTTATGCTCAAAGAGAAAAAGAAAAAGTTGATTTAATTGTATGCAATCCACCTTTTTTTCCTTTATGGGATAAAAGCAAAGTAAAAGCACAACCTTTAAAAATTCCAGCAAGACATGAAGTATATATTAATTTAGAGGAGATTATTGCTAGTGCAAGTAAATTATTAAAAGACAAAGGGCGATTGGTTATGATAAATAGTGTAGAAAGAATAAATGAAACATTACTTTTATTAAAAAAATATCAAATTATACCTAAAAAATTACAAATAGTTTATCCTAAAATTAATCAGGCTGCCAATGTTTTTTTAATTGAAGCAGGATTTTTAGCGAAAGAAGGAATGATTGTTTTGCCACCATTGATTTGTCATAATGAAAATAATACTTATATTGATGAAATAGCAAAGTGATATAAATAATCTTAATATAAGTGTAAGGTTAGGTGTTTAAAATGAATATTAATTGATTAAATAAACTTAATAAAAAAATAACTTACTTATTAGCTGTATCAGGTGGTCCAGATAGTATGTTTTTATTAGATAATTTAGTACGTAATGAGTTTAAAATTATTGTTTGTCATGTTAATTATCATAAACGTTGAAGTAGTAATGTTGATGAGCAAATTGTTCGAGAATATTGTACAAATAATAAAATAACTTTAGAAGTAAAAAATATTAAAGAAGAGGAATACAATAAAAAACAAAATTTTCAAAGTCAAGCACGTGTACTTAGATATGATTTTTTTAATGAAATTGCTCAAAAATATCAAGTTTATAATCTTGTTGTAGCACATCATATTTACGATTTACTTGAAACATATATTATTCAAAAAAAACGCAAGGCAATAGTTTCTTATTATGGATTAAAATTTAAAACAACATATAAATCTTTATCGGTTTATCGTCCAATGTTAGAATTAAAAAAAGAAGATATTATTGACTATTTAACTTTGTATCATATTAAATATGGATTTGATGAAACAAATGAATTAATTATTTATGAAAGAAATCGAATTAGACAACAACAAATTAATAAACTTACTGATTTTGATATTAATTTAATGTTAAGTGAAATTAAAGAATTAAATAGTGAACAAGAATTACTGAAAGATGAACTTGAAGTAATTTATAATACTATTATTAATGATGATGTGCTTGCTATTAATGAGTTTAAAAAATATGAATTTAAATTACAACAAATGATTATCTATGAATTTTTAAGCCAATATGATGAAGAATTAGTTTTATCTTTAAAAAAGGCTAAAATTAAAGAAATAGTTAGAGTTTTAACTAAATCTAGTAAACCAAATATTACTGTTTGTATTTCTGAAAATACTTGAGTTATTAAAGAATATAATTTTGCATATATTAGTGAAAAAAATGAACCAAAACAATTTAGTTATAAAATTTCTAAAATAAATAACTATAATTTTAAGGAAATTACTATTTCTAAAACTGAACCAACAGGTGGTGAATTTCAAGCTTTATATATTAATAAATCAGATTTTCCATTAACAATTAGAACTAATAATGGTGAAGAAGAAATTGAGACACCATTTGGTACAAAAAAAATTAATCGTTTATTTATTGATAATAAAATTCCATATCGTGAACGTCTTATATGACCAGTAATCATAAATTCAAGCGGAAAAGTAGTGGCAATTCCAAAATTATCAGTAAATAAAAACAATATTAGTGAGAAACCTAATTTGTATGTGCTAAAATATTATGGTATTATTTAAGAAAATAAATTAGAAATTAAACGTAGGTGAAAAAATAATGCAAACGCGAATTAAAATTAATTGAATGATTGTTGCACTATTCGTTGCTTTTTTAGTATTTGTTGGAATTTTATTGTGATATTTTTTAAGAGGTAATGCTTTAACTTTAGATCAATTTCAATTAGAAACACTACTTAGAGATGGTAAACTCCCTGGCAATAGTAGTGACACTGTTAGCAAAATTGATGGAGTACAAGTTCAATTTTTTGATCATACTACTTATATTACAGGTTTTTTAGGAATTAATGGTAAGGTAAAACGATTTGAAGCGACACTTTCTGGAACTGCTACAGGTGGTTTTTATCATGATGTTATTGAAAAATTATTCAGAAAAGATGAAGAGGGTAAAGGCTTTGATATTAATCCCACAATTATTAGTGAATTAGTTCCCTTTTGAAAAACATTTTTAATTAGTATGTTTCCAATATTAGTATTAGTTGGTGGTTCATTTTGATTGTTTTCTAAAATGAATAAAATGGGTGCCGGTGGTGGTATGAGTCCTTTTTCAATGGGAAAAAGTCGTGCTAAGATTAGAACATCAGATACTAGATTTACTGATGTTGCTGGTATTAAAGAAGAAAAATTGGAATTAGAAGAAGTTGTTCATTTTTTAAAGTTTCCACAAAAATATGCACAAATGGGTGCAAGAGTGCCAAAAGGAGTTCTTCTTGTAGGACCGCCTGGTACTGGTAAGACTTTATTAGCAAAAGCAGTTGCTGGTGAAGCAGGTGTTCCTTTCTTTTCAATTTCTGGTTCTGAATTTGAAGAAGTTTTTGTTGGAGTTGGAGCTTCAAGAATTAGAGAAATGTTTACTACTGCTAAAAAAAGTGCTCCTTGTATTATTTTTATTGATGAAATTGATGCAGTAGGAAGAAAACGTGCCTCAGCTTCAACTGCAACTAATGAACAAACTTTAAACCAATTATTAGTTGAAATGGATGGATTTGAAACTAACTTGGGAGTTATCATTATGGCTGCTACTAACCGTGCTGATGTACTTGATGACGCGTTATTACGTCCAGGTAGATTTGATCGTCAAATTTCTTTAAGTTGACCTGATATTAAAGAACGTGAAGCAATTTTACGATTACATGCTCGTAATAAAAATATTTCGCCAAAAGTTAATTTTCAAAGAATAGCAGAGAGAACGCCAGGATTTAGTGGTGCACAATTAGAAAATGTATTAAATGAAGCAACTTTGTTAGCTGTTCGTCATAATAAAACAGTTATTGGTTTAGTAGAAATTGATGAAGCTATTGATAGAGTTGTTGGTGGACCTGCTAAAACTTCAAGAGTAATTACTGATATGGATAAAAAAATAGTATCATATCACGAAGCTGGACATGCTCTTATTGGTTTAAAACTAGAATATGCTTCTAAAGTTCAAAAAGTTACAATAATACCACGTGGACAAGCAGGTGGATATACTATTATGACTCCTAAAGAAGATACTATGTTTTATTCAAAAGTACATTTAAGAGCAACTATTACTGGTTATTTAGGTGGTCGCGCTTCAGAAGAAATTATGTTTGGTAATGCAAATATTACTACTGGTGCTCATGATGATTTAGAAAAAGCAACAAATATTGCCAGAAAAATGATAACTGAATATGGAATGTCATCTGAATTAGGATTAGTTCAATTTGAAAGTCCACGTAATGAGTATTCACCTTTTGCAGCAAATAAGTTTTCTGATGATATTGCATCTAAAATTGATGGAGAAATTAAAAAATTATTAGATGTTTGTTATATTGAAGCAGTAGCAACAATTAAAAAACATAAAGATACATTAGAATTAATTGCTAAGTCATTAATGACTTTAGAAACAATTACTGCTGAACAAATAGAATATATTGATAAATATAATAAATTACCAATTGAAGTAATAGAAATGCAAAAAGAAATGCAAAAAAATAGTAAAAATCCTTCCAAAGAGGATAATGAATCAAATGATAAAAAGGAAGATAATAATTCAGGGACTGATGATGATACAATATCAGTTGTTCCTAAGAAGAAATAATTAAATTATTATAATAAAAAAACAAAACTTACTATTTTAATATTTTCGATAATGTGTAAGTTTTGTTTTATTTTCTTTTTTTATTTGGTAAATATAATATAAAAGGTAATAAGGAGAAAAAATAATGTTGGAAAAACATGAATTAGTAGAAAAAATATTATTAAGTACTGATGTAATTAATAATAAAATTATTGAACTTGCAAAATCAGTTAATAGTTATTATAAAGATAATAAAGAGCCCATTATTTTAGTAGGGATATTAAGAGGATGTTTACCTTTTTTATCACAATTTATGTTGAACCTTAAGATTGATTGTTTCGTTGATTTTATGTATGTAGAGTCATATTTAGGACAAACAAAGGCGGTAAATAAACCAAAAATAAGAATGGACGTTATTAATAATGTTAAGGGTCGTGATTTATTAATTGTTGAAGATATTATTGATTCAGGTAATTCGTTATTTAAAATTCGTGATCATTTACAAGAACTTGGAGCAAAATCGGTAAAAATAATTACTCTATTAGATAAGAAATCTAAAAGAGTTGCTAAAATTGAAGCTGATTGATATGGTTTTGAAGTTCCTGATCATTTTTTAGTGGGATATGGTCTTGATTATGATGAAAAATTGAGAAACTTACCTTATGTTGGTATTGCTGACCTTAATAAAATTGCAATTTTAGAAAAATGTAAAAAAGTAGTTAAGTAAATAAGTTTAGAATTTAATAATAATATTAAAATTTTTATTTTTTAATATAGTTCAAATATAATTAGCATTATTTTATTATGATAAAATTATACTATTAGCATTTTTTAAGTTGTATAAGAATATTGGAGTTATAATGAGCAATCTTTTTGTTAATGTTTTAAGAGGAATCAAGAAAAGATTATTACAATATTTAGGTATTATAATACTATTAGTTATTGTAATTTCTACTCTTTCTGCACTTTATAGTACAGCGTCAAGAGCTGAATCAGGTTTTTATACAGTATTAAACAATAGTGGTAAATATGACTATCGTATTAATTTACAATTATTAAATAATTATAAAGATACTGCTACTGCAACATCAAGAATCCAAACAATTATCAAAAAACAATTTAAAGATTATGATTATCAACAAAAAGTAGAAATTTATAAACAGATAGATGAAATTAAAGAAAATAATCTTAGAAATAATAGTTTTCCTACCCTTTCTTCGGGAGTAGATATTAATAAAGATTTTGAAAATTATTTGTTAAACTGAGGATTAAGTTATCAAGGAATATTATTTAATGATATTTTAGAAAACGAAGTTAAAGATGATGAAATTTATAATTTACAACATTATGAACTTGCTAAATCATTTTTTAAAACTTTTGATTATGAAAACGTTAGTTCTTTTAAAAAAATTTATTATTCATTAGAAAATGGATTTTATACTTCAGAAAAAAGTGAATCTTTTGATTTTACTCCAAAAAGAAATAATATTAATGAAGTTTATATTTCCGAAGGTATTAAACCTATTAATCCATTAGAAATAGTAATCAATCCTGAATTTGCACGTATTAGTAATATTAAATTAAATGATTATATAACAGTTATTGATAAAGTTGAAAAGTTGAAAGTTGTTGGTTTTGGTTATGCTTATTGGGGAATTACTGGTAGTCGTACTGCAACAAATCCTAATCCGACATCTGAAAATACAAGTCCTATTTATATGTCAAATCAATGGTTTAATAATTTAATAAAAGATTCTACATTTAGAACTAATTTAAATAATATATTTTTATTAAAAGTTAAAAATAACGATAACTATTTTGTTAGTAAGTTAGAAGAACTTTTAATTAAAACTTTTAGTTTTAGTTTTGGTTCAATTATTAGTAGTGATAGCGAAGATATTCGATCAGGACAAATTCTAGAGAGTTTTAAAATGGAAAATATAATGTTTACAGCAATTACTCTTGTAGTATTATTAATTATTATTTTTATCATTATGTCATATGTTAGAAAAGAAATTGATTTACAAAAACCACAGATAGGATTATTAAAAGCTCTTGGTTATAGTAATTTTCAAATTGCTATTAGTTTTGTAATTTTAATATTTTTGATAACATTCATTTCTAGTATTATTGGTTTAGGTATTGGTGTAGGGTTACAAATATGATTTAATTCATTAAATAAAATTGGTTTTTTTATGCCATTACCAATACTATTTTTTAGTTGGATAGTATTTATTGTAAGTTTAATAATTATTCCTATTATTTTTATAGTAATTAGTTATATGCAATCGGAAACAAAATTACGCGTTAGTCCATTATTATTAATTTATGATAGACCAAGTAATTCAAGTTCTAAACTAATTTCAGTTTTAAAATACCCCTTTCGTTATTGACCATTTAAACAACGTTTGGCAATTGCTTTTACTCTAAAATCGGTTGGAAAACTATTTTTAGTATTTTTTACTTTTATTTTTGTTAGTTTTTTATTACTATTTCAAAGTTCAGCTACTGATTTATTTGATAATAAAATAAATAATTTATATGGATATTACAATAAAGATGTTAAATGAAATACATCAACTTCATCAATGTATACATATAGTAATGATTCTGATTTAAAAATTGATAAGCATGTTTTTGATTGAGTTTCAGAAAAAGATATTGCGAAAGATAAAGAAACTGGTACTAATAAATATCATCAATGAATAGCTGATGATTTTCATATTGATAATGATAATAAAGCTAAAAAAATTGAAAGTATTATTATTAATAATAACTTTAAAAATTATTTTATGAATAGTGAAGAAATTAATATCCTTTATCAAAAAACTAAGACCAAATCTGATTGTGAAGATTTTATTAATCCAAAAAAGATAATACCTGAACTATTAATGGAAATTATTTGTCAAAATATTCATCAAATATTTAATTATATTTCAACAAATATAGGTATTAATCCAGAAATAAACCCGTTGCCTGGTATTAGTTTAGGTTTAAATATTTATAATAATAAGTATTATCCAACTATTAAAATAAATTTAAGACCTCCTAATGAATGAAAAGAACATAATCAAGGTCGCATGCTCGCAAAAAAAATTAAAGTAACAGGACTTTATAATGATCCATATCAAGATTTAGTTTGAAAAAATTGATTCTTCTTTAAAGAAGCAAAAAATCGTGATATTGATCCTATTTTTAATAATTCTCATAATTTACAAACACAAAAAGTTACTTATACTGATAATCAAGGACAAAATATAACAACTACAGCTTATATTTTACCAGCAGTTATTTCAAAAACATTATCAATTTTAAATGATTATAAAATTGATGATCACTTTTTAATGTTAGCAAGTTGATATAATTATACAATTCCAGTAATTTATCAAGTTAAAGGAATTATTGAAAATAATTTAGACAATTCGAATGTTTATATTAATCTTGATGATTTACGAACATCTATTGGATTAATAAAACCTTCCCCGTCAGAAGATCCAAAACCAATATCAGATTCTTTTAATCATTGATTATCTAAAGAGAGTAATATTTTTCCATTAAATTATATAAATATTTTGCAACCATCTGCAGAATATACTAAAGAACAAATATTAGCAAAAAATTTAGAACCTATTAATAAAATACCTTTTATTAATGATTTAGTTAAAAGATTATTAGTTGAAATATTTGATGGAATTAGAACAATTATAAATATTACAAAAATTTTAACATTATTTGCTGTAGCTTTTGTATTAGTAATTATCGTTAATATGATTTTAGATAATAATTTATTAATTATTGCAATGATGAAATCTTTGGGTTATCGTGTAAATGAAATTAACAGATTGATTATTGGCTCCTATATTATTGCTTTATTGGTTGCTTTTATTTTAGGTACTATTATTTCTTATGTTGTGTGAAATATTATTACTTTAATTATTGCAACTAAAGCAGGCGTTGTTTTTAATGTGGCTGCTAATCTAGTTACAATTTTATCTTGCTTTGGAATGGTACTTTTAATAATGGTTATTGGCTATGCTGTTGGGTTATATTTAATTAAATACAAACCAGTAACAGCTTTATTACAAGGAAGTTAAAATATTTTTTAAGCATTTCTATATAAATAAGGTAAAGTAATTGATAAAATGAGTGTGTTATTTATAAAAGCATGGAATTAAAAAGGAGAAATGATTATGAAAAAAGATAATAAGGAGATTAAAAAAGATGATAAAGACATTGGAAGTAAACAAGTAACTAAAAATAAGTTAGAATCTACTTTTACAAAGAAGTCAGTATCTAAAAATGAAGACGCAATACCACCAGTAACCCATAAATCTCATGATAAACCAGAATCAAAGGAAGAAATAGAAGCTAATAAAGCCAAATTGCAAGCTTTTAAAGATAATCAAAAAGCAATTAAAAAATTAACAAAAACTCATTCAAAAGAAATTTTAGCAGGTAAAATTATATCAATGACTAATAATACTCCTGATACTCAAACTAATGTTATTGAATTATTTGATATTAAAAAATCTTACTTAACTGGAGACTTAGAATATGAAGTATTAAAAGGAGTTAATTTAAAAATTAAATTAGGTGATTTTGTTGTTATTTTAGGACCATCGGGAAGCGGTAAGACAACATTATTAAATATTATTTCGGGATTGGATAAACCTAATACTGGTGATGTTTTTGTGGCGGGATACAATTTATCTTTATTAAAAGATAGTCATTTAACTAAATTTAGACGAGATAATGTTGGTTTTATTTTTCAACAATACAATTTATTAACTAACTTAACTGCTCGTGAAAATGCTGAAGTTGGCGAAAATCTTGCTAAAAATAAAAATATGAGTATTGATGATATTTTTCAAGTTATTGAAATGGATGAACATATGAATAAATTTCCAAGTCAATTATCAGGTGGACAACAACAAAGAGTATCGATTGGTAGAGCACTAGCAAAAAATCCGACAATTTTATTTTGTGATGAGCCAACAGGAGCACTTGATGAGGAAATGGGGCGTAAGGTATTAGAGATTTTATTGGATGTTAATCGAGAATATAAAACATCAATTATTATGGTTACTCATAATCCTAACTTCCAATATGTTGCAAATACTGTTATTAACGTTAAAAATGGTAAAATTATTAGTGTAAAGAATAATGAAAAACCAATGAAACCAAGTGAAATAAATTGAAGTTAATATTATTAATTAAATAAACTAACAAATTGTTAATAGAAAAAATATCATAACAAAGGAGTAAAAATATGATATTTTTTGAAACCCCTAGATTAAAAATTAGATATTGAGAAGATAGTGATTTAGATGAACTTGTTTTATTAAATTCTGATAAAGATATCATGAAATATTTTCCTAGTACATTATCAAAAGATGATACAGAAAAATATTTTTCAAAAATTAAAAATAATTTAAATAATAGTGAATTTGGTTTTTATACTGTTGAATTTAAAAAAGACAATAAATTTATTGGTTTTTTTTATTGGCTTTAGCGAAGTTGATTTTATTGATGATTTTAGACCATGTATTGAAATTGGTTGGCGTTTTAAAAAAAGTGTTTGAGGTCAAGGAATAGCAACAGAAGCAGTTAAAGAATGTTTAAAATATGCAAAAAAAATTTAAAATTCACTGAAATTTATAGTTTTACTAGTATATTAAATATTAAATCAGAAAATGTAATGAAACGAATAGATATGAAAAAAATAAAAGAATTTTATCATACAAAAATAAATAAAAGTGATATTTTAGCAAAACATGTTTTATACAAAATTAATATTTAGAAGGTAAAAATGATTAATAAATTGTCTCTAATTTTTATAGATATCTATTAGTAGAAATATTTAAATTAAACTTTAACCCTTATTATAAATATAAGGGTTGTATTATAAAATTTAAAATTAATTGTTGACAGTAGAATTTGGTATTGAAAATTGATATCATTATGTATAAACCTAAACAATCTTATTTAATTTAATTTTTTTATTTTAAATACTTATTTTAAATACAAAGGATGAAAACAATGAAAGAAACTAAATTTGAAATTAATGGACGTATTTTGACAGAGCAAGAAGCATTAAGATATCAAAAAATACAAGATTTATATAAACAAAATTATGATATTTATGGACGTAATTGAGAAAGAAATTATAATTGTGAAACTTTAAATAGTGAATTTAGAAATAAAAATAAAGAAGAGTTAGCAAAATTTGTTGCTAATTTACCTAATGATCAAATTAAAATGGCGGGTAGATTAATGACAAAAAGAGAAATGGGAAAGGGTTCAATTTTTGCTCATTTGCAAGATCAAACAGGTAAATTTCAAATTTATTTAAAACCAGAATATGTTAATCAAAAAAAATTTGAATGATTTGCAGAATATGCAGATTTAGGCGATTTTTTTGGTATTAAAGGTAAGGTTATGAAAACCAATAAAGGAGAACTAACAGTTCAAATCTATGATATTGTAATGTTATCAAAAGCACTTAGACCTTTACCAGATAAATTTCATGGTTTAACAGATATTGAAGAACGTTATCGACGAAGATATGTAGATTTAATTATGAATCAAGAAACTAAAAAAACATTTTTACAACGTACACAAATTATTAATGAATTAAGAAATTTTTTAAATAATAAAGGTTATTTAGAAGTTGAAACACCTATTTTACAAGAAGTATATGGTGGTGCTGCCGCTAAGCCTTTTATTACTCATCATAATACATTAAAAACCGATTTATATTTACGGATTGCTACTGAATTACATTTAAAAAGATTAATAGTTGGTGGTTTTGAAAAAGTTTATGAAATTGGTAGATTATTTCGTAATGAAGGTATGAGTAAAAAACATAATCCAGAATTTACAACTATTGAAATTTATGTTGCTTATCAAGATATGAAATATATGATGGATTTAACAGAGTCTTGTATAAAACATTTAATTAATACAGTGCATAATAAATTAACATTAGAATATGATGAAAATATATTAAATTTTCAAAAATCATGAACAAAAATTAGTATGATTGATTCAATTAAAAAAGTTATGATAAAAGATGAAGAGTTTACTAAAATTTTCCAAGAAATTAGTGATATGATTTTAAAATATCATAATATTGAAGATGATAATATTAGAAATATTGAAAAGAATAAAACATTTAAACTTATATTAAAACTTGCAAAAAGTTATAAACTTCATATTCCAGATCATTATAATAGTACTGGTCATATTATTAATTTATTTTTTGAATCTTTTGTTGAGGAAACTTTAATTCAACCTACTTTTATTTTTGATTATCCAATTGAAATTTCACCACTTGCTAAATTAAATAAAAATAGTAAAGAGTTTACTGATCGTTTTGAATTATTTATTGCTGGTAGAGAATATGCAAATGCTTATTCGGAACTAAATGATTCTTTGCAACAATATAATCGTTTTGAAGAGCAAGTAAAAGAAAAAAATAGCGGTAATGATGAAGCAGCAACTATGGATTTAGACTTTGTTGAAGCATTGGAGTATGGTATGCCACCAACAGGTGGATTGGGAATTGGTATTGATCGTTTGGTCATGTTAATAACTGGCCAAAATAGTATTAAAGATGTATTATTATTTCCGCATATGAAACCTAGAACTGAAAAATAATTTTTGTGATAAATTTTTATTATATAAACATATAATAAAAATTTATTTTTTTTAAAAAAAGATAAATTAATTAGTTATAATAAAGATAGTTCTTTAGAATAAGGAACGTTTTATTGTTATTAACACAAAAGATTGAAAAATATAAGTTTTCAAACCCATTGTTTTATTTAAAAACAATTGGTTTTTTATTTTTATAAATAAAATTTAGGAGAATAAGATTTATGCCTTGATTTAATGAATTAATAAAAAAATTTAAAAATAATCCTTTAACTGATGAAAATTTAGACGAAGTTGTTGAAACTTTTAAGAATTTTTTTAAAGAATGCAATGAAAAAGATAATTTTTTTTCTAATTCAGAAGATACTGATTTTGAAAACCCAAGTACGTCAGCACCATTAACTCAATTAAAAGAAAATAAAAAAACTGATTTAGATAAATTAATTAAAGAGTTAAGAAATGATTTAAAATATAATTTTTTTTCTTATTTTTGAGAAAAAAAAGAAAATTTAAAATTAATTAGACAATTAGATTATTTTTTAATAGAACTTGATAGTAAAATTAAAGAACAAAATGAAAAAATATTATTCTTGGAGAAAAATAAAACATTAATTGAACAAAATAAAATTAATAAGGGTAGTCAAAATAGTACTGAGTTTACTGAAATCACAGATTATTTTAATCTGTTTAATTTTTTAAGTGAAACAATAAGTAATGATATTATTTTTTTAAAAACAATAAATTTAAATATTTTTGAAAATAAAAAAGAGTTTTTAAAAAAAACACGAGAATTAAGAATAAAAATTGATAAAGAAATTGATAGACTATATCAAAAAAATGAGGAATTAAAAAATAAAAAAGATAAAATTTTTGAAAATCTTTTTAAAGAAGAAGTTATGACTCAATTAATTTTATCTTTTTGAGCATTTAGAATGAAAAGTGGAGATGAATATAAATTAATTTTAAATGAAGATAAAGATTTAAAAAGTAAATTTGATAAAAATTTTGTATTTTTCTTTGAATTAATAGATGACATATTTAACCGATATATTAAAAAAATTATTAAAAATGAAGAAAGAATATACAATGATATATTTGAAAAATATAATGATCGAGAAAAAGAATTAAAAAGTGAACAAAAAGAAACTATTAAAACTAAAGATAAAGTGAAAGAAAATATAGAAGATCTTGAAAATAAAAAACAAGAAACAATAGAAAAAAATAGAATGCTTCAGAAAGAGATAGCAGAAAAAAGAAAACAAATTGAAAATTTAGAAAAACGAAAGAAAAATATAAAAATTAAAAAAATTACTTACTTGCAAGATTTAGAAGAAAATAAAAATAATACTGAAAATCAAATATTTATTCCAAATATTTCAGATGATAAAAAAGGAAAAAAACAATATTTAAAAGAAATAGATGTAGTGATTAAAAAAAAGAATAGTGATATTAAGAAAAAGAATGATTGTATTGCGGAGTTACAATATAATATTACAAGACATAATACTGAGTTAGGGATTAATGATAAAAAAATAAAAAAAATTGAGGATAAAATTAATAAAATTGAGAATTTTTTTAAGCAAAATAAACATACGATGATGTTTGAACTTAAAAAAATAAAAGAAAAATGAATTAAAAATATTAGTAAAGATCAAAAAATATTTATTGATTTCTTAAAAGAAGTTAATAAATTAGAAAATATAGAATTTATTAAGATTATTGAAAATTATTGAGATGAAAATGCTGACAGTATTAAAAAATTTAATGAAAATTTTAACATTCAAAATAATTTAGAAAACATAAGAGAAAAAAAAGAAATAATAGAAAATGAATTTAAAGATGATTTCACAACTTTAGAAATTAATTTTAAATTAAAAGAAAAAGAAATAATAGAAAATGCAATTAGAGAAAAAAAGGAAAAAATTCAGGAGTCTTTAAGAACAATTAATCAATCAAAACTAGTAAGTATTGAAATCCAAACCGAAATAAATCAAGAAAATGAGAAACCTAGTTGACAAGATCAAAAAATTGAAGAACAAAATAAAACCATTGAAAAACTAGAATTTCAAATAAATAATTTAGAAAAAAAAATAATTTCAATAAAGGAATTACATGAAGATGAAGTAAAAGATTTATCTACAACAAAATTGGAAAATATTACAGATTTTTTTGCAATGGAAATTAAAAAAACTACTGAAAATTGTGATAATTTAAAAAATAATTTAAATAAAAAAAATTCAAAAAAAGAAGAACAAAATATTAAAAATAAATTAAATGAAGAAGAAATGAACTTAACATCTTTAAATGAAGTATGAAAATTAATAAGTACTAAAATTCCAGAGTTACAGCAACCTTTATCAGAAGAATCAAAAAATGCAAGCAAACAAAAATGAGAGAATATGGGCTTAATAGAATCTCAATTACCTTTGGAAACAAAAGCAGAAATATTAAATACAATTTAAACCAATAAGATTAAATTTATTATTGTATCAAGTTTAATTTACAGAAAGAGAAAAAAAAGTACATTAGGAAAAAAAGAGTACTTCTTAATAAGAAAAATGAGAAAATGATACAAGTCATTATGAATAATAACTTAGAAAAAGTTAAATTATTAGTTAGGAATGGTGTTAGTATAAATTATGTAATTAAAGATGGTTTCACTATTTTGATGTTATCTATCAAAAATAATGATTTAGAGATAGTCAAGTATTTAATAGATAATAATGAAATTTTTATCAAGTAAATGAATATGGGCATAATGCTTTAATGTTAGTCGCTTGAAATAATCATTTGTAAGTCTTTAATTTTTTTAATGCAAAATACTAACGATATTTTAAATGAAGAAATTTTAGAACAAAATGAAGATAAATTACCAACATATGAAGAAGCAATGAAATTTCAATAAAAAATTAATAAATCTGATTTTTTAAAGATGAAATAGATTTCCAAAAGCAATTATCAACGATAAAAATTTAATTCCTTTTATGATAATAATAATTTTATTAAAATATTAGGGAGCATACCGATGTTGTCAATAATATTCAAATTTGTCTTAAAATTATAAAGTTAGACGAGAATAATTTTGACTTCAATATGCAATTGTATGTTAATCTTAACACTTAGAAAATATTAGTCAACAATAATACTTACTTTTATAACTCAAAAATTCTTATTAAACTTTACGTTAATAAGTTTTATTTTATTTTTAGTTATTTTTTAAATTTAAGTTTTAATTTATAATAACTGGATGGCTGTATTTATTTGATAACATTTAAAATTAACCATTTTTGTATACATATCAATGTTATAAGTTCTATCACCAATCATATGCTTTAAAATTTGTTTAATATTAGTTTCAGTAAAGCAACCAATATTTTCAACTAGTGCTTGGTTTAATACACCATCTTTTGCATTAATAAAATAACCAACTTTTATTTTTTTATATTGTAAAGTTAATGATTGTAAAAAATCAATTAATTCATAATATTCACCTTTGGCAAATAAATTTATTGCATTTTGATAGTGTAATTTAGCAATTTGATTTTTTCTTCTTCCAGCCATGATACCAAGAAATAAAACATGAAAAGCATGAAATTTATCTAAAATAAATTTGGCATTTAAAATGGTAGCAGTTTTTCTAATTCATTTTGCACTGTCTCCACAAACTATTAAATTTGCTTGGTCAAAGTTTTCAAAAAATAAATTACCATATTTTTCTATTAATTTTGCGGTTTTTTCAGCACCAATTTCTGTTTTTGATACTCTTATTTTACATACAGCTCTTTTATTAATTAATTTTCCATTTTTCTTTTTACCAGTACACATTACTATTAATCTCATCGAACATTTTTTACAATTTTTAGTATTGTGTTTTTCATTAAACTTAAATTTTCGATGACCATCATCAATATTTACATATAAATTTTGATTTGGTTGTAATGGTATTTTGGGAATATTTGCTTTTGGTAATTCAAATTTTTGATATGTTCTACAAACTGTACTATTACTTATTAAATCTTCAATAAAAGTATCACAAACATCACGATACTTTTTACCATCAGCAAAATATTTTAAAATTTGTTTAATAACGTTAGGTGCAAGTTTACTATATTTTTTAACACCAAGATAGTTATCTAATAAGGATGCATATTCAGTTTTTTGTTTTTCTATGTTATAATAAGTACAAATACGTCGTTTATAAGTTAATAAACCTTTTTTTGCTTTTAGTTTTCGTTGTCTAAATCTATATGATTTATATTTAGATTTATCACATGTACTTCATAAATAATCATCTATTTTTTTAAATAATTCTTCTGTTTGTTTTAAACTTAATTCATCTTGATTAAAATCGTGTTTGTCTCAATCAAAAAGATTAGGAAATGGTAGTGTTAACATTTTTAATGTTCCTTTCTTTTAAATAATTTAATTTTAACTTATATATGTTAATAAGGAGTAAAATATGGCTTTTATTAGTAGTTATGCACAACTGAATAAAAAATATAATCTTAATTTTAGTGATAATAATTATAGTTTTAGTTGAGATATTTTTAAAGCATTTGTTGGTGATGAATGAGCAGAATATTTTACTACTAATTGTTTTTATCGTTTTATACCAACAGCACGTGGAACAAGAAAAACTTGAAACTGTTTAGCATTTGATTTATTTATATGTTGTAATTTTAGTGATAGTAGTGTCCAAGAAGTAAGAAGATATGAAAATACTCATAGTGAAACTACAATTGGTGCTTTAATGAATGTTTGTCAAGTTTTATTAGATACATATAATATTAATTTATTACCTAATAATCCACATGGCATTAAATGAAAAATTACTAAGGATGGGGGATGTATTATCTTTCCAAGTAATCAACAAATTGATTTTATTGGTTATGCTAATGGTAATAAAATTTTTGGAAAAGAAGCAGGTGGGTCAAGTTTTTTAGGTTCAAGAACAGATGAAATAATCATGGCAGAAGAAAAAGAAACACTTACTGATAAAGAATTAACATATCGCTATGAGCGATTAGAAATATCTATGTTTAGAAGTAACAGAATTAAAGTGTCAAATGAACCAATTAAAGAATGAAATTGAACTTTTATTGATAAAAATATATATAGCCCTACTTTTGGAAAAAAGATTACTCGTTATTTTTATAAAAACTTTTTTATGACTTTTACATGCAATCCTTATGATAAATATCATCCATTTTATTTAAAATACTGTACGCCATTTTTACCATTAAATAATGAAGTAATGGAAAATCTTAAAAAAATTGGCAAAGTTTATTATGAAAATAAAGACATGTTTAGTGGTTTAGGTTTATTTGTTTTAAGATTCACTATTAAACCATTTTGAGATAAGTTACCGGATATCCAAAAAAGAAAATTATTAGAAATGAAAAAAAGTAATGAAGATGAATATAATACTGTTTATTATGGTTTTGAATTTTTAGATAGTGATGCAACAATTTTCCCATTTCAAAAAACAGTAAAATATTGACAATCATATGATTTAAAACAATTTTATAATCAAGAAAAAGAAATGTATAAATTTGATTTTTATAGTGTTGGTATTGATTGAGCTACGGGACCAAAAGACCATACTGTATTTATGGTAGTTGGTTTTAAAGAATATAATAATACTGGTTATTATGATGCTTATATTATTTGTGAATTAGTAGTTACACCAAATGACTTTATAAATGAAAATGAAAAAATTAATGCTTATGTTAATGAAATTTTAGGATTAATGGATAATTTTGAAAATTTTGAACAAGCAATTTATTTTTATGATGATAAAGCAAGAACAGCAATGGATTGATTAAATCAAAAATTAATTGATGAATACAATACTATTTTAATAACACAAACTGCTATTAAACATGCTTCAAATTTAAATCAAGAAGCCGGATTAACTAATAGAGTAGTTTGAATGAGAAATATTATGAGTTATGGAAACTTTTACGCAAATAAAGATGATTTACCAAAAACAACTCAATGTTTAGAAGAATTACGTTATGATGAAACAAAAACTAATATTCCTGACAAAAATATGTATCAAGACCCTTATGATGCTCTGTTTTATGCACTGTATCCATATAAAAATGTAATTAGGGGTAAAAATAATGCTACTGTGAAAAAAAGTATCTTCACATTTGCTATATAATAAACAATTTCAATATAATTAATAGTATAGGTATTATAAAATAAACGCCTTTAATTTAGGCGTTATTTTGCATTTAAAAGCATACTTGTAAAAATAATCAAAAATAGTACAATTTAAAAGTAAAATTAAGGAAAAAAGGAGTAATTTAATATGAAAACATGAATAAAAACAAATTTAAGTAAAATAACATTAGCATTAGCACTAACTGGTGCAACAACTGGAACAATAGGATTAATCATGGGGGGGGTGCTTACCAATAAAATGGAAAATTACTATTTAAAACCAAATGGAGAAAAAGTATTAGGTACAACTACAATTTGATGAAATAAATGATATAGCCCTGATAAAACTAGATTGTATTTTTCAAAAATTAAACATCATGATGAAGATGTAAAATGAGATGGTACTTACACAAATAATTATTTTGAATAATTAAATTTCTAAGTTAATATAAGAAATATTTTCATTATATTTATCGAATAAATTAATATTTTTTAAATCAATTTCTTGTTTATCTGTTATTAAAATAAAATCATAATTTCCGGAACCAAAAACACCACTAATTTCAATCCGATTTAGATTATTAATCGGATTTTCGATTTGTAATTCAAATTCACTATTATTATCAATTTGTGATATTTCTTTATAAAATTCCAATTTAGAAAATAATTGAGATTTATTTGAACCATATAAATTTAAAGCATTTTCAATTTTATTATTACTAATGATTAATTTTGTAAAATATTTTCCATATTCGCCATTTGCTAATGTTCAATCTGATGGAATTAATGAAGGTATATTATTAGTTTCTAGTTCATTGGTTATAGATAATCAATTAAATTGATTATCGTCTAATTTAAATAATTCATTTTGACTAATATCATTATTTCTTAGTTTAATGTTATTCATATCTGTAAAATCAAAATACTCAGATTTTAATATAACTTTGGTATCTTTAAATCTTCAAATATCTTTACCAGTAGGTTTTATTGGACTCGATTTTAATTCAAAATAATAGGGTAACAAAATTTTATTATCATCATTTAAACCTTTATTAATTGACATAATTGAATAAATATTATTTGATAACATAATTACTAGTTTCTTAAAAATATGAACTTGTGGTAAATTTATATAATTTGGATAATCCAATTTTCATTGTTTAAATAAATTAGTTATTACTTCTTCTGGTTTTTGTCCTTCAAATTTTGCTCTTAACTTTGCAATTTCATTGTCTGGAACACCTTTATCATCATATGTTGCACCATCAAAATTCCTATTATAATTATATGTATAACTTAGCATATCTAATAATAGTTGTTGTAGACTGTCAATGGGTGGTTTATCATTTATTTCAATTTCAATATCATTAAAGTTCTGTGATAATTCAATAACAATATTTCTACTTGGATATGGTGGGTTTGGTTCTTGATGACTATATAATAAATATTGTTCATTCTTTTTCATTTCAAAATCAGCTAATTTTTTCGGTATTGGGGATGGTCCATCATATTTACCAATTTTTGCATATGTTATTTTTGCATTATTAATAATTTCTTTTCTTGTTTCAGTTCCACCACCAATAGCAATTAAATCTAAAACTGATTTTTCTTGTCCAATAAATTGTTTTGCTAAATTTCAAGGTAATATTTGTTCACTAAATCATTGTTGTAAAATTCTAACTTTTGGTTGAGTTTCAATAGGCATTGATAATAAGGGAAATGCTATCTTATCTTTAACAAATAACTTAGGGTATACTTCCATATTGTCAACTTCACCAAGTACCTTTATATTGCCAAAAATCATGCTTCTAGGGGCTTTAATTTTTAAACCAGTAACTTTGGTATCTTTATCTAATGGTTTTTGTAATTTAATAATAATTGGATAACCATCTCTTGTTTTAAAATCTTTAATTTTAATAATAGTAATACTTTTAGTACTTCTTGTTTTTGGATTTTGATAAGGCTGTGAATAATTATTAATAATATATAAATTATCAATATTATTTTCAGTTAAAGGTTCATTAATAGAAACAGCATATAACTTAAATTGATTTAATAAATTTATTTCTTGAAAAATTAAATTTTTAATATCAGTCATACTATATTCAATTGTATTATCATTAATATTTGTACTTGCTCTTTGATTTAATTGCATAGTAAAATCAGATGTTTCAACAGCAGTAGTTTTTAATACTTTTTCAATATCAATAAATCCGATTTTAATAGTATTTGCTGAAAATTTTAAAGTATTATTTTCATTATTTTTAAATAAACGTTCAATTTCATAAATATAAATTGTTCTTTTTTTAAATTCATCGTATGCTCTATTAATATCGGGGTCACTAGTTGCTCTCATCATATTAGTAAAGTCATAAGGAATATTATCAATTAAATAATCATTTTCTACTTCTGCTTGATTAAGTTTAGTTTGTTTCTGTGGAAATTTCGTTTGTGGTTTGTTGTTGTTTTCCATTGTTTTCTCCTATTAATTGGTTATTTTCGGGATTAAATAATTTTAATCTCACTGTTAAATTATTAATTTCTTGTTCATCATTAATATTAAATGTTTTACTATTTAATAAGTCTTTATCTAAACGTACTAATATTTGAATAAATTTAAGAATATCAATATTAAATTGTCATAATTTTTGTTCAATATAGTTAATAGTTGAAATATTTACTGCTGTACTTTCGGGAACTGATTGTTGTGCAGATTTCTTTTGACTTGGTATATGAATACCACAACGTTTAAATATTTCATTAACATTTCAATCGTATATATCAGTTAAATTTTTACCTTTAAAATTACTATTTGTCATATTAATATTTTCATTTTGTTCGTTATTATCTCCACCACTTTTAAATATGTAGTTTTTAGTAACCAAAGTTCTTACTGTTTGTTCTAATGCTGATTGAACATTCCCATAAGTTTGATTAAAAATAAATTTAGGTGAGTTTAAAATAGTATCTAAAACAATTTGTTCATAAATAACATCTAATGCTTTAATTTTATCCATTACTTTATCACAATCTGCTAATTCATTTGCTTTATTTCGCATAATTGCTATTGGTATATAATTAATATTTAGTGTTTGTTCTTGCTCTAAATTTGGATTATTAATGAATGATTTAAAATCTAATGGAAATTGTTTTTTATTATCACTAATACTATAAATTGCACGATTAATAGTTACTTGTTCATTATTTAATGTATAAATTTCAAATAATCTTACATTTTGTGCATTTTGTTGATAACTATCATAAAAAATAGTACATTGAATTAATTTACCGGTAATATCATAAACTCTTTGTTGAATATCTATTACTTGAAAATATAAATCATCATTAGCAATAAAAATTAAATAACCACTAATTCCTAATTTGCTTAATTTAAAAATAGAATTTCAATTTTTTCTATAAAATTCTTGCTGAATTAAGTATTTTTTAATAGTTTCATTATTAATATCTAATGGAGCATTATATAAATTAGCATTATTTTCTGCTACAAAATCAGTAAAATAAGTTTCATGGTTAAAATCATTAAAACCAAAATAATTTAAAATAGAAGCATGTGTACTTTTATTTTTATTAGTTAAAAATTTTACTTTTTCATTTTGATTATCACTAGTATTTGTTTTATCTTTTCTTTTAAATAAACTTAACATAATATTCACCACCTTTCTAAAATATTTGATTAATTTTTAATACAATTTTTACAATAATAAATATAATTAAACCAGCAGTTGCAGAA
The DNA here is from genome assembly GCF_964019535.1 of Spiroplasma endosymbiont of Tricholauxania praeusta. Taxonomy (NCBI): domain Bacteria; kingdom Bacillati; phylum Mycoplasmatota; class Mollicutes; order Entomoplasmatales; family Spiroplasmataceae; genus Spiroplasma; species Spiroplasma endosymbiont of Tricholauxania praeusta. Next base: position 35,896 of record NZ_OZ026450.1, read on the forward strand.
GATAATAGTACTCCAATTAAACCTAAAATAATTTTTATAATTTTAAAAAACATAATATTATTCCTGTAATTCTTCTAATTTTCATACATTACCTTTTAAATTACCTTTTCCGCTATAAATAGTAATCAATTTTGCATGTTGAACTGATAAAATTACTATATTAGCACTATCATTAAAGGTTTGTATTTGTACACCATCAATTTTTTTATCAGTTATAATAAATTCTTGTATAGTATAAACTGGATTATATATACTTCAAGAATAATAAACTCTATAATGTTTATTAACTATAAAATCATAAGTAATTTGTCAATTATCTCATTTATTTTTTTCTCTTGTTCCTACTTCTTTTCAATTTGAACGACTTGGACTTGGTGTTGGAGGAATATCTTTTAATTCATTAATAGCACCGGCAATAGTTTTATCAGTAGTTTCTAAATTAGGAATTTCAGTACTAATAGTATTGATAGAAAAAACATATTTAAAATGGTCTTTATCCATTTTATCTTCTATTTTTTTATCTACTTCTTCTTTTTTATAATAATCAGATAAATCAGTTTTACCACCAATAGCACTAATAGTATTAGTTACTTCATCAATTTTAATATTTTCGCCAGTAGTTAATTTATTTTGCTTTTTATCTAATAAATTATTAGTTTCTATTTTTGTATAATAATCACGTTCAGTACTTTCTTCTGCTATAAATTCAGTTGGCGTATCTATTCCTTGATATTGATATATTTCTTTTATATCACCAATTAAATTAATTTTTCCACGTTCAGGATAAGAATTACCTCCACCCCTAAATTTTTTATTTCTATTGTCATAGTAAATAGTTCCAATATTTAAAATATTTTTATTTGAGATTTGTTCATTATAAGTCATGGAATCAACATTTAATAATTCAAATTCATTAAAAACATTATTTAAATAAATTTTAATTACTTTATAAAATTTCATAAAGTCATTTTCTGTTGAATATTGATAACTGATTTTAATAAAATATCATTTAAATGTTTCTATATTATTATTTTCAACTTTTTTTCATAGGGGACTAGTTTCGATATTAAATCAATTATTTTTAACATCATTAATATTTTCGTTTGCTTTAATTAATTCAGTATTTAATTTTGTAATTTCATTTTCATTAGTAGTAATTCGTTTTTGTTGTTTAGCAGAAAAATCACAAGTTGGTGCATGTGTATAATCACCAATTTGTGGATTATTTTGTAATGCTTCGGGTGGTAATGTACCAATTTCATCAGGTCAATCTAAAATCATTGTTTCAGATTCTTTATCATAATCTGTTGCAACATAACCTTTATTTATAAATTTTGTAACAGGACCTCTATATATTTCATTTTCATTATCATCAACTAAATCATCATACAATTTCATTTGTTTTGATAATGTAAATTCTTTTTGTTCTTTAATTAATTTATCAATTTGATTTCTAGTATAAAATGCTTTTAAGTCAATTTTTTCAACATCTATTTCATCATCATTATAACTTGAAAATATTTGTTTTAATTCTGTTAATCTTGCTCATATTTTCATTCTACTAGGTGCTAAATCTCAAACATTAATTGTAGGAGTACTATTTGCACTAAATTGAATACCATTATTAAATTGAATAGTAGCATCAACATTAAATTCAATTGGTGTACGATTAAATACTCAATGTTCAACCATAACATAAACCATATCTCTTAATGTTTCTTTAATTAATTCATCTTTAAAACTATCAAAAGGAAATTTAGATAAAATAAAATCAAGATAAGCATTAATATCATTTTGAGCACGAATAGCAAAAGTTTTAAATCAATCATTAACATTAGGTCATGTTTGTATATATTGCTGTGGTGTTTCTGTAATTTTTCCAGTTAATGGATATCAGTTATTATAATTTTCAAGACTAACATCAGTTCAAAGTTTATTAATCATAATTTATCATTCCTTAAAAAATGCTTGTTTATAATGATGAGTATGTTTTTTTGTTTTTTTATGTGTTATATGTTCAATTTCTTTTTGTATTTTATTTTTACCTTTTTTTAATTTTTTCTTACTTTTTGTTACAACTTGACTATATGCAAATTTTTCTAAATGATGTAATAATCCAGTACCAAATAAAGTATTAACACTAAATTTTAAACCAACATTTTTAAATGATTTGTTAATATTTTCAATAGGATTATTAATAACATTTACTACTTTATGATAAGTTCTTATTATTCTAAATATTTCTCTATATACTTTAAAACTATCTCTAATTACTTGTTGTAAAACTGGTGGAGCAAATGCTATTGCTTTTAATCATTTATTACGATTAACACCATAACCAATGTATCAACCACTATATCAACGATATCAATGGAATGGATGTATTTGAGTAACAAAAGTTTTTGCTTTAAGAATACTATCAACAACTGTAATTGGTTTATATTTAGGATTGCGATGATAAATAGTAATTGCACATTTATCTAATGACAAAGGTTGAATTTTACAACCCATAAATACTGGTGAATTTAATGGAATTAATTGTGCATGTTTAATTGCTCTTTTTTCTGCACTAGTAAATAAATCAGTTGCTTTTTCTTTTAATTTATTAATTTTTTCAAATGCTTGTTTTTCTAACTTTTCAAATTTTTCTTGTAATTTATATATACTTTCTCTTATTTTTTCAAAATATGGTGTATCTTTTCAAAATTTATTTAAACCTTTTTTTAAATAAAATCTAATATCAAAATATTTAAAAGTTTGATTTGCTTTTAAAACAAGTTGATGAATAATATTATTTTTAAAATTAAATTTAATAGAATTAGCACGAATTTTTTGTAAATCTAAAATTAAAGTTTTTCCATATCTATTTTCTGTATGTATTGTATGAACTAAATTTAATCAATCATGCTGATTCATAGATAATACTTTTTTTAAATCAGTATTAAATTTTTTTAAAAAGTTATTTGCTTTTTCAATATCTTTAATTTTAAATTTAGGAGTTAATTGTGGACTTAGTTTTATTAATGTATTTTGTAATAATAAGTAATCTTTTAACTCTTGTGCTTCTAATTTTTGAAAATTATTTTTATATTGTCTTTCAGCAACATAACCTAAATCTCGTAATACTGTTTCACGATTAGGAGTAAAAATATAATTCATTAAATAACGTTTATTACCAATAATTTTATCTGTTAAAATTTCTTTTCCACTTACTTGACTAATAATTTCTTGTAAATTTTTTGCTTCTTTAATTCCCACTTGTTCTAATGTTTTAGTTTTTTGTGCTAGTTTAATAAATTTACTTGTACGATAACCACGACTAATTTTATTAAGTCCAGCAAATGCAGGAAGTATATTAAAGAAAGTATTTAATTTTGTTACATTTCCTTTTAAATAATCATAAACTTGATTAATAGTAAAATCAGTTAAAAACTCTACACCAACAGCACTAATACTAGCAACTAAATCACTTGCACCTAATCCAAGGGCTACACTTTCACTTAATCCACCAGTAAAAGGAGCAAGTGCTACTGCTATAACTTGTACACCAATCATTTCTAAAATTTCTCATCAAAAACTTTTATTTTCTTGTTGGTTACTTGTTCTAGTATGTTTTGGTTTATTTATGTTTAAAAGTATTGCTGTACTAGTTGTACCAATTGGCATGATATTAATTTCCTTTATTTAAGAGTTATTTTAATTGGATTTGTTGTTCCTTTATAATTTAAATCATTAACATTTGCAGTAATAGTTATATATAAGTCACCCGCTTTTTGTTTTTGATTACTTACATTAGTTTTTCCTTGTGCATCACTAAAATATTTAATAGTTGGATTTGTTAAATTTGGATTTAATGATTTAAGTTCATTAGTACTTTTTATTTGTGTATTTAATTCACTATTATTGTTATTAACATTTGCAGTAATATCAGTTGTTAAACTTGTAATCTTAGTTTTTAAATCATTTTTATCATTATTAACAATTGCACATAACATTCAGCGTGAAGTTGTTTCTTCATCTGTTATATAGGGTATTGATTCACCAGTTACTTCTCCACCAACTAAATATCTTCTTCCAACTTTACCATCAGCAATATCTTGAACATATACAACTGTATTTTGTAACATATATCTTTTCATTGCTCTTGGTGTTGCTAAAACAAAAGACATAATTTTAGTTTCATTATTATCAGTAAATGTCATATAATCATCCATTACAATTTGACATAGTACACCTTTAATATATAAATCATTTCCATTTAATCTTAATTGTTGTGCAATCTGATTATCAGTAATTAAACCTTTATTATTAGCTAAATAAACAATATTATCATAAAGATTATTAGTAATAAAAAAACGACAATTATTACTATTTCTTAATTGAAATAAAGTATTTCAAGCATCTAACATTGATTTTAAGTATCCTACTGGTGATTTATCAGTAATATCTACTTTAGTTGCATATTTTGCAATTACATTTGTATCATTATTTGCTAAATAATCTGCTAAGTCATTAGCAACTTCATATTGCATTGTATTTAATAAATTTTGTCCATTTTCAGCATTTAAATCAACATTAGCAATTATTTCACCTGCAACTGCTTCTTCTTTAATTTCTTTTAAAATTTTAATAGTTTCAGCATAACTAACATCTAATCCTTTACTTTTATCATTTCATTTTAATACTTTAATTTCTGAATTTTTTGGTTTTTTAACTATAAATTCAATTTTGGTTGAATTAACTATTTCGATAGGAAAAAAACTTGCTCATGGTGAATTTGATTGTTTATAAAATTCTATAAACTCTGGTGCTTCTACTAATTTTTCGGTATTATCTAAATTTTTATTGAATTGTATTGCCATTTTTTGATTTCCTTTCTGTTATAAATTATTATTTTTTTTATAATCCAATAATGTACTTTTTATTGAATTTTGTTGATTTGTTATTATTGTTTGTGGTTTGCCACCTGTATTAATTGTTTCTTTAAATACTGGTTGTTCTTTAATCATTTTTTTAATACTTTCTTCAATTTTTGAATTTTCTATATTACTTGTTTTAAATTTTAAAAACTCATAAAATTCCGTTTTAACTTGATATTTTTTAAATATATTAATCATTTCTTTTTCTTTAATTTCTTGATTAAGTTTATTTAACTTATTTTCTGCTTCATTAACTTTATTTTCTATTTCTTGTGAAGAAGCATTATTTTCAGTTAAAGGTTCAGTTGTTTGTTGAACATTATTTTCATTTTCTAACATTTACATCACCACTTTTTTATTTATTTTCTTTATTAATCTTTTCATTTAATTTTGCTAATTTTTTTTGATGTTTTATAATTTTATTATTTGCTCTAACATGTTTTGGAGTTGTGATAAATCTTTTTAATAAAACAATAATTTCTCTGCAAATTAATATTCCAACACTTGTTCCAATAATTATTAATTCATGTAAAAATTCTTTCATTTCAATATTTTCCTTTCAACTATTTATTTTTTTATTTTTGATTATTCATCAAATTCACCTTTAATAATTCTTTCAATCATACATTTTGCATCCATTAAAAGATTTGCAATTAAACGTTCATTCAGTCGTATGTCTTCTAAATCTTTTTCATGTTGTTTTAATTTATCATCATAATATTGAATTAATTTTTCTTTATTCATACTTTTCACCTCCTTTATAAACTCATGTGATTGTAATCTCAATTTAATGAAGCATTATCAGTATTTAATGGTACTTCGCTTAGATTATCACTACCATATTGACTAGTTGTTTCACTATTAATTGTGAATCTATTATCATTAATTAATCTTGCAGTTTCATTATTAAATGATGTTTCTTGCATTTCTTCAATATGATTAGTTGTTTCCATTGGTAGTAAATTATGGATTATTTCACTTGCACCAGCAATTATGGTAGGTACTGCATAAGCATTATTAAAATCATTATTAATACCCATAGCAACACCACTTGATATTAAACAACCACCAGTAGCCATATTACATATCTTTCTTATTGCTTCAAATTTATTAGGTATTAACTCAGTTAATCCACTAATAAGATTTGAAATACCATAAGCATTTAAACTAATATATGTATCTCAATCCATTAATGACTGATTATCTTGTTTATCTAATAATAATCATGGTGGACCCTCAGTTGTAGTTGTAGTAGTTATTGGAGTTGGTGTTGTTGGAATAATTGGAGTAATATTATTTTCTGTTCATTTACTATAATTTGCTAAACCAATTGTTCCTAAACCTAAAATAATTTTTTTAGAACTATTAATTAATTTAGTTTTAGTATTTGGTCTTTGATTTAAATTTCATATATCTAAACCTAATTTTTTACCAAATAATAAACTATTAATTGAACCTAAAACTGGATTTGCAATTACTTGACCATAATAAGCACTTGTACCAATCATTGCACAAATTGGATTTATACCAGTTCTAATTAATTTGGTTAAAGTATAATTATTTGTTTCCATTTTTTTCTCCTTTTATTTGTAATAATTTTTCTAAAACATAATGATTTTTATCAAATTCTCTAATCAATCATTTTTTTGTTTCTGACGGATTATTAGTACAAAGAATTAATCTTTCTATCATATAAATTAATTCTTTTTTATCTGCTCTATCAAAAATTACTTTTAAAATTTCATCTAACATAATTTATTCTCCTTTATTTGCTTTTAACATTTCTCTTACAATATCTAATAAAGTATTTACTTGATAATCATATAATTCAAATTCATGAATTCTAATTTTAATTTTTTCCTTCTGCATTTATTTATTCTCCTTTAATTTCTAATTTTTTAATTGTTACTTTAATTCAACCTTGATAAACATCATTATCACCAACTATTAATGCAACATTACTTTCGGGGTCAGAAACAATTATGTGTTTGGATTTAACATTTGGGTATTGTCTTAAAATAATTGCTCTAATATCATTACTTGTATGAATTGCTTTTGGAAATGGTGATAATATTTCAATTTCATCTTTATTTTCAAACAAAGTAGGTAATATTATCATTAATTATTCTCCTTATTTTTAATTTGATTAGCAATTTCAAGTTTTTCTTGTTACAATATATCTTTTATTATTTGATTTTTTCTAATTATTTCTTGTTCTAATGAATAAATATGTTCTGACATTTTATTTATTATTAAATTTATATAATGTATTTCTTCTTCAATATTATTAAATGCAAGAGTTCCTATTTTAATTTTTAAATTTTCTAATACTTTTTCCATATCTTTTTTTATTACTAAATCAGTCATTTGTTTTGGATTTTGATTAAAATTCATTATATTTTTTCTCCTTTTTGTAAAATATCTTTTATTATTTCTAATTCAGTCATTCTAATTTCATTTGTTTTAATAAAATTTTGCAATCTTTCAATTTCTTTTGTATATTTATTAATATTTTCTTTATGCTGATTAATTCTGTCATTAATATATTCTAATGGTGTATTTTTAATCATTTTTTTACTCTTTTCATTTTTTAAATCATTTAACATTGATTGAACAAAATGCACGATTTTTAGGAATATTTAAAGTATTAAAAATTTGACCAGTTACAATAATTTCATCGTTTTTGTTTAATAAAATACATCGTCTATAAAATTTTGGGTTATTAAAAATTAAAGTAACATAATTTAATCCATTTCATTGACCACGAACACTATAATATAATTCCTTATTACCTTTTTCGTAATATTTTGCTTCAATAGTGTTACTCAGTTTTACTTTTAATTTGACATAATTTGCTTTATCTTTCATTTTTATAATTCCTTAAATAGTATTGAATATGCTTATAAGCATCTTGTTCATGTTTTGTTAATTTTATATTTCCTTTATAATTTTCTAAATTATTAGTTTTATTTTTTGGTTCACTTTCTAAATAATCTCAATTCATAACATCTTCTACTAATACCATTAATGCACCAATAATCTTAGGTGTTGCTAATGGATTAGTTAATAATTGTTTTGAGCTTAAAAAGAAATTTTCTACAATAACTAATATTTTTTGATTAATAAATTGTTTTTTAATTAATTTAAAATATTCTTTATATATATTTTTACTTTCTAAAACTGTTTTAGTTTTGAATGTTTCATTAAAAGTAATATTATTAGTTTCACTTGAATATATAACCATTCCATTATTACCAATACCAGCGGGATCAATACCAATAATTAAGTCATATTGCATTATTCAAAGTCACCATTTTGAATTTTTTCTTGTAATTTCATTATTAATTTAAGTTTTCAATTACTAATAATAATTTTAATTACATCACTAATATCATCTTTAAGTAATTCAATAAATTCATTATCAAGATAATAAATTAATTTTTCTTTATATCTATTAATTACTTCTTTTTTAAATTTTTCTCTTAATTTTTCTTTATTAATTCAAAAATCATATTCAGTTTTACATTTACCATCATGATTAATAAAAAGTTTACAATCATCTATTGTACAGTTTGTTTTATCCATATTTATACCTCCTACTTAACTTATTTTTAAAATACAGTCATAACAAATTGCTTTACCATTTTTGTCTCTTAAAAATTTTTTTCTTGTTTTAATATCACTAGTAGTAAAGAATAAATAATATAATTGTTTTTGTTTACATGTTCAGCAAAAATAATTTTTCATTTAATATTCCTTTTCTAATATGTTCTGTTGCTTCTAGCATAAAGAACATATATTTTGATTTTTAGATTATTAATAATACTACTATTAGTTTTATTCATTCCATGAAAACTGGGCTCAAAAATAAATTGTGAAATTTTAAAAAGAAATCGAGGCATTCGATTCAATATTTATTTAATTTGTGTTAAACAAATTAATATTTTAATTGAACCGGCACCGCTCAATTTTTTTTACAAGTTTGAAATTTATTTTCTCGCCCAAAAAAATTTTTCAAAAAAAATAAAAAATAAAACCAACACTTGCTCACTGGGGAGTGGCAAGGTTGGTTAAATAAAGAATAGAATTAATACAATAGGTCCCTACAACAGGTCTATATATACTAGTTTCCAATTCGCTCCCACCCCAAGAATTACCATTAATGGTTAGTATATTTTATTAGGTATCACTCCACTTTTTATTTATCCATGCAAGTCCACATGTTCTAGCTACTATTTTTAACAACTGTGTTGTAGTTCACTTTTTTAGTTCCCTAACACGTGTTGATAATAGCGTTAAAGACGGTTATTAAAAATTTTAAAATTTTACAATTACAAAAAAAAGACAAGATTTTTATTCTCGTCTTTTGTCATTTATTTTTAATTCAAGGGTAAAAAAAGAAAGGAGCTATTTTTAAAACTTTTTAGTTATCGACATCTTCGACACGCTCCCAAATATTAAAATAAACATTAATATTTTAATTTTAAAAAATGTATTTTTACCTATATGAATTTCCTTTTGCTTTTTATAAAAAAATAAGTTACAATTCTTAGTGAATATTTAATTATTATTTAGTTTAAGGAGAATAACAATCAAATGCGTAAATTAATCACTTTATTTTCAACACTTAGTTTACTTTCTTCTTCTGTGAGTACTATTGTGGCTTGTGGTACTGGAGATGGTTCAAACATTGAAACAAATTTTAAAAACGAGCCATCAAACAAAGATGGTGATCCGTTAGTTGATTATGTTTATAATAAATACTATCAATATGATACTAAACTTTTATACAAACCACTTACTGCATTTATGCAACTAGCAACAGACAAAATTAGAATTGATCGTAATGCATTAGAAGTTACAGATGCTGCTAGGGATTTTTATAATAGTGATCAATATAAATCAGGTAATTATGAGAGTATTAATTATAATATTAATGATAATCCAAATAAAGTAATGAATGAACCATTCAGTTGTAAAGATGCAAAGGGAAGTCTTTTAGTTTTTGGTTTAACTGATAATGATATATCTAAACAGCAATATTATGGTTATTGATATGTTACATATGAAACAGCAACAGAAGCAGAAAACCCTTCAAAAACTGCTAAAACTGGTATTATTTCACCAAAAATTACTGAATTTAAAGATGATAAAAATAAAACTATTATTAAAAAAGGTTGAATTCATTTATTCTTTATAATGAAAGATTCAAAAATGAATAAGACTTTTAAAATTGATTTTAATATTCAAATTGATGTAAGTTTTAGTTTATGAGTTGATAAAAATAAAAAAGAAATAGTTGTTATTAATCCAAATACTATTGATAAAGCTTTGGGTGATGTTGATTTTCGTAACCCAGATAAAGTGGTTCATGAAAGAATAAATAACATGACTTTTTCAGAATCATAATGATAAATATTAAAATTGTTTGTATTGGTCAGTTGTCACAAACATATTGAAAATCAGCTGCCAAAGATTATTTAGAACGAATTAAAAAACGAACTAATATTGAAACAAAAAATATTATCGAGTCTAAATTAAATTCAATTCCTAATAATATTAAAATTGAAACTAATAAAATCACTGAATACATATCAAAGAATAATGATTATCAATGATTTTTATTAGATTTATCAGGACAATTAATAAGTAGCGAACAATTATCACAGATGATTAATAAAAATCAAATTTATCAACAAGGTAAAATTGGTTTTATTATTGGTGGTAGTAATGGTGTAGCACAAATATTAAAAGACAATATTAATTTAATTAAAATTTCCTTTGGTAAAATAACATTACCTCATCAATTATGTTATGTTGTTTTATTAGAGCAAATATATCGTTCATTACAAATACTTAATAATCAAAATTATCATAAGTAGCAGGTGAAAGAAATGTATAATAAAACTTTATTTGTTGATTCCTCATGATTAGAATTTTTTCAACAAGAATATAAAGAAACATATTTTACTAAATTATTAGAAGATATTAAAAAAGAATATCAGACTTATCTTTGTTATCCTCAATGAGAAGAAATATTTCAAGCTTTTAAAATAACTCCTTTATCAAAGGTTAAAGTAATAATATTAGGTCAAGATCCTTATCATCAGCCAAATCAAGCTCATGGCTTAGCATTTAGTGTTAAAACAAATACTCCATTACCACCAAGTTTAAAAAACATTTTTCAAGAACTAAAAAATGATTTAAATATTGAAAAAGATAATGATGGTAATTTAACAACTTGAGCTAAACAGGGAGTTTTGCTTTTAAATACAACTTTAACTGTCAGACAAAGTCAACCTAATAGTCATTTACAATATCAATGAGTAACTTTTACTGATCATGTTTTATCATTTTTAAATTTAAACTGTACTAATCTTGTTTTTATTTTATGAGGTAAAAATGCAAGAAATAAAAAAATGTTAATTGACACAGAAAAACATTTTATTATTGAGAGTACACATCCTTCACCTTTAAGTGCTTATAATGGTTTTTTTAATTCAAGACCATTTAGCAAAACTAATAATTGATTGATTTCAAAAAATAAAACTCCCATTAAGTGATAAAAATAAAAAAATACTAATTTTATTATATGTATTTAAACAAACAATGTTATGATATATTTGTTAAAATTAATATAGTTTTAAAGAATATTTCGGGAATGGTGGTTATTTAAATGCCCAATAATTTAATATTTAATCACATATTTTCTCAACGATATGATTTAAATACCTTAAACTTATTTAGTAGATATACAGCTATTTATTTAATTATTACTTTAAGTAGCATAATGTTAGCATATATTTTAATGAATAGTTTTTGAAAATGATTTCGTAAAGATAAATATAAAGGTGTTCGTTTTACTACTAAAAATATTGCTTATATAACAATGTTATCTTCGGTATCAGTTGTGGCAACTATTATTGTTTCTATTACGATACCCATTACAGTATTACCACCAATTAGAATTGCTTTTGAGGGTTTAATGATTAAAATAACCGGTTATATGTTTGGTCCAATTATAGGTATTATTTGTGCTGCAGTAACAGATATTTTAGTAATGTTATTTGTTCCTTCATATATTAGCATTTATTATATGTTTTGTATTATTTTCGCTGGTTTTTTGGCAGGAATTGCTGGAATATTTAAAGTAAAACTAAAAGATTATCCATGAGTTATTTTTGCTTTAATTAATTTTTTTATTATTTTCTTTGCTGTTGGTGGCATGTATATTGTTATTTCAGGTAAGCAATCATCATATTCTATTTCAGGAATTATTGTTAATAAATATGTTCTGGCTAGTATTATGGGTGGTGGTGGCATTACTGGCCTATTAAGTATTTATAGTGTTTTATTTTATTATTTATTGAAAAAAGAAATTTATAGAATTAAAGAAATTTTACCAATTATTTTATTAGCAGTAGTAGCCGAGTATGTAACAACAGTGCTTATAGCCTCCTATGCTGATATGACTTTATTTGATCCTAATGCCAAGGATTATGGAGTAACAGCAATTATGAGAATTGTGCAAGCGCCTCTTAAAATTATAATTAATTCAATTATAATTTATGTGACTTGAAGAACTGTTAATCCTTTAATTAATATTGATAATAATAATTATTAAATAAAGGATTTTAAAAATATGAATGAAGAATTTTTTAAAAAAATATCTAAATATTCAAATAAAGATTGTTTAAAAAAATTAAAAATTATTACTCCAAAGTATTTAAACAATAATATTAAGTATATTCATGTAACTGGAATAAACGGTAAAGGTTCAGTATCGCGTTTAATTTTTGCTATATTATCACAAACCTTAAAACAAAAAATTGGTTTGTTTACTTCTCCCCATATTGAGTTTGTTAATGAACGAATTATTGTTAATGATAGAATGATTAGTAATCAAGATTTAGTTCGTATTAGAGACTTGATTTTTGATGATATTGAATATTATCAATTAGGTTTTTTTGGTATTTTAACTTTAATTGCATTAATTTATTTTCAAGAACAAAATGTGCAATGAGCAATAATTGAAGTTGGGATTGGTGGAAAAATTGATCCTACAAATATCATTGATGCAACATATGCTATTATCACTTCAATTGGTAAAGATCATCAAGATAGACTTGGTAAAACTACATCTGAAATATTACATCAAAAATTGGGAATAGTAAAACCAACTACAAAAAATCTTTTTATTTCAGGTAATTTAAATAATAAATTAAAAAAGCAAATCGATATGGAAGGTTATAAACCTATATATTCTCCAAGATTAATCAATCAACCATACTATCAAGAAAATAGAGAATTAGTTTTAACAGTAATTTCAAAAGCATTTTTAGAAATTAATATTAAACAAGCTTTAAAAATCATTAATGATACTAATATTAGATTACGATTTGAGAAATATCAAATTAATGATAAAACTATTTATTTTGATGCTGCTCATAATATTGATGGTATTAAAGCATTAATTAAAACACTAAAAATTAATAAAATTATTCCTCAACAAATTATATTTTCTTGTTTAAAAAATAAATATCCACAAAAGTTAATTAGTTATTTAAAAAAAGTCTCAGATAATATTATTATTTGTAGTAATAGTAATTTAAATAGTATTACTGGTGAATTTTTTGATTATCAAAAAATGATTAAATGTAGCCCTGATAAAATAATTTTAATTACAGGTTCTTGTTATTTTTTAGCAGATGTTTATAATTATTTAAGAACAAAGAAAATAATTATGATAAAAAAGGGTGGTAATTAAATGAATGTGTTGTTATTGAATATAATTAGTGGAGTGTTAATTTTAATTACTTTTTTATTGATCACAGTTTTTGGTTATAAAGATAATAAAAAAAAGATAAAGCAAATAAAATTTATTTGCTTAAGTGGAATAATGTTAGCATTAGCTGTTTCTTTAAATACAACAGGTGCTTTAATGTTAAAAAGTTTACCATTTTCTAAATATTTTGAAATTAAATTGGGTAATTTTATATTAGTTTTAATAGGTTTCTTTTGTGGTGAAATATTAGGATTTCTTAGTGGTATTGCCAGTGATTTTTTAGGTTTATTATTTAGTACTGGTGGTGCATCACCATGTTTATTTTTTACTTTTACTAGTATTTTATGATGTATATTACCTTACTATTTAGTATTAAATTTTAGTAAAATTTATTATAGTAAAAAGACATTTTATTGATATTTGCCAATTGCTTATGCTATTACTTCATTAATTATTACTGGTACTAATCCTATTGCATTAAAAATATTATTTCCTGGATTACCACCTTTATGATTAATGTATTTTCCATTAAGAGTTATAAAATATCCTATTGATTTAACGGTTAATGTTTTTTTAATTGTTACTTGTTATTCTGCATTAAAGAAAACTTTAAATTTAGAAAATCAATTTAAAAAATATTATTTCGCTACAGATCCGCAATCTTTACAATATAATAGAGTACCTGAAGAATAAACCAAAAAATAATTATTTAATTAAAATTTCTGATATTTTTTGTAACATTTTTAAATTTATCTCTTTATTGAGAATATATTAAATTAATAGTAATTTTTTAATATTACTATTTTAATTTTAATAGCATGTTTATTTTTATTGATATAGAAATCATGTAAAATGATTGTATTAAAATATTAAAGATTAGGTGGTAAAGATATATGAAGAAATTACTAAGTAGTCTAGCAGTAGTAACTTTAATTGGAGTAACAAGTATAAGTGTCGTCACTTGTGGTGGAGAAAGGATTGCGCCGGTTAGAAAAACTGATTTAAAATATTTAAAAGATAATGTCAACGTTATTATAATTGAAGATAGTGTTAATGAATTTAAATTACAATTAATTGATCAATTAAAAAAACAATCAGGATTTAGCAATTTAGAAATAAGTGATGTTGATATTACTAAATATGATGGTAGCTCTTTACAAGAAAGTGATATTGTACAAGGGATATTAAATACTAAAGTAAGTGCTAAAGAAAACTCACAAAACTTTACTGGTGAAAAAACTATAAATGTAAATATAGAAATTACAGATACAAGAACTGATTTAAATATGATTATTACCGAAAAGAAATTAGGTATTATTTATATTGGTCAATTAGATAAACCAAATAAATCTGAAATTTTAGAAATTATTAAAGACAAAAATATTAAAGCATTGGCTCTAACTGAAGATGACTTTTATATTAAAAAAATTATTAACACTACAGCAATTATTATTAATGGTAAAGGTAACTATAAAAATGAAGTTACTTTGTCTTGTACTATTACTAATTTTAAAAAAGTTTCAAGTTGAGATGAAAGTAATGGTGCAGTTCATGCTCTAGCAAATATTAATGGTGTGCTTTATTGGTCAAGGAAATTTATATAAAAGTAATAGTGATGGCAAATTTGAATTAATGAGTAATTGAAAACAAGGTAATGGTGCAGTTTGAAGTTTAACAAATGTCAATGGTGTACTTTATGTAGGAACATCAACTGTTAATAAAAAGGGAAATCTATATAAGATAAATACTAATGATATTAATGCTAAAGTTGAACCAGTTTCTAATTGAAAAGATACTAATGGTGAAGTTCATGTTTTAGTAAGTACTAATAATGGTGATGTTTATGTTGGAGCAAAAGATACTAGAGGTGGAAAATTATATAAAATTAATAGTTCTGATCAAGTTACTGATCTTACTAATTGAACTGCTACTAATGGTGTAGCTTTAAGTATATTAAATGTTAATGGTGTAATTTATATAGGAACAATAACTAGCAATGGTAATGGAAGATTATACAAAAGCGATACTGATGATAAATTTAATCCAGTTTCTAATTGAAAAGATAATAATGGTGAAGTTCATGCTCTAGCAAATATTAATGGTGTAGCTTTAAGTATATTAAATGTTAATGGTGTAATTTATATAGGAATAACAAATAATAGCGGTGAAGGAAAAATATATAAAAGTAAAGCTGATAAAAGTTTTGAACTGATGCTTGGTTGAGAGAATACTAATGGTGCAGTTTGAAGTTTAACAAATATTAATGATACTATTTATATAGGAACAATAGCTCCTTCTAATAAAGGAAATTTATATATAACTGAAAAAAAATAAAAACATAAAAATGATATCTATCAAAAATTATGAAATTTCAAATAATTAATACTTTTTTAATTATTAATGATTCTCTTTGTTTTAATGATTCTCTTTGTTAAAGAGAGTTTTAAATTTAAAAAATTATTTTGTTACAGATTGATATTCTTTACAGTATAATAGAGTATATAAAAACTAAACTTTATTAAGAAGGGTTAATTAAATGATTAAAATTTATGATAGTTTTTCACAAAGATTGCAATTGCTTGCCCCTAATAAAAAGCAAGTTAATATGTATTTATGTGGTCCTACTGTTTATAACTATATTCATGTTGGCAATATTCGTGGTGTACTTGTTTTTGATGTTTTACATCGTTTGTTAATTGATCAAAATTATAAAATAAATTATGTTCATAATATTACTGATATTGATGATAAAATTATTAAGAAAGCTGCGGATTTAAAAATAACAGAACAACAAGTTACTGAAAAATATACGTTAGCATATTATGAAGACTTAGAAAAATTAAATATTATTTCTCCTACAAAATTACCAAAAGTAAGTGAATATATTTCAAAGATTATTGAATTTATTAATAAATTAATTATTAAAGATTATGCATATGTTACTGCTGGTGATGTTTATTTTAAAGTTAATAAGTTAAAAGATTATGGAAGTTTGGCACATAAAAATATTGAAGATTTAATTCCAAATTTTAGAATTAAAAATTTAGTTGCTAAAGAAAATAATCTAGATTTTGCTTTGTGAAAATCAACAACAATAGGTATTAGTTGAAATAGTCCGTGAGGAAAAGGAAGACCTGGTTGACATACTGAGTGTGCTTGTTTTGTTGAGGATTTATTTAATGGTCAAACTATTGATTTACATGGTGGTGGTGTTGATTTAAAATTTCCTCATCATGAAAATGAACGAGCTCAATTTGTTGCAACTAATAATAAAAAAATGTCAAATATTTGATGACATAATGGTCATGTTAATATTGCTAATGAAAAAATGTCAAAATCTTTAAATAATTTTATTTTGGTTAAAGAATTTTGTCAGCAATATCATCCAAATGTATTGCGATATTTAATATTAAATCGTGATCATCAACAACCAATTGATTTTAATAAGGAAACAATTGAAAATGGATTAGTGTCAACAAAAAAATATGAAAATATTTTAAAACAATGAACCTATCAAATATTTATTAACAATATAATATGTAATAATAATCATCATTCAATTTATTATCAACAAATTATTAAAAATTTATCAAATAATATTGATACAACTAATACTATTACTTTAATTGAAAATATGATTAAAAAATTAAATGAAGCACTTATTAAAAAAAATTTTAATGAAGAATTTCAAGAAATTTTTTATACTTTTACCTTTGCTTTAAAAATATTAGGATTTGATTTTAAAGTTGGTAATTATTCTGAAAAAATTAAAAATAAAATTAAAATATGAGAACAACTAAAAAAGGAAAAACAATACCAAGAAGCTGATAAAATTCGTCAAGAATTAAAAGATTTGAATATTATTTAAAGGAGCAAAATTATGGCATTACAATATATTTATGGTTATCACCCTATTATTGCTGCATTATCAACATCGTCATTAATAAAAATTAAAAAAGTTTTTTTAGTTCAAGATAAGTACCAAGAATTGAAAAAAGATTTAAAAAGTGTAAATATTCCTTATGAAATTATTAGTTTACAAGCAATGAATAATTTATTAGGTACTACTAAACATCAAAATATTGCTGCTAATGTTAAAGACTATCAATATTTTTCTTTTGATGAATTAATTAATATTGATTCAACATCT
Organism: Spiroplasma endosymbiont of Tricholauxania praeusta; assembly: GCF_964019535.1. NCBI lineage: Bacteria > Bacillati > Mycoplasmatota > Mollicutes > Entomoplasmatales > Spiroplasmataceae > Spiroplasma > Spiroplasma endosymbiont of Tricholauxania praeusta. The sequence continues at coordinate 53,750 of NZ_OZ026450.1, forward strand.
AAATTTTTAAGAATTTTAATTTTAGATCGTATTTCTGATCCACATAATTTTGGTTCAATGTTAAGAATTGCAGCGGGTAATGACTTTGATGGTGTAATTGTTTTAAATCGTAATCAATCTGAAATAAATGGTGCAGTTGCAAAGGCTGCAGCCGGTGCTCTAAGTATTATTCCAGTTTGTCAAGTTAATAATTTAACTTCCGCAATTAATAATTTACAAGAAAAATATAAATTTTGAATTTTGGCTGCTGCTAAAACAGCAAAAGCAATTGATTATTTTACTATTGATTGTAGTAGCAACTTAGCATTAATTATTGGTAATGAAGGTGAAGGGATAAGTCCAAAGTTATTAAAACATACCGATTATATTGTTCAAATACCAATAAGTCCAAAAATAGAATCATTTAATGCTAGCGTTGCTTGTGGTATTATTGCAAACTATATTTACGTTGAAACGTTAAAATTATCGTAAATTTTAAGAACTTATATTTTTTTTAAAAAGATACTTTTATATTTTAGGTGTAAATGTTTTTTCTTTATTTATTAGATTTGGTTCTGAAAATTTTCATTTTTTTCTTTTAAATTTTTGCATATATTTATTTGATCAATTAAATGGTTTTCTAATTCTTTACAATTGTTTTTAATATTTGTATAGTCAGAATTTATCTTCTTTATTTTATTATTAACACATTTGTTTTTATCTTTAATTCAAAAAGTAAAAAATTTAATAAAAAAATTTTTATATTTATTTATTTTATTTTTTACTAATTGTTCTATTTTTGTTGTTATTTTCTTTTCTAACATTTCTTCCAAAGCTCAAATTTTTGATCTTAGTTCTAAAATATTTGAAGAAAGTAATATTATTTTGGGAGTGTTATTATTTTCATTAGTTAATTTTTCTAATTCTTTATCTTTTTCTTCACTTAATTTTTTTAATTTTGATAACATTTTTTGTTCATTGTAGAAGAAAAAAACTCGTTATTTTCAATATCTGTACTGTTATTACTTGGATAATGATTTTTTCTACGTTTAAATAAGTTTTTTAAAATATTTAAATACATCTGTTTCGCATTTTCCTTTCAAAATAAAAAAACTCATTTATTTTTTATGAAAGTAATGAGTTAAAAAACTTATTATTAAGTTTTATAAATATTATATATTATTATAAAATTTATTTGTTAAAGTAACTATTAACATAAAGTTGATAATAACATAAGTAGTTTATTATTCTTTAAATTAATCAAATATGTAATGTCAAAAAATTACAAAAATAATTATTTTATGATAGTTTTTTAAAAAATAAGTGATTTTTATTTTTTGAAAGGAAAATGTGAATAGTATGCAACTAGTAAATGAACTGTTAATTGAAACAGTTGAAGTTGATGATTTGGAAGCACTTAAAGTTTTACTGGAAAATGGTGCACATATAGATAATGAAAATCAAGATGGTAATACGTCTTTAATGTTAGCTGCTGAAAATGGAAGAATTGAAATTTTTAATATTTTATTATTATACAAAGCTCATGTTTATCATAAAAATCAAGGTGGTTTTACTGCTTTAACTTGCTCTATTAAAAATAAAAATTTAATAATAAAAACATTTAAAGAATTTCTAAAATTTAAAAATGAAATAATGATTTTTAAAGGAAATTGTTATGAAAAAATAATCTATATTATAAAGGGAGATGATGATTGATTAGAAAAAGAAGAATCAGTAATAGATTCATTAGAATATTTGCAAAATGAAATTAAAAAATTAAATTAAAAAAATAATTCAAATATTGAAATTTTTTGACAAAAAGAAGTTATTAATAGTTTAGTATTTGATGAACTAAATTATTCATTACTACATATAGCGGTAATAAATGATTGACAAAAATTAGTAACTTATTTAATTAATAAATGACCAATTGATGTTGATTATAAAGATAACTCAGGAAATTCAGCATGAAATCACGCTTGTTTACTATTACAAAAAGAAATTGCTTTGACAATTAAAAATTATGATCAGTTAACTATTGAAAATAAAATGTTTTTAAAAGATTTTTTTAGTTTATCATCAAATTGAAATCAAAATCAAGAACAGGAAATTGACAAAGTAGCTAATGAAACTAGAAGAGAAATATTTAAGTATTACATACCACAAACAGAAGTAGAAATCTTTAAAGATAAGATAAATTTGTTAGATTTATCATCAATAGTGAGTCAAACAACTATTAAACGTGATTATGGATCAAATATGTAATATTAAGAATTTCAAAATTAAATACTAATACATCATAATTTTAAATAATTAGTTGATTAGTAATTCATAATTAGTTTGTTATTTGAAATATTTAGGAGGATTTAATTATGAATGATAATGAATTGATTTATTTGTATTGTATTGAAAACAATGAATTTGCTTTTAATTTTTTATATAAAAAATATGAATTGAAAAATGATTTTTTTTTACGAAATATTATTAAAAAGTTTTTTGCTATTCCTTTGGAAACAAATGATTTAAAATCAACTTTTTATTTTATTTTTTTAAAGGCAATTTTTAAATTTCAAGAAAGAAAAAACAAGTCATTTCAAAATTTTTTATATTATGAAGTAAAATGAGGAGTATTTACTTATGTTAAAAGTTTTTTAAATAATAATCATAAAATTATTAATTGTGCCTTAAAATATAATGATTATTTATATCAAAAAAATGATTATGAATATACTTCATTTTTGGAAGAAGTTATTAGTATTACAAATTTTACTACTAATGAAAATGAAGTTTTAAAATTAAAGCGAAGAGGATATAATGTTCATCAAATTATGAAAAAATTAAATTTAAGCTATAAGCAAGTTGATAATGCTTGAACACGAGTAAAGTTAAAATTAAAAAATAGTTACAAAAAATATATTTAATAAAAATTACTATGATAGAATTAAGACAACAATAAAATTTATATTTTAATTTTATTTTTTTAATTTTAAAAATTAATTTATAAGTTTTATTGTTATATTTATTATTTATATAATTTAGCTGTTGCTTTGTAGTGATTTTTTAATCATTATAAAGTTTTTTTGTGTTTTATTATCGATTTTTGGTGGAGGAAATAATGTATAAAATTGGCATTAATCAAAATGAAAAATCAAATTATAAGCAAAAACCTAATGTTAAGCAAGAAAAAAAACATTGGTTTAAAATTTTTTCTTTGTTATTTGTTGTGGTTGTTTTAATTATTACTACTATGATTTTAATAATTGCAAATAATCAATGAAATAGTGCCATAAATACTAATAATTCCAACAACTGAAATCCTAATCAAGATAAAACTTGAGAAGATTATTATAAGAATAATTGTCCAACAAATAAAAAATATAATTTGATAGATTACAAGGATAAATTAAACAATATTAGTTTAATATGTAATGATAAAAAACTAAAAAATTTTTATCTTAGTGATTTATTAAAAAAGATTGATAATGTGTTACAAATAAATAAAATAGATATTCCTAATAATTTTTTTGTACATTTACCAGTAAATCCAGCTATTAATATTAAAATTAATGATGAAAATGCACTTAAAAATAATTTTTCAATAAAAATACCATCTTATAAAGAAAAAATAAAACAGTTTAAAATTGAAATGAGTGTTAATCAATTTGGTAGTAATTATGGTTTGTTTCCTTGTGACTTAAATTTCAATTTTAGTGTTGAAAATGATGTTATTCCGGAAAAATTTAATATTTTTGATTTAGACAATAGAATTACAATTCCATCACAAACAGTAGTAATGTCAGATGCTACAAAAGGAACTAAAAATGAAATAGAATCTCAAGTTAATAAAATTATTGAAGAGAAATTTTTAGAAGAAATTAATAAAGAAAAATCATTATCAGATAAAGTAACAAAAAGTGATTTTGTTATTAATTATGATTCAATAAAAAATTTTGATAATTATATGATAAAAAAGAAAATAACAGTTGTTATTTGTGCTAAAAATAGTAGTGAAATTATTAAAGATCAATTAAATATTAATTTTAATGTTCAAGGTAGTTGAACAAAAAAATCATTATCTGTTATTAAAACAGTATTGGAAAATGATGAAAGTGTAATTAATCAATTAATAACTATTGAAGATAATACTAATGTTAGCAAAGTGGATATTGATAATCATATTGCTTTCCTTGTTAGTAAAAAAATAAATGAGTTTGGTAAGCAAAAATGACATCAAGATTTTAATGATCAAGATTATATTATTACTAGTAATGCGATTACTGGAAATTATCAAAAACCAAAATCTATAATAGTAACAATTGTTGGTAAAAATCAATTGCAAGATACTATCCAATTGATAATTAATCTAACAGCCAATAATACCGTAAAATCTTTATTTGCTATTAAGTCATCATTGGAAAATGATGAAAGCATAAATACTGAACAAATAGATGTTATTGACGATACTAATGTTAGCAAAGTGGATATTGATAATCATATTGCTTTCCTTGTTAGTAAAAAAATAAATGAGTTTGGTAAGCAAAAATGACATCAAGATTTTAATGATCAAGATTATATTATTACTAGTAATGCGATTACTGGAAATTATCAAAAACCAAAATCTATAATAGTAACAATTGTTGGTAAAAATCAATTGCAAGATACTATCGAGTTTTCAATAAATATTCAATGTCAAAATAAAGAACCAAATGAAAAAATTTTTAAAAATAACAATTTTAATGTTAAAGATTTAAATTCTATTGAATTATATCCAAATGTTCTTCCTAGTGGTGTAATATATCCAATTACTTTTAAAGATAATTCTATTTCACTTATTTCACTATTATTTCAAGAAGCTATTAATGATATGAATAATTTTTCTCCTACTAATGACATTAATTTAGAAATGAATATAGGAATTAATATTGATGGCGATAACTATCAAATTCATTTTCAAAAGACAATTAATTTTGATATCATAAAAAAGATAAATAATATTGAACTTGTTAGTGTTTCTGAACAAAATGATAAATATCAGCATTTAAAAAACATTGGTATCATTATTAAATATGATGATGATAAAGAATATAAAATGCTTCAATCCTTGGACGTTAATATTAAAAATAATAATTTAACCTTTATTAATTTTAGTTCTATTGTTAAAATAACTTCACGACGTTAAATTAAAAACAAAGGTGATGAGTATGGATAAGCCGCTGGCAACAATATTAAGACCAACTACCGTTAATGATATAATTGGTCAAAGTCATTTGATAAATGATAAAAATGGAATTATTAATCGAATATTAAATCAGAAGTTTTTAACATCATTAATATTTTATGGTAATCCAGGAACAGGCAAAACCACTATTGCTCAAGCACTAGCTAATGATTTAAAATGTGAATTTGGAGTATTTAATGCTGCCATTGATAAAAAAGAAAATTTAGAAAAATTAATTAAAATAGCACAAAATACTAAACCTTATATAATTATAATTGAAGAAATACAACGCATGAATCGTGATCGTCAAGATTTATTATTACAATATTTAGAACATGGCAATTTTATTTTAATGGCTTGCACTACTGAAAATCCTTATTTTGTAATTAATCCAGCTTTACGAAGTAGATGTCTATTATTAGAATTAAAGCCAATTAGTAATGAAGAAATGTTATTAGGTTTAAAAAAAATAATTACTAATAATTCATTTTTTAATTTTAATATTAGTGATGAAATTTTAGAAAAAATCTGTAATTTAGCAACCGGTGATTTACGAATAGCAATTAATATTTTAGAAATATTAATAAAATTATATCCTAATGAAATCATAACTATTGATATTATTAATGCTATTATGCCTAAAGCAAGTAATTGAAATGCTAAAGAGGGAAATGAACATCATGATTTAAAGTCAGCATTACAAAAATCAATTAGAGGCAGTGATGTTAATGCTGCTTTGCATTATTTAGCAAGGTTATTAGCAACTGGTGATTATGAAGTTTTATTAAGAAGAATGTTGATTATTGTTTACGAAGATATTGGACTTGCTAATCCCGCTTTAACAATTAGGGTAAAAACCGCTATTGATACTTTTCGTCAAATTGGTATGCCTGAAGGTATAATTCCGCTTGGTTTAGTAGTTATTGAAATGGCACTTAGTGAGAAATCAAATAGTGCTAATTTGGCAGTACAAAAAGCATATAGTGATGTTTTACAAGGAAAAATATATCTAATTCCTGATTATTTGAAGCATAATTGATCTAAAACATTAAAAAAATCAGTAGGTAAAGGTAAATTATATAAATTTCCACATGATTATGCTAACGATTATGTACAACAACAGTATTTGCCAACAAAGTTAAAAGATACGAAATATTATCAACCAAAACTTCATAACATTTATGAAAAAAAATTAAATGAAATTTATAATAGATTTACTAAAAAATAAAATTCTGAGGTGCAAAATAAAATGTTAAAAAATAAACATTTATGGTTGGGACTTAGTTTAACATTAGCAACCACTAATATTGTTGCTAACACTAGTATTACTAATAATTTAACAAGTATTAATAAATTAAAACAAGAAAATAAAAATAAAACTGAAACTAATGAAGTTGTTACTAATACTACGTATGGTAATTTAAGTAATAGTACTATTTTAAATAGTCAGGATGAAAATGGAATATATCATCTTTTTGATGTTAAAAGCATTATTGATAATCCAAGTTTAGAACCTTATGTAAAAGATATTTATATTGAGAATTTTAAATTAACTTATAACCCTGAAAAGATAAATAAAGATGTTATTAATGAGTTTGATAAAGAAATTGCTGCTATTAATTATAAAGAAGAACAATTAACAAGTACTAATGATTTGCAAATTTTTCAAAAACAAAACTTGAGCAAAATATCAACAACAGCTTATATTTCAAATAAAAAGTCTAAAAGTAATTTTACTTTTATTCAATTTGGTGGTGCTAATACTCATATATCATTAACTGGAACAAAAGGTATTATTGATGCAATTAAAAACTATGATAATTTAAGTGAAACATTGGGATTATATTATATTGCTCAATCTCATTCAAAAAATAGTAGGGGAATTTGTCTTGACTTTGTTAAACAATTTATTACTAAAAGTAGTTTAAAAAATAATGAGAGCACTGCAGAAAAAATTTCTGAAAATATTTTCAATAATATGATTGATAGTCCAAATTTAGAATCTGTTATTAATAATTTTTCAATTGAAAATAATAGTAAAAAGATAAGTATTAGATATTTAGTTGATAGTACTGGTAACATTATTAGCGTTGGATATTTACAATATGATAGCAAAAATTTGGATACTAATAATAATTTAACATTAAGTCATAGTTTTCCAAAAGATGGAGGAAAACTAATAGATTATAATTCAGAAATAACTACGCTTTTAAAATGAAGTGATTATGCTGATTCATGAAATAATTTTATGTTTTTATATCCAACAATTTTTGCTAATTCGACAGACAGTATAACTTATAGTGTTATGGATAATACAACAACAATTAAAAGTAATGAACTAAACTTTAATACCAAAAAAATTCAAGACAAAGATAATCAATTACCAGTTTGACGAGTAGTAAATCAGCCACCTGCAGGTCATAAATCACAAGGATTAGTTATTTATATATTTATGTGACATGATGAAAACACTATATATCAACAACTTAGAAGTAGTTCTATATCTCGTGCTTTTGATATTGGACCATCTTTCTCAATAAATATTAGTAGATGAACGATTAGTAATATTATTAATGAATAATTATGTATCATCTTATCAATAAAATTAAAAATTTAATTTAAAACTACTTTAACTATGAAAGGAATTAATAAAATGAAAATTAATAAAGAAGAAACATGAAAAGAAGTACAATGAGCATTGAATAATCTTCATGGTCCAATTAGAGCAGGAGCATTAAGTGCGCAAAATTGAACTAATACGACAACAGGAGTTTTACTAACAATAGCAGGACTTAAGTCTGTTACTAGAGATAGTAATATTGAAAAACGTTACCAATTAATTAAAAGTGGAGTAGCTGATATGTTATATGCTGCATTTGGTGGTTGAGTTGTTTGACAAGCATATAATTTAAATGAAACTGGTGGTAGTACAACTACCGAGCCAAATTTACCCACTTTTCCTACTTTACCACCAAATAATGAAAGACTTTATTCTGAAATTGCTGAACAATTAACAGAAGATGCTGTAAGTAATGAATTAACTCCAGAAATGATTTCTATTGCATTAAATAAATTATTTACTGGTACAAATGGATTAGTTAAAGTGCTTAGTGGAATATCAGGTTTTGATTTATATAAAATTCAAAAAGTAACAAAAACTATTGAATACTTAAAATCACTTACTACTTTTGCAACTGCAGGTATTAATTTTACAAATGGTAATATTGTGGGAGGAAATTTAATGTCAATTTCAGCAATGATGGATGTTAGTCATACATATTTTTCTACAATGAGTAAATCTAATACTTCAAATAGTAAAGAGGAAATTATTATTAAAATTATTAATGAAAGAAAAGAACACATTACAAAAAGTTTTTCTTTATATAAAGGTATTTTGAGTAATAAAGATTTAAAGGAAATATATGAGTATTTAGAAAAAAATAATTGAGATAAGTTTGAAATGAGACATTCAGATAAAACAATTCCTAGTTTTGTTAAACTCGGAAAAATAAAAGATTGAAGACCAACATTAACAAGGTTTAAAGAATGAATAGATAATTATACTCCCGAAAATAAAAAGGTAGAATTAGTAACAGAGATTGAAAATAATAGTCATCAGGAAAGAATAAAGTTAAAAATTCCTGATTATGAGTTTGAGCCGGAATTTGTTACAAATGCAAATAATGATATGTCAGAAGTTATCATAGAACCCAATGAAAGACAACCACTTTTAGGAAGTATTAATAGTTAATTAAAATTATTTTTTATTTATTATTTTATTTTTTCTTGTACAATTATTTTAGAAATGATGAATTTTAAAGAAAGATTAAAAATTTAACTTTGTTTTTAAAATAAAAATATTTTAAAATTGACACTTATTTTAAATAATAATATAATTAAAAATGGTTAAATTTTCTAGGTGAATTTAATGAACGAAAAAATAATTTTAATTTGTACTGTGTGTTTAAATCGTAATTATCATACATACAAAAATAAGATTAAATATAAAGAGCGTATGGAACTAAAAAAATATTGTGAACATTGTCAAAAACATACTTTACATAAGGAATCACGTTAGGAGAAATTTTCATGAGTGCAGAAGACAAATCAAAAGAAAAACCAAAAATTAATCCTGAAAAATTGGCTCTTTTAAAAAGTAAATTTAATATTTTACGTAAAATTAAACCTTTAAGAACAAAAAGAACTTCTGAAGGAAAACCAAGTTTTGATCCATGAACAGCCGATAAAAATAAAAAGGTTAATATTAGCGAAATTTGAGAAAAAGAACGTAAAAATCGTACGCCTGAAGAACGTTTTTATTATAAAAAAGAAGCGAGAACTTATCATAAATATTTTTTCTTATACTTATCAAGAGAAATTAGAAGAACTCGTTGAACACCAAGAAAACAATTAAATAATAAATTTATTACAACAGTATTATTTATTGCTGTCTTAGCACTATTCTTTTATGGAATTGAGCAGTTATTACTATTTGTATTACCTTTATTAAAAATAATGTAAAAAATGGAGATGCCAAAAAATGAGCGAAAGAATAAAAAAAGAAACCCCTTTAGTGAAAACTACATCATTAGAAGAAACACATAAACATCGAATTGAGCAAGCACAATGATATATTGTTAATTGTAACAAAGGTCATGAAGATAAAGTTGCTGCTGATTTGAAAAATAAAATTGAAAAAAAATTAAATTTAAAAGATAATATTTTTCAAGTTAGGGTTGTTAAAGAAGCAATACCAGATAAAGATAAAAAAATAACTGAAAAAAATATTTTTCCTGGTTATATTTTTGTTCATATGATTTTAACCGAAGATACTTGATATGATATTCGTAATACAACAGGGATTAATGGTTTTATTGGTTCTAGTGGTAAAGGTGTACCACCGACTCCACTTTCTACTAAAGAAGTTAATGAAATGTTATATCGTAATTCTAAAAATTCATCACAACCTAAAGTTAAAGAGACAAAAAAAATTATTCGTGATTTTGAGTTAAATGATTTTGTTCATATTACTTCTGGTGCTTTACAAGGCCGAGAAGGACAAGTTATTAAATTAGATGAAGATAAGGGTGTTGCAACAGTTTCTGTTGATATGTTTGGTCGTCAAACCGAAATTAAAGTAGAATATGATAGTTGTAAAAAAATTAAAGTTTAGTTTAAATTATTTAATTTTTATGTAAAATAAAATTAAAATATATTTGACTACTAATTATAATGATGTTATTATTTGTAAAGTACTATTTATATATATAAATAGACTTTAATTATGTTTAAACTTGTGGAAGATTTATTCGTTTGGACCACAGTGAGAATCCATTTAGGAGGAGTTGCTCATGGCAGATAAAAAAAATATTAATCGTGAAGGTATTATTCAATTACCAGCTGGTAGTGCCAAACCAGGTGCTAGTTTAGCATCATTCGGTATTGATATGCCACGTTTTTGTAGAGAATTTAACGATAAAACCAAAGATCAAAAAAATGATGTTAATCCAGTTCCAATTCCAGTTTTTATTACAGCATATAAAGATAAAACTTTTGACTTTAAAATAAAAACTGCACCAACAACATTTCTTTTAAAAAGAGCATTGAAACTTGCAAAAGGTTCATCAAATGCTAAATTAACAAAAGTAGGAACACTTACTATTGCTCAAATCACAGAAATTGCTCAAATTAAATTACCTGATTTAAATGCTTATTCTTTAGAAGATGCAATTAAAATTGTTGCAGGAACAGCCAAGAATATGGGTATTACTGTTGAAGATGGAAAGCAAGGTGTTTAATATGAATAGAAGTAAAAGATATCTTGCAGTTGCAAAATTAGTTGATAACACTAAAGTTTATCCAATTGATCGTGCTTTAGAATTAGCTAAACAAACTTCATCATTAAAATTTGATGCAACAGTTGAAGCAGCATTTCGTTTAAATGTTGATCCAAGACATGCTGATCAAATGTTACGTGGTTCTATTGTTTTACCAGCAGGGACCGGAAAAACACAACGTGTTTTAGTAATAACTACTACTAAACAAAAAGAGGCAATGGAAAGTCAAGCTGATTTTGTTGGTGGTAAGGAAATGATTGAAAAAATTCAAAAAGGTTGATTTGATTTTGATGTTATTATTGCAACACCCGAAATGATGGGTGAATTAGGAAAAATTGGTAGAGTATTAGGACCAAAAGGGTTAATGCCTACAGCAAAACTAGGAACAGTAACAATGGATGTTCAAAAAGCAATAGCTGATATTCGTAAAGGTAAAGTTGAATATCGTGTTGATAAACAAGGTAATATTCATGTTATTCTTGGTAAAGTATCATTTGCACAAGAAGGGTTAAAAGATAATTATTTAGCAATTCTTAACACTTTAAGAAAAGTTAAACCCGCAGCAGTTAAGGGTGCTTATATTAAAAATATAAGTATTACTACAGCAATGGGCCCTGGTATTAAAGTATTAATTGAAGAATAATATAATAATATAGAAAAAATCATTAGTACTTTTACTAATGATTTTTTTATGTTTTTATTCATAATTTTTTTAATATTTAAAAAAATTTTACGCTATAATTTATTTATTGTGATAATACCAATTAATACATTATTTTGGTAAAACAATAAAATAATTAGGTAGTAAAGGAGAAACCTTAATGAAAAATCTTATAAATCTTTTTAAGAAACAAAATTGAGGAATAAAAATTGGCTTTGCCTCACTGGTAATTAGTTTGCTCTGTTTAGCATTAGGACTAATTTTAATTGCAACAGCCAATTTTAAAGCCCCAAGTGGAGGAAGTTCACAATATGCCGGAAATGGCTTTCATGCTATTTCTGTATGAGGACTTGATAGTTTTTTAAGCAAAGCTGGCTATGATCAAATGTGAACAGATGCTACTAGTGATAAACTTTTAACTTATCCTCTTGCGCAAGTAGTTGTCGGAATTGTATTTACAGTAATTTTAACTGCTATCTTTCTTGGTGTTAGTGTTTTATCTTTAATATTTGGTTATTTTAAACGTTGATTATATTCTTAGTGTTTAGTAAGTGTTAAATATGGATAAAAATGTAGAATATAAAAAAGTTACATCTTGGGATTGAAAGCAAAAACTAGGATTATTCTTATGTATTTTAACTTTGCTTTTTCTAATAATTAGTTTAATACTATTTGGAACAGCTATTTTTAATGATCACTATAATAATTTTCTTGGTAACGGTTTTTGAAGTTTAAAACACTATGGTATTATTAATTTGTTTTATAATTGAGATCAACTAGATATAGAAGCGGCTAAAAATACTTATGTTTCTCATCCTTTTGAACAAGTTTATTTTGCAATTATTTTTTTAATCATTATTGTACCAATATGTTTTGTTCTTGGAGTTAGTTTATTAGTTAGAGGATGATGAAAGTCAAGAATTTAATATATAATTACTTCATAAATTTATTTATAGTAAAATTTAATAATCATTATTTCATTAAAAAGGGTGTATTATGATGTTTAATTCTAAAAAAATAATTGTTTTTTTACTAATAAATATTGTGTGAGTAGTAGTTTGGATTATGATAACTATTAGTTACGATAGTTATCGCGATCCAATTTTAAATTATGTACCACATAGTAATGATTATTTAACAAATGAACCAACTAATCAATTGGTTCCTAAAGCAAAAAAACCTAAACATGTAGTTATGGTGGGTATTGACGGTATGGCCAGTTATGCATTAAAAAGTGGCTATAGTCCAAATATGAACTATTTAATGCATCATGGTGCATATACATTGGAAGCACGTGATGTTTTACCAACTTCTTCTGCTGCAAATTGAGCAAGTGTTATGTTTGCTACAGATCCTATTAAGCATGGTGTTGTTGATCAAGATTTGTGGAATATTCATCATACTGTTCATGCTGAAGTAAAAGCTGATCAAGTAAGTATTTTTAGTTCTATTATTGATAAGTATGGTCCTTCAAAAAATTTATTTGGTTATGCTAGTGAAGGTGAAATGATTGCTAATTTTCAGCCCAAAGGGCAAGAAAATATAAAAACTTTAATTAGTAATAATGGTAATTATTGTGCAACAGAAAATGATAAACAAACTTTTGAAAATACGAAAAATGTATTAATTAATAAACCTTTATTTTCATTTTTTTATTATGTTAATCCTGATTTAGCAGGTCATTCACGTGAATGAAATAGTGAAGAATATTATCAAACAATTAGTCAGACTGATAAATATATTGGAGGTATTATTGAAAATTTAAAAGATTTAGAAATGTGAGAAGATACCTTATTAATTATTAGTTCTGATCATGGAGGTGTTTCACAATATCATGGTCATTCTTCTGATTCTGAACAAAAAATTCCTTTGCTTTTTGCAGGAAATTGTATTCCAAAACACGGAATTATTCCAGATAAAATTAAAATTTATGATATTCCAGTTACTATTGCTTGATTACTAGATATTAATTCACGACCAATAATTTGAGATGGTCAGCCAATTTTAACACCTTTTTTTGATATGACAAATATGTATGATCATAGTGAGGAGTTTAAGTAATGGATATTATCAATTTTAAACAAATTAATTTTCGAAATAATGGCATTAGATTACTTATTGTGCTTGCTACTATTTTTATTGTTTGAAATAATGTACAAAATGTTACTTTAAATATTGGTGGTAGTTTACATGCTTTTAATGCTTATTTTTGCTCACCAATGTTATTTGTTATATTGATATCATTTGGTTTTTTAAGTGCCAATAATAATTTTAGTTGAAAAGAGTATAGTAAATTAATACTAGCTATTATGATTTTATCTTTAATTACAAGTTTTATGTATTTAGATTTTTTTGCTTTTAAAGAAGGATATGTAACAACAGGTTATATGATAGGATTATGATTTAAATTATTATTTTTTGATTATGGTAAATGAATGATATGAATTATTATTGGTGGTAGCGCATTAGTAAAAGTTGTTACTAACCATTTTTCTTTAAGTAATAAAAGTTGAAATATTGTTAAAATAATAACTTTAGTTATTACTAGTATTTTTTTAATAATAGTTTTAATATTTAGTATTAACTTGCAACTTACTAGTAAGTTATATTGATATGATAACTTTAATTGAGATTTATTTTATGTATCATTTCGTGAGGGTGGATTTTTACAACTGATACCTGGGTTATTAGCTTTTTTAGTTGGTCTTAATTTTCAGTGATGAATAAATTGAGAAAAGATAAAAGATAATGTGGTTTATTCATTACTTAGTTTTTCTTTATTTATTGTTATTATTAGTTGTCGAATGATATTTTATTTTCCTTTAATTTATTGAGATATTATGGAAATTTTGCAAGCTTTATTTTTATTTATTCCTTTTATTATGTTAAATATTAATTATAATAAAACTTTAGCCTTTTTATTTCATGGTACTACTTTTATTTTATTTTTCCATATTGCTTTTAATAAAATAATTAGTGTTGAATTTATGACAGGTTTATTATTGCGCTTAATATTTGGATTAAATGTTGCTAGAAGAGCAGTGGAATTTGTAAATAATAATTTTTTTGTTACTATAATTTACTCATTTGTTAAGATGTCAATTTTAATTTTCTTTTGTGCTTTTTTATCAAGACAGTATGTAAAACTATTTAAATTTAAAGTATTTGCTATAGAAAAAAAGAAAGCAATTATTCATTAAATTATTATAATTAATCTTTTTCACTTATAATAAAAATAATTATTATCTTTTAATTATTAACGATTTTCCTCATTTTATAATCAACCATCTTTATTTGAAAAATGATAAAATGTTACTAAAATTAGTGTTAAAAAGGGGAGGATTAATTATGAAAACATTATTAACAACATTAGTAAGTTTAACAACTATTATTACACCAATTATCACAACAACTAATTTATCAGTTACTAGTGAATTAGATAATAATATTAATTATCATCATAAAAATTTACAAATAATATCAAAATCATTATTCAGAACAACTAAAGAAAGCAATATCAAACTTACACTTACACTAGGAGCAACTTATGGTGAAATTAATAAAGATATTTATAATACAGCAGATGTATTTAAACAACATCAACTAGCTGCTGGTTATCAAGTTAATTATTATAAAAATGATGGTGATAAAGATACTATTAATAACGATGGACAGGAACCAGGGGATGTTTATGTTATAATTACTGCCGATCACCATGATCCTTATTGAAAAGGTCAAACTAAATATTTGAAAATAACAATTCAAAAGGCCAATTTAGATAATATTACTAATCTTACTGATTTATCTAATATTAAAGTTGATACTACTAAAAAATATCAAGAAATTGATTCAACTGTTTTTAATAGTGCTAAGCAATTTGAGAATAATAAGTTAGCGGCTGGTTTTACTGTTAATTATTTTAGTGATGAAGAAGGAAAAGTGGCAGCAGATGATGAAGAACAGGTTGCTGGTGATATTTGAGTTAAAATTACAGCAGATGTTAATGATCCTTATTGAACAGGAACAACAGCCATTTTGAAAGTAACTTTAACAGATAAGCGTTCTGATTTAAATACAATTAATGATTTATCAGGAATGGATCCAATTATTGTTAATCCTAATTTAACATATCAACAAATTAATAAGAATGTTATTAATACTTCTAATCAATTAAAGAGCGATCCTTTAACTGGTAATTTTACTATTCACTATTTTAGTGATAAATTTGCTAAACATGTAATTAATAACTATTATCAACAAGTTGGTATGGTTTATGTTATTATTACTCCTGATTTTCATACAGGAACTAAGTGAAAAACTAATAAAATACCAATTGTTTTTTCAATTGGAAGTAATGATAGTTTTTAAATAAAAATAAATTAAAGAGATTATTTTTAAATATTTATTTATTATTAGGTTATAATGTAATTATATTTTTTATAAAAATTTATATTTTAATTTTTTTCTTCTAACATTTTTTAAAATACTAAACATGTTTTTTATTTGTGACAGCAATAGATACTTTAGTTATGAGCTTTTATAAAATATAATATTAATTAGATTAATTTTGTTAGAAAGGATAATATTATGGAAAAAGAAAATCTTGCTAAAGTTACTTTCAATAAACGAACAGAAAGAAATTCAATAAACAAGTTGAAAAGACAAGCTATTTTTAGCACGGCAAATCCATGAAAAGCAATCTTTATTATGGTCACACCACCTTTAATTGCTGTAATTATTTTTTCTACTTATCAAATTTTTGATAAATGAATTGCTACACAATGAGGTGGACAAAGTATTATTGATCGTTATAATAATTATCAAAATTCAGGAATAATGATAACTGCTGAACAAGCATTAAAAATTATTAATATTGCTACTACTTATGCTGCTGTTCCTTCTTCAATGATGGTTTCCTTTGCTTTAATGGTTGCTACTGGAACAGGTATTAAGTTTTCAATTGCATATGGTCAAAATAAACGAGAACAAATGTCAGAATATTTAGGAAATGGGTTTCTATTATCTTTTTTAGTTTCTATTGTTCTTATGATCATTATGTATTTTAGTTGTCAAGGTATTATTGAATTTCAAGCTGGAAGTGATGCTGGAAGTAATCCAGTAATTAGGGAAATAATAATTAAAGAAGCAGTTAGATTTTCACAAATTTTAATTCTTGCTACACCATTACTTTTTTTTGCTTATTTTTTAGTTTCATTGTTACGTAGTGAAGGAATGATGTTATGAACAATTTTAATTAATGTTGCAGCTTGTTTAGTAAATATATCTTTAGATTTTATTTTTGTTATTCCTGGTAAATTAGGAATGGAAGGCACTGCATATGCAACTATTATTGCTTGAGCAAGCATTAATTTATTTTCAATAGGTATTATTTGATATAGTGCCGATAATTTAAGATTTAAAGTAGCACACTTAAAACTTAAATGAGTAATAGTAACGGGCATTTTATTAATTGGTGCAACTTCTTTATTACAAAATATTGCCCAAAGTATTTTGGCAATGGTTACTACTAAAATTTTAAATACATTGCCACCTCGAGACTATCATGGTGGAGGAAGTACTGGTATTCCGGTTTTTGTTCAATTATATGGTGGTATTATGCCTTGGTTAATTTTAATTAATGCACCTATTATTGGAATTACGCAGGGAGCAAGAGCATTAATTGGCTATGTTTATGGTTCAAAGGACTTTAGTCGTGTTTGACAATTGATGTGACGTTTAACTTTATTACTTTTATTGTTGCTAATTGCTTCAGTATTATTAGTAGTAATAGCGGGGCAATATATGATGCATTTCTTTGGCGTAGATTTAGAAATGGCAAGATTCTTTAAAGTTTATATTATTATGCAGTTTGCTTTTTATCCATTAGCTACACTACATTATGTTGCTGTTATTTTCTATCAATCAATTAATCGTGGTAAATTGTCATTATTTGCTAGTTTACAACGAACAATTATAATGCCAATTATTTGTTTAGTTTTAGGATATTATGTTGCACATGTTTCTCATAATGGTTTTTATTTTTATTTATTTCTTGGCTTTATTGATTTATTTGCTGCTTTTATATTATTACCATTATTAATTTATACATTTTGAAAATCTAAACCATTTATTCATACAACTAAAGATAAAAAAACGCAAATATCTAATTTATCAGAAAAAAAAGTAGTTAATAAAAATATATCTTAATATTAATATATGAAGAAAATAAAAAATACTCATTTAAAACAGAGTATTTTTTAATTATTTAAGATTAAAAAAGGTTGTTAATTTTACAAATTAAAAGGAATGAATATACAATCTATATTTGATTGAAGTCATTCCTAAAATAAAATATTTATTTACCTTCATTAACTCTCTTTTTTAATGCTTTACAAGAATTAAATTTAACTACTCGCTTTCTAGGAATAGCCATCGGTTCTGAATTTTGTGGATTTACTCCCGGTCGAGCTTTGCGGTATTTAATAGTAAAAGTTCCAAAGTTACGTAGTGTTACTTTTTCTCCTTTAATTAAAGCAGTAGCAATTTTATCTAAGATAAATTCTAACACTTCTTTGTATTCTTTTTCTGATAATTCTAATTTTTTTTGTACAGCTCGTGCTATCTGACTTTTTTGCATAAAATTTTCAACCCTTTCTTCACCAATTACCATAAGTATGCTATAAAAACATGCCTTAAATGATACTTATTATTATATAACATTTTTTAAAAAAACCTTATTTAATGAAAATTAAAGACTAGTAAAAAAATAAGATTTGAATATATAAATTTATATGTTAATTAACATGTGCAAAGCAAAAAATCTTTACATTCATTTTCTTGTATGTTAAAATTCAAAAAATAAGTAAATAACTATTTCGGAGGTACTAAGATATGCAAATGAAAAATTTATTAAGACTTATGGGTGCATTAGCCCTAACAACAGTAGCTACTACTTCAGTTGTAGCTTGTGGTGATCAAACTGTAGTTAATTTAGATACAGTATTAAAAAAGAAAGAATTAGGTCCAATTTCAGTTGTTGATATTACTAAACCAACTGAGAAAGAACTTAAAGAAGCTATTAAAGCAGTTCCAGAAAATAAAAACATGTCAATATCGAGTGAAAATTTCCCAAAATACTTATCAAAAAAACTAAATTATTTTGGGAAATTTAAACTATTTCAGTAAAATACACAAATTTTAAATAATCCTGAAAATTTTAGTTTCTATTTTTTATAATATAGAAATATTTAATATTTAAAAATTTATTAATTATAATATTGTTAAAAACTAAATATAGTTTTTAACCCATTGTTTTATTTTTAAACAAATAGGTTTTTATTTTGAAAGGATAGTTTATATGGAGACCAATTCATGAAATGATAGTATGCTATCGGTAATTATTAATAACATAACTACTTTACCATCGGTAATCTCAACTCCTGTATCAAAAATATTCAATAAAATAACAACAACTGAAATGACAAATTTCAATAATCAAACTAATAATGCTAATAATACTAGTACTGAACTTTTTGAAACAAAAAAAGATATATGAACAAATATTAAAAATTATTTAACTAATTTTTATGAGTCAGATTATTTTTGACCAACAACAGGTTTTATTGGTTATGGATTAATTACAACATCAATTATTATTGGTTATTGTATTTATAATTGTAAAATAAATAACAATAAAAAAAACTTATTAAAAGAACTTGAAAAAGAAGAAATAAATTCAATGGAGTTGACAAATCAACCTTCAACTAGTGGATATAATAATCGTGCTTTTTTTGCCTAAATTTTTTCAATTAACAATGAAAGTTCTTTTTTTCTAGTATTTTATAAAATACTAGAAAAAAATAAAAAAAGAGTTACTAATGCTCTTGGATTTCAAAAAGACAAATCAAAAGTAAACAGTGAAGCTTCAACAAGCAAAAGTCAAAGTTCTAGTAGAAAATCACAAAAAAATGTAAAAGAGGAAGATATTGAATTTGTAATCTCTTTATATCTTTAAAATCAATTTTAAAGCACCAAATTTGCTCATATACAAACATTTTAAAAATTTATATGGTTTAGTATTCAAAAAATGTAAATCTTATATAACTTTAATTAGGAATTATTGATATCCATATCTTCAAGGATGATTTTTATTGGGTATATAAACTTTTTTAGTTTTTATCAAGTTGTCTTTAATAATTGGTTTTAGTGCTATTTCTTTTAGTTCATATATTTGATTATTGTAACTAAGATATAATTCATTAATAAACGATTTAAGTACAATTACATCAATTCGAGATTGTATGTATTGAACTTTGTTATTTTTATAAGGAAAATATTTTTTACCATAATATGTTATAGTTGAACCACTATCTGTTTTTCTTTTAGAAAATCTTGAAAGATAAATATTTATTTCTTCTTGTGTAGGAGCTTTAACCATAGCAGATTTATTATCATCAATAGGAAAGGCAAACTGTTTATTAAAAACGTTTATGTACATTTTGAGAAATTGATTAGCTTCATCTAATGTTTTAATTTTATTAAGTCGTAATTCACTAATTAATCGACTTTGAAGTGTTCCAAATAAACGTTCAATTCTACCTTTAGCTTGTGGAATTGAAGTTCTAATTATTTCAACACCCAAATCATTACAGCATTTTTGGAATTGAGTATAAGTGTCATTTTCTGTGTTTATTTTACCTGAATCAATTTTTTTCTTATATCCAAAAACTGTTCTATTATCAGTATAAAATGTTTTTGGTATGCCATAATTAGTTAAAATTTGATAAAAAACATTATAATAACCATCTAATGTTTCTTGATGATCAAATCATAGTCCAACAATATTTCCTGTAGCATCATCAATTGCAGCATGTAAAAATGATTTTGGTTTATCGTTACCAAATCAATGATGATTACTTGCATCCATTTGAATTAATTCACCAAAATTTGTTCTTCGATTTCTTGTTGGATGTAAGTTATTTTTTTTATTTTTATGTCTTTTTGGTGAAGTAATTTTTTCTTTGATTAATATAGTATAAAGTGTGCTATATGAAATTTTAATTTTTTCTTCATTCATTAATTTCTCATGAAAATGTTGAAAATTAAAATTATAATATTTTGTTTTATACAAGTTGATAATCTTAATTTTGATTTCAAAATTTGTTGCCTTATTAGAAATTGTATTGCGAGATTTATGAATAAAACCAACTTTACCTTCTCTATTAAAAATTTGAATTAATTGGTTAATTCTTCTAATAGTTAGATTAAGTTTATTCTTGGCTTGATGTTTAGATAATTTATTAATAATAATATCATTTATAATTTTGTACTTATATTTTTCTTTCATAGTCATGCTTCTTTCCATTTTTATCACCAAGTATATTTAACTTCACTTTTGGGAAATTTTTACTCGATAACTAATAGGAAATTATCACTAAATAATGACACAGAAAATAAAAACATTGATTTAAATGGTATTACAGTTAAAGTTAATACTCCTGAAAAAGAGGGAGATCCAATTACTAGTGCAGTAGTTACTCCTGATGGTAAAATTTATAATGGTGATTCAATAACTATTACATTTACATTAGCACATAAAAAGACAGATGTTGAAGTTACAACTGATATTAAAGCAGCTTTAGAAAAAGGTGTTGATGGTAAATCATTAAATGATTCACAAAAACAAAGTGATGCTAAAGATATTATTACAGCAGCAATTAAAAAAGTTACTGATGAAGATAAAGCTAGTGAAGCAACATTTACTTTTGATAAAGAAGATACAGATTTAACTGTAGGAGATAATACAGTTAATATTAAAGTTACACTTGGGCAATCAAAAGATGTTGCAGTTGCTGTTAAATTAACTGGTGTAACAGCACACGAATAAGAAATATAATATTTTATTATAATTAAAATGACACAATTTAAATTGTGTCATTTTTTTCTAATTATTTTTCAAAATTTATTTGACTATTACTATTAAAAACTGGTATTATACTTATTGGACTAAATTTTGATACACTAGGAATTGTGTATATAATTAATTCTTTAAAATCATAAAGGAGGCTAACGATTAATGCCAACAATGAACCAACTATTACGTAAAGGACGTACAGATAAAAAATACAAATCTAAATCACCAGCGTTAAATGTTTCATATAATTCATTAACAAAAACAACTTCTTCAATTAGCAGTCCGCAAAAAAAAGGTGTAGCGCTTGTAGTTACTACAAGAACACCAAAAAAACCTAACTCAGCTTTAAGAAAAATTGTTCGTGCTCGTTTAACTAACGGTATGGAAGTTACTGCTTATATTTCTGGAGAAGGTCATAATTTGCAAGAACATGCTATTGTTGGAATCCGTGGTGGAAGAGTTAAAGACTTACCTGGAGTTAGATACCATGTTATTCGTGGGTATTCTGATACTGCCGGAGTAGTAAATCGTAATCAAGGTCGTTCTAAATACGGAACTAAAAAACCAAAAGATAAGAAATAAGGAGGTAAAACTAAATGCGTAAAAATCAAGCTATTAAAAGAGAATTAGTTGCTGATCCAATTTATGATTCAAAAATTGTTACTCAATTAATTAACGCCATTATGATTGATGGTAAAAAAAGTGTAGCTCAAAAAATTGTTTATAATTCTTTTAAAATTGTTGGAGAAAAAACCCAACAAGTACCATTAGAAGTATTTGAAAAGGCAATTGCTAATATTACACCACAATTAGAAATTAAAACTCGAAGAATTGGTGGTGCAAACTATCAAGTTCCTATTGAAGTTAGTGCTACTCGTAAGATAACTTTAGCAATTCGTTGATTAGTTTCTTATTCACAAGCAAGATATGGTAATAGTATGCAAGATAAACTTGCAGCTGAGATTATGGATGCTGCTACTGGTAATGGTTCATCAATTAAAAAACGTGATGAAATTCATCGTATGGCTGAAGCTAATAAAGCCTTTGCTCACTATAAATGATAATAAAGGAGAGAGAAAATGGCAGAAAAATCAGGTCGAGAATATTCACTAGCAAATACTAGAAATATTGGAATTATGGCTCATATTGATGCTGGTAAAACTACAACAACAGAAAGAGTTTTATATCATACTGGTAAAATTCATAAAATTGGTGAGGTACATGAAGGTGCCGCAACTATGGACTGAATGGAACAAGAACAAGAACGTGGTATTACTATTACTTCAGCTGCAACAACTGCTGTTTGAAGAAATAATCGAATAAATATTATTGATACTCCGGGTCACGTTGATTTTACTGTTGAAGTTGAACGCTCATTAAGAGTTTTAGACGGAGCAGTTGCTGTATTAGACGCGCAAACTGGAGTTGAACCACAAACCGAAACTGTTTGAAATCAAGCAACTAGGTATAATGTACCAAGAATTGTTTTTGCAAATAAAATGGATAAAATTGGGGCTGACTTTGCTCATTCAATTCAAACATTAAAAGATCGTCTTGGTGCTAATGCTCATGCAATTCAATGACCAATTGGTGCAGAAGATGCTTTTGATGGAATTATTGATATAATTGAGATGAAAGCATACCATTTTGATGGTAAACCAAATGAGGATTATAAAGAAATTGCAATTCCTGAAGAACTTAAAGATGTTATTGCAAGTAGACGTGAGGAATTATTAGAAGCACTTTCTCACTTTGATGATGATTTCTTTATGAAATATGCTGAAGGAGAAGTAACTGTTGCTGAAATTAAGACAGTAATTCGTAAAGCAACAATTGCTGCTGAGTTTTTCCCAGTATTATGTGGTAGTGCCTTTAAAAATAAAGGTGTTAAATTAATGTTAGATGCAGTTATTGATTACTTGCCTTCACCATTAGATGTACCTGCAATTAAAGGAATATTACCTGTTTCATCAAAAGAAGTAGAACGTCATTCTAGTGATGAAGAACCTTTCTCAGCGTTAGCATTTAAGATCATGACTGACCCTTTTGTTGGAAGATTAACTTTTTTTAGAGTATATTCGGGAACATTAGAATCTGGTAGTTATGTATTAAACTCAACTAAAGAAAAAAAAGAGCGTGTTGGTCGAATTTTACAAATGCATGCCAATAGTCGTGCCGAAATTAAAAAGGTTTATGCTGGTGACATTGCTGCTATTGTTGGTTTAAAAGATACAACTACTGGTGATACATTATGTGATGAAAAACATGAAGTTATTTTAGAAAAAATGGTCTTTCCAGAACCAGTTATTTCATTAGCGCTTGAACCTAAAACAAAAGCTGATCAAGAAAAAATGAGTTTAGGTTTACAAAAACTTGCAGAAGAAGATCCAACATTCCGTGTTTCATCAGACAAAGAAACAGGACAGACAATTATTTCAGGAATGGGAGAACTGCATTTAGACATCTTAACTGATCGTTTAAAACGTGAATTTAAAGTAGCAACTAACATTGGAAATCCACAAGTTGCTTATCGTGAAACAATTAAAGCAGTTTGTGAACGCGCTGAGGGTAAATATATTCATCAATCAGGTGGTCGCGGCCAATATGGACATGTTATTATTAAATTTGAACCAAATCCAGATAAAGGATTCGAGTTTGTTGATAAAATTGTTGGTGGTAAAGTGCCACGTGAATACATTAAACCAGTACAAGAAGGATTAATTGAATCATTAGCTAATGGTTTAATTGCAGGATATCCAGTTATTGACGTTAAAGCAACATTATATGATGGTTCATTCCACCCTGTTGACTCTTCAGAACGTGCCTTTAATATTGCAGCTTCTAAATCTTTACAAGATAATAAAGATTTATTAAAACCAGTATTATTAGAACCAATTATGAATGTTGAAGTTATTATTCCAGATGAATATTATGGTTCTATTGTTGGTAAAATTTCTGGTAAAAGAGGTACTATCGAAGCAGATGAAATGCGTGGTAATAGTAAAGTTGTTAAAGCTAAAGTGCCTTTATCTGAAATGTTTGGTTATGCTACTGAATTACGTTCAATGACCCAAGGACGCGGAACATATACAATGTCTTTTTCACACTATGAAGAAGCACCAAAATCAGTTGCTGAAGCAGTTGCTGGTAAATATCAAAAAGGAAGAATTACTAAAAAATAAAATAATTTAATTGAAAGTATAATAACTTTACTTTAAAATTATCTTAGTGTTTAATTTAATTAAATAAAAATAAGTATTAATTATTTCCAAGGAGGAAACAAAAATGGCAGAAAAAGAAGTAAAAAAATCAAAGCCTGTATCAACAGGCCCAAAACAAAAATTTGAACGTACAAAACCGCACGTTAATGTTGGAACAATTGGTCACGTTGATCACGGAAAAACAACATTAACTGCTGCAATTACTAGTTATTGTTCAAAACATGAAGCAGATGGATATAAAGGTATGTTTAAGGACTATGCTTCTATCGATGCTGCTCCAGAAGAAAAAGCACGTGGTATTACTATTAATACAGCTCACGTTGAATATGAAACACCAACTCGTCACTATGCACACGTTGACTGTCCAGGTCACGCCGACTACATTAAAAATATGATTACAGGTGCAGCTCAAATGGATGGATCAGTGTTAGTTGTTTCTGCAACTGATGGTCCAATGCCACAAACACGTGAACACATTCTATTGGCACGTCAAGTTGGAGTTAAAAAAATTGTTGTATTCTTAAATAAGTGTGATATGGAAAGTGTAGACGATGACGTATTAGAACTTGTTGAAATGGAAATTCGTGAATTACTAACTAAGTATGAATTTGAAGGTGATGATACACCAATTATTCGTGGTTCTGCAAGAGGAGCATTAGATGGTAAAAAAGAATGAGAAGCAAAAATTAAAGAATTATTAACAGCAATGGATGAATGAATCCCAACACCAAAAAGAGAAGTTGATAAACCAGTATTATTAGCTGTTGAAGATGTTTTCACTATTACTGGACGTGGAACAGTAGCTACTGGAAGAATTGAACGTGGAACTTTAAAAGTTAATGATGAAATTGATATTATTGGTATTAACAAAGGTCTTAAAAAAGTTGTTGTTACTGGTATTGAAATGTTCAGAAAATTATTAGATGAAGCACAAGCTGGTGATAACGTTGGAGTATTATTACGTGGAGTTAAACGTGAAGATATTCAACGTGGACAAGTTATTGCTAAACCAGGATCAGTTACTCCACATACTAAATTTAAAGGTGAAGTTTATATTCTAACTAAAGAAGAAGGTGGACGTCATACTTCATTTAATCCGGGATATCGACCACAATTTTATTTCCGTACAACTGATGTTACAGGAAGTATGGGAAACTTTATTAATAAAGGTGAAAAATCGGAATTAATTATGCCAGGTGATAACGTTACTATTACTGTTGAATTAATTCACCCAGTTGCCCTTGAGAAAGGTACTCAATTCTCAATCCGTGAAGGCGGAAGAACTGTTGGAGCCGGACAAGTTACTGAAGTTATTGAATAATCACATTAAATCAAAAATCTTTATTCTCAAAAGAGAATAAAGATTTTTAATTAAAAATATTTTAGTAGTAAAATTAATTTATAGAAAAGAGATGACAAATCAATGCCTTATGTTAAAGAACTGGAAAGTCTAATTTTAAATCGTAAATCAATTCGTAATTATGATCCTAGTAAAATTATTAGTGATAGTAAAATTAACGATATTCTTAACTATGTGCGTCATACCCCATCTTCATATGGTTTAGAACCATGAAAAATTTTAGTTATTAGTAATTCTAAAATTAAAGCACAATTGCAACCAATCATAAATAATCAACAACAAGTTAGTACTTGTTCACATTTATTTATTTTATTAAATTATAGTGGTGAAAATTTCAATACTAGTAATCAATGATTTGTTGATACTGTTATGAAAAGACGTAATTTAACAAAACCACAATACGAAATTTATAAATCAACATTTAATAATTTCTTTGATCATGACAAAAAAACACAAATAAATCATTGGGCACAATGTCAAACTTTTATTTTATTACAAAATCTTTTATTATTATTAACTGCTCATGAAATTGATAATGTTGTATTAGGTGGTTTTAATGAACAACAATTATTAACTTACTTAGAATCAAATAAGATTATTGAACCTAATAAGTATCATGTTACAATTTTAGTGTCTGCTGGTTATGGTTATCCATCAAAAACTAAAATTATTAAAAATGAAGTTAGTGAAATCAGTACGCTTATCAAATAAATGTATTAGAAAAGGTATTGCAATGGAAAAATTAAAAATAAATAACTTAGATATTGAATTAAATATTAATGTTATTGGTAAATTTTTAGATAAGATTGAATATCCAATTCTTATTTTTGATTTTGAGACTTTTCGTAATTTATTACATAAAAAAAAGAAAAATTCGTATGCTCATGATTTTGAAAAAATTTTTTCAATTGCATTATTAATTATTAATAAAAAAGAAGATTTAAGTGTTAGTAATTTGCAAAATAAAAAGTTATATTTATTCGTTAAAACTGTTATTCCACAGCCAAATATTTTAAATGAAGATTTAAAACTTATTAAACATCAACAACAGTTTTTTAAATTTTTAACTAATAAGTTATTAAAATATAACATTAAATCTTTGATTTTACTTGGTGCTAGAACTGAAATATTAATGTTAAAAAACTATTTGAGTTATCATAATGATGAAAGTAAATTCAAAAATAAAGTTAGTTATTTTTTTCAAAAACATAAAATTTTTGATTTATATGATATTTGAAATAATGATCAAGTTTTAAATTTACCTTTATATAAAAAAGGTTTACATCTTGATTTTGGTGCTACTAAAAAAACTTCAATACTAATTAAAAATAATAATGATTATTGTAAAATATTAAAAGAACAATTTTCATTAACAAATAATAATATTGGAAGAATTATTGATCAATATTTTTTTAAAAATATTTGTTTATTACCTAGTTTTACTACGCAAGTAGCAAATCATAATCAAAATGATGTTTTAATTGGCGCTGCAATCTTATCATTACTTTATACTTTTTGTGATAAATATTAAGAAAATAAAAAATATTAATTATTTAAATTAATATTTTTTATTACATTTTATTTTTTTAGTTCAAATTTTTTGGTATTTGTGAATTATATATTGTTGTATTTGTTGATAAAGGCATTAAATTATTAATTTTATTAACATTCAATCTTGTTTCACTATTTGAACTTACATCTTGAGTTTCTAAATTATCATTATTATTTGTTAATTTAAGTAAATTTTGAAATTGTTCTTCAAGTTCTGTTTTAGATTGACTAATTAAATAAGTATTTTCAAACACTGATTTTTTGCAAAGATATCAATATCCATCTTCATCTCAAATTAAAACATCTTCTTTAGTATATTGTACTTCTTTTTTAGTACCATTTGGACCCCAAGGTAGTGATAATTCTCCACTTTTATTATCTTTATTAAGATTAACTATTTTTATTTTAGAATCGGGATTTGCTCAAGCTTCCCCCTTACTTATATTATTAATAACTGGAATATAAGTAGTTTTAAATTTTTTTGGTTAACAACTCAATGTTCACCAATAACTCCTGTAATAATATAATCACCGCGATGACAAGTTACTGTTACTTTTTCTAGTGTTTAATTTCTAATGGGTTATTATCTTGATGTAATTGAAATTCATATTTTACAGTAGGGTTTTTAATACAAAATGTAACATTTGAATTTTCTGTATTTTCTTTAAATAACATATTTTCTCCTTCATCTTTTTGTTTTTTGAATAAAGACTTTATTTTAAAAATAAACATATAGTAAATTTTAAATTTCAATATTTATCTTTATTTTTTTAAAATAATTTAATAAAATTAAAAAAACTAATATATATATATATATATATTAGTAATGAACATTTAATAAATTATTATTAATAATATCATTTTAATATCTTTTTTAAAAATATTTTTGTAATTAAATTATTATATATAATTGTAAATTTGTAAGTAAAAGTAGCAATATTATAAATTAAAATCATAATGTTATGATTTACTAACACTCAAACTAATACCTAATATAAGGTGTACTTATGTTATAATTACTATAGTATATTGTTGACTCTTCGTTAAAATTAAGTTTGAAAAGGAGTACTAACTATGAAAATTGGAATTATTGGAGCATCAGGAAAATCAGGACTTGCCTTAACTAAAGAAGCTTTAAAACAGGGATATCAAGTTGTTGCCATTACTAGAAATCCTATTAAAATGCCAATTCTTAATAATGATAATCGATTGACCATTAAAAAAGGTGATCTTACTAATAAAAGTAG
Organism: Spiroplasma endosymbiont of Tricholauxania praeusta; assembly: GCF_964019535.1. Lineage (NCBI taxonomy): Bacteria > Bacillati > Mycoplasmatota > Mollicutes > Entomoplasmatales > Spiroplasmataceae > Spiroplasma > Spiroplasma endosymbiont of Tricholauxania praeusta. The sequence continues at coordinate 82,737 of NZ_OZ026450.1, forward strand.
TATTAAAGCGGTTGTTAATGATGTTGATATTTTAATTAGTGCTTACGGCCCTACTATTGATAATCCCCAAAATATTCATCAGCAAGTTGCTAAAAACTTAATTACTATCATGCATGAATGTCAAAATATTAAAAGGTTATTAATTGTTGGTGGTGCTGGTAGTTTGTTAAATGATAAGAATGAAATATTAGTAGAAACAATTGCATTTCCTGAAGCATGAAAAGAGCATGCACAACAACAAGTTCAAGCATTAGATACTTATCGTAGCAGTGACATTAATTGAACATATTTTAGCCCTTCTTTATACTATGACCCAGAATTACCAACTTTAGGCAAATTTAAAATTGGTAACAATCACTTAATTGTTAATAAAGAAGGAAAAAGTGAAATTAGTTATGGTGATGCTGCAATTGCTATTATTAATGAGATTAAAGAACAAAAATTTATTAAAAAACGTTTTACAGCGGGTTATAATTAATATTTTGTTTGAAAGGATATTAGACAAATGTTAAAACTTACAAAAGAACAAATTTTACAAAAAACGATAACTTTAAATAATGGTGTCAAAATTCCTCAATTTGGATTAGGTACATATTTAATGGTTGATAGTAAATCTATTTATAATTCAGTAATTTGTGCTTTGCAAAATGGTTATCGTCATATTGATACTGCAGAATATTATAAAAACGAGGAGATAATTGGTAATGCAATTAAAGATTTTTTAGCAGAAAATCCAGAAGTTAAAAGGGAAGATTTATTTATTACTTCTAAAATTTGAAATGACAATCATGAATATGAACTTACTAAAGATGCTTTGCGTGGTATCCTGACTCGTTTAAAACTAGATTATTTAGATTTATGTTTAATTCATTGACCAACTAAACAAAGTTTTGAATGTTGAAGAGCCTTAGAAGAATTTTATGAATATGGTAAAGTTAGGGCAATTGGTGTTTCAAATTTTAATAGTTCACAATTGAAAGATTTTTTTAAAAAAAATAAAAATAAAACCAGCAATTAATCAAATTGAAACACATCCTGGTTTTAATCAAAAAAACACAATAGATTTTTGTTACGAGAATAATATTGCTGTTACTTCATGAAGAACAATGCTAGGTGGTAGAGCAGATGAAATACCATTATTACAAGAATTAGCAAATAAATACAAGGTTACTACTAGTCACATTGCTTTAAGATGAGCTTGACAATTGGGTCAAATAGTTATTCCTAAATCAACTAATCCAGAGCGAATTATTAGTAATCCCGATATTGGGGGTTTTCAACTAACAGAAGAAGAGATGTTAAAAATTCAAAAATTACCACAAACTGCTTTAGGGCCACAATCTAATGATAAAAAATTTTGAAAAGGAATTATGATGGATTAAATTTAAAAAGGGGGTTAAATAATTGTGATTTGAAATGATTCAACTAAGGAATTAGCAAAAAAATTAAATACTAATTTTGTTACAGGTTTAACTGAAGAAGCCGCAGCTCAATTGCTAATAGAAACAGGACCTAATCAATTACCAGTTACGAAAAAAAAACCAATTTGAAAAATAGTTTTAGCACATTTTATTGAACCATTTGTTTTAGTATTAATTGCATTAGCAATTATTGCTACTGTTATTGGTCAATGACAAGAAGCATTAGTTGTTTTTTTAATTGTAATTGTTGATGCTACTTTGGCTACTTATCAAGAAGTAAAAGCTGCAGCTTCTTTGGACTCTTTAAAGAAATTAGTTTCTTCACAAGCAGTAGTAATTCGTAATGGTAATAAATACGATATTGATGCTAAAGATTTAGTGGTAGGTGATTTGGTTTATTTAGATGCGGGAATGTTTGTACCTGCTGATCTGCGTATTATTCAGTCTTATAATTTACGTACTAATGAATCACTTTTAACTGGTGAATCAACCTTAATTAGTAAAACTACTGAAGCATTAACTGAAGAAAAATTATCAATTGGTGAAAGAACTAATCTTGCTTTTATGTCTACTTCTATTGCGACAGGTAGTGGTCTTGGTTTAGTTTATGCAACAGCAAAAACTTCTGAAATTGGAAAAATAACTAAGTTATTACAAGAAGAAAAAGAACCTAAATCACCATTAACGCGACAAATGTCTTTTTTAATTAGAATAATTTCGGTTTTTGCTTTATTATTAGGTTTAGCTATGTTTTTATTACAATTTTTCTTAATTAAAGTACCTGCTATTAATGCTTTAATTTTTGGAATTGCTTTAACAATAGCAGTAATACCTGAAGGTTTGCAAGTTATTGTTACCGTTTCATTATCACTGGGAAGTTCAAGAATGGCAAAAAAACATGCTATTGTTAAACATTTACCTGCTGTTGAAACATTAGGTAAAGTTGATATTATTTGTTCTGATAAAACCGGAACTTTAACACAAAATAAAATGACTGTTAAAAAATATTATTTAACAAAATCAGTTAATGATAGTAATGACTTTAAAAAGAAAAATAAGCAAGAACAATTATTTTTAGATTGTTTAGTATTATGTAATAATAGTGAAGTTAGTAAAAATAAAACTATTGGTGATCCAACGGAAGCAGCACTTATTAATTGATCAGAAACATTAAAGTTTCCAACAAAGGCACTTAGTGATAAACATACTCGAGTTCATGAAATACCTTTTGATTCCAATCGTAAATTAATGTCAACAATTAATGAATACGATAAAGAAACTTATGTTTTTGTTAAAGGTGCGGTTGATAATATGATTAATATTTGTACTCATGCGCTTATTAATAACGAAAGGGTAGTATTAACTGCACAAATTAAAAAAGAAATAATTGCAAGTATGGAAGAAATGTCAAATTCAGCATTACGTGTTTTGGGAGCAAGTTATAAAACTGTTAATAATACGAAAGATTATAGTAATATTAGTGAAATTGAAAGTAATTTAACTTTTTTAGGATTAGTTGGAATGATTGATCCACCAAGAAACGAAGTTAAAGATTCTTTAGTTAAAACTAAAAAAGCAGGTATTGATACAATTATGATTACTGGTGATCATTTAAATACTGCTGTTGCTATTGGTCAAGAATTAGGTTTGATTGAAAATAAAACACAAGCACTTAGTGGTAATACGATTGATGATATTCCAGAAGAATCATTTAATGCTAATATTAATCAATATCGAGTTTTTGCTCGTGTTTCTCCTGAACATAAAGTTAAGATTGTTAAAGCATTGCAGAGTCATAATAAGGTTGTTTCGATGACTGGTGATGGTGTTAATGATGCTCCTAGTTTAAAAGCGGCAGATATTGGAGTAGCGATGGGTATTACGGGAACTGATGTTGCTAAAGAATCTTCACAAATAGTATTAACTGATGATAATTTTGCTACTATTGTTGATGCTATTGAAGAAGGACGCAATATTTACAGTAAAATTAAAAGAATTGTTATTTTTATTTTAATTACTAATATGGCCCAAGTATTTTCAATTGTTATTGGTGCTATTTTTGGATGAAATGAATTATTGCAACCAATTCAAATTTTATGAATTAATTTAATTGTTGAATCTGTTATTGCAATTCCAATGTCAATGGGACCTAATAACCCTGATTTAATGCTTAGAAAACCAACGAAACGGAATGATATAATTCTTACTGGTAGTTGAGGATTTATTGGTATTGTTAGTATAATATTAAGTACCTTATTACTATTAGCTTTTCATTTTTTACCTCAAATTTTACGTGAAAATAATAGTGAAGGTTTTGTTTTTGTTTTTGTTATAATGACTAATGCTCCTGTTTTTTATGCATTTTCTTTTGTTTTAGGTGCTAATACAAGTATTTTTAATAAGATTACTTGAAAAAATAAATATATTTGAGTTGCGGCGATTAGTGCTTTTGCTATTAATACTTTTATTATTTTTACACCTGTTGTTAGCAATGCTTTTGGTATTGGTGCTGGTTTTCGGGCAGTTGATTGATTACTTTGTATTGCTTTATCAACAATACCAATGTGATTATTAGAAGTGTATAAAGGAATTAGACTTTTAGTTAATAAATTAATTAAAAAAGAACAAAATAAAGTAAAAGTTAAATAATATAGAATGGAAAATTAATAATGAGAATTATTCCGTATGAATTATTTAGTTATACACCAGATATGAGTTTAACTGCATTGCGTAAAGAACTACTAATGTATGATCATTGTTTAAATAAAAAAATTACAAATATGGCAATGCAACCATTTTTAGACTTGGAACGCAACTATTTTAATTTACTTTTATGTAAATGAGAATTAGAAATGAAAAAACGAAATCATTATGTTAATTCATTATTTAAATGTTATACTAAATACAATGATTTTGAATTTGTTGCAACTCCTGATTTTTTAATTATTGAATGTTGTATACAATGAGATTTAAAAGGTTTTCAACCATATAAATGTAATTTAAATTGATATGAAATTATGATGATGACAATTAAAAATAAAGATAAAATAAATAAAGATTTTTATGAACAACTTTCTTTGTGGTATAAAGAAATGTTTATGAAAATTAATGATAATGGTTCTTTTAAACCTAAGAAATTAAATATGAATGTTGTTTTTGAAAAAATAAGTAATTTTTTATTAACAGCATAATAGTTTTTGAAAAAAATTTTGATTTTATTTTATAATTAAATTATAAAACACTCTAATAGAATGGAAATTTTATTTTTGAAAAATAAAATTAAAGATAAAGTATATAAATATGTTGAAAAATTTCTCTTTGAAAATAGAGAAATATGAAATAGATTCGTTTTTATTAATGAAAATGGAGTTAATAAAAAAATTTCTTTAATGAAATTATGAGATTTAATAAAAACAAAAAAACAATATGAAGATTTAGAAAAATTGTTTTGAAATGAAATAAATAAATATTATTTAGAAGTTATAGAAATTAATTTAAAAGATAATTTTAATATTTTAATGGAAAGTTTAAACTTTTTACAAGATAATTGATTTTTTAGTAGTATTTTTTTTGAAGTTAAAGGAAATTTAATATTTATCTTTAATAAATTAAATTTTTTAATTTCCAATAAAGAAATTTTGGAATTAAAAAATAATGATTTATGAATAGATTTACCTTCAAATCAATTAGTTTATGAAATAAATTCTTTATTTTTATTAAGTTTTTCTTTATCCAATAAAACTAATTTTAATTAGTCCATATCAAAAAATTAGTTATTTTCCTCACTTAATTTCTACTATATATTTAGTTTTGTGATATCTTTATGAAATAGATTACTAAAAATTTATTTAGATAATAATTGGAAATTAGATATCTTTACCACTTTTAATTGTTTTAATATCTTTTTTTAACTGCTCTTTTAAAAATTTAATATCATTCTCACTATTTTTTACTTTTTTTAATGCTTCAATTTTAACTTTAGTATCTTTTTTTAATGCTTGAATCTTATCATTTTTTTCAGATCTAATTAACAATTTGGCTCCAACTTTCTTTGTTAAAATGTGTAAACCCCTAAAAGGGTATTTTTTTAATAAAAGTTTTTCATCTTCAATTAATTCTTGATTGCGAGAAGCAATAACAGTAGCTTGTAAACCACCAGAAATATTAACTGCAGTTCTGCCCATATCAAATAAACCATCTAAAGCACCAATAATACCATAAACAGCAGCATAATAGCTACCAAAACCAAGACCACCTAAAACACCAGCTGTTACAACAGCAGCAGTTCCTGGTACTCCCGCAATTCCTAATGAAGCAACTAATGTTACAATTAAGCCATTAATAAATAAAATAGCAATTGTTCAGTTGGGGAAATTACCAGGAAGGATAACACTAAATCATAAGAAAGATAAAATAATGCCAGCTTGCACTCCAGCACAGCCACTTAAACCTATTGTTGTTGAAAGTGGCATTACTGTATCACTACCCTCTTCTTTCACTTTTAAATCTTCTTTTAAGGTATTCATAGCAATTGGTAAAGCGGCATTAGAAGACTGAGTTGTAAAACCAGCAATAATTGGTTTCTGTGCTTTTAATAATCAACGATAAGGATTAATACCAAATAAATATAATGATAATAAATGTCATAAGAAAGTAATAAGTAGTGCTAAATAAGCGACTCCAATAATAATGCGAATATTAGCAAGTGCACCAATTGGTTGATTAATAATTGCTGTTGCTAGCATACTCATAACAGCAAATGGCATAATTTTAATAAACATCATTAATATTGAAATAATAATTTTTCACATTGTTTCTAAAGTGTTTCTTGCTTTGTCCATTCGTTCTTCATTATGCTTAGTTAGTTTTTTAATTGCAAATCCAATTAAAGCACCAAGGACAATGATTGGAATAATTAATGTTTGAGTAAAAACACCAATTAAGCTGCTAGGAACGTAACTAATGATAATTTCGGGAATTGTTTTGGCAGTAGTTTTATCGTAACTACCACCATCAGTTAAATTAAAACCTTGGCCAATTTTAAAAGCAATTCCTAGTCCAAAGGCAATAGTAAAAGCAATAGCCACATTTATTAATAAAATAGTAATACCAACTCCTGAAACTTTAGTTATTGTTTTTGAGTTACTATTTTTTTTACTAGTAATTCTAGCGATAGCTAAAAATACTAATGGAATAGTTAACATAGTAATACCAATAATAAAAATAGTTTTTAATAATTCAATTCAGTGTACAATTTCTGCAACTCAGGGTATATAGTCAGGATTAGGTTTTATTGGTGTTCCAGGTAAGTTAGGATAAGTAATGTTATGATTATTAAAACCAGTAATAGCTTGGATAATAATACCAAAAATTAGTCCTAATCCCATTCCAGTAAAAATACGAATTGGAAATTTAGGTTTAGTTTTTTTAATAAAAATAGAAAGTGCTAGGATAATACTAAAAAAGACAATTATCCCGATTAGACTTTGTCAGTGTGAAATACCAACAAAGTCTCTTAATAAGTTAATATTGTCATTACTAAGAGTTGTCATAGTTGCTACCTCATTCTTTTTATTTTTTATAGGTTATGACGATGTTACTTTTCTGCTTGCTATATGAATAATATCACTAGTACGAGCAAAAGGAGGTGAATAAACTAAATCTAAATTTTGTAAATCACGGATGTCCATTTTATTTCAAATGGCAGTAGCAAGAGCATTAATTCTTAATGTGGCATGATTATAGCCTGCCATTTGTGCTGCCAGTAATTGGAAATTTGTTTTATCATAAAATAGTTTCAAGTATAAAGGACGAGATTGTTTTAAGTATCTTGGTAGATCATAATCTTTAATATAAACACTACCAATTTTATTTTTATCAATCGTATCAAAACTACCAGTTTTTGTTATTTCTAAATTACCAACACGTAAAATACTTGATCCTAAAGTTCCTGGATATTTATGTTCTGGGTTTTTAATATTATCAGCAATAATACGTGCCATTTTATTAGCATTAGTTGCCAAGGGAACATATATTGATGATTTATCAAATTGACTATATATTTGTGCACAATCACCACCACTATACATATTTGAAAACTTTTTTGTAACATTTTCTTTAGAAGGAATTTGACAGAATTCGTTAATAATAATTGCTTTATTTTTATTTAATTCAATGTTGCTATTTTGTAAAAAATTCGTATTTGGTTCAAAACCAACTGCTAGTATTACTAAGTCACAAGGTATTGTTTTTCCATTTTTTTTATCACTTACACTTCTTAAACGCAAATTATTAACATTATTATGAGTCATCATTAGTTCTTCAACTTGATAGTTTAGTAAAATAGTGGCATTGTTTTTTGATTTAGTTTTATGATTAATATTTTTTTTGGTTAGTTCATCATAAATTAATTGGCTAAATTCTTTATCAACAACGTCTGCCATTAATCGATCTTTCATTTCAACGATTGTGACATCTTTTTTTTGTTTTAAGCATGCTTCTGCCATTTCCATGCCAATGAATCCACCGCCAATAATAACTATTTTTTTAGCATTTTTCATTGCTTTTTTTAGATTTATGGCATCTTCTTTAGTAAAAACATTATAAACATTATGTGGCAAAATACCATGACTAAAAGGTGGCGGAATTTTTGGTTTGGCTCCTGTTGCAATAACTAAGGCATGATAAGATACAACTTTTGCTTTAGTTTTATCGTCTGTTATTTTTTTGACATGAATTTCTTGTTTTGCTGTATCGACTTTAATAACATTTTGATTTAAATGAATTTTAATTTTATTTTTATTATTAGTTTTTTCTGAAAAATCTTTTTTTGTACGATCATTTAAAAGTTTTTTATCTTTAAATTCATTAGCAATATAATAAGGAATACCACAAGCACCAAGTGAAATATAGTTTTTTTCTTGATAAACATGGATATCAAAATTTTTATCACTATTTTTTTCACTACGTAATAATTTACTCGCAACTCCCATCCCAGTCGCGCCAGCACCAATAATAATAACTTTAATTTTCATTTTTATCATCGCTCCACTCTCATTAATTATAATATATATTTAATAAAAATATCAATTAATAGTGTTTATCTTAAGTATTGATTCATTTTTGAACAAATTCTAAAGTAGTGTCACTAATACCTTTATCAGTTACTAAATTATATTCATTAACAACTGTGTGGTCTAAATCACCAATTAAAAAACTTTGACCGTGGTTAGCATCAAGGATAGTGTATAATGAACTTTTTTTTGGTATTTCATATCGAATTTTTTCTTGAAATAATTCGTTAGCATTAGTGTAGTTAATAAAGTGATCATTTTGACCATGAAGAAATAACATTGGCATATCAGGTATTAATTTTAAATATTTAATTGGTTGTATTTCTTGTAAACCATCGACACCAAATGTTTTTTGTGCTTTTTTCCGGCTTAATTTCAGCATTAAATTAGTAGGTAAGAAAGCATAATTGTATAGTTTTTCACTATACGTACGATCTAAGCGACTAAATGTACAATCAGAAATAATGAATTTTACTTTTTGATTAATTTTATGTTTTGCATATAAATCGCTTCACATTACTACTGTTGCGCCACCTAATGAAAAACCATATAATCCTAAAGCAGTAGTTTCTTGCTTATATGTTTTACAACAGTATTCAATAATGTCTTGTAAATCTTGTGATTCTTTTAAACCAAAAGTTGTTGGTGATGCATCACTTTCACCATGGTTACGAGCATCATATCAAATAACATTATAGCCAGCACGTAAAAAAATGAAAGCCTGTTTAAATATTCAAAATCTTGTATTAGTTATTCCGTGTAATAAAATTATTGTTTTATTATTATTTTCATTTTTAAGGGGACTTTTTAAAAGATTACCGTATAATGTTAAATTGTCAATTGATGTTTTAATTGAAAAAGGAATTATATTTTCATGTTTTTCTAGGTATTCTCAATATTCAAAATACATTGGCCATTTTGCTAATTCAATTTTAACTTTCGGTTGAGATTGAGAATTATATTGCAAGCACGCTTTAAACATTTCAATTGAATTTATATTAACTTTTTGTCTTAATTTTATTCTATTAATACTACTTTGTTTCATTAGTTTTCCTCACATTTTAGGTCATACATTTTAATAGTCGATGTTATTTAGTATTGTTGGTTTTGGTTTACAACGAATATATTTTTTGTATTTTTTATAAGGTATAAATTTAATATATTTGTATTTGCTAACTACGTGTTGTCCATTATTTTTACTATTTTGTCGTAAACAAGGTTTTACTTTTTTGATTTTAAAAGTACCAAAATTAGGAATAGTAATTACTTTACCTAGTTGGTTAATATTTTTAATTTCTTCAATTACACAATTAAAAACTATTTCAATATCTTGAATGTTAAATTTAGTTTTATCTGATACTCTTGCAATTAATTCTTTTGCGTTCATAAAAATCAACCCTATCTGTTTGTCCATATCCTTCTAATATTATTTTATATTATTTTATTTATAAAATGTAATCTATAAATTTTTCGTACTTTGCTTATTAATAATTTTAACATTAAAAATAATAAGAATCAAAGATAAAAATTTCTTTATTATATTAGACATATTCCGTAATTATTTTTTTGAAAAATCAAGTAATAATTTTATAATTTATTTTATTAATGAATTAATAAGGTGTTGATAAATATGGCTTTTGAAAATTTAAAAAAATTAAAAAATGATAAATTTTATAGATATTTTGGTATAAAACATTTTCATTTTAATGAAATGTTAGAAAAATTAATTGAAATAGAAAAATTAGAAAAAACTAAAGGTCGAAAAAATAAACTTTCAGTTGAAGAAAGATTGATGATGACACTTGAATATTGAAAAGAATATTATACTTTTTTTCAAATGAGTATTAAATATAAAATGAGTCCTTCAAGCTGTTTTCGAAATATTACTTGAGTTGAAAATAAACTTAGTAATGATAGAGATTATCAATTTTTAAAAGAAAAATATAAATCAAAAAATGATAAAAAACAAGAAAATTTAAATGAATTTCAATTTTATTTAATTGATTCAACTGAGATTGAAATTGAAAGACCAACTAAAAAAAACTACAGTTAGAATATTTTTCTGGTAAAAGTTGAATGTATTCTATAAAATTTCAAATTGTATATGATTTTTTTAATAAAAATATTGTTGATATTTTTGCTGATAATGGCAAAGTGCATGATTTTCAAATATTAAAAAATTCAAATCTTGTATTTTCTAAAAATACAATAATTATTGGTGATTTAGGATATCAAGGTATACAAAATATTTATGAAAATACAATAATACCAATTAAAAAAAGTAAAAATAAAAAATTAACTAAACAAGAAAGAAAATATAATAAGATTGTATCTAAAATTAGAATCAAAGTTGAACATGTTTTTGCTTGATTAAAAAGATTCAAAATTTTAGTAAATAAATGTAGAAAAAGTAAATTTAGACTTATGTACTTAAGATTTAACTTACTTTGTAAAATTTTTAATAAAATAAAACCATTAAAATAAAAAAAATCAAAAATATATTTTTTAAAATTGAAATTATTATCAAGTTAATATAAAAATATTATTAACATTTTTTTGTTTTCGAAATAGAAACTTATTTTTAAACTATTTTTTCGGAAAATATTAACTTTTATAATTAATAACACTAAAAAATTTATAAAAAGTATTATTGACAATTGATTAAATTTAATTATGGAATATGTCTATTCAATAGTATAAGTAAGTATATTCCTTAACTATAATTATAATTTCTATAAAATGTAATTACAAAAATAAAAGTGTTTGGCCATTGCTTTAGTTTTAAAGCAAGTGGTTTTTTATTTTTGAAAGAAAAGAAAGAGAGGTTTAAAATTATTCTAGAGATAGCGACAACAAATGTTTCAATAGGTGATATTGAAAATAAAATTAGAAAATTTAAAGAAAATTTAGAAATTTTTAAAAAAGAATTCACATTTTTCATAAATGAAAGTGTTGAGGAACAACGTAATTATAAACAAAGATATCAAGATATTTTATCAGAAGAAGAATTAGAGAATAGTAAATATGAAAAGGATTTATCTTATAAAGAAGATGATTTAAAAAACTTAAAAAGTCATATTGAAGATTTAACAAAAAGTAGGACTAATAATCAACTTAGAAATCAAACATTGGATGAAAAAATAGCAAAAGATCAAAAAGAATTAAAAAAAATAAGAAAAGAAATTAAAACTTTGCAAAAAGATAAAGAAGAGTTTAAAGAAAAAAGCGTAAAGATAGATAAAGATACTTTTCAAGAAACTCAAAAAAATATTGAAGATTTCCAAGCTACTATGAGAACAAAAATAAAATATGTTGAAGTAGTATCAGCTTTAATTGAAGTTAATTCAAGTGATGCAAACATACAAAAGCATTGAGATGCATTATGAATCGATTATAATAATAAAGTTAAAAATGCAAAAGAAAGAATTCAAATTTTAGAAACAAAAATTTCAAGTTATAAAAAACAAATTTTAGAAAATGAAATTAGTATTAAAAGCCAAGAAAAAGAAATAATAGTATTAACGCAAGAACAATTAAAGTTAGAAATTGATATAAAAAAAATTAAAGATAAAATTGAAAAAAATATAAAAGAAATAAGGGATAAATTAAATGAAATTAATAGTAAAATGAATAGTTGTTTTACTGAAAATAAATTGAATATAACCAAAAAGAGTAATGATATTATTAATTTATTTAATGAATTTAAAACTTTTCATGAAAAAATAAAAGAAGATTTTAAGTTTTTCATTACAATAAAAGAACAAGTAGATAAATTTTTAGGTGAATATTTTTTTATTAAAAACTCTAAAATTGAAAATTCTATATCAATAGTTGCTGATTATGATGCTGCACTTAAAATTATTATCAAGAATTTCACTACTTTTTTTGGAGGAAATAAATATGGTGAACTTTTAAAAAGTATAAAACAGTTTAATAACTATAAAGAAAGTAATGCTCAACAAGAATTACAACCATCAACTTCTAGTGATATCACTATTGATATCAATAATGAAAATAATGGTAAATGCAAATTATTTGATTTTGAAGAATTAAAATTAGAATCAGGATCAATAGTAAAAATGACTCTTAATTATTATAATTTTTTACAAGAATATAAAGGTCCATATTCTTATCTAATTTTTATTAAAGATGATAGTTTAAATGAAGGGAAGAATCAAAAAATAGCAAAAAACCTTTATTTTAATCCATTACTATTATTTGAAGATTGTAATGAAGAAGAACAAATGATTTTTAAAAAATTACAAAATAAAATGGCAAAAAATAGTAAAAAGAATTTTCTTTTTAATGAAAACAAAAAATTTGCTTTATTATGTACTAATGAAAATGATAGTTCGCAAAATCTTTTGTTTTTAATTGATTTTACAACGTTAATTAAAATTCCTAAAAAGTTTATTCCATTAATGTATGATTATCAAAAAAAATATAATTTAAATCAAAAAATATGTAAAAAAATAGTTAATAATTTTGAACAAAAAAATAAAAAAGATTATAAATTTATGTTTATAAAAGTTAGAGTACAAAATAATAATATTAAAAATTATATTAAAAATTTAGATTTATTATATGAAAAAATTTATCAACAAAAAGATCAATTACAAGAGTTAAAACATTTATTTTTTGAATTTAATGAATTTCTTGATTTAAATAAAAAACAGCAAAATATAAAAATAAGTGATTATGAAACGCAACAAACTAGCGAATTTCTTAAAGAAAATGATTTTGTATATAAAATGGTAAAAGAAATATCTAATATTTTAGATATAACATTAAATTCAATAAATTCAGATTGTTTGATAGGAAATTCTAATAATGTATTACAAATAGCAGATGTTGAATCAATAAACCAAGAAGTATCAGTTGGTCTAGTACTTTCTGAACAAAAGATAGCATTTACAAATAATATATAATCAAAAGTTTTAAACTTATAAATAATGCAATTTTCCAGATAATTAAATTATCTGGAATTTAAAATATTATTTACTTATTTTGTAATTTTTTATTTTATGATTTGAATTTATAATTTACAAATTTTGTAAAATTAACGAAGAAAGATGTTTAATAATTAAGTTTTTTGTTAAAAATTATCATATAATTAACAATGAACATCTTAATTATGGAGAAAAATATGAATAAGGATATGTATTTAATTAGAGCAGTAGAAATGGCGACAATTGCTGCTTATAAATTTATTGGTCGTAAAAATAAGAATGCTGTTGACTTTGCTGCTGTTGAAGCAATGACAATTATGCTAGATAATGTCCCTATTAAATGTCGTATTATCGTTGGTGAAGGTGAGTTAGATCAAGCCCCAATGTTATTTGTTAATCAAGAACTAGGAAAAGGAAAAACTTTAATTTATGATTTAGCAGTTGATCCAGTAGAAGGTACTTATCCTGCTGCTTATAATATTGCTGGTAGTATTGCTTATTTAGCAGCAGCAACACCCAATACTATTTTAAAGTTACCAGAAATGTATATGGAAAAATTATTTGTTGGACCCGATTTACAAGATGCTATTAACAATGAAGATGATTTTATTACTAATATTAAAACTATGCAAAAAATGAAAAAACATAATGATTTAATTGGTATTGTTTTAGATAAACCAAGACATCAAAAAATAATTGAAAAGTTGCATGATTTAGGTATTATTGTTCGTTTAATTGGTGATGGTGATGTGCTTGCTGCTATTGATGTTATTAACAAGGAAGCAGATTTTGTTTATGGTATTGGTGGTGCTCCTGAAGGGGCATTAATGGCAGCATTAGCATTAAGTGCTGGTGGCAATATTAAAACTAAGTTAATTTCCTATCAAACAATCTGACCTACTGATGAAGACACTAAGATTCGTGTTAATATTGAAGATATTGCTATTAAAAAATATAAATTATCATATAATAAATATTATTTTGCTAAAGATTTAGTAAAAGATGAAAATGTCCGTTTTGTTGCAACAGGTTTAACAGCTGGTGGAAGTTTAAAAGCAATTAAATATTATTATGGTACATATTATTTAAATACTTTTTTTGTATCGCATGGTGTTGTTAGAAATATGGAAGTTACTTATAGTGTTAGTCAGGTTAATAAACTATTGCCAAGTGTTGAAAAAATTATGAAAATATATAATAAATATGTTTAAAAATATTTAAAGGAGAAAATTATGAATGATATTGATCGTTTACCTGCCATCCCAGTTTTAGAAAGTCAACGTTTAAAACTACGTCCTATTACTTTAAATGATGCACAAGCATTATTTAATTATGCGAAGAATGAAAATATGACAAAATATGTACCGTGAAAAGCTCATAAAAGTATTAATGATAGTATTGGTTTTATTAATTCTTTATTACAAGAATATAAACAATTAAGTTCTTTAATGTGAGCAGTGCAATTAAAAGATGATAAAACTAATACGATGATTGGTACTTGTGGCTTTATTAGATATTTTGCTCACACTAAATGTTTGGAAATAGGTTATGCTTTTAATCCAAAAGAATGGGGTAAGGGTTATGCCAAAGAGGCATTGTTAACTGCTATTAAGTACGGATTTGAAAATACTGATAGTATTAGAATTGAAGGCAGTTGTGTTAAAGAGAACATTGCTTCAGCGAAAACGATGGAAAGTGTTGGTATGAAGTTTGAAGGAATTTCTCGTAGTAATTTTATTAAAGATGGTAAAGTTAGTGATTGTAAAATATTTAGTATTATTCGTAGTGAGTATTTTAAATAATATTTTAATATTATTTAAAGAGTGGCTTTATAGAGTTTTTTAAAAATTATTTTTAAAGAGGTTATTGTAATACTTTACAATCATATTTAACTTTGATATTATTTAGTTGTCTTTGTTAGGCAAAGATTTTTACACAAAAATGACAGAGGAGTAAGATCTTAGAAAAAAATCTTTAGATTTTAGTCCCTGAACGGTAAAAAGGTATCCGTTATATTTCCTTTAAAAAAGAGACTTTTGTCTCTTTTTGTTTTACATTTTATTGTGTACAATAATTTTGATAACAATAATTTCTAGGAGGTTCAAACTAGTGAATACTAAAAAATATTATTTAGGTTTAGATTTAGGAATATCATCAGTTGGATGAGCAGTTATGACAGAAGAAAATAAAGAATATTATATTGATGATTTTGGTGTCAGATTATTTGAATGTTCAGAAAATGCTAAAGATGGTAAAACAAATGCTGAACAAAGAAGGATATTTAGAGGTTCTAGGAGACTAATTCGTAGAAGGAAACAGAGAATAAATGATTTAAAAAAATTTTTGCAAATTAAGGGCATTATTAAAATTGAAGAAATAAATAATTTTTTTAAAAATTTTAAAATTACTAATAACATTAAATATGATGAAACAAAATATTTTAATCCTTATGTTATTAGAGTAAAAGGATTAACGACAAAATTAACACCACAAGAATTAACAGTAGCACTAATAAATATTGCTAATCATCGTGGTTACAATGATAGATTTTCTTTAAAAAACAACGAAAGTGATAAAGAAAGTAAATTAGATAGTTCAATTAATAAAGCAAAAGATCTTGTAAAAAATTATTGCACTATTGCACAAGCTATTGTTTCTGATGCAAGTTTTAAACATGAATTTAATGATAATACTTTAGGATTAATTCATAATAAAATTAAAAAAACAACAAATGATAATAAAACAAAAACCGAAATTTTTAATTATCGTTATTTATTTGATCGTGAAGACTATAAAAAAGAATTAAAAATGATATTAACAACACAAACTAAATTTTATTCTCAATTATCTGAAGATGTTATTAAAATAATTATTGATGATATTATTTTAAGACAAAGAGATTTTGAAGATGGTCCAGGACCAAAAGATGAAATGCAACTTAGTAAATGGAAAGCAAAGATAAAAAAACATCGTTTATTTGAACCATTTTTAGCAACTGAAGGTAATTGTACTTTTTATCGTCAAGAAAAAAGAGGTTATCGTTGTAGTTTAACCTTTGAAATATTTCAAATGGTATCGGCACTTTCAACTTTTACTGTAAAGTGTTTAGAAGAAAATGAAATTATTGTTCTTACAAATGTCATTTTTAATACTATTAAGGATGGAAATATATTAGATAAAAATAAATTAAAAAAAATTATTATTGAAACACTACATATTGATAAAAAATCATTTGATAATAATGTATGAACAAATAAAGAATTAAAATTTAATTTTGGCTTTTTAAAAATTTTAAAAGATTTACTTCCTGAACACTTTAAAACAATTGATTTTAGCAATTTAAAAAATCATATTTTTGATGAATTAGGAGAAATTTTACATAAAAACATTACTCCACAAAAACGTAAAAATAAATTAGAACAATTTTTTAAAAATAAACAAATTAACTTAACAAATGAACAAATAGAAAAATTTTTGCAATTACCATCTAATGTTAATACTAGTACTGCTAATACTTCATTTAAATATATGCAAGAAGCAATAGATGCTTTTGCTTTAGGAACATCATATGGCAAGTTTCAAGCAAAGTTTATTGAAAAAAATGAAGAAGAAATGTATAACTTTAAAAGTAATATGAAAAAATTATTTCAACCAATAAAAGATGAAGATATGAGTAAAAATGCTGTTGTTTTTCGTGCAATTAATCAAGCGCGAAAAATAATTAGTGCCTTACATAAAAAATATGGATTTTTTGCTGTTATAAATGTTGAAGTTGCAAGAGAGTTAGCAAAATCATTTGTTGAAAGAAGAGAAATTAAAAAAAATAATGAATTTAATTATAATCAAAAAGTTGCTATTGAAGAAAAGTTAATTGCTAATGGAATAAAAAGTAATGATACAAATATATTAAAATATCGTTTATGAGAACAACAAGATAAAAAATGTATTTATTGTGAAAATCATCATGAAATAACAATTGAACAAATTGGAAAGTCTTATGGTTTAGAAATTGATCATATTATCCCGCAATCGGTAATAGCTGATAATTCATCTAATAATTTAGTTCTTGTTTGTAATGATGCAAATCAAAAAAAAGGAAAACAAACACCATTACAATGATTAAAAACTAATGAAACACATAAAAAATCTTATTTTTATTTTATAACAAAAGTTATTAGAAAAAATTTATCTGATAAAAAGTATAGTTACTTAATAACTAAAGATATTAATGATGAATTATTAGATGAATTTGCATCAAGAAATTTAAATGATACAAGATATATATCTCGTTATGTAACTAATTGATTAAAAAGTGAATTTAAAAATTGAAGACGAAATACTGGTGAAGTAGTTGAAACAGATGTGCAGTCTATTAATGGAAGTGTTACGTCAAGATTTCGTCGTGCATGATTAAGAGAAAGTGCTTGAGGTTTAGATGAAAAAGTTCGTGATATTACGCCATTTCACCATGCTGTTGATGCTATTATTTTAACGCAATTTATTTCAACATCATATGTTACTTTTGCTAGTGATATTGCTAATATTGTTAATTTGAAGCAATTATGATTCAAAAAAAGAATTTCTAAAGAAGAATATCACGAACGATGTGACGATATTTTAATTAAATTAAAAAGAAAAGATACTAAATTATATGTTCAAGATTCAGAAAAAAGATTAAAACAAATAATTTATTCTGAAAAGCCAGAATTTAAAATCATGTCACCATTAGTTAAAGAGTTGAAAGAAGTTGTCGAACAAAGGATACCTATTATTTTAGAAAAAAGTGAAGAAAAAAAAGAAATTAAAATAAGTAATAAAGATAATAAGGAAATGCAAGTTCCAGATAAAATTGTTACTAGAAATATAATAGTACCTAAATATGTTGGTGTTTTAAATCAAGAAGAGTATAAAGAAAAAATGAATAATTTTTCTTTTAAAGGTAATATTCATTATCCATTTATTTCTTACAAAATTGATTATAAGTTGGCGGGTTCTGTTACTTCTAGTCAGATGCCCGTTAATAGCCATTTTGAATGAAAAACAGATAAAGATAACAAAGAAATTAAGAGAAAAATTAAACGTAGTCTAATTGATGAAAATGGTAATTTAAAAGATTCTTATATAAAAGATAAAAATAATACTATTTGAGAAGTTAATAATTATTATGGTATAGCGATTAATTTTAATGATAAACATCAATGAATTAGAAGAGTTGATGCAAAGCCAGAAAATTTAGAAAATCTTAAAAAGAAAAGTGTAATTTTAGTTCCAAAAAATATTGTTGAATATTATGATAAAAAACAAGATAAGAAAATAATTAAAGTATTTCATGGGAAAAAAGGTTCAAGTATATACGCTAATTTGATAGGTACAACCAATGTTTCTGAAAAAAACAGTGAAAATGTTTTTGGACATCAAAATTTTAGAGATTCTATTGGAAATTGAAAAAGTGAATTCAAAATATTAAACCCTAATATATTAGGTAAAGTAGTTACAAATTAATTTGTAACTACTTTAATTTAATGTTTATATTTATGTTAAAATTAATTTGAGGTTTTAGTCTTCTGACATTTTTGTGTAAAATATAACATTATGCTCTGTAACCCCCACGTTTTATTGGTTTTAGTCTTCTGACATTTTTGTGTAAAATATAACCAGTTGCAGCAAGTTCAGTTGTTGCATGTTGTTTTAGTATTCTGACATTTTTGTGTAAAATATAACATTTTTGTAAACCTTTACAAGCCGTATTATGTTTTAGTCTTCTGACATTTTTGTGTAAAATATAACCTCCAGTAGTACAAGCCCAATCTGGTACTTGTTTTAGTCTTCTGACATTTTTGTGTAAAATATAACTAAACCATGACTTCTTACTCTTGCAGATATGTTTTAGTCTTCTGACATTTTTGTGTAAAATATAACTAATTATTTGCGGTAATAATAGAGATACTAGTTTTAGTCTTCTGACATTTTTGTGTAAAATATAACAGTATTGGAAACTGAATATAGTGCTAGTACGTTTTAGTCTTTTGACATTTTTGTGTAAAATATAACTTATTAGCATTAGAAAAAACACCTATTTCAGTTTTAGTCTTCTGACATTTTTGTGTAAAATATAACAATTATTGAGATAGAAAAAGTTTTGTAGTTGTTTTAGTCTTCTGACATTTTTGTGTAAAATATAACTTAAATCACGTAAATTAGAAACAAAAATAGGTTTTAGTCTTCTGACATTTTTGAATTAATTAAAATAACTATTTATTTTTTCAAAATTATCAATACCTTCACTATTTCAAACCGAATTAACATTAAAACCACTTAAAAGGATTGTATAAATAAATATTAAATTTCTAATAGAACTAATATGTTGAACAGTATATTTTTCACTTGAAATATTATTTAATTTTTTAATAGTCAAAATTATTTCATCTGCAAATAAACTTTTAATTATAAGATCAAAAATATTTTCCTCAATGTACTTTATTTCATTTTGAATATCTTCTTCATCAATTAGAGAAAACAAATTATTTTTATAACTTATTAAATCTCTTTGATTAGATTCTCAAAATGAAAATAATATAATAGCATCTTTAATTATTACAGATAAATTTTCTATTGTAATTATATGATTATTGTTTATTAAATTAATACTATTTAAAGAAGGTTTTAAAGAAATTAAATATTCAGGACTATTTGATACAATAATCAAGGTTATATTTTTAGCTAATAATTTATTAAATCATTTATTTAATTCAAATAATATTTTTGGTGTGCCATATAATTCAGGTAGGTCTATTAAAATAATAGTTGGACGTAATTTATCACTAAAATTTAAACTATTCTTTAAAATATTAAATAATAATATACGTAACATAAAATGACTGTAATTTTCTTCATCAATTATATTGTTAGTTTCATTATTAATAATTTGGATTTTTAGAAGTTTATCAATTATATTATTAATAGAAAATATTTCTAAATTTGCTTTTAATTCTAGATTATTATTAATTACATCATTTTTATTAAGTAAATTAAAAGAACTTTCATTTAATAAATTATAAAAATTTTCATGTAATTCAGTTAATTTCATACTTATTATTTGATAATTTTTTTGATTAGAATTAATAATATTTTTATTAATATTTTGTATTAAAAGATTACGTAAAGTTGATGTTTTACTTAATTTTAATATTTTGTTTATCAAATATATGATTTGTAAATTGAATTTTCTTCATAACATTCTCCTTAAAGTTCAATAATGGGATTTATAGTTGTTATATCCTCCTGATATGATTGCGAACCAATCATTATTTTCATCATCTCATATTGTTTTTCAGTTACCATTAAACAACGAATGTTACCTTTTGGTGGTAAATGATTTTCAATAATATTATTTGTTTTTATAACTTCATCATGATTAGCACATAGCTTAGCGTAAATAGAAAATTGAATCATATAAAATCCTTGATTTAATAATAAACGACGAAATTTATTATAATTTTTTTGATCATTTTTAGTAGTTATTGGTAAATCAAACATTACAAATAAACGCATATATCGATACCTCATATTATTCATTATTTTCATCTTCTAAGAGATCAAAGTCTAGTATTGGTAATTCTAATTTATTTATAGTTTGTTCATTTAAGCATGTAATAAATGATCTAATCATATAATCAATTGCTCTTGTTATAGTAACAATTTTATTATTAATGATAGTTTTTTGATTTAATAAATTAATTAGTTCTAATCTATGATTATAAGAAATATGATCTTGAATAGTATCAATATGTTTTGTTACTCAATAATCAACTAATGGTCTTAATGGCTCTAAAAAATCACAAGCTAAATTAAAAGGATTGGTTTTGCCAATATGAAAAATTCCTAAATAATTATTTAATCCATATTTGGAAATTGTTCTAGAAATAGCACTCATTAAAATTTTATAACCATAATTTAAAGCACTGTTAATTCCATTATCACTAAAGCGAATAAAATTACTTCCATAAAGTTCACGAAAAAATACTTTTGCTGTTAAACCTTCTCTATTAGTTTTATCGCCAAGAATAATTGTTTTAGAAAAATGATCTACCATGCTAATGCTTTTCTCTTTGCATTTTAAATTTTTCATTACAATTAAAGTATTTTTTATTTTATATTCAATAATTAAGCTTCTTAACTGAAGTTTAAAATGTTCTGTCATATTTATTTGCTTTTCAAAAATAGTTAAAGGTTGTCAATGTTGATTTAGAGATAAAGTTATTCCAAGTGGATCATATTTGTCATCACATATGATAATAAAAATATTATTGATAACTAATTTTGCTAATATTTGTGTTGTAATATAAGTATAATTATTTTCTAAAATTATGCAGTTTATGTCTTTTAAGTTAAATAGTGCTTCTTTTTCATTGGTTATTATGCATAATTGATTTTGTTTTAAAAATATTTTTTCTGATTTTTTTATAATAACTGATTTTCATGAAATAGAAATCCCTCCCTTATTCTTACATTACTAGCTTTTTTATACATTCATTTTTATTTTTTTTCAATAATTACTTAAATATAATAATCATTTAAATCATGAAACTTTTTTATTTTATTGAATAACATTTTTATAATACTTATCATTAATATTTGTGGTTTCTAAATTTAGGTAATTAGTTAAATATTATTTTCACACATTATTAATGATTATTAACTATTATTTTCACCATTTAATAGTCATATATGTATGATTCTGACATTCATAAAAAAATATGTTATATTGTTATTAATTTAATAAATGTTCATTGCTAATATAGATTTTCTGATTTATTTATATTAGTTTTTTTATTAAATTATTTAGTTAAATAAACATATTTTATTTTATTGAATAACATTTTTATAATACTTATCATTAATATTTGTGGTTTCTAAATTTAGGTAATTAGTTAAATATTATTTTCACACATTATTAATGATTATTAACTATTATTTTCACCATTTAATAGTCATATATGTATGATTCTGACATTCATAAAAAAATATGTTATATTGTTATTAATTTAATAAATGTTCATTGCTAATATAGATTTTCTGATTTATTTATATTAGTTTTTTTATTAAATTATTTAGTTAAATAAACATATTTTATTTTATAGATTAGAAAGAGAAAAATAAAAATGCCTAATAACAAAAAAGAAAAAAAATCTAATTTACCTTTACCTGAGTTAGAAATTAATAATAATGAACTAGAAAATAATATGAAAGCAGAATTTCCCAAGAAAGATAAAGATGTTACAAAAAATGTTGGTAAAACAGTTAAAAAAAACTTAATTTTTATAGTTCCTCCCATTGTTGCAACAACAACAATATTAACAGGTGGTAGTGCAGCAGCAGTATTTGCAGCAACAGGTTCTGCTGTTGTTGCAAGCGCTGCTATTGAAAACAAAATAAGAAATAATAAAACAAAAAAGGAAGTTAAAAAAAATCAAAAAAGAGAAGAACAAGAAAATCTAAATAATCGTTCTAATAGACAACCATTATCTGAATTAAATCCAAACATTAATAATTTTAATAATGATATGCTATCAGTTGCTAATAATTTAGAAACTAATGCAACACCCCTTTTACGTACTGAATCAGTAACAAGACTTTAAAAAAATATTTTATAGATTAGAAAGAGAGAAATAAAAAATGCCTGATTTTAAAAGATTGAATTCAAATGTGTCTTCATCATCTGAATTAGAAATTAATGATAATGAAAAAGTAAAGAAGTCTAGTGGAATACCATCACCAAAGAAAATTGCAAATAATGTTAAAAAACAATTTAAAAAAAATATGCCTATTATAGGACCTGTTGCAGTTGGTGGAGGATTACTATTAAGAGGTGTTCCTGTAATAGGAGCACTAGCAGCAACAGCATCAACTGCTGTTGTCGCTTCTATTGCTGATAGAAAACTAGAAACTAATAAAGCAAAAAAAGAAAGTAAACAAAAAATGAAATATTTAAAGAAGAACAAATGGAATGTTTCAAATCAAAATTAGCAAGTCAAAAAGCACAATATGATTATGAAAGAAAAACATTTGAAGTGGGACTGGTTGAAAAAGAAGTAGAAAACAAAAAATTAAAAATTGAATTAAAAATGTTAGATGATCATTTAGAAAAACTAAATAATAAATGTAATAGAGAACCATTGTCTGAATTAAATCCCAATATTAATCAGTTTAATAATAAAATAGTATTAGGTGCTAATAGTTTAGAAACAAATATAAATAATAATGATAAAACAACATTAAGTGGATGGGTTACACTTTATTGGACACTAATTACGTAGACAAGTTCACAAATTAGTTAAAAGAAAGGAAAATAATTATGGCCAATATTAACTCATATTCAGATGAATTTAAAAAACAAATAGTAGCTTTATATCAAAGTGGCAAGTCAGTATCTTGTCTTGTTAAAGAATATAACGTTACAAGAGCGGCTACTTATAAATGAATTAAGCAATTTACTAATTCAGGCAGTTTTAAAACCAAAGATAATCTTTCTGATTTAGAAAAACAATTAATTCAAGCAAATAAAGAATTAAAACAATTACGAATGGAAAATGATATTTTAAAACAAGCAGCACTAATAATAGGCAGAAAATAGAAATTATTGCAAATAATAAATCTAAATATAAAATTCGCACAATGTGTCGTTTTTTAAAACTCTCTAAATCAACATATTATTTTAATTTAAAGAAAAAAAATAAAAATCAAAATAATATTTATGATGAAGCTGTTATTAGTGCTTTTAAAGAAAATAAAGAAGTTTATGGTACTAGAAGATTAAAAGTCATACTAGCAAACCAAGAAATTTATTTATCACGCAGAAAAATTAAACAAATTATGAATAAGCATAATTTAATATCAAAATACACTAAATTATCATTCAAAAATCATCATAATAAAGTCAATGATAGTCAAATTACCAATCTTGTTAATAGAAACTTTAATAATAAAATTAAAAATGAAGTTATTGTTAGTGATTTAACTTATGTTCAAGTTAATGGTAAGTGAAACTATATTTGCTTATTAATAGACCTATTTAACCGCGAAATTATTGGACATAGTGTAGGTACTAAAAAAGATGCATCATTAGTATATCAAGCATTTATGCACTCAAATCGCTGTTTAAAAGATATTGAAATATTTCATAGCGATCGCGGTAACGAATTTAATAATAAAACTATTGATAAACTTTTATTAGCATTCAACATAACTCGATCTTTAAGCAAAAAAGGCTGTCCTTATGACAATGCTGTTGCTGAAGCAACTTTTAAAACTTTCAAAACTGAATTTATTAATGATAAAAATTTTACATCATTAATCAAATTAAAATTAGAATTATTTGATTATATCAATTGATACAACAACATAAGAATTCACAGCACCTTAAACTACCTAACTCCAGTTAATTATCAAAAACAAGTGTCTACCAAAAAACAGTCCTAAAAAGGGTTGCCATTCCAAAGACCAAGTTTAGGTTAAAGGAAAGGTAGAAAAATTATGTTTGGATGATTAGATGATATTGCTAAAGGTATAGAAGATATTGGAAATGATATTGGTAAAGGATTGGAAGATGTTATATCAGATATTGGCTCAGGTATAGAAGATATTGGAAATGATATTGGTAAAGGATTAGAAGAAATTGGTAAAGGTGTAGATGATATTGGCTCAGATATTAGTGGCATTTGAGAAGATATTTCAAAAGGATTTGAGGATTTTACAAAAGACGTAGGAAATTTTTTTGAAAAAGGTTGACAAGGGATAGAATCATTTTTTAGTGATTTATTTGAAGGATTAGACTTTTTACTTTATGCTGTACCAATAGTTATTGGAGGAGCAATTGCTGCTGCAATAAGTGTCAAAATTTATAAGTTAATAACTAAACTGCAAAAAGATAAACTAGTACGAATGAATCTTAAAGATGCACAACGTCAAAGAAAAATTAATAAAAAAAATAGTCCTTTATTAGGAACACTTAGTGATAAAATTGTAAAAAGTAAAAATAAAATTAAAAAAAGAGAAGATAAACTGCAAGACGCAGAAAATAAATTAAAAAATTTAAAAGCAAAAAATCAAAAATTAGAAGAAAAAGAACTTAATAAACAAGTTAAAATAGCTAAAAAGTTAAAAAAAATTAATAATTTTCAAAATGAAGTAAATGATAGTGAACCATTAATTACTAGATATAATTCTTCACCTTCGTGTTCATTATAATATTTTTCTTATTTAAAAAAAGATTGCAACCGCAATCTTTTTTATTGTCAACAATATAATATTTTATTCATAATATTATTTTTATAAATTATATTAAGTTATTTGTTAAAGAATGATAATTAATTAATGAATTTTGCAAAAAATGAAGTTTTATAAGTAAAAATATAGTTACTCTAACTTATCAATGTTATAATTTATCAAAGGAATAACTAATATTAATTTATGAAAATTTAGATAGAAAGGTGCTATTGCCATTAATATGTTTTTTAAAAGTGTAAAATTCAAGAAGACAAATGATGATTTTGAAACAGATGATAATTCTGAATCAAAAGGTAATATAGAAGGAAAACAAGAAATAATTACACCTTTTAAACAGTATAAAAGTAAAGATAGTAAAAATCTTTTTGCTAAAAAATGTTATTAAAAAGAAAGCAATCAAAATTAAATAGTAAGAAAAAATTTAATGTTCATGATTGAGGGATTGATAATACTAATTATGTTTTTATTGATTTTGAAATTGCAAATTCGAATAAAACAAGTGCTTGTCAATTAATTATGATAAAAGTAATACAAGGTAAAATTGTCAAAACTTATAGTTCGTTAATTAAACCACATCCTGAAGAATTTACTTTTTCTCATGTTCATGGAATTACAAGTGAAAGCGTATCTTTAATGTCAAATTTTAAAGAATTATGAGTAGACATCGTTGCTTTTTTTACTGAAAATACTGTTGTTATTGCTCATAATGCTAACTTTAACATTAATATCTTAAGATCATTAATTAATCATTATGATTTAAAATGTCCTAATTTTTTTTACATTTGTTCAGTTAAGTTATTTAGAAGAACATATGATTATCCTAATAACCGTTTAAGTGCTCTTGCTCATAGTAATCAAATTAAATTTGATCATCATGATCCATTGGCAGATGTTACCACTTTATATAAATTAATTAATATACATTTCAGTGAACATTACCATTTAAAAACTTTATGTAATAATCTTAATATTAAAATGGGGAAATTATTTGGTGATTCTTTATCTTAATTAATATAAGATGTATTTTTATATATAAAAATACTTTTTAAGTTTAAAGGTATAGTAAATAAAAATTTGCAAATTTAAAAATTAACATTATAATTATACTTATGTAGGGATATTAAGATAAATTATTTAAGTCAAATTGTATACAAAAGAGGTTACAGTTATGGAAAAAGAAATAGATGTTGCATATGTTTTATCACCATTGGATACAGTCACCAATGTTAATGACAAAAGTGTCTTTTCAATAAAAACACATCTTGTGCTAATAAATAAAATACTTAAAAGTAAGTAATTACTGGTTTTTAATTAGTATTAATGATTATTAATTAAAACAGTTGCTATTTTTAGGTGCAGCACTAATTCTTTAAATAATATTTATATCTTGTATAAAAGATAATGAATTATAATTGAGAAGATTATTAAATAAAATTGAATTTTATTTAATAAAAGTCTAAAAAGTACATGAATATTTTGCTTGTTTATGATAACATTACTAAAGAAATTAAAAATAAAATTTCTTATTTTTGATGTTATTAATTTTGATATGTAATATTTTATGAAATGGAGGTGAAATCAATGAAATATGACTATGAAATTATTGTAATTGGTGCTGGTCATGCTGGTGTTGAAGCGGCATTATCTTCTGCCCGAGTAGGTCATAAAACCGCTATTATTACTCTTGATAAAACTAAAATTGCATTAATGCCATGTAATCCTTCTATTGGTGGACCCGCCAAAGGAGTTGTGGTTCGTGAAATTGATGCACTTGGTGGCGAAATGGCTAAAGCAGCAGATGCTACTGCTTTGCAAATGAAACTATTAAATCATTCACGTGGTCCAGCAGTTTGAGCTATTCGTGCTCAATCTGATAAAATTGCTTATTCACAATATATGCAAAATGCAATAAATAAACAAGAAAATTTAACAATTTTAGAAGTTATGGTACAATCATTAATAATTGAAGAAAACACTGCTAAGGGTGTTATTTTAGAGAATGGCGAAAAAATTACTAGTGAAATTGTGATTTTAACTACTGGCACTTATATGACAGCTTTAACTTTACAAGGTCATAATAAGAAATCAGAAGGACCAGATGGTCAAAGAACAAGTAATGGTATTTCTGAACAATTAAAAATTGTAGGCTTTAATATGATACGTTTAAAAACAGGAACACCACCTCGTATTAAAAAAAATAGTATTGATTTTGACAAAATTAATATTGAACTAGGTAGTGATTTACCTTTAGCATTTTCACATGAAACTAAAAATTTTTTACCATTACCAAAACAGTTACCTTGTTATTTACTTTATACAAATGATAAAACTCATACCATTATTAATAATAATTTAGATAAATCACCAATGTATAATGGTGAAGCACAAGGTACTGGACCACGTTATTGTCCAAGTATTGAGGATAAAGTAGTACGTTTTGCTGATAAGCCTCGTCATCAAATTTTCTTAGAGCCAGAATCACTTGCTTTGGATTCAATTTATGTCCAAGGTTTTTCAACATCGATGCCAATTGATGTGCAAGATAAAATGTTGAGAACATTACCTGGTTTAGAAAATTGTGAAGTATTAAAATGAGCATATGCTATTGAATATGATGCTTTTGAACCAACACAATTATGACCAACATTGGAAACTAAATTAATTAAAAACTTATTTAGTGCTGGTCAAATTAATGGTACTAGTGGTTATGAAGAAGCAGCGTGTCAAGGTTTAATGGCCGGAATTAACGCACATTTAAAAATAAAAAAAGAAAAACCATTAATTTTAAAGCGTGATGAAGCATATATCGGAGTTTTAATTGATGATTTAGTAACAAAAGGAACAGTTGAACCTTATCGTTTATTAACTTCTTTAGCTGAACATCGTTTATTATTACGAAATGATAATGCTCAAACAAGATTAATTAAATATGGTTATCAAGTTGGCTTAGTTAGTGAACAACGTTGATCACAATTTAATATTCAACAAAAATTAATGTCTAATATTGTTGAAAAATTAAAAACTATTAAAGTTAGTCCCAATTCAGAAGTTGCTAAGTATATTAATAATAATAATTTAGGTCCAATTCCCGATAATCATATTATTGCTTATGAATTATTAAAACGTCCAGGTGTCAAATTATCAATGTTTACTTCACAGTTACCTTTAATAAATGATTTACAATATCATCAATTAATGGAATTAGAAATTACAATTAAATATTCAGGGTATATTAATCAACAACTAAAAATGGCGCAACAAACTAATAGTTTAGAAAAAAAACAAATTCCTGGTGATATTGATTATGATTTAGTAGAAAGTATTACTGGTGAAGCTAGAGAAAAATTAAAGCGTGTTAGACCATTAACAATTGGTCATGCTACAAGAATTTCTGGTGTTAGTCCTGCTGATATTCAAGTTTTATTATTTTTTTTAAAACGCAAATATCCAAATTTAAATATTTAATAAATTAGCGATTTTTTAATTAAGTTCGCTAATTTTATATATTAAATATTTTACTTGCATTTTAAAGTTTAAAGAAGATTTTGATTTGTGATGACCAAAAAAAATTAAACAGTAATAAAAATTGTAAATCTGAAACAATGACACAGATTTAAGGGGTGATAAATTTATGAATAATGAAAAACAAAAAGAGTATAAGAAAAAGTGATATCAAAAAAATAAAAAAAGAATACAAGAATATCAACAAAGACCTGAAGTGAAAGCAAAAAAGAGAAAATATGATCAAGAAAAATATCAAAAAAATCAAGAAAAAATAAATCAATATAATCAAAGACTTGAAGTGAAAGCAAGAAGGAAAAAATATGCTCAAGAGTGATATCAAAAAAATAAAGAAAAAATGAAAGAATATGCTCAAAAGCCAGAAGTGAAGGCAAGAAAACAAAAATATGAGCAAAAATCCGAGGTAAAAGCAAAAAGGAAAATATATAATCAAAAATTATATCAAAAAAGGAAAAAAACAAAACAAGAATTACAATTTAATAATAATTATCAAAAAGAAGTAATGGTAAATGCAATCAACAAATTAGCTGATGAATATCCTCCTGCTGCACATGTTTTAAGTGAAAATCAAAAAATTTGAAAATCTTATTTATAAAATAAAAATAAATTAAAAAAATGAATTGATAAAAAATAAATCTAATTCTTTTTCATGTAAATCATATATAACAATTTTCTTTTCACTCAAAATAAAATTAAGTTGTGATATATAATTTTTATCAATTAATTTAATTAAAATACTATCAGTATCTTTATTATATTTAAATTGAAAATTATATAAACTTAAAAGTGATGATGCTACAAGATTATTGCTTGTTTTTAAAACAAAAATTTTACCAACTCCAAATTTATCAATTGGCCCAGTATAAATTAATTTACCATATTCAATAATAGTACAATTATCAATAATATCTTTTGTTTCATCAATCATATGAGTTGTTAATAAAATAGTTTTTCCTTCTTTTTTTAAATCTTGTAAAACAGAAGTAAAAAATTTTCTTGATTCTGAATCTAAATTAGCTCCTGGTTCATCTAAAATAACTAGGTTTGGATCATGTGCTAGGGCAACAATCAACATAATTCTATTTTTCATTCCTGAAGAAAATGAATTTAAAGATTTATTACGTGATTCTCATAAACCAAAAATTTTTAATAATCTTTCTAAATTTACTAGTAATTTACTTTCTGAAATTATTGTTGTTTTACCTAAAAATTTCAAAAAATTATAAGCACTTAATCCCTGAGGAAAATTTTCTATATTCAAAGAATAGCCTAAACTATTTTTTGAAAAAGTTGTTCCCGCTTTATAGCCATTAATGGTAATTAATCCTTCGTAATTACTTATTGGAATAGCACCAATAATTGATTTCAACAGTACTGATTTACCACTTCCTGAACGGCCAACTAAAGCATGAATAGTTCCTTCAAATACAGTAAAGCTAATATTATTCATGTGAAATTTCTTAAATTTTTTACTATAGTTTTGAACATTAATTAAAATTTTATTTTTATCATTTGTTGACATAAATACTCTCCTAACTAACTTATCCAATATTCTTTTTTAAGAAAAAACAAAATGATAAGAAAAATAAAACAATACACAACACACCGTAAAATAAACTAACAATCAAATTATTTTGTATGCTTGTAGTATTATTAACATCAATTTTATATTCGCTATTTAAATGAAAAGTAAAATCAGGATAACTAAATAAAGTATTTTTTTGAACATTAAAATCAATACTTGATAAAGCTAATGGTTTAAATCAAAAATTACCATAACATCCCATATAATTTGTTCACATTTGGTTTCAATGCTCAATAAAATTAAAATAGTTAATCAAAGTATATAAATTCATATTATTTTTAAATGCAATAAAATTTTCATCATTTAAAACTTTTTCTGATTTAACTTGATAATAAATTCATATTTGATTATAAATGTAATCTTCCACAGTTCTTAATAAAATATAAATTGGATTAAAAAAAAGATTATCATATTTGTTACGTAATGGACTGCTAAATTTAACATAATATCCACCATCTTTAAAAGCTCTTGTTCAATCATCACTAGTTAATGTTTTTTTATTACTACCTTCCTCAACATAAGATTTAGCAAGATCATATTCTAACAAATCAGGTATTTTTGATTTTTGTAAATAACAAAAATTATTAATTTCAAATTCATTATTATAATCTTCATATAATTGTAATAAATCTTTTTGAGTATCGTTATTAGATTCTTCAATTTTTTGTTTTAATTCTTTTAAATTAATAAAGTATTTATTAAAAACTAAAACTATTTTAACTGTTTTGCCATTAAAATCATTATGTCCATTTCAAACATCAATTTTACCTTCCATTTCACCACTATTAAATGAACTATTTAAAAGAAATCCTTCTTTTTTATAAAAATCTTGTCTTTTACTAATAACTTCCTTTTTATTAATATTTTGTAATTCATCAATTGTTAAACTATTATAAAAATCAGCAATATCTTTAGTTAAATTAGGATAACGAATTAATCCCATTTTATAATATTTATTAAATAACATTGCTTCTTTAATTTGTTTAACCAAATAAGGTCCAACACCTTCTTTAAAAGAAATTGGTAAATTTTCTGTTTTATTTAATATCAAAGAAGAAGGCAAACCACCCAAAAGGAATAAACTACAAAAAATAACAAATATTAAAAAAACCTTTTCTGATGAAAAAAACGCTAACATAGCTACCGATCCATTAGTTACTAAAATTGAGAAAAAAAGTAAAAAAAGAAATAATTTTAAAATAATTAAAATATAAAATTTAATATATATTATTTTTAGAATTACTCCTATGATGCCTCCAAAAACTAATAAAGTAATAATATTAGATACGATAAAAAATAATGAAGATAAAAATAACACGAAATATTGTGAAAGGATAATTACTTTTCTTGAATATGGTCTTGTTAGTATTAGAAGAAAAGAATTATCTTCAAATTGTGTACCAAATAACTTAATAGAATTCATTAAAGCAAAAATAAAAAGAAAAATGCTATACAAAATCATAATATAATATTGAAAAATAATGAAAAAAGTATTTGAACTTAATTTCAAAGTAAAAAAAACAATAGCTATTGTTAAAGATATAAATATTGATAAAATAAATAAAAAAACTGTAATAAAAGAATAATAAACCTTAATAAAAATAAACTCTAATAATTTACCTAAATTTGCTTTTTCAACCATACCTCTCTTAAATAACCTCTCAATGTATTAGTTTATAATATTTTTATTTAAAAAAACAATTTTATTAATTTAGAAACAACAATATATACTAGCAATTATATAATCAATATTAAGCATAATATGAAAAATTTCTTACTAGAATTTTACTATGTTTTATATAATAAATCTTGTTTTAATATTATTAAATACAGTAAATGTTAAATTTTAAAACTAGTTATTTTTTTAAAAAATAAAATAAGTAAAAACATAAAAAAACTTATAAAAAATAACTAAATATTATACTATTGGTGTTTATTATAAAACTTTAAAACATAATATAAAAAACAATTTTAGAATAATATAAAATGAAGTAAATATATTCAACAATTTAAATATGTCTTTAATTTATTAAATTAAAAACATATTTTATCCAAGTTTGATTTTAATAATATTATTTTTTGTTTTAAAACAAAAAATAATCATTTTTATTACTAATGTCAATAATAGTTGTATTGAATATATTTAATTATATAAAAAGATTTATTTATGGGGGTATAAATTATGAAAAAATTATTAAGTATTTTGGGGGCAATAATTTTAAGTACTACTGCTACTACAAATATTATTGCTTGTGGCTGAAATAATGATTAACCAATACCAGAAGAGCATGGTAAAGAACAGAGTGATACTGATTTATTAAAAATAGCAGAAGAAAAAGTTAACAGTTTATTTGGGGATCTAATAAAAGAGAAAAAAAATATTTTAAGACCAGATAACTTTGCTAGTTCTGGACAAGAACTATTAAATCAAATTAATAATATTCCTGATAATCAAGAAATTACTAATCAAGATTTAACTAAACATTTTTATGACGTAATTAAAGAAAACATTAGTAATTTTGGTTCTGAACTACGTAATGATTCTAATTTAAAATCATTATTTTCTGGTATTAATATTAATGAAATTTTAAAATTAAATACTGATAAATCAAAAATTACTAAAGTTGAATTTAATGAATGAAAAAATAATAATGCTTTTGGGATGGATGATTATAATAAAGAAAAGTATCAAATTGAATCTTGAAATCTTCTAAAATCAAGCCTAAAATTTGATTTAAAATGAAAAGATTTTGATGGTAATACATTAGATCGTGAATTAAGTATAGATTTTTTTGATATAAACTTTATTAATCAAAATGCTAATACTGAAGGCGTAATTGAAAAAGTAGCAAGCAAAATTGAAGATAGTTTAAAAGATTATATTGTCGAAACTACTTTAGATTTAAAATGAAATATTTCAAAATGATGAAATAGTAATGAGTTAAAAGAAAACATTTTAGAAAAAATAAAAACAAAATTGGGAGCTAAGTTTATTGCTCGTGATCAAACGAAATTTCATAATTATCAATTGCCAAATAATAATAATAATTGAAGTGTCACTAAAGAAACACAAAATGATTTTCAAAGTATGGCACAAAAAGTATTTTTAAATCAATCAGGTTCTGATGTTAAATCAATTTTTACTAATAAAGCTAATTCATATGCACAAACCTTTGAAAATAAATTTGAAAATTGAAAATATAGAAACAAAATTATTTCAGATCTAGATAAAGTAAGTTTGTTTGGAGAATTTGAAATTAATAGTTGAACATATCATAATTTAACATTAGACCCTATTAAAATTCCTGTTGTCATCCGCGATACTATGTCAATACAAGATCGAATTAATAATACTGCTGATAAATTAGCCAATTTTTGTTCTAAAGATGGTATTTGAAACAATCGTCTTACTATCAGTAAGTTTGAAGGTGACTTTACAATGAAAATGAATAAAAATGATTTTAAAGCTTACGAAAATAATAATTTTAGTGATACTTTAAAATATTTAAAAGATAAAACTACTGATTTAGCAAAAAAGAATCATTTTTTTCAAAATAATGATTCACTAGAATTAATTAATTGTCATGAATTAGGGCAAAAAGGTCTTAGATGACAAAACACGCAATTAAATTCTAAATTAAAAAATAATAAATATATTATAGATAATTTGTCTTTAGGTACTGTTGATATTTGAATGTATTTTAATGGTTATGTTTTATCTTTAGCATATTCTTTTGCTCCAACTTATGCGGTAATAGAGGGTGATAATAATAATGTTTGAAGTTAATATAATAATTTAAAAAAAATTATTAAACCTTAAAGATAGATAATACAAAAATTAGTAGTTTTTTAATTGAAAAATTACTAATTTTATATATTAAATATTTTTTTAAAATGAAATCTTTTTTGATTTTAATTTTTAAAATTTAGCATAGATTGCATTTATGATGAACAAAAATAAAAATTGTAAATATGTTCAAATTTAAGGGATGATAAATTATCAATAATGAAAATCAAAAAATTGAAAATCTTATTTATAAAATAAAAAATTATATAAAAAGTATTAATTATATTAACTATAATTAATATGTTGGTAACACAACATATTCATTAATTTTTAAATTTAAAAACAATTAATTATTAAATAAAATTGATTAAGTAAAGGAGTAGTGAGATTTATGAATAATTCAACAGAACAATCAAGAAATGAAACAACACGTTTATTAGGAGCAAATATGGCAAATACAAGTTGTTTACAAAAAGATTTTGGTTGTTGTTGTATCACAATGTTATCATCAACATTACTTTCAACAATGGGCTTGGGTGTTGGTGCAATATATGGTTTAATAAAAAACAATGATGCTAGTAATGTCAATAGTGTCGGTGTAGGACTTTTTTTATTAGGTGCTATAACAGGTCTTAGATGTGGAGTTACAATTAGGAACTGGTTAATAAATAGAAATAATAATGAGCAACAAAATAATTTAAACATTGGTTATGATAATGAGGAATTTTTACAAGAAGTTACTATAATAGATAAAGATGCTAGGCCATTAGTAATTTCTTCAAATACAACAAAAACTAGTAAACTAGATAATGGTTTAATAAAGATTGAACAAACATTTCAAGTAGAAATTGAAAAAGATAATGAACAACAATTTCAAGATGGAATCAATGAATATTATGAGAATGAAATGGCAAGAAAAACAAATGATAAAGATTGCTCTTTAAAAAATAATATAGATCAAAAACCTGATTTTATACAAATTAAAGCAGAAATTCATAGTATTTCAACTAATTTAAATGATGAACCATCAACAAGTACCGCAGTCATATATCATTTATAAGTATTAACTCTAAGACATGCTATTGAAAAAACTACATTTATTTATTTTAGCATTAAAATATGAATCTCTACCAGCAGAATTATTTACAGAAACTTGTATATTTCAATAAATATTATGATCATCATGTCATATGTTAAAACTAAAATCAATATGTGTTCCTCAACCAGAACCATTTTTGGTATCAATAACTCCCGAAGAAAAACTATGGATGTTACTAGTAATATCAGTTGTGGCACCATTTAGTTTAGCGGTTACTGATTGGCCAGTAGATATTGAAATTTTGCAATATGAATCTTTATTGAAAGCAAATGTTGGATAGATTTTAGTAAAGTTATCTCAATTATGAGCATAATTAGCTCAGTCTGTTAAAATATATGTGCTAGAAATATAATTATTAAGTGATAAAAATCCAGAATATGAATCAGAATATGAATAATTTATATCATTTTTATCAATATTAGTATTAGTTCATGTATTATAATAAATTTCAATTAAATTATTATTATTATCAAAAATATAATTAATTGAATTATTTTTATCTGTTATTTTTATTGGAAGATTATATATGAAATTATAAATATTATTATTACTACTAATAAAATTATTAATTTTATTAGTTAAATCTTTATTAAAACTATCTTTGATACTTGTTTGACTCATAAAGTATGTTCCTAATTTGTCAGCTATTGTTTCATCAATTTGATTATTTTTTGTTGCTTTAGCAATATAGTATAGTCCTAATGTTTCATTTAAACTATCATTATATTCTACTTTATTACCACCAGTTTGATTAGAAATACTAATATGATTAGGTAAACTACCTAATTGCACATATTGTCAATCGTTATTATCACCATCAAAATAAGTTTTATTATATTCACTTTTACTATATTCATTATCTGTATTTTTAATAGTAGTTATTTTTTTATGACTATTCATTTCTTGTTTTGTATTTTCAATATTTAATTTTTGATCACTAGGAATAGTAACATCAGGATTATAAACTACCTGTATTATCGACTAAAAATACGTCTCTTGCATTAGCAAAAGTATAATCTTTTAATGCAGATGTATCATAACTATAAAATTTATGATCAGTTGTTGATTGATTAGTTATTATGTCATTATCATTTAAGTAACCATATTTATTATTGAATAGTGAAGTTGTATTATTTACATTGTTTTTTAATGAGTTATTAATATGATTAATATTGTTATTTCCTGTTAAAACTAAGATTGTTAAACTGCTTAAAGCTATTAAAAATTGTTTCATGGATATCACCTATTTATATAAAATGAATACTATTAGTAGTATTATAGTATAATAATAGCACTTATTAATATAAAACAAAATTAAATAAATATTAAGAAATAAAGATGATTTTTATCTTATAATTTTTTAAAATGACATCCATTTGGATGTCATTTTAAAATTATTATTTATTTACTATCATTTAATCTTACTATATTTATTGTAAAAAGTATTAAACACTACCAATAAAAAGGTAAAACTTCTCAAATTAAGTAGTTTTGTAATATTTAAAATTTACATTTGTGCTGATTTACTACTAGAACTTTGATTTTCATTTGTTGTTGATTGATTTATTTTTGCTTTATTTTTTTCAAGGTCAAGAGCATTAGCAACTTTTTCTCGTCTTTCCTTTTCGTTTTTTTCTCCTCACACTTTATTTGTTTCTTTTGCTTCTTTGTTGTACTTATCTTTATCAGCTTGACTTCATTCGTTACATGATCTTCACATATTTATAATCTCCTTTATTTGTTCTTGAATATTTTTTATCATAAAAATATTCAATAAAAGTATATATAGCTAACGAAAGTAATGTTTACTCATAAATAATGTAAAATAATAATATGTAATTTAAACAATTCTTGCACTTACAAGTATAATTCAGCAATAATTAAAATAGATTAGGAAGATTAAATTATGCCAAAACCATACAGTGAGGACTTACGAAGAAAAGTAATAGAAGTTTATGAAAGTAAAAACATGAAAATTAAAGAAATTTGTAAAGTGTTCAATATCACTAGAAAGACTTTATTTTTATGAAGAAAAAGAAAGCAAAAAACCGGAAATATAAAACCAATTTTGAATTATCAAAAAGGACATAGCCACAAAATAAAGGATTTAGATGAATTAAAAAATTATTTAGCAGAAAATAAAGATGTTACAGTTCAAAAAGTAATTGAAAAATTTGGTGATATGACAAAAGAAACAGTTTATAACTATTTCAAAAAACTAAATTATACATATAAAAAAAACTTTTCTATATGAACAAAGAGATAAAAATAAACAAGAAGATTTTTTAAAAGAAATAGCGAAAATAATGAATGAAGATTTGGTATATATTGATGAATCTGGAATTGATGATAATGAATTTTATAAATATGGTTGGTCTGAAAAAGGTAAAAGATTATTTGATAATAAACCTGCATATAAAATAAAGAGAATGAGTATAATTGGTGCACTAAATAAAGGTAAATTAAAAGCTCTATGAGCATTTGAAGGACATTGCAATAGTAAAATTTTTGAATCATATGTTAAAAATATACTAATTCCAGTATTAAAGTGTGGACAAATTATAGTTTTAGATAATGCGACGTTTCATAAATCTAAAGCAACAAAACAATTAATTGAAAATGTTGGATGCAAACTATTATTTCTTCCACCATATTCTCCTAATTTAAATCCAATTGAACATTTTTGATTTGCTATAAAACATAATATAAGAAAAATATTACCAAATTATTGACCAAATATTAAAAACGCGATTGATTTTGTTTTTCAAGATATGAGTAAACATTACTTTCGTTAGCTATATTTTTAAAATAAAAATGTATAAAAAATAATAAAAAATTTCTTTTTTTTAAAAAATATTATTAAAAATTTATTACTTAATTAAATTTATATTATTAAAAATCGTTAGTTCACTAATTGATTATGTTAATAAAGGTTTTACTTTATTTCAATTATGATTTGTATTGATTGAAGATTGTTGCATTTGGTAATTTATTGAAATTTTAGTAGATGAATCAAAACTTTTAATACTTTGATTTTCAGAAATGTTATTTGAGTTTTGATTTAATATTTCATTATTTATTAAATCATTTGCTTTTTTATTTTTTCTATTATTTAATTCTTGTTTGAATAATTCATATTGTATTTCTAATCTATTTTCTAATTTATCACTTTTTAATTTTTTAATTATTGTTTCATATTCTTTTTTGTTTTTTTCTTTTTCTTGTTCATTTTCATATATTTGGTTAGAAAATCATGATTCATTTTTTTTGTTCAATTTGAAAGCATTCATGAAAAAGGCTTAAATATCAATCCAAAAATACGATTTATAATTGAGACATATTCCATAATTAAATTTAATCAATTGTCAATAATACTTTTTATAAATTTTTTAGTGTTATTAATTATAAAAGTTAATATTTTCCGAAAAAATAGTTTAAAAATAAGTTTCTATTTCGAAAATAAAAAAATGTTAATAATATTTTTATATTAACTTGATAATAATTTCAATTTTAAAAAATATATTTTTGATTTTTTTTATTTTAATGGTTTTATTTTATTAAAAATTTTACAAAGTAAGTTAAATCTTAAGTACATAAGTCTAAATTTACTTTTTCTACATTTATTTACTAAAATTTTGAATCTTTTTAATCAAGCAAAAACATGTTCAACTTTGATTCTAATTTTAGATACAATCTTATTATATTTTCTTTCTTGTTTAGTTAATTTTTTATTTTTACTTTTTTTAATTGGTATTATTGTATTTTCATAAATATTTTGTATACCTTGATATCCTAAATCACCAATAATTATTGTATTTTTAGAAAATACAAGATTTGAATTTTTTAATATTTGAAAATCATGCACTTTGCCATTATCAGCAAAAATATCAACAATATTTTTATTAAAAAAATCATATACAATTTGAAATTTTATAGAATACATTCAACTTTTACCAGAAAAATATTCTAACTGTAGTTTTTTTTAGTTGGTCTTTCAATTTCAATCTCAGTTGAATCAATTAAATAAAATTGAAATTCATTTAAATTTTCTTGTTTTTTATCATTTTTTGATTTATATTTTTCTTTTAAAAATTGATAATCTCTATCATTACTAAGTTTATTTTCAACTCAAGTAATATTTCGAAAACAGCTTGAAGGACTCATTTTATATTTAATACTCATTTGAAAAAAAGTATAATATTCTTTTCAATATTCAAGTGTCATCATCAATCTTTCTTCAACTGAAAGTTTATTTTTTCGACCTTTAGTTTTTTCTAATTTTTCTATTTCAATTAATTTTTCTAACATTTCATTAAAATGAAAATGTTTTATACCAAAATATCTATAAAATTTATCATTTTTTAATTTTTTTAAATTTTCAAAAGCCATATTTATCAACACCTTATTAATTCATTAATAAAATAAATTATAAAATTATTACTTGATTTTTCAAAAAAATAATTACGGAATATGTCTTTGGTATTTCCGAAACAATCGTAGAAATTAATTTGAAGAAAAGTCATGCAGATCTTGATATTAAAGATGGCTTTATTTTTACATTTTTTTGATTGTTTAGAAAATCTTTAATTGATATAAATTGACAATTAGTATTATTATTTATTGATGAAATGTTCTCAATTATTACTGTATCTTTTTTATATTTATTAATATTTTCATAGTTTTTTATTTGATTAATAACTTGTATATCACCATTTGTAAGTTGTTGGAAATGCATTATTTTTTCAGTAATAGAATTATCAATATGTTGAAGAGTTGTTATAAAATAAATTTTATTATTGATTGGTAAAATTTCTTCATGGATGTTTTTTATTTTTTTTAAGTCTTTATTTTTAATATTTTCAATATCTTTTTCGATTTTTAAAATTTGTTTATCAAAATTTATTTTTTTTCTTGAAGATGCAGTTTTATTTATTTTATCATTTAATTTTTCAATTTCTTTTTCTTTTTTCTTGATTTTATTTAAATTATTTATTCTATTTTTTTCAATTTCTTTTTCTTTTTTATTAATTTTATTAATAGTTTTATTAATTTCTATATTTTTATTTTCAATATCTTTATTTAATCCGACTGTCTCAGAAACGGGCAATCCTTGGCTTAATCACATTGATGGTAATTGGTGTTCTAATTGTTTTTCTTTTTTGTATATTTCTTCTTCTAATTGAATTTTTTCTTCTTCTCAAATACTTTGTCTTCTAATTTGTTCTCTTGTAATATTTTTATTTTCTTTTAGACTATTATTTTTTAGTTTTTCATTTTCTTCAATTAGTTTTCTTTTTTTTAAAATTTCTTTTTTTATATTTTCTTGTTGTTGTTCAAGTTCTTGTTTTTCTTTTTTTTGATCTTGAAGCTGATTTTTTCAAAATAAAATATCTTTATATTCATCTAAAATTGTTACAGCATTATATTTAAAATTGTCGAAGTTAATATTGTTTTCTTTTTCTTGTTTTAATGACTCGATTTTACTTTTAAGTTGCTGATTTTCTTTTGTTAGTTTTTGAATTATTGATTGTGTTTGTGATATTTCTTCTGTATTTGAAATTGAAGTTGATGCTGGTGATACATAATTTTTGAATTTTGTTCATACTGTTCATATATCATTATTTGTTTCTTGTATATTTTCACTATCTGTTGAAATAATAGAAACTGTCTCTGAATTTTCTATATGACTTTTTGATGGGTTATCATTAATTATTACATCTGTTAATTGATTATTAGTATCATTTTTTACTGAATTTAAATGTTAAGCCACCATGTCTTTCTTTTTTTCTTCCTTTTTTATTTTTAAATGTAGAATTTGATTGGTTTAAAATATCTTTAATGTCTTGCTGTGCTGTTATTTTTTGAAATATTTCTGATTTATTTTTGTCTGCCATTTTAATGCCTCCTTTTAACAAAAAATCCATTTACTTTCCTATAAAAGTAATTGGTTAAAATTTATATATACTATATAACAGTTGTATATTATCAAATTTTATGTATTTTACAATTAATTAAGTTTTTATTAAAAATAAATTTAAAGTATGTAAAATTTATATAAATAAGTTAAAGTTAATAGTAAATGATTTATTTTTTTGTTTTTTAAAATCATTGAAAAATTAGAGTTTCAAATAAATGTTCTAGCAAAAGATATAAATAAGAACGTAAATGGG
The DNA here is from genome assembly GCF_964019535.1 of Spiroplasma endosymbiont of Tricholauxania praeusta. NCBI lineage: Bacteria > Bacillati > Mycoplasmatota > Mollicutes > Entomoplasmatales > Spiroplasmataceae > Spiroplasma > Spiroplasma endosymbiont of Tricholauxania praeusta. The sequence goes on from NZ_OZ026450.1 coordinate 124,628, forward strand.
ACTAAAAATAAAATTAAAATTCCTCATCATTACATTTTAGAAATAACAAAAGAAAATAACTTTGAAAATAATAACAAACCAAATATTACTATTAATAAAATTAATTGTCATAAATCCTTTTTATTTATATTCTTTATTATTTTTTTAATAAACTGTTTAATTAATTTGCAATAAATTGATTGTTTGATATTAAACTAAGATTTCTTGTATAATTATAAATAAGTATTATTAGTAGGTGGTTTTTATGTTTCGACGTTTTCTATTATTCACTATAATTTTGCCAACAATAACTACTATTAGTAGTAGTATTTATGCTTGTACTTGAAATTTACAACCAACAGTTTTATTAATAACAAGTTATCAACAAGCACAAAATCAAAACATTTATGACCGACTTGTTTATCAAAAGTTACAAACTTTTTATGGTAAAGATCATGTAGTAACATTGTTTAGTTCTCAAGATGATAATTATTATGCATTAATGTTGAGAAACTTTTTATCTACATATAATATCAAAAAAGTTTATATTTTAAATCCTAGTTTTCAAAAGTATATTCCACATCATAGTGAAACTAGTAGTTATTCTACTAAAAACTTAATTAGAGTATTACAACAATTTCAGAATGTTAAATTTTATTTTTTTAATAATATTATTGCTGATACGGTTAAAGTCACTAATAATATTTATGATATTAGATATAACATTGATAACGTAACTAGTAGCCATTTAAATTATGGCAGTAAAATTGCTGAACATTTTGTTGAAAATGTTCAGGATGGAATAATAAATAAAAAATATAACTTTGATGTTGATGACAACGGTAAATTGATAGTTAGAATTGGTATTATTAATAATATTGGCATTGATTATGATCAAACTATTTTGAATCAATTTGCTGAGATAATTAATGGTATTGATAATCCAAAAATTACATATAAAATTATTTATGCTAATCCTCATGATAGTTTTGTAACAAGTAATATTTATAGTGCTGATAGTGTTGCCGGTGTTGGTCAGATTGCCCAATCATTATATGAGACACATGGTGTTAATTTTATTATTAATACTAATTATTGATATAACAGTATTATTGCCTATACTGCTAGGTTAATATCTTCACGTCCAACCTATAGTAAAACTATTAGTTTTGTTGGATCGAATATTATTAATAATAATGACTATGTTTATGATAATATTAATTATTTAGCTTTTGGTTTTATGCCTGATTTGGAAATTATTGATGAAACATTTAAAGAAGAGATTAATCCTAATTTTAAAATTATACCTAGTGCTTCAGAAAGTAAAATACAAACTTATGGTGTTAATAACATTGATTTTACTAATCAGTATCGAGATATATAATTATGGAAAAAACAATATTGAAGTTACAAAAAATTAGTAAATATTATGATACTCGTGTTATATTTGAAAATGTTAATTTAGAAATAACACAAGAAATTCATGCCATTGTTGGTAATAATAGCGTTGGTAAATCAACATTAATTAGAATGCTTGCTGGTTTTGAACAACCTTCTAAAGGAAAAATTGTTATTAATAGTTTAAGAAAAGGATGTTATTTTCCTCGTGATCCTAGTGAAATGCTTTATTTTAGAATGGCTTATGCTGGTCAAGATGATTTTTTCTTAGACAATCTTACTGTTAAACAAAATATTATACTTGGTAATGAACCAACTATTGCTAAAATTTTTCCTAATTGAAAAGAAGCTGAATTTAAAATTAATAATTTAATGGAAAAATATAAAATTAAGCTTAATTTAAATAAGAGAGTATCAACACTTGCGATTGAAGAATTAAAAAAATTATCTTTACTTCGTGCTTTATTCAAAGAACCTAAAATATTGTTGTTAGATGAACCAACTGTTGGTTTATCTGATAGTCAAAAAGTAGAGTTTTGAATGATTTTTAAAACATTTCGTAATGAAGAAATAACGGTCCTTTTCACAACTAGAGATGAAGAATTTGCTAAAATGGTTGCTAACCGAGTATCTTGAATTGAAAACTTAAATATTGGTAAAACAAAAGTAATGAAATTAGAAGAAAATACTAAATTGTTTACAACTAATTATTGAGGTAAGATTTTTAATTATAAAAAACCAAAATCGATAAATTCAGTACCAATGCTTTATATTGATAATCTTTCTTTGAATAAACCCAATATTTCAAATTTTCATAAAATTGAATTTGCAATTCGCCCTGGTGAAATATATGGTATTTATGATTATGAAAACCTTTATAGCGAGGTTTTACTTGAAAGTATAGTACGTATGATTAAAACGCAAACAGGACGCATTTTTTTTCAAGAACAAGAAGTAACTTATTTTAAACCGCAAGAAATTAGTAATTTAGGAATTGATTGAATATCTGGACATTATAGTAATACTGCTATAATTCCTGATGCCACTTTATTTGAAAATTTTACCTTTTGAAATTATAATAAAGAAAAATATGTAACTAAATCCGGAGTTGTCAAAACAGCCGTTGTTAATAAAAAGGTACGAGAAATTATTAAAAAATATCAAATATTTAACGATAATAATATTTTTATTAAAATTAATAAATTATCAAAAGGAGAAATGCAGAAATTTGTATTAGCAAGAAGTATTGAAGAGCAACCACAATTATTAATTTTATCTAATCCATTTTCTGATTTAGATGAAAATTCTTCGTTATTAATTATTAAAAAGATAATAGAGTTACGCGAAAGTGGTTCAAGTATTTTAATTATTGATACTGATCCGTACTTATTACAATTATTGTGTCAACGAGTAGCAGTTATTTATCACAAACAATTTGTTTGTAAATTGGAAAATAAAAATGTTAAAGTTGAAATAATGAACAATCCAGCACTATGGAATGATTATCCTATTACAAATGAAATAATTGTTAAAACTGATAAAATGTATCAATTGCCACAAACAAAGTGAAGTTTGAAAAAGAAAAAAATAATTAGAACAATTAATTATTTGAAAAGACCATTTGTCAAAATTACTAGTTGAATTAATAAAAAAATGGAAAATATTAGGTCAAGGTTGGGTTAAAAGATGTTGGAAAATATTAAAAAATGAAATTTTTGATTAGTGGGTGCATTATTATTACTAATAACTCTATTTTTTGTTAGTTTATTAATGTTATGTTTACAAGTTAATCCATTATCATTTTGGAAAACTATTTTTATTAATCCTTTAACTAATTTAGTAAGTTTTAGTAATTTAATTGAAACATATAGTGTATTAATATTAACAGGATTAGCAGTAGCTATTACTTTTAAGTATCGTATTTATAACTTTGGAGTTAGTGGTCAAATGTTATTTAGTGCTATGATAACATATGTATTGGCAGTAGCTATTTATAAAAGTGGTGGTTATAGTCAATGAATTACTCCTTTTCTTTTATTAATTGCAGTTTTAATTGGTGCTTTAGCTGGTTTAATTATTGCAATTTTAAAAACTTATTTTAAAATTCATGAAATTATTAGCACTATTTTATTTAATTTTATTGCTTGAGAAGGATATAAAGGTTTAATAGCCAGTAATGTTTATCATAACTTAAAAATTCCAACACAAATTACTAATCTTAGATTTTCATTAATTAGTGGACCTTTTAGCATTAGTAATTTATTTTCTGCTGGTATTATTATTGCTATTATTGTCTTATTAATCGCAATTATTATTTTTAATAATCGCACTCTTGGTTTTAAATTAAATGCAATTGCTAAAAACCCCGTTGCTGCAAAATATGCCAGATTAAATCCCCAATATCAGGGTTTAATAATTTTACCAATTTCAGGAGCGATAGCAGGAATTGCTGGTTATCTTTATTTTTTAGGAGTTAATAATAATTTACCTTCGCTTTCTGCTCCAATTCAAGAAGGATTTTATGGTGTAGTAGTAGCTGCTTTAGCGGGATATACGCCAGGAGTTATTTTATTTTCATCATTTTTTATGAGTTTATTTATTAGTCCTATTGAAAATAATGCTTTTATGTATTTGAAAAATCCAGAAATTGCAATAATAGTATTATCAATAACCATTTACATTATTGGTATTTATCCTTTTATTTGGCATTACTTAACTCATTCTATTGCTATTAAAGAATATTTGATAAGGCTAAAAAAGAAGTTAATATGAAAAAAAGAATTAATTAAGGATGAACAACAAAATGTTAAAATTGTTAATGTTGAATCAAAATCTTCAAAAATTTTTAAAAAAAATAAAATATTTAAAAGGAAAAGGAGAAAAAAATAATTATGTTACTCTCATTTTCAACAATTTTAGTTAATACATTATTATTTGCTTGTCCATTATTATTGTTATGTACAGGTGGAATTTTAAATACTAGAGCAGGAATTGTTAATTTTGGTTTTGATGGTATTATGTGTACTGGTGCTGCCACATATTGTATAATTGTTTCACAATTAAAAAATAATTTGGGTGGTGGAGTTGCAATTTTGGCATTTTTTATCACTATTATCATTGGAATTGTATTTGGCTTAATTCATAGTTTAGCAACCTTATTGTTTAGAACTAATCAATTTTTAGTATCAATGGTTATTAATTACTTTGGTTATGGATTAGCAGTAATTTTACCATTAACATTTACTGGAGAAATAAATTATTCATTAGCAAGTATTTATATTTATCAATTTTCTTGAATTGCAATTTTGGTAACCTTTTTAGCAATTTATATTTTTGCAGCTATTTTATTTTTGACTAAGCTTGGATTATACATTAGAGGAATTGGTGAGAATCCAACCGCAGTAGCTTTAAATTATATTCATGTTCGTCGTTCTCGATTTTATATTTCGCTATTTTCTAGTTCTTTAGCTTGTTTTTCAGGTGCTTTATTTGTTTATGTACTTCCAAGTACTTTTATTTATAGTAATAATTTTGCTGGTATTGGTTTTTTGGCAATTGCTTTATGAATGATGGCACACAGTAGATTTTTTTTAACTTCTATTATTTGTTTTATTTTTTCTTTTTTATATCAGTATATAAATGCTTCACAAACATTTATAGTTATTAGTAATAATATTCCAAGTTGATTATGGGGTATGTTTCCATATTTAATAGCATTAGTATCATTAATGATTTTTCGTCCTAATACAGAATTGGTAAAAAGTTGAGCGCAACCTTATGTTAAAGCAGGTAGAAAATGACAATAAAATTATATGCTAGCAATATTTTAAAACCTTTATCAAGTTTAATAAATATAATGTTTTAAATGTTTTTTAATAAATTAAGTTTTTATTTTTATTGTGTATAATAAATTTATTAAACAATGAAAAAAGGGGAAATTTAAATTATGGTAAAAAACTTAAATGACAGTTTTGAGAAATTGGCTGAACAGAACAATGAGAGTTTAGAAAAAAATATTAAAAAAATAAAAACATTTAAAAATAATGAGAAGAAAATAATTAATAAAATTTCTAATATTAACTATCAAAAAATTAATGATGATGAAGAAATAAGTTTTAAATCTAAAAAAAATAAGTGTATAGTAATGTAAATTAGATTAAAACATTTATTTTTTAAGAAAATATTTTTTATAATTTGTATAATAATTTTTAAAAAAGAAAGATTGTTAAATACTAGTATTTATTAATAAATTGATTAGTTGTTATATTAAGATCTTGGTTTTCATATTTTGTTATTTCTTCATGCAAAGATTTTGATCATTTAATGTGTGAATTTAATGGTTTTACATTTTCTAATAATATAGATTCTTTATATTCTTGATTTGTACTGCTAATACTTTCTTTTTTTTCTGCTTCTTGTTGGTAAATTTTTTTTGTTAAATCTTTTTTAGATTTGCTTTTTTGTTCTTGATTTTGGTATTTATTAATTAATAATTTTAATATTTTTCTTTTTTCTAGACTTAATGCTCCCATTTTTCTTGGACTTAATGCGGGTATTTGTTCTTTTGTGAGTGCTTCTATTTGTTGATTTGTAAGTCAACTAATTTGTTCTCTTGTCAATCCTTCTATTTGTTCTGATGTTAGTGCTTGTATTTGTTCAATTGTAAATCAACTAATTTGTAAAATAGTCAATGAGGGTATTTGCTTTGGTGTTAGTGCTTGTATTTGTTCGATTGTGAATGTTGCTATTTGTTCAGATAGAAATGCTGCTATTTGTTCTGCTGTAAATCAGGGTATTTGTTTTTTTGTAAATAAACTAATTTGTCATTCAGTCATTGCTTTAATTTGATGTGTTGTGAAAGCTTGGATTTGTGAAACTTTGAATTTCTTAGTTCATTGTGATGTAAACATTCTAATTTTATTGTAGTTAAGTGAACTTATTTGTTTGGTTGTCAAAGCTTGTACTTGTGAGATTTTTAAATAATAAATTTGTGAATTTGTAAATCATTGGATTTGTTGTGTTGTGAAAGATTGTATTTGTGAGACTGTAAATGCGGGTATTTGTTTTTCTGTTAATGCTTTATTTAGTTCTGTTTGTAACATATCATTAATACTTGAATAATCATTCTCTGCTTCTTTTAATAATCCTTCAATATTAATTGAAACTAGTTTACGTCCACCTGTTATAATAATTTTAACCAAACCATCAATATCAGAAAAAGTAAATTCTTCTTTTTTAAATTTTGTTAACTTTCCTTGAATTGCTTGTGCTTGTATTTGTTCTATTGTAAATTTTGATATTTGTTCTGCTGCAAATGATTGTATTTGTTCAATTGTGAGTGCTTGGATTTGATCATCATGAAATCATGAAATTTGAATTGGTGGTATTGCTGCTATTTGTTCTTTTGTGAAGTGTGGTATTTGCTCTGCTGTAAATGGTTGTTTTCATGTAAAATTTTTTATTTGTTTTGTTGTAAAACTTGGTATTTGTTCTTTTGTGAAGTGTGGTATTTGTTCGCTTGTAAATGCGGGTATTTGCTCAGTTGTTAGTCAAGTAATTTGTCATTCAGTCATTGCTTTAATTTGATGTGTTGTGAAAGCTTGGATTTGTGAAACTTTGAATTTCTTAGTTCATTGTGATGTAAACATTCTAATTTTATTGTAGTTAAGTGAACTTATTTGTTTGGTTGTCAAAGCTTGTACTTGTGAGATTTTTGACAATCTCCCATAATTTCACTTGCACCAGCAACAATTGTAGGTACTGCATAAGCATTATTAAAATTATTATTAATACCCATTGCTACACCACTTGATATTAAACATCCACCAGTTGCCATATTACAAATCTTTCTTATTGTTTCAAATTTATTAGGTATTAACTCCGTTAATCCATTAATAAGATTTGATATACCATAAGCATTTAAACTAATATATAGCTAACGAAAGTAATGTTTACTCATAAATAATGTAAAATAATAATATGTAATTTAAACAATTCTTGCACTTACAAGTATAATTCAGCAATAATTAAAATAGATTAGGAAGATTAAATTATGCCAAAACCATACAGTGAGGACTTACGAAGAAAAGTAATAGAAGTTTATGAAAGTAAAAACATGAAAATTAAAGAAATTTGTAAAGTGTTCAATATCACTAGAAAGACTTTATTTTTATGAAGAAAAAGAAAGCAAAAAACCGGAAATATAAAACCAATTTTGAATTATCAAAAAGGACATAGCCACAAAATAAAGGATTTAGATGAATTAAAAAATTATTTAGCAGAAAATAAAGATGTTACAGTTCAAAAAGTAATTGAAAAATTTGGTGATATGACAAAAGAAACAGTTTATAACTATTTCAAAAAACTAAATTATACATATAAAAAAAACTTTTCTATATGAACAAAGAGATAAAAATAAACAAGAAGATTTTTTAAAAGAAATAGCGAAAATAATGAATGAAGATTTGGTATATATTGATGAATCTGGAATTGATGATAATGAATTTTATAAATATGGTTGGTCTGAAAAAGGTAAAAGATTATTTGATAATAAACCTGCATATAAAATAAAGAGAATGAGTATAATTGGTGCACTAAATAAAGGTAAATTAAAAGCTCTATGAGCATTTGAAGGACATTGCAATAGTAAAATTTTTGAATCATATGTTAAAAATATACTAATTCCAGTATTAAAGTGTGGACAAATTATAGTTTTAGATAATGCGACGTTTCATAAATCTAAAGCAACAAAACAATTAATTGAAAATGTTGGATGCAAACTATTATTTCTTCCACCATATTCTCCTAATTTAAATCCAATTGAACATTTTTGATTTGCTATAAAACATAATATAAGAAAAATATTACCAAATTATTGACCAAATATTAAAAACGCGATTGATTTTGTTTTTCAAGATATGAGTAAACATTACTTTCGTTAGCTATATGTATCTCAATCCATTAATGACTGATTTTCTTGTTTATTTAATAGTAATCATGGCGGACCTTCTGTTGTAGTTGTAGTAGTTATTGGAATTGGTGTTGTTGGAATAATAGGATTAATATTATTTTCTGTTCATTTACTATAATTTGCTAAACCAATTGTTCCTAATCCTAATGCTATTTTTTTAGAACTATTAATTAATTTAGTTTTAGTATTTGGTCTTTGATTTAAATTTCAAATATCTAAACCTAATTTTTTACCAAATAATAAACTATTAATTGAACCTAATATTGGATTAGCAATTACTTGACCATAATAAGCACTTGTACCAATCATTGCACAAATAGGACTTATACCAGTTCTAATTAATTTGGTTAAAGTATAATTTGATTGTGTATTTTCGTTTGGCATTTTATTCTCCTTTATTTGTTTTTATCAGTTCTCTTATAACATCTAATAAGGAATCTACTACATAAGAATTTAATTCAAATTCATAATTTCTAATTTTAATTTTTTCCTTTTGCATTTGTTTAATCTCCTTTAATTTCTAATTTTTTAATTGTTACTTTAATTCAACCTTGATAAACATCATTATCACCAACTATTAATGCAACATTACTTTCGGGGTCAGAAACAATTATGTGTTTGGATTTAACATTTGGGTATTGTCTTAAAATAATTGCTCTAATATCATTACTTGTATGAATTGCTTTTGGAAATGGTGATAATATTTCAATTTCATCTTTATTTTCAAACAAAGTAGGTAATATTATCATTAATTATTCTCCTTATTTTTAATTTGATTAGCAATTTCAAGTTTTTCTTGTTCCAATTTATCTTTTATTATTTGATTTTTTCTAATTATTTCTTGTTCTAATGAATAAATATGTTCTGACATTTTATTTATTATTAAATTTATATAATGTATTTCTTCTTCAATATTATTAAATGCAAGAGTTCCTATTTTAATTTTTAAATTTTCTAATACTTTTTCCATATCTTTTTTTATTACTAAATCAGTCATTTGTTTTGGATTTTGATTAAAATTCATTATATTTTTTCTCCTTTTTGTAAAATATCTTTTATTATTTCTAATTCAGTCATTCTAATTTCATTTGTTTTAATAAAATTTTGCAATCTTTCAATTTCTTTTGTATATTTATTAATATTTTCTTTATGCTGCTTAATTCTGTCATTAATATATTCTAATGGTGTATTTTTAATCATTTTTTTACTCTTTTCATTTTTTAAATCATTTAACATTGATTGAACAAAATGCACGATTTTTAGGAATATTTAAAGTATTAAAAATTTGACCAGTTACAATAATTTCATCGTTTTTGTTTAATAAAATACATCGTCTATAAAATTTTGGGTTATTAAAAATTAAAGTAACATAATTTAATCCATTTCATTGACCACGAACACTATAATATAATTCCTTATTACCTTTTTCGTAATATTTTGCTTCAATAGTGTTACTCAGTTTTACTTTTAATTTGACATAATTTGCTTTATCTTTCATTTTTATAATTCCTTAAATAGTATTGAATATGCTTATAAGCATCTTGTTCATGTTTTGTTAATTTTATATTTCCTTTATAATTTTCTATTTTAGTTTTATTTTTTGGTTCACTTTCTAAATAATCTCAATTCATAACATCTTCTACTAATACCATTAATGCACCAATAATCTTAGGTGTTGCTAATGGATTAGTTAATAATTGTTTTGAGCTTAAAAAGAAATTTTCTACAATAACTAATATTTTTTGATTAATAAATTGTTTTTTAATTAATTTAAAATATTCTTTATATATATTTTTACTTTCTAAAACTGTTTTAATTTTGAATGTTTCATTAAAAGTAATATTATTAGTTTCACTTGAATATATAACCATTCCATTATTACCAATTCCAGCAGGATCAATTCCAATAATTAAGTCATATTGCATTAATTAAGTTAACCTCTAATAACCGTTTTAATAATTTCTAAATCACAATTACATCAACAATATTTACATTCTTCAATAAATTCTTTATGACCACAAACTAAATTATCTTTTTTTAAATCATCAATCAGTTTAATTAGCCCTATTTTAAATTCAATATCATCACTGTCTGGTATGCAAATCGTTCCTCTTTTAGTTAAATATTCTTTATTCATATTTATGCCTCCTACTTAACCTAATATTTAAAATACAGTCATAACAAATCGCTTTACTATTTTTATCTCTTAAAAAATATTTTCTTGTTTTTATATCATTAGTATTAAAGAATAAATAATCTAATTTATTTTGTTTACATGTTCAACAAAAATACTTTTTCATTATGAGTTGAAATTTCCTTATATGAAGTAACTATATAATTAATTGGTAAATCATCGTGTTTATATGGATTATTTATTTTAAAACTTTTTCTATTTTCTTCTCATGTAATGTTGTATTTAAAACATGGATTTGTAATATTAGTTTTGTTATCTGTTATTTCACCCATAAATCAACTATTATGCTGTTCATAAAATGTTAATGGTTCAAGTTTGATATCATTAAGATAATATTCTTTGGGTGTTTCTTGTTTATTAACAGTTATTTTTTGGTCTTTAATATATGGTTCTAATAATTTTATTAATTCATTACCACTTAATTCTCTTTTAATATTTTCTAAATTAAAAACTCAATATGTGTAACTGTTATCAACAATAAAAGAATTATTTTTAATCATTCATTTTGGAAGCGATAATTTATATTCAACATAATCAATAAGAATAGATTGTGGTTTATCTTTAACAATTTGTTCTTTTTTAAATTCTATTTGCATAATAATCCTTTCCTAATATGTTCTGTTGCTTCTAGCATAAAGAACATATATTTTGATTTTTAGATTATTAATAATACTACTATTAGTTTTATTCATTCCATGAAAACTGGGCTCAAAAATAAATTGTGAAATTTTAAAAAGAAATCGAGGCATTCGATTCAATACTTATTTAATTTGTGTTAAACAAATTAATATTTTAATTGAACCGGCACCGCTCAATTTTTTTTACAAGTTTGAAATTTATTTTCTCGCCCAAAAAAATTTTTCAAAAAAAATAAAAAATAAAACCAACACTTGCTCACTGGGGAGTGGCAAGGTTGGTTAAATAAAGAATAGAATTAATATAGTAGGTTCCCTAGTAGGTCTATATATACTAGTTTCCAATTCGCTCCCACCCCAAGAATTACCATTAAATGGTTAGTATAATTTATTAGGTATCACTCCACTTTTTATTTATTCATGCAAGTCCACATGTTCTAGCTACTATTTTTAACAACTGTGTTGTAGTTCACTTTTTTAGTTCCCTAACACGTGTTGATAATAGCGTTAAAGACGGTTATTAAAAATTTTAAAATTTTACAATTACAAAAAAAGACAAGATTATTTCTTGTCTTTTTCCTTGTTAATAATTTTTATTTTATCTTATAAAATCTATATTTTTTAAAATACGTCGAATATAAATTTAAGGGTAAAAGAGAATTTAATTTGTCTATCATCATTTTTAAATGGTAATTTCGGAAATAAGTTACTAATATGATAATTAATTATTTCGTAACTTTGACAACCGCCCATTTTTAAATAATAAATTTGTGAATTTGTAAATCATTGGATTTGTTGTGTTGTGAAAGATTGTATTTGTGAGACTGTAAATGCGGGTATTTGTTTTTCTGTTAATGCTTTATTTAGTTCTGTTTGTAACATATCATTAATACTTGAATAATCATTCTCTGCTTCTTTTAATAATCCTTCAATATTAATTGAAACTAGTTTACGTCCACCTGTTATAATAATTTTAACCAAACCATCAATATCAGAAAAAGTAAATTCTTCTTTTTTAAATTTTGTTAACTTTCCTTGAATTGCTTGTGCTTGTATTTGTTCTATTGTAAATTTTGATATTTGTTCTGGTGCAAATGATTGTATTTGTTCAATTGTGAGTGCTTGGATTTGATCATCATGAAATCATGAAATTTGAATTGGTGGTATTGCTGGTATTTGTTCGCTTGTGAGTGCTGGTATTTGTTTTTTGGTTAATGCTTTTATTTGTATTTCTGTAAATGCTGCTATTTGTTTTTTTCTAAAATAACTAATTTGTTCTTTTGTGAAGTGTGGTATTTGTGCTTCTGCAAATTCTTGTATTTGATCTTCTCTCAATGCTTTAATTTGTTGTTGTATAAATGCTGGTATTTGTTCGCTTGTGAGTGCTGGTATTTATTTTTTGGTTAATGCTTTTATTTGTATTTCTGTAAATGCTGCTATTTGTTTTTTTCTAAAATAACTAATTTGTTCTTTTGTGAAGTGTGGTATTTGTGCTTCTGTGAATTCTTGTATTTGTTCAATTGTGAGTGCTACTATTTGTGAAGCCGTAAATTCTTGTATTTGATCAATTATGAAGGCAGATATTTGTTTTGTTGTAAAATGTGGTATTTGTTCAATTGTGAGTGCGGGTATTTGTATTTTTGTGAATGCTTTCATTTGATTTTCTGTGAGTGCTTGTATTTGTTTTTCTGTTAGTGCGGGTATTTGTTCTATTGTGAATGCGGGTATTTGTATTTTTGTCAAATATGGTATTTGTTCAAATGTAAAACAAGTAATTTGTCAGTTTGTGAAGTGTGGTATTTGCTTGATTGTGAGTGCTTGTATTTGTTCAATTGTAAGTGCATATATTTTTTTTGAAATAATTAGTGCTGAGATTTGTTTTGTTGTGAAATATGGTATTTGTTGGCTTGTGAATGCGGGTATTTGTTCTGTAGTAAGTGCTTGTATTTGTTCGATTGTGAATGTTGCTATTTGTTCAGATAGAAATGCTGCTATTTGTTCTGCTGTAAATCAGGGTATTTGTTTTTTTGTAAATAAACTAATTTGTCATTCAGTCATTGCTTTAATTTGATGTGTTGTGAATGCGGGTATTTGTTCGCTTGTGAGTGCTTGTATTTGTTCTTTTGTAAATATTTCTATTTGTTCTATTGTGAATGCGGGTACTTGTTTTTTTGTCAATGATTGAATTTGTAATTTTGTCAATATTTGGATTTGTTCAATGGTGAATCAAGTAATTTGTCATTCTGTAAATGCTTGTATTTGTCTTGGTGTTAAAATTACTATTTCTTCAGTTGTCAATCTCTGTACTTCTTTTTTTGTGAGTATTTGAATTTCATGTGTAGTTAATTTATTTATATTTTGTAGATTTATATCTTTTTTTTCTTCATTTATTTTAATAAATAGTACTTCTCTTTTCATTTTATTTATGAAATGTGGTTTATATGTATTTATTGATTTATTAAATAAAACCTTTGATAATTCTTGTGATTTTAGAAAATTTTGATATATTTCTTCAAGTTTGTTTTTATGTTCTTGGATAGGATTTGTTCAATTATTAATTTCTATAATGGTGTTTAATGAACTATTATTAATAGATTTTGTTAGTTCGTTTGAAAAATTAAGTAAAATTTTCATTTTTTTATTTTTCCTTTCAATGGTATCAATTAAAACATAAAAACTCATTTACTTTAAATTAAGCAATGAGTTAAAAAACTTTTATAATTTGTTTAATAATTATTATTATATGTGTTAATTATATTTGAGTTTAAAGAAAATACAACGAAAATGATATTTTAAGCATTTTAAATTATTTAATTAATAATTAATTAAAAATAACATTAAATTTTGAAGGATAGTAGTTATGTGATAAAATTTCAAGCATATACTAAAAAAACATTATAATTAAATATAAAATTATAATTAAATTATATTTAATTATTTAAAGCATTATATTTATAGTCTACTTTAAATAAAGTATTTTATTAAAAGATTGATTTAGGAGTAAGCAATGAATAAAGATTGAACTATAGGTTTAACTAATTTAACTTTAACACCAATAATGGAACAACAATTAAGTCGGTATTATAAAATTTTAATTGCTGAAAATAAAAAATATAACTTAACAACAATTATTGAAGAAGTAGAAGTTTATTATAAACATTTCTATGATGCTCTTTTAATTAGTAATAACATCACTTTGGATGATCAAAATATTTGTGATGTTGGTAGTGGTGCTGGTATACCAGGAATAATTTTAAAAATTTGTTTTCCCAAATTACAATTAACCATTATTGAATCAAATACAAAGAAATGTCAATTTCTAAAAACAGTAATTACTGAATTAAACTTAGAAAACGTTTATATAATTAATCAAAGAGCAGAAGCATTTGCTCATCAATATCGTGAAACATTTGATATTGTAACAGCAAGAGCATTAGCACCGCTAAATATTTTAAGTGAATTATGTTTAGGATTAGTAAAAGTTGAAGGATTATTTATTGCCTATAAGGGTCTTAAAGTTGAAGAAGAACTTGCGTTGGCACAAAATAGTATTAACACAATGGGTGCAAGGTTAATTAATCAATTTACTGTTCAATTACCAAACAACTATGGTCAAAGAACAATCCTTCATTTTCAAAAATATAAATTATGTGCTTTAAAATATCCAAGACCTTATCAACAAATTAAAAGTAAACCTTTGTAAATAATATTAATTAAAATTAGTGTTAAACTTAATTAGTAGGATAAAATATTAGTCTATTAATTTAGAAAGGTAATTATTATGGGCAAAATTATTGCAATTGCTAATCAAAAAGGTGGAGTTGGAAAAACAACTACTGCTACTAATCTTGCTGCAGGTTTAGGTATAAAAAATAAAAAAGTGTTACTTATTGATTTGGATCCACAAGGTAGTGCTACTATTTCAATGGGTTTTGCTGCTGATAAAGTTGAACAAGATATATATGATGTTTTAGTACATGATGTTCCATTGGAAAAAGTCATTAAAACTGAAGTTTGTCAAGGAGTAGATTTATTACCATCGACCATTTCTTTGGCGGGAGCCGAAATATTTTTATTAGAGCAATCTCGTAATAAAAGAAATATTTTATTAGAAAAATTAGAACCCGTAAAGGAAGTATATGATTTTATTATTATTGACTGTCCGCCTAGTTTAGGATTAGTTAATCGTAATGCTTTAGCTTCAGCTAATTCAGTTATTATTCCGTTACAAGCTGAGTTTTATGCATTAGGTGGTTTGGTACAATTATTATCTACTATTCGTTTAGTACAACAATTATTTAATCCCAATTTAGAAATTGAAGGCATTTTATTAACTATGGTTAATATTAGAACAACTTCTTCTGTTGAAGTTATCAAAGAAATTCAAAAAAATTTTAGAGAAAAAGTTTATAAAAATTATATTCCAAGAAATGTAACCCTAAGTGAAGCACCAAGTCATGGTAAAAATATTTTTAGTTATCGGCCACGTTGCAGTGGTGCTATTGCTTATCAAAGTTTAGTGAACGAGGTGTTAAATAATGTCTAATGATAAAAAAAATCGTATTTCTGCTAAAGGTTTAGCATCAATTTTTGGTGAAGGTTTAAATGATTTGATAACTAACATTGAAAGTTCACCAGAAATTGCTAAAACTTTTTCACAAACTATTTCTCTTGCTAAAATTATTCCTAATCCATATCAACCACGTGTAGTATTTAATGAACAAGAAATTAAAGAACTAAGTGATTCAATTAAAATTCATGGTTTAATTCAACCAATTATTGTTAAAAAAACGATAACAGATGGTGTTTTTCAATTAGTTGCTGGTGAACGTAGAACTAAAGCTGCAAAATTAGCAGGTTTAACAGAGATCTCTGCAGTAACTATTGAAGTAACAGATCAACAATTAATGGAATTTGCTTTGATTGAAAATATTCAACGTGTTGATTTGAATGCTTTTGAAGAAGCACAGGCATATCAAACTTTAATTAGTAAAATGAAATGAACTCAAGAACAACTCTCACAAAAAGTTAATAAATCACGTAGTCACATTGCTAATACTTTACGAATTTTGCAATTGCCAGTAGAGATTTTACAAATGCTTCAACGCAATGAATTAACAATGGGTCATGTTAAACCATTATTAAGTTTAGGTACTAATCTTAATTTAATGGTAACTATTGCTAAAAGGGCATATAGTGAACAATGAAGTGTTCGTAAGGTTGAAGATGTTATTAAGATGCAACAATTAAGTTTAAATCAAAAACAAAATGTTAATAAAAAGTCAGATCTTCATTTAGTAGCATTAGAAAATACTTTATCAAGAACTTTAGATACTAAAGTAAAAATCAATAAAAAACAACTAATCATCAATTATAGTAATCACAAAGAATTAAATCGAATTTTAGAATTTTTAAAATTAATATAAATTTAAAATGAGTATAAATGTTTTAAAGCATTTATACTCATTTTTTATTTTGTAAATTTATTTTATGTTATTTCTCTAAAAGGAAATATTAATCCTGAATTAGTATAGATAATTAAGTTTGTAATAAAAACAAATAAGATAGACAAACCAATTGCAATTTTACTTATACCTAGTATGATTAATAATTTTTTTGATATATCATGAGGATAAGTTAAAAGTTTCTTTTCCATATTTTCCTCCTAAAAGTTATATTTATTTTTAAGCCTTACTTATTTATAATTATATACTATTGTAAAAGTTTTTATCATTATATTTGATGTTATAATGTTATTTAAAAAACATTGAAAGGAAAATTAAATATGCCAGAAAAAGATAAGAATACGTTATTTAAACGTATTATTTTTAGAAAATATAAAGATGAAATTAATTGAGTAAAAATGATTAATTATTTGTTTAAAGAAAGAAATATTTTTGAAGAAGATGTAGCAATTTTAACCGAGTTATTTAATGAAAAAAATAATGATTGATTAAAAAAGTTTAATATTTCTGAGGAAGATGCAGTAATTTTAACTAAATTATTTAATCAAAAAATTAATAATTGATTAGAAAAAGAACAAATTTCTGAAGACAATGTATTGGATTTAACTGATTTGTTTAATGAAAAAATGAATATAAATGATGAAACTACTAAACTTATTGAAATTGCTAAGTTACTTAAAAAGGTAGAAGATTTAAATAGGATACATGAAATATTAGATGAACTTCCTCCACGTTATTTTTCTGTTGATAACTGAGAAGATACTGATGAAGAAGATATTAAAAATGAAAGTAAAATAATGATTGCAGAAAATAGCAGTTTAAATAAAGAAGAAACTGTATCTATTTCTAATAGTCAAAAAGCATTTTCTAAACAAGATATTATCGATAGTGGTATATGCTTAGATGATAGTTTATTTACTTCTGAATTAGTGAGATCATTTACTGTTATTTAATTGTAATAGTATTAATATAAATAAATTAAAAAAATTAATTATACTAAAATTAGTAATTAAATTAAATATTAAAGATATTGAAATAGTTTTTAATTGTATTTTTTTTAAAAATATGTATAATCCTAAATATTAAAAGTTAATTTCTTTTAATATTATTTAATTTTAAAAAGTTATAACATACCACCTTGGTTAAGTATCATTTTTCACCGCAAGTGTAAAGTTTGATACTTTTTTTATTTTCTATGATAAGATATATAAAGATTTATATTTATTTATAAATCATTCAAATTTTATTTTTATAGAAATTTCAGCCAAGGAATGTTTATAAATGGATATTTCATATAATTTTTATGTTAAAAAGATTTTTTATGCTTGTTATGTTAAAAATGTTGTTTTGCCTATTGATATTTTGAAAAATGAAAGAAATAAATTAGGTGTAAAAAATATTGGTAATATTACTAAGTTAAGAAATAATAATGTTCGTACTAAATGCAAATTAGTTCAAAAAGCATTACATAATTTTTATAATGCAAGAATTTTAAGTTTTTTAACTTTAACTTATCATAAAAATGAAACTGATATTAAAAAAGCAAAACATGATTTACAATTATTCTTTAAACGTTTAAAGCGTTGATGAAATGACCCTAAACGTTCTAAACATTTAGGTGAATTAAGATATTTTTATGTTTATGAATATCAAAAACGTGGTGCAGTTCATTTTCATATATTATTTAATCGTAAAATACCTTATAGTATGATAACTAAATGATGACCACACGTTGGTAATAATAAAGGTATTGATTTAAAAGTTGTACATAAAGGAACAAATGAATTTGTAGTTAAGTATTTAAGTAAATATGTAACAAAAGTACAAGAAAATATTAAATCTTTAAATCAAAAAGATGTTGGTATTCAAGCATATTCTTTTAGTAGAAATTGTAAAAATCCGCTTGTAGTTCGTGGTACTAAAACTTTAAGTTTACAAGAATTAGTACAAGCATGTGAAAAAGCAAAAGAATTTTATTTATTTAAAACTAAACCGAATGAACAAGGTGTTACTCATTTAATTGGTGGAAGTTATGATTATGTTGCTGTTAGTGATTATTTTAAACATTTTCAATATTATGTTAGTTTAGAAAGTTTGCGATTTAGGTATTGATTAAAAATTAAATTTAATAAAAATGAAGTTTTAGATTTTCTTTATAAAGTTTTTGATAAAACTAAAATTGAAAAAATATTTTTAAAAAATCGTGTTTTACATTAATTTTAAATTTTTTCAAGTAATATATATATACTATATTTGTATTTTTTTGTTGTTTTGCTATACTTAATTTATAGTAAGTATTTTTTATTTTTCTTGGCTGGAATTAAAGAATGCTTACTTTTTTTATTTGTATATTTATTGATATTTTTATAAAATTTAGTAATATATTATTATAAGTTTATATTGTTTTAGATTAGTTTTTAAATGATATTTAACTTATTTGAATTGGTAACAGTTCCAGCCAAGGAATAGTTAAATATTAATATTAAAAACTTTTTATTTATTAAATTAATTTTGTATTTATAATATTTTTAATTTAATTACTTAATTGTTTGCCAATTCAATCTATTATTTTTTTTATTAAAATTTATAGAAAGGATTAGCAATTTTTATGTTTAAAACTCAATTAGTTAATATTGAAAAAGATAAGATGATACCCGATAAAAATAATCAAGGTAAATTTTTAAATTTTGATGTTTTAACCTTTTTGGAAATTAATAAACAAACGAATATTCCTACTGGTAAAGTAAGGGATAAATGGTATAATCCAACAGTTGTTAATGACTTTTCAAAATATTTACATAAATTAAATTTAAAAGTCGGTAATTATTATAATTTAGTTTTGGATTTATCCGGTACTATTGTAGATATTACTGAATGAAAATAATAATGTATAAACTAAGAATTTAATAAGGGGCTTATATATGGATTATATATTTTTCATTTTAAGCCCCTAATGGATTAGATTATAATTCATATATAAGCTCCTTATATTTTATAAAATAAGGAGTTTTATTTATGCCTATTAATGAATTTGAACAAACTAGTAATTATACTTTAACTAAAATTTTAAGAACTGGAATAAGCCCATTAAGTGCAATGATTGGAATTAGTGCTTATTATGGTCAATATTTAAAAGACCCAGTATTAGGTTCTATTAATTCTTTATTATTTAGTAAAAAGTTAGGAATTGATATATGAAATATTATTCAAAGACCAACTACTAGAAATAAAGTTATTAATAGTTATAAAAAGATATTTTTAGGATTAGGAACAATTGGTTTAGTTAATTATGCTAAGTTTGTTCAGTATGTAGATAAGTCAGTTTTTTTATTAAGAGATGAATCTTGTTTTTGACCACCTTGCCCTACTGAACCCCCAAGACCAACTTATTTACCCTTTACAACTGTTAAACCAATAATTGATGTACCTTTTGTAGATTGAGATACTTATATATCTTTAAATGGTTTTGGTATAGCAAATCTTATTAGTGGTTTAACTGAGTTAATACCTAATAGGTTTGAAACTATACGTAAAATAGCAAATATGGGAACTGGTGGTTGTTTGATTAGTAGTGGTGTAGCAATGGGTATTAATAATGATTTTAGTAATTATTTTGCTATTCCTACTATTATTGCCGGAGCAAGTGAGATTATAAATACTTTATTGTTACCGTTAGGAAATACACATAATAATACAGAATTACAAGAAGTATTTACAGATGAAAGAGCAAGATTAATTAATGTTAGTGTTAGTGATTATCAAAGTACAAATGACAGCATGATTGATATTGATTTAAATGATGATAGTATGTCTGAGATTAATTTAGATAGAGCAAGTTTAAATTGGGATTATTCTTATGCTTATACGTTAGGTGGTGTTTAAAATGGATTTTAAGGAGATTATAAAATATGCTTTATATATTGGTGGGTTTTGTCTTATACTTTGATTTTGTCGTAATTGAATACATGAGGGTATACAGAAATTCAAACATAAAAAACATATAAAGGAGAATGATAGTGAGCCTGATTGTATTTTTTGTCGTAAAGATTTTGAAAAGAAGAAACGTAAATTAGAAATGGAAAAACAACAAAAAGAATTAGAGAAAGGGGGTGATTAATATGCCCGCTGGATTATCAGCATTATTAAATATGATTGGTGGTGTAGGACAACAATTATTAAATGCTTTTACTTATATTTTTGGTTGAGTATTTACAACTGGCGATGGTGGGACACTTACAAATTGACCAGTGTTAATTTCAATTGTATTTATGGTTCTTGTATTTATTAAGCAGTTTGTTGGTCATATTATCCATGGAACTCATTAATAATTAGAAAGGAGTAAGCAAATGGTAAAGTTATTTTTTAGTTTGGTTTTTGTTTTACCTTTATTGGGTAGACTTTTACCAGTTGTTAATACTTTGGTACAAACTATTTATATGCAGTATTTAAGTTCATTTGCTGGATTACATACTGTGACACTTTTTATTAAGTCGTTCTTTTATGATAGTTTATACACTTTACCTTTGCCTATTCTTGCTTTAATAAATGTTAGTTTTGTATTTTATTTAATTTTAGGATTATTTAGATTTACAAGACATTAGGATGTGAAATTATGTTTATACCTTTTATTACAACGGTTATGCAATTATTTGCTTCAATTTTTATGAAATTTTTTAGTTTTCCACTTGGTGATTTAGGTTTTAATTTAGGTACATTAATGATATTTTTGATTTTGCTTAGATTTGCATTTAGGGTTATTTTACCCGAATTAATGTTACCAACATTAGGTTTAGGTTATGGTGTTAAGAAAATTGCTAAGTCTTCTGTTTCAGTTGGTAAAGCACTTGCTAAGGGTCATAAGCAAACACAAGATGTTAGTGGAATAAATGTAGGTAATTAATTATGTCTAATTTTGTTTTTAGTATATTGCATTTTATTTTTATATTTTCTAGTAATGATATTGGTATATTTTTAAATCAAACTAATATTACTGATGCAGTTTACATTTTGTTTAATTTGACTTTTTGATTGGTATTAGGTGTATTTTTTAATTTTATTTATCGTGTTATTAAATTTGTTTTTAGGTCATTGTTTGGGTAGGTGTTAAGTATGAGTGTTTTAGAAATTTACAATAAAATACATCAATGTATAGTTGATTATTGAACTATGTTTATAGGTAATCCAGTTGATGATTTTACTACTATTTTATGAAATTTAGTAGTTTATGGAACTCAGTTTTTTATTGGATTTGTTTTGTTTTATGGTTCATGGTGAATTTTAAAATGTTTATTTGGTAAATAATTATGTGATTTAAATTTGCTAAATTATTTTTTGTTGTAAATACTTCTGTTCAAGCACCGACTAGTTTAATTGCTTCAAATGACCCTAATGTTGTTAATTATGATATTACAAAAGAAATGGTTAAACATGTTAAATATCATGATTTTGATGATTGAGCAACAATTCCATGAAATTCTGCTTATTTTGATGTTGACCAACCAGATTTAAAATTAGTTAGTGGTGAATTTATAGGTAATAATGAAGGTTTATATACATGTTATTATTATAGTGATACAGTTGGTGTTCCATCACAAATGATAGATATGGGAACTGGTGTTTATACTTTTAATAGAAAACAATTAGATGAATTTTCACGTATTATGTTTAATCATAATTATGTTGCAAAGAATAATACTAATAATTTAAATTTTGTTAATACTGGTAAAAGTATTATAAATTTTCAAACACAGTTAAATTTTGAAATTGATAAACCTTTAAGTTTTTATATTCAAGGTTTTATGTTTTATTTTGAATATGAATATTTTAAAACTTTTACTGCTAATTTTGTTTTTAGTTTTTTAGATAATGTTGGTGATACAAAATATTTTTTTAAAGGTAAGGTTGATAATGATATTTATCAACAAGATTTATATAATTTTGTTACTATGCCTATTCGTGTTCCAAATTTAAGACATTTAACAGTATTTTTTGATGTTCATGGTGAATCAACTAGACCAACTTTTTCACCACAGTTAAATTTTGGTCAAATTAATATTTTTTCAAGTGAGAAAGTAACACCAGTCCCACCAAATAGTCCTTTTAACCCTGAGTATGAACGAGTTAGTTGATACGATGTTTTTGGTCATTTACGTAATGCTTTTAGATGAGTACTTTATGGTGTTGTTGGTAAGGTTTTACCGGTTGAACCATTAAGAGAGTTTTTTACTAAACTTGATGGATTATTGAGACGTATTTTTGATGATACTATTAGTTCTGTTTTAAATGTTGATTTTACTAGTGGTTTAGAACAAGTTTTAACTTTATGAGTATTTTTAAAAGCAGTAGGCTTTTTAGTTGGTTAGGAGTTGAAATAATGCCTTGATATGGTTATTTCCTTTTAGGAATTTTATTATTAATAATACTATATCCATTTTTAATAACTAGAAAAAATATAAAGATATTACAACGTGTAGGTAGTTATATTATTTCAGCACCACCACGTACTGGTAAATCTGCTCTTATTTGTTGTTTAGCACAAAGACATAAAGGTAGAGTAGTAAGCCCTATTCCTATAAAAGTTCGTAATGAATTTAGTTATCGTTGTAGTTATGATGATGTTTTTAAGTTTAATCAATTAAATAGTAATTATGCTTTCAAAGAAAATGATATGCTTGTTTTTGATGAATTAGGTTTAAAAATTAATTCTAATGATTTGTCATCCGAATTTAAAGAAACACAAGAAAGTTTAGGAATGTTTTGTAAATTGATAGGTCATAATTTTAATGGAATTATGTATATGATTGAACAACACCCCGATAGAATACCAAAACAAGCACGTGAAAAAGTAGAGTATATTGTTCAAGTTAAAAGAATGCGTATTTTATTATTTTTAGTTAAGTTTAAACTTAATATTTATACTAATGTTGATGATTATAATAAAATTGTTTTATCTAAAAGACAGACTAAGAAAATAATTAAGCGTGGTGGTTTTCCTCCAAGTTATAGTGGTGAAACTATGACTTTTAGTTTATGATTTCCTAGGTCTTATTTACAAAGATATAATAGTCGTGCTTTAAATTATATTCATTCATTGAAAAGTGAATTAAGTAGTGTTAAAGACTATGAACAGTCACAAGCATTAGATTTTACTGTTAATGATATTAGAGCAGTAGGATTAGATAAGTTGGATAATATATTACAACCTGACAAGAAAGAAACTGAAAATACTCTATGTCGTGCTTGTAATTATAAAAATAAACATTCTAAGAAAAAAGTAGTAAAATAAATATATAAAATTAAACAAAATTAATATAAATATAAGTTTTAACCCATTACTTTATTTTTTAAAGTAAATGGGTTTTTGATTTACATAAGGAGAAAAAAATGAAATTTTTATTAGAAAAATTATATAAATTAAAAAATATTAAAAAAATAAAATTAACAATATGAAGTTTAGTTGGTATGGTTACTTTACAATCAAATAATATTTGGAATGTTTTAGCAACTAAAATTAACAGCGGAAAAGAAATTCTTTTTTTTGATTTTAATTGATGAAAAAAACAAATTTTTGAATATTCTTTAACTCCTAGTGTTATAAGTATTTCTATTGTTGGTATATTTTGAATGAATTTTATTCAAGTTGGTGCTATGAATTGTATTTGAAATAATATAAAAAAATCTTTATTTAATGATAATAAAGATGATAAGCAGGAATTATTAATAAAACGTTTAGAAAAGTTAGAAGAAGAAATTAAAGAAATTAAAGAAAGTTATAATAAATTATTGTTAAAAATAGATATTAATGAGACAACTGAAACAACAGAATTATTAGAAAAAGATATAGAAAATATTAATAGTTTAAGATTTATTTATAAAAATGAAAGGAATTGTAATTCTTTAATTTTGTAAATTAGAATAAACCCATATTATTGGTCGGTGCCAACCAGAACCTTGGTTGGTTGGCCGCGGGGTTTAACCCCGCTGGGGTGAGTTGCGAAGCAACGAGGGGCAAAGCCCCTATTACTTGATTTTCAAATCAAGTTGGTATTTTTTGTTTTAAATATTTGAAATAACAATAATGAAATTATTATATTAATATTAAATTTAATAAAAAACAAAAAATAGGGAGGAAAATAATGCCAAACACATTTAATTTTAACAACATAACAAAAGGTCAACAATTAAAAATTTTTTTTAATAATAATAAAACATTAATTTTTAAGACAGAGAATGCTTCGCAAGGTACAAGATTTGTCGTATTTGGTGAAACATTGGAAGGAGAAAAAGTATTAATTCCTGCTTTTACTGCCGCAGAATTGGATACTAAATATAGTTATGTTGATGATAAATCACAACGGACTAACAATTTTATCGATTGAAAAAGTGAAACTAGATTTGGAAGAGTCATTTCTCGTTTTCTAGATGTAGAAGAAATTTATTTATTAAATGCTAAAGGTCAGTTAAGAAAATATAATGATACTTTTCATGATACTGTTTGTTTTCAAAGAAGTAATTTTTATGTGTCTAATGAAACCACTTACAATTTTGAAGATTTAAATTTGTTTTCTTTAAAAAAGAAAGTTTCCAATATTTTATTAGAACATAATAGAGGAACATTACCAATGACCGAAAATGTTTCTCTTATTAAACAAGCAGCAGAAAAAATTGGCGTTTCTTCAACAGCGAGTTCTGTTAAATTATTAACAATGGTAGGAAAATTAAAGTTATTTATACAAAAAATTAATCAATTGCATGAAGTAATAAACGTTTCTGCTTATTCGCAAGAGACAAATATTAATGTTGATGATATCACCTCATTAATTTCCCAAACAGAATTATTAAATAATTTAAATAATAAAACTGGCTCAATTTTTACTAAAGAAGAGTTAGCAAAATTTAAAATTAAATTAGAAGATGTTAAAATTGGTGACCAAACAAATATTTTTGACATAAAATTAAATTTTATGTATAAAATTGATGATAATAATTGAAGTAAATCTTTTACTTCTGCTACATTCCAAATTGAAACGAAATGAATAACAAAGTTAGAATTATTAGTAAACATTTATGATGGTGTATTTTCAATGCATTTTATTTTAAAACTGTTAAATTTAGAATCAGAAAAAACAACAAATGGTTTTAAGATGTTAGATCAAGAAATTGCAAAATTAGATCAAGAAATTGTAAGTTTTGTTAATTTAATTGCTGAAGATAACAAAGCGGTTGCTGATCTAGTCAATTTACAAAAAAAATGTAGAAAAAAAAATGCTTTTTTAAAAACAGAAAATAAATTAAAAAATGCAATTGCAGAAATGCAAAAAATTTTACATAAAAATGAAAAGATTAAACAAGAACGATTAAATTATTTGCTAACAAGGATAAAATTGGTTAATAATGTTCAAATGCTAAGTTATTTACAGAAAAGGTTATTGACAAAAAGTAAAGAATATTTAATAATAAGTAATGTTTTTAATGAGGTGCATAATTTATCTTTATATAATAGAGAAGCTGTTAAAGGATATATTATTAGAAGCACTAAAAATAATAATTTATTAGCTACTGATTTTGATTATAAAATTGATAATTTATTTAATGAAAATTTTCTTGAATTTGTTGAAATTCATAAAAATTTACCTCTTGAACTTCAACATAAACCAGAAGCTGTTATTGGAAGTTTATTACAATTTTTAGAAGAACTTAAAGAAATAGAAAAAAATAAACTTTTAGCAAAGACAAGTCCTATTTATACATCAAAAAGGATGGGAAAATCTTATTTTTCGTTATTATCATATGCAAATTATGAAGGAATTTTTTCTGAAACCATAAACAATATTAAAGATATCAAATTAAAAATATTAAACTCTAAAAACAATGAAGAAATTAGAAAATATCAACAACAGTTAGAAGAAATATCTATTAAATTTTGAGAATCACAAAAAGATTTTACTAAGTTAGTTAATGAGTTAATGAATGTTTATTTTCCTAATCAGAAGCAAGAAATTTGGCTTAAGTTTGCGTTAGAAGAACATTTTTTATCAGAAAATCAAATATTAAAAAATAATGTTATTAAAAATTATAAAGACAAAGCAGAAGAAAAATTTACTAAGATAAGTAGTGTATTAAAAATAAATCAGCAATTAGTACAAGGTTTTCAAGAAGAATTATCTGATACATTCAAAGTCTCAAGACAAAGAATTAAACAAAAATTAAATCAACAAAGATTGGCAACTGGTAATTGAAAAGTTGATGATATTATTTCAATTAATAGTATAATCGATATTACTGGTATTAATGAAAAACAAGCAGTTTCATTTAAAGTTTTAACAAAAAATAAAGATGATTTTACTGTTATTATTCAATATTTAAATTCAAAAAAACAATTAGAATATAAAATAAGAGACATTACGATTAATAATTGTGGGACATTCAATTTTACTTTAAATAAAGAAGAAGTTACATTTCCAAATTGACAAGAAATTTTGAAGTTACAATCGTTAATAAATGATTATATAATTTGAAAAGATAAAGAATTAGTAGAACATGTAGAATTGTTATCGAACAAACTTAAAAAAATTAGTAATTCAGTTTTAAGTTTTGTTAAAGTTAATAATCAAAATTTTTTCAATAATTGAGAATGAGAAATTAATTTGCAAAAAATTAAAGAAAAATTATTAGTAACTATTGAACAAGAAATAGAAGAATATAAACAATTAATTGAAAAAGGTCAAATGCAATATGAAAAAAATTTAAAAATTAGTCAAGAATTAAAAGAAAATCTTACTAATGGTAATTTAAATTTTGTCTTTAGTGAAAACAGTAAAGAAAATATTAAAAATTTAAATCAAAATAAAAACAACACCAATGTAACATTTGATATTTTTTATTATAATAAAAAATATTTTTTAGGTACTTATAAAACTGAAACATCTGCCATTAATTTTAAAATTCTTAGAGATAGT
The DNA here is from genome assembly GCF_964019535.1 of Spiroplasma endosymbiont of Tricholauxania praeusta. NCBI lineage: Bacteria > Bacillati > Mycoplasmatota > Mollicutes > Entomoplasmatales > Spiroplasmataceae > Spiroplasma > Spiroplasma endosymbiont of Tricholauxania praeusta. The sequence goes on from NZ_OZ026450.1 coordinate 152,227, forward strand.
TTAATTGCAAAAAACAGGCTACTAGAAATAAAAGAAAAAGTTGCCGCCATAAGAAAATCAGTTTTAATAGTTGATAGTAAAATAAGAACGGCAGTTAATGATTTAACTAAGTTACATGATAGCATTATTGAACTTTTACAAATTAAGAAACAGGAATGAGAAACGTTAACTAATCATACAATTGTAAATGTTCAACTACAAAATCAAAAGATATTAGCACAATTAAAGTTAGATATCGAACAACTTGTTAAAAAAATCAGTTTTATTAAAAATAAAATTTCTGAATTAAGTAACCAAAAAATAGCAAATTCATGATTTTATAATGACTATCTAACTTTTATCAGATATTATGAGAAAGCGAATGAAGTTGCACCTTGAAGTATTGAAAAATATTTATGTTGAGATAAAAACTATAATATTATTAAAAACAATTTAAAAATATATACTGGTTATGATGATTTTGATGATTATAAAACAATATTTTTAAGTAAACTTTACAATATTAAAACTATTGATATTGAACACTGTCAAAAATCTTTAGTAGAAATATCAAAAACAAAATTTAAAAAACTTAGTTGATGACAAAAAATAATAAATAAATTATCGTGAACATGAAAAAAAACAAAAAGAAATATCAAAGTGATTAAAGAAAATAATATAAAAAATTTTGGAACTTTAATTGCAAATTTAAATGAAAATAAAACATCAATAGATAAAATAAGCGTACCTTATCAAAGACAAAGTATACCAGAACTATTACCAACATCTGAGCCTTGAGATGAATGAATAATTGAAAAAAAACCTAAATTATCACGTTCAAATAGTACTGATAGTGCGATAAGTTCACTTTCTTATGAATTTGAAGAAAATGATTATTCTATTATTGATATCGATAAAATATTAAGAGAACTTAATAGTTATAGTTTTCCACAGTATAGTGATTTAGAAAGCAGTACTGAATCATCTCGTCAAGAATTTAATCATTGTCTTACTAGAACAGCATCTAGTGATAGTGGCATTTGTTCTGGTCAGATTACTCCTAAACCAGTTAGTACAAATCCTTTTGATGATGAAAGCGATGATGAAGAACTTGCTGGTAATACTATTAATGAATCTAATAATTTAGTAAATACTGTACCATTACCATCCAAATCAACTCCAAAATTAAATTTTTCTTAATTGATAATTAATTTTATATTTTTCTTTATAATTTATATGATACGATGTAATCATATAAGTAAAAGAAACAGGTGTATATTATATGTTAACTGCTGGTATCGTTGGTTTACCTAATGTAGGTAAATCAACATTATTTAAAGCCATAACCAATTCACAAGTATTAATTGAAAATTATCCTTTCGCTACTATAAAACCAAATATTGGTAGCGTTCCAGTCAATGATTCAAGAATTTTAAATTTAATAAAAATTTTTAATCCACAAAAAGTTGTACCAACAATTTTAGAATTACATGATATTGCTGGACTTGTCAAAGGCGCTAGTAAAGGTGAAGGATTAGGTAATCAATTTCTTGCCAATATTAGAACGGTTGATGCAATATGCGAAGTTATTCGTTGTTTTGATGATATTAATGTTACTCATGTTGAAAATAAAATTGATCCAATTAATGATTTTGAAATTATTGAATTGGAATTAATGTTAGCTGATCAAGAAGTAATAAGTAAACGAAAAGAAAAAGTTCGTAAAAAATCGCAAATAACTAGAGATAAACAAGGTATTGCTGAGGTAGCTTTATTAGAAAAAATTAATAATGAATTAAACAATGGTATTGCTATTCGTAATCAAAAGTTAAGTTCAGAAGAATTACTAATGATTAAACCTTATAATTTTTTAACTGCTAAACCAATAATTGTTATTGCTAATATTAATGAAAAAGATTTAATAACTAAAACTAATAAATATGTTGAACAATTACAACAATATATGAGCAAAAAAAATATTACTGTAATTGTTGTTTGTGCTAAGACAGAATGTGAACTTTCTGAATTAGAAGCAGAAGAAAAAAAAGAAATGTTTAAAGAGTTAAATATTTTTGAATCAGGAATTGATCAAATTGTATTAGCAACTTATAAACTATTAAATTTAGGTACTTATTTTACTGTTGGACCCAAAGAAGTTCATGCTTGAACTTTTATTAAAGGAATGAAAGCACCAGAGTGTGCTGGTATCATTCATACAGATTTCATGAAAGGTTTTATTAGACTTAAAGTTTATAATTATCAAGATATAGAATTATTGGGTAGTGAAAAAAATGTTCAGGAAAAGGGAAAAATGAGAGTTGAAGGTAAAAATTATATAGTTGAAGATGGTGATATTTGTCATTTCCTTTTTAATGTTTAGTTTTAAGATAATATTAATTATAAAAAGGTTATAGTTTTGTTATAATTAATTTGAAAATATATTAGCAAGAAAGGAAAAAATTATTATGTTAAAAAGTAATTTACAAAATCCTGATTCTGACATTCAAGAAAACAATTATGTTCCAAATAAAAAAACTAAAAAGTTTGATGTTCTTAATAAAATAAAAGTTTCAAGAGCTTTACTTTTTTGATCACCAATTGTGCAAATTATTGGTAGTATTGCTTTTTTAATACTATTAATAGTTAATGCATTTGTTGGGCAAAAAATGGGGTTTGAATTTAGTAAACTACAATTAGCTTTATCATTATCATATGTTGGAATTGCAATTTTAGTCAGTATTATTTGTTTTATGATACCAGCAAAGAAACTTAAAAAGAAATCTTCATTTAGAATTACTGCTATTTCAACATTAATATTATCAACATTAATGTTAAGCGGTAGTCTAGTTTTTTGATCAATACCAGTATTATTATTTTTTTCATTAATCTCATTAATTGTATGAATATGTGAAGTAATAGCAGCGATTATTTTAATTTTAGTAGTTGAAGAATTACCTAATGAAAAATAAAGTAGGTGAAAATAATGAAAATTAAAGATTTAGATAATCTTAAAAACAAAGAAACATGTTTTATTCCATATGAACAAAAAACTAAAAATGCATATTTTGTTTATTTGACAATATCAATAGTTCTTTTTTTATCAGTTTTTATTTTTTCATTATTTGCTGCTATTAATGTATCAAAATATAAATTATATAATGTACTTACTGATTTTAATTATCCTATTTTGAATTTATTTTATGCACCAATTGTTTGTTTAATTGCAATTACTGTAAGTATGATTTTATTAATATTTGCTCCTAGAGTAAGTATTATCTCTTCAAAGTATAGCAGTAGAATGTTTTATACTGCTTTTTGATTATTAATTCTTAGTGTAATGTTAAGTTCAGAAGTACAATTAACTTATATTTCACAATCTGGAATATTATATAATGAAAATTATCATTGAATTAATCCAATTATTGCAAGAATATTTATTATTTTTAGTCTTTTTTTAATTTTGATTACACAACTATTTTTTTGAATTATGCGTAGAAAGTTTACATTTATGAACTCAGATTATGAAATTTATACTACTAGAAGTATGGAAAAAAACCAAAGACGAATTAGAAAACAAGAATTAAAAAAAATTAAAAAACAAGAAAAGGGATTTAGTAAAAAAACTTTGAATATTAAATAAGGGGGACAGATTTATGAGAATTCGTAATTGGTGGTTTATTAGTTTTTATTTATTATTAAGCACATTTATTATTTATGAATTATTTTTTTTAATTGCTTTGTCAAAAAATACAGTTTTAAAAGATTTATATTATTATGGTTTTCAAATTGCAGAACCTTCACCAAGTTTTAATCCTTCAAGTTATACTGCAGTTTATTATTTACCAGTAATAGGTTTGATTGTAAGTAGTTTTGGGTTGATAAGTTGTATTTTTACGGCAAGAGTTTTTCTTGAAAAATCTCCTCGTTTTAAATTTGTATTTTTAGTTGTAAACTTTATAATTTTTGTTGTTGGATTTTTAATAAGTTTTTCTGGTCAATTGCTTTATTGTGAATGAAGTAATGATAGTGCACAAATAATACCTAATAGGGGTGGAACAATTGAAACACCAAGTTTTTATTATCGAAATTGAGTTTCTTCAACAATTGTTTGATCAATTTTTGGTTTTTATTTTGCATTACTTGTTGCAGCAGTTATTTTATTACTTAAATTAAATTTAATTAATGTTCAAACATATCACTTTTATCGTCAACGTATTGAACAAGCAATTGAATTTGAACCAGAATTAAAACAACCATTACCAAGTTCTAATGAATTTGATCCAAATGATACACAGACTATTACAATTTTTCTTGATGAAGAAGTAAATGAAAAATTACAATCTAAAACTAATCGTAAAAAAATAATGAAATCCTCTAAAAATAATAAAAAAAATTAAATTCTAAAAAAAAGACTAATAAAGTAGAAAAAAAAGTTAGTAAGATTAAAAAATCTTAAATTTAATAAAGATGGTGAAAATATGAAAATTCGTGTACGATATGCACCTAGTCCTACTGGGTATTTACATATTGGTGGTGCTAGAACAGCATTATTTAATTATTTATTTGCAAAAAATAACAAAGGAGATTTTATAGTTAGAATTGAAGATACTGATTTAGAACGCAATATTGAAGATGGAATTAGTTCACAATTAGATAATTTACGTTGAATGGGAATAATTCCTGATGAAACTATTGATTTACCAGGTAAATATGGTCCTTATAAACAAACTGAACGTTTAAATATATATATTCAACATGCATTAATACTAATAAAAGAAAAAAAAGCATATTATTGTTTTTGTACACCTCAATATCTAGAAGAAATGCGTAAGAAACAAGCAGATAAAAATATTTTAGCTTTCCAGTATGATGGAACATGTTCAAAATTAGAGCAGTCTGTAATTGAAGAAAATTTACAAAATAAAATTTCATATGCTATTAGAGTTAAAATTCCCACTAATAAAAGTTATAAAATTAAAGATTTAGTTCGTGGTAATGTTGAATTTAATTCAGTAGACTTAGGAGATTACATTATTATTAAATCAAATGGAGTGGCCACTTATAATTTCGCTGTTGTTATTGATGATCATTTAATGGAAATAAGTCATGTTTTTCGTGGTGAAGAACATTTGTCAAATACACCAAAACAATTAGTTATTTATGACTATTTTAATTGGAAAATGCCAATTTTTGCCCACTTAACATTAATTGTTAATAATAAACGTAAAAAATTATCAAAACGTGATGGTAGCATTATCCAATTTATTCATCAATATCGTAAAGAAGGATATTTACCAGAAGCAATTTTTAATTTTATTGCTTTATTAGGATGAAGTTCGCATGAAGAAAAAGAAATTTATACTAAAGAACAATTAATTAAATTATTTACCCCAAAATATTTAAGTAAAGCACCAAGCATGTTTGATCCAGAAAAATTAGTGTGAATGAATAATTATTATATTAAAAGATTAAATGTTGAACAATACTTAGCTTTAGTAACACCTTTTATTAAAGAAAAATATAATTGAAATAGCAAAACTATTGAATGATGAAAAGAAGTATTATTAATTTATCAATCACAGTTAGAATATGGTAGTCAAATTAATGAATTGGTAAGTTTATTTTTTAAAAATAATTTTAAGGTAGATATAGAAGCAAAGACTTTTTTGAATGATAATGAATGTAACTTAGTTTGTATAACATTTATTAAAAAGATTATTGATTGTAAAAATTGAACTAGTGATAATATTAAAAACATTATTAATGAAGTTAAAAAAGAAACTAATGTTAACGGCAAATTATTATTTATGCCAATTAGAATTATTACGACAGGACAAATGCATGGACCTGATTTAGTTAGCACCATTAAACTATTAGGTTATGCTACCATTATTAATAATGTGAAATTAAATTTTAAATATTAAAGAAAAATAATTATTATTACTTATATAGAAAATATAATATTTACTTTTGTTATAAATAAAAATTATAAAATTGTTCTTTTCACTCAAAATAATTATTAAAATAGAAGAAAAATTTTATATTATGTTACTATTAAAATAAAAAATTAATAATACCTAAAATTTATAAGATATTAATGAGAGGTTAAAATTTATGTCAAGCAATAATTATAAAGTAACTTTTATTCGTGACGCTATACACAAAAATATTAATATCAGCGAACCCGTTATTCAGGCGTTAATATCTTGTAAAGAATTTCAAAGATTAAGATGAATTAATCAACTTGGTGGTGTCCAAATTGCTTTTCCTAATGCAACTCATACTAGATATGTTCATAGTATAGGTGTTTATCATATATTAAATCGTGTTCTTAGTGAAGTTGAAGGTTCTTCTTTATTAACTAAAGAGGAAAAAATAAACATTAAAATTGCTGGTTTATTACATGATTTAGGACATGGTCCTTTTTCACACACTTTTGAAAAAATCATAAACCTTAATGTTAATAAAAAAGAAAATTTTACTCATGAAGATTATACTTGTGCTATTATTAATGATAATAGTACTGAAATTAACATGATTTTAAAACAATTTAATATTAATATTAATGCTATTATTGGTATCCTTAAGAAGGATTATAAAAATTATCCTAAATATCAAATTCAATTGGTATCATCGCAATTAGATTGTGATCGTATTGATTATTTAATGCGTGATGGATATTTTACAGGAGTTGGTTATGGAAGTATTGATATTGATTGAATTATTACAAATATGATAATTGATATTAAAGAGGGTTTAGTTTTTTCATACAAGGCAATTTCTGCTATTGAAAATTATTTAATCACAAGGTTCCATATGTATTCTCAAGTTTATTATCATAAAAGTGGAATTCTTTTTGATCTAAATTTACAAAAATTATTTTCAAGAATAACTGAATTATATTTTGATAAAACTTATTCATTTAAAATCAATATTCATGATTTTATTGCTATTTTTGAGGGAAAAAGCGTTGAAATACAAACATATTTAAATTGAACAGATGCTACTTTAATTAAGTTAATGCAAGATATTATTAATTTTGAAAAAGATAATGAGTTAGTAAAAATATCAAAAGTAATTTTATTTTGTTTTAACTGAGAAAATGAATTGTTGTTATTAACAAGTCAAAATAACACTAATGTTATTGGGGTTAAACAAGATTTAAAAAATGTACTTTATTATTTTAAAAAAGATCCAATTATTATTAAAACAAAAAACGAAGAGTATATTACTTTAGAAAAAATCTCACAAATTTTGCAAGATCCAATTAAAGCACCAAATACAATTTATTTTTTAAAAAAGAAATAGAAATTTAAAACTGTTATAAAATGAGGTAATTATGAAAATTTTAAAATCAATTAATAAAGTTTTTGAGTATCCAAATATTTTAGATTTAACGCCAGGAGATTTTTACTTAAATTCACATGAGTATCACTTAGCAACGCAAGAAGTAATAGTGATATTGGGCGTATTAATTAATAAAGAAAAAATTGAAAATGCTATTAAAACTTTAAATTTTACTTGAATAAATTTTAAAGAAAAAGTAATAGTTTATTTTTCTATTTTTGCCTACCTTATAATAGGTAATGAATATAATGATTTAAAATCAGTTAAAATAAATCAAATTAAATTTAAAGATAATACGTTAAAAATTAAATTTAAAGAAACATTACTTACAATGATTAATAAGTTTCCAAGAACTTTGCATTTAACTAATGTTTTGGGTAATGATAATGATCGCGCTAATATGTATGCAGTTAACGCTATTTTAAATATTAAAAAAGGGATTGGATATGATAATTTTCATATTACTCTTTTTTCAGTATATCAATCGTTAGAATTAAAACTAAAGCATTGTTTAAGAAAATATATTCAAGTTGAACCTTCAGCTAGTAAGAAAAAATTTAATTTTCATAATTTAATACGATTGATTAAATTAATTAGTACTACAAGGGTTGAAAGTGAGGAAATGAGTAAAATATTATTAAATTTAAGAGAACGTTTGCGTTATTTTGAACAAATTAATCCTGGTGGTCAAGCAGCAAGATATGAAGCTGAGATAAATCATAATTATTTTCATAATTTAAATTCGTATATAATTAATGAACAAGAATTGCTAAGTAATTTTGTCAAGGCTTTAAGTTTATTACAAGAATTATATTTAAAATTAATAGAATTATATAAAGATGATAATACTAAAGTTAAAATGCAAAAAAAAATTGATTTAGAATTAGTTAAAGTTTCAGGAATTAAGATCGAAGATGATCCAAAAAAAATTAATGATAAATTAAGAAATGTACTGGATAATCAAATTTTTGGTAACTATCAAGAATTAATTGATTTAAATTACAATGATGTTGCTATTTTGGAATTTTTAATCAGAATTGGATTTATACAGTATGTTAATGATACAATTGAGCAACTTTTATAAAAAAGTATTTATTTTTATTTTTGTATATGATATAAATTAAATTTATGAGTATAATATTTTAGATATTGAAAGGGGTCTGAACTGTGGACAGTTATGTTATTAATGAACTCACTACTATTATTCTTGATGCAGTAGCATTTGCAAATTATGAAATAGAATTGAATCAAGTTGTTATTGAAATTAATAAAAATAATGACTTAGGTGATTATTCTACATCAATAGCAATGATATTAGCAAAAAATTATAAGCAAAAACCATTAGACATTGCTGAAATTATAGTTAAAAATATTCATCAGAAACACCCATTAATTAAAAAAATTGATTATATTACTCCTGGTTTTATTAATATTAATATTAATGTTGAAGTATTTAGTTTGTTATTAATGAAAATTATTAATGAGAAATCATTATATGGTCAATCTAATAAAAAAAATATTACTTATAATATTGAATTTATTAGTGCCAATCCAACCGGACTTTTACATTTAGGACATGCAAGAAATGCGGCTATTGGTGATAGTTTAGCTAATATATTAGAACATAGAGGATATAATATAGTTAGAGAATACTATATTAATGATGCTGGTAATCAAATTAATGTTTTGGCCAATTCAATTTTCATAAATTATCAAAATCTTTGTGGTAATGCTGTTGAATTACCAAAAGAAAGTTATCGTGGTTCTGAAATTTTAACTGCTGCACAATCATTTTTGAAATTAAATGGTAATAAATTTGCAAATAAACCTTTTGATGAAACCTCTTCTTTAATTTTTAAAGAATTTGGTATTAATTATATGCTTTCAGAAATTAAAAAAGATTTAAAAAAATTTAAAGTTAAAATTAATATTTGATTTTCTGAATCATTTTTATATAAAGAAAATATTATTTCTAATTTAATCAAACAATTTGAAATGCAAGGCAATACTTATCAACTTGATGGTGCTATTTTTTTAAAAACTACTTTATTTGAAGATGATAAAGATCGTGTAATTGTTAAGAAAGACAAAACTTATACATATATGCTTCCTGACTTAGCTTATCATCATATTAAATTTCAACGTAGTGATGTGTTAATTAATATTTGAGGAGCAGATCATTATGGCTATGTTCCACGAATTAAAGCAGGATTATATATGCTTAATAATGATGCCACTAAACTTGATATTTTATGTATGCAAATGGTAAAGGTTATTGATAATGGCAAAGAACAAAAAATGTCAAAAAGAGCAGGAACATCAATAACTTTAAGACATATGATAGATTTAATTGGAAAGGATGCTTTACGTTATTTTTTAGTATCAAGATCAGTTGAATCACATCTTGATATTGATTTAGCACTTGCTAAACAACAATCTAACGAAAATCCTGTTTATTATGCACAATATGTTCATGCACGTATAAATCAAATTATAGAGAATTATCCAAAATTTGAAATTGCAAATAGTATTAATTTATTAACAGAACAAAAGGAAAAAGAATTATTGATTACATTAGATGAATATATAATTATTTTGCAAAAAATTGAAAAACAGCATCAACCGCATTTACTTACAAATTATATTCAGAAATTAGCTAAGTTATTTCATTCTTATTATAATAAACATAAAGTTATTAGTGAAGATCAACAATTAACAATTCAACGATTAACATTAGTTTTAGCAATAAAACAAATAATGGCCAATGCTTTAAATTTAATTGGTGTGGATGCGCCTAAAAAGATGTAAAAAATATATTTTTTATTATTTATAATATACAATTTAGAAGGTGATTAAGAAATGCAAAACAAACAAACATTAGTAGAAGTAGCATATAGTTTTTTATGCAAAAAGAAAAAAAGCAGTTTTAATGAAATTTGAACACATGTTAAAAAACAATGTAATATTTCTAAAGAAGATGAAGAAAAAATTGCTGGTGAACTTTATACTGGAATTATTTTAAATACCAATTTTTTCTTAAAAAATGATAAACTTTGATATCCACGTAATGAAGTCTCATTAGAGGAAATTAAAGAACATATGACAAGAGTAGAAATTCCAAGTAATACAAAAGACGAAATTGATAGTACTGAAACAGTTACAGATAATGATGAAACTATAGATTTAAGTGAAGACGTAGAAGATGAAGATGATGATTTAGATACCATTAGTATTAAACCATTAGAAGATAGTTATGATGATGAATAATAATGATATTATTAATTAATATTTAGGAGAAAACTAATGAATTCAAAGTATATATTTATTACTGGTGGTGTTGTATCATCTTTAGGTAAAGGAATTACAGCAGCATCGCTTGGGCGTATATTAAAGCAAAAAAATATTAAGATTTTTATGCAAAAATTTGACCCTTATATTAATGTTGACCCAGGTACTATGAGTCCTTATCAACACGGTGAAGTATATGTAACTAGTGATGGTGCTGAAACTGATTTAGATTTAGGTCATTATGAACGTTTTATTGATGAAAATCTGACTAGAGATTCCAATATTACTGCCGGAAAAGTATACCAAACTGTTTTAAAAAAGGAACGTGATGGTTTTTATGAAGGGAAAACTGTACAAGTTGTACCTCATGTTACTGATGAAATTAAAAAACATATTTTTAATTCCGCAATTAATAGTAAGGCTGATGTTATTATTACCGAAATTGGTGGAACAGTTGGTGATATTGAATCATTAGCTTTTATTGAAGCCATTAGACAAGTTAAAAACGAAAAAGGTCATGAAAATGTTATTGTTATTCACACTACATTAATTCCTTATTTACATTCGGTTGGTGAATTTAAAACGAAACCCAGTCAACATTCAGTAAAAGAAATATTATCATTAGGTATTCAACCTGATATTTTGGTTTGTCGTAGTGAAACTATGCCACCTGATCATATTTTTGATAAATTATCTTTATTTTGTAATATTAAACGCAGTCATGTTTTAGCAATTCCTGATTGTGATAATATTTATAAAGTGCCATTATCTTTAGAACAACAAAAAATTGATGAAGTAGTTTCAGAATTATTAAAGTTAAATAAAACTAAACCAGATATGTCAGAATGACATGCAATTGTTAAAAAGTTAGATAATATTAATCAAGAAGTTACTGTTGGTATTGTGGCAAAGTATTCGAATTTAAGTGATGCTTACTTATCAGTAATTGAATCATTGAAAATTGCAGGTTATAGTCTTAATACTAAAGTTAATTATAAAATTATTAACGCCGAAAGTTTAGATAGTAAAAACATTAATTCTATGCTTTCCCCTTTCCAAGCAATAATTGTTCCTGGTGGCTTTGGTAATCGTGGTGTTAAAGGCAAAATCAATGCAATTAATTATACTCGAGTTAATAAAGTTCCTTTCTTGGGATTATGTTTAGGTATGCAGTTAGCTTGTATTGAATATGCTCGTAATGTATGTAATTTACAAGATGCTAATTCTACTGAATTTAATGAAAAAACTAAAAATCCTATTTTTGATTTATTACGTGGTAAAAATAAAAATGATCAAATTGGGGGAACTTTAAGATTGGGTAATTATCCAACCACTTTAATTAATGATTCATTAGCAAAATCTCTTTATAAACAAACTATTATTATTGAACGTCATCGTCATCGTTATGAATTTAATAATAGTTATAAAACATTACTTGCAAAAAATGGATTAATTTTTAGTGGTATATATAATAAAGAAGATTTGGTAGAAGTGATTGAGTTGCCAAAAGAAGTACATCCATTCTTTATTGCAAGTCAGTTTCATCCTGAATTCACATCAAGAATTAATAAACCAAATCCTTTATTTTTAGGATTAATTAAAAGTATTATTAAAAAATAATGATTAAGTAAGAAAATTTAATTTTAAAATTGTTATAATTTTTATGAATTGTATATTCTCAAAATATATATGCAACTAGATTTTTTATGAAAATATATAATATAAGGTTATAATATTTTAAGAAAGAAGGAAAAGAAATGAATAAATTTGTTAGTGCAAAAAATATGATTGATAAAGCAAAAGCAGGTAAATATGCCGTTGCTCACTTTAATATTAATAATTTAGAATGAACAAGATCTATTCTTGAAGTTGCACAAGAAACTAAATCATCTGTTATTTTAGGTGTTTCAGAAGGTGCTATTAAATACATGGGTGGATTTAACACAGTTGTTAGTATGACTTTAGCGTTATTGAATGATTTAAATATTACTATTCCAGTAGCATTACATTTAGATCATGGTCAATCAGTAGATTCTTGTAAGAAAGCATTAGATGCTGGTTTTAGTTCAGTTATGTTTGATGGTTCTCATTTAGATTTTAATGAAAATATAAAAGGTACCAAAGAAGTAGTTACTTATGCTAAGAAAAAAAATGCATCTGTTGAAGCAGAAGCAGGTACTATTGGTGGTGAAGAAGATGGAGTTATTGGTAGTGGTGAGATTGCTAGTGAGGAAGATTGTAAATCATTAGCAGCTTTAGGAATTGACTTTTTAGCAGCCGGAATAAATAATATTCATGGAAAGTATCCTAAAAATTGAGATGGTTTAAATTTTGATGTGTTAAAAAATTTATCAGTAGCTTCAAATAAGCCAATGGTATTACATGGTGGTTCTGGAATTCCAAAAGATCAGGTTAAAAAAGCTATTAATTTAGGAATTAGTAAAATTAATGTTAATACTGAATTACAAGAAGTATTCGCCGCAGCTATTGAAAAATATGTTACGGAAGGAAAACTTAATGAAGATAAAGGGTTTGATCCTAGAAAAATTTTTAATCCAGGAATGGAAGCAATTAAACTTAAAGCTAAAGAATTATTAACAGAATTTGGTTCATTAGGAAAATCTTAAAAAAATGGTCATATTATTACTAATATGACCATTTTTAAATAATTTTCCTTAAATTAAGATAAATTTCAAATATGAAAATTACTTTTATTATCAATAACTTGTGATATTTTTTCATTACTTAAAATATCAATTATTACTTCGGCCTTAATAGCAACTTTCGCGTCTAACATATGACCACCAATTACGTTAAAATTATCATCACCAAAAGTAGTATGACAATGAATAATTGGTTTATTTCTATCTTTTTCATCTCAAATGATTGTTCCAATTGTTGATAACAATTCATATTGTTCAAGAAAAGTTTTTTTTACATAATCAGTACTTTTTTTAGGAATGTAGCCTAAAGTGACATTAGTAATAGCACCAATCATTTGGAATTGTGCCATTCCTATGTTTTCTTTAATAGCAAATTACTCTAAAGTTTTAATAATCATTTCATCTTTTTCAATAATTAATGCATACTTATTTCCGATCATTTTTTTAATTTTCATAATAAGAATCTCACCTTTCTTTTAGCAGTATTTTAACATATTTATTAATAGCAATAATGATTAAAATTGATTATTATAGGAAAAAAATATTTTTCTTTTTGTAATAAAAATTATTTTAAAAAGAAAATATATTAATTTTAAAATTAATAGGTATAATAAAACTAATATTTAAACTAAGGAAGTGATAAAGTTGAAAACTAATGGTTTAGTAATTGCTATTGGTAATGATCATACCGCTTATGAATTTAAACAACCAATTATTAAATTTTTACATACAGAAGGCTATCAAATTTTAGATTTAGGAACAAATAGCAGTGAACCTGTTGATTATCCTAATTTTGGTTTTAATGTTGCAAATGCTATTGTTAGTAAAAAAGCAGATTTTGGTATTGTAATTTGTGGTACTGGTATTGGTATTAGTATTGCTACCAATCGTATTAATGGTGTTCGTTGTGCTCTTTGCTATGAGGAAGAAACAGTAAGATTGGCAAGACTTCATAATGAGGCTAATGTTTTAGCACTAGGTGCTAGAATTATTTCTGATTATAAAGCAGTAGAACTTGTGAAATTATTTTTAAATACTAAAACAAGTGATGAAAAAAGACATCAATTAAGAGTTGCAAAACTAAAATAATTTTACTATTAAATTATTAAAGAGAGGATGTTTAAAAATGGATAAATCTTTTAATAAAGGTCTTGACCCAGAATTAAAAAAAATTGTGAAAGATGAATGACAACGTCAACAAAATGATATTGAATTAATAGCTTCAGAAAACTATGTATCACCAGCTGTACTTACACTCGCTGGAACAATATTAACTAATAAGTATGCAGAAGGTTATCCGGGCAGAAGATATTATAATGGTTGCGAAAATGTTGATAAAATTGAAAATTTGGCAATAGAGCGTTTTAAACAATTATTTAATTGTAGTCATAAACCAGGTCAATGTAAAAAAGGTAATTTTCATGCTAATGTACAACCTCATTCTGGTAGTCAAGCTAATGCTGAAGCATATGCTGCTATATTACGTCCAGGTGATACTATTCTTGGTATGGAACTTGATGCCGGTGGTCATTTAACTCATGGTTATAAAATTAATTTTTCTGGTAAAATTTATCACGGTGTTAATTATGGTGTAAGTAAAAAGGATGAATATTTAGATTATGATGAAATTTTAAAAATTGCTAAAGAATGTAAACCAAAAATTATTGTAGCAGGAGCTAGTGCTTATTCAAGACTTATTGATTGATCAAAGTTTCGTAAAATTGCTGATACTGTTGGAGCATATTTAATGGTTGATATGGCGCATATTGCTGGATTAATTGCTGCTGGATTACATCAAAATCCTATTTGTTATGCTGATATTACAACAACAACAACTCATAAAACATTAAGAGGACCACGTGGTGGTGCTATTCTTTGCACTGAAGAATTAAAAAAGAAAATTGATAGTGCGGTATTTCCTGGTAATCAAGGTGGACCATTGGAACATATTATTGCAGCAAAAGCACAAGCTTTTTATGAAGCATTAACACCAGAATTTAAAACTTATCAAATGCAAGTAATTAAAAATGCGCAAGCATTAGCAAAAACTTTTCTTGATGCAAAATTTCATGTAGTGGCGGGTGGAACTGATAATCATTTATTAACTGTTAATGTTACTAATATTAACGGTTTAAATGGTAAAGAAGCTGTTGATATTTTAGAAAAGATTAATATTGTTGCTAATAAGAATGGTGTTCCCTTTGATCCTTTACCAGCTGTTATTACTAGTGGTGTTCGTTTTGGTAGTCCAGCAATGACAACGAGAGGTTTTAAAGAAGAGCAGTTTATTGAATTAGGAAAGATTATTATTAGTGCTTGAAAATTACCTAAGGGTATTAATGATGATGGTTTACATGAATTAAGAAAAAAAGTTGATATACTTTTAAATAAATTTCCCATTTATGAAGATATAAAATTACCTCAATAATAAAATAATTATTTTACATTTGGAATATGAAAATAAGTTTTCTGTTAATTAACAGAAAACTTATTTTATTTTTTTGAATCTTTAATTTCTTTTATTTTTTCAATAAAATTATTATCATATTTAACCGAAGATTGTTCTTTAATAAACTTTATTAATTCCGAAACATCTTCATCACTAATTCATGGTGCTTGTAAGCGATTGATATTATTTTGTCCTGGAGCTAAAAATAACATATCGCCTTTACCTAATAATTTTTCTGCTCCAGCAGTATCAAGGATTGTTTTTGAATCAATTCAAGATGCAACTTTAAAAGCAATTCTTGCTGGAATATTATTTTTAATTACGCCAGTAATTACATCTACTGATGGTCTTTGTGTTGCTATTACTAAATGAATTCCTGCCGCTCGACCCATTTGTGTAATTCGCATGATTCCTTCTTCAATTTGCTTGCTTGCTTGTACCATTAAATCTGCTAATTCATCAATAACAATAATATAATAAGGTAATTTATCAATTTCTTGACTTATTTTTTTATTATAACTTTCAATATCACGATTTCCATTTTTTGCAAATAGTTGGTATCGACGCATCATTTCTAAAATTACTACTTGTAATGCTGCTGGTGTTTTGTTTGCTTCATTAATTACTGGAATAATTAAATGTGGGATATCATTATAAATTGCTAATTCTACTCATTTAGGATCGATTAATATTAGTTTTATTTCATGAGGTTTGTATTGTAAGAGCAAAGAAATTAGTAAATCATTAATAAAAACGGATTTTCCTGAACCAGTACTACCAGCAATTAATAAGTGGGGCATTTCTTTTAATGAATGAAAGATGTAATCACCAGTAGTATTTCTACCAATACTAATTAATAATTTTTTATTTTTATATTTTTCGCTTATATTTTCAAATTGTTCTTGCATATTAATTGGAACAATATTTTTATTACTAACTTCAATTCCAATCATTGATTTACCAGCTATTGGTGCTTCGATTCTAATATTATTATTTGCTAAAACTAGTTTTAGTTCTTCTTCTAAGTTAGTAATTTTGTTAATTTTCATTCCTGAAGTGATTGAAACCTCGTATTTTGTTACTGTTGTACCAATAGTAAAATCATTTACTTTTCCTTGAACAGAAAATTGTTTAAATAACTGATTAATTTTTTGGGAGCGTGTCGAAGATGTCGATAACTAAAAAGTTTTAAAAATAGCTCCTTTCTTTTTTAAACCCTTAAATTAAAAATAAATGACAAAAGACGAGAATAAAAATCTTGTCTTTTTTTGTAATTGTAAAATTTTAAAATTTTTTATTATTAACATCCTTTAAATATCTACTACACGCAGTGACCAAGTAGGAGAAAGTTAATAATTAATAACCCTCTTTAACGCTATTATCAACACGTGTTAGGGAACTAAAAAAGTGAACTACAACACAGTTGTTAAAAATAGTAGCTAGAACATGTGGACTTGCATGGATAAATAAAAAGTGGAGTGATACCTAATAAAATATACTAACCATTAATGGTAATTCTTGGGGTGGGAGCGAATTGGAAACTAGTATATATAGACCTGTTGTAGGGACCTATTGTATTAATTCTATTCTTTATTTAACCAACCTTGCCACCCCCCAGTGAGCAAGTGTTGGTTTTATTTTTTATTTTTTTTTGAAAATTTTTTTTGGGCGAGAAAATAAATTTCAAACTTGTAAAAAAAATTGAGCGGTGCCGGTTCAATTAAAGTATTAATTTGTTAAACGCAAATTAAATAAATATTGAATCGAATGCCTCGATTTCTTTTTAAAATTTCACAATTTATTTTTGAGCCCAGTTTTCATGGAATGAATAAAACGAATAGTAGTATTATTAATAATCTAAAAATCAAAATATATGTTCTTTATGCTAGAAGCAACAGAACATATTAGAAAAGGAATATTAAATGAAAAATTATTTTTGCTGAACATGTAAACAAAAACAATTATATTATTTATTCTTTACTACTAGTGATATTAAAACAAGAAAAAAATTTTTAAGAGACAAAAATGGTAAAGCAATTTGTTATGACTGTATTTTAAAAATAAGTTAAGTAGGAGGTATAAATATGGATAAAACAAACTGTACAATAGATGATTGTAAACTTTTTATTAATCATGATGGTAAATGTAAAACTGAATATGATTTTTGAATTAATAAAGAAAAATTAAGAGAAAAATTTAAAAAAGAAATAATTAATGAATATAAAGAAAAATTAATTAAATATTTAGAAAATAAAATTGAAAATGATGGATATAGAAGTGCAAGTAATGATTCAATATATTATTCATTAATTAAAAAAATCAATAATCAAGAATTTGATTAATTATGCAATATGAATTAATTATTGGTATTGACCCAGCAGGAATTGGTAATAATGGAATTGTTATATATTCAAATGAAACTAATAATATTACTTTTAATGAAACATTCAAAATTAAAACAGTTTTAGAAAGTAAAAATATATATAAAGAATATTTTAAATTAATTAAAAAACAATTTATTAATCAAAAAATATTAGTTATTGTAGAAAATTTCTTTTTAAGCTCAAAACAATTATTAACTAATCCATTAGCAACACCTAAGATTATTGGTGCATTAATGGTATTAGTAGAAGATGTTATGAATTGAGATTATTTAGAAAGTGAACCAAAAAATAAAACTAAAATAGAAAATTATAAAGGAAATATAAAATTAACAAAACATGAACAAGATGCTTATAAGCATATTCAATACTATTTAAGGAATTATAAAAATGAAAGATAAAGCAAATTATGTCAAATTAAAAGTAAAACTGAGTAACACTATTGAAGCAAAATATTACGAAAAAGGTAATAAGGAATTATATTATAGTGTTCGTGGTCAATGAAATGGATTAAATTATGTTACTTTAATTTTTAATAACCCAAAATTTTATAGACGATGTATTTTATTAAACAAAAACGATGAAATTATTGTAACTGGTCAATTTTTTAATACTTTAAATATTCCTAAAAATCGTGCATTTTGTTCAATCAATGTTAAATGATTTAAAAAATGAAAAGAGTAAAAAAATGATTAAAAATACACCATTAGAATATATTAATGACAGAATTAAGCAGCATAAAGAAAATATTAATAAATATACAAAAGAAATTGAAAGATTGCAAAATTTTATTAAAACAAATGAAATTAGAATGACTGAATTAGAAATAATAAAAGATATTTTACAAAAAGGAGAAAAAATATAATGAATTTTAATCAAAATCCAAAACAAATGACTGATTTAGTAATAAAAAAAGAGAAGGAAAAAGTATTAGAAAATTTAAAAATTAAAATAGGAACTCTTGCATTTAATAATATTGAAGAAGAAATACATTATATAAATTTAATAATAAATAAAATGTCAGAACATATTTATTCATTAGAACAAGAAATAATTAGAAAAAATCAAATAATAAAAGATAAATTGGAACAAGAAAAACTTGAAATTGCTAATCAAATTAAAAATAAGGAGAATAATTAATGAATAGATGTACATTTTCACAAACTACTAAATTTACTAGTTTAATACCACCACATGATGAACATTTTGAACAAATACAATGTGAAAATATGACAGAAGAGCAATTTGATGAATATGGAAGAGTATATTGTAAAGAACATAGAAATAAAGTTGATGAAATTAATAATTCAAGACATAAAAATTGTATTAATAAAGAAAAAATAATTGAATATTTAATTGAACATGACACATTAGATATGGAATTAATAATTGAATATTTAGAAAAAGGTTACTTTGATAATGAATAAATGTGAACATGAAGATGTGAGTATTGAATTAGTATTTAGATGTGATAATTGTAAAGCTGTTCAATTTCAACATCCAAAAAATAATAAGGAGAAATAATTATGAAAATTTGTAAAAATTGTAAAGAAAATTATAATTGACCAAATTGTCAAAATTGTTTTAAAGAACCAATACCATGTTGTTTTAGTGAAGTTAATGAAGTTGGTAAACATATAACTAATTGTACTAATTTACCAACAAAATTAGATAAAGATAATGTTCAAATAAGATATTTTTGTGAAGAACATATGATTAAAGTTGAAAATAAGGAGAATAATTAATGATAATATTACCTACTTTGTTTGAAAATAAAGATGAAATTGAAATATTATCACCATTTCCAAAAGCAATTCATACAAGTAATGATATTAGAGCAATTATTTTAAGACAATACCCAAATGTTAAATCCAAACACATAATTGTTTCTGACCCCGAAAGTAATGTTGCATTAATAGTTGGTGATAATGATGTTTATCAAGGTTGAATTAAAGTAACAATTAAAAAATTAGAAATTAAAGGAGAATAAATAAATGCAGAAGGAAAAAATTAAAATTAGAATTCATGAATTTGAATTATATGATTATCAAGTAAATACTTTATTAGATATTGTAAGAGAAATGTTAAAAGCAAATAAAGGAGAATAAATTATGTTAGATGAAATTTTAAAAGTAATTTTTGATAGAGCAGATAAAAAAGAATTAATTTATATGATAGAAAGATTAATTCTTTGTACTAATAATCAGTCAGAAACAAAAAAATGATTGATTAGAGAATTTGATAAAAATCATTATGTTTTAGAAAAATTATTACAAATAAAAGGAGAAAAAAATGGAAACAAATAATTATACTTTAACCAAATTAATTAGAACTGGTATAAATCCAATTTGTGCAATGATTGGTACAAGTGCTTATTATGGTCAAGTAATTGCAAATCCAATATTAGGTTCAATTAATAGTTTATTATTTGGTAAAAAATTAGGTTTAGATATTTGAAATTTAAATCAAAGACCAAATACTAAAACTAAATTAATTAATAGTTCTAAAAAAATCTTATTAGGTTTAGGAACAATTGGATTAGCAAATTATAGTAAATGAACAAAGAATAATATTACTCCAATTATTCCAACAACACCAATGCCAATAACTACTACAACTACAACTGAGGGTCCTCCATGATTACTATTAAATAAACAAGAAAATCAGTCATTAATGGATTGAGATACATATATTAGTTTAAATGCTTATGGTATATCAAATCTTATTAGTGGATTAACTGAGTTAATACCTAATAAATTTGAAACAATAAGAAAGATTTGTAATATGGCAACTGGTGGATGTTTAATATCAAGTGGTGTTGCTATGGGTATTAATAATGATTTTAATAATGCTTATGCAGTACCTACCATAATTGCTGGTGCAAGTGAAATAATCCATAATTTACTACCAATGGAAACAACTAATCATATTGAAGAAATGCAAGAAACATCATTTAATAATGAAACTGCAAGATTAATTAATGATAATAGATTCACAATTAATAGTGAAACAACTAGTCAATATGGTAGTGATAATCTAAGCGAAGTACCATTAAATACTGATAATGCTTCATTAAATTGAGATTACAATCACATGAGTTTATAAAGGAGGTGAAAAGTATGAATAAAGAAAAATTAATTCAATATTATGATGATAAATTAAAACAACATGAAAAAGATTTAGAAGACATACGACTGAATGAACGTTTAATTGCAAATCTTTTAATGGATGCAAAATGTATGATTGAAAGAATTATTAAAGGTGAATTTGATGAATAATCAAAAATAAAAAAATAAATAGTTGAAAGGAAAATATTGAAATGAAAGAATTTTTACATGAATTAATAATTATTGGAACAAGTGTTGGAATATTAATTTGCAGAGAAATTATTGTTTTATTAAAAAGATTTATCACAACTCCAAAACATGTTAGAGCAAATAATAAAATTATAAAACATCAAAAAAAATTAGCAAAATTAAATGAAAAGATTAATAAAGAAAATAAATAAAAAAGTGGTGATGTAAATGTTAGAAAATGAAAATAATGTTCAACAAACAACTGAACCTTTAACTGAAAATAATGCTTCTTCACAAGAAATAGAAAATAAAGTTAATGAAGCAGAAAATAAGTTAAATAAACTTAATCAAGAAATTAAAGAAAAAGAAATGATTAATATATTTAAAAAATATCAAGTTAAAACGGAATTTTATGAGTTTTTAAAATTTAAAACAAGTAATATAGAAAATTCAAAAATTGAAGAAAGTATTAAAAAAATGATTAAAGAACAACCAGTATTTAAAGAAACAATTAATACAGGTGGCAAACCACAAACAATAATAACAAATCAACAAAATTCAATAAAAAGTACATTATTGGATTATAAAAAAAATAATAATTTATAACAGAAAGGAAATCAAAAAATGGCAATACAATTCAATAAAAATTTAGATAATACCGAAAAATTAGTAGAAGCACCAGAGTTTATAGAATTTTATAAACAATCAAATTCACCATGAGCAAGTTTTTTTCCTATCGAAATGGTTAATTCAACCAAAATTGAATTTATAGTTAAAAAACCAAAAAATTCAGAAATTAAAGTATTAAAATGAAATGATAAAAGTAAAGGATTAGATGTTAGTTATGCTGAAACTATTAAAATTTTAAAAGAAATTAAAGAAGAAGCAGTTGCAGGTGAAATAATTGCTAATGTTGATTTAAATGCTGAAAATGGACAAAATTTATTAAATACAATGCAATATGAAGTTGCTAATGACTTAGCAGATTATTTAGCAAATAATGATACAAATGTAATTGCAAAATATGCAACTAAAGTAGATATTACTGATAAATCACCAGTAGGATACTTAAAATCAATGTTAGATGCTTGAAATACTTTATTTCAATTAAGAAATAGTAATAATTGTCGTTTTTTTATTACTAATAATCTTTATGATAATATTGTTTATTTAGCTAATAATAAAGGTTTAATTACTGATAATCAGATTGCACAACAATTAAGATTAAATGGAAATGATTTATATATTAAAGGTGTACTATGTCAAATTGTAATGGATGATTATATGACATTTACTGATAATAATGAAACTAAAATTATGTCTTTTGTTTTAGCAACACCAAGAGCAATGAAAAGATATATGTTACAAAATACAGTTGTATATGTTCAAGATATTGCTGATGGTAAAGTTGGAAGAAGATATTTAGTTGGTGGAGAAGTAACTGGTGAATCAATACCCTATATAACAGATGAAGAAACAACTTCACGCTGAATGTTATGTGCAATTGTTAATAATGATAAAAATGATTTAAAAACTAAGATTACAAGTTTAACAACTGATATTACTGCAAATGTTAATAACAATAATAGTGAATTAAATACACAAATAAAAAGTACTAATGAACTTAAATCATTAAATCCAAATTTAACAAATCCAACTATTAAATATTTTAGTGATGCACAAGGAAAAACTAATGTAAGTAATCAAAAACAAAAAGCGGGTGACTTATATATAACTATTACTGCAAATGTTAATGATTTAAATTATAAAGGAACAACAAATCCAATTAAAATAACTCTTAAATAAAGGAAATTAATATCATGCCAATTGGTACAACTAGTACAGCAATACTTTTAAACATAAATAAACCAAAACATACTAGAACAAGTAACCAACAAGAAAATAAAAGTTTTTGATGAGAAATTTTAGAAATGATTGGTGTACAAGTTATAGCAGTAGCACTTGCTCCTTTTACTGGTGGATTAAGTGAAAGTGTAGCCCTTGGATTAGGTGCAAGTGATTTAGTTGCTAGTATTAGTGCTGTTGGTGTAGAGTTTTTAACTGATTTTACTATTAATCAAGTTTATGATTATTTAAAAGGAAATGTAACAAAATTAAATACTTTCTTTAATATACTTCCTGCATTTGCTGGACTTAATAAAATTAGTCGTGGTTATCGTACAAGTAAATTTATTAAACTAGCACAAAAAACTAAAACATTAGAACAAGTGGGAATTAAAGAAGCAAAAAATTTACAAGAAATTATTAGTCAAGTAAGTGGAAAAGAAATTTTAACAGATAAAATTATTGGTAATAAACGTTATTTAATGAATTATAGTTTTACTCCTAATCGTGAAACAGTATTACGAGATTTAGGTTATGTTGCTGAAAGACAATATAAAAATAATTTTCAAAAATTAGAAGCACAAGAGTTAAAAGATTACTTATTATTACAAAATACATTAATAAAACTAAGTCCACAATTAACTCCTAAATTTAAAATTAAAGATATTGAAAAAGCAAATAACTTTTTAAAAAAATTTAATACTGATTTAAAAAAAGTATTATCTATGAATCAGCATGATTGATTAAATTTAGTTCATACAATACATACAGAAAATAGATATGGAAAAACTTTAATTTTAGATTTACAAAAAATTCGTGCTAATTCTATTAAATTTAATTTTAAAAATAATATTATTCATCAACTTGTTTTAAAAGCAAATCAAACTTTTAAATATTTTGATATTAGATTTTATTTAAAAAAAGGTTTAAATAAATTTTGAAAAGATACACCATATTTTGAAAAAATAAGAGAAAGTATATATAAATTACAAGAAAAATTTGAAAAGTTAGAAAAACAAGCATTTGAAAAAATTAATAAATTAAAAGAAAAAGCAACTGATTTATTTACTAGTGCAGAAAAAAGAGCAATTAAACATGCACAATTAATTCCATTAAATTCACCAGTATTTATGGGTTGTAAAATTCAACCTTTGTCATTAGATAAATGTGCAATTACTATTTATCATCGTAATCCTAAATATAAACCAATTACAGTTGTTGATAGTATTCTTAAAGCAAAAACTTTTGTTACTCAAATACATCCATTTCATTGATATCGTTGATATAGTGGTTGATACATTGGTTATGGTGTTAATCGTAATAAATGATTAAAAGCAATAGCATTTGCTCCACCAGTGGTGCAACAAGTAATTAGAGATAGTTTTAAAGTATATAGAGAAATATTTAGAACTATTAGAACTTATCATAAAGTAGTGAATGTTATTAATAATCCTATTGAAAATATTAATAAATCATTTAAAAGTGTTGGTTTAAAATTTTCAGTTAATACTTTATTTGGTACTGGACTATTACATCATTTAGAAAAATTTGCATATAGTCAAATTGTAGAAAAAGGGAAAAAGAAATTACAAAAAGAAGTTATTCATATTGCACATAGAAAAACTAAAACAAAAACTAAACATTATAAAAAAGCATTTTTTAAGGAATGATAAATTATGATTAATAAACTTTGAACTGATGTCAGTTTAGAAAATTATAATAACTGATATCCATTAACTGGAAAAATTACAGAAACGCCACAGCAATACATACAAACATGACCTAATGTTAATGATTGATTTATAACTTTTGCTATTCGTGCTCAAAATGATATTAATGCTTATCTTGATTTTATTTTATCTAAATTTCCTTTTGATAGTTTTAAAGATGAATTAATTAAAGAAACATTAAGAGATATGGTTTATGTAATGGTTGAACATTGAGTATTTAATCGTACACCAATTGAATTTAATGTTGATGCTACTATTCAATTTAATAATGGTACTCAATTTAGTGCAAATAGTACTCCTACAATTAATGTTTGAGATTTAGCACCTAGTAGAATGAAAATATGAGCAAGATTAACAGAATTAAAACAAATATTTTCAAGTTATAATGATGATGAAATAGATATTGAAAAAATTGACTTAAAAGCATTTTATACTAGAAATCAAATTGATAAATTAATTAAAGAACAAAAAGAATTTACATTATCAAAACAAATGAAATTGTATGATGATTTAGTTGATGATAATGAAAATGAAATATATAGAGGTCCTGTTACAAAATTTATAAATAAAGGTTATGTTGCAACAGATTATGATAAAGAATCTGAAACAATGATTTTAGATTGACCTGATGAAATTGGTACATTACCACCCGAAGCATTACAAAATAATCCACAAATTGGTGATTATACACATGCACCAACTTGTGATTTTTCTGCTAAACAACAAAAACGAATTACTACTAATGAAAATGAAATTACAAAATTAAATACTGAATTAATTAAAGCAAACGAAAATATTAATGATGTTAAAAATAATTGATTTAATATCGAAACTAGTCCCCTATGAAAAAAAGTTGAAAATAATAATATAGAAACATTTAAATGATATTTTATTAAAATCAGTTATCAATATTCAACAGAAAATGACTTTATGAAATTTTATAAAGTAATTAAAATTTATTTAAATAATGTTTTTAATGAATTTGAATTGTTAAATGTTGATTCCATGACTTATAATGAACAAATCTCAAATAAAAATATTTTAAATATTGGAACTATTTACTATGACAATAGAAATAAAAAATTTAGGGGTGGAGGTAATTCTTATCCTGAACGTGGAAAAATTAATTTAATTGGTGATATAAAAGAAATATATCAATATCAAGGAATAGATACGCCAACTGAATTTATAGCAGAAGAAAGTACTGAACGTGATTATTATACAAAAATAGAAACTAATAATTTATTAGATAAAAAGCAAAATAAATTAACTACTGGCGAAAATATTAAAATTGATGAAGTAACTAATACTATTAGTGCTATTGGTGGTAAAACTGATTTATCTGATTATTATAAAAAAGAAGAAGTAGATAAAAAAATAGAAGATAAAATGGATAAAGACCATTTTAAATATGTTTTTTCTATCAATACTATTAGTACTGAAATTCCTAATTTAGAAACTACTGATAAAACTATTGCCGGTGCTATTAATGAATTAAAAGATATTCCTCCAACACCAAGTCCAAGTCGTTCAAATTGAAAAGAAGTAGGAACAAGAGAAAAAAATAAATGAGATAATTGACAAATTACTTATGATTTTATAGTTAATAAACATTATAGAGTTTATTATTCTTGAAGTATATATAATCCAGTTTATACTATACAAGAATTTATTATAACTGATAAAAAAATTGATGGTGTACAAATACAAACCTTTAATGATAGTGCTAATATAGTAATTTTATCAGTTCAACATGCAAAATTGATTACTATTTATAGCGGAAAAGGTAATTTAAAAGGTAATGTATGAAAATTAGAAGAATTACAGGAATAATATTATGTTTTTTAAAATTATAAAAATTATTTTAGGTTTAATTGGAGTACTATTATCTTCTGCAACTGCTGGTTTAATTATATTTATTATTGTAAAAATTGTATTAAAAATTAATCAAATATTTTAGAAAGGTGGTGAATATTATGTTAAGTTTATTTAAAAGAAAAGATAAAACAAATACTAGTGATAATCAAAATGAAAAAGTAAAATTTTTAACTAATAAAAATAAAAGTACACATGCTTCTATTTTAAATTATTTTGGTTTTAATGATTTTAACCATGAAACTTATTTTACTGATTTTGTAGCAGAAAATAATGCTAATTTATATAATGCTCCATTAGATATTAATAATGAAACTATTAAAAAATACTTAATTCAGCAAGAATTTTATAGAAAAAATTGAAATTCTATTTTTAAATTAAGCAAATTAGGAATTAGTGGTTATTTAATTTTTATTGCTAATGATGATTTATATTTTCAAGTAATAGATATTCAACAAAGAGTTTATGATATTACCGGTAAATTAATTCAATGTACTATTTTTTATGATAGTTATCAACAAAATGCACAAAATGTAAGATTATTTGAAATTTATACATTAAATAATGAACAAGTAACTATTAATCGTGCAATTTATAGTATTAGTGATAATAAAAAACAATTTCCATTAGATTTTAAATCATTCATTAATAATCCAAATTTAGAGCAAGAACAAACACTAAATATTAATTATATACCAATAGCAATTATGCGAAATAAAGCAAATGAATTAGCAGATTGTGATAAAGTAATGGATAAAATTAAAGCATTAGATGTTATTTATGAACAAATTGTTTTAGATACTATTTTAAACTCACCTAAATTTATTTTTAATCAAACTTATGGGAATGTTCAATCAGCATTAGAACAAACAGTAAGAACTTTGGTTACTAAAAACTACATATTTAAAAGTGGTGGAGATAATAACGAACAAAATGAAAATATTAATATGACAAATAGTAATTTTAAAGGTAAAAATTTAACTGATATATACGATTGAAATGTTAATGAAATATTTAAACGTTGTGGTATTCATATACCAAGTCAAAAGAAATCTGCACAACAATCAGTTCCCGAAAGTACAGCTGTAAATATTTCAACTATTAATTATATTGAACAAAAATTATGACAATTTAATATTGATATTCTTAAATTTATTCAAATATTAGTAAGCATAGATAAAGATTTATTAAATAGTAAAACATTTAATATTAATGATGAACAAGAAATTAATAATTTAACAGTTAAACTACAATTATTTAATCCCGAAAATAACCAATTAATAGGAGAGAACAATGGAAAACAACAACAAACCACAAACGAAGTTTCCACAGAAACAAACTAAACTTAATCAAGCAGAAGTTGAAAATGATTATTTAATAGATAATATTCCTTATGATTTTACTAATATGATGAGAGCAACTAGTGACCCAGATATTAATAGAGCATACGATGAATTTAAAAAAAGAACGATTTATATTTATGAAATTGAACGTTTATTTAAAAATAATGAAAATAATAGTTTAAAATTTTCAGCAAATACTATTAAAATTGGTTTTATTGATATTGATAAAGTATTAAAAACTACTGCTGTTGAAACATCTGATTTTACTATGCAATTAAATCAAAGAGCAAGTACCAATATTAATGATAATACAATTGAATATAGTATGACTGATATTAAAAATTTAATATTTCAAGAAATAAATTTATTAAATCAATTTAAATTATATGCAGTATCAATTAATGAACCATTAACTGAAAATAATATTGATAATTTATATATCATTAATAATTATTCACAACCTTATCAAAATCCGAAAACAAGAAGTACTAAAAGTATTACTATTATTAAAATTAAAGATTTTAAAACAAGAGATGGCTATCCAATTATTATTAAATTACAAAAACCATTAGATAAAGATACCAAAGTTATTGGTTTAAAAATTAAAGCCCCTAGAAGCATGATTTTTGGCAATATAAAAGTACTTGGTGAAGTTGACAATATGGAAGTATACCCAAAGTTATTTATTAAAGATAAGATAGCATTTCCGTTGTTATCAATGCCTATTGAAACTCAACCAAAAGTTAGAATATTACAACAATGATTTAGTGAACAAATATTACCTTGAAATTTAGCAAAACAATTTATTGGACAAGAAAAATCAGTTTTAGATTTAATTGCTATTGGTGGTGGAACTGAAACAAGAAAAGAAATTATTAAAAACGCAAGAGTTACACATGCTTGATTAGGATATTTTTTAAGTTCCTATTCTTTTGCAGAATGACCATTAAAAGAAAAGAAAGAACTTAAAGATAAAGAAGTATGAAAAATTCAGAGTGGTCCAATTGGAAAAGAATATACAAGTATTGCTACATATGATAAATTTGATGATATTGAAGTTGAAATAAGTGATAAACCACCAATTGATAGTTTACAGAAACTATTACTAGATATGCTAAGTTATACATATAACTACAATAGAAATTTTGAAGGTGCTACATATAATGATAAAAATGGAAAACCATTAAATGATATAGCAATTTTACGTGCAAAATTTGAAGGACAAAAACCCGATGAAGTAATTACTAATTTATTTAAACAATGAGAATTAGATTATCCAAATTATGTAAATTTACCACAAATGCAAATATTTAAACAAGTATTTATTATGTTATCAAAATATATTTATTCATCTTTATCGATAAATAAAGGATTAAATGATGATAATAAAATTTTATTACCATATTACTTTGAATTAAAATCAAGTCCAATACATCCAACCAAAGATAAAATTTGACAGTATAAGGATGTAAAAGTAATATTAAAATCTGCATATTTTGATTTGACAAATGTTAATAACATTAAATTAAAAAATAATGATATTAGTCAAAATGAATTATTTAAATTAGATGATAATCAATTTAACTGATTATCCATAACAAATGAATTAGAAAGTAATAATATACCATCATTAATTCCTGCTGATTGAACATTAGGAAATGGTGAATATGGAAAATATTTTACAAAATTAATCATTAGTAATAATAAAATTGAAAATGCTTTAAATTTATATGGTTCAAATAAATCTCAATTATTTTCTAAATTGGAATTTTATAAAGAAATATCACAAATTGATAATAATAGTGAATTTGAATTACAAATCGAAAATCCGATTAATAATCTAAATCGGATTGAAATTAGTGGAATATTTGGTGCTGAAAATTATGATTTTATTTTAATAACAGATAAACAAGAAATTGATTTAAAAAATATTAATTTATTCGATAAATATAATGAAAATATTTCTTATATAAATTTAGAGATTTAATTATCAAAATATCCATCTGGATAAATTCCATCTCATTTTATGTCATCACTATTTTTTTCTGGTTTAATAGAAAAATATAACTCTATTTTGTGTTTATCATCATTCGTATATTTATGAGACCATATAGTTGTCCCAGCCCCCCCCCAGTAGACTGTATAGTCATGTCCTAAATATGACTTATAATTATAAGTTTTATAATATGACATTATACTTAATAATAATGCGGTTATAACAGCACTTCATAATATTATTTTTTTATAATTTGTTTTAATTCATTTTTTAAAATTTTTTATTTCTTTTCTTTTTTCTTCTTTTTTATTTTCTACATTTTTTATTATTTCTTTGCTATCTTGCATTTTAATTCTCCTTTTTTCCTTGATTTTACTTATAAATTGTACTATTTTTGATTATTTTTACAAGTATGCTTTTAAATGCAAAATAACGCCTAAATTAAAGGCGTTTATTTTATGAGACCTATACTATTAATTATATTGAAATTGTTTATTATATAGCAAATGTGAAGATACTTTTTTTCACAGTAGCATTATTTTTACCCCTAATTACATTTTTATATGGATACAGTGCATAAAACAGAGCATCATAAGGGTCTTGATACATATTTTTGTCAGGAATATTAGTTTTTGTTTCATCATAACGTAATTCTTCTAAACATTGAGTTGTTTTTGGTAAATCATCTTTATTTGCGTAAAAGTTTCCATAACTCATAATATTTCTCATTCAAACTACTCTATTAGTTAATCCGGCTTCTTGATTTAAATTTGAAGCATGTTTAATAGCAGTTTGTGTTATTAAAATAGTATTGTGTTCATCAATTAATTTTTGATTTAATCAATCCATTGCTGTTCTTGCTTTATCATCATAAAAATAAATTGCTTGTTCAAAATTTTCAAAATTATCCATTAATCCTAAAATTTCATTAACATAAGCATTAATTTTTTCATTTTCATTAATAAAATCATTTGGAGTAACTACTAATTCACAAATAATATAAGCATCATAATAACCAGTATTATTATATTCTTTAAAACCAACTACCATAAATACAGTATGGTCTTTTGGTCCCGTAGCTCAATCAATACCAACACTATAAAAATCAAATTTATACATTTCTTTTTCTTGATTATAAAATTGTTTTAAATCATATGATTGTCAATATTTTACTGTTTTTTGAAATGGGAAAATTGTTGCATCGCTATCTAAAAATTCAAAACCATAATAAACAGTATTATATTCATCTGGATTACTTTTTTCCATTTCTAATAATGTTCTTTGTTGAATGTCAGGTAATTTATTTCAAAATGGTTGAATAGTAAATCTTAAAACAAATAAACCTAAACCACTAAACATATCTTTATTTTCATAATAAACTTTACCAACTTTTTTAAGATTTTTCATGACTTCATCATTTAATGGTAAAAATGGTGTACAGTATTTTAAATAAAATGGATGATATTTATCATAAGGATTACATGTAAAAGTAATGAAAAAACTTTTATAAAAATAACGAGTAATCAATTTTCCAAAAGTAGAACTATATATATTATTATCAATAAATGTTCAACTTCACTCTTTAATAGGTTCTTTTGATACTTTAATACGATTACTTCTAAACATAGAGTTTTGTAATCTTTCATATCGATATGTTAATTGCTTTTCTGTCAAAGTTTCTTTTTCTTCTGCCATTATTATTTCATCTGTTCTTGAACCTAAAAAACTTGACCCACCTGCTTCTTTTCCAAAAATTTTATTACCATTAGCATAACCAATAAAGTCAATTTGTTGATTACTTGGAAATATAATACATCCCCCATCCTTAGTAATTTTTCATTTAATGCCATGTGGATTATTAGGTAATAAATTAATATTATATGTATCTAATAAAACTTGACAAACATTCATTAAAGCACCAATTGTAGTTTCACTATGAGTATTTTCATATCTTCTTACTTCTTGAACACTACTATCACTAAAATTACAACATATAAATAAATCAAATGCTAAACAATTTCAAGTTTTTCTTGTTCCACGTGCAGTTGGTACAAAACGATAAAAACAATTAGTTGTAAAAAATTCTGCTCATTCATCACCAACAAATGCTTTAAAAATATCTCAGTTAAAACCATAATTATTATCACTAAAATTAAGATTATATTTTTTATTTAATTGTCCATAACTACTAATAAAAGCCATATTTACTCCTTATTTTTTAAAAAAAATTAAACTTAAATTATTAACAAACAAAAATTAGAAAGGAACATTAAAAATGTTTATATTACCATTCGCAAATCATTTTGATTGAGACAAACATGATTTTAATCAAGATAAATTAAGTTTAAAACAAACAGAAGAATTATTTGCAAAAATAGATGATTATTTATGAAGTATATGTGATAAATCTGAATATAAATCATATAGATTTAGACAACGAAAATTAAAAGCAAAAAAAGGTTTATTAACTTATAAACGACGTATTTGTACACATTATAACACAAAAACACAAAAAATGGAGTACGTATCATTATTAGATAATTATCTTGGTGTTAAAAAATATAGTAAACTTGCACCTAACGTTATTAAACAAATTTTAAAATATTTTGCTGATGGTAAAAAGTATCGTGATGTTTGTGATACTTTTATTGAAGATTTAATAAGTAATAGTACAGTTTGTAGAACATATCAAAAATTTGAATTACCAAAAGCAAATATTCCCAAAATACCATTACAACCAAATCAAAATTTATATGTAAATATTGATGATGGTCATCGAAAATTTAAGTTTAATGAAAAACACAATACTAAAAATTGTAAAAAATGTTCGATGAGATTAATAGTATTTTGTACTGGTAAAAAGAAAAATGGAAAATTAATTAATAAAAGAGCTGTATGTAAAATAAGAGTTTCAAAAACAGAAATTGGTGCTGAAAAAACCGCAAAATTAATAGAAAAATATGGTAATTTATTTTTTGAAAACTTTGACCAAGCAAATTTAATAGTTTGTGGAGATAGTGCAAAATGAATTAGAAAAACTGCTACAATTTTAAATGCTAAATTTATTTTAGATAAATTTCATGCTTTTCATGTTTTATTTCTTGGTATAATGGCAGGAAGAAGAAAAAATCAAATTGCTAAATTACACTATCAAAATGCAATAAATTTATTTGCCAAAGGTGAATATTATGAATTAATTGATTTTTTACAATCATTAACTTTACAATATAAAAAATTAAAAGTTCGTTATTTTATTAATGCCAAAGATGGTTTATTAAACCAAGCATTAGTTGAAAATATTGGTTGCTTTACTGAAACTAATATTAAACAAATTTTAAAACATATGATTGGTGATAGAACTTATAATATTGATATGTATACAAAAATGGTTAATTTTAAATGCTATCAAATAAATACAGCCATCCAGTTATTATAAAATAAAATTAAAGATTTTAAAAAAACAAAAATAAAATAAAACTTATTAAAGATGCTTTAATAAGAATTTTTGAATTATAAAAGTAAGTATTATTGTTGACTAATATTTTTCAAGTGTTAAGATTAACATACAATTGCATATTGAAGTCAAAATTATTCTCGTCTAACTTTATAATTTTAAGACAAATTTGAATATTATTGACAACATCGGTATGCTCCCAATTTTTTCTTTATTTTCTAAAGCATATTTTTCATTTTCTTCTTGCTTTTTTATTAGATTATCTGATTTTTTAGTTAATTTTAATGTTGGTAAAATATATTTTTGATTAATTATAGTTTGTTCAGGAAGAAAAAATTTTGTTTTGCTCTTTAATTTTTGTTTCATTATTTTCTAATTTTTAATTATTAATTTTGTTATTTTCTTGTAATAATTCCTTATTGGTTTCTATATCAAAGTTTATTTTTTCGTTTTTTACTTTATTGTTTGCTAAATTTTCTTTTGTAAATTGTTTAGTTTCTAATTTAGATTGCTTATTATTGTTTTTTGCTTGTTGTTTATTTATTTTTAGTTCTTTTTTTAGATTATTGATTTTGATAGTATTATTTTGTGCCAAAGTAAGTTTTTTTTGTTTTTCTTTTGCTTTTTCTAATTTATTAATTTTTTGATCTTTTCGCTTAACTTTAAAATCTAAAATTGTTTCTTTGATATGATTTGAAATAGTGATAAATAAAATTAAGGGACGGTTAAAAAATAATCAACTAAAACAAATAATAATCATTAATATATTTAATATAAAATTAACAAAAAAAGTTGTGTAACCTAAAAATTCTAGTATGGTATTACCAATTAATCCACCAACAAGATAAGAAGGAAAGAAACTATCAATAGTTCAATTATTAAAGGAAATAGGTGATTTGAAAAATCCGTGATAGTTATTAAAAATAGTTGAATTTCATCAAGATTGATAATAATCATTAATTAAATTAATATGAAATTTATTGTTAAATCAAATATTATCATAACGACTAATAATAGTAATAGTTTCAATTGTTCAAACGCAGCATATAATAGTAGTAATTATTGCTCAAACAAATGAAGCTTTAAATTTAAAATAATAATTAAAACAAAGTGGAATTAAAGATATATATAGCTAACGAAAGTAATGTTTACTCATAAATAATGTAAAATAATAATATGTAATTTAAACAATTCTTGCACTTACAAGTATAATTCAGCAATAATTAAAATAGATTAGGAAGATTAAATTATGCCAAAACCATACAGTGAGGACTTACGAAGAAAAGTAATAGAAGTTTATGAAAGTAAAAACATGAAAATTAAAGAAATTTGTAAAGTGTTCAATATCACTAGAAAGACTTTATTTTTATGAAGAAAAAGAAAGCAAAAAACCGGAAATATAAAACCAATTTTGAATTATCAAAAAGGACATAGCCACAAAATAAAGGATTTAGATGAATTAAAAAATTATTTAGCAGAAAATAAAGATGTTACAGTTCAAAAAGTAATTGAAAAATTTGGTGATATGACAAAAGAAACAGTTTATAACTATTTCAAAAAACTAAATTATACATATAAAAAAAACTTTTCTATATGAACAAAGAGATAAAAATAAACAAGAAGATTTTTTAAAAGAAATAGCGAAAATAATGAATGAAGATTTGGTATATATTGATGAATCTGGAATTGATGATAATGAATTTTATAAATATGGTTGGTCTGAAAAAGGTAAAAGATTATTTGATAATAAACCTGCATATAAAATAAAGAGAATGAGTATAATTGGTGCACTAAATAAAGGTAAATTAAAAGCTCTATGAGCATTTGAAGGACATTGCAATAGTAAAATTTTTGAATCATATGTTAAAAATATACTAATTCCAGTATTAAAGTGTGGACAAATTATAGTTTTAGATAATGCGACGTTTCATAAATCTAAAGCAACAAAACAATTAATTGAAAATGTTGGATGCAAACTATTATTTCTTCCACCATATTCTCCTAATTTAAATCCAATTGAACATTTTTGATTTGCTATAAAACATAATATAAGAAAAATATTACCAAATTATTGACCAAATATTAAAAACGCGATTGATTTTGTTTTTCAAGATATGAGTAAACATTACTTTCGTTAGCTATATAATAATATATAAATTAAATATTTGCTTCATCCAAATAAAAAAGAAAATATAAAGTCGTCTAAAAATTTACCAATTGGTAGTAGTCGTAATAAACTAAAAGTTATTAATAACAATAAAATTAGAGTACCTAATAAGATACCAATTTTATTATTACTATTTTTAATTTGTTTAATTTTAATATTTTTAAAATCTTTCATAATTTTAAACTCCTAACTTTTCTATTTTAAATTTATTGGTTGAGTGATTGTATAAAAATAATATCATATATAGGGGTGTTTGTTACTACTTACTAACCATTTTAATAAATATTATTATGATGTGAACTATTAGTAATTTTTAATTATTTTTTTAAAAAATATACAATATATATAAATTAAAATATTATTAATATAAGGAGTAAAAAATGATATTTGAGTAATTTTATTTTGTATGTGTTTAGTAGTGATAATTATATTGACAATTTTTTAAATATTATTAGTACTTTAATTGATTATATGGAACAATATCCATAGTTTAAATCTTGAAAAAGAATAAAAAATAAATTAAAAGAGAAAAGTAAAAATTAAAGATTGAAAGTGAATTAAAAAATGTATAATACTGAAATGAATAATAATGATTTAATGTTTATGATTATAGGTTTGCCTATAATAGTTATTATTATAGGAGTTATTATAGTTTGTGTAGTTACTTCAATTGATAGTAGTTCTAGAGTAGATGCAGTTAATAATGCAATTGAAAAAGAAATAAAATATTTTATTATTGAATTCATTTTAATTATTATTGTGCTTGGATTTTATATAGCATATTTTATTATATAAGACATTTTAATATGACTGTTTAATGAAAAATTATCTATTTAAATTAGCAGTTATATTAATTTTTATTCAGTGTCGACTTTAATAATTTCAGTTTTTGTTTTTTGTTTAAATAGTGTATTATTAATTTTTATAAAATAGATTTTAATATTATTTCAGAAAGTAAAAATTAAAGTAAATAATAAAACAGTAATAGCTCCTAGCGTCAAGCCAATAGTTAGAAATATAAAAGGATTACTAATTATATTATTAATTAATTGATATAAAGCAAAGACCAAGTTAATTAAAATAATTGTTGGAATAAGGATTAAACATAAATATTTGAAACCTTTATTTCATTTAACTCATGAATATTGATTATTAAATTCTTTTAAACTATCATAACATTTTCAAATAAGGATAACACCAATTAATTCACAAATACCAATAATCATTTGTCAAATACCAGTAACTCATATTGCGAGCCCATCAATTAAAGGACTACTATTATTAAAGCAGAATATTAAACCAAGCATAAAACTACTAATAATCATTATTAATAATGCTTGATAACGTTTAATACCATAACAACTAATTAGAGGATTAACAACGGCTTCAGCTATTGCTATTAATGAAGATATACCAGCAAAAAATACTGATAAAAAGAAAAGGAAAGCTAAAGTGTGACTTAAAAATGGAAGATGTGTTTGCTCAGTAATGATTGCAAAAACTTGTGGAAAAACTTGAAAAATTAAAGTTGGACCCGAAATAAATACTTCATCAATAGTTTTATGCTGATTATATGCAATTGCACCAATTCCTCCAAAAACAGTACATGTTGTTAATAAAGCAACAATAACAGTACCAACCATAATAATTAAACCTTTATTAGTATTACTAGTACCAATTGGCGCATGACTTGAAAAAATAATAATGACACCTATACAAGTTGAAAGCATAAAGAAGGCTTGTCCAAAAGCATCAGTTCAAATGCTACTAGTTAATATTTTTTCACTATTAAAACTAAACATTGTTTTTAAACCATCTAGAGCACCAGGCAAAGTTAAAACGTAAATCATCATCATTAAAATCATGATAAATAGACTAGGAATAAAAATTTTATTTGCTAAATCAATCCCTTTAACAACGCCACCCAACAAAATAACACCAGTAATAATTCAAACCATAATTAAACTAATTAAAACTCAAATACTAATATTACCCAATTGACTAAAACTTTGTGGTACATCGTTGGAAGTTTGACCAATTAATTTATTTAAGAAAAATCCTTGTTGATTTAAACTAGGAAGAAAAGACATAACTATTGCCAATAATGATCAAGCGACAAGAACACTATAAAATACACCCATTATTCAAACAACTGCAGTTTGTAAAAATCCAAAGAAAGTCCTGGGAGTTTTTGCTAAATCTTTAAAAATTTCAACATGATTTTTACGATATTTATTACCTAAATTGATTTCAATTAATAAAATTGGTAAAGCACAGACAATTAGTGCAATAAAGAATGGAATTAAAAAGATACCACCATGTTTATTCATTTGATTTGGAAATCCCCAAATACTTCCTAATCCTACAGCAGCACCTAGTACTGACATAATAAATCCTCATGTAGTTATGTTTTTTTTCTTTTTGCCTTTCATATAATCAGTCCCTTTATTTTTAGATAGTATTATGAATTTTACACAATAGTTATCAAAGTTACAATATATATTAGTAATATATTTTTAATCTTTAGTTAAAAGTTATATTTTTTTAAAACCATTAAAATTCAAATTTAAAAATATCAATGTATAATATTCTTAGTTATGTATATTTGATTTTTGTTTATTAGGAGGAAAATAGATGATAAAGATATTACTTACGTGTTCAGCTGGTATGAGCACTTTAAGACTAGAAGCAAATATGAAAGAGTATATTAAAGAGTTAAATTTAGATTATGAAGTGAAAGCATTAGGTGCTACTGAAGCAAAAGCATCTTTTGCTAAAGGTGAAAAATGGGATGTTGTTTTATTAGGACCACAAGTAAGTTATATGAAAAATGATTTTACTAATATTATTGGAAATGCTGCTCTTAATGTTATTCCAGCAGCAGTTTATGCGATGGTTCAAGGTAAAGAAACGTTAGAATTAGCAATGAGTTTATTAGAAATTAAAAAATAATACTATGAGCATTAAAGAAAAAGAGAAAAGTAGTAATATTGATTTTGAAAAAATTTCAATTGAAATAATTTCTTCTGCTGGAAAAGCAAAATCTTTAGCAATAGAAGCAATTACTCTCGCTAAGGAAGCACAATTTGAAACAGCATTAAAAATGATTGATGAAGCAAATGATAATATTACTAAAGCTTTGCAATCACATATGAGCGTCATTGTTGAAGAAGGTAAAGGTTATCAATTACCTTTTTCAGTATTGTTTATGCATTCTGAAGATCATTTGTTAACAACACAAATGATGATTGAAATTAGTAAAGAATTTATTAATTTATATCAATTTATAAACAGAAAAAAATAAAAATAGGCATTTGCCTATTTTTATTTAAAGTATAAAATTAATCTTTTGGTTTTTTTTCAAAATCTTCTCCATCTTTTTCTAATCCTTTGATTGGACAAAGTAGAGGATAATTTTCTTTACAATAATCACAATGTCATTTTTTCTTTTTGAAAATTTCTTTAAATTTTTTAAACATTATATTTTTTCTCTCTTTCTTTTCATTATTTTTTTGTAAGTATATTTTATTCTTGTTCAAGTTCTGTTCATGAGCCAGTAGTGTTAGTGACTACTTTTCATCCTGTATTACTATTTTCGAATTTAGTTTTTAATTGATTAAAATTCTCAATAAGTTTTTCAGATAAAGTATATAAATCTTCGTTTGAAATATAACCTTTTCAACCACTTGCATCTCATTCGGGAAATCTAGAAATAATATTAAAAATTTCAGTTTTATTTTTATTAGTATTTAAAATTTTTTGTCATTCATATCGACTTATTGCAATTTTTAAAGTATCATGTCATAAAAATTTATAATATTTTTCTATTATATTTTTATCGTGAGTATTTGGTGAAAATTGTGGTGCTAGAAAAAATAATTCCTTAGGTGCTTCATGATAAGTTACTATAATTCCATACGTATTATATCCACGTATATTAATTAAAGACGAAAAATTATTTATTAACTTTTCAGTTAATTCATATATGCTAATCTTTTCTCATCCATTACCTTGATAAGGAAAAGATGAAGTATCATAGTATATTTTTTCTCTTAATTTTTCAAGGTCATTTAAAGAAAAAAGTTTAAATCAACTATCTAAAGTACTACTATTAATGTATATATACGATATAGCAAGTTCATATTGAAATTCATAGTTAGTAATAATTTTATCTTCACCATCATATTTTATTGGTTCATTATTTAAAATATTTGTAGTTTTAATTTCGGTGCTTAAAATAGAATTTAAGTTTCCTGTGGTTGTTGCAAATGTTAAAAGACTTACTGTTGTTAATAGTTTTTTCATAATCATCCCCCCTTATTTAGTTTCTTTACTTTATATAAAAATTATTTTAATTATCTGGCTAAAATTTTACTATATTTTAAGTAAAATAAAATATAAAAGATAATAACTCAATTTTAAACATTGGATTTATTTGATACTAAACTTTAAATTTTTTAAGAAATTTATTATAATTTTTTATACTTATAAAAATCAAAAAATAAGTATAGTATTTATATTGTTTTATAATAATTTTAATTATATAAAAGTTTTATTATTATTTTAAATAAAATAATATGGTATTGTATATAGAAGTTTTAAAGGAATATAAAGTTATGTTTAAATTAAAAGCACCTTATAAACCAACAGGTGATCAACCCGAAGCAATTAGTAAATTAGTAGTAGCTATTAAAAATAATATTAAATACCAAGTATTATTGGGAGCCACTGGCACGGGTAAAACTTTTACAATGGCCAATGTTATTGCGCAAGTGCAAAAACCAACTTTAATTTTAGTACATAATAAAACATTAGCTATGCAATTATATGGAGAATTGAAAACTTTTTTTCCTGAAAATCGCGTTGAATATTTTGTCTCATATTTTGATTTTTATCAACCTGAGGCATATTTACCAAAAACCGATACTTATATTGATAAAAATTCTAAACAAAATCAAGAAATTGAAATGTTAAGATTAAGTGCTTTAAATGGTTTATCTATTAGTAAAGATGTTATTGTTGTGGCATCGGTAGCAGCAATTTATGGTGAACAAGAACCAACAGCATATAAAGATAACTTTTTTGAATTGAGAAAAGGACAAAAAATTAATAGAAAAGATTTATTATTAAGACTAATTAAAAATGGATATGTACGTAATGATATTACATTAGAACCGGGTAGTTTTAGTGCAAAAGGTGATTTAATAAAGTTAGCTCCATCTTGAAATGATCAATTTTATTTAAGAATTAGTTTATTTGGTGATGAAATTGAAGAAATAGCACGTATTGATACATTAGGCGCTAATGTTTTAGAGCGTTTTCCCTTTATTACAATTTTTCCTGCGCAAAATTATATTACTAGTAAAAATCGT
Organism: Spiroplasma endosymbiont of Tricholauxania praeusta; assembly: GCF_964019535.1. Lineage (NCBI taxonomy): Bacteria > Bacillati > Mycoplasmatota > Mollicutes > Entomoplasmatales > Spiroplasmataceae > Spiroplasma > Spiroplasma endosymbiont of Tricholauxania praeusta. The sequence goes on from NZ_OZ026450.1 coordinate 193,412, forward strand.
GTTGATCAGGCAATTATTAAAATTACTGAAGAGTTAAAAATAACATTAGCACAACTAAGAAAAAATAATATGTTAGTAGAAGCGCAAAGATTAGAACAAAGAACAGAACATGATCTAGAATCCTTAAAAGAATTTGGTATTTGTAGTGGTATTGAAAATTATTCTCGTCATTTAGAAAATAGAGAAGTGGGTTCAGCACCATATACTTTAATTGATTTTTTTCCAGATGATTTTTTAACAATTATTGATGAATCTCATATGACATTACCGCAAATTAGAGGAATGTATAATACTGATCGTAGCAGAAAAAAAACATTAGTAAAATATGGCTTTCGTTTACCTAGTGCTTTGGATAATCGTCCTTTAAATTTTAATGAATTTTCTAATAAGTTAAAGCAAGTTATTTATACTTCAGCAACTCCTGCTGATTATGAATTAGCATTAATTAAAAATGAAGTTGAGCCTTTTAATGTACCAGTTCAACAAATTATTCGTCCCACAGGTTTATTAGATCCAACAATTGAAATTAAACCAACTAAAAATCAAATGGAAGATATTATTAATCAAATAAAATTACGAACAAAAAATAATGAAAGAGTATTTATTACTACTTTAACAATTAGAATGGCAGAAGAATTATCAAATTTTTTACAAGAACAAAAAATTAAAGTTGCTTATATTCATAATGAATTAAAAACATTAGAACGTACTAAAGTTTTGTTAGATTTAAGAAAAGGTGTTTTTGATGTTATTGTTGGTATTAATTTATTACGTGAAGGATTAGACGTACCAGAAGTGTCATTAATCTGTATTTTGGATGCTGATAAATCTGGTTTTTTACGTAATACTAAATCATTAATCCAAACTATTGGTCGCGCAGCACGAAATGTTAATGGTCATGTTATACTATATGGAGATATTAAGACAGAGGCAATGACACAAGCAATTGAAGAAACGCAAAGAAGAAGAGAAATTCAACTTGCTTATAATAAAAAACATAATATAGTACCAGTTACTGTTAAAAAACCGTTGAGTGAAATCGTAAGTACTAGAGAATTAGATGTTGATTTAAAAATTTTAAATTCAAGTAAAGGTAAAACAAAAATAGCTGCTAAAACAAAGATAATTGCTGATTTAAGAGTTGAAATGTTACAAGCAGCTAAAGATTTAAATTTTGAAAAGGCAGCTTCACTTCGTGATTTAATTTTGAGTATTGAAAGTGAAAAATAAAGGAGTAAAATAAGTTGACCGATAAAGCACAAAAAGGTATTTTGATAAGTCCAAATACTAAAATTAATCCTCATATACCAATAATATTTTTAATAAAAAATTATATTACTAAACCTAAAATTTTTATTGGTGATTATACTTATTATCATGATTTTAATGGTGAGCAAGCAGCTATTGATTTTGAAAATAAAAATATAATTTATCATTTTCCAAATATGATAAATGATGAATTAATTATTGGTAAATTTTGTTCAATTGCACAAGGTGTTTTATTTATAATGAATGGTGGCAATCATAATTATTGTGTAGTTTCAACATTTCCTTTACCATTATTTTATAAATCATTAAATTTATCAGAAGTTACAGAAAAAGATAAATTAGATAAATTTCCGATTAAATCACCAACAGCGATAGAAAATGATGTTTGAATTGGTCATGATGTGGCAATCTTAAGAGGGCTAACTATTGGTAATGGGGCAGTAATTGCAGCTAAAAGTGTAGTTACAAAAAATGTGCCTCCTTATGCTATTGTTGGTGGTAATCCTGCTAAAATTATAAAATATCGTTTTTCTAAAAAAATAGTTCAAAAATTACAAAATATAAAGTGATGAGATTGATCTATTGAAAAGATTATTGAAAATTCAGATTTGTTAAAACAAAATTTTGATAATAAAATATTACAAAAAGTTGTAAAAGAAAGTAATAGTTTAAATAAAATAAAGGGGTAATAAAAAATATGAAAAAATATGGTTATTTAACTACTAAAATAGGTTTAATTGAAATCATAGTAGTTGCAGAACAAGTAGTAAAAGTTAGTTTCGTTAATACTCGTCAAGTTGCTAAGGATAGTAGTAATATAGTGGTAGTTAATTGTTTAAAACAACTAGCAATGTATTTTGATAAAAAATTAAGTGATTTTAACTTACCAATAGCTTTAAAAGGAACTCCTTTTCAAGAATTAGTATGGAGTAAAACTTGTACTATTCAATTTGGGACAACTTTAACTTATCAAGAATTAGCGCAAAAAATAGGTTATCCAAAAGCAAGTAGGGCAGTAGGTTCGGCTTTAAGTAAAAATCCATTAGCAATTATTGTTCCTTGTCATCGTGTTGTTAATAAAAATAAGAATATTGTTAATTATCTTTATGGTGCCCATATTAAAAATTTTTTATTAGCACAAGAAAGTAAATAAGGTATAAGATTATTTTTTTATGATTGATTATCTTTTTTTTGATTTTTAAAATTGTTAACAATTTTAACTACATAATTTTTAATATAGTAAACAGGATATCCTGCTAACATAACAGCAATTAAAATTAGTGAATTTCATAATGCTCACATATTATTATTTTGTGTACCATAATAATACATTGCTAAAAATGATCCAACAATAGCAATTATTGCTCCTAAATAACCAATAATAATGAAAAAATAAAATCAAAAATTATTAAAAATCTTTTGATAGTCTGGATGTTTGCGCCTTAAAAAGATAATGACTGAATTAACAATTAATTTTAAAAAACTAATAGCAATAATAAAGTAATTAGTTACTTCATACAATTGATTTCATAAAATATAAATTAAAGCAGCAAATATTAATAGTAGCATAGCAGCTCATGGCATATTAGTTCTTTTAGTTGTTTTTTGAAAAAATTTAAACAAATCTTTTTCTTCACTCATTTTAAAAATTAAACGTGATTGATAAAGCAGAAATGCATTTAGTGAACCAACAAATAATAAAATTGCTAGTCCTGAAAAAATATAAGCTAAAACGCGAGGAATATTAGGATTATTGATAATAGCATAATATCAAACGTTACTAAATCCTTTATTTTCATCTAATCATAAAAGTGGTTCATTAATAGTTAACAAAGCAATTAATAGTATTAAATATAAAAAAATAATTAGTCCTGTTGCAACAATTAAAGCTCAAAGTACATTTTTTCTTGGATTTTCTACTTCTTCAGTAACATAAGTTATTGCTTCAATTCCTGAATAGGCAAATAGTGTCATTGTTGTAGCTGGTAATAAAACATAAGTTGCAAGAAAAATTTTTGATAAATCTTTTTGAACTATTTCACTATTAAAACTATCTGTATTTCCATAAATCATAGCAATAAATAAAACAAAAGTAATTGGTAATCCTTTTAAAATTGTAAAAATAATTTGTGTTTTTCCAGAACTATTTTTAATAAATATTTGGACTATAGCTAATGCAAATAAAATTAAAATTCCAAATAATTTTATCAACCATTGGTTAGTAATATGAGCTAAAGTACCGATAATATTACCTAATGCTAAAGTAGCAGAAGCAACGGCAGTAGCACTAACCATTAAAACTAAAATCCATCCCAATCAAAACGAACAAGCCATTCAATTTGCTTTTTTTAATCAATAATAAGCACTTCCATTTCCCGGAAAAGAAATAGCAGTTTCTGCTAGTAATAACATTTCTGGCAAAATTAAAATACCGCCTAAAATTCAGGCACATATCATTAAAATCGGATTAAATCCACTTTGAAATGCTACTTGTCCAAATGAAATTAGTACTGATGATCCAATTGTGGCAGAAATTGCCATCATTAATATTACTCAAAACGAATACTTCTTTTTTAATTTCATGTCTTTTTCCTATCTCTATTTTTTTATTTCGTATGTATTGATAAAACTTTTTATTTTATTAATATAAGTTTGATAAGCATTTGGTAAGGTTTCAATATGACCAATATTTTCCAAAAATAAATAATCATAATTTTTATAATGGAGTTTAACTTGATAATTATGAATGACATTAGCCATGAAAAATGGGACAAAATTATCTTTTTTACCGTGAATTAATAAAGTAGGAACTTGAAAACCTGTTTTGCTTTTTTTTAATAAATCATATTCTAAAATATTTGTATTTGTAAATTTTTGATATCTTTTTGTTAAACCATTACTAATTAATCATCAAGGTTTTTTATAGCGATATTGCATGACGTAACGAAATTGAACAAGTAGATTAGAGAATCCACAATCAGTAATTGCCCAGTTAATTAAATTGGTTACTTTATAATTAAATAAATAATAATTAATTGTTGATGTACCCATACTATTACCAATTAAACCAATACTGCTAACTTGATAATTATCTTTTATTCAATTAATTAAACAGTTAATATTTTCAGCACAAGTAAGACCAATGTCACTATATTGGCCATCAGTTTTACCGTGAGCAACACTATCAAAAGTTAAAATATTGTATCCTTCTTCATAAAATCATGAGACTAATCTTAATGCTAAATATTTATTTTCTGTTCAACCATGAAAACCAATAACTCATTTATCACTTTTCTTTTTTTGAATGACAGTTAGACAACTAATGTTTTGATTATTATCATTTTTAATGGTAAATTCTTGATAATTTTCTTTTTTTCAATCAATTGGATAGCCATATTTATTAAGATTTTTAATTTGACAATCATATTGATGATAATTAAAACTATTAATATCAACTGTTTGTTCGTTATTTATTTTAAATTTACCTTCTTTTTGATAAGAAAAGCAAAATTCTAAAAATTGTTTTTGATATTTTTTTGAATAAAAATAAACAAAAGGAAATAATAGAATAACTAATAAAATTTTGCTAAAAGAATAACAAAATTTTTTATAACCAGTTAATAAAATTTTTTGATTCACAGATGTGTTGATTACTGTCATTTTTTAAGCCTTTTCTAAACTACTAAACTACTAATTATTTTACACTATCTTATCAAATGTTTAAAATATTAATGTATGTTAATTTAATTATTTTAAAATAATTAAATTAATAATTTTTTATAACTTAATTGTTTTTCAATTTTAATAATAATTTTTAATATTTAATTTTATTAATAATTGCTTTCTAGGAAAGTTTATTGTATAGTAATTTTTTCAGTTGTAAACTTTAAGTGATATTTATTTAAAATTATCTTTAAATAAATCTTATTTAAAATTGAAACAAAATAATATTTTCAATAATTTTCATTATTAATAAAAATAGTATACGAGAATTTTAATAAAAAGGAGGATACTTAAAAATGATAAATGAAAAAAATAAGACAGTAGAAGAAGATAGTTGAGAAAGTGTTACTACTGTTAATGTTGATGATAGCGACTGTCAAGCAAAAATGGAAAAATTAAATAAAAAATTACAAGAAACAGCTAATGAATTAGAAGAAATAAGTAGTCTTTATGCAAAATCAGTAAAAGAATCATTAGATAAATCAAAAAAAATTAAAGAACTAGAAGATAAAATTGATGAATTAGAAGAACAATTAAAAGCATGTAGAGAAAAAAATAAAAAATTAGAAGGTCTTGAAGATAAAGTTAAAAAATTAGAAGAAGATTTAAAAGAATGTAAAGAAAAAAGAGAAGAACTAGAAGCACAGTTAAAAGAATGTAAAGCAAAAAGAGAAGAACTAGAAGAACAATTAAAAGATTGTCAAGAAAAAAATAAAAAATCAGATGAAAGTAAAGGACAATGAATTCCTGGTGAATATAAATGAATGCTTGTTGGATCAAAAATGCCAGAAGGTTGAGTAAAAGTAGATCTTGCTAAAGGTTTAACAATAGTTCAGAGTGATAAAGAAGGACAAACATCAGGAAGTGTTGGAAAGCATAATCATACATTTTTAAATAATGGTCAGGTATGAACCACTCCTGCTTCAGCAAAACTAGCTTTTATTAATGAAAGAACTTCAGGATCATTAGGTTCTAAATATGTACCATTCTTAGGTAGTTATAATGATCTTTTGCGAACTAAAACAACTGCTGATACTGGAAAAGGCATCTCTAATACCGAGAATAATTTAGCTGCTGGAATATTTGCTGAACTTTGACAATATCAAGGAGAAAATAGTAGTAGTTAAAGTTAATAAAAAAGAAAGAAAAAAATAATATAAATAAAGTTAATGGATAAATTTATATAATTTAAGTAAATAAAATTATTCCAATTATTTTTTATTAGAAAAAATATTGGAATATAACATTTTTTAGTAATAATTAATTCTAATTTTTAAATTTTATTATAAAATGAGCAATTGCTGTATTTCATTTTTGAATATATATTGTTCATTTTTTTTGTAATTTAAGTTTTTATATACTTTTTTTGCAATAAATAATTTTAAAATTTTAAATATTGATTTAGATAATATTTTAAACTAATTATAATTGATATTCTTTAATATTAATTAGCAATAATACTATTAAAGTTAACTATATATAGTATATAATTAATTAGAAAGAGCATATAAGTGGAGGAATAAATGACAGATAATCAAAAATATATTACTGTTAAAGGTGCACGTGAACATAATTTAAAAAATGTTAATATTAAAATTCCAAAGTATAAGTTAGTAGTTATTACTGGTGTCTCAGGAAGTGGTAAATCATCATTAGCTTTTAATACAATTTATGCAGAAGGAAGACGAAGATATGTTGAATCACTTTCAGCCTATGCTCGTCAATTTTTAGGAAACAGCGAAAAACCTGATGTTGATGCTATTGATGGTTTAGCACCAGCAATTTCTATTGATCAAAAAACTACAAGTAATAATCCTCGCAGTACTGTTGGTACTGTTACTGAAATTTATGATTATTTGCGTTTACTTTATGCACGAATTGGAACTCCTTATTGTAATAAGGGTCATGGTCCAATTAGCACGCAAACTTTAAAAGAAATGGTTAATAAAATTAAAACGTTAGAAGATAATACTAATATTGAAATTTTAGCACCAGTTATTAATGCTAAAAAAGGTAGTCATCAAGATTTATTAGCAAAATTAAAACAAGAAAATTTTTTGCGAGTTAAAATTAATAATAAAATATATAGTTTAGATGAACCAATTGAATTGAATAAATCATTACGTCATGATATTGATATTGTTATTGATCGTATTAAATTTACCAATGATGATAATACTGTTTCACGAATTCATGATGCTTTAGAAGTTGCTTTAAATCATAGTAATGGTTTAGCAAAGGTTATTTTATCGCAAACAAATGAAACGTGATTATTTTCTCAAAAATATGCTTGTAAAATTTGTGGATTTTCAATTCCCAGTTTAGAACCGCGTTTATTTTCTTTTAATGCACCAAGTGGAGCGTGTTTTGATTGTAAAGGCTTGGGAGTAAAATTAGAAGTTGACGAAGAATTATTAATGCCAGATTTAAAACTATCAATTAATGATGGTGGCATTGAGTATTATAAAAACTTAGTTGGTACTAGTAATTTAGAATGACAAAAATTAAAAGTTCTTTGTTATCATTATTTAATTGATTTGAATCAGCCATTAAAAAATTTAACAAAAACACAACTTAATTATATTATGCGTGGTAGTGATGAAGCCATTACTTTCAGTATTACTTCGGCAAATGGTCGTAAATATCCTAATCATGATTATATTGAAGGCATTGCCACTTTAATTGAAAGACGTTTTTTAGAAACAACTAGTGATTTTGCCCGTGATTATTATCGTAAATTTATGAGTGAACGCACTTGTTTAACTTGTCAAGGAACAAGATTAAATGAATTTGCATTGGCAGTTAAAATTAAAGATGAAAATAATAAAGAAATGAATATTAGTCATTATACTAATTTAGACATCGAAGAAAGTTTAACATTTATGTTAAATATTAAATTATTAGCTTATCAACAAGAAATTGCTAAATTAATATTAGTAGAAATCATTAATCGTTTAAGTTTTTTAACTAATGTTGGTTTAGGTTATTTAAACTTATCACGAATGGCACAAACTTTATCTGGTGGTGAATCACAACGAATTCGATTAGCAACTCAAATTGGTTCACAATTAACGGGAGTATTGTATGTTCTTGATGAACCTTCAATTGGTTTACATCAACGTGATAATGTTAAGTTAATTGAAACTTTAAAACAAATGCGAGATCTTGATAATACATTATTAGTAGTAGAACACGATGAAGATACAATGTGAGCAGCAGATTGGTTAATTGATATTGGTCCAAAAGCCGGAATTTATGGTGGTGAAGTAATTGCTGAAGGTACACCACAGCAAGTTGCTAATAATCCTAATTCAATTACTGGAAAATATTTAAATGGTGAAAAATTTATTGCGTTACCTAAATCAAGAAGAAGTGGTAATGGTAAAGTTATTGAAATTCAAGAAGCACAAGCTAATAATTTACGTAAAATAAATGTTAAATTACCTTTAGGTAAATTTATTTGTGTTACTGGTGTTTCAGGAAGTGGTAAATCAACGCTTGTTAATGATATTTTATATACTAGTATTCAAAAGTATTTGGGTTTAAAGGGACAACGACCAGGAAAACATAAAGCAATAAAAGGGATTGAATTTATTGATAAAATTGTTGCTATTTCGCAAGAACCAATTGGCAGAACACCAAGGAGTAATCCGGCTACTTATACTTCAGTTTTTGATGATATTCGTGATTTATTTACACAAACACCAGAAGCAAAAATTAGAGGATATGCTAAAGGTAGATTTTCATTTAATGTACCAGGAGGAAGATGTGAACGTTGTTCTGGCGATGGTGTTATTAAAATTGCGATGCATTTTTTACCAGATGTTTATGTAACTTGCGAAATTTGTGAAGGAAAACGTTATAATAGTGAAACATTACAAGTTAAATATAAAGGTAAAAATATTTATGATGTACTAGAACTGCCTGTTGATTTAGCATTAACTTTTTTTTCTAATCATCCAAAAATCCATAAAAAATTAGCAATGATACAAGAAGTGGGATTAGGATACGTAAAATTAGGGCAACCTGCTACTGAATTATCTGGTGGTGAAGCACAAAGAGTGAAACTAGCTAAAGAATTACAAAAACGTGCTACTGGCAAAACTATGTATATTTTAGATGAACCAACTACTGGTTTACACGTTGATGATATTAAAAGGTTAATTGAAGTTTTAAATAAAATCGTTAATCATGGTGATACTGTTGTTGTAATTGAACATAACTTAGAAGTTATTAAAGTTGCTGATTACATTATTGATCTAGGACCTGAGGGTGGTAAATTTGGTGGTGAAATCATTGCTACAGGAACACCAGAACAAGTAATAACAAATCCTAAGTCTTATACTGGACAATATTTAAAAGCAGTTATTAATCGCGATTTGAATAGAAAATAATTAAAATATTTTCTGTAGTATTCTTGAATTTTAACAAAAGAAGTGGAGAAATAAAATGTCTTTAGAAGTAGTACCAAATTTAAAAGAAATACTTATAAATTCAACTATACAAAATGTTAAAAGTAATATAATAAAGTTAAAAGAAGTTTTTAGTACTTCTTCTAATATACAATACTTAGAATATTGATTTATTTTTTTTGAAAAAGATTTTTTTTAAAAAAATTTAAAAATAATGGAAAAACAGTATCAATGAATGCAAAAATTTTTAGTGAAAGTAAAAGACGAAGTAATTAATGATGAAAGAAAAGAACTTGAATTTCTTTCTTTTAAGTTTGAAAAAGAAAATTTTTTCCCATGAGATAAAGAACTAGAGTTTGAATTACTTGAATTTACTTTAATATGAGAGGAACAAAAACAGAAGGAAAAGGATAAACTCATTGATAAAATTACAGCATTAAAAATAGAATTAAATTGTAAATTAAGTAGTAAAAAATGAGAATTGAAAGAGAAATTATATAAAATTAATAATCAACAAGAAATTATTTTAAATTTTCATAATAATAGTCTTAAAAAATTAGAAGTTTTTCAAAAACAAAAAACAAGTAAGATTTTTAAATTTAAAAGTAAATTAGTTAAGTTTTTAACTTTTGGTTATTATAATTTTGAAATAAGATTAGTTAATAGAATAGAATGTGAAAAAGTTGTTTTAAATAATCAAAAAGAGCAACTTTATAAAATTGGATTAAAAATTTGTAATATCAAAAAAAGTTTGAATAAAGTTGAAATAAAAATTAGAAAAAAAAGACAAAGACTTAATTTATTTAAAGAAAATATTGTCTCTCTTGTTAAGGAAATAAATTCAATTAATGTACAAAATACTGAAATTTCAACAAACAATAGATTAATAACACAACTATAGTTATTCTTTTTATTTGTAATCTAAAATTGGAGAAAATTATTTCCATTTATATGATAAAATCTTACTTATATATAGACATGAAAGGATTTGTCACTTTGGAAAAAAGAGTATATTTTTTAAAGTTTAATAAAAAAATTCTTAAAATGGATTTAATAAGTTTTGGAACTGGTTTAATAGGTATTTTTTTGGGAATTCTAAGTATTTTAGCATTACAACCTTTTTGAGATAATGATAAAGCATCACTTTGAATAACTGTTGTTGCAATTTTTTTTGATATTACTAGTTTTACTTTAGCTTTTCTACCTTTTTTTTTAATGTTCCGTTTAATTAGATTAAAGAAAACTTTGATAAAACAAAATATGAAATTATATCGAAAAGATCAATTTAGTATTTCGCTTGATTTTATTAGTTTTTGTTTAGGTATTATTGGAACAAGTTGCGAAATTATTAGTGTTATTGTGCTTTTACCTCAATTTAATGATAATAAAGTTTTTTCATATCAAATTACTATTGTTGCTATTGTTTTAAATATTATTAGTTGTATTACTTGTTTAATGGCAACATTAATTACTATTAATATTATTAAAGATTATAAACAAAGAGGAAATTCTATTATTTAAATTAAGATAATTATTTTCAGTAATATCACAAAGTTAAAATAATACAATTATTTATTTATTTTATTTAAATAATTAATTTTTATAAAATTATTAAAATATAATAAATATTAAGATAAATTTTAGTATTAAAATTTTAAAAAAATATGTTAATTTGTTTAAAAGTAATAAACAAGTTTTAAGTCAGGAGTAATTATGAATGTCAAGTAGTATTTGAAAAAAATTAGAAAATAAAGATATTAAAATAAAATCTCAATTAGAAATTGTAAAAGATAATATTACTGAAATTATTACTTGTTATTATGAAAATAATAGAGATCGTTTAAAGTATCAACATTATTATAATATTGAAGATGCATTTAATTTGGCTTCTGATAAAATATTTGATTGTTCAAATTTTAAAATTTTATTAAAACAAAATCCAGAATATGAAAATATATTAGATGTAAATGTAAATTTATTACTAGATTCTAATAAACATAAGCAGTTATTATTACATAGTTTAGAATTTTTTTATAATATTTTTAATACGGTACAATTATTTTTAAATAGTAATGTTGGAAATTATGTTTTAGATTATACAAATGTAACTTATAAATATAAAAAAGTAAATAATGAAATAAATAAATTAATAAAATTATTAGGTTATGCATTTATTGAATTTAAGAATCTAAATCAAGAACATGCTACTTGAAAGATTTATCATATAATTAAAGATAAAACTATTGGTTTGCTAGAAAAAATTTCTATAGAAAAAATATTAAAGATATTTTATTAGACTTAAGCATTGAAAATAATGAAATAGAGCAATTAAAAAGTAATCTGATTAGGATTTATCACGAATATTTAGAAAATAGTAAAGAAGATTTTATAAAATATTTTGGTAATAAATTTACAGATAGAATTTGAATTTTATATAATGATACAGGATTATTAAAGCATAAAAAACCAACTAAAGTTGAAAAAATAAATAAACTTAAAAAAGAAGATATAAAAGATGCATTAATTTGATTGAAGGATATAATAATTTTTTATTTTGTTTGTTGTAATAAAAAAACAGCTGATAAATTATTTGATAATCTTTCAAAAATAAATTTAGAAAAAAATAATTAAAAATTAAAATAAATAAAGGAGAAGTTATGAATAATAATGAAAAAATAAAAGGTAACTTTTATGTTCTGGGAGATAGTTTATCAGACACAGGAGCATTAGTAAGTGGTTTTACAGCTCTTTTTAAGCATTTAAAGATACCTAAAATAGTTAAAATGTTGCCACCATTTTATAAAAATTCTTTTTCTAATGGTCCTGTGGCAGCACAAATTATTGCCGATTATTTGCATATAAATTTAACTTCTGCTTGAAGATTTGACCTTTTTTTATTTGCTGATGAGCAAATTGGTAATAATTATGCAGTTAGTGGAGCTTTAGCTAGTAGAAAAAAAGAATTAACAGTAGAAAGTTTTGTTATTAATCATTTTGATATTATTCATCAAGTAGATGCTTTAATTAGTCAGCATCATATTAATAGTAATGATATAATTTTAGTAGAGTTTGGTGGTAATGATATTTTATATGCTTTTAAACAATCATTATTAAACGACCAAGAAGAAATTATTAATAAAGCAGTTGAGTTAATAAAAAATGCTTTAACTAAATTGATAAATAAGGGTGCTCAACGTATTTTATTATGTAATGTTCCTAATATGAGTATTATCCCTTTATTTAAAAATAAAGAAAAAGATAAGGAACGTATTTTAAATTTAACTACTAATTTTAATAAAATGTTAGATAGTGTTATTGAAGAATTAAATAAAAATAAAAAAAATATTATTAAATATGATATGTTTGCAGCGATAACAAATGCTATTAATAATTTTAAAAGCTTGAATATTAATAACAATATTATTGATGCAGCAGTTACTACTGATTTTAGTGAAATAATTAATAATGGTATTATTGTTCCTCATTTCAATGAAGGTGTTAATGAAGAAAATATTAATAATTATTTCTTTTTTGATAGCATTCATCCTAATAAATGAGCACATAATATTATCGCTCAAGAATTAATTAAATTAATAAATAATAATAAGAATTAATTAGAAATATTTATTTATAAGAGTTATAATTTTATTATAAAGGAAAAAATAAATATGAAAAAAGAATGAGTTAAATTAATTAAAGTAGACTTTATGCATGGTGTTGAAGAACCTTGATGTAATAACAAAGGTGTTGCAATATTACCATTTATAATTAAAGATGATGGTAGTCGTTATTTTATGCAAACATGTGAGAGTAATCCTTTATTTAATAAAAATAAGCTGGGTAAATATAGTTCAATTACTGGTGGAGTGGAAAATAATAATCCTTTGGAAACAGTTTATAATGAAATGAGAGAAGAAACTGGTTTTTTTTAACAAAAGATACACCTATTTACTTTTTAGGTACTCATTATGCTTCAAAAATAAGCACTAAAGTATGATATTATTATGCAATTGATTTAACTGCACTTAATTTGGATATTAATGATAAATATTATGGTGTTGGCGATGGAACAATAGGAGAAAATAGTTTATATAGTAAATTTATTCCTGAAACAGAATTACGGTTTTCAAACGATTCTTTTTCTCTGACAATTTATGGTAAGTTATTCAATTCTATAAGTCACAATTGTTTTAAAAACATTAATTTTAAAACATTATTATTAAACAATTATTGCGATTCAAAAGCAGAAATATTTAATTCTGAAATTAATAATAATTTGAAGAGAAATATTTTTATTTCGGGTATAGCTAATAAATATGAAGAATTTGGTACTATAAAGAAAAGTAAAAAATTTGTATTTGATTTATCAAATTTTTTATGTAAAGAAAATAAGAAAATAATAAATGCATTTGGAATCGGCGTTGGTGATGAAATAGTAAGTGGTGCTGTTAAGTATGCTAAAGAAAATAGTATTGTTTTGGATAAAATTCTTGATGTATGACCATTTCCTCAACAATTTAAAAAAAGTTGACCAGAATATCGTAATCAGTTAATAGATAAAGCAGACATTGTACTATTTATTTTTGGTAATAAAATCGATGAAAATAATAATATTGTTTTATCAAAAGGTGTATTAAATGAATTTGAAATTGCTAGAAATAAAAATAAAATAATAATTCCTATAGCTTCAACTGGTATGCTGCTAAAGAAATATTTATAAAAATAGAAAATGATATAGAAAATTTTAAATATTTAAAAGATTATTTACATGTTCTTAAGAATGAAAAAAATGCTGCAAAGATAGTTAAAACTATTATTCAAATTTTAGATAATATTAACTAGTAATATTTATTTATATTTTATTCCTTGGTGGTAATTGTGGAGGCGTGCCACTTCCATTTGGACTTAGTTGTCCTAAATAATTAATAAAATGGTAATCTCATTTTTCAGAAACTAAATCACCAGTATTTTTTTCATTCTTATTTTTCTCAATAGTTTCATAAATATGATTTAAATTTTGATTGATAGATGATGAGATAATATTTTTTAATACTAATTGAAAAGGAATATAGTTGCTATTCATAAAAAGTTAACACTAATTTCTAATATTTTAATTTTTAACAATTTTTAAAGAATTATATCATAATAATTTTTATTTGATAATGAAATGTTTAGTAATTTTTTATTATATTATTCAATAGTTTTTTTAATGTTTTTAGAAACTTATGTATATTTTTGTTAATAATAAACTTTCTGTTGATATATTATATATAATTATATTATGTTTAAAATTAATCAAAAATTTTAATTATAAAAGGCAGGAAATTAAGTATGGAAAACCTTAGTGTTGGCGAAATAGTAACAAAATTTAATTTAACAATTTTATATATTAATCCCAAAATTCCAATTGAAAAAAGAATTATTACTAATATTGGTACTAATCGTGGTGGTTTAGAGTTAACAGGATTTAAAACTAAACAAATCTCACGTAGTCGTCGTATAATTTTATTAAGCAGTAAAGAAAGCGAATATATTTCCTCTTTACCAAAAACAGAATTTAAGAACCATTTTAGTAATATTTTAGAAGATCATATTCCTGCTATTTTTGTAACACCTAATTTTAAATTTAAAAAAGAATTATGTGACTGTGCTAAATCAATTAATTCAACAGTTCCAATTATTGAAGTATTATTTTTTACTTCTGAATTTGCAGCAACAGTTTCTACGTATATTGTTGAACGTTTATCTGAATCTAAACGTTTACATGGTACTTTAGTAAATATTTTTGGTTATGGTGTCCTAATTACAGGTGAAAGTGGTATTGGTAAATCAGAAACAACATTAGATTTATTACGTAATGGGCACTTATTTGTTGGTGATGATAGTATTGATATTTTAAAAGTCAATAATAAAATTGTAGGAAAAGTTAATCCGATTATTAAAAATTTAATTGAAATTAGAGGAATAGGTATCCTAGATATTACCAAAATGTATGGATATCATGTTATAATGCATGAGAGTCAAGTAAATTTAATTATTAATTTAATTAGAATTGAAAATGATGGTTGAACTAAAGTTGATCGACTTGGTGATCATAATAACTTTGATGTTTTTTTTGAAATTAAAGTGCCTAAAATAATTATTCCTGTTAGTCCAGGAAGAAATTTAGCTGATTTAATTGAAGCAGCAGTTATTAGTTTAAAATTAAAAGATGAAGGTCAAGACGCTACTGCTAGTTTTCAAAAACAAATAATTAGAAATTTAACAAAAAAGAAATAATTTAATAATTAAATTATCAAAAAGGAAAAAAATATGATTAATGATGATGGATACAATAGTTTAATTACCGATATTCTGGGAACGGGAATTCATATTTATTCGGTATTAATGGCAGTAGGGTTTTTAACTGCTGTCATTGCTTCATGAATAAAATTATATCGTCGTAATATTCCAACTAAAACTTTAGAATGAGGAACATTAGTTATTGCATTAGCAGGATTAATAGGAGCAAGAGCATGATATGTTCTTAATAATACTAGCACAATTGAAAATGCACTTGATGTAGTTGCCGTTTGAAGAGGTGGTATGGCAATTGAAGGAGGCGTTACAGTTGGAATGATAGTAGGATTCTTTATTTTTTATCGTACTTCAAAGCAGTTACAAATTTCAATGTGAGTTTTTATTGATTGTATTGTTCCAAATATTTTATTAGGTCAAGCAATTGGTAGATGAGGTAATTTTTTTAATCAAGAATTACTAGGAACTGATGTTGGTCATCCTTTCAGTTGATTACCAACATGAATAAATAATCATTTACATTATGGTTTTAATAGTGATAAACCAGATCCTGTTGCTGTTTATCGTCAACCTTTATTTTTATATGAGTCATTATCTTCATTATTTGGTTGATTCTTTTTAACGTTTTTTGTACCAAAAACAGGACAAATATTTAGTAAAAAACCATGAAAATTAGATTCTTCGCAATTTATTTCGCCTTTAAAAACTAATCCAATTGTTGTAAAAGATTTTTTAAAACCTTGAACAGTTATTAAAAAAATTCATGGATATCGTAAATTTAAATATGAAAGTTGAAAACAAGCATATTTTGATTTTACACCCAATAAGAATAGTGTTAAAAGTGTTGAAAAAATACCTTGAAAAGATGTTAAAAAACATTCAAAAGTTAAATCAAAGATAAAAAAATGATATTTAAAGATTAAATATAATATGCAACCACATTCTAAATCTTTAAATACTATGTATAATCCTAATAATTATCGAGTAACATATGCAGGAGTATCAGGTAGTTTATACTTTGTCTTTTATGGTATTATTAGAATGATTTTAGAACCACTTCGTGATAATAGAGACATTATGAAAATAGCCAATGTTTCAACTTCAATGATAGTTTCTGGAATGTGAATTATTTTAGGTGTTATTTTAGTAATATTTGCACAAATTATTGCACCATCAAGATTTCGTAAAGGAGAATGATTATATGAAAAATCATACTAATAAAGAAAATAAATATGATTATGATTTAGTAGTTATTGGTGGTGGTCCAGCAGGAATGACAGCTGCTATTTATGCACAAAGAGCAAATCTTAAAACTGTGATTATTGAAAAATATATTGTTGGTGGAAAAATGATTAAAACTTCTGAAATTGAAAATTATCCAGGTTATGATTATATTTTAGGGCCTGAATTATCAGAAAAAATGCAAAAGCAAGTTGAGAAACTACAAGTTGAATTTGTTACTGATGAAGTTATTAAAATTACAGATAGTGAAAATCATAAAATTAAAACAGTCCTTTTAAGTAGTGGTGATATTCTTATTGCTAAAGGAGTAATTATAGCTACTGGTTCATTAGAACGTAAAATTGGTGTTCCTGGTGAAGAGGAATATGCTAATCGTGGTGTTTCTTATTGTGCTGTTTGTGATGGTGCTTTATTTAAGAATAAAATTATTAGTGTAGTTGGTGGTGGTTATGCTGCTTGTGAAGAATCTTTATATTTAACAAGATTTACTAATAAAGTTAATCTTATTCATCGTCGTGATCAATTTCGTGCTGATGATAAAACCGTTAATAAAGTTAAAAATAATGAAAATATTAATTTAATAACTGATCATGTTGTATTAAAAGTATTAGGTACTGAGGATAAGAAAAAAGTAGGTAAATTAGAAATTCAAAATATTAAGACTAAGGAAATTAGTGAAATTACTACTGATGCCTTATTTCCTTATATTGGTTCTGATCCTGTTACAAAATTTGTTAAAGATTTAGATATTTGCGATAGCAATGGTTATATTATAGTTAATGATAAGTGTCAAACTAAAATCCCGGGATTATATGCAGCTGGTGATGTAATTGCTAAAAATTTAAGACAAATAGTAACTGCTGTTAACGATGGAGCGATTGCAGCACAATATTTAATAAATTTTATTGATAATTTTAATGAATAAAGTGTACAATTGAGGTGATAGTAATGATATCATTTACAACAAGTGTAAAAGATGAAATCTGTCAAAAAAGTTTTAAAAATTGTTGTCAGAAATCTTTGCTATCAGCATATTCGCTTATTAATGGTAAGATTACAAATTCAGATAAAATAAATAATGAGATTATTATTCATAGTTTTCATAACAAAACCACTAGGTTAATATATAAATTTTTAAAAAATCAATATAAAGACGTAAAATTGATAGTTATGGTGGATGTTTTAAATAAATTTGAGCGTCCAAAGGTGTATAATATTCGTATTAATAATAAAATTGATTTTATTATTAATGATTTAATGCTTCAAGATAAATATCTTTTTATTGAGAAAGAAGCTATGCACCAGCATATAATAAAAGAGCATTGTATAAGAGCGTATATCGCAGGAATCTTCCTTGTAGTTGGCAGTATCAATGCTCCTTCAACACCTAACTACCATTTGGAATTACAATTTCATAATGATATGTTGGCTAAAAAAATTAAAAATATTTTATTACAAACTTTTAAATTAAACTTTAAAACAATAAAACGTCGTAATAAAACGGTGCTTTATCTAAAAAAATCTAATGTAATTTCTGACTTTTTAAAAATAATTGATTGTCCACAAGCAGTTTTCGCTTTTGAAGATAAACGCATTTCACGAGAATTATTTAATAATATTAATCGTTTTAATAATATTGATATTTCTAATCAACAAAAAATTTTAAATGCTGGAGACCAGCAAGTTATAATTATTTCTGTTTTAAAAGATAAAAAACTTTTCAAAGCGTTGTCATTAAAAGCTCAAATTATTTCAAATTTAAGATTAAAAAATCCTGAAGCATCACTTTCAGAATTGGGTGAACTTTACTATCAAGAAACCGGTTTTGTCATTACTAAGTCTGGGGTTAATCATTTAATTCGCGAAATTAAGAAAAAGTATCAAGAAACATTGTAAGTTAATAATAAAAGTATAAGAGGAGGCCATACAATGAAAAAGAAAGAAATTTTAAGCAAAAGTCGTCAAGATTTATTGAATGCTTTTGGAAAACGAATGAAAACTTTACGTAATCAAAAAGGTAGAAAATTTTCACAAGAGAAACTTGGAGAAGCAAGCGGCCTACATCGTAATTATATTTCTGATGCTGAAAGAGGAACAAGAAACGTATCTTTAGTTGCAATCTTAAAAATAATTAATGGGTTGGATTCATCTATTAGTGATTTTTTTGCTGTAGGGTTTGATAATATTGATACTTCAAATTTATATGACACATTTAGTGTTGAATAAAATCAATTTCATACATTTTTAGTAGTACTTTATAAACAAGTACTACTTTTTTATTATTTTATTTTTTATTAAAAATAAATTTGAGAAAAGTTATTAGTACTTTTTATAAAATTAATTGATATTCACTAGTAATTATTTTATCTTAATGAAGATTATGAAATTTATTCACCTTATATTAGGAATAATTAATCATTAAAATGTTATAATTTAATTATTGATTATCATTAAGGAGTTATTATGACAATAGAAAATACAGAAGTTGAAATTGAAAATGTTACTACTAATGTTGATAACGCTAAAAAAGAACCTTATCAATTAAGTAGTATTATTTCACCTATATTTGGTCTTAATCATCAAAAAATAACTACGATTCCAATTAATATTAAAAAAGCCGATAGCAGTTCTAGCACTATTGAGCAATATGTTGATAAAAAAACTAAAGAAAATATTTTTCGTGAAAAAGAAGTAGCGTATAATAATTCTAGTAATCTTGATAATACTAGAATTGCACAAATTAAAAAAAATAGAGAACAACAATAAATATATGATAGTTTACCATCGCGCTATCTAGAATTTCGCGATAAAATATTTAAAGAAACTACATCTATTAATTACAATAATGCAAGTAATAATAACGATACAGTTATTACAACTATTGATTTGTTAGTTGATGATATTTTAGATGAAAATAAATAGGAGATGCTATGAATAATATAATAAAATCCAATATTATTGACGAATTAAAATGACGTAATATCTTAAAAGATATTAGTAGCATAGATAAAGTAATTAATGCAGGAAAATTAGGAAAAGGAATATATTGTGGTTTTGATCCAAGTAATGATTCATTACATTTAGGTAATTTACTACAAATTATTTTATTGCATCGTTTTGCTATATTTGGTTTTCAACCAATTGCTGTTATTGGTGGTACAACGGCAATGATCGGTGATCCAAGTGGTAAAAATAAAGAACGTAATTTATTAGATGAAAATGTGTTACAAACTAATGTTAGAAAAATAAAAGAGCAGTTAGTGACATTATTAAGTTATGAAAATATTGATAATTTAACATCATTAGAATTAATTAAAACATGTAATTTATTAAATGATAAAGAATATGAAACATTAGAAATGATTATTAAAAGTATTAATCCAAATAATCAATATCAACAGACTTTAAGTAGTATTTTAAAAACATTGCCCTTACCTTGAGAAGAATTAGGATTATCAGCATCATTATTAAAAACTTTATATGAAATTTGTAATTTTGATCAAAAGTGAGTTACTATGAAAAGTGATTTAAATAATCTTTCTTTTAAACAATTGTTAAATTATTGTGATAGTTATGTAGAAACTTGAATTACATTTTTAAAATTACCATTGGGAACATTAAACAATAAAATTAAGCCAATTAAAATTATTAATAATCAAACATGATTAGGTCCACTAACAATTACAACTTTTTTGTGTGATATTGGTAAGCATTTTAATGTTAATCAAATGTTAGGCAAAGAAATGATTGCTAATCGTTTAAATTCTGGAATTTCTTATACTGAATTTTCTTATATGGTATTACAAGCGTATGATTTTTATCATTTATATGAAAAAGAGCAATGTTATATTCAATCTGGTGGTAGTGATCAATGAGGAAATATTACTGCCGGTTTAGATTTAATTAGAAAACAAAAAGGTGATGAACATCATGCTGCTGGTATTACTATTAATTTATTAACTAAATCTAATGGTGAAAAATTTGGTAAAAGCGAAAAAGGTGCTATATTTTTAAATAGTGAAAAAACTTCACCTTATGAGTTATATCAATTTTTATTTAATCAAGAAGATAAAGATTTGCCTACTTTTTTTAATTCTTTAACTTTATTTAGTGAAGAACAAATAGCAAAAATTTTAGTAATTCATAATAGTGATGTTAAGCAACATTATGGACAAAAGATTTTAGCAGCTTTATTAACAGTATTTATTCATAAATTAAATGGATATTTTAGTGCTATTAATATTACTAATGCTTTTTTCCACGATCGGATTCATCAAATGAAATCATCTGAGATTTTACAGGTTTTAAAAGATGTACCACATTTTAATCTTAATCATAATGAACAAATAATTGATTTTTTAGTTAATAATCAAATTTGTAATTCAAAAAGAATAGCAAGAGAACTAATTATGCAAGGTTCAATTGTTGTTAATGGTGAAAAAATTACCAATATAAATTTTCTTATTAGTAAAAAAAACGCAATTAATAATCAAGTAACAGTTATAAAAAAAGGTAAGCGTCATTATTTTATAGTTGTTCATAAATAAGGAAGGGTATTTAAATATGATATTTATTAATGTTTCTCCATTATTATGGGATATTATTATTTTTGCTATTATTATTTTTGGTATTGTTACTGGTTTTTTTTATTGGGGGAAGAGCATTAATATTTATTAGTGCTGGTAATTTACTTAGTATTGGTTTAATGTTGGCATTTAAACCAATGTTAATAAATTCTTTTAAAAATATGGTATCACCATGGTTTAGTGACCTTAGCGGTAGTTTTGCTTCATTTAAGAATTTATTAACTGATAATATTGGATTTTTGATATATGCTATTGTTTGAATTATTGGCATTAATATTTTATTTTGAATAATCTATATTATTTTATATTTTGTACTTTTTAATAAAAATAAAATTGAACACAAAGCAATAAATGCTACAGCTGGAATTTTAATTAATTTTATTAGAATGAGTATTTTAGGTAGTATCGTAATTATTATGATGGGTACTAGTGTTTTCGGTAATAAATCATTAAGTTATGGTGTTATTAAAAATGAAATACCGACAACTTCTGTTACTCATAAAATATTTAGTAGTATTGATAATAATCTTCCTTTTTTAAATGTTAATGTAGCAGACATTAACACTGTTATTGATTTATATCAAAATAGTGAAACGTTAAAACAAAGTATAAATGAATTAAAAAATAATACAACTTATGAGGAATGTTACAGTACTGTTGAAAAGTTAAAAATGATAGGTATATTAAGAGTAGATGAAACTGATAAAATTGCTAATGCTCTAAAAGAGATGGAATCAACAGGTGATATCATTGCTAATAAAAAAATAATTATAGATCTCTTGCAACAACATGGAGTTGATAATTTTTTAGATGTTAATTATATGGTATCAGTTTTTAATGCTTATGCTAATATACTTAATTTATATTCGGAAGTAGTACAAATATTCGATGATAATTTAAAAGATATGCCAATAATAGATACTACACTTCCACAAAATATGGGTCGTTATAATCTTTTAAAGCCTAAAATTTCTGCTTTTACTAATTCAATTAAAGATGTAATAGTGAGAGAACATATTATTCAAAATTTAAAAAATATTTATAATCCGTTTTAAAAAAAATAAAAAAATATTTTTTTCTATTTCAATATTTTTATAAAAAAATAGTTGAGGCATTTAATTTTATTTATAACTGGAGTAGTATTTTTTCTTTGTGTTTTAAAAAAAATATGATATTATTACTTAGTAATTTAATAAATATTCTTTCCTAATATAGATATTTTCTATATTAGGATTTTTATTAAGTTAATTTTAATAAGCAAAGGAAGATAAAGAATATGTTAGATGATTTATTAAGAAAAACATTAGAAAACAAACCTAAAGAATATAAGAAAAATATGATTGATAATTTCAGAATAAATATAGGTAAATTAATTAATAATATTAATGACTATATAGAAGTTGAAGAGAAAATTTATAATGCAGAAAGTAAAGCAGGATATTCTGTTTCCTATACTCCTTTTTATATGTCACTTCAACATCGAATTAATATCCAACTATTAAAAGAAAAAGAAATAGTAAATGCTCTTAATAATGTTGATGAATTAGAAAAGTTTAAAAAATTAGAAGAAATATATAAAGAATTAGTTACTAGAAAAGAAGAAATTGAAGCACCAAATTCAAGATGAAAAAACGCTAATAAATATAAAGAACCTAATAATCCTGATTTGCAAACAAGAATTAATCAAATTTTAGAAAATGGTCCAAATGCAAAAGAAGAAAGTATCAACGAAAATATTAATATTATCATTAATTATTTAAAAGTTGAAGAGAAAATTTATAATGCAGAAAAAATGCAGGTTATATTATTGCTGGTACTCCTTTTTATATGTCGACTTATAGTGATATTACTAAGCTAATTTCTGCAGCATCAACGGCTATTAAAGATGAAGATGAAAGTAGAAAAATTATGAAATTAAGAAATATAGAGAAAAGTATATTAGAAATAAGAAATAGAATTGAAGAAAATAATTCTGGCATTTGGAAAAACGCTAATAAATATAAAGAACCTAATAATCCTGATTTGCAAACAAGAATTAATCAAATTTTAGAAAATGGTCCAATAAGACAACAAAATTTTATCGATGCAGCAAATCAAGAACATATTCCTAATAATAGTAGTGGTTCAAATAGTTTTCTTAATGCTATATAATATGAACTTATATTAAGATCATTATTTATAGAGAACATGTAAAAGTTACCCTTTGGGGTAACTTTTACAATATTTTATTTTTTATTAAATCAATAGTATTTTCTACTTGTTTATTATTAATTTCTTTTTTGTCTTTTATCTTAATAAATCGATAAGTACTAACGATTAAAAAACCTATATAAATTAAATAAGATATCGTTAGTACTGATATTAGTAAAATATTGTCATAATAATTTTTAGTAAAAAATGAAAATACGCTACTAAAAATTAAAGGAATTATAGCTATTCATAAAATTAAATATTTCTTTTTATTTTTATTAATTCCTAATCAACCAATAGCTGTTATCATAACAGCTATTACAAAAGTAATACTAACTATTTTTTCAGAAATTTCATTTTTAATCATTTTTATTTTTCCTTTCCTCATCTCTAATTAACATTATATCATTTAATTTAATTGACATAGTAGTAGGAGAAAAATTAATTGTTAGTTTTGTTTTAAGGAAATTGATTGATAGATAATTAATTTATATTTTATTTTTTCAAAAACAAAAAAATGATAAATGCTTTTATTGACATTTACCATCTAAAAAATAAATCTGTTATCAATTGATAACAGATTTTAAATTAATTATTAATTTTAAGCACGTCCATATGATTCAACAACTAATGCTTCATTAATATCAGTATTTAGTTCGTCACGTAGTGGATGACGTACATATGTACCAATAAATGTTTTTTTATTGAATTCAATAAATGGTAATGTTGAAGCATTAGCGCTTAATGCTTCAATAATTTTTGCATTTTTTTGTGCTTTTTCAGTAATAGTAATTTTATCTCCTATTTTAACACGATATGAAGGAATATTAACTTTTTTACCATTAACTAAAACATGACCATGATTTACTAATTGACGAGCACCTTTTCTTGTTAAAGATAAACCTAAACGAAAAACAATATTATCTAATCTTGATTCTAAGAATACCAACAAGTTAGTACCAGTAACACCATGAGTTTTTTTTGATTCATCAAATAAATTTTTCATTTGACGAGCATTTAAACCATAAGTGAAACGAATTTTTTGTTTTTCTTGTAATTGTAATCCATAGTTAGAAAGTTTAATTCTTTTTTGACCGTGTTGTCCAGGAGCGAATGTTCGCTTTTTTCCTTTTGCAAATTCTTTACCAGATTCAAGAATTGAGAAGTTTAATCTTCTTGATTTTCTAAAAACTGGACCAGTATATCTTGACATAATAAAAACCTCCTTGGAATGTATACAAACACAAAGAGACTTTAATAAGTTCTCATTAAGATAGTTTACAATTCGCCAGAACAGCACTGGTTACTATTAAGATTAATAGAAAATTCTACTAATAAAAAGAATAATTTTTGAGGGTAAACTATTTGCAACTTAATAATACTTATTTGCTGCTTTCGTGAATGCTTGTTAATTATAGGATAAGTAATGTTATTTGTCAAATATTATTTTTACAATGATTGAATATTTTTGTTGGTGCATTAAGAGTGATTATAAATTATAACCAATTTAAAAGGCTATAATTATCAGAATTTATTAAATTAACTTACCCTTAATCCGGTTTAAGTTACCTATATTAAATCATAATTTTAAAAAGATAACAATTAAATGCTGTAATTTTAAATCTTTAACAAGACAAAAATTGATATTAATAATATCTAGTAAATATTTTTATTTAATTAATAATTTAAAATTTTCAATGATTATTAATCAAATTATGAAGTTTTAACCATGCTCTTGATGTTTTATCTTTTGAAAATTCAATTTCATGATCTTCTAAAGGTTCTGGTTCTGGGATTTCATCATCTTTGTATTTAATTCAAATGTTCTCAGAATAATATCTCTTTTTAATATCAGCTGTTTCAAAAACTTTATCACAATAAATATCAATTGGACTTAATTGATTAATATGACCTAAGCGTAAATTAATTAAGTTAACAAAGGTTTTTAAATTATATACTTTAGCCCCATAGCCTTTAATTGATTTAACAAGGTGTGAAATCATAGGTTCTGTTTGACAACCAATATAATATGGTTGCTGATAATTCTCAATACCAATTTTATGATTAACAACATATGTAATTAAGTCATTAATTTTACTAATTTTATCTGGTAAAATTTCAATTTCATTAAGTGATTTTAAATATAAAATTAAAGAATTAGCATCACCTTTATTTAAAAATTCACAACAACGTTCATAGATACCTTTATAAAATGCATTTATTTCTTGTGTTTTCTTTTAAATCATTCTCTTGCTTTTTCTTTGGTGTGGGAACACTTTATAAATTAAACTAACAATGTGGTATTTATCTAAAACATAGTCAGCAGATAAGCAATTAGCTAGTTCTTGAATTCAAGTAGCACCATCACCACAAACAATAATCTTTTTTTACTAATATCACCATAAAATACTGTTAGTTGTTTATAAACTTGTTCGGCATATTCAATTGTAGGAATGCCACTTCGTGTTACTGGAATCTTAGCAATTGAGTAGAATGCTCGCTTTTGTAATAATTCTTTACGTTTAGCATATGAATTAGTATGACCTAAATGTACTATCAACGTAAATTGTATTTTGTAGTATTTTATATGTTTTTAATAATGTTCTCATTAATAAAACCCCCCTTTTTATTACTTTTAATATTTTTTAGATAAATATAATTGATAGACTTATTATTTTAAACTTATATTTATGAATTTATATAGTTTTTTATTATTATCTTAAGATTTATTTAAAAATATTTACTTTTAATTTATAATAATATTTTTATTTAAGGTCATAATTATGATATTAAAGATAAGCAATATAGTTTTGATAAATCTTAATTAAAGTTTATATGTGAAAAAATTAATATACAATAAAAAAATTTAATGTTAATTATTATGAGTAAACTTGATTAAAATTTTTTAATTATTTATTTTTAATACCATTTTTTATTTATTGACTAAAAACACCCATACTATCATTTTTATCTCATGAACCAATTCTATTTGTAACAAGCCTTATTCCTTGATCTTCTGGTAGTCTTTTAAAAAAATTATTTATTTCTTGAAAATGATCAATAATAACTTTTATTGTTGTATAAATATCATCTTGACTTATACTACCACCCAATCCAGTATCGTCTTCTTTTGCAAATTTATTGATAATTTTAAAAAATAATTGTTTAAAATTTTCTTGTTTTTCAGTATTATAGATATTTTGGATATGTAAAAAGTTATCATAACTAATTTTTACTTTTATTCAATCATGTGCAGTAGGACGATAATCTACTTTAAATAGATTTTTATTATTAAATTTGTATAAAAATTTGTATAAATCATTAGCAATTTGTTCTTGAACTCATTTTGTTGGATGAAATTGATCTAAAAAAAAATAGTTATCAATATTTTGTGAGTTTGCACCAGAAACATATTGAGGTTGTAATATTCCATTTTTTCCAAGAGTATTTATATCAATTTTAGTAGCATTTGAATCTTGGTATTGACTTCCTCTATTTTTGAATTGTTCAAATAGTTTATTAAATTTTGAAAAAACATCATACTCTTTAATATTTGTTTTTTCAAAGTTTTTATTTGCTTTTTTAATTTCTTCAGTTAATTTTAAGTTAAATTTATTTACAAGATTTGTCATTGGTTGTTGATTAATAGTTTCTTTATAGTTAGGAATTAATCCCATATCAGCAATATTTGTTATAACTATTTTTTTAATATTTTTATTAATTAATTCTGTTAAATCTTCATCAAGTTTATTAATAATTTTATTAATAGCATTATCAATATCAGTAATGTTATGATCAATTATTCACATTAAATCATTAGTTCCAATGTTTATAAAAACTAAATCATCATTATAAAAATCACTATGTTGTTTTATTAATGATTTTATTTGCTCATCAAGTGAAAATTTATTTAAAAATAAACCTTCAAGACCATAAACTTTTTCTATAAATGTTCCACCAACAGCGTAGTTAGTACCTATTTGTGAAAAATGTTGACCATTTAATGCTATAAAGTCTCATCCAGCTGTAACTTTTTGTTTTAATTTTTTACTAATTAATTCGGTTGCAACAGGGCCATTACATCAAGATCGATTTTGATAATAAGGAGGTTTTAATTGTACATCATGAGATTTCATAAGTTCCTCTGGGAGGGGAATATTTTGAAAAAATTGACTTCCTGCACCAACCAATGCTCCTACATCTGATAAACTGTCTCCTAAAGTATAAAAATTATTTTGAAAATTACTTGTATTATGATTTGCATTACTTAATGTTGAGATTATGTTTGTCATTAATAAAGAACATATTGTCATTAGTTTTATTAAATTTTTCATAGTTATTTATTCTCCTTTTAATTTATTTTTAGTTTTTAATTTATTGTTTAAATAATGATATATTTTGGTATATATTTTTTAATTTAAGTTTATAATTGAAAAAAATAATATATAATAAAAAAATGTTTAATGTAATTATTTTTAGAAAATAATACTATATTTTTAAAAAATAAATATTTTTATAAGAGTTAGTTATAACTTTTAATTATTTATTTTGTAATCGATAATTTTGTGTAAAAATAATTATTAAATCTTTGATAATACTTGTTTTTTTAAATAAGTTTCTATATAATTATTAATGCTTTAAGCAATGTAGTCCCGGTAAAAATTACACTGTAAGGAGAAAAAAATGCGTCAAACAACAATGAATTTCAGTAACATTGAAAAAAAGTGATATGTTATTGATGCCAGTGGTTTAATTTTAGGACGTCTTGCAACTAAAGTTGCAATGATATTGCGTGGTAAAAATAAACCTTCATTTACACCACATTTAGATTGTGGAGATTATATCATTATTATTAATGCAAACAAAATTAAATTAACAGGTAATAAATTACAAGATAAGAAGTATTATAACCATTCACAATATCCTGGTGGATTACGTGTACGTAATGCACAAAGTATGATTGCTAAAGATGCTTCTGAATTAGTAGAGATAGCGATTAAAGGTATGCTACCAAATACTACCTTAGGTCGTAAGCAATTTACACATCTTCATGTTTATAACCATGATCAACATCAACATCAAGCCCAAAACCCCGAAGTTTTAATATTAGGCCAAGAGGAGTAGACTTTTATGACAACATCTAATAAACCCGTAACTTATTCAAGTTCAGGCGGACGTAAAACGTCAACTGCCCGTGTTCATTTAAAAAATACTGGTCAATCAAAAATATTAATTAATGGTTTTGAGCCTTTAAAATATTTAGAACAAGAAATCTTAGTTCAAGATATGTTATTACCTTTAAAAGTAACTAATACGTTAGAAAACTTTGAAATTAATATCAAAGTTGAAGGTGGCGGAAGAACTGGTCAAGCTGGTGCAGCACGTTTAGCTTTATCTAATGTTTTAGTTAAGGTGTCAGAAGATTATCGAACATTATTAAGACAATTTGGATTATTAACTCGTGATGCACGTAAGAAAGAACGTAAAAAATATGGTTTAAAAGCAGCCAGAAAAGCACCACAATTTTCAAAACGTTAATATAATAAAAAAAGAGTCTGAGACTCTTTTTTTATTATTTTTATAGTATTACTAGAATTTTATATATTATTTTTGCTTATAATTTATTTTTTTTATTTAAATAACTTTCTTTTTTTTAATTTGTATTTCTTTAGATAAATTGGAGGTGTTTTTATTATAAACACTATATATGTGTAAAATAAGTATATCAATAATTTGTTTTAAGAATAATGTAAAATTAATTTACAAAAATTTAATAAAATTAAGGAGAGATTTTAATTTATGCCAAAAGAAATTAGAAGAAAAAGAAAAGTTATTGTAGGAATGGTTGGTGGGACAGTTTTGGCTGGTGGATTAATCGGGGGTATTATAGCAATTTCTGAAATATTAGTTCAAAATGAGGGGGTATATTAAGAAAAATTAAATATTTTTAATTGACCTGAATCTTATGGTGCAATATCAACTTTATTAAATATAAAAAATGATTTATATGTCGGAACTAGTAATGGTGTATATAAAATTAAAGATAATGCAAGTAATACAAAAGATAAAATAATAACACCAATTACTGGTATTAATGGTTATATTTCTAGTTTAGTTGTTACTAATGATGGAACTGTTTATGTAGCAACTTTTGCTAATGGACTTTTTAGATATTCTCCTGAACAAAATATTTTGACACAAATATCAGAAATAACAGGAGAAGTTTATAGTTTAGTAGTTATGTGCAATAATGTATATGTTGGAACAAGAACTTCTGATTGTTATGGTAAGTTATTTATGATTGAATCTAATAGAAAAGTATCAGAAATTAAGGATTGATTTGAAACATATGGTGAAGTTAGAAGTTTAGCGGTTATTGATAATGATTTGTATATTGGTACTAAAACTGGTACATATACTGGAAATTTATTAATATTTAAACCTAATGGAATATTAGTTGTTAAAAAAATGAAATCAAAATAATGGTGAAGTTTGGAGTTTAATAGTTTTTGGTAATAATTTATATATTGGAAGTAGAAATCAACTATATGAAAGTAGAGTATTTAAACTTTCTCTTAAAGGAGAAAAAATAACAGAAACTATTGGTTGAAAAAATAATAAAAATTATGGTGAGATTTGAAGTTTAGCTGTTGTTAATAATGATTTATATGTTGGAAGTAGAGTTCAAGTTATTGATAATAAATTTTTTAAAGGTGGATTATATAAGTCATCTGATGGTGGTATTACTTTTACTGAAGTATTTGGTTGAAATAAAGATTATGGTGTTGTAGTGAGTTTATTACCTGTAGATAATAATTTATATATTGGAAGCAAAAATTATAATGATAAAACTAATCAAAATTATCAAGGGAAGTTATTTTTTAAAAGAATAAAATAAAATTATTAAAAAAATAAAAAACATTATAATAAAAATATTATAATGTTTATAGAATATTTAGTTAAAACAAACCTTAGCAAAATTAAGTTTCATTTTTAAAATATTAATAAGATAAAGTATATTAATAAAAATTAATGAACATAGTAATTATTAATTATTTCACAATTTTCGATTGCATCTCAAAAATTATTATTTTTTTCTCTTATTTTAAAAACAAAAATAATTACTATGAATAGAAATACTGTATATAGTAAGATTGGAGTGATAATTATACAAAAAATAACTCCAATTTGTAATTGAATTCAAGGATAGTAATTATCAGGAAAATGACTTAAATTACAGAAAGAACTTGCTGAAGTGCTAATAGTATAACTTAAACCAAAATTTTTTAACATTGTATATCCATCTTTAAAATTTGAATGGCATTGTTCATTATTATTGAATTTAAAATAAAAGTTACTAAATCAAATTAAGTATAGACCAGTAATTATAATTAAAACCGTGATTGCAAATAATATTATAGTTGTTAACTGTAATATTTTAACTTTTTTCATTTTGATACCTCTTTAAATATAAAAAAAACATTTTTAGATAATAAAAATAATAAGTTAAAAACTATATTATTTTATGTAAAAATGATAACAAATTTATATTGTTTTTACAATTATTGATTGTATAAGCAAAGTTTTAATTAATTATATAAATGAATAATATTAAGAAAATATTCAAATATTTTCTTAATATTATTTTGATTTATTAATTTGATTCAATATTCTACTTGCATCTAAATTAAATGGTATTACAATAATTTCATAGTGAATAATTTCGCGATTAGGGTATCCAAATTTTGTTACTATTTCTTTAAAACTTAGATGAAATAGTGTTGCTAATTCTAATGTTTCAAATGCTTTATATTTTATGTCATCACTTTGATTTGTTTTATATTTTAATAAATAAATTTCTTTGAGTTTTATTTTCATTTCATTTTTATTGCCATTCATTTTTTTACCTCTCAAACTTATATAATTTAACAAGTAAATTATATATAAATTATATCATTTTACTTAATTCATATTTAGTATTTTTTATTAAAAAATTTTAATAAATATACAATAAAAATATGATTATGAAAACGTAGGTGATTTTGCAATAATATCATCATTAATTTTTTCTATATTCTCATTCTCATTTATATCTTTTATATCATCATCATTTAGTGTTGCTTCTTTTCCTAAATTTTGATTTCATTTTTCAATTTTTAAGATATGTATTTTAATCTTTGTCATTCTCAATCCCCTCTTAATAAAAAACCTTGTATGAATAAATTATACAAAAATTTTTTTTACTTTTAAAAATATAAATTTTTATTATAAGAATATTAAATAAAAATTAAATAAAATATTGTTATTATATATTGCAATCGTGCTTGAACAAATATATAATATCTCTGTTGCTCTTTTTGGGACTATAGCTCAGCTGGTTAGAGCGCACGCTTGATAAGCGTGAGGTCGATGGTTCAAGTCCATTTAGTCCCACCATTATATGTGAAATTATGAAATAAACAGTTTTGTTTATTTTTTTTATTATTTAAATCAAATTGAAATTATAATAAAGATATAAATCAATTGATTTATTAAGAATATAAAAAGTTATATTAAAAACCTATCATTAATCAGATATTTTAATTAGTGATAGGTTTTTAGTAATTGTTATTCTTTTTTAGTATTTTTTATATTATTAATTTTTTTATTTTTGAATTATAAATTAATATATAGCTAACGAAAGTAATGTTTACTCATAAATAATGTAAAATAATAATATGTAATTTAAACAATTCTTGCACTTACAAGTATAATTCAGCAATAATTAAAATAGATTAGGAAGATTAAATTATGCCAAAACCATACAGTGAGGACTTACGAAGAAAAGTAATAGAAGTTTATGAAAGTAAAAACATGAAAATTAAAGAAATTTGTAAAGTGTTCAATATCACTAGAAAGACTTTATTTTTATGAAGAAAAAGAAAGCAAAAAACCGGAAATATAAAACCAATTTTGAATTATCAAAAAGGACATAGCCACAAAATAAAGGATTTAGATGAATTAAAAAATTATTTAGCAGAAAATAAAGATGTTACAGTTCAAAAAGTAATTGAAAAATTTGGTGATATGACAAAAGAAACAGTTTATAACTATTTCAAAAAACTAAATTATACATATAAAAAAAACTTTTCTATATGAACAAAGAGATAAAAATAAACAAGAAGATTTTTTAAAAGAAATAGCGAAAATAATGAATGAAGATTTGGTATATATTGATGAATCTGGAATTGATGATAATGAATTTTATAAATATGGTTGGTCTGAAAAAGGTAAAAGATTATTTGATAATAAACCTGCATATAAAATAAAGAGAATGAGTATAATTGGTGCACTAAATAAAGGTAAATTAAAAGCTCTATGAGCATTTGAAGGACATTGCAATAGTAAAATTTTTGAATCATATGTTAAAAATATACTAATTCCAGTATTAAAGTGTGGACAAATTATAGTTTTAGATAATGCGACGTTTCATAAATCTAAAGCAACAAAACAATTAATTGAAAATGTTGGATGCAAACTATTATTTCTTCCACCATATTCTCCTAATTTAAATCCAATTGAACATTTTTGATTTGCTATAAAACATAATATAAGAAAAATATTACCAAATTATTGACCAAATATTAAAAACGCGATTGATTTTGTTTTTCAAGATATGAGTAAACATTACTTTCGTTAGCTATATAATATATCAGTATTAAGCATATTAATCATATAGTAATTATTATATTTAAGTAGTTAGGAGAATGAGTATGAAAAAACAAGAAATATTAAAACCAGTTATTAATAGTTCTTTAGTTGAAGATGATGTTAATGCTAAATCAAAAGAAAAACATAAATTTCTAAATTTTATTAAATCATATTTTAAAAACTGACGTAATCATTATAACCGTAATGTAATAGTTAATCCTGAAGATGCTCAATATGCAATTTTAATTCGTGATTTTACTAAACAGTTTAAAAAATTTAAAGCTGTTGATAATGCTATTATTAAAGTTAAAAAAGGTACTATTCATGGTTTTATTGGTCCAAATGGATCAGGCAAAACCACTACTATTAAATGTTTAATTAGCGCTATGGTTGAAACACACGGTGATTTAATTATTCATGGTAAGCGTTCATGAACAGTTGAAGCAAAAAAACAAGTTGGTTATATTCCAGAAGCTGCAAGATTTCCTAAACGAATTACTGCTTATGATTATTTAATTTCAATGGGACAAATTAGCGGTTTGAAATATAAAGTTGCTAAGGAAAAGACAGAAATGATTTTAAAGGAATTAGATTTATGAAAGTTTAAAAAACGTAACCCTAATGCTTATTCTTCGGGTATGAAGAAAAAGGTGTTATTAGCACAATCACTATTAAATAATCCAGATGTCTTAATTTTAGATGAACCAGCCGCTAATCTTGATCCAACAGCGAGAACAGAATTGTTTAATGATTTAAGAAAACTTCGTGAGCAAGGTAAAACTGTTTTTATTTCATCACATATTTTATCTGAATTACAAAATTTAGCTGATGAAGTTACTGTTTTAAATTATAGTAAAGTTGTTTATACAGGATTGGTTAATAAAACTGATTCATTATATGAAATAAGTTCTAATAATGATAATAATAAATTAATGAAGTTATTAATAGATAAAAAATTTTCAGTAGATGTTAATGAAAATCGTTTATTGGTAAATATTAAAACTGAGGCACAAGTTGCAGAAGTATTAGCAATTGCTTTAAATGCTAATATTATCATTACTTATTTAAAACCATATACTGTTGATTTACAAACAATGTATGAACGAATTGTTATGGAAGCCAATGATAAAAATAAGAAGGAAGAAAAATAATGCCAATATTTCGTTATACTTTTAAAAAGATGATTGCTACTCCTTCAACTTGAATTATTTTTATTATAACTTTAATTTTTCTTGCTTTATCTTGGTCTTTAATTTCGTTATTTGTGGGTTCTGAAGCAATAAAACAATTAACTTATGATCAAGCATTAAATTTTTATGTACCACAATGAAAAGTATTATCATTCTCGGTACTTTTATCAATTATGATTTTTGTATTTATTTCAGTTAAAGCAACACAAGTTTTTTGTGATGAAATTGATGATGGTACTTTATTGATTTTAGTATCAAAACCAGTTAGTAGAACTAGAATTTGGACTGAAAAGTTATTATCTTTACAAGTGGTAATTATTTTATATTTATTTTTATCTATTTTTATTGCTAGTTTTGTCATTACTATTCCTGGCATTGGTAGTTCAACTATTTATAGTGCGGTATTTCCTTATTTATGAATTTTATTTGGTATTGCTATTATTTTTGATTTAATTATTTCTTCAATTGCTATTTTATTTTCATTAATTTTAAATGCTAAAGCTTTAGTTGCAATTATGATTGGAATGGCTGCTTTATTGAATATTTTTGCGACATTAATTAATGGTTTAGTAACATTTGATCCTACATATTATGTTGTTTCACAGTCATTAGCAGTTTATAATAATGTAAAAGCTAAATTAGATAAAACTGATATTGATTGAATTAATGATGTATATAGAAAAGACCCAACAACTACTATTGAATCTATTAAAAAGGCTATGTCTAGTATTTACGATACATATATTAAAGAAGTTAAGTATCCAAATAATTATGATTATCAAAAAGAACAAACAATAGTATTAGCAATTAAGAATGGTAGTACTATTACTCCACCAACTACTGATGCTCCTAAAGACTTAGTTACTCATATTTACAATATTAGTAATGCTTTTCGTCAATGAAAAGAACAAAGTTTTGAAGAATTAATGACAGGTAAAAAAGTTGGACTTGATAACCTTGGTCCCAAAAGATCAAATGGTGTTGGTAGCAATGATGTTGATTATTCAGTAAATCTTATGATTACAGGTTTAAATACATCTCTTTCTCAATCACAATATGATGCTCTTAATACTAAGACATCACAAGTTAAAGCAATGCGTTATTTAAATATTTTTTATCAATTAAAATATATTTGAGATGGAATATCGACTAAACAAGGTTCAATCTTTTCTTATCCAGGGGAGTATGCTATGACAGCAGATCCTTATTTAGTTAGTTTTAATAAAGTTAACACAAATTATCAAGTTGATACCAATAAAGCAACTAATAGTAAAATTCTTAATTTTCCAGTTTTATTGACTGTCTATGTTTTGATTGGTATTGGTTTATTTTGTTCTTCATGATTAGTATTTAATCGTAGAGATTTTACTTAGTAGTTTAGTATCTTTTATAAAAAATCAACATCAAAGATGTTGATTTTTTATATATTAAATTTCAAACCTCATTATTTAAATGATGTAAAATTATTATTATAATATAGAGCAAATTAATGATAAGGGTGAAATTATGAAAATTAGTGGATTTAAAATTAATAATAGAGCAAATCCACATAAAATTAGTAATTTTTTTGCTACTAAAAAATGATATTTATTAGCATTAATGATTATTATTCCAGCAGTATTGCAACAAATATTATCACCATCAATGAATTTACTAGATAATATTATGGTTGGAGAATTAAAGGATAGTTTTATTAGTGATTTAAAGCCAATGAATAATCATATTAGGGATATTTTTACTTCATTAGGACTTTGAGATAATTGAAGTTGATGAAAAGATAATGGTTTAGAACATTTTTATCATTTGCAATATTCAGCAGGACAAATTGCTGTTTCCGGAGTTACTGCTTCTAATCAAATTTTTGTTATTATTTATGCCGTTATGGGAGGTTTTATCAACGGTGTTAGTATTTTTGGTGCTCAATTTTATGGAGCTGGAAGATATGGTTCTTTAAGACAAACAGTAAGAATGAGAATTATTTTTGGATTTTTAATTGGAGTAATAGTTATTATTTTATCTTATACAGTAGGCGAATATTTAATTTCTTATACTACTAGTCCTAGTAGTGCATTGGATAAATTTAATCAATTATGTGCTGCTAAAGGATTAACTCTTAATGATATTAATGAGTTAAAGGACATTTTAAATTATAATCATCCTTTTAGTGAAAATTCACTTATTGATTTTATGAATATTCATAATATTGATAAAAATGATCCCCAATTTGTACAAATTATTTTACGTTATTATGAATTTCATTCAGCATCTTTAGCAACAGCACAAGGTATTGATTATAATCAATGAATTGTTTTTTCTTATCCATTGTTAGGAATAAACTTTGCTTTTGTTTCAGTATTTCGCGAAACAAAACGTGGTTATATTCCATTAATATTAACTTTTGTTTCAGTATTTATTAACTTTTTATTAAATTTATTATTAATTAATGGTATTGGTGCAGTTACAGGAATTGGAGCACGAGGTTCAGCAGTTGCTACTTTAACAGCGAGAATTGCTCAGTTGGCATTAATTAGTGGTTTTATTATATGAAAGAAATATGAATTTCAACCAAAAGTTTTGAAAATGTTTAAGATTAGGGGTGATTTATTTAAAAAAATTATAATTAAAACATGGCCATTAATGTTAAATGATTTATTATTTGCAGTTGCTACGACAATGATTATTAGATTAATTTCGCAATGAAGCTTTGAAGCATTAAGTGGTTCGGCAATTGCTTCCACGATTAATACCATGTTCTATACTTTATATATTGGATTTGGTATTGCTTCTTCGATGTTAATTGCCAATCGTTTAGGTGCCGATGATTTGATTGGTGCTAAATATAATGCTAAACATTTAATTAGGTTAGGCTTTTTTGTATCATTATTTTTTGCTGGCTTATTAGTTTTATCTTCATTTTTTTTACCACAATTATTATTTAATGCAACAACAGAAGCCTTACGAATTTCTAGTTGAATGATGCGTGTTGATGCTATAGTTTTTAGTGCTTATACTATTTTGTATACTTGTATTTATGCATTTCGTTCTGGTGGCTTAGCAATTACTGTTTTACTTGTTGATAGTTGTTTTACTTGGTGTTTTTCAATATTAATTTTATTTATTGAGGTACATTATAGTCCTTTAGATATTGTTTATATTTATGCTATTATGCGTTCTTGTGATGTTCTTAAGATGATTATTTCTTTATTTATTTATCATCGTGGTAAATGAGTAAGAAATTTAGCAAGTAGTATGAATAAAGTATATCCAGAATCTCCACCAGTAATTGATATACCAAAAGCAAAAGATAAAGTTGATATTGCTAATTTCTAAAGATTGAAAATTTCTTTAATATATAATTTAAATAAACGCCTTTTATGGCGTTTATTTAAATATGTTTAATTTTTAAAATTTTACTATTCTTGAATTACTTGGCTTTATTCTTTGCTTATAATTTTTTGTTGGAATATCATTTTCATATTTACGTAGTGTTTGTTCTCAAGGGATGTCCTTTTCTTTTTGTTTATTAATGGGGTTAGATATTTGTAGTTTTGGTTGCATTTTTAGAGGTACTGAAATATCTGAATTTAAAGAATCTGTTGATGTGGATTTTGAATTAAAACCTTCATCACTACTGTTAGATAATAATTGATTTTCCAAATCACAAATTTTTTCACTAAGTTGAAATATTTCTGATTCAAATTGTTCAACCATTTGTTCATTGACTTCGACAATTGTTTCTTTTTCTTGCTGTTCTTTTTGATTTAATAAATCAATTAATAAATTATTGTTATTATTTAACAAATTATTTTTATCTTCTAATAATTTGTTTTCATGTTCAGTTATTTGATTAATATTAGTTATTAAATTTGCATATTCTGTTTGTTTTTCAATATAATTTGAATTTAAAATATTAATTTTTTGTTGATTATTTAATTTTGTTTTTTTAAATAATTCACAATTTATTTCTTCTGTTTCAATTAAATTATTAATACTTTTATTTTTATTTATTTTTCCAAATGAAAAAAGATTAATAAAAAAATTTTTAATTTTGTTAATTTTTTGTTCCTTTAATTTATAGATTTGAATATTAAATTGAAATACTTTATCTTCTATTTCTTTATTTTGTTTAATTCAAAATTGAATAGTTTTTTGATAATTATTAATTTTTTTTCAATTTTCTCACTTTTTTCAATAAGTTTTATTTTTTCTGCTTTTAAATTTAGTAGTTGTTTTTTAATTTTTTCTATAGTTTCATAATTTATTAAATAAGTTTTGTTAGTAAATAATTGCTCTTTTTTAATTGTTTTCATTTTGTCCCCCTTTTAAAATAAAAACCTATTTGTTAAAAAATAAAACAATAGGTCAAAAACTATATTTTAGTTTACAAGTATTATATCTAATATTTTTTTATAAACGAAAAATTACTTTATTTTTAATATTTATTATAATAAATTATTTTAGTAATAAAATGAAATATTAAATTTTATTAAAATCAATATTTGTGATATTATTATTAATAATTTAATATATGTTCATTACTAATATAAGTATTTTTTATTTATATTAGTTTTTTATTAAATTATATTAATCAGAAGGATATTTTTCATAGATTAGAAAGAGAGAAATAAAAATGGATATTAGTAAATCTTCATTTGCTTCTTCAATGCAAGATGAAAATAATTATGTAGTGGAAATTGTTAAACCTTCACTATCAAGAAAAAAAAGTTTTCGAAAAAAAATTAAAAAAAATTTTGTAAAAAATTTACCTATAATAGCTGCCGGTACTGCTACAGTAGTAACATTAGCGGCTGGTGGAATTGATGGCTTTCAATGTTCTGATTTAGGAATAGCAGCTAGTGCAGGCACATCTGGTGCTATGATGGGTGCAGTTATTAAAGCTACGATTAAACAAAATAAACAAGAGAAAGTAGAACTAGAAGATGAGAATAATGAAAAATCAAGTATTCTTCAGAGAAAATTAGAAGAATTACAATTAGAAACAGTAAGAGCAAAAATTGTTAAAAAACAATTAGAAAGAACTAAAGTTGAACTTGAATTAGTTAAAGTAAGAGAAGAATTAGCAAAACTTAATAACATAACTAGTTTAAATATTACTTCATCACCGATCCCTCAAGAATTTAATTTAACAAAAGTAGTAAATGTAGAAACAAGTAATAATTGTTCATTATCAATTCATAAAAAAATAAGTACATATATATAAAAATGTAAATAAACAATTGAAAAGGATAAAAGATATGGAAACGCAATTACAAAATTTAAATAATTGTAATAATGAAACTGTTGTTATTGCAAAAAAAACTTTAGATAAAGAAAATAAAAAATTTTATTGAAAAACTGGTATTCAAGCTGTTATAAGTACTGCTGCTATTACTGGCTTGTTTGTAAGTGGTGTTGGGTTAGTACCAATATCTATTTTTTCTGGAAGTGTAATAATTGGTAATACACTTTCAATTTGAGCAGAAAGAAAAAGAAGAAAAAATATCAAAAAATTTTTTCAAGAATGAAATAAAAAATTAAATAAGGAATTAGAAATTAGTAAAATAAGATCAGAAATACAAAAAGAAAGATTAGAAGCAGAAAGATTAGAAGCAGAAAATTTAATTAAGCAAGAAGAACTTGAACAATTAAAGTTAGAAATAAATGAAAAAGAATTAATTATTTTAACTAAACAAATAGAATATAAAAAAATAGAATTAGAAAAAAGGAAGATAGAAGCAGAAAATTTGATTAGGGAAAAAGAACTTGAACAATTAAGTCTAGAAAGAAGTAGGGTACAAAAAGATATTTTAACTAAGCAGTTAGACCTTGCAAAATTAGAAATGACTACCACGTTAGAAGCAGATAAAAGATTAGTACAATCTCAATTAAATAGTACATTAAAAGTAGAAAGTTTATTTGATATTTTAGAAAAAAATAGATTAGCAAAAAAAGAGAGTAGAAGGAAATTTTTTGAAGATGAATCATTAGATGAAAGATTAAATATTGAAGAAATTAATAAATCAGAATCACAAAATCAACAATTTTTAACAAAAAATTATTCGCAAGAACATTGCAAATTTAAAGTTTATTAAAAATATTATGATACATTTTTATTAAGTTAAATCTAAATTTTAATTTTCAAGAAGTATTTTTATAAAGGTTATATTTTCATTTATATTTCATAATTGTCGTTAAACATGTTAATCATCATTTATGATAGAATTTAATATATGAGATTTTAGAGTTGTGAGGTTTTAGTATGGAAGTGTCAGCAGAGAATTATAGAAACATTAATTCTCATAATCGTTGAGGAATTATTGTTAGTTCGGGGTTAATGGCAATAACTTTGATTATAAGTTGAGTATTATGACTTATACTTTATCGTACTAATGTTAACGAAATTTTAACAATTTTAACTGAAGTAATTAATAGTAAAGGCATTACATTTACTCTTACTTTTCAGATTTTAACAATTTTTACTTTAATTTTTTCGGTTATTACTCTAGTGTTTATTACAATTCCATTTATTTTTTTAAATAAATATGGAGTAATAACTTTAGTATGAGCATTAATAGTAGTAGTAATTTCGCTTGTCTTACTTATTGGTTCAGGATTATTAATAAGTTATGGTTATAAAAAAATTTATAGTTATGTTATGGACAAAAAAATTATTAATGTTTTATTTTTTATTTTGCCTTGAGGCTTTGCATTAATTTGTAGTTTCTTTTTAGTACTTTTTTCTTTATGATTAATAATGGCTAATCTAAGAAATAAATCAAAAAAAGCATTATCATTGAGAAATAATAATGCTTTATCAGCAAGAGAAATATCCGCGAGTGTTGAACAAAATTCTCTTTTTGGTGAACAAACTATTGGACCATCATTTACAGATCGATTTTTTAATGAACATGATAAATCAACACAAGGTATAAATATAGTTATTAATAATACTGGTGGAGGTGCACTTCCACAATCAAAATTACTTGATAATCAAGTAACTAGTAATCCAAATCCTGTTCAAACTAATAACAGTAGTAATAACAGTAGTAATGTTGTTAATAGTGAAGTAACTTGAACACCACAACAAATTGAAGAAGTATGAAATAAAGGAGAAATTATTGATGATTATAATCCACAGTTATATCGAAAAGACTATGCGGGTGCGCTAATGTTTAAAAATAACTTTATTAGTAATGTTAAACTTAATGATGATCCTAAAAGTTATAATTGAACTATTATACATCAACGACCTTTATTTCATGGAGGCACTTCTGATATTAGTAATTTACAACCAATGAATAATACTAATGCTATTACTAAAGGTAATAATTATCCACGTTGAAAAACAGCTATTACTTTTAATGGAAAACAAAATTTTTTAAAACAAAAATCATGAAAAGATAAAAAATAGAGTATTAATCATTAATTTAACTGAAGATGATATTAAGCATATTATAAATATAATTGGTATTTTGCTTAGTTGTTAATAATTTAAATTTAATTACACTATTATCTTTTAAAATTTATTTGTTTATGGGAAAATGTATATAATAGTTAAAAGATAGGAGCAATTAATCATGCAATTTATTGTCCATGGAAAAAATATTAATATTACTTATGAAATTAAAAATGCTGTTGATAAAAATTTTAATTATTTACAAGAAAAGTATTCTAAATATATTAAAAAAGATATGATTGCTAAAGTTGGTATTCAAAGAAATAGTAATCATACATATAATATTTCCGTTCATATTCAGTTATTAAATAATAATTTTTTACAGTGTTTAGTAGAAAATCACGATCTTTATGTTGGCATTAATAAAACATTGGTTCCGTTGGAAAAACAATTAAGTCGTTTAAAAACGGTTGCTGATAAAACTGGTGCTGAAAGCGTTGGTCAATTTATAACTAAAGAAATTCTTGATGATAATAGTGAAGTTATTATTGACGTAACAGAAAATAAAGATTAAAGAAAACGTTTATGAAAGTATACAATTATTAGCATTAGTTTTTTTATTTAAATATGATGCATCATATTTTTCATTTTCAGCATCTTGTGCTTTTTTTGTAAATTTTCTTCTGGTGTTATTTTTAAATTTCGCTTATAAATATTTGTATCCATTTTGTTTATTATTAAAATGGCATATTCAAGACTTTTTTTTATTTCTTTAATTAATTGTATATTTAAATTATCTTGATAGTTTTTTGTTGAAATATGTTTCTTTTTTTTGTTATCTCTAATTCTAAAATGTTTGATATAGTTATAGTAATAAAAAATATAATAGAGATTTTTAAAAGTATTAATAATTTTTTTTGTATATTTTTCAATAAAAAAATCACTAATATCACTATTAGTTGCGTTATCTTTTATACAAATTTTATAAAAAATGGATGGGTTACACTTTATTGGACACTAATTACGTAGACAAGTTCACAAATTAGTTAAAAGAAAGGAAAATAATTATGGCCAATATTAACTCATATTCAGATGAATTTAAAAAACAAATAGTAGCTTTATATCAAAGTGGCAAGTCAGTATCTTGTCTTGTTAAAGAATATAACGTTACAAGAGCGGCTACTTATAAATGAATTAAGCAATTTACTAATTCAGGCAGTTTTAAAACCAAAGATAATCTTTCTGATTTAGAAAAACAATTAATTCAAGCAAATAAAGAATTAAAACAATTACGAATGGAAAATGATATTTTAAAGCAAGCAGCACTAATAATAGGCAGAAAATAGAAATTATTGCAAATAATAAATCTAAATATAAAATTCGCACAATGTGTCGTTTTTTAAAACTCTCTAAATCAACATATTATTTTAATTTAAAGAAAAAAAATAAAAATCAAAATAATATTTATGATGAAGCTGTTATTAGTGCTTTTAAAGAAAATAAAGAAGTTTATGGTACTAGAAGATTAAAAGTCATACTAGCAAACCAAGAAATTTATTTATCACGCAGAAAAATTAAACAAATTATGAATAAGCATAATTTAATATCAAAATACACTAAATTATCATTCAAAAATCATCATAATAAAGTCAATGATAGTCAAATTACCAATCTTGTTAATAGAAACTTTAATAATAAAATTAAAAATGAAGTTATTGTTAGTGATTTAACTTATGTTCAAGTTAATGGTAAGTGAAACTATATTTGCTTATTAATAGACCTATTTAACCGCGAAATTATTGGACATAGTGTAGGTACTAAAAAAGATGCATCATTAGTATATCAAGCATTTATGCACTCAAATCGCTGTTTAAAAGATATTGAAATATTTCATAGCGATCGCGGTAACGAATTTAATAATAAAACTATTGATAAACTTTTATTAGCATTCAACATAACTCGATCTTTAAGCAAAAAAGGCTGTCCTTATGACAATGCTGTTGCTGAAGCAACTTTTAAAACTTTCAAAACTGAATTTATTAATGATAAAAATTTTACATCATTAATCAAATTAAAATTAGAATTATTTGATTATATCAATTGATACAACAACATAAGAATTCACAGCACCTTAAACTACCTAACTCCAGTTAATTATCAAAAACAAGTGTCTACCAAAAAACAGTCCTAAAAAGGGTTGCCATTCC
The DNA here is from genome assembly GCF_964019535.1 of Spiroplasma endosymbiont of Tricholauxania praeusta. NCBI lineage: Bacteria > Bacillati > Mycoplasmatota > Mollicutes > Entomoplasmatales > Spiroplasmataceae > Spiroplasma > Spiroplasma endosymbiont of Tricholauxania praeusta. The sequence goes on from NZ_OZ026450.1 coordinate 237,614, forward strand.
AAAATTATAGTTAAAGTAGTTGTATTATTAAATACTTCACTTACTTCTTTTTCAATTTCTTTTGTTAATTTTTTATTTATTGTTATTAGTGGAATTTTAATTTTATGATGTATATCATAAAATTCTTTTATTAATGTTTCTAAATCCATATTTTTTGTTTTATTAAATTCATTAGCAATTTTTTCATTAGTCAAAAATGTAATAAATTTTTGATCTAGAAACCCATTGACTGTTGTATAAAAATATATTATTTTTTCTATTAAAGTTTTGAATATATATTCACAAAAAACTTTAGCATATTCAGTGGGATCTGGTAAATAATTAGTAGATATTTTTAACATATTTATTGTTCCTTTCAAAATTATTAAATTTTATGTATATAAAATTTCAATATTTATTATAGTTAACACTTTTGAATGTTAACAATTCAATATTATTTTATATAATATAAAATTACAATGGTTAATAAGTAGTTGAACGTTAAATTTAGTTATTAAGAAGTTAATATATTTTCATTATCATTAAATTAATTTTTATTTTAAAAAATGATAATCTTTTTATATAAAATAGGAGGTAATTTATTGAAATATGTAATTATTATTATGAAAATTGTATTTGCAATTTTTGCAAAAAATAAGATTACGATTAAAAACGCAAAAATGCCTAAAATTTATATAGTAAATTTTTGAAGTATAGTTTAATTATTAATTATACTTTTGGTTAGATAGTATTTTATATATTTTAAATTTTATTATTTTCTATTATATAATGTTTAAGTATAAAAATAAGACAGTTAAGAATAAGTAATTATTTAATTATTATTGTATTAATATTAATTTTTAAAATTATAGATAGTATTTTATATTTAATAATTAGGTAGTTTAGTTTTTCTTAATTATGTTTTTATATAGAAAAAACCATTATCAATATATAATATCTTTATCTTTAAGATTATTATTGTCTTGATATATTATATTAGGTATAATGTAAGAGACTATAAAAATTATAAGAGATTTTATTTTATATAAATTTAATTTATTATTAATATAATAGGGGTGATTATGTGGAAAAAGATAAAGATATTATGAACATTATTAAAAAAGCATTATCAGAAAGTATTTTATCTGTACCAGGTGTTGCCAATATTTATGAAAAAGATAATAATTATGGAATTAAAGTTAACAAGTCTGATTTAGGTTGAATTATTGATATTAATATAGTTTGTTTTTTTAATAATAATATTTGAAATATTATGAATCAAACTCAGAAAAATTTAAAATATATTGTTGAAAAGATTATTAAACATCAAGACTATATAGTACTTAACATTTTTGTTCATGATTTAATTGAAGAATAAAAGAAAATATAAGGTGAAATTAAATGAAAAAAATTGATATTAAAACCTTAAAAGTTATGCTTATTAGCGGTGCTAATAATCTTTATAATCATCATTTTGAAGTTGATAAATTAAATGTTTTCCCCGTACCTGATGGTGATACTGGAACAAATATGAATTTAACAATGATGAATGGTATAAAAGAATTAAATGGCAAAGAATATGATAGTTTAAAAACATTTGCTACTACTTTTTCTCGTGGTTTAATGATGGGTGCGCGTGGTAATTCTGGAGTTATTTTATCTCAAATTTTTCGTGGTTTTTTTCAAACTATAAAAACAAAAGATTTAAAAAATGATTTCATTAGTAATGAGGATTTATTAAAATCTTGAAAAAGTGCACAAGATTATGCATATCGTGCAGTTATGAAACCAGTAGAAGGTACTATTCTTACTATTATTAAAGATGGTGCTAGTTATATTAATGAATTAGAAATAACAGGCAAAGATTCGCTTTATATTTTTGAAAAATTACTAGAAGGAATGAATGAATCGTTAAAAAGAACACCTGATTTATTGCCAATTTTAAAAAAAGTAGGAGTTGTTGATTCGGGTGGTGCTGGTTTAGTTTATATTGTTGAAGGTATGGTGTATGGTTTAAAGCATGGTAAAGCTATTTCACCAAAGAAAAAATTAGAACAACAAGATACAGCAAAATTAGAAATGGTTTTAAATCAAGAAAACTTTGGTTATTGTTCAGAAGTTATTGTAAAACTAAATAAAGTTAGTAAGTTAGATTTTAATTTAAGCAAAACACGAACTGATTTAGAAACAATGGATGGTCAATCAATAGTTTTAGTAGATGATGAAGATTTAATTAAAGTTCATGTTCATACTTTAAAACCGGGTCAAATTTTAAATTATTTTCAGAAATTTGGTGAAATTTTAAAAGTAAAAATTGAAAATATGACGGAACAGGCAAAAGCACATACACAAACTATTAAACCAATTCGTAAATTAAATAATAAATTTGCTTTAATTGCTGCTGTTCCTGGTAGAGGAATTGAAACCTTTTTTAGAGATGAATTAAAGGTTAATAATATTATTATGTATTCAAAAAGAATTAATCCATCAACAGATGACTTTTTAAAGGCAATTGAAATTGTCGATGCAAAAAATGTTTTTATTTTACCAAATTATAGTAATTTATTTTTAGCAGCAGAACAAGCAAGAAAATTAGAAAAAAAATCAAAAGTTTTTGTATTACCTGCTAAAAATATTGCTCAAGGTATGCGTGCTGCTTTAAATTTTAATCCTGAATTAAGTGTAAAAGAAAATAATAAAAATATGTGAAGTGAAATTAAATATGCTGCTTTTGGTTATATAACAGTTGCTGATCGTGATGTTGAAATAGATGGTATTAAAATTGGAAAAAAACACTTTTTTTGTGCTGTTAGTTTTCGTAATAAAGATGGTAAAGAAAAAATTATTGCTTCAAATGAAAATTTATTTAATGTAATTAAAGTATTGTTTACTAAATTAATTTGAGATGGTGCAGAAATAATTACTATTTTTAAAGGTAAAGGTTATTCAAAAGATCAAATTAATTTTATGAAAAAAATTTTAGATGAAGATTATGATATTGAATATGAAATTGTTGATGGTGATCAAGAAGTTTATAACTTTCTTTTCGTGGTGGAATAATACTATGTTATAATATTGTAGACTCTATTCAAATAGTTAGAAAGGAGAAGATTATGACTAATTTATTATTATCCTCAGTTAATCCAAATGATCCAAAGACTTGATCAACTAGTTTAATTGTTTTAGCAAGCTTAGTGGCTATTGTTGGTATAATTTTGTTTGTTGTTACTATGATTTGATTTTTCACTTGAATTAAGTATTCTTGATTCCATCGTGAAAATAGTGCTAATTTAACTGGTGGCGAGTTATCTCAAAAATATTTAAAAACATACGGTATTAATGCAAAAAGAATAAAATTTAAGGGATTTGGTAATATTAATAGTATTACTGTTGAACCTAGGTTTTTTTATTTAAGGCCATATTTATTTAATAATGGTAATTTTACTTTAAGATTATTACCATGAACTTATCACCGTCGTTCTATTTATACTTTAGCAATGGCAATGGAAAGTACTTGGGCAGTAAGTAGTTCAAATAGTAGTCGTTTTAATACTTTTTGATGAGATTTTTCTCGTAAAATAACATTATTTTTTGTTTTAATTCCTTTTGCACTTGCTATTCTATTTGCTCTTTCACCTGCTAATTCTTGAATTACTTTATCAGCAGCGAGCGCCAATATACTTTCAATTGTTTTATCAATTTTAGGTAGTATTTTATTAATTCTTTTTTCTTCAATGCAAATGATTTTTTATGCTAAATCAAGAAAAGAAATTTGTCAAAATCTTGTTGATATTTTAAATGAAAAAGAAATACGTGCTATTAGTTGAATTTTCCAAATTAAGTTTATTTATTACTTGATTCGTATGATTTATGAAATATTACAACTTATTTTACGTATTGTGATGTATACACAGCAAAATGAGAAATAATAAAAATTTGTACCTATAATTTAGGTACAAATTTTAAATTTAAAATTATATTAAGTTTTATTGATAAAACATTATTTTCAAAACTTTTATAAAATATTCTATTTTAGTAAGTTTTAAAGTTTTGTTTTTTTAATTTTACATTTAATTACTAAACCAATATTTTTCATTTTCATTTATTATTGTATATTTAAAATTTTATTTTGATAGTTTTAAATTTTAAATATACAATAAAATACACTTATTAATTTAATATATATATATATATATATATATATATATATATAGCTAACGAAAGTAATGTTTACTCATATCTTGAAAAACAAAATCAATCGCGTTTTTAATATTTGGTCAATAATTTGGTAATATTTTTCTTATATTATGTTTTATAGCAAATCAAAAATGTTCAATTGGATTTAAATTAGGAGAATATGGTGGAAGAAATAATAGTTTGCATCCAACATTTTCAATTAATTGTTTTGTTGCTTTAGATTTATGAAACGTCGCATTATCTAAAACTATAATTTGTCCACACTTTAATACTGGAATTAGTATATTTTTAACATATGATTCAAAAATTTTACTATTGCAATGTCCTTCAAATGCTCATAGAGCTTTTAATTTACCTTTATTTAGTGCACCAATTATACTCATTCTCTTTATTTTATATGCAGGTTTATTATCAAATAATCTTTTACCTTTTTCAGACCAACCATATTTATAAAATTCATTATCATCAATTCCAGATTCATCAATATATACCAAATCTTCATTCATTATTTTCGCTATTTCTTTTAAAAAATCTTCTTGTTTATTTTTATCTCTTTGTTCATATAGAAAAGTTTTTTTTATATGTATAATTTAGTTTTTTGAAATAGTTATAAACTGTTTCTTTTGTCATATCACCAAATTTTTCAATTACTTTTTGAACTGTAACATCTTTATTTTCTGCTAAATAATTTTTTAATTCATCTAAATCCTTTATTTTGTGGCTATGTCCTTTTTGATAATTCAAAATTGGTTTTATATTTCCGGTTTTTTGCTTTCTTTTTCTTCATAAAAATAAAGTCTTTCTAGTGATATTGAACACTTTACAAATTTCTTTAATTTTCATGTTTTTACTTTCATAAACTTCTATTACTTTTCTTCGTAAGTCCTCACTGTATGGTTTTGGCATAATTTAATCTTCCTAATCTATTTTAATTATTGCTGAATTATACTTGTAAGTGCAAGAATTGTTTAAATTACATATTATTATTTTACATTATTTATGAGTAAACATTACTTTCGTTAGCTATATATATATTCATTAGTAATTTTTTGTATATGTATTGCAAAAATATAAAAAAAGGTTTTAAATGTTAACTATGAGAGAGAAAAAAGAATATTTTAAGTTAAGGAGAATACTGAATGCAAAGTAAGTCTGCTATTAATATATATTCAAAAATTAATAAATTAAAAATAGTTTTATTACTTGCTAAAATTTTTATCAGAAATGGTATTGGAGTATTTTATATTAAAAAGTTTGTTGTAATGAGTATTATCCAAGATAAAAAAATATGTTCTTACTTAATCAATCAAATTTTGAAAGAATGGAATTCTAAAAAAGAATATATTATTTCACTAGAAAAATATTTAAAACAACTTTCAGTTCAACAATTTATTAACAAAATAATTACTTGCTGTTAATAAATTTGAGTTAAAAATTAAATATAATAATACATATCCATGTTTATGAAATTACTAATTCTGAATTGTCATGTGGCCAGAGTGTTGCCCATATTGTATATCAATGTTAAATTAAATAAAGATATTAGGAACTGAAAGGAAGAAAACATATCATGGCTATTAATTTAAAAGGCAGAAATTTTATTTGTTTATTAGATTTTACTTCAGAAGAAATTTATTACTTATTAGAATTAGCTGCTACTTTAAAAATTGCAAAACAAAAAGGAATAGAAAAACAGCCGTTAAAAGGCTATAGTGTTGCTTTATTATATCGAAAAGATTCATTACGAACAAGAAGCGCGTTTGAAGTTGCTGCTTGTGATTTAGGAATGCATTCAACATATTTTGATCCAACTAGTAGTAAATTAGGAATTAAAGAATCAATTGTTGATACCGCTAAATTTCTTGGTAGAATTTATAATGGTATTCAATTTCGTGGATATAAACAAACTGATGTTGAAGAATTAGCTGAAAATGCCGGTGTTCCAATATGAAATGGCTTAACTGATTTATATCATCCAACACAAATGCTAGCCGATATTATGACAATTCAAGAGTGTAAAAAAAATAAAGATGTTAAAGGTATTAAATTTGTTTATTTTGGAGATGCTCGTTTTAATATGGCTAATAGTTATATGATTATTAGTGCAAAATTAGGAATGAATTTAGTAATCTGTGCTAATAAAAATTTATGACCATATCCTCAACTATTAAAACAATGTCAAGAAATTGCTCAAGAAACGGGTGGCTCTATTATTTTAACAGAAGATTATAAAACAGCAAGTAAAGATGCTGACGTAGTTGCTACTGATGTTTGAACATCTGTATCTGAAGATAAAGTTTTATTAAAACAACGAATTAAAGAATTAATGCCATATCAAGTTAATAATGAAAAAATGAAAATTGCAAAATCAGATGTTATATTTTTACATTCTTTACCAAGTTTTCATGATGGTAATACACAAATTACTCAAGATATTGTTAAACAATATGGTGGAACAGGTGAATTAGAAGTTACTGATGAAGTATTTCGATCTTCTGCATCAAAGGTATTTCAACAATCAGAAAATTGTTTACATACTATTAAAGCTGTAATGTTAGCAACTTTGAAAGGATAATATATGAGATTATATTAAAAATGAAAAGAAGTTTTAATTATTTTATTATTTAATAAACTTATTTCCATTAATTAGTTTTTATTATTTTTATTTTAGAATATTAAATATATTAATTAATTGTTTATTAAAATATTAATGTTAGTTTTTATGTTAAGATATTAGTAATTAATTTGGGAGCGTACCGATGTTGTCAATAATATTCAAATTTGTCTTAAAATTATAAAGTTAGACGAGAATAATTTTGACTTCAATATGCAATTGTGAGTTAATCTTAACACTTGAAAAATATTAGTCAACAATAATACTTACTTTTATAATTCAAAAATTCTTATTAAAGCATCTTTAATAAGTTTTATTTTATTTTTGTTTTTTTAAAATCTTTAATTTTATTTTATAATAACTGGATGGCTGTATTTATTTGATAGCATTTAAAATTAACCATTTTTGTATACATATCAATATTATAAGTTCTATCACCAATCATATGTTTTAAAATTTGTTTAATATTAGTTTCAGTAAAGCAACCAATATTTTCAACTAATGCTTGGTTTAATAAACCATCTTTGGCATTAATAAAATAACGAACTTTTAATTTTTTATATTGTAAAGTTAATGATTGTAAAAAATCAATTAATTCATAATATTCACCTTTGGCAAATAAATTTATTGCATTTTGATAGTGTAATTTAGCAATTTGATTTTTTCTTCTTCCTGCCATTATACCAAGAAATAAAACATGAAAAGCATGAAATTTATCTAAAATAAATTTAGCATTTAAAATTGTAGCAGTTTTTCTAATTCATTTTGCACTATCTCCACAAACTATTAAATTTGCTTGGTCAAAGTTTTCAAAAAATAAATTACCATATTTTTCTATTAATTTTGCGGTTTTTTCAGCACCAATTTCTGTTTTTGAAACTCTTATTTTACATACAGCTCTTTTATTAATTAATTTTCCATTTTTCTTTTTACCAGTACACATTACTATTAATCTCATCGAACATTTTTTACAATTTTTAGTATTGTGTTTTTCATTAAACTTAAATTTTCGATGACCATCATCAATATTTACATATAAATTTTGATTTGGTTGTAATGGTATTTTGGGAATATTTGCTTTTGGTAATTCAAATTTTTGATATGTTCTACAAACTGTACTATTACTTATTAAATCTTCAATAAAAGTATCACAAACATCACGATACTTTTTACCATCAGCAAAATATTTTAAAATTTGTTTAATAACGTTAGGTGCAAGTTTACTATATTTTTTAACACCAAGATAATTATCTAATAATGATACGTACTCCATTTTTTGTGTTTTTGTGTTATAATGTGTACAAATACGTCGTTTATAAGTTAATAAACCTTTTTTTGCTTTTAATTTTCGTTGTCTAAATCTATATGATTTATATTCAGATTTATCACATATACTTCATAAATAATCATCTATTTTTGCAAATAATTCTTCTGTTTGTTTTAAACTTAATTTATCTTGATTAAAATCATGTTTGTCTCAATCAAAATGATTTGCGAATGGTAATATAAACATTTTTAATGTTCCTTTCTAATTTTTGTTTGTTAATAATTTAAGTTTAATTTTTTTTAAAAAATAAGGAGTAAATATGGCTTTTATTAGTAGTTATGGACAATTAAATAAAAAATATAATCTTAATTTTAGTGATAATAATTATGGTTTTAACTGAGATATTTTTAAAGCATTTGTTGGTGATGAATGAGCAGAATTTTTTACAACTAATTGTTTTTATCGTTTTGTACCAACTGCACGTGGAACAAGAAAAACTTGAAATTGTTTAGCATTTGATTTATTTATATGTTGTAATTTTAGTGATAGTAGTGTTCAAGAAGTAAGAAGATATGAAAATACTCATAGTGAAACTACAATTGGTGCTTTAATGAATGTTTGTCAAGTTTTATTAGATACATATAATATTAATTTATTACCTAATAATCCACATGGCATTAAATGAAAAATTACTAAGGATGGGGGATGTATTATATTTCCAAGTAATCAACAAATTGACTTTATTGGTTATGCTAATGGTAATAAAATTTTTGGAAAAGAAGCAGGTGGGTCAAGTTTTTTAGGTTCAAGAACAGATGAAATAATAATGGCAGAAGAAAAAGAAACTTTGACAGAAAAGCAATTAACATATCGATATGAAAGATTACAAAACTCTATGTTTAGAAGTAATCGTATTAAAGTATCCAAAGAACCTATTAAAGAATGAAGTTGAACTTTTATTGATAATAATATATATAGTCCTACTTTTGGAAAATTGATTACTCGCTATTTTTATAAAAGTTTTTTTATTACTTTTACATGTAATCCTTATGATAAATATCATCCATTTTATTTAAAATACTGTACTCCCTTTTTACCTTTAAATGATGAAATAATTGAAAATCTTAAAAAAATTGGTAAAGTTTATTATGAAAATAAAGATATGTTTAGTGGTTTAGGTTTATTTGTTTTAAGATTTACTATTCAACCATTTTGAAATAAATTACCTGACATTCAACAAAGAACATTATTAGAAATGGAAAAAAGTAATCCAGATGAATATAATACTGTTTATTATGGTTTTGAATTTTTAGATAGCGATGCAACAATTTTCCCATTTCAAAAAACAGTAAAATATTGACAATCATATGATTTAAAACAATTTTATAATCAAGAAAAAGAAATGTATAAATTTGATTTTTATAGTGTTGGTATTGATTGAGCTACGGGACCAAAAGACCATACTGTATTTATGGTAGTTGGTTTTAAAGAATATAATAATACTGGTTATTATGATGCTTATATTATTTGTGAATTAGTAGTTACTCCAAATGATTTTATTAATGAAAATGAAAAAATTAATGCTTATGTTAATGAAATTTTAGGATTAATGGATAATTTTGAAAATTTTGAACAAGCAATTTATTTTTATGATGATAAAGCAAGAACAGCAATGGATTGATTAAATCAAAAATTAATTGATGAACACAATACTATTTTAATAACACAAACTGCTATTAAACATGCTTCAAATTTAAATCAAGAAGCCGGATTAACTAATAGAGTAGTTTGAATGAGAAATATTATGAGTTATGGAAACTTTTACGCAAATAAAGATGATTTACCAAAAACAACTCAATGTTTAGAAGAATTACGTTATGATGAAACAAAAACTAATATTCCTGACAAAAATATGTATCAAGACCCTTATGATGCTCTGTTTTATGCACTGTATCCATATAAAAATGTAATTAGGGGTAAAAATAATGCTACTGTGAAAAAAAGTATCTTCACATTTGCTATATAATAAACAATTTCAATATAATTAATAGTATAGGTCTCATAAAATAAACGCCTTTAATTTAGGCGTTATTTTGCATTTAAAAGCATACTTGTAAAAATAATCAAAAATAGTACAATTTATAAGTAAAATCAAGGAAAAAAGGAGTAATTTAAGATGAAAACATGAATAAAAACAAATTTAAGTAAAATAACATTAGCATTAGCACTAACTGGTGCAACAACTGGAACAATAGGATTAATCATGGGGGGGGTGCTTACCCATAATCTTAGTGGAGTTAAATATTATTTAACTCCACATAAACAAGTTGAATGAGGTGTTCAAACTATTTGGACAACTAATCCTAATGATACTTTAAAAAAAGATTATAAATTTGTGTTATATTTTGCAGATGAACCATTAAGAAGAAAATTTGATATATCTTTTCAAAATTGATATTATAGTACAGATATAGTATGAAATGGTAAATATCCTAATGGATATTTTAATAAATAATTTATATCTCTAAGTTAATATAAGAAATATTTTCATTATATTTATCAAATAAATTAATATTTTGTAGATTTATTTCTTGTTTATCAGTAATTAAAATTAAATCATAATTACCAGCACCAAAAATACCACTGATTTCAATCCGATTTAAATTATTAATCGGATTTTCAATTTGTAATTCAAATTCATTAACATTATCAATTTGAGAAATTTCTTTATAAAATTCTAATTTAGAAAATAATTGAGATTTATTTGAACCATATAAATTTAAAGCATTAGCAATTTTAATTTTTCCAATAATTGCTCTTGTAAAATATTTACCATATTCACCATTTGATAATGTCCAGTCTGCTGGAATTAATGAAGGTATGTTATTACTTTCTAGTTCATTAGTTATAGATAGTCAGTTAAATTGATTATCATCTAGTTTCAATAATTCATTTTGACTAATATCATTGTTTTTTAATTTAATATTATTTATATCTGTAAAATCAAAATATACAGATTTTAATATTACTTTTATATCTTTATACTGTCAAATATCATTTTCGCTAGGTTGTATTGGACTTGATTGTAATTCAAAATAATATGGCAATAAAATTTTATTATCATCATTTAATCCTTTATTTATTGATAATGATGAATAAATATATTTTGATAACATAGTAAATATTTGTTTAAATATTTTAACTTGTGATAAATTAACATAATTTGGATAATCTAACTCTCATTGCCTAAATAAGTTGGTAATTACTTCATCGGGTTTTTGACCTTCAAATTTTTTTCTTAATTCTGCTATTTTATTTTTTGGTTTACCTTTATCATCATAATCTGCACCTTCGAAATTTCTATTATAGTTATATGTATAACTTAACATATCTAATAATAATTTTTGTAAACTATCAATTGTTGGTGCATCTTTTATTTCAATTTCTATACTTTTAAATCTATTATTGGTTGCAAGATAAACATATCATCCTTCATTACTAAAAGATAAAACTTTTTTATCTTCTAAATGTATTTCTTTTTTTAATGGTCAATTACCATCTCAAACAGCACCCATTTCTCAACCTAGTCAAGTATCAGTTACTCTGGCATTATTAATAACTTCTTTTCTTGTAACAGTTCCAGTACTAATTTTAATTAAATCTAAAACTGATTTTTCTTGTCCTATAAATTGTTTTGCTAAATTTCACGGTAATATTTGTTCACTAAATCATTGTTGTAATATTCTAACTTTTGGTTGAGTTTCAATAGGCATTGATAACAGCGGAAATGCTATCTTATCCTTGACAAATAACTTTGGGTATACTTCCATATTGTCAACTTCACCAAGTACCTTTATATTGCCAAAAATCATGCTTCTAGGGGCTTTAATTTTTAAACCAATAACTTTGGTATCTTTATCTAATGGTTTTTGTAATTTAATAATGATTGGATAACCATCTCTTGTTTTAAAATCTTTAATTTTAATAATAGTTATACTTTTAGTACTTCTTGTTTTTGGATTTTGATAAGGTTGTGAATAGTTATTAATGATATATAAATTATCAATATTATTTTCAGTTAATGGTTCATTAATACTAACTGCATATAACTTAAATTGATTTAATAAATTTATTTCTTGAAATATTAAATTTTTAATATCAGTCATACTATATTCAATTGTATTATCATTAATATTAGTACTTGCTCTTTGATTTAATTGCATAGTAAAATCAGATGTTTCAACAGCAGTAGTTTTTAAAACTTTATCAATATCAATAAAACCTATTTTAATAGTATTTGCTGAAAATCTTAAACTATTATTTTCATTATTTTTAAATAAACGTTCAATTTCATAAATATAAATTGTTCTTTTTTTAAATTCATCGTATGCTCTATTAATATCTGGGTCACTAGTAGCACCCATCATATTAGTAAAATCATAAGGAATATTATCAATTAAATAATCATTTTCTACTTCTGCTTGATTAAGTTTAGTTTGTTTCTGTGGAAACTTCGTTTGTGGTTTGTTGTTGTTTTCCATTGTTCTCTCCTATTAATTGGTTATTTTCGGGATTAAATAATTTTAATTTAACTGTTAAATTATTAATTTCTTGTTCATCATTAATATTAAATGTTTTACTATTTAATAAATCTTTATCTATGCTTACTAATATTTGAATAAATTTAAGAATATCAATATTAAATTGTCATAATTTTTGTTCAATATAATTAATAGTTGAAATATTTACAGCTGTACTTTCGGGAACTGATTGTTGTGCAGATTTCTTTTGACTTGGTATATGAATACCACAACGTTTAAATATTTCATTAACATTTCAATCGTATATATCAGTTAAATTTTTACCTTTAAAATTACTATTTGTCATATTAATATTTTCATTTTGTTCGTTATTATCTCCACCACTTTTAAATATGTAGTTTTTAGTAACCAAAGTTCTTACTGTTTGTTCTAATGCTGATTGAACATTCCCATAAGTTTGATTAAAAATAAATTTAGGTGAGTTTAAAATAGTATCTAAAACAATTTGTTCATAAATAACATCTAATGCTTTAATTTTATCCATTACTTTATCACAATCTGCTAATTCATTTGCTTTATTTCGCATAATTGCTATTGGTATATAATTAATATTTAGTGTTTGTTCTTGCTCTAAATTTGGATTATTAATGAATGATTTAAAATCTAATGGAAATTGTTTTTTATTATCACTAATACTATAAATTGCACGATTAATAGTTACTTGTTCATTATTTAATGTATAAATTTCAAATAATCTTACATTTTGTGCATTTTGTTGATAACTATCATAAAAAATAGTACATTGAATTAATTTACCGGTAATATCATAAACTCTTTGTTGAATATCTATTACTTGAAAATATAAATCATCATTAGCAATAAAAATTAAATAACCACTAATTCCTAATTTGCTTAATTTAAAAATAGAATTTCAATTTTTTCTATAAAATTCTTGCTGAATTAAGTATTTTTTAATAGTTTCATTATTAATATCTAATGGAGCATTATATAAATTAGCATTATTTTCTGCTACAAAATCAGTAAAATAAGTTTCATGGTTAAAATCATTAAAACCAAAATAATTTAAAATAGAAGCATGTGTACTTTTATTTTTATTAGTTAAAAATTTTACTTTTTCATTTTGATTATCACTAGTATTTGTTTTATCTTTTCTTTTAAATAAACTTAACATAATATTCACCACCTTTCTAAAATATTTGATTAATTTTTAATACAATTTTTACAATAATAAATATAATTAAACCAGCAGTTGCAGAAGATAATAGTACTCCAATTAAACCTAAAATAATTTTTATAATTTTAAAAAACATAATATTATTCCTGTAATTCTTCTAATTTTCATACATTACCTTTTAAATTACCTTTTCCGCTATAAATAGTAATCAATTTTGCATGTTGAACTGATAAAATTACTATATTAGCACTATCATTAAAGGTTTGTATTTGTACACCATCAATTTTTTTATCAGTTATAATAAATTCTTGTATAGTATAAACTGGATTATATATACTTCAAGAATAATAAACTCTATAATGTTTATTAACTATAAAATCATAAGTAATTTGTCAATTATCTCATTTATTTTTTTCTCTTGTTCCTACTTCTTTTCAATTTGAACGACTTGGACTTGGTTGTGGTTGTTTTTCTAATATTTCATTAATAGCACCGGCAATAGTTTTATCAGTAGTTTCTAAATTAGGAATTTTAGTACTAATAGTATTGATAGAAAAAGCATATTTAAAATGGTCTTTATCCATTTTATCTTCTATTTTTTTATCTACTTCTTCTTTTTTATAATAATCAGATAAATCAGTTTTACCACCAATAGCACTAATAGTATTAGTTACTTCATCAATTTTAATATTTTCGCCAGTAGTTAATTTATTTTGCTTTTTATCTAATAAATTATTAGTTTCTATTTTTGTATAATAATCACGTTCAGTACTTTCTTCTGCTATAAATTCAGTTGGCGTATCTATTCCTTGATATTGATATATTTCTTTTATATCACCAATTAAATTAATTTTTCCACGTTCAGGATAAGAATTACCTCCACCCCTAAATTTTTTATTTCTATTGTCATAGTAAATAGTTCCAATATTTAAAATATTTTTATTTGAGATTTGTTCATTATAAGTCATGGAATCAACATTTAACAATTCAAATTCATTAAAAACATTATTTAAATAAATTTTAATTACTTTATAAAATTTCATAAAGTCATTTTCTGTTGAATATTGATAACTGATTTTAATAAAATATCATTTAAATGTTTCTATATTATTATTTTCAACTTTTTTTCATAGGGGACTAGTTTCGATATTAAATCAATTATTTTTAACATCATTAATATTTTCGTTTGCTTTAATTAATTCAGTATTTAATTTTGTAATTTCATTTTCATTAGTAGTAATTCGTTTTTGTTGTTTAGCAGAAAAATCACAAGTTGGTGCATGTGTATAATCACCAATTTGTGGATTATTTTGTAATGCTTCGGGTGGTAATGTACCAATTTCATCAGGTCAATCTAAAATCATTGTTTCAGATTCTTTATCATAATCTGTTGCAACATAACCTTTATTTATAAATTTTGTAACAGGACCTCTATATATTTCATTTTCATTATCATCAACTAAATCATCATACAATTTCATTTGTTTTGATAATGTAAATTCTTTTTGTTCTTTAATTAATTTATCAATTTGATTTCTAGTATAAAATGCTTTTAAGTCAATTTTTTCAATATCTATTTCATCATCATTATAACTTGAAAATATTTGTTTTAATTCTGTTAATCTTGCTCATATTTTCATTCTACTAGGTGCTAAATCTCAAACATTAATTGTAGGAGTACTATTTGCACTAAATTGAGTACCATTATTAAATTGAATAGTAGCATCAACATTAAATTCAATTGGTGTACGATTAAATACTCAATGTTCAACCATTACATAAACCATATCTCTTAATGTTTCTTTAATTAATTCATCTTTAAAACTATCAAAAGGAAATTTAGATAAAATAAAATCAAGATAAGCATTAATATCATTTTGAGCACGAATAGCAAAAGTTATAAATCAATCATTAACATTAGGTCATGTTTGTATGTATTGCTGTGGCGTTTCTGTAATTTTTCCAGTTAATGGATATCAGTTATTATAATTTTCTAAACTGACATCAGTTCAAAGTTTATTAATCATAATTTATCATTCCTTAAAAAATGCTTTTTTATAATGTTTAGTTTTTGTTTTAGTTTTTCTATGTGCAATATGAATAACTTCTTTTTGTAATTTCTTTTTCCCTTTTTCTACAATTTGACTATATGCAAATTTTTCTAAATGATGTAATAGTCCAGTACCAAATAAAGTATTAACTGAAAATTTTAAACCAACACTTTTAAATGATTTATTAATATTTTCAATAGGATTATTAATAACATTCACTACTTTATGATAAGTTCTAATAGTTCTAAATATTTCTCTATATACTTTAAAACTATCTCTAATTACTTGTTGCACCACTGGTGGAGCAAATGCTATTGCTTTTAATCATTTATTACGATTAACACCATAACCAATGTATCAACCACTATATCAACGATATCAATGAAATGGATGTATTTGAGTAACAAAAGTTTTTGCTTTAAGAATACTATCAACAACTGTAATTGGTTTATATTTAGGATTACGATGATAAATAGTAATTGCACATTTATCTAATGACAAAGGTTGAATTTTACAACCCATAAATACTGGTGAATTTAATGGAATTAATTGTGCATGTTTAATTGCTCTTTTTTCTGCACTAGTAAATAAATCAGTTGCTTTTTCTTTTAATTTATTAATTTTTTCAAATGCTTGTTTTTCTAACTTTTCAAATTTTTCTTGTAATTTATATATACTTTCTCTTATTTTTTCAAAATATGGTGTATCTTTTCAAAATTTATTTAAACCTTTTTTTAAATAAAATCTAATATCAAAATATTTAAAAGTTTGATTTGCTTTTAAAACAAGTTGATGAATAATATTATTTTTAAAATTAAATTTAATAGAATTAGCACGAATTTTTTGTAAATCTAAAATTAAAGTTTTTCCATATCTATTTTCTGTATGTATTGTATGAACTAAATTTAATCAATCATGCTGATTCATAGATAATACTTTTTTTAAATCAGTATTAAATTTTTTTAAAAAGTTATTTGCTTTTTCAATATCTTTAATTTTAAATTTAGGAGTTAATTGTGGACTTAGTTTTATTAATGTATTTTGTAATAATAAGTAATCTTTTAACTCTTGTGCTTCTAATTTTTGAAAATTATTTTTATATTGTCTTTCAGCAACATAACCTAAATCTCGTAATACTGTTTCACGATTAGGAGTAAAACTATAATTCATTAAATAACGTTTATTACCAATAATTTTATCTGTTAAAATTTCTTTTCCACTTACTTGACTAATAATTTCTTGTAAATTTTTTGCTTCTTTAATTCCCACTTGTTCTAATGTTTTAGTTTTTTGTGCTAGTTTAATAAATTTACTTGTACGATAACCACGACTAATTTTATTAAGTCCAGCAAATGCAGGAAGTATATTAAAGAAAGTATTTAATTTTGTTACATTTCCTTTTAAATAATCATAAACTTGATTAATAGTAAAATCAGTTAAAAACTCTACACCAACAGCACTAATACTAGCAACTAAATCACTTGCACCTAATCCAAGGGCTACACTTTCACTTAATCCACCAGTAAAAGGAGCAAGTGCTACTGCTATAACTTGTACACCAATCATTTCTAAAATTTCTCATCAAAAACTTTTATTTTCTTGTTGGTTACTTGTTCTAGTATGTTTTGGTTTATTTATGTTTAAAAGTATTGCTGTACTAGTTGTACCAATTGGCATGATATTAATTTCCTTTATTTAAGAGTTATTTTAATTGGATTTGTTGTTCCTTTATAATTTAAATCATTAACATTTGCAGTAATAGTTATATATAAGTCACCCGCTTTTTGTTTTTGATTACTTACATTAGTTTTTCCTTGTGCATCACTAAAATATTTAATAGTTGGATTTGTTAAATTTGGATTTAATGATTTAAGTTCATTAGTACTTTTTATTTGTGTATTTAATTCACTATTATTGTTATTAACATTTGCAGTAATATCAGTTGTTAAACTTGTAATCTTAGTTTTTAAATCATTTTTATCATTATTAACAATTGCACATAACATTCAGCGTGAAGTTGTTTCTTCATCTGTTATATAGGGTATTGATTCACCAGTTACTTCTCCACCAACTAAATATCTTCTTCCAACTTTACCATCAGCAATATCTTGAACATATACAACTGTATTTTGTAACATATATCTTTTCATTGCTCTTGGTGTTGCTAAAACAAAAGACATAATTTTAGTTTCATTATTATCAGTAAATGTCATATAATCATCCATTACAATTTGACATAGTACACCTTTAATATATAAATCATTTCCATTTAATCTTAATTGTTGTGCAATCTGATTATCAGTAATTAAACCTTTATTATTAGCTAAATAAACAATATTATCATAAAGATTATTAGTAATAAAAAAACGACAATTATTACTATTTCTTAATTGAAATAAAGTATTTCAAGCATCTAACATTGATTTTAAGTATCCTACTGGTGATTTATCAGTAATATCTACTTTAGTTGCATATTTTGCAATTACATTTGTATCATTATTTGCTAAATAATCTGCTAAGTCATTAGCAACTTCATATTGCATTGTATTTAATAAATTTTGTCCATTTTCAGCATTTAAATCAACATTAGCAATTATTTCACCTGCAACTGCTTCTTCTTTAATTTCTTTTAAAATTTTAATAGTTTCAGCATAACTAACATCTAATCCTTTACTTTTATCATTTCATTTTAATACTTTAATTTCTGAATTTTTTGGTTTTTTAACTATAAATTCAATTTTGGTTGAATTAACCATTTCGATAGGAAAAAAACTTGCTCATGGTGAATTTGATTGTTTATAAAATTCTATAAACTCTGGTGCTTCTACTAATTTTTCGGTATTATCTAAATTTTTATTGAATTGTATTGCCATTTTTTGATTTCCTTTCTGTTATAAATTATTATTTTTTTTATAATCCAATAATGTACTTTTTATTGAATTTTGTTGATTTGTTATTATTGTTTGTGGTTTGCCACCTGTATTAATTGTTTCTTTAAATACTGGTTGTTCTTTAATCATTTTTTTAATACTTTCTTCAATTTTTGAATTTTCTATATTACTTGTTTTAAATTTTAAAAACTCATAAAATTCCGTTTTAACTTGATATTTTTTAAATATATTAATCATTTCTTTTTCTTTAATTTCTTGATTAAGTTTATTTAACTTATTTTCTGCTTCATTAACTTTATTTTCTATTTCTTGTGAAGAAGCATTATTTTCAGTTAAAGGTTCAGTTGTTTGTTGAACATTATTTTCATTTTCTAACATTTACATCACCACTTTTTTATTTATTTTCTTTATTAATCTTTTCATTTAATTTTGCTAATTTTTTTTGATGTTTTATAATTTTATTATTTGCTCTAACATGTTTTGGAGTTGTGATAAATCTTTTTAATAAAACAATAATTTCTCTGCAAATTAATATTCCAACACTTGTTCCAATAATTATTAATTCATGTAAAAATTCTTTCATTTCAATATTTTCCTTTCAACTATTTATTTTTTTATTTTTGATTATTCATCAAATTCACCTTTAATAATTCTTTCAATCATACATTTTGCATCCATTAAAAGATTTGCAATTAAACGTTCATTCAGTCGTATGTCTTCTAAATCTTTTTCATGTTGTTTTAATTTATCATCATAATATTGAATTAATTTTTCTTTATTCATACTTTTCACCTCCTTTATAAACTCATGTGATTGTAATCTCAATTTAATGAAGCATTATCAGTATTTAATGGTACTTCGCTTAGATTATCACTACCATATTGACTAGTTGTTTCACTATTAATTGTGAATCTATTATCATTAATTAATCTTGCAGTTTCATTATTAAATGATGTTTCTTGCATTTCTTCAATATGATTAGTTGTTTCCATTGGTAGTAAATTATGGATTATTTCACTTGCACCAGCAATTATGGTAGGTACTGCATAAGCATTATTAAAATCATTATTAATACCCATAGCAACACCACTTGATATTAAACATCCACCAGTTGCCATATTACAAATCTTTCTTATTGTTTCAAATTTATTAGGTATTAACTCAGTTAATCCACTAATAAGATTTGATATACCATAAGCATTTAAACTAATATATGTATCTCAATCCATTAATGACTGATTTTCTTGTTTATTTAATAGTAATCATGGAGGACCCTCAGTTGTAGTTGTAGTAGTTATTGGCATTGGTGTTGTTGGAATAATTGGAGTAATATTATTCTTTGTTCATTTACTATAATTTGCTAATCCAATTGTTCCTAAACCTAATAAGATTTTTTTAGAACTATTAATTAATTTAGTTTTAGTATTTGGTCTTTGATTTAAATTTCAAATATCTAAACCTAATTTTTTACCAAATAATAAACTATTAATTGAACCTAATATTGGATTTGCAATTACTTGACCATAATAAGCACTTGTACCAATCATTGCACAAATTGGATTTATACCAGTTCTAATTAATTTGGTTAAAGTATAATTATTTGTTTCCATTTTTTTCTCCTTTTATTTGTAATAATTTTTCTAAAACATAATGATTTTTATCAAATTCTCTAATCAATCATTTTTTTGTTTCTGACTGATTATTAGTACAAAGAATTAATCTTTCTATCATATAAATTAATTCTTTTTTATCTGCTCTATCAAAAATTACTTTTAAAATTTCATCTAACATAATTTATTCTCCTTTATTTGCTTTTAACATTTCTCTTACAATATCTAATAAAGTATTTACTTGATAATCATATAATTCAAATTCATGAATTCTAATTTTAATTTTTTCCTTCTGCATTTATTTATTCTCCTTTAATTTCTAATTTTTTAATTGTTACTTTAATTCAACCTTGATAAACATCATTATCACCAACTATTAATGCAACATTACTTTCGGGGTCAGAAACAATTATGTGTTTGGATTTAACATTTGGGTATTGTCTTAAAATAATTGCTCTAATATCATTACTTGTATGAATTGATTTGGGAAATGGTGATAATATTTCAATTTCATCTTTATTTTCAAATAAAGTAGGTAATATTATCATTAGTCAAATTCTCCATTTTCTATTAGTTTATTTAAGATAAATAATGTTACATCCGTTCTCCGTGCTGGCTCTAATTCAATTAAATCATTAATATATTTAATAAATTTTTCTTTATTCATAATTTAACCTTTCTTTCCTAACTCTTTTATTTTGTTTTTGTTTACATAAGTTATTACATTTATGAGCAAAAACTCTACCATAACCACATTTATTATTCTTTTTAATTTTTATTATCATTATTTTTAAAACAATTTTCGCAATTTGGTCAATTATAATTTTCTTTACAATTTTTACAAATTTTCATAATTATTTCTCCTTATTATTTTTTGGATGTTGAAATTGAACAGCTTTACAATTATCACATCTAAATACTAATTCAATACTCACATCTTCATGTTCACATTTATTCATTATCAAAGTAACCTTTTTCTAAATATTCAATTATTAATTCCATATCTAATGTGTCATGTTCAATTAAATATTCAATTATTTTTTCTTTATTAATACAATTTTTATGTCTTGAATTATTAATTTCATCAACTTTATTTCTATGTTCTTTACAATATACTCTTCCATATTCATCAAATTGCTCTTCTGTCATATTTTCACATTGTATTTGTTCAAAATGTTCATCATGTGGTGGTATTAAACTAGTAAATTTAGTAGTTTGTGAAAATGTACATCTATTCATTAATTATTCTCCTTATTTTTAATTTGATTAGCAATTTCAAGTTTTTCTTGTTCCAATTTATCTTTTATTATTTGATTTTTTCTAATTATTTCTTGTTCTAATGAATAAATATGTTCTGACATTTTATTTATTATTAAATTTATATAATGTATTTCTTCTTCAATATTATTAAATGCAAGAGTTCCTATTTTAATTTTTAAATTTTCTAATACTTTTTCCTTCTCTTTTTTTATTACTAAATCAGTCATTTGTTTTGGATTTTGATTAAAATTCATTATATTTTTTCTCCTTTTTGTAAAATATCTTTTATTATTTCTAATTCAGTCATTCTAATTTCATTTGTTTTAATAAAATTTTGCAATCTTTCAATTTCTTTTGTATATTTATTAATATTTTCTTTATGCTGCTTAATTCTGTCATTAATATATTCTAATGGTGTATTTTTAATCATTTTTTTACTCTTTTCATTTTTTAAATCATTTAACATTGATTGAACAAAATGCACGATTTTTAGGAATATTTAAAGTATTAAAAAATTGACCAGTTACAATAATTTCATCGTTTTTGTTTAATAAAATACATCGTCTATAAAATTTTGGGTTATTAAAAATTAAAGTAACATAATTTAATCCATTTCATTGACCACGAACACTATAATATAATTCCTTATTACCTTTTTCGTAATATTTTGCTTCAATAGTGTTACTCAGTTTTACTTTTAATTTGACATAATTTGCTTTATCTTTCATTTTTATAATTCCTTAAATAGTATTGAATATGCTTATAAGCATCTTGTTCATGTTTTGTTAATTTTATATTTCCTTTATAATTTTCTATTTTAGTTTTATTTTTTGGTTCACTTTCTAAATAATCTCAATTCATAACATCTTCTACTAATACCATTAATGCACCAATAATCTTAGGTGTTGCTAATGGATTAGTTAATAATTGTTTTGAGCTTAAAAAGAAATTTTCTACAATAACTAATATTTTTTGATTAATAAATTGTTTTTTAATTAATTTAAAATATTCTTTATATATATTTTTACTTTCTAAAACTGTTTTAGTTTTGAATGTTTCATTAAAAGTAATATTATTAGTTTCACTTGAATATATAACCATTCCATTATTACCAATACCAGCGGGATCAATACCAATAATTAAGTCATATTGCATTATTCAAAGTCACCATTTTGAATTTTTTCTTGTAATTTCATTATTAATTTAAGTTTTCAATTACTAATATTAATTTTAATTACATCACTAATATCATCTTTAAGTAATTCAATAAATTCATTATCAAGATAATAAATTAATTTTTCAATAGCATTTGCAGAAGATATTTGTTTCAATATTTCTGCAATTATTGCTACTTTAATTACTTCTTTTTTAAATTTTTCTCTTAATTTTTCTTTATTAATTCAAAAATCATATTCAGTTTTACATTTACCATCATGATTAATAAAAAGTTTACAATCATCTATTGTACAGTTTGTTTTATCCATATTTATACCTCCTACTTAACTTATTTTTAAAATACAGTCATAACAAATTGCTTTACCATTTTTGTCTCTTAAAAATTTTTTTCTTGTTTTAATATCACTAGTAGTAAAGAATAAATAATATAATTGTTTTTGTTTACATGTTCAGCAAAAATAATTTTTCATTTAATATTCCTTTTCTAATATGTTCTTTTTTAAATTCTATTTGCATAATTAATCACTTCTACATCAATCACAAACATATCCAAATGGTTTTGTATAATCCAAATGTTCATCAATATCATAATCATCTTCAAATTTTCTAATATCATGTTGTTCTGCTTCTAATTCTGTTTTAAAGCGATAAAGCATTTGGATTTTGTCATCTTCATATAATTCATTACATTCAACACATCTTTTTCTTCTTTTTTTATCAATCTTTCTTAGTGCTTCATAATCAAGAATTTCTATTACCATAATAATCCTTTCCTAATATGTTCTGTTGCTTCTAGCATAAAGAACATATATTTTGTTTTTTATATTATTAATAATACTACTATTAGTTTTATTCATTCCATGAAAACTGGGCTCAAAAATAAATTGTGAAATTTTAAAAAGAAATCGAGGCATTCGATTCAATATTTATTTAATTTGCGTTTAACAAATTAATACTTTAATTGAACCGGCACCGCTCAATTTTTTTTACAAGTTTGAAATTTATTTTCTCGCCCAAAAAAAATTTTCAAAAAAAAATAAAAAATAAAACCAACACTTGCTCACTGGGGGGTGGCAAGGTTGGTTAAATAAAGAATAGAATTAATACAATAGGTCCCTACAACAGGTCTATATATACTAGTTTCCAATTCGCTCCCACCCCAAGAATTACCATTAATGGTTAGTATATTTTATTAGGTATCACTCCACTTTTTATTTATCCATGCAAGTCCACATGTTCTAGCTACTATTTTTAACAACTGTGTTGTAGTTCACTTTTTTAGTTCCCTAACACGTGTTGATAATAGCGTTAAAGACGGTTATTAAAAATTTTAAAATTTTACAATTACAAAAAAAAGACAAGATTTTTATTCTCGTCTTTTGTCATTTATTTTTAATTCAAGGGTAAAAAAAGAAAGGAGCTATTTTTAAAACTTTTTAGTTATCGACATCTTCGACACGCTCCCATTAATTTTATTAACTCAAATTAAAAAATAGGAGTAAATTATGATAAGACAAGAAGGAATATCAGAAGATAGTAGACAACAATTAATATATAATTATCAAGGATTAAATATATGAAAAAAAGTGAGTATTATTGGTAGTGGGTTTTTGCTTAGTACAATACCAGGAATTGGTATAACATATTTATGTAATGAAAAAATTGTTAAAGCACTTGGTAGTAATGAAAATTTATTTTCATTACCAATTCGAATGCTAATGGGTGCTGTTACTAGTTCATTATTAGTATTATTTACTATGGGACCATTTGTACACAAAAAATTATTTCCTGAATGATATGAGAAGAGAGCAGAAGCAAGGTATATAAATAAAACTATTAGTGAAATTGAAAATTTAAGAAATGATTTTGTAAATATAAATAATAACTGAAATGAAAATAGTACAGTTAGCTTAATAGAAATATTAACAAAATTGAACAATAAAAAAGAAGAATTACAAAATAAAGAAAAACCATTAATGTTTCAATGAGAATTGGAAAGAATGGTAGATAACTTAATTATTGATGTTAATAATCAATTAATTAGATTTGATCCTATTTCAATTAGAGCAATTAATGATATGTTGGATAATTGAGATAATAATTCAGAATTGAATGATAGTAGTCAATCTTTAATTTATTATTAAAAATGTTATTCTTTTCTTAATTTAAAAGAATAACATTAGTTAATTTATTTAAAAGTTTTTATATGTTATATACTACTTTTTGTGCTAGTTTATTTTTTACTATTTGTGAGTTTTCAGAATTAAGAAACTCATATTTTTTTTCATCTTTTATTTCTTCTATTTCTTCAGGACTTTGTTCTTTAGTGTTTGTACTAGTATCAATAATAAAAGAACTTAAATTTTGTTGTGATTGGGTTGGTGTGCTATCATAGTAAATATCAGAAAGTAGCGTGAACGTGTCTGCTTGTTGATCTTCAAATTCTAAAAGACTTGTAGTATCACTTTTTTGATTATTTATTATGAAAAGACTTGTATATATATTTTCGATTTGTTCAGTTAATTTAATTTTTATTAAAACATTATTGTTATTTTTTAATGATACTGTGCTTATTAAGTCTGTTCCTTTTAATAGTGCTTGTTCTTGATTAAGTTGCAAACCATTTAATAATGGTATTGATTTTCCATATTTTTCTTTAGTTTTTGTTATTCGTTGCTCATAGATTTTCTTATATTTTTTCAAAAATATTATTGTTTCATTTTTTGTTTTAAAATAATATTTATTAGAATTATTTTCAAGATTATGTTGTGAGAGATAGTAAGAAGTTAAGTCTATATCTTGTGCATATATTGTAATTTCAATAAAATTAATTTTAAAATTTTCAATTTTTTCTATAAGTAAATTTATTCTATCAATAAAAACTAAATTTTCTTTTATTTTATTTATTTTTTTCTTAGTTTTTCTTTGTTTAATTTCCATAAATAATTTTTTTAACATTATCTTATTTTTCCCTTTCAATTTTTTATTAAAAATATGTTTAGTATCGTAACTACTAATAGATTGTTTCTTATTGCAGTTAAGTTTTGGCTCATAGTCAACAAATGAGTTTTTAGTTGATGTCTATCAATAATATAAATAACTTATTTTTATAATGAAGAGTTGTTATTTATACTTGTTAAAGATTGATTTGAAAAATCTCCTAATTCCATTGAATTAATTTTATCAATATTTAAATTTGATTCGATTTTTTTATCTAAATTTAATTTTCCATAAATAGCTAAACTTAAAACATCATTGCAAATGCCTAAAATAGTTTTATTTACAAACTTGGCAGTAATTGTTTTTTCAGCAATAGAACCATCTCCACTACCTTTGTAGGGCTTATTTAAATCTAAATTCATATTTGTTAAATCAATTCCATACAAATGTCATTCTTTGGTACTAATTTTGTTTGAATAATGTTTACCTAAATAATAAATTTTTGCTTTTGTATTATTAACATTAATATTAGTTTCTTCTTTCATTTCATTTATTACTGTTGTGTTAAGATCTTTTTTTTCTACTCCCCCAGTAATAGTGCTATATTCACTAATTTGTTTATTTTTAAATAACGGATTATTTTCTTTAACTAGTAAATAATAATATTCATTATCTTTTAAAACATAAGGTAATATAGCAACTCCTTTATTATTAGTTCAAGGCTCTTCAACACCACAGTAAAAGTCTTCTTTAATTAATTTTACGAAAGTAGTTCCTTCATTTGTACATGTACCATTAAAAAATGTTGAATTTTTTAAGTTACTATTAATATTTCTTTTTTTATGACGATGTTTATGATTAAAAATTTCGGCTTGTTTTAAATTAATTGGTAGTTGTTGTAAATTGGTTAATGATTCTTGTAAGGTTGTTGGGTTACTTAATGATTTTATTGGCATAGATTGTACTTTTTGTTTTTCATTATGAAATAATGGAATAATTAATATTCATAATTTAAATAAAAAACTTGGATTAAAATATTTCATTTTAACACCCCTTTCAAAATAATAATTAATAAAAATATATCTAAAATTATGTATTTATTTTAACATTTTTTTATTTTTCTTAAGATATTTACTTTTATAATAATAAATATGGTATATAATTTAAAGCAAGATTACTATACTTTTATAAATGAGATTTAAATATATATTATAGTTTTATCGCTATAACTAGGTATTAACCACTAAGTTTATTTTTAATTTGTATTTTAGATAATAGAAATTTATTTAATCATCAATTATTAATAAATTTTAAGTTTAAATTTAATTAAAAATAATAAAAAAAGTATCAAATTTACACTTGTGGTAAAAATTGATACTTAAATAAAATAATTTTATTTTATTTAAAACATTAAATCAGAAAATGGAAAACAAGATTTAAATAGGGTAATATATTTAATAGTTTTTTGTTCATTATAATTTAATTCTGTATTTAATGTCATTAATTGCTTACGAAATTTTTCATAAAACATTGTTCAAAATAATCAACTTATAGTAATAATAAGTAAACTAAGGAAACTAAAAATTGCTAATATTTCCTTGTTAATATTATTATTTTGAGTTGGAATATAATATAATAAAGCACAAATAATAGTAATAATAACACCATTTATAAAAAATAAATTAATAATTGGTAGAGCTAAATTACTTCATTTTTGAGAATTATTTTTTCACTTAATAACAAGTACACTACTTAAAGTTTGATATTTATTTCAAGTAGTGGTTTCATTAAAATCACGACTTTTTAATTTTAAAATATTTTTTTTAAAATTATAGTTAAGATATTTAAAAGTAAATTTACTTTTAACTATTTGACAATTAATATTTTCATTGGATAATGCTTGTTGATAGCTAGGTTTTAATTTAGTATCATTTTTTTTACTTTTTAAAATAATAATTAATCAAAAAATAAATTGGAATAATTGAAATATTAAAACCATCGCAATTAAAAATAAACTAATAAGAATAAAAACACTTGTTGTTTGATCTTGAGTAATCATATATTTTCACTATTTATTTTCTATAGCATTAATACCAGGTAAATCCTTACCTTCTAGGTATTCTAATGAAGCACCTCCACCAGTTGAAATGTGGCTAAATTTATTTTCATATCCAAATTTAACTGCTGCTGCTGCACTATCACCACCGCCAATTAGTGTAAATGCACCTTTTAATTGTGAAATAGTTTTACAAATATTTTTTGTTCCATTAACAAAGTTACTCATTTCAAAAACTCCTAATGGTCCATTTCAAAAAACAGTTTTAGCATTAATTAAAGTATTTTCAAATAATTTAATTGTTTTTGGACCAATATCCATTCCTTCATATCCATCATCAATATTTTCATTAGTAGTAATTTTACCTTTGATATCCTTAAATTCCGGAGCAATTACAAAGTCAATAGGTAGTATTAATTTTTCTTTTCCTAATTCAATAATTTCTTTAGCAATATCAATTTTATCTTTTTCTAATAATGAATCACCAATTTTATAATTCAATGCTTTCATAAAAGTATAAGCCATACCACCACCAACAAGAACTTTATCAGCTTTTGTTAATAATTGTTTGATAACATCAATTTTATCTGATACTTTAGCACCACCAAGTACTGCTATAAAAGGATGTTCTGGATTAACGGTGATTTTATTAAGCATTGTTAATTCTTTTTCAATTAATAAACCAACACAACTATTTTTGATATTAGTAGCAATACCAACATTAGATGCATGAGCACGGTGTGCAGTACCAAAAGCATCATTAACAAATACATCACCTAAATGTGCTCAATATTTACCTAATTCGGGATTATTAGTAGATTCTTTATTACCATTTAAATCTTCAAAACGAGTATTTTCTATTAAAAGTAATTCTTTGTTTTTAAGATTATTAATAGCTGTTTCAAGATTTGTACCACGAGTTTCATTAATGAATATTACATTTTCTTTTAAGATTTCACTTAGTCTTTTTGCAACAGGCGCTAAAGTATTCTTCGCTTTATCAGCTTCAGATTTAATTCTTCCAAGATGTGATAACATGATTATTTTTGCATCTTGATTTTGTAAATACTTAATAGTTTCGATGCTTGCTTTTATTCTTGTATCATCGGTAATTTTATTATTTTCTAATGGTACATTGAAGTCAAAACGAACAATAACTTTTTTATTTTTAAAATCAAGATCCTTTAATGTTTTTTTATTCATATAATTTTCATCTCCTTTTTTCATATTATAATTTTAATATATTTTTAAAACGATTAATAAAAATGCATCTTGTAATTGGTAAGATGCATTTTTGTAGTTTAATATTTTAATTAAACTAT
Organism: Spiroplasma endosymbiont of Tricholauxania praeusta; assembly: GCF_964019535.1. NCBI lineage: Bacteria > Bacillati > Mycoplasmatota > Mollicutes > Entomoplasmatales > Spiroplasmataceae > Spiroplasma > Spiroplasma endosymbiont of Tricholauxania praeusta. Next base: position 266,713 of record NZ_OZ026450.1, read on the forward strand.
TTAAAAATTATTTTAGCTTTGCTAAGTGTATTACTGTTCTTACTAATTGTGATACATATGACATTTCATTATCATATCAAGCAAAAACTTTAACAATTTGTTTGCCTTCAACTTCAATAACTTTTGTTAATGTTGCATCAAAAATTGAACCAAAACTTGAACCAATAATATCAGTTGAAACAATTGGATCTTCATTATAAGCAAATGATTCGCTACTATGTTTTTTCATTGCTGCATTAACTTGTTCAACAGTAACATTTTTCTTTAATTCAATTGTTAAATCAACAATTGAACCAGTAATGATTGGAACACGTATTGCTGAACCATCTAGTTTTCCTTTAACAGAAGGGATAACTAAACCAATAGCTGCAGCAGCACCTGTAGCTGCAGGAACAATATTAGACATAGCACTACGTCCTCTTCTGAAATCTGAATGTTCTAAGTCTAGTAAACGTTGGTCATTGGTTGCAGCATGAACTGTTGTCATTCATCCTTTAATAATTCCAAATTCTGATTCTAGAGCATGAACAACAGGAGCAAGACAATTAGTAGTACATGAAGCACCAGAAATAATATTATCAGTACTTTTTAGAATATCATGGTTAACATTATAAACAATAGTTTTTAAGTCTCCCTTAGCTGGTGCTGAAATCACAACTTTTTTAGCTCCAGCATCAATATGTGCTTGTGCTAATTCTTTTGTTGTAAAACGTCCAGTTGCTTCAATTACGATATCAACAGCATTGGCTTTTCATGGTAATGCTTTTGGGTCTTTTTCTTGACAAACTTTAATTATTTTACCATCAACATTAATAGTATTTTTTGATTTGTCTGCTTTGATTTTTCCGTGTTTTCAAGTTCTATGTGCTGAATCATATTGTAATAGATATGCTAGGGCTTCTACATTTCCTAAATCATTGATAGCAACAATATCAATTTCTTTTTTGTCAAATAATTGACGGAAGGCAAGGCGGCCAATGCGCCCAAATCCATTAATTGCAATTTTAATTGCCATTATTAAGTCACTCCTTTTGTGTGTTTGTTTTTTATATTGATTAATGACTAGGTATATTATAAACAAATATTGTTAATATTTGTCATAAAATATGGATTTATTTATAAAACATTTATTTTATTAGTAAATTATTTCCTTTATTTTAATTATAGTTTTCATTATTTTATTTTTTTATGAAAAATACTATATTTTATATTGGTATATATTCTATTTCATTATTAATATTGTCAATATTATTATTTTCAATTGTAGTTTGTGATTCTTCAACAGTTAATTCAATTGGTATAGTTAAAGTTTGAATACGTTCTAATAAGCGTTTAACTTTAATTTCTTCTGATTTACTATTTTTTAAATAATAATGTTGATATAGTTCACTAATGCTATAGTTAGAATTAATAAATGTAGTTTTTAATGGTAAAATTCGTGCATTAAGAATACTAAATAATAATTCATCACGCTCTCAAGCGCTAACGGTTTCACCGCCTAAATCATCAATAAATAATAAGTCACATGATTTTAATTGTTCAATTTGCTGATTAGTATCAGTATCATTTTTAAAACTTTTTTTAATGTCCATAACAAATTCAGGTCATACAATAAAACAAACAGTTTGATTTTTTTGAATTAATTTATTTGCAAATAAGATAAAAATAAAAGTTTTGCCACTACCTGTGTCACCATATAAGTATAAACCTTGATAACTTTTGTGTTTTAAAGATTGATGTAAATACTGGATGATTTCTTTTCTTGCATTAGTTGAGGCATTAAAATTTTTACTTCATGAAAGTGATAAAAGTTTATCATCATAGTATTTAATTAAAAAATTATTATGTACTTGTTGTTGGACAGATCTATTAATAGAATGAAGACAATCGGTTAGTACTAAACTTATTTTTTGATTAGGTAACATTACTAGTTTATAACGATATCCTTTAACATTTTGTAGACATTTGCTAAGATTTTCTCGTTTTTTACATAAATTGTAGCTATCAATATAAGTTTTTAATAATTCAACATATGGTTCTAGTTTGCTGTTAGTTAAGTTGTTTTTTTTAATAAAGTCATGAAGTTCAGCATTGTTAATGTTTTCTTTTAAGATAGTTGTCGCTTTAAGTTTCATGATAATCATTTCCTTACTTAATAATAGTGTCTTTTAATAATTAAATTAATGGGCATCAAATTCCTTTAAAATATTCTTTATTTCTTCTTGAGTTAATGTTATATCTTTTTTATTAATATTATCAACCTTATATTTTTTAATTAATTTTTTATTGAAATTATTTGTTGTTGATTGTTCTGTAGTAGATCATAATGATTCTTGTTGAAATTGTTGCTGTGGATTTTTTTTGCTACGAGCATAAGCAAGTTTTAAATGAGATAAAGCATCATCAATAGTATTAATTTGATTTTCTTGAAAGGTTTCAGCAATTTTAATAATATAGTTTGGTTCTAAACGTTTATTATTTTTAAATCAAACATATTCAATTAAGCAGTTAATTACAGCATTATTTAATTGAAAGTTATTAGTTAATATTTCTAATGTTGTTTTTAATTTATCAGTTGGTATTTTACCAGTTAAATTTTTTAAATATTCTTCAGGTAATTTTTGTTGCATTAAATTTAATGTGGTATTAATAACATTAGAATTATCTTTAGATATAATTGTATTACCATTAGAATTTAAATTAACTTTCATAGTGTTAATTTTATTTTTATTTTGAAATGAATAAATTGGTCTAGAGATTGATGTTTGTTCTTGTTTAGCATAAATATTATTAAGTGCTGTTTTTAATTTTAAAGATTGAGGGATAGTATTTTCCTGTTGAGTAATATTAACATAATTTTCTGTAATTTCAATATCATTTTTCAAAAAATAAAATTTTTGTCTTTCGTAATTTAAAGTTCCTAATTGTTTAAGTAGTTCTGAGTTTAAATGGGTATTAGCAAAAAAATCATCAGCAGATAAGGGAGAACACAATTGATAAATGTAAGTAGATTTTAAAGAATAGTAATAAGTATTAATAAGGTTAACAGATTCAAGTTGTTGGAAAGCAACAAGTAATTGAGTGGAAGTTATTTTTAATAAAGATTTAATTCGTCCGTGATTGAAATCAAGATTAATACGTTTTGTTAATAACTTTTCTTGAACTAAAGTTAAATATAAATTTATTGCTTCAATACCAATTATTGGTTGATATAACATAAATAAAATTTGGTAATCTTCGTTACTAATATATTCTGATTGGTTCAACTTAAAAATATCAATATCATTTATTGTTCTGTTCATATTCATTCCCTAACTTTCTTTTTACTATCCATTTCTTTCATGGTATGATAATTATATGCACATAAAGAATATAAATAAAGTGAAATGATTAAAACACATACTTATCCACATTTATTCCACTTTTTTTATTAAAAATATTCTTTATTAATATATACTTTTGAGTTTTCCACAGTTAATATTTAATTTGACAGTGATTACAAAAGTAAGTTCCGCGAAGGTTTATTTTTATTTTTTTGATAATAGTATGGCATTTAAAACAAGGCATTTTTGCTCTAGTATGAACTTGTAATTCTTGTTGATAGTAACCTGTTACACCAAGGCTTGAAGTATAACTACTAATTGTTGATCCGCCAAGTTTTATTGATTTATTAAGCACAAATTTTGCTTTATTAATGATTTCTTGTAATTGTTTAAGTGTTAAGTTTTTAGTAATACTTTGCGGATGGATACTAGCATAAAATAATACTTCATCTGCATAAATATTTCCTAAACCACTCATAACATTTTGTTCTAATAATGTTGCTTTAATACTTTGACTTTTATTTTTTCATTTATTTTTTAAATATTCAGCAGTAACATTTTTATTAAAAGGTTCTGGACCAATATTAATATAAGGTTTTATTTTTTGATATTCATTTTTAGTTTGTAAATGAAAGGTTCCAAACTGTCTTGTGTCATGATATCTTAATTCGTATTTATTGTCTAATTCTAATATTAATAAGACATGTTTTCAATTTATTGATTGATTATTTTGTTGAAAATAATATTTTCCTTCCATTCGTAAATGACTTAATAATACATAATCATCTAATATAAATATTAATAATTTACCAACTCTTTGAACATCATTTATTGTTTGTCCAATAATTTGTTTTGTGAATTGTTCAATACTTGGTGTTTTGATAATTTTATTTAAAAGAATTCTAACACCAATAATTTTATGATTAGTTAAAAGTGGTTGTAAAGTTTTGCGAACAGTTTCAACTTCGGGTAATTCTGGCATTTTTATTTTCCTTCCAATAAAATATAATAAACTAATTTATTTTAAATATTAATAAATTTTTAAAAATTTATTTTAATTCAAATCAGTTATCACCAATACTAGTATTAATTAATAAGGGAACTTTTAATTTAGTAACATTAGACATAATTTTAGTAATTTTAGTAATAACATCATTAACTTTATTATCTTCAACTTCAAAAATTAATTCATCATGAATTTGTGCAATTAATATTGCATCAATATTTTGTTTTTTTATTTCTTCATAAATTTTATTCATTGCTAATTTTAAAATATCAGCAGCACTACCTTGAATTGGCATGTTCATTGCTATTCGTTTACCAAAATTTTGAATCACCTTATTTTTATTTGTAATTTCCATTACTTCTCTTCTACGATTAAAAATTGTTTGAACGTATCCATTTTTTTCACAAAAATCAATTATATTATTAATATAACTTTTAATTTTTGGAAAAACCGAAAAATATTTATTAATAAATATTTTAGCATCTTCAACTTTAATTCCTATTTGTTGTGATAAACCAAAACTAGAAATGCCATAAACAATGCCAAAATTAATAGCTTTTGCATTTTGTCTTTGTTCGTTAGTAACTTCTGCTAAAGGTATATTTAATATTTTACTTGCAGTTTCGCGATGAATATCATGCTTTTGCTGAAAAGCTTTAATTAAATTTTCATCTTCACTAATATGAGCTAATATTCTTAATTCAATTTGCGAATAATCACAGGATAGTATTTTAGTATGTGGTTTGCTTGGAATAAAGATTTTGCGAACTTCTCTTTGCTCTTTATCGCGAATACTAATATTTTGCATATTAGGATCTAATGAAGATAACCTGCCAGTACTGGTTTGCACTTGATTATAAATGCTATGAATTTTACCATCATCAAAAATATATTTTTGTAAACCAAGTAAGTAAGTGGAATATAATTTTTGTAATTTACGATATTCTAAAAGAATATCGATGATTGGATGTTGATTTTTTAAACTAATTAAAACTTCAAAAGCAGTACTACCTTTTTTATAATTAGGTAATTTTAATTCTTTAAATAAGTATTCACTAATTTGTTTTGGTGAATTTGGATTTAAATTACTATTACTTTCTTTTTTAATTTGTAATTCTAAATCTTGGATTTTTAGTAAAGTTTTATCAGTTAGTAGTTTTAATTTTTTTTGATCAATGTTAACACCATTACACTCCATATTTACTAATACAAAAGCAGCAGGTAGTTCAATCTCTTGATATAAATTTCAGTTATTAGTATCTTTTAATTTTTTTATAAGAATGAGATGAGAATCTGTTAAAAAATTTAATTTTTTTTCTAAAAAAATAGCTATTTCTTTTTCATCATTGGGAATATTTTTTTTAATACCTTTGCCATAGAAATCATCAGCGCTTAAATTATCTTTAACATTGACATTGAGCATAACAGCAATGTTTTCTGGTAATATTTTTTCATTAGCATAAAGAAGGTAAGCAGCTAACATATGGTCAAAAATAATATTATTTATTATTAATTTTAAACGTAGTCCTGCGATAATAACCTTTTTTAAATCTCAAGTTATTTTTTGTAGTTTTTTATTTTGTAAGAAATGTTGAAAATTAGAACAATTAATTGCATTGATTTTATTAATATAAAATGTTCCTTTTTTATTTTTAATACCAAAACCAATAATATTATCACGATTATAATTATCACCAAAAATTTCTAATCATAAGTAATTTGAATCACAATTTCATTCTTGACTTCACTTATTTATAATTTGAACGTGAGATGTACTATTTTTATTACTTTTAGGATTAGTGTCTTGTGTTAATAAAGAGTTCATATTATATTGTTTGTAAAAGTCTTGTAACTTTTCATTATTTAAATTTTCAACATTATAATTAAACGTTTCTAAATTACCAGTAATTGGTGTATTTAAATTAAGTTGTGCTAGTTGTTTACAAATAATACCATTATTAAAGTTAAGTTTAATTAGTTTACTAACATTTGGTTTTAATTGTTCTACATTTTCAATAATATTTTCTAATGTGTCATATTCTTTTAATAAACTAATAGCAGTTTTTTGACCAATTCCTTTAATACCAGGTAAATTATCAGAACTATCACCCATTAATCCCTTTAAATCGGTAACTTGATAAGGTAATAATTCATATTCTGATTGAAATGTAGAAATAGTAATAACCTTTAAATCACTCATCCCTTTTTGTGGATTAAGAATTTTAATATTGTTATCTAATAGTTGTAATAAATCTTTATCACTACTCATAATATCAATTTGATAATTACTAGCAACTTTATTTTTAACAATGCTGCCAATAATATCATCAGCTTCATAATTATTTATTTGTCCCCAAGGAATTTGTGCTAAGTTTAAAAATATTTTAACTAAATTAAATTGTTCAATTAACTCAACCGGAGTTTCACTTCTTTTTCCTTTATATGTTGCTAAAGTTTCATGACGAAATGTTTTACGACCAGCATCAAATGCAACAAAAACACTAGAATAGTTGTTAGATTTTAAGTACTTAGTCAACATTCTAATAAAAGCATAGACGGCATTAGTTGGAATACCCTGTAGCGAATGTAGATTAACTCCTTGATATGCAGTAGCATAATATGCTTTAAATAATAAATTGTTACCATCAATAATTAATGCTTTTTTCATTTACTCACCTAATTTCATAAAATTATTATAACAATAAGTAAGTATAACTTCATATAAAATTAAAAAATTAGCATATAAAAAAAACAAGATTTTTTTCTTGCTATCGAACAATAATTAAGTTACAGATTTAATTGTGTAGAAAACATTATAAATATAAGGTTTTAGGGTTAATTTTAAGAGAATTATTATATTTATAGTGATTAGAGTTCTGTAACTTAATTATTTAAATATTAAGGATATTTATAAATAGATCCTTAAGTTTTATTATAACATTCAATTTTTAATTTTTAAATTTATTTTTTCTTTTTTATATATAAAAAACAAGAGCTTTTCAGCTCTTGTCTACACAAGAATTATTGCTAAGGTAATATGTCATTTATAAAAAAAAAGGGGGGGTTATTTATAAATAAAAATTAAGGTTATTGGGGTTATAGAGTTTAAATTAGGGGTTTTAGATTAATTTTAAATTTTTATATTTAAAAATATTATAATTGAATAATGTTTTGACATATTACCTTAATTTTAAAGGACCTAGGCTATCTAAATCCTTATAAGAATAATAACAAATAATATTTAAATTGCAAGGAAATTTGTTATTATTTTTAGAAATAATTTATATTTTCAGTTTTTTTTCAAAAATATATTCATACTCTATATAAGTTTTTGATTTTTTGATAAATATTTTTGGAAAAATTGCAATAATTTTACCCTACTTATCTTAATTTTATAAAAAATCTTAGTGCATTAATGGAGTGTTTATTTTTAGTAAAAATTTTTACGTATTATGAAATTTTTAAACACTAATAAAAGTAATAAAATAAAAATATGTGGTTAAACTTATAGTTTTAATTTTAGTTATAAAAATTTGTAAAAAATTATTTAAAAAAAATAAAAAAGATATATAGCTAACGAAAGTAATGTTTACTCATAAATAATGTAAAATAATAATATGTAATTTAAACAATTCTTGCACTTACAAGTATAATTCAGCAATAATTAAAATAGATTAGGAAGATTAAATTATGCCAAAACCATACAGTGAGGACTTACGAAGAAAAGTAATAGAAGTTTATGAAAGTAAAAACATGAAAATTAAAGAAATTTGTAAAGTGTTCAATATCACTAGAAAGACTTTATTTTTATGAAGAAAAAGAAAGCAAAAAACCGGAAATATAAAACCAATTTTGAATTATCAAAAAGGACATAGCCACAAAATAAAGGATTTAGATGAATTAAAAAATTATTTAGCAGAAAATAAAGATGTTACAGTTCAAAAAGTAATTGAAAAATTTGGTGATATGACAAAAGAAACAGTTTATAACTATTTCAAAAAACTAAATTATACATATAAAAAAAACTTTTCTATATGAACAAAGAGATAAAAATAAACAAGAAGATTTTTTAAAAGAAATAGCGAAAATAATGAATGAAGATTTGGTATATATTGATGAATCTGGAATTGATGATAATGAATTTTATAAATATGGTTGGTCTGAAAAAGGTAAAAGATTATTTGATAATAAACCTGCATATAAAATAAAGAGAATGAGTATAATTGGTGCACTAAATAAAGGTAAATTAAAAGCTCTATGAGCATTTGAAGGACATTGCAATAGTAAAATTTTTGAATCATATGTTAAAAATATACTAATTCCAGTATTAAAGTGTGGACAAATTATAGTTTTAGATAATGCGACGTTTCATAAATCTAAAGCAACAAAACAATTAATTGAAAATGTTGGATGCAAACTATTATTTCTTCCACCATATTCTCCTAATTTAAATCCAATTGAACATTTTTGATTTGCTATAAAACATAATATAAGAAAAATATTACCAAATTATTGACCAAATATTAAAAACGCGATTGATTTTGTTTTTCAAGATATGAGTAAACATTACTTTCGTTAGCTATATAATGATGTCGGATATTTAATATTTAAAATGGAGAAAAAATATTCAAGTTTAAAGTAAGGAGAAAATTAAAAAATGCCAAACCCATGAAAAACAGAACCTAATGGCCCAACAGATTTAAGCAAAGTTGCTAAATGGGAAATTAATGATGTGAATGAAACTAGAGAAAGATGAAAAAGAGAAAAAGAAGAAGAAGAAAAAAAACAACAAAAACAAAACAAAGCGGGATCTAGTTTGAAAAAATAAATTTGTTTTAAAAATTATATAAAATATAACAAGATATTTGGTGTGTATATGAGTTTTTATTTAAACCTATTACTTTATTATTTTAAAGTAAATGGGTTTTTTTATTTTTTAATCAAATAAGGAGAAAGAAATGAAACCGATATTATCAAAAGCTATAAGTAATATTGTAAAACAAGGTCCATGAATTACTAGAGATGAACCTTTACATCAAAATAAAGAGAAAATACAGAGAGAATTAATAACATATAAAATAAAATCAGAAAATGATTTTGTATATAAAACAGAAATTAATAAGGATATTATAATTTATGAATATTTTTTTGAGAAAATAAAAGATAAAGATAATGGTTCTTGCATTGTGACTAGAATTTATTTTAGTAATGATGAGATATGAGAAAAGATAGTATATATTAATAATAAAGAAACTGATGTTGAACAAAAAATAATAGAACAATATAGAGTTTATTCTTGTAAAAAAGAACTTTTAGAAGAAAGTCAATTCATAAAAAATGAAAATGATAAGCAAATAGTTATTAGAAAAAAATCTATTTTAGATTTTAAAAATAAAGAAAATATTAATGGTGTCAATAATAATGATGAAAAGATTAAAGAAAGTAAAAATACTTTAGGTAAACGATTAGGTAGGTGAGTTGGAAAATTTTTTATTTTTGCCCTTGAAACTTATCTTTTTGGTGTTGTTTCGGGAATTATTTCTGTTCTTGCTCTTAAAATTCCCCTTGTAATGGCGCTTTGTTGATGAACTCCTGCAGCTTTAGGAATAGCAACACTTACACTGCTTTGCCTATAGGTTGATGTGTAGTTTTAGCAATTGTAGCAGTATTAGGCGTTCAGTTACTAAAAGAATATGGAATTAAACCTTTATTAAAAAAAATGTGAAAGATAGTAGAATCAAAAAAAGCAAAAAAACTAGAAATGGAAGACTTAAAAGAAATAGATTTTCATAATATCAATTCTAGAGTTTTAAAAAACTATTTAAGTTCTCAAAAAAACATACCTTTTGATGAAATTAGACCAAGTTTTGAACAAAATATTAATATAATTAAAAATAGAAAATTGTCTCATCAAACTCAAGAAAAATTTGATGCAAAGAGTATTAATAATATTCCAATTTCAGCTAATACTTGAAATAAAGTAAAATGTTTATTTCAACATAATTAATAAGTTAACAATTTTGTTGAAAATAATAAAATTTTAATCTATAAAATTAATACTATTTTCTCTTTTCTCTTATTTTATGGCTAATATTCATGTTATTATTACTAAGTAATTAAAAAAATATTAATGAGGTATAAGATGAGTATTGTCACAATTGAGAATTTAACACATGCTAATGGTGGAAAAGTTTTATATAAAAACGCCACTTTACAAATTAATAAAGGTGAACATGTGGCATTAATTGGTATGAATGGTGTTGGTAAAACAACATTATTAAATATTATTAATGGAACAGTATCTGCAGATCATATTAATTTAAATATTCATCCTAAAATTTAAATTGGGTATTTGGATCAACATCAAGAGGTTAATTTAGAATTAACAGTTTTACAATATTTGCGTGAAAGTTATCAAAAACTTTTTGAACGCGAACAACAAATGGAAAACTTATATGCAGAAATGGCTAATAATTATAGTGAAGAGTTATTAACGAAAGCAATGAAAATTCAAGATGAATTGACACACCAAGGATTTGATACTATTAGTAAAAAATTGGTCGTTTAGTTGATGGATTGGGTATTAATTTACAACTTTTAGAACAAACTTTAGGTAGTTTAAGTGGTGGTCAAAGAGCAAAAGTGTTATTAGCAAAATTATTATTAAATGAAGATGATTTTTTATTACTTGATGAACCAACTAATTTTTTGGATATTGAACAAATTAATTGATTAGCTAAGTTTTTACAAAATTACCCTAGTGCATTTTTATTGGTGTCACATGATCGTAATTTTATTAATACAACATGTAATATTATTTTTGATATTGATAATTATATGATTACTCGTTATGTTGGTAATTTTGAAAGTTTTTTAGAACAAAAAAGTTTACATCATCGTCAATATGAATCAGCATATTCAAATCAAAAGAAATTAATTGAAAAATTAGAAACTTATATTAGTAAAAATGCAGCACGTGCTTCGACTGCTAAAAGTGCTGAATCAAGAAGAAAACAATTATCCAAAATTAATGTTTTAGAAAAACAAAAAACAGCAAATCCAGTCTCCTCCAAAGTTTTATTTTAAGTATTATAAAACAACAACTTCAATTGCTGTCCAAGCTAAAAACCTTGAAATAGGTTATCATAAACCATTAATTAAGCCGCTTACTTTTGTTATTAAGACTGGTAGTAAGTGAGTTGTTAAAGGGTATAATGGAATTGGTAAAACTACTTTCTTGCAAACATTAGCTGGTAATATTCCAGCAAGTGCTGGAAATATTAATTTAGATGATCGAATGCAAGTAGCATATTTTCATCAGACTGAAGTAATGACTAGTACTACTCCATTTAATTATTTAAAAGAGTTAGATATTAAATTAAATGATGTTGAGATTAGAAGAATTTTAGCAAGTTTTGGTTTGCGTAGTAATTTAGTAATGAAACCAATGAACTTACTTTCTGGTGGTGAACAAACTAAGGTTAGATTAGCAGCATTGGCATTAAAACCTTACAACTTATTAATTTTAGATGAACCAACTAATCATATTGATGTTTTAGCTAAAGAGTCTTTATTAAAAGCATTGCAAGAATTTGAAGGCACTGTATTATTGACAACTCATGATACTAATTTTAATAATAGTTGAGTTGATGGGGTTTTAGATTTTGAAAAATTAACAAATTAGTGAAATTAAAATAGTTATTTTTAATATTTAATTTATATATTTAAACAAATAAAAAAACTTATAACTAAGATTTAGTTATAAGTTTTTTTATTTGTTTAAATTATCCTTTACGATTACGGTCGTCACGGTTTCGTCTGCTAAATCCACCACTGTTTCCTCAACTAGAATCATCACGGTCAGAACGTGGTCTAAAGTTTCCACGATCAGAAGAATTTCTATCCCCTTGTGTTCTTGCTCCACGTTCAGCAAAACGTTTTTCACGTTCTTCTGTGATTTTTACAAGTGTTGTTAAACTTGCATTAATAGTAATTACTGTTTCTTTTAAAACTTTAATTTCTTCTAATAATGCTTCTATTGTTTGATTGTTTTCCATTAACAATGCCTCTTCTTTCTGGCGCCTAATTGATAAATCTGATAATAATATCTGATATAATGAGATTAATAAGCACTTAATTAAGTATAGCATTAAAATTAAAATTGTATAGTATATAGTCATATATTTTATAGTTAAAAATAATTATTATTATGATAACTATTATTTTTTTATTAAATATCTAGTAAATAATATATTAAAAATTAGTTTTTTATTTTACTAAAGTAATACTTTTAAATTTAAAAGTACGTATACCTTGAAAATCAATTAAATTTTCAATATCAATAGCAGTGATAATAAAATGATATGTAGTGTTTTTAATTTTATATGTAAAATCATATTTTAAATTAATTGTTTCAATATTATTGATGGTAGTTTTAGTCATAGTAATATTAGAAGTATTACCTATTTTTTTATTAATGCCGGTTGTGTTATCAGCATCAAAATAAACTTCATAGTTATCTTTAATTCATTGATTATTATTAGCAGTAATAATATTTTTAATTCCTAATTTATGACTTTCATCAGTAGTACCAAGTAATAAATTTAAGATATTATTTAGTTGACTGTTTGGTTCAAGCATAGTTTTTTGTAAAATATCAAGTATTGAACCCTGAGTAAAAGTTGGATATTCTGGATCATCTTTATTAATGTGTCCACCTAATGATTTATATAATTCTTCGACATCGGTTGCTGTTACATCACTTTTATTAATTATGTTTTTTAGAGTAACAATAGTATCATTTTTAAAAATTATTAAGAGACCAGTAGTATTATTAAATAAAAAATTCTTTAAATCTTTTAAATTAATATTAATACCTTCATTACCTGGATATTGTTCTGAAATTTTGGTAATTAGATCAGTAATGCTAGTAATAATTTTTTTAACACTATCTGTATTAATTGCTTTGATAATAGTATCAATTAAGTCATCAGGTTTATACATTTCATCACCAATCAGTCCTCCTAAAGTTAAATTTACTGGGAAAGAGATTGGTTTTGGTATTGTTAAATTAAGTTTAAGATCATAAAGGAATGTATCAAAACCACGAGTTTCTGCTGTAGTTTTACCAAATACGGTTAGAAGTATTTGTTTTAATTTTTCTGGTTGGTTAATTAAAGAATTTATAGTATTAATAATATCAAGTAAATTATAGCTACCAGCACTTGGCTTTGATGGATAACCATTACCAATTGTTAAGTTTTTAACACCTTCAGTAATATCTGGCATATCTAATATTCATTTTTTAATAACCGGAATAATTGCTTCAATAATTGTTAAGATATAAAGTGGGTTAGTTAAAAGATAGGGAAGGTATCTTTCAACATCAGTAAAAAAACCTTTATAATCAAAATCAACTTTTATGTTATTTGGATGCAGTAAACTTCCATCAAGTGTTATATGTTCTGAAAGAATGCCACCTAAATATCGTGGAGTTTTACCATCTTTACCAAAGATTTTATTGTCTTCACTCATTTTTCAAAACAAGTAATTAATTAAAGTGCCACTATGATATAAATCATAATCTTGTTTTGATTTTCAATCACTTACTTTGTGACCAGGAAATTTATCTAAAGTTGGACTTATTTTTCATCTTTTTCCATTATTCCAATCACTATAAGGTTGACCATTATCATCTTTTCAATTATTCATAAACTTAATTAATGTTTCTTCATCAGTGGGTGTAGAAGTTTGTTGATCAGATCAACTGCCATTGACTAAATTACCAAATATTCTAGTTAGCGGATTTAAAAAATTAGGACCATAGTTATTAATTAAATTAGCAACTAATTGTAATCCAGCTGGTAAACTGCTTAAGTCACCTTGTAATGATTTTAAAAAACTAGAAATGGGGTCCATACCAGCACCTACAACTATATTTTCTAATTGTGGGTTAGCCATAATTGATATAGTTCTAATATAATCAAGTGATGAAAAAACATCATTAACTTGCTTTTTACTATTGATGGTTTTAGTTAATTCACCTGTTCCAGAAGCTTTAAAAAAATTATCAGGATCAAAGTTATTTACATCAATTTTTCCATTTTCCCCTCAACGTGTTTGTAAATCACCTCAATTATCTAAACTAGTATTTTTAGTTAAATTATTAATACTATTATTTTTAATTTTTCCCATAATATCATCATTAGTACTACTAGTATCAGCATCTAACTCTTTTGACATAACCATACTTTTAATTAAAGCAGAAGTTTGGTCAGCAAAACTTTTAGCGATACTATTAGTTACACGGTTAACATAAAAATTAAAGGTACAAGCCGATAGAGGTAAAATAGTGGCACTTGCTATTAAGATAATTCCTAACTTGGTAAATACTTTTTTCATAGCAGTTCTCCTTAAATAAAGTGTTATTTTTGTCAATTTTATTTTACTAAAATTTAATATATTTAACTCTGAAAATAATTAAATTCATTTCTTACAAATTGTATCATTAGTTATTTTAATTTTAAAATTTATTTAAATAAACAATTTAAATATGGTAATATATCAAACAGAGAAAAATTAAACATTATAAAAACTATCTATTATTTATTTTAAAATTATCCTATATATTAATTTTGTATAAGTGTGATATTATTAATCCATATGTGAACTTAATAATTAAAATTAAATGCAAAATTTTAATTTCAGGAATTAGGGAGAACTGTAATGGCAAGGTTAAATAAACGCGAAAAAGCGAATAATAAAAAAATGGTATCTACTAATAAGAAATCAAAAAAAAGTTTATTTAAGAATGCGTTACTATTAAAGCAGACTTTAGTTGCTACATGAAAAAGTAAATTACAGTTAGTTATTTTACTATTACTTACTGCTTTTGCAACTTCGTTGGTTACTGGAAGTTGAATATCATACGTTAGAATGATTGAAGGAAGTAATCAATTAGGATTAAATGATCTTAAGTTTGATGCTGTTTTACCTTATTCACCAGTGTCACAAGGTATTAAACAAATTGCTAATCAAGCTTTTAGTTTAAAGTTAGGTCGATTTTATGTTCAAGATGGAACTAATAGTAAAAGTATTAAAGCGCTTTATTTTGATGATACAAAAATAGGGACAGATCAAGAAATCCTACCAATCACTAAAGATAACTTAACTATTGATTATACTCGTGATAATGGTAATATTACTGGGTTTAATGATATAAGATGAACAAATCCGGATAATCCTTTAGTTTTTAATTTGAATAATAATAATGTTAAAGCAAGCATCTATGGTCAATTATTGTTAAAATCAAAAAATGCTGCTAATGAAAATTTAAAAAACCATTTTAAAACAGCAGCAGATGATTTATATCGCGATGTTTTCTTAAAAAAAACAGCACCCAATATTCTTCAATCTATTAATACTTTTATTAAGGAATGGATTACAAAACATTCAACAGACCCAATATTAAATGCGACTGATAATGATAAAGTTACCACTTGAATTTTAAAAAATAAAATAAATTTTAGATCTTCTTCTAATGATGCTACTATTCCTGATAGTGTTAATTTGCAAGATCCAACAGAAAGAAATGAACTTTTTATTAAAGTAGTTAAGGAAACTGAACCCGATCCAAGATTAGATAATGATTATGGTATGAATGGTCAATGAATGAGAATTTATCGTAATTTTTCTGCAACAGAATCAGATAGTAACATTTATACTAATTTTACTAATACTTCTATTGGTTATCATTCACCTTTTAACTATAATGTGATTAGTGATGGCACTGAAAGAGATGCATTTTCTACATATTTAATTCGTGCGGTTGCAGCATTACAAATGCGTGATTTATATGTTCGTAATCAATTTACTGCCAGTGCTGGAGTAATTAATAATACTCAAATTAATACTAAAATTATTGATATTGGTTTACCTAATGCTTTAAATCATACTAATCTAAAAGTATTTGAAGGTGTTGCAGCAACAAGTAAAAATGAAATAGTTATTACGCCACAATATGCAAGAAAAAATAAAAGTAATAAAGCGTATAAACCAGGCGATCATATTAATATTAATGGTACTGACTTTATTGTTAGTGGTATTGGTGGTGATGCTTATGATATTTATCCAACGATTAGTGACTTAGATCCAATTCCCAATACAAGAACTGAATTTATTGCTTATGTTACACCTTCAGCATGAAATGATGGAAATTGATATAAGACAGCAGATAAAACCGATAATACTTTAATGTATTTTACAAAATGAAATAATATTCCTAAAAATAGTATTCATGAATTTGATGTTGATTTATTTAATGATTTTTTTCAAAAAACAATATTTAGTGATAATGGTGTTAGTGATTTAAATCAATATGATTATAATAAGTATTTAGTTGAGAAATATGGTAATACAGATTCAACACCACAATCATCTTCTACATACCTTATTAATCCAAATCCTGTAGTTACAAGTAGCAATAGTCAGTTTTCGCTTTATAATAGTAAAGAAAAGATATTTAATTCAGCAATAATTGGGTTTTTATTTGCAGCAATAGCAGGAGTATTATTTTTACTAGCGGTTGTTATTTTTATCACCACTTTAATTGTTAAAAAGGCAATCCAACATGGACAAGTTTCAATGGGTATTTTAAAATCAATAGGTTATAAAACATGACAAATTACGATTTCTTATTTGGCATATCCATTATTAACGCTATTAATTGCAATTCCAATTGGCTGAATTGTTGGTCTTGTAATTCAGGTATATTTAACTGAGATTTTTAATACTTTATTTGTTTTACCATATAATGTTTTTAACTTTGATGTTGTTCCATTATTTATTTCAATTGTTTTAATTATTGGTTTTATTAAAATTGTTACTTTATTAACTGCCTTTCGTCTTTTAAAACGTGATCCTTTATTTTTAATTAAAAAAGATAGTGATTTAGCTTTAGGTGTTCCTAAAAGTAGAGCTAGCAAGTTTTTACAAAATAATTTTCGTCTTCGTTTTTTATTATCATTATCAAAAACTAGTTGAAAAAAAATTTTAGTTACTTCGGGAGTTATTACTTTAGCTTCACTTTCAATTGTAGCAACAACACTAGTTCCTGCCACTATTAATAGTTTAAAAGTTAATTATTTCAAAACTCAAAAATATAAAAATTATTATGAGTATCAAACACCAATGCCGAATATGCCGATGAGTAAATATGGATTATATTCATGAGATTTTTTTAATCGACCAAGTGGTGAGAAATATTATCCAACTTATGGTGCTATGCCTTGACCTGAAGATAAAATTGTTTATGATGAGAAAAAGGCACGTGTTGGATGATATAATCCATTATTGTTTAAAAAAGAAAAATTAACTAATAATTTTGCTGATATTTTTACTTTTGATTCATCTTTTCCTGAATCTGAAAGAGCAGAGTTTATAAAAAAAATGTCCTCTTATTATCAAAAACAATCAACAGGGACATTAGATCTTAATGATTTAGTTTGATCATATAGTTGATTAGGTGGCAAAGCTTTTAGTAATCAGTTAATAACTGATTTAAGTAAAGAAGATAATACACCATCAAAAATATTTTCATATGATATTGTTAATTTTGCAAGTGGCCAATTACCTAATATTTTGCAGGTTCCCAATCCTGGAGTGCCCCCTGGTCCAGAGGCAATTAAAGAAATTTTAAAGCAAGTATTACCGGGCTTTGTTCGTCAGAGTATTGATAGTTTGCCAAGACCTAATATTAAAGAAGATCCTTATGATTATTTTAGTATTGGTCATAATACTATTGCTTTTAATCCAAAAACTACTAATAATGGTGATATTAATGGACCAGATGAAGAATTAGTAACACAGTTTAAAGTTGGTGTTGATGAAAGTACAAAAATTGCTAAAAAAGAACTAATGGATGTTATTGGGATTAATCCCAATACTGCAATGTTAGTATTAAAAAATGATGAAGTTAAAGCTTTAAAATATAATGCTAATGCTAATGCTATTCCAATGGTTATCAATCGTGCTTTTCAATCTAAATTTGGATTAGATGTTGGTTCACAATTTAGTGGTGTACCACAAGTTAATACTTTATGTTATAAAAATATTGATGGTAAAAGTATTCCTTTACCAAAAGAAAATTGATATTACGGTGAAACACCACCAACAGATTCTTATACTACAAATGGTGGCATCTGATCAAAAAGTGGAACAAAATGAAATTATCGTGGTGATCAAAAAATAAAATTATCTGATAATAGTAAAGAATATAGTGATATCCATGGCACTAGGTATAATGGTATGTATGATGAAAAAGGACAACCAATTATAAATAATGAACCTAGTACTTGAAATAATGTTAATGATATTTGATTAAAATTGCCTTCTGATATTAGTGGTAGTGCTAAAAGTGGTAAAATTCCAACAGCTGATAATGCTAAAACTATTGATTTTGATTTATCACGTATTTCTGATTCAACAGGTAAATGAATTAGACCTTTTTCATATGATTTGGTAAAGTGATATAATGGATTTGATCCTAAAGATCCATTAAGTATTTTATTAAACCGCCCAGCAGAATGATTTATGGGAATGGTTAATAATAATATTTTAACTAAAGAAAATAATATTAATGCTGATAGTTTACAAGCAGATATTAAAAATAACATGCCAACATGATGAAAAAATATTACGGGTAATGATAATCCACTTCATACATATCAAGTTGTGGGAATTCAAGATTCTTATGATACTCCTAAAGCCTATGTTGATCAAAAATGAGCTAATGAAATTATGGGTTATAGTTATATTGATGATAATCCTTATTATTCAGGAACGGATGTATTTCAATGATTTAATGGTAAGTTAAGTGCTAATGCTAATGTTTTTGATTTAATTGGAAGAATGAGTTTTAAATCAAATTTAGATGATTATACTATTTATGCAACCACTAGTTTAAGTGGTAATCAAAATATACCAATGGTCAAAAAAAATTATTTATTATCAAGACAACAAGCAATGCTTACTAAAATGTCAGATATTGCTTTCAGTGCTAGTGCTTTATTTATTGTGACAACGATTATTTGTTCAATATTAATTGTTATTATGATTACTGATTTATTTACCGATCAATTTCGTCGTTTTATGGCTCATATGAAAGCAGAAGGATATACTAATTGAGAAATTAATTCTTTTACTTTAGGTATTTTTACACCTTGAGCATTACTTGGTTATATTGTAGGGTTTGCCCTAGGTTACCTTGCTATTTATGGTTTAATTAATATTCTTATTAGTTTTGTTGGTGTGGCTTTACCATTTACAATAACATGATGAATATTACCAGTAAGTTTTATCATAATTAGTGGTATATATATTTCAACATTTATTATTAATAATCATGAATTAAATAAAATGAATTTAATTGAATTATTAAAATCTGATGAATAAAATAAAGTTCACTAAAGAATGTTTGGTAAATTTAAATATTTAAATTTACCAAATTAATAGTCAAATATGTATACTTTATTTGAAAACTAAATATTGTTTTTAACTCATTACTTTATTTTAAAGTAAATGGGTTTTTTATTTTGAAAGGAGAAAAAAAGAATTTTGAAAGATAAATCATTAATTTCTAATTATTATGATATATTAAATGTATTACCAACAGCATCAGTAGCAGAAATTAAAAAAAAATTCAAACAGACTGCTCTAAAAACTCACCCAGATAAAAATAATAATCCTCAATCAAAACTTAAAATGCAAGAATTGAATGAAGCAAAAAGAATATTAACAGATGAAAACTTAAGAAAAGTTTTTGATCAAAAACTTTTTATTTACTTTTTACAAAATGGTAATAATAAGGAAGTTATTTATTTTCTTACTAATAAAATAAATAATTTAAATATAAATGAAAAAGATAATTCTGGTAATACTCCTTTACATTATGCATGTTTTCATAATTTTTTAGAAACTGCAGATCTATTAATTAAATATGGCGCTAATATAAATGTCAAAAATAATAGAGATAATACTCCTTTACATTATGCTATAATGGGTAATGCTGATTTAAAATTTATTAATTTATTAGTTGAAAAAGGTGCTAATTTTATTGAGAAAGATAAAATGGGTAATGATAGTTTATCTTTTGCCAAAGATTTTTCAAAAGATAAGAAAGTTTCTGAATTTTTTTTTAAAAAAATGAAAAAATTAAGAATAAAAAAAAATCAACAAATTTTATTAAATATAACTAAAAGAATTACCAATATTGAAAGAGAAATTACCAATATTGAAAGAGATATTGCACGTTTTGAACAGAAAAAAATAAATTCAGTGTTAAATTATATTATTATTATTTTTACTTTTGGTTGTGTTAATAAGAACAAAGATATAAATAAGGATATTTTAATTAAAACTGATCAACTTAAAAATTTATTATTAGAAAAAGAAATTGCTAATAATGAGAAACATGTATTTGAAGAAAAAATCAACCGATTAAGTTTTAATAAAACTAAAAAAATAAATGCAATGGATTTACAAAATCAACCTTCAACAAGTGGATATAAACCATCAAATTCATCATGTATTTAATAAAATAAGTTAAAAAGATTGCAAAAGCAATCTTTTATTTTTAGTTAAAATCAAGAAAAATTGATTGATATTTTTTGGATTTATTATTAAATTAAAATATAATAAATTACTTATTAAATAAAACTTTTAAATCGTACTATTAATATTTTAATAAAATTAAAGGGGAGCGTGTCGAAGATGTCGATAACTAAAAAGTTTTAAAAATAGCTCCTTTCTTTTTTTACCCTTAAATTAAAAATAAATGACAAAAGACGAGAATAAAAATTTTGTCTTTTTTTGTGTAATTATAAAATTTTAAAATTTTTAATAACCCTCTTTAACGCTATTATCAACACGTGTTAGGGAATTAAAACAGTGAACTACAACACAGTTGTTAAAAATAGTAGCTAGAGCATGTGGACTTGCATGGATAAATAAAAAGTGGAGTGATACCTAATAAAATATACTAACCATTAATGGTAATTCTTGGGGTGGGAGCGAATTGGAAACTAGTATATATAGACCTGTTGTAGGGACCTATTATATTAATTCTATTCTTTATTTAACCAACCTTGCCACTCCCAAGTGAGCAAGTGTTGGTTTTATTTTTTATTTTTTTTGAAAAAATTTTTTTTGTGCGAGAAAATAAATTTCAAACTTGTAAAAAAAATTGAGCGGTGCCGGTTCAATTAAATAAATATTGAATCGAATGCCTCGATTTCTTTTTAAAATTTCACAATTTATTTTTGAGCCCAGAATTGCTGAAATGAATAAAACGAATAGTAGTATTATTAATAATCTAAAAATCAAAATATATGTTCTTTATGCTAGAAGCAACAGAACATATTAGGAAAGGATTATTATGCAAATAGAATTTAAAAAAGAACAAATTGTTAAAGATAAACCACAATCTATTCTTATTGATTATGTTGAATATAAATTATCACTTCCAAAATGAATGATTAAAAATAATTCTTTTATTGTTGATAACAGTTACACATATTGAGTTTTTAATTTAGAAAATATTAAAAGAGAATTAAGTGGTAATGAATTAATAAAATTATTAGAACCATATATTAAAGACCAAAAAATAACTGTTAATAAACAAGAAACACCCAAAGAATATTATCTTAATGATATCAAACTTGAACCATTAACATTTTATGAACAGCATAATAGTTGATTTATGGGTGAAATAACAGATAACAAAACTAATATTACAAATCCATGTTTTAAATACAACATTACATGAGAAGAAAATAGAAAAAGTTTTAAAATAAATAATCCATATAAACACGATGATTTACCAATTAATTATATAGTTACTTCATATAAGGAAATTTCAACTCATAATGAAAAAGTATTTTTGTTGAACATGTAAACAAAATAAATTAGATTATTTATTCTTTAATACTAATGATATAAAAACAAGAAAATATTTTTTAAGAGATAAAAATAGTAAAGCGATTTGTTATGACTGTATTTTAAATATTAGGTTAAGTAGGAGGCATAAATATGAATAAAGAATATTTAACTAAAAGAGGAACGATTTGCATACCAGACAGTGATGATATTGAATTTAAAATAGGGCTAATTAAACTGATTGATGATTTAAAAAAAGATAATTTAGTTTGTGGTCATAAAGAATTTATTGAAGAATGTAAATATTGTTGATGTAATTGTGATTTAGAAATTATTAAAACGGTTATTAGAGGTTAACTTAATTAATGCAATATGACTTAATTATTGGAATTGATCCTGCTGGAATTGGTAATAATGGAATGGTTATATATTCAAGTGAAACTAATAATATTACTTTTAATGAAACATTCAAAACTAAAACAGTTTTAGAAAGTAAAAATATATATAAAGAATATTTTAAATTAATTAAAAAACAATTTATTAATCAAAAAATATTAGTTATTGTAGAAAATTTCTTTTTAAGCTCAAAACAATTATTAACTAATCCATTAGCAACACCTAAGATTATTGGTGCATTAATGGTATTAGTAGAAGATGTTATGAATTGAGATTATTTAGAAAGTGAACCAAAAAATAAAACTAATAATTTAGAAAATTATAAAGGAAATATAAAATTAACAAAACATGAACAAGATGCTTATAAGCATATTCAATACTATTTAAGGAATTATAAAAATGAAAGATAAAGCAAATTATGTCAAATTAAAAGTAAAACTGAGTAACACTATTGAAGCAAAATATTACGAAAAAGGTAATAAGGAATTATATTATAGTGTTCGTGGTCAATGAAATGGATTAAATTATGTTACTTTAATTTTTAATAACCCAAAATTTTATAGACGATGTATTTTATTAAACAAAAACGATGAAATTATTGTAACTGGTCAATTTTTTAATACTTTAAATATTCCTAAAAATCGTGCATTTTGTTCAATCAATGTTAAATGATTTAAAAAATGAAAAGAGTAAAAAAATGATTAAAAATACACCATTAGAATATATTAATGACAGAATTAAGCAGCATAAAGAAAATATTAATAAATATACAAAAGAAATTGAAAGATTGCAAAATTTTATTAAAACAAATGAAATTAGAATGACTGAATTAGAAATAATAAAAGATATTTTACAAAAAGGAGAAAAAATATAATAGACATATTCCGTAATTATTTTTTTGAAAAATCAAGTAATAATTTTATAATTTATTTTATTAATGAATTAATAAGGTGTTGATAAATATGGCTTTTGAAAATTTAAAAAAATTAAAAAATGATAAATTTTATAGATATTTTGGTATAAAACATTTTCATTTTAATGAAATGTTAGAAAAATTAATTGAAATAGAAAAATTAGAAAAAACTAAAGGTCGAAAAAATAAACTTTCAGTTGAAGAAAGATTGATGATGACACTTGAATATTGAAAAGAATATTATACTTTTTTTCAAATGAGTATTAAATATAAAATGAGTCCTTCAAGCTGTTTTCGAAATATTACTTGAGTTGAAAATAAACTTAGTAATGATAGAGATTATCAATTTTTAAAAGAAAAATATAAATCAAAAAATGATAAAAAACAAGAAAATTTAAATGAATTTCAATTTTATTTAATTGATTCAACTGAGATTGAAATTGAAAGACCAACTAAAAAAAACTACAGTTAGAATATTTTTCTGGTAAAAGTTGAATGTATTCTATAAAATTTCAAATTGTATATGATTTTTTTAATAAAAATATTGTTGATATTTTTGCTGATAATGGCAAAGTGCATGATTTTCAAATATTAAAAAATTCAAATCTTGTATTTTCTAAAAATACAATAATTATTGGTGATTTAGGATATCAAGGTATACAAAATATTTATGAAAATACAATAATACCAATTAAAAAAAGTAAAAATAAAAAATTAACTAAACAAGAAAGAAAATATAATAAGATTGTATCTAAAATTAGAATCAAAGTTGAACATGTTTTTGCTTGATTAAAAAGATTCAAAATTTTAGTAAATAAATGTAGAAAAAGTAAATTTAGACTTATGTATTTAAGATTTAACTTACTTTGTAAAATTTTTAATAAAATAAAACCATTAAAATAAAAAAAATCAAAAATATATTTTTTAAAATTGAAATTATTATCAAGTTAATATAAAAATATTATTAACATTTTTTTGTTTTCGAAATAGAAACTTATTTTTAAACTATTTTTTCGGAAAATATTAACTTTTATAATTAATAACACTAAAAAATTTATAAAAAGTATTATTGACAATTGATTAAATTTAATTATGGAATATGTCTAATGAATTTTAATCAAAATCCAAAACAAATGACTGATTTAGTAATAAAAAAAGATATGGAAAAAGTATTAGAAAATTTAAAAATTAAAATAGGAACTCTTGCATTTAATAATATTCAAGAAGAAATGCATTATATAAATTTAATAATAAATAAAATGTCAGAACATATTTATTCATTAGAACAAGAAATAATTAGAAAAAATCAAATAATAAAAGATAAATTGGAATAAAAAATGATATTGTGAAAAATATTATTAATAGTACCAATATTAATAACAATTATAACACTAATAATAATTTTAATATTTATTATTAAAGAATTAAAAAATGAATATAAAGAAAAATTACTTGAACATATTAAAAATATAAATTTTAAAGGAATTTTCGGTTTATTAATTGAAAAAATAGAAAATGGTGAATTTGATAATGAATAAAGAAAAACTAATTAATCATATTAATAATTTAATTAAATTAGAACCAGAACGTAGAACTGATGTAACTTTATTTATTTTAAAGGAATTAATTGAAAATGGAGAATAATTAATGATAATATTACCTACTTTGTTTGAAAATAAAGATGAAATTGAAATATTATCACCATTTCCAAAAGCAATTCATACAAGTAATGATATTAGAGCAATTATTTTAAGACAATACCCAAATGTTAAATCCAAACACATAATTGTTTCTGACCCCGAAAGTAATGTTGCATTAATAGTTGGTGATAATGATGTTTATCAAGGTTGAATTAAAGTAACAATTAAAAAATTAGAAATTAAAGGAGATTAAACAAATGCAAAAGGAAAAAATTAAAATTAGAAATTATGAATTTGAATTAAATTCTTATGTAGTAGATTCCTTATTAGATGTTATAAGAGAACTGATAAAAACAAATAAAGGAGAATAAAATGCCAAACGAAAATACACAATCAAATTATACTTTAACCAAATTAATTAGAACTGGTATAAGTCCTATTTGTGCAATGATTGGTACAAGTGCTTATTATGGTCAAGTAATTGCTAATCCAATATTAGGTTCAATTAATAGTTTATTATTTGGTAAAAAATTAGGTTTAGATATTTGAAATTTAAATCAAAGACCAAATACTAAAACTAAATTAATTAATAGTTCTAAAAAAATAGCATTAGGATTAGGAACAATTGGTTTAGCAAATTATAGTAAATGAACAGAAAATAATATTAATCCTATTATTCCAACAACACCAATTCCAATAACTACTACAACTACAACAGAAGGTCCGCCATGATTACTATTAAATAAACAAGAAAATCAGTCATTAATGGATTGAGATACATATATTAGTTTAAATGCTTATGGTATATCAAATCTTATTAATGGATTAACGGAGTTAATACCTAATAAATTTGAAACAATAAGAAAGATTTGTAATATGGCAACTGGTGGATGTTTAATATCAAGTGGTGTAGCAATGGGTATTAATAATAATTTTAATAATGCTTATGCAGTACCTACAATTGTTGCTGGTGCAAGTGAAATTATCCATAATTTATTACCTATGGAAACTACACATCATAATGAAGAAATGCAAGAAACATCATTTAATGATGAAACTACAAGATTAATTAATGACAATAGATTTACTATTAATAGTGAAACTGCAAGTCAATATTATGGTAGTGATAATATGAGCGAAGTACCATTAAATCATGATAATTCTTCATTAAATTGAGATTATAATCACATGAGTTTATAAAGGAGGTGAATAATTTATGAATAAAGAAAAATTACTTGAATATTATAATAATGAAATTCATACATATAAAGAGAGAATGGAACAATTAAATAAAGAAATTGCCTTATTAGTAAGCATTATAAGTAATTCAAAATCGATGATTGAAAGAATTAATGGTGGTCAATTTGATGAATAATTAAAAATTAAAAATAAATAGTTGAAAGGAAAATATTGAGATGAAAGAATTTTTACATGAATTAATAATTATTGGAACAAGTGTTGGAACATTAATTTGCAGAGAAATTATTGTTTTATTAAAAAGATTTATCACAACTCCAAAACATGTTAGAGCAAATAACAAAATTATTAAACATCAAAAAAAATTAGCAAAGTTAAATGAAAAGATTAATAAAGAAAATAAATAAAAAAGTGGTGATGTAAATGTTAGAAAATGAAAATAATGTTCAACAAACAACTGAACCTTTAACTGAAAATAATGCTTCTTCACAAGAAATAGAAAATAAAGTTAATGAAGCAGAAAATAAGTTAAATAAACTTAATCAAGAAATTAAAGAAAAAGAAATGATTAATATATTTAAAAAATATCAAGTTAAAAGTGAATTTTATGATTATTTAAAATTTAAAACTAATAATTTAGAAAATTCAAAAATTGAAGAAACTATTAAAAAAATGATTAAAGAACAACCAGTATTTAAAGAAACAATTAATACAGGTGGCAAACCACAGACAATAATAACAAATCAACCAAATTCAATAAAAAGTACTTTATTGGATTATAAAAAGAAAAATAATTTATAACAGAAAGGAAAATAAAAAATGGCAGTACCATTCAATAAAAATTTAGATAATACCGAAAAATTAGTAGAAGCACCAGAGTTTATAGAATTTTATAAACAATCAAATTCACCATGAGCAAGTTTTTTTCCTATTGAAATGGTTAATTCTACAAAAATTGAATTTATAGTTAAAAAACCAAAAAATCCAGAAATTAAAGTACTAAAATGAAATGATAAAAGCAAAGGATTAGATGTTAGTTATGCTGAAACTATTAAAATTTTAAAAGAAATTAAAGAAGAAGCAGTTGCAGGTGAAATAATTGCTAATGTTGATTTAAATGCTGAAAATGGACAAAATTTATTAAATACAATGCAATATGAAGTTGCTAATGATTTAGCAGATTATTTAGCAAATAATGATACAAATGTAATTGCAAAATATGCAACTAAAGTAGATATTACTGATAAAACACCAGTAGGATATTTAAAATCAATGTTAGATGCTTGAAATACTTTATTTCAACTAAGAAATAGTAATAATTGTCGTTTTTTTATTACTAATAATCTTTATGATAGTATTGTTTATTTAGCTAATAATAAAGGTTTAATTACTGATAATCAGATTGCTCAACAATTAAGATTAAATGGAAATTATTTATATATTAAAGGTGTACTATGTCAAATTGTTATGGATGATTATATGACTTTTACTGATAATAATGAAACTAAAATTATGTCTTTTGTTTTAGCAACACCAAGAGCAATGAAAAGATATATGTTGCAAAATACAGTTGTATATGTTCAAGATATTGCTGATGGTAAAGTTGGAAGAAGATATTTAGTTGGTGGAGAAGTAACTGGTGAATCAATACCCTATATAACAGATGAAGAAACAACTTCACGTTGAATGTTATGTGCAATCATTAATAATGATAAAACTGATTTAAAAACTAAAATTACAAGTTTAACAATTGATATTACTGCAAATGTTAATAACAATAATAGTGAATTAAATACACAAATAAAAAGTACTAATGAACTTAAATCATTAAATCCAAATTTAACAAATCCAACTATTAAATATTTTAGTGATGCACAAGGAAAAACTAATGTAAGTAATCAAAAACAAAAAGCAGGTGATTTATACATAGTTATTTCTTCAAATGTTAATGATTTAAATTATAAAGGAACAACAAATCCAATTAAAATAACTCTTAAATAAAGGAAATTAATACCATGCCAATCGGTACAACTAGTACAGCAATACTTTTAAACATAAATAAACCAAAACATACTAGAATAAGTAAACAGCAAGAAAATAAAAGTTTTTGGTGAGAAATTTTAGAAATGATTGGTGTACAAGTTATAGCAGTAGCACTTGCTCCTTTTACTGGTGGTTTAAGTGAAAGTTTAGCACTTGGATTAGGTGCAAGTGATTTAATTGCTAGTATTAGTGCTGTTGGTGTAGAATTTTTAACTGATTTTACTATTAATCAAGTTTATGATTATTTAAAAGGAAATGTAACACCATTAAATACTTTTTTTAATATATTACCAGCATTTGCTGGAATTAATAAAATTAGTCGTGGTTATCGTACTACTAAATTTATTAATTTAGCACAAAAAACTAAAACATTCCAACACTATTATAATCAAAATGAATTAAATTTACAACAAACAGAAGAATTATTTAAAAAAATAGATGATTATTTATGAAGTACATGTGATAAATCTGTATATAAATCATATAGATTTAGAAAAAGAAAATTAAAAACAAAAAAAGGTTTATTAAATTATAAACGACGTATTTATACATATTATAACCCAAAAACACAAAAAAGAGAATTTGTTTCATTGCTAGATAACTATCTTGGTGTTAAAAAGTATAGTAAATTAGCACCAGATGTTATTAAACAAATTTTAAAATATTTTGCAGATGGTAAAAAATACCGTGATGTTTGTGATACTTTTATTGAAGATTTAATAAGTAATAGTACAGTTTGTAGAAGATATAAAAAATTTGAATTACCAAAAGCTAATATTCCTAAAATTGTATTACAACCAAATCAAATATTATATATAAATATTGATGATGGACATCGAAAATTTAAGTTTAATGAAAAACACAATACTAAAAATTGTAAAAAATGTTCTATGAGATTAATAGTATTTTGTACTGGTAAAAAGAAAAATGGAAAATTAATTAATAAAAGAGCAACCTGTCAAATAAGAGTATCAAAAACAGAAATTGGTTCTGAAAAAACTGCAAAATTAATTGAAAAATATGGTAATTTATTTTTTGAAAATTTTGACCAAGCAAATTTAATAGTTTGTGGAGATAGTGCAAAATGAATTAGAAAAACTGCTACAATTTTAAATGCTAAATTTATTTTAGATAAATTTCATGCTTTTCATGTTTTATTTCTTGGTATAATGGCTGGAAGAAGAAAAAATCAAATTGCTAAATTACATTATCAAAATGCAATAAATTTATTTGAAAAAGGTCAATATTATGAATTAATTGATTTTTTACAATCATTAACCTTACAATATAAAAAATTAAAAGTTGGTTATTTTATTAATGCCAAAGATGGTGTATTAAACCAAGCATTAGTTGAAAATATTGGTTGCTTTACTGAAACTAATATTAAACAAATTTTAAAGCATATGATTGGTGATAGAACCTATAACATTGATATGTATACAAAAATGGTTAATTTTAAATGCTATCAAATAAACACAGCAGTACAATTATTATAAAATAAAAATCCCTAATTAAGGGATTTGCCTAAGAGACCACGTACTTTACATACGCTTAGTAATCATAACGGTATACGGTTTATCTTAAAGGACTTTATTACATTATAACATATTAAAAACTTATTAAACTAAAC
The DNA here is from genome assembly GCF_964019535.1 of Spiroplasma endosymbiont of Tricholauxania praeusta. Taxonomy (NCBI): domain Bacteria; kingdom Bacillati; phylum Mycoplasmatota; class Mollicutes; order Entomoplasmatales; family Spiroplasmataceae; genus Spiroplasma; species Spiroplasma endosymbiont of Tricholauxania praeusta. The sequence goes on from NZ_OZ026450.1 coordinate 296,792, forward strand.
TTTAATAAGAATTTTTGACTTATAAAAGTAAGTATTATTGTTGACTAATATTTTACAAGTGTTAAGATTAACATACAATTGCATATTGAAGTCAAAATTATTCTCGTCTAACTTTATAATTTTAAGACAAATTTTAATATTATTGACATCTTCGGTACGCTCCCAATTAAAGTATTAATGTCATAAATAACTAGTTATTTATTGGTATAATAAACAATGTAGGTGAAAATATGGCATTTTTTAAAAATTTAAAGACAAAATTATTTGGTCAAAAGACAACTAAATATGATCAGGGCCTTAAAAAGTCAAGAACATTATTTGCATCTAAAATTAAAGCATTAGCAGCGCGTTATCATCAACTTGATGAACAATATTTTGAAGAATTAACTGAAGTATTAATTTTAGCAGATGTTGGATACAAAATGGCAGAAACTATTACTGATGAAATTCGTCATGAAGCCAAAATCCAAAAATTAACAAAACCAAAAGATATTAATGATATTATTATTGATAAAATGTTTGTTATTTATACTGATGGTCAGTTGGTTTCTACAAGATTAAATTTTAGTAGTAATAATATTTCGTTATTTTTAGTTGTTGGTGTTAATGGTAATGGTAAGACAACATCAGCAGCTAAATTAGCAGCTAAATTAAAGACACAAGGTAAAAAACCAATTCTAGTTGCTGCTGATACTTTTCGTGCTGGTGCAGTTGAACAATTACAAATTTGAGCAGAAAGAATTGGCATTCCTTGTTATTTAGGAACACCAAAGCAAGATCCAGCTAGTGTTGTTTATGCTGGAATTGAAGCAGCTAAATCTGAAGGTTGTGATGTTATTATTGTTGATACGGCAGGGAGATTAGAAAATAAAGTTAATTTGATGCAGGAGTTAAAAAAGATTAATAAAATTATTACTCAGAAATTAGGACATGAAGCTAATGAAACATTGTTAGTAATTGATGGTACAACTGGACAAAACGGTATTAATCAAGCGCAAGAATTTATGAAAATTGTTTCTTTGACTGGCATTATTTTAACAAAAATGGATGGCACTGCTAAAGGTGGTATTATTCTTGCTATTAAGGAAGAATTAGATATTCCTGTTAAATTAATGGGTTTTGGTGAAGGTATTAATGACTTGGAAGAGTTTGATTTAGATAAGTATATTTTTAGTTTAACAAGTGATTTGTTTGTGGAGTATGAAAATGAATAGTTTAGAAAAACAAGTTTTATATTATAGTTTATTTGCTTTTTATAATACATTATTAACAGCAAAACAAAAACAATATTTTACAAATTACTTTATTGAGAATTTATCTTTACAAGAAATCGCTGATTTACAAAAAGTATCACGAACGGCTGTTCATGATAGTCTACAAAAAGTTATTATTTTATTAAATAAATATGAAAGTAAGTTGCATCTTTATGAAAAATATAAACAACGACAAGTAATATATGAAAAATATACGGAAAAGTATAATTTTATTAAAGTTTTACAAGAAATTGATAAAATAGAATAAAGCAGGTGGAAATTAATGAAAATTTTAATAATTGGTGATATTTACAGTATTGTTGGTAGACAAATGGTTAAATATTGAATTCCTAAAATAAAAAAGGAATATGAAAATCAATTTAAGATTGATTTAGTAGTTGCGAATGGTGAAAATACTACGCATGGTAAATCATTATGTAAAAAACACTATGATGAATTAAAAAATGCTGGTATTGATATTATTACTACCGGTAATCATATTTTTGGTCATCCTGATGTTGCTAAGTATATTAATACAACTCCCGATTTATTGCGTCCTTTAAATTATAATCCTTATCATCCAGGTAATGGTACAATTTTAGTTAAAGTTGGTAATAAAAAAGTGCGTGTAACAAACTTAATTGGTCGTACTTTCATGGATAAATCTGATAATCCTTATTTTGCTCTTGAACAACTTATTACGATTGATAAACAAAATAGTGAAGAAAAAAGTGACATTCATATTATTGATTTTCATGCTGAAGCAACAGCGGAAAAGTTATCTTTTGCTTGAAATTTTGATGGTCAAGTTACTTGTGTGGTAGGAACTCATACTCATGTTCAAACAGCAGATAATCGTTTATTACCAAAAGGTACCGCTTTTATTAGTGATGTTGGAATGACAGGTCCGTTTTATTCTATTATTGGTGCTAAAGCTGAAGAAGTTATTATTCGTGATAAAAAAAGTATGCCAGCAAAATTTAGTCCAGCAGATGGTGAAGGTCAATTTTCAGCTGTTTTATTAACTATTAATGATGAAACAAATAAAGCACAAAAAATTGAACGTATTTTTATTCATCCACAAGCACCTAATTTTAAAATTTACGAATAATTACAAATATAGGAAGGGACTAACTTTAACATGATATGAAACAATGCTAATTTTTTTACTGAGCAAAATGGTTTATATTCGATTTTAATTGGGATTAGTATATTAGTAATTTTAATAATTTTAAGAATTTTATTAATGGCAAAAATTAAAGACAATGTTCATGTACAACAAGCTGCTGAAATACGAGAAAAGGTAATTATTTTACGTGATGGTTATGAAGTAAAATTATTTAAGCAAATGGTTGATAAAAGTACAGTCATTATTATTGGTGCTCATGGCTTGCAAGGTCAAAAAGATGATTTTAAATTACTAAGTTCTTTTTGTAAAAAATCACAACTATCTTTGATTACTTATGATCGAAGAGGTAATGGTAAAAATGGACAAGATTGAAAATTTAAATCATTAGGTACTGATATTAATGATTTAAAAGATATAATAAGTGTAGTAAAATCTAAATATCCCAATCAAAAAATTATTGTTTTTGGTGAATCATTAGGCGCAGCTATTGCTAGTCATGCTGTTAAAAATAATTCACAAGTATCAGCATTAATTACTAGTAATTTAGTAACTAAAAAAAATCTTTATCAATTTTCATTAAGTTTTATTATTTGTTTTTGTTTTGCTTTTATTTTTAATTCTAATATTCAAATGCCAATCTATGTTGAAAATCAAGATATTTCTAGTAATAATGCTCATATTACTAATATAAATCAAAGATATAGTAATCGTCAAAATTGATCATTACGTTTTTTACTACAATTTAAAAAAATTAATAAAAAAAGTATAATGGAAATTAGTAATTCAAAACTTCCAACGTTAATCTTGCAAAGCGCTGATGATGTATTTAGTGATTTTCATCAACTTAAAATTAATAAAAAATATTGGAAGAAACATCATAGTTATGTTTTTATTTTTGATGGTAAACATGCTTTAATTAATGAACCTAATATTAAAGATATATTTGATAATGAAATTATGCCATGAATTACAAAAAATATTTTACTTGAGAAAGGTTAAAAAATATGAAATTAATACCTAATATTACCCATCCTCTTTTTACTAGTGAGTCTGTTGCTCCTGGTCATCCTGATAAGATTTGCGATCAAATTGCTGATGCAATTTTGGATGCTTTTTTAAAACAAGATCCACATGCCAAAGTAGCATGTGAGGTTTTTATTACTACAAATTTTGTTTTAATTGGTGGTGAAGTTCATAGTCACGCTCAAGTTGATTATCAAGCAATTGCGCGAAAAGTTATTACTGAAATTGGTTATATAAATGATGAAATTGGATTCAATGGCTTTACTTGTGAAATTAAAGTGTTAATTCATGAACAATCACCTGATATTTTACAAGGTGTTGAATTAAAAAATCATCAAATTGGTGCTGGTGATCAAGGAATAATGTTTGGTTATGCATGTCAGCAAACATCAGAATATATGCCATTAGCAATTGTTTTAGCACATGAATTAATTAAACGAGCTACAAAATTACGAAAGGAAAAAAAATTTAAGTATGCACTTCTTGATATGAAAGCGCAAGTTACTATTGATCAAGAAGACCCTAAAAATTTAAAAATACATACTATTTTAATGAGCATTCAACATCAAGAAAATTATGATGAAAAACAATTTAAAACATTTATTCATACAGAAATTATGCAATATATTGCTAATAAATATCATTTAAATCTTGATTTTAAATATTTAATTAATCCAACCGGTAAATTTGTAATTGGTGGACCTGCTGGTGATACTGGTTTAACAGGAAGAAAATTAATGGTTGATACTTATGGTGGAGCTGCTTGTCATGGTGGGGGAGCTTTTTCAGGAAAAGATCCCACTAAAGTTGATAGAACGGGTGCTTATTATGCTAGGTATATTGCTAAAAATATTGTTGCTGCTAACTTAGCAAAGATTTGTGAAGTACAATTAGCTTATGCAATTGGAACTCCTGAACCAATTGCAATATTTGTTAATACTCATCAAACTATTATTTCCGGTTTAACAGAGGCAAAATTAACAGAAATAATTTATCAAGTCTTTGATTGTTCTGCTAGTGCTATGATTGATAAATTAGAGTTATTGAAACAAAATTATCAACAATTATCAACTTATGGTCATTTTGGTAGAAATGATTTACAATTACCTTGAGAGAAATTAGATAAAGTTAGTTTATTGAAAACTTATTTACCAAAAAAATAAGATGGGGAGAAATATTTTATGTTTTTAGAAGTAATAGCTACATCTTTAAAAGATATAGAAAAAATTAATAATTCTTTAGCTGATCAAGTTGAACTTTGTACTGCTATGGAATTTGGTGGTTATACTCCAAGTTATGAATTGATTGCTGAAGCATGTAAAATTTCATTGAAACCAGTAATGGTTATGGTTAGAAATAATAATAATGGTTTTAATATTACTGATAATGATTTTAAAATCTTTAAAAGAGATATTGAATTTATTAAAACAACTCATGCATTAGGTATTGTTTGTGGTATTTTAACTAAAGATAATAATATTGATGTTGAAAGAATGAGTGAAATTATTAAATTAGCAAAGCCTTTAAAAATAACTTTTCATCGTGCTTTTGATGAAATTTTTAATAAAAAACAAGCTTTAGAACAGTTAGTAAAATTAGGTGTTACTACAGTTTTAACTTCTGGTGGTCAAGATAATATTGTGAATAATATTAATAAATTTAAAGAATTAAAGAAATTAAATTTACCAATAAAAATTCTTGCTGGTGGTGGAGTTAATTTAGAAAATGTTAATGTTTTATTAAAAAACGGTATTAATGATATTCATGTTGGAAAATGTGTGCATGAAGATAATAATTTTAATAATCCTATTAATTATAAATTAATTAATAATATTAAAAATATTGCATAAATAATAAAAAGTTTTATAATAGATAAGTTTAAACATTTAATAAAGGTTACTGTTTTTTTGTACTAAAAGAACAGTAACCTTTATTGATGGTTTATTATTATAATTAGTTGCATTGATTTCATTTTTATTAGATTCTAAAGAACATTGTTTTGTTAAAATTTTTTCTACTTTTGTATGTTTTTGTTTTTGTGCTCTTATTAAAGCAGTTTCACCACGTAAATTTATTTGATTAATGTCAGCATCATTGGCTATTAATAAATCAACTACATTTAAATGGCCATTTTTGGCGGTCTTTGTTAAAGCAGTATTGCCAAATTTTGTTTTATGATTAACGTTAGCGCCGTTTGTTATTAAAAGATTAACTATTTCTGTGTGACCTTGTTCAGCAGCTAGTGTTAAAGCAGTATCTTTTGTACTATTTATATGATTGATATCAGTATTATTTTGGATTAAAAATCTAACTATTTCAATGTGACCATAATCAGCAGCTGTTATTAGGGCACCCTCCATATCGAACTTATTGTTATCAGGATCAAATAGTAAAGTTTTAACTGTTTGTAAGTCACCTTCTTCAATAGCTGTTAAAAATTTATTTTTAGGCATTTCTTTATCTTCCTTTTCTAAATTAAAACAAAAAACCTATTTATTTTGAAATAAAGTAAATAGGTTAAAAACTTATATTAAATTTTAATAATATAATATCATATTTTCTTTACTAGTAATAGAAAATTATCATTTTTAATTAAAAAATAATTTTAAAATATATAAAAAAGAAAAGAAATTTTTTAAAAAATTTCTTAATTTACAAGTATTTTTGCATATTAAAGTTATATTGTAAAATATTTGGTTTTCATATATTATTAATTCAAAATCTTTATTGGTTTTTAAATTAACTTATTATTTTTAAGCGAGGTAAAAAATGAAAAACTTAGTAAAATTATTATCGATCTTAACAATGTCAACACCAATATCATTATCAGTTGTTGCTTGTAATAATAACACAACACAAAAAACAGAATTAAAAGATAAAATTACTAAATTAACAACAAATATTACTATAGATGTTAATAAAAGTAATAAAAAATTAGATACATTAATAAATAATACAACAGAAGTTAAAAACTTAAATCCAAAGTTAGTTAACCCTGTAATTAAATATTTTAGTGATAAAGAAGCTAAAAATGATATAACTACTAAATTAGAAAAAGTTGGTGATTTATATATAGTTATTACTAGCAATAGTAATGATTTGAATTATCAAGGTTCAACAGCACCAATTAAAATAAATATAAAAGAACAATCTGATAAAACTGATTTAAGTACTATTACTCAATTAACTGGTTTAGACATTATTGCTAATCCAAGTAAAAGTTATAAAGAATTAATTAGTAATATAAATAGTTTTGATGAATTTAAGTCAACACCATTAGCTGCTGGTTATCAACTTCAATTTTATAACGAAAATAATCAAGAAATAACAAACAATAAACAAGAACTTGAAAAAGTATCTAAAATAGTTGTCAAAATAAGTAGTAATTCAAATGATCCGAATTATCAAGGTTCAACAATGATTGATATAACTAAGCAAACAATTATTTCAGATAGTGATATGCAAAATTATTTTGCAGAGAAAACTAAACCAGTAGCCAAATTTGCACCAGAAAATCCTTCAACTCCTGCTACATCAGATAAACAGCAGGCAATTGCAAATGTTACAGATAGTTTAAAAAAAATCCAAAAAAAATTTGAATATCTTACTAAGTCAATATTAGAAGGTATGTATAAGGAAAAAATTGATTTTAATAAACTTACAAATAAAAATGAAATTTATGATCTAAATGAAAAGCCGGTTTCTAATAATTGATTTGAAAATAAAGAAACAAAGAAACCAGCATTAATAATAATTTTTTATGGTAGTGTAAAAGAAGAAGATGGTTATTTCTTTCCTATTTGAATAAATATAACTTAGTTTTATTCAATGGAAACTTAACTAAAATTAATTGAAAAATTACTTTAAAATACAAATTCCCTTTTTAATTTAAAAGGGAATTTGTATTTTAAATCTGAAAAAAATTCAAGTAACATTTTTATTTTTTTTCTTTTAAATTTTGATGTTTATAAAACATTCTATTTTCAATACTTGCAATACGAGCAGTTGATTCACCAACATTAATATTAACCAATGCTTCATCAATTGCATAGATTTTTGCATCTAAGTTATCTAAATGATGTAAAATTTCAGCTTCTATTGTTTTTGGTAAGACAGGTGAGCCATATTCATATTTACCATGACTAGATAATATTAGATGCTGTAATAAAACTACGATTTCTTCCTCTAAGTTAATATTTAATTCCTTACAAGCAAGTGTAACTTGCATTGCACCTAATGAAATATGACCAATCATTTTACCTGATAGTGTATATGAACTAATAGGATTATTATTTAATTCAACCATTTTTCCATAATCATGCATAATGATTCCTGCATATAATAGTTCACTATTAATATTACGATCATTATAAAGTGCTACTACTTGTTTTGCCATTCTTAGCATTGTTACTGAGTGTCATAATAAACCGCTTTGAACAGCATGATGCATTTTAACTGCTGCTGGTCATTTTTTATAATCATCAATATTTTTTTTATTAAAACATTGGATTAATACTTTTTTTAAAATTGGATTTTTAAATTCCTTTATTGTTTGACTAATTTCAGTTCATGCTTCAATAATATTAATTGGTGCTTGTGTAAGTAATAAATCATAATATTCACTAGGATTAGTAATAATAGTTCAATTATTAATTTTTAGTTGTATTTCATTATTATAATTAATGCTATTTGCTTCAATTTTAATTACTTGTCCTATTGTTAATTGTTCAATAGTTTCTTTGCTTACGTCTCAAATTCTTGCTGAAATTGTCCCAGTTTTATCTTGTAATTGTAAGTTTAAATAATTAGTATTGTTAGAAGCAACACCTTGAATTACTCGATTAATAATTACTACTAAACTTAAAACATTATTAGGTTTAATATCTTTAATTACAGTCATTTTTTAGTTCCTTTCTATCATTTTATATCTTTGATATTTAGATGTTTGATAGCTAATTCTTCATACATTTTTCTCATTTTTAATTGTGCATCATTAATGGTTTTATCAACACAAACAAAATAGAATTTAATTTTTGGCTCAGTTCCACTAGGTCTAACAGCAAATCATGAACCATCACTGAAGTAAAATTTTAGTAAATTTTGCGATGGCATTCCATGTAAACCAGTTTGATAATCTTCAACTTTAATTGTTTTAATATTATTAAGCGTTGGTATTTTACTAGTTCTTAATGTTTCTAACATATTATTAATAGTATTTTGTCCTGTTTTTCCTTTTAAAATAAGATTAACAGTATAACAGTAATAATATCCAAATTTTTGATAAATATTTTCTAAAACATCAACTAATGTTTTTTGTGAATTTTGATAATATCAAGCCGCTTCTGCTGCTACTATTGCTGATTGAATACCATCTTTGTCACGAGTAATATCTTTAATAACATAACCATATGCTTCTTCAAAACCAAAAACAAAGTTAATGTTACGTGCTTTTTCTTTTAGCATTTCTGCACCAATTCATTTAAAGCCAGTTAACGTTTTAATGACTTGACATCCGTATGATTTAGCAATCATATCAGATAAATTGGAAGTAACAAATGTATTGTACATAACGGGATTTTTTGGCATTGTTTTATTAAGTTGATAATGGCTTAATAAATATTCTAATAAAATTGGTGCTGTTTCATTACCTGTTAATAATACATAATCATTATTATGTTTTACAGCAATACCAATGCGATCAGCATCAGGATCATTTAAAATAATTAATGGTGCATCATGTTTTTTAGCGTGTTTAATTGCTAAATCAAATGTTGGTTTTACTTCGGGATTGGGCGACACCACACCTTTAAAATCAGGATCATAGTTAGCTTGCTCTGTTACTAAAATAATTTCATAACCGCATTGTTCTAAAATTGGTTTAACTCATTCACGACTAGTACCGTGTAGATTAGAAAATACAATTTTAAAGTTACGATTTTTAACTTGTGGATAAAACTGTAAATTTTTAATATCATCACGATAATTATCTTCTACTGTTGAAGGCACTTCTTTAATTAGGTTAGTATCATAATCGAATGTTAATTGAAAATCATCAGGCAATTGTTCCATTTTATTGCTAATTATATTGGTAACATTAGGAAGAAATTGACAGCCATATTGATCATAAATTTTATAACCATTATATTCAGGAGGATTATGACTGGCCGTAATAACAATTCCAGCAAGAGCATTAACTTTTCTAATACTATATGAAAGTACTGGTGTTGGTCTTAAATCATTATTTTTAAATAAAAAAACAAGAATTTTATGTTTGGCTAAAGTTTTTGCTGTTAACATTGTAAATTCTGCTGAAAAGTGACGATTATCATGAGCAATAATAACACCACGAAGTAAGTCTTTTTCAGAAAAAGCAGATTTTAAATATTGAATAAATGCGACAGTTGCTTTCATAATAATAATTTCATTAATTCTGCCGGTACCAACTCCAGTAATACCGCGCATGCCAGCTGTACCAAATTCTAAAGTTGTAGTAAAAGCATCTTCAATTTCACTTTTAGACATTGTAGTTAATTGTTTTTTTAAGTGTTGTGGTAAGTTTTGCTTTTTTCAAATCTCATATGTTTTTAGTACATTCATTATTATTTCTCCTTTATAATAAAAAATTAAGTTTATAGGTAAATCATACTATAAAATAAGAATAAAATAAATTTTAGTAGTTAATCTAAACATAAACTTTTAATTAAATAATAAAAAATAAAATTATTAAAAATTTCAATTTCAATTTTTAATAATTTTATTTTATTTTTATATTGATTGTGAATTGGTTTTATTTAGAATTGTTATTGGTTGTTTGTCGTTTTTAATAGAATTTATTGCTTTAATGTTTATTTTTTTATTTGGTTCTGAAGTTTTAATTACTTTATATAATGGTACTTGTTTGTTATCTTTATTAAGATACTGATCACTAGTAATAGTACCAACAAGCTTTTCATTATTATTTAGTAATATTTCAGCAAGAGATGTTGTTATTGGTAATTGTGGTTTAATTTTTCTTGAATTTGTTGTTGTTTTTTCTTTAAAAACTTGTTTTTCTTTTTCTGTTATAAAATTTTCTGTTTTTTTACTATATAGCACTTCTAAATATCTCCTTTTTTAAATTAAAAACCTATTTACTTTAAAATAAAAGTAAATAGGTAAAAACTTATATTAATTTTAGAAAAATTATATTATAGTATCTATATTTAATATAGATATTTTTCATTTATTCTTGTATTAGATAACTATTGTTTAATTAGAAATAGTTATTTCCTTAGAAGTTTTATAATTTAATTATTTATAAAAAATACATGTATAGGAAATTAAATATTAATACTTATATAAGTGTTAATTATAATTTTCATCAAAAGTATTATTTTTTATGTTATTATATATTCATAATTTAATAACTGTTCAGTCCTAATATAGATATATTTCTATGTTAGGATTTTTATTAAATTAAAGTTTTAAAGAAAAGGAAAAAAAGATTAAAAGAAATTCCTAAAGATAAAACTAAAACAAATTAATTAAAGTAGCAGTAAGCAATAGAACAGTTCTTGCTTATGCTTGAGACGCCAGATTAGTCAATAAAAAACATTGTGAGGTTGAGTTACAAATTATGAAACAAATGATTATTTTTGTTTCTATTGTTACACCTGACTATGTAGAGATGAAAAACTTAGTTAAAAAATGACAAAAACAAGTGAGTGATTTAATAAATAAAACTGAAGTTCCAATCAGTGAATATAAAAAATTTTGTTTTAAAAACAATTTCAGGACAATTATAAATAAAAATTGCAAATGCAATCTTTATTTATCTCTTTATATTAATTTTAAGTTATTAATTTTTTTTATTGATTTTACTTGGAATTTCTTGTAAATGAGTTACAATTGTATTAAAGTTTTAAAGGAACTTTGGAACAAAATATTTTGGTTTTTTTATAGACCTCGTTTAAATTTTTGTATTTAAATTAGGTTTTTTGTTTTATTATATCGTTTAAAGGAGTGAGAAATATGAAATCACAATTTTATAGAGATGGAATAATTTATTATGCAATGAATTTAGAAAAGTGAGCAAATGTTGAAAATAAAACTTATTTTATAAAATATCATGATGTGATTTTAAAATTAACTGACATCATTAATTGTTATGATTTAAAAAATATTTCTGAAGTAAAAGTTTATAAGTTCTTAGCAGATGCTTTTAATAGTCGAATTTTAAAAGAAGTAGGGGATAACTAATGAAAATTAATTTAGAAGAATGCACAAATAATAAAATAAAATATTTAGAATCATTACCAGAAAGAACTAATGGAATGTCTTTAGTTATGTATCCAGTAAATTCATGAGCAGAAATAGTTAATAAATGTGCTTGCAGTAATTCTAGTGATGAAGAAACAGCAGTAGTACTACAAACTAAAAAAGGTCCTAAAATATAAACCATTATAAAAAAATAAAAGCCGTAATTAATACGCCTTTTTTTATTTTATAATGGAGCGGGTGATGGGAATCGAACCCACGTCTTCAGCTTGGAAGGCTGTAATAATACCATTATACGACACCCGCAGTTATGTTAACCACCATGTATTTATATCATATTACTAAAATTAAAGTCAACTACTTTTGATAAACAAGTTAAAAAAAATTATTTTTTAATCTTTTTTTCAATATGTTTATTTTTTTTCTTTTTAAATAAAAGAAGTTTTTCTTTAAAGAAAAAAGAAAAAAATACAAAAATAATTGAAGCTATAGCAAAAAAATGAGCAATTAATCATATAATTCAGAATTTATTAATATTTAAACTGAAAAGAAAAGTTGAACACAATATTGTGATAATTAGTGATAATGTTAAAAATACTAATAAAATTTGTTTTTTATTAGTAACTCATATTGGCATAATAAAAATAAATAGAATTATACTAGTAATTGGTCAAATCATAATTTGAATTGAAGTATTCATAATTTTGGCAACAAATGAGTTTTGAGATTTAGGAAAAAAATTATTAGTCATAAACATTAGTCAAACTAAAAATAAAAATAAAGAAGCAATTGTTAAAGTTATTTTGCTAATTAATAAAATTTGTTTTAATTTATTTTTTTCCATTTCACTCACCATTTAATAATAAGTTTTGTAATCTGGCATCAAAATGCCAGATTACAAAAAAACCTAATTATAATACTTTATCATAAGTATACTAAAATATTTTAAAAAATATTATTCTTTGTTATTTTCTTTTCTTTTTTGTTTTTTATGACTTTTAAAATCCATTATGACAAAGAAAATAAAAAGACCAATAATACTTACTAAAGAAATTACCATTAAAATAATTGCTCCAACATCCATGTTTTTTAACCTCTTTCAGTTTTTGTTTTTATTTTAAATAATTTATTAAAACCATTATGAATATTTTTATGATAAGTTAAGATAAAAGTTAAAAGTAAAACTAATCCAACACCAAGTGTTAGACCAACTGTACCATAGACAAAATTAGCATTGATAATATTAATAATAAAATCATAGATACCAGTAGCAATATTAATTAAAATTAAAATTGGTGCGATAATTAAAATTACTATTTTATATCCTTTTGTTCATTTCATTCATGAATTTTCATTATTATATAATTTTAATGTATCATATAGTTTTCAGCCATATGGACTAATACCAATTAATAAAATAAACCCAATTATTAGTAATCAAATTTGTGCTACTCAGATTGCTAGCCCATTAAACAGCGCTGGTGAATTACTAAAGGTAAATAATACTGATACTGCCATTGCTCCTAATAATGATATTGCTAATGCTTGTTTGCGCTTTAAATGAATTTCATATTCTAGACCATTTACCATTGATTCAACTTGACCAATTAGTGAGGACATACCCGCAAAGAAAAGTGTAACAAAAAATAATATTGCTAAAATATTTCCTAAAATAGGAACTTGATTATTAATAATAGCAAATAATTGTGGTATTACTTGGAAAATCAAAGCAGGACCTGCTTGAAATACATCTTTAATATCAGTTTTACCTTGATTTTGAGCAATTGCACCTATTGAATTAAAAACAATAATTGTTGTTAATATACCAATAACGCTAGTACCAAAGGCTACTACAAAAGCTTGATTAGTACTATCTTGTTTTTCAGGAGCATGAGCTGCATAAATATAAATGGTTCCTGTACATGTTGATAACATAAAGAATGATTGACCAAAAGCATCTTTTCATAATCCAGGATTTAATAATTCTTTAGCATCTAAATCAAACATTACATTTAATCCAAGTTTAGCACCCGATAATGTACTAGTATAAATTGCTAAAATAATAATCATTAAAAATAAAAATGGAATCATAATTTTATTGGCTTTTTCAATTCCTTTTTCAACACCACCTAATAGAATAATACCCAAAATAATTCATACACCAATTGTTGCAAGTAAAATCATTCAATTTAAGTTACCTAGGCTATTTAAATTGCTAATATCTTGATCATTTGTTTGTTGTAAAATATTATGATAAAAATAAGAACCTTTATTTAAATTAGAAGTAAAACTAATAATAATATTAATTAAAGTTCATCCTACTAAAACACTATAATAAGTACTTAGTAAAATAACGGTTGTTGAATGCAATCAAGAAAAAAAAGCACCCTTTTTACCTCCAACCTCACTAAAAAATTCAATATGATTTTTGCGATATTTATTACCAATTGTCATTTCAATAAATAAAACTGGTATTGCACAAATTACCATACATATTAAAAAAGGGATTAGAAAAGCACCATGATGGTTATACATTTGAGTTGGAAATCCTCAAATACCACCTAATCCTACTGCCGAACCCATTACTGAAAGTAAGAATCCTAATTTTGAGATATTTAAGCGTTGTTTTTTCATATTAATAAATGACCTCCTTTATAACAGTTAATTATACAAAAAAAAATATTTTATTAAAACCAATTTCAGTAAATAAAATTTTGCGATGTTATTTATTAATAATGTGTATTGAAAAATATATAGAAAATCAAAATTTTATTTTATTAAATAAAATGATATTATTAAAAATAAATAATAAGAAAAAAACAAGGGTTTTGAGTAAATTTTAAAAAAGATTAATAAAAAATAAAACTTTTCCTTATATAAGGAAATAATAAAAATTTATTTTTTAGTGTTATTAATTTAATTATTTAAGTTTTTAAAATTATTTTTCATAATTTTAATATTAATGATTATATTACTTTCATTTATTTAATATAGGGTTATAATACAAGAAGTAATAAATAAAGACTAGAGTTTAGCTCATATTTAAGGATTGTAATTCTTAATATGGGTGTTTTTATATTAATTTTATTACTTTAAATTATTTTTTAGAAAGGATGAAAAATATGGATTCATCACCAGCAAGAAGTTATTCTTCTACAGAACAATTATTACCAAATGATTTAATATCAACTAATAATAGAAATAGGGTAGCACCTACTATAAGAGATGTATTACTTACTATTGGTAATTCAATGGTAACTAGGGGTAACTATTTATTATATCAAGATGGAGTATTATCACTAGTACCAGCATTATGTTTTATGGTGGAAGGCGCAGTTAATTCAAAAATTTCGTTAACTAATTTAATATTAAGATATCGAAATATTAATAATGTAAGGATTAATAATTTATTAACAGGAGTAAGTTTTGCAACAGCACCATTATTACCACTAGCAGTAGCTTGACTTAACTGACCAACACCCAATCCAGATACATTACCTGTTACATATGCTTTTATTACAGCAGCAGCAGCTTCAAGTTTAAATCACATAGTGACAATCAGTAAAAAAATATCAGAATGTTGTGCACCTAATAATGAAGAAAATGTAATAAATCAACAACGTAATATATGACAAAAAATAGGTAATACAGCAGCAAGTTTATTAGCACCAATAACTATTGCTAGTGCAATTACTGGTGTTAGTCTTTTTGCATATCATGAATTAAGTAATCCAAATAATAATGATGATGATCAACCATTTTATAAAAAAAGATCAATTGCTTTTTGAGAAACAATAGCTGGTCTTGCAACAGTTGGTACTGGTTTATTAATAAATACTGGAATGGAATTATATGAAAATTGATGTGCGGATGTTAATAATTTTGATGAAGAAGATACTTATGAAAATGTTTCTAGCAGTACATCTTCGCCATCATCATCATCAAGTTCTGAAGATAGTGATGATAATACTTCATTATTAAATAAATCTTTTAATCCAGAAAAAATTAATAATGGAGAGGAAACACAATCAGTCATGTCAACTTCTCATGTTGTTGAAATACCTGATCCTAAACCACTTAATATAGCAACATTAAATTCTGAAGAACGTTTGCCAATTAAACAACCATCTTCAGAACGTCGATTATCAGTTTAATAATATTTAATGTTATAAAAATAAAAAGGTATTCTTAAAAGAATACCTTTTTATACTAATAATTTAATATTAGTGGTGCCCAGAGCGGGACTCGAACCCGCATGATTTCTCGGTAGATTTTGAGTCTACTGCGTCTGCCATTTCGCCATCTGGGCAAAATATAGTTTACTTATTTATAAAAAATGAGGAATACTTCCTCGTCATTAATAAATATACAAAATGGTGCCCAGAGCGAGACTCGAACTCGCACAACCTGTAAAAGTCATCGGATCTTAAGCCCGACGTGTCTGCCATTTCACCACCTGGGCATCAAATGGTGTCCCCGGCAAGGATCGAACTTGCGACACCTCGGTTAAAAGCCGAGTGCTCTACCGCTGAGCTACGAGGACAAATTAATAAAATATATGGCTGAGGTGGTTGGATTTGAACCAACGCATGACGGCGTCAAAGGCCGTTGCCTTACCGCTTGGCTACACCCCAATAAGTAATATGGTGGAGGGGGAGGGAGTCGAACCCCCGAACTCGAAGAGATCTGGTTTACAGCCAGGTGCAGTTGGCCACTTTGCTACCCCTCCATAAATAATAATGGTGCTGATGACAGGAATCGAACCTGCAACCTACGGTTTACAAAACCGTTGCTCTGCCGGATTGAGCCACATCAGCAGGTAAATGGTGGAGTATGACGGACTTGAACCGCCGACCTATTGCTTGTAAGGCAATTGCTCTCCCAGCTGAGCTAATACTCCTTATTTTTTGTTTTATTAGAATTATTTATTCTTAAAAAACCTTAATCATTATAATAGATATTTTTCACATTTACAATTATTTTTTAAAGATAATGTAAAATTATTTTATTTTTAATTATTTTTTAAAAGAAAACTTAAGAGAAAAAACCAAAAAAAGTAATTTTATGTTAAATATTACTATTTTATACCTATTTTCAGTTTTTATATATTTTAAATATAATATTTTTTTAGAGTTTGCTACAATTTTTTTGAGTGTCAATATCGAGTGAAAATTTCCCAAAATAATTTAGTTTTTTTGATAAGTATTTTGGGAAATTTAAACTATTTCAGTAAAATACACAAATTTTAAATAATCCTGAAAATTTTAGTTTCTATTTTTTATAATATAGAAATATTTAATATTTAAAAATTTATTAATTATAATATTGTTAAAAACTAAATATAGTTTTTAACCCATTGTTTTATTTTTAAACAAATAGGTTTTTATTTTGAAAGGATAGTTTATATGGAGACCAATTCATGAAATGATAGTATGCTATCGGTAATTATTAATAACATAACTACTTTACCATCGGTAATCTCAACTCCTGTATCAAAAATATTCAATAAAATAACAACAACTGAAATGACAAATTTCAATAATCAAACTAATAATGCTAATAATACTAGTACTGAACTTTTTGAAACAAAAAAAGATATATGAACAAATATTAAAAATTATTTAACTAATTTTTATGAGTCAGATTATTTTTGACCAACAACAGGTTTTATTGGTTATGGATTAATTACAACATCAATTATTATTGGTTATTGTATTTATAATTGTAAAATAAATAACAATAAAAAAAACTTATTAAAAGAACTTGAAAAAGAATAAATAAATTCAATGGAGTTGACAAATCAACCTTCAACTAGTGGATATAATAATCGTGCTTTTTTTGCCTAAATTTTTTCAATTAACAATGAAAGTTCTTTTTTTCTAGTATTTTATAAAATACTAGAAAAAAATAAAAAAAGAGTTACTAATGCTCTTGGATTTCAAAAAGACAAATCAAAAGTAAACAGTGAAGCTTCAACAAGCAAAAGTCAAAGTTCTAGTAGAAAATCACAAAAAAATGTAAAAGAGGAAGATATTGAATTTGTAATCTCTTTATATCTTTAAAATCAATTTTAAAGCACCAAATTTGCTCATATACAAACATTTTAAAAATTTATATGGTTTAGTATTCAAAAAATGTAAATCTTATATAACTTTAATTAGGAATTATTGATATCCATATCTTCAAGGATGATTTTTATTGGGTATATAAACTTTTTTAGTTTTTATCAAGTTGTCTTTAATAATTGGTTTTAGTGCTATTTCTTTTAGTTCATATATTTGATTATTGTAACTAAGATATAATTCATTAATAAACGATTTAAGTACAATTACATCAATTCGAGATTGTATGTATTGAACTTTGTTATTTTTATAAGGAAAATATTTTTTACCATAATATGTTATAGTTGAACCACTATCTGTTTTTCTTTTAGAAAATCTTGAAAGATAAATATTTATTTCTTCTTGTGTAGGAGCTTTAACCATAGCAGATTTATTATCATCAATAGGAAAGGCAAACTGTTTATTAAAAACGTTTATGTACATTTTGAGAAATTGATTAGCTTCATCTAATGTTTTAATTTTATTAAGTCGTAATTCACTAATTAATCGACTTTGAAGTGTTCCAAATAAACGTTCAATTCTACCTTTAGCTTGTGGAATTGAAGTTCTAATTATTTCAACACCCAAATCATTACAGCATTTTTGGAATTGAGTATAAGTGTCATTTTCTGTGTTTATTTTACCTGAATCAATTTTTTTCTTATATCCAAAAACTGTTCTATTATCAGTATAAAATGTTTTTGGTATGCCATAATTAGTTAAAATTTGATAAAAAACATTATAATAACCATCTAATGTTTCTTGATGATCAAATCATAGTCCAACAATATTTCCTGTAGCATCATCAATTGCAGCATGTAAAAATGATTTTGGTTTATCGTTACCAAATCAATGATGATTACTTGCATCCATTTGAATTAATTCACCAAAATTTGTTCTTCGATTTCTTGTTGGATGTAAGTTATTTTTTTTATTTTTATGTCTTTTTGGTGAAGTAATTTTTTCTTTGATTAATATAGTATAAAGTGTGCTATATGAAATTTTAATTTTTTCTTCATTCATTAATTTCTCATGAAAATGTTGAAAATTAAAATTATAATATTTTGTTTTATACAAGTTGATAATCTTAATTTTGATTTCAAAATTTGTTGCCTTATTAGAAATTGTATTGCGAGATTTATGAATAAAACCAACTTTACCTTCTCTATTAAAAATTTGAATTAATTGGTTAATTCTTCTAATAGTTAGATTAAGTTTATTCTTGGCTTGATGTTTAGATAATTTATTAATAATAATATCATTTATAATTTTGTACTTATATTTTTCTTTCATAGTCATGCTTCTTTCCATTTTTATCACCAAGTATATTTAACTTCACTTTTGGGAAATTTTTACTCGATAACTAATAGGAAATTATCACTAAATAATGACACTACAATTTTTTTGAGCCATATTTATATTAAAAGAAAGGGAAAATTTATGCAAAAAATTTGAAAAAAATTATCAAAGTTAGATAAAATTAGTTTTTACGTATTTATAACTATGTTAATAGTAATGATTTTAGGATTAATTTTAATTGGAACAGTATCTTGAACAGTTAAACCTCTAGGAGCTAAAGTGGCCGAAAGTCATGATGCGTTTTGAATTTTAAGAAATTCTCATCCTTGAACTATTGGAGATTTTATTAAGGGTAGTATAACTAATTTTGATGTTACTATGTCATTAACTGATTATTTTGATAAATTAAAAATTGCAGTTGCTGCATTAGGTGGAACCGCAACTTTAACAGGTACAGCAGCACAGTTACAAATAGGATTAATCTTATCGGTTATTGCTACTCCAATCTTATTGTTTACAAGTATTATTATTTTTGGATACAGTTGTTATTTAAAAGTAGTAAAAAAGTAAAAATAGCAATTTATTAATTTTAAAAAATTCTTATTTTTCACATTAAAGTAAGAATTTTTTTATTTATTTTATAGCAGTAATATAACAATGATATAATTAAAAAAAATAGGTGATAATAATGATAACTAAAAATTGATGAAAAAAATTACCTCTTGATGAAAAAATAATTACTATTTTATTTTTTTCTGGTTTTATATTTTTATTATTAGGGTTAATTATGTTATTAAGTATTAAAATAGATATTTTTAATGGATTTAATTTTATTTATATAAATGGTGTAATTGATAGTTTAACCTATCAAAGTAGTCAAGGAATAACAGTAGATATTTTCTTTTTAAAAGTAGGAATTATTTTTACTATTTTCTTAATGCCAATTTGTTCTGGCTGTAGTATAATTTGATTTATTATTAAACGATTAATTTTTAAAAAATAGAGGTGAATAATGAAAAATAATGATTCATTTATTGAAATGATAAATAAAACTTTGGATAAAACAGTTAATTTAGATTTTAAAACTTTAAAAGGTCATAATATTATATTTATTGTTGATATGGTTAATGGCTTTGCTAAAAAAGGAAATTTATTTTCACCTAATATTAATTCAATTATTAAACCAATTAAAAATTTATTAGCAAAAGTAAATACTAATGAAACCAAAGTTATTGCTTTTAATGATGCTCATAATGAACATAGTCCCGAATTCCATACTTTTCCTAGTCATTGTTTGGAAAATACTATTGAATCAGAGTTAGTAGAAGAATTAAAATTTGACAATATTAAGATTATTAAAAAAAATAGTACTAATGGTTTTTTTGCTTTTGATTTTAAGCCAAATTTACAATGGGATAACATTATTATTGTTGGTTGTTGTACTGATATTTGTATTTATCAATTTGCTATTAGTTGTAAAACTTGATTTAATCAGCACAATAAAAAAGTAAATGTTATTGTTCCAATGACAATGACAAATACTTATGATCAACCAGAGCATCCAGCTCATATTTTAAATCAATATGCATGATATTCAATGCTTAAAAATGGCATTACTATTGTTAAGGATGTTATTTAATTAAAGTAGAGTTTTAAATAAAATAAATTTATATAAATAATAAATTTTATCCATATTATTTAATAATTTTTATATTTAGAATAGAAATTATGATAAAATAATGAAATAATTTAATAAATGTTTATACCTAATATAGAAATTATTCTATATTAGATTTTATTAAATTAAAATATTAGAAAAGGAAGATTAAAAGATGGCTAGTAAAGTAATCCAATCAGAAAGTGAGTATCAAGAACTTGAAAATCAACAATTAATAATAAATATTTTTGAAAAATTTGAATTTAATTTAAATTTTATAAATATGAGTTATGAAGATTTATTAATATTAAATATAAAATTATTAAATAATGAATTTAATGATGTTTATCAAGAGATTATTAAGAATAATGAAATAAATGAAAAATTATCTTTCATTTTTATTGAATGTATTAATCAAGGTTTTTCTGAAGAAAAAGCACAATATTCTATTCAAGAACAAATAACTAAGCATATAGTAGAAAGTTTTTTAATTAAAGAACAAGAACAAAAAATGGTAAATGAAATAAATCAATTTGATTTTATAAATGCACCATCAACTAGTACTGGTATATATCATTTACCATCATTTAAAATACAACTTAACTTATAATTACATTTATTTAGATTATTATTTGCAAAAAAATGTCATAATATAATATTGTAAATTAATAAGTGAAAAACAACTAAGTAAATTATATAAAAACCATTCTTTTCAGAATGGTTTTTATATAACTATATTTTAATGTTTTATTAAATTTATTATTAGGAAATTATTTTTTACCTAATAATGTAAACATTTTCTTTTTGTATACTTCAACACCAGGTTGGTTAAATGGGTCAACACCTAATAATTTTGCACTAACAGCACAAGCCTTCATAAAGAAATAACTAGCATAACCAAACATTTTGCTATCCATTGTATCCCATTCTAATAAAATATTTGGAGTTTTTCCTACTATTTCATCACTATGAGCTTCAATAGTTCCTTGTAAGGCAATATTATTAATTTCATGTAAAGAATGTTTTGTTAAATAGTTTAATTGATCATTGTTTTCTTTATCAAGTGGAATTTTGATATCTTCATTAGGTTTTTTGATTTTTATTACTGTTTCAAAAAACATTTTTGAACCTTCTTGAATAAATTGGCCCATTGAATGTAAATCAGTTGAAAAAACAACACTAGCTGGTAATAATCCTTTGCCATCCTTACCTTCTGATTCACCAAATAATTGTTTTCATCATTCACATAACATTTGCATTTGTAATTCATAGCTTACTAAAATTTCAACTGCTTTATTATTAGTTTTATGTAAATGATAGCGAGAAACTGCATATAAATAAGCATTATTAACATCAATTTTATCACTTTTACATTCTTTTGCTGCTAATTGTGCACCAGCAATAATTTCTTCACAGTTAATTCCTGCTACCATCATCGGAAAAATACCAACAGGAGTTAAAACAGAGTATCTACCACCGATATTATCGGGGATAACAAAGCTTTCATATCCTTCTTCTTTTGCCAAATCATGGAGTACTCCTCTTGTTTTATCAGTAGTAGCGATAATTCTGTTATTAACAATATTCTTATTTTTCTTTTGTTTAATTAATAGTTCTTTTAACAAACGAAAGGCAATTGCTGGTTCAGTAGTAGTTCCTGATTTAGAAATAACATTAATGGCAAATTCTTTATTTTTTAAATATGATAAAACTTGGTGAACATAAGTTGAACTCATAGTATTACCCATATAAATTACTTTAACAGGAGCAGTATTATTAAATAAACCTTGCACCATATCAATTCCTGCTCTAGCACCTAAATATGATCCACCAATACCAATTACTACTAAAACTTGTATTTCTTTTTGTAGTTTCAATGCTAGAGTTTTCATTCGCTTTCAAGACTCTTGAAAAGTAATGTCTTTTTGGTATGCAAATGGAAAATCAATTCATCCTAATCAACCATCTTCATTTTTAGCATTACTTTCCAGTTCGGCGTTAATCGCCGTTACTTTTTCTTGATATAAAGTTGATAATTCTTTCATATCTAAATTAGTAAACTTTAAATTAGTTTTTATCACTATTCTATAACCTCCTTATAGTATTTAAAATTAAAATATTAATTCGTAATAATACTATTTAATATTTATAATAAAAATATAGTTGTAAAAATTTTAGATTGCAAGAAAAAAATAAAAAATATTGCCATTAAATAGCAATATTTTTTATTATTTGGAAGAAAAATAGTATTTTAATTATTTTCTTCTTTTTTAAATCAATTATCAACAGTTTCTCTTATTGGTGCAAATCCTTTACCATTTTCTTCAATTGAAGAATTATTCTTTGCCACTAATCCTTGTTCTTTTGTACTTAAACTTAATTGTTGTTTAGTATGATCAATACCTGTTATTTCTGCTTTAACTGATGTACCAATTGTAAAATAATCACTAACATTTTTAACAAATTTAGGGGTAATACGACTAATGTGAATTAAACCAGAAAATCCATTTGGACACTTACAAAAAACTCCAAATTCCTTTATTCCAGTTGGAGTTACGGTAATAATGTCACCAACTTGAAATTGTTGAACATTTGATTCATTTTCTTCATTTTTAATAATTGTACTCATAATAAGTTAATTCCTCTTTCTTTTGTATAATTTAATAATACATAAAAATATTATAACATTATATTTAATCTTGAAGTTAAAATTAATAATATTAATTTTATGAATTTCTAAACATTAGAATGAGAAATTATTAATTGATTTTAAATTTAAAGATTATTAGAATATTAAATTTGTTAGCAACTTGTTTGTTTTTAAAGAAATGAATGTTATTTGTAACAATATCACTAATTTTTTTTAATATTTTTCTTTATTTTATACTTAAAACGGTAATTTAAAATAAATATTTTTATTTTATAAATATTATTAAAAATATTGGAATTTATTATAGTAATCCAGATTTTTCAAGTAATTCTTCTAGAAAAGTTCCCTTGATTTTTTTTAATGCACCTCTACGGAAAATTTTTAAGATGAGAGGAACTTGTATATCATTAATTTTTTTCTTATCTCATAAAATATGAGTTGAATTCAATAGTACTCTAATATCATATGCTGAAGCAAAAACTTCTGGTATTCCTCTATCAACGTTTAATAATTTATAGACGGCTTCCATAGCAGTTCTCACTGAATATTCGGTTGTAAAAACTGTATCATCTTCAGTTTCACTAAAATTACCAATAAATGCTAAATTTTTTGAACCTTCTGGAACTACTAAAGGACGATCACCAATTTCTCTTGGCATAAAATATGAGGTAATAAATGGCATATAAACTGGTACCACATTACATGAGTTTTTAGCAAGTTCAAAGATTTCTTCTTCAGGAACACCAATATGATATAATCACTCTTGATTAAGTAACGTTTTTGTTTATGTTTGATTTTATAATTTTTTATGTTAAGATTATTTTATTAAATAAATATATGAAATTATTAATAAAGTTCGGAGTTTTATATATGCAACAAGATTTTTATATTAAAAAAATTTTCTATGCTTGTTATGTGAAAAATGTAGTATTACCTATTTCATTTTTGAATAATATTGGAAATAAGAAAGGTAAATCTTATGTTGGTAATAAACAAAAATTAAGAAATAGTACAGTTCGTACTAAAACTAATTTAATTCAAAAAGCATTACATAATTTTTATAATAGTAAGATGTTAAGTTTTGTTACTTTAACTTATAGTAATAATATGCAAGATGTTAAAAAAGCAAAGAAAGATATTCGTTTATTTTTTATTAAATTAAAGAAATGATGAAATGACCCTAAACGTTTTTCGCATTTAGGAGAATTAAAATATTTTTATGTTTATGAGTATCAATCTCGTGGTGCTATACATTTTCATATAATTTTCAATAGAAAGATACATAAAAGTATGTTAGCAGAATGATGAACTCATGGTTTTAATGATTTAAGAGTGGTTAAAAAAGGTACTAATGAATTTGTTATTAAATATTTAGGAAAATATGTTACAAAAGCGATAGATGATGTTAAGTCTTTAAATCAAACTGATGTAGGTGTAAAGGCTTATGCTTTTAGTCGTAATTGCAAAAATCCTATTGTAGTTCGTGGTATTAAGAAATTAACAATTGCAGATATAATTAAAGCAAGTTTTAATGCAACAAATGTGTTTTATTTTAAAACTCAAAGAGATAGTAATGGTGATACGGTTATGATTGGTGGTATTATTGAAAGTACTGTTGTAAATGATTATTTTAAAGAGTATGAAGATTATGAACGATATGTATATTTAAGTGCTTTATCATATAAGGATTATTTACGGACTAGCGAGATTGGTTATTTAATTCAAAGAGATAAAGATGTTTTGAGTTGGGTTGATAAAGTTTTTGGTGATAAAGTTGAAAAAATAGATTTTAGGAAAAAAGTTTTACATTAGAAAAAAAACTTAATTTTTCTATAATTTTACTTGTATATATATATATATATATATATAATGGTTAATGGATATTAGTAATTACCGAACTTTTTACTAATATCTATTTTTTTATTTTAATTGTATTTTTTAAATTTTATGTTATATTTATAATTAAGATAATTAATATCCATTATCTTAATCTAGCGTTAGTTCGCTTAAAGTTCGGAGGTTAAGTTTTTTTATGTTTAAAGTTCAATTAGTTAATATTGAAAAAGGGCGTATTATTCCCGATAAAAATAATAAAGGTCAAACATTAAAGTTTGATGTTTTGAAGTTTGTAGAAATTAATAAACAAACAAGTGTGCCAACTGGTCAAACACGTGATAAATGATATAATCCGGAATTTGCTAGTGATTTTAATAATTGTTTATCTACTGTTGATTTAAAAGTTGGTAATTTTTATTCACTTGAACTTGATTTAAGCGGTAATATTAAAAAACTTTCTAATTGAAAATAGTTATTTATTAAAAGGGTAATTTTAAATAATTATTTTATGTTAGGAGTTAAGTTTAAATTATGGCTAAAAATGATAATTGTTCATGCAAACAAGCATTTCATTTAGCAATTTATATGTGTAAACTTTGTGACCAAGTTATTTGTCCTAAAAAAGTTTTACAAAACTTATATACTAAAAAATATTATTGTCCAAATTGTATATTAAATATTGCTTTAAATAAGTCAATGAGACAGCAAGAAAGTAAGTTAAATTATGAGACATAAGTGTAGTGATTGAACTTATGAACGAGTATATGATTGTGAAATGTGTTATAGAGTTGCTAATGAAATGGAACGAATAAGAAAAGAAAATAAAAGAAAAAAATAAAAACTAAATAGGGAGCATATATATACTTTTTTGTGTACTTTGCTCCCATGTTATACAAATTAGTATAAATATGCTCCTTATTAATTAAAAGTAAGGAGTTTTATTTATGCCTAGTGAAGTAGAGCAAACTAGTAATTATACTTTGACTAAAATATTAAGAATTGGATTAAGTCCTTTAAGTGCTATGGTTGGAGTTAGTGCTTATTATGGTCAATATTTAAAAGACCCAATTTTAGGTTCTATTAATTCTTTGTTATTTAGTAAAAAGTTAGGAATTGATATATGGAATATTAATCAAAGACCAACTATTAGAAATAAAGTTATTAATAGTTATAAAAAGATATTTTTAGGTTTAGGAACAATTGGTTTAGTTAATTATGCTAAGTTTGTTCAGTATGTAGATAAGTCAGTTTCTTTATTAAGAGATGAACCATGTTTTTGACCACCTTGCCCTACTGAACCACCAAAACCAACGTATCCACCATTTACAACTGTTAAACCGATAATTGATGTTCCTTTTGTAGATTGAGATACTTATATATCTTTAAATAGTTTTGGTATAGCAAATGTTATTAGTGGTTTAACTGAGTTAATACCTACTAAATTTCAAAATATAAGAAAAATAGCGAATATGGGTACTGGTGGTTGTTTAATTTCAACTGGTGTTGCTATGGGTATAAATAATAATTTTAATAATTATTTTGCTATTCCTACAATTATTGCCGGTGCAAGTGAGATTATTAATACTTTATTATTGCCATTAGGAAATACACATAATAATACAGAGTTACAAGAAGTATTTACAGATGAAAGAGCAAGATTAATTAATGGCAGTGTTAATGATTATCAAAGTACAGATGACGGTATGGTTGATGTTGATTTAAATGATGATAGTATGTCGCAGATTAATTTAGATAGAGCAAGTTTAAATTGGGATTATTCTTATGCTTATACGTTAGGTGGTGTTTAAAATGGATTTTAAGGAGATTATAAAATATGCTTTATATATTGGTGGGTTTTGCCTTATACTTTGATTTTGTCGTAATTGAATACATGAGGGTATACAGAAATTCAAACATAAAAAACATGTAAAGGAAAAAGAAAATGACCCTGATTGTACTTTTTGTCGTAAAGATTTTGAAAAGAAGAAACGTAAATTAGAAATGGAAAAACAACAAAAAGAATTAGAGAAAGGGGGTGATTAATATGCCCGCTGGACTATCAGCATTATTAACCATGATAGGTGGTGTTGGACAACAATTATTAAATGCTTTTACTTATATTTTTGGTTGAGTATTTACAACTGGCGATGGTGGAACACTTACAAATTGACCAGTTTTAATTTCAATCGTATTTATGGTTCTTGTATTTATTAAGCAGTTTGTTGGTCATATTATCCATTGAACTCATTAGTAATTAGAAAGGAGTAAGCAAATGGTAAAGTTATTTTTTAGTTTGGTTTTTGTTTTACCATTATTGGGTAGACTTTTACCAGTTGTTAATACTTTGGTACAAACTATTTATATGCAGTATTTAAGTTCTTTTGCTGGATTACATACTGTGACACTTTTTATTAAGTCGTTTTTTTATGATAGTTTATACACTTTACCTTTGCCTATTCTTGCTTTAATAAATGTTAGTTTTGTATTTTATTTAATTTTAGGATTATTTAGATTTACAAGACATTAGGATGTGAAATTATGTTTATACCTTTTATTACAACTGTTATGCAATTATTTGCTTCAATTTTTATGAAGTTTTTTAGTTTTCCACTTGGTGATTTAGGTTTTAATTTGGGTACGTTGATGATATTTTTGATTTTGCTTAGATTTGCATTTAGGGTTATTTTACCCGAATTAATGTTACCAACATTAGGTTTGGGTTATGGTGTTAAAAAAATTGGTAAGGCTTCTGTTTCAGTTGGTAAAGCGATTGCTAAGGGTCATAAACAAACACAAGATGTTAGTGGAATAAATGTAGGTAATTAATTATGTCTAATTTTGTTTTTAGTATATTGCATTTTATTTTTATATTTTCTAGTAAAGATATTCAAATATTTTTAAATCAACCAAATATTACTAATGAAGTTTATATTTTGTTTAATTTAACTTTTTGGTTGGTATTGGGTGTATTTTTTAATTTTATTTATCGTGTTATTAAATTTGTTTTTAGGTCATTGTTTGGGTAGGTGTTAAGTATGAGTGTTTTAGAAATTTACAATAAAATACATCAATGTATCGTTGATTATTGAACTATGTTTATAGGTAATCCAGTTGATGATTTTACTACTATTTTATGAAATTTAGTAGTTTATGGAACTCAGTTTTTTATTGGATTTGTTTTGTTTTATGGTTCATGGTGAATTTTAAAATGTTTATTTGGTAAATAATTATGTGATTTAAGTTTGCTAAATTATTTTTTGTTGTAAATACTTCTGTTCAAGCACCGACTAGTTTAATTGCTTTAAATGACCCTAATGTTGTTAATTATGATATTACAAAAGAAATGGTTAAACATGTTAAATATCATGATTTTGATGATTGAGCAACAATTCCATGAAATTCTGCTTATTTTGATGTTGACCAACCGGATTTAAAATTAGTAAGTGGTGAATTTATAGGAAATAATGAAGGTTTATATACATGTTATTATTATAGTGATACAGTTGGTGTTCCATCACAAATGATAGATATGGGAACTGGTGTTTATACTTTTAATAGAAAACAATTGGATGAATTTTCACGTATTATGTTTAATCATAATTATGTTGCAAAGAATAATACTAATTATTTAAATTTTGTTAATACTGGTAAAACAATTATAAATTTTCAAACACAGTTAAATTTTGAAATTGATAAACCTTTAAGTTTTTATATTCAAGGTTTTATGTTTTATTTTGAATATGAATATTTTAAAACTTTTACTGCTAATTTTGTTTTTAGTTTTTTAGATAATGTTGGTGATACAAAATATGTTTTTAAAGGTAAAGTTGATAATGATATTTATCAGCAAGATTTATATAATTTTGTTACTATGCCTATTCGTGTTCCAAATTTAAGACATTTAACAGTATTTTTTGATGTTCATGGTGAATCAACTAGACCAACTTTTTCACCACAATTAAATTTTGGTCAAATTAATATTTTTTCAAGCGAGAAAGTTACGCCAGTACCACCAAATAGTCCTTTTAACCCTGAGTATGAGCGAGTTAGTTGATATGATGTTTTTGGTCATTTACGTAATGCTTTTAGATGAGTACTTTATGGAGTTGTTGGTAAAGTTTTACCGGTGGAACCATTAAGAGAATTTTTTACTAAACTTGATGGGTTATTGAGACGTATTTTTGATGATACTATTAGTTCTGTTTTAAATGTTGATTTTACTAGTGGTTTAGAACAAGTTTTAACTTTATGAGTATTTTTAAAAGCAGTAGGATTTTTAGTTGGTTAGGAGTTGAAATAATGCCTTGATATGGTTATTTACTTTTAGGAGTTATATTATTAATAATATTTTATCCATTTTTAATAACTAGAAAAAATATAAAGATATTACAACGTGTAGGTAGTTATATTATTTCAGCACCACCACGTACTGGTAAATCTGCTCTTGCTTGTTGTTTAGCACAAAAACATAAGGGTAGGGTAGTAAGTCCTATTCCTATTAAAGTGCGTAATGAGTATAGTTATCGTTGTTCTTATGATGATGTTTTTAAATTTAATCAATTAAATAGTAATTATGCTTTTAAAGAGAATGATATGCTTGTTTTTGATGAATTAGGTTTAAAAATTAATAGTAATGATTTATCACCCGAATTTAAAGAAACACAAGAAAGTTTAGGAATGTTTTGTAAATTGATAGGTCATAATTTTAATGGAATTATGTATATGATTGAACAACACCCCGATAGAATACCAAAACAAGCACGTGAAAAAGTAGAATATATTGTTCAAGTTAAAAGAATGCGTATTTTGTTATTTTTAGTTAAGTTTAAACTAAATATTTATACTAATGTTGATGATTATAATAAAGTTGTATTGTCTAAAAGACAAACAAAGCGAATAATTAAACGTGGTGGATTACCACCTAGTTATAGTGGTGAAACTATGACTTTTAGTTTATGATTTCCTAGGTCTTATTTACAAAGATATAATAGTCGTGCTTTAAATTATATTCATTCTTTAAAGAGTGAATTAAGTACTATTAAAGACTATGAACAGTCACAAGCATTAGATTTTACTGTTGATGATATTAGAGCAGTAGGATTAGACAAGTTGGATAATATATTACAAACTCAAAAGAAAGAAATTGAAAATACTGTATGCCGTACTTGTTATTATAGAAATAAACATTCTAAGAAAAATAAGAAAAATGTTAAAATAGAATAAATTTATATTATTGGTCGGTGCCAACCAGAACCTTGGTTGGTTGGCCGTGGCGTTTACGCCACTGGGGTGAGTTGCGAAGCAACTAGGGGCAAAGCCCCTATATACTTGAGCTATTTCCATGCCAGAACATTCAGTAATACTTTTTTTAATATAATCTCCTTCCTTATTTGAAAGTAATCCATAGATTCAAACAACTAATTGATCATCTGATTGGCTTTTAAAGTGTGGTTGACGATTTAAGGTATAACTTAAAATTCAACTGGAATCGATAGCTGTAACAATTCCACCAGTTACAACTTTTTTAGCATATGGATCTCTTTTACTAATTTTTTCAATATAAGGTGCCATTTTTTTATCTAGAGTTGTTAATGTTGCTGAGATAAATCAACTTTCTTTTGGTAAATTTGCATAAAATTTTTCTGGTTTTCCAAAATCTTCACTTTGCTTTGCCAAATTTTCTCATAATTCTCAACTTCCACCTAATTGGAGTTGTTCACTAATTGGTGCTGGAGTATTATGATCGCCGTATGTTGTACTTTCAGTAATACTGCCATTAGTTACAAAAACGAAATCATTTTCTTTTAATATTATTTGTTGTTCTTTATTCTTTTTTTGAAAAATGATTTTTTTTGCAATTTTTTCATTATGTTCATTTTCTGAAATTATAATATTTTTTACTGTTGTTTCATAGTGAAAAACAACGCCTTGTTCTTCTAAGTGAGAAATTAATGGTAAAACAAGTGATTCGTATTGATTGTATTTGGTAAATTTAAGTGCTGATAAATCTGGTAATCCACCAAGATGATGAATGAATCTAATAATATATCTTCTCATTTCCATAGCACTATGTCATTTTTCAAAAGCAAACATTGATGATCAATATCATCAAAAATTTGATTTAAAAAAATCTTCTGGAAATACTTCTTCGATTGTTTTATTACTTAGATTTACTTCTTTTGTTAAAAATAATTCAATTATTTTTTTACAAGCCTCTTCATTTAAAGTAAACTTACCATCATCTTCTGTTCTTTTCCCTTGTTGATGAATAAGTCGACACTTAGAATAATTTGGATCTTCTTTATTTAATCAGTAAAATTCATCTAAAACTGAAGCCCCTTCAATTTCTAAAGATGGAATAGAACGAAATAAATCTCATAGACATTCAAAATGGTTTTCCATTTCTCGTCCACCACGAATAATGAAACCCTTATCTGGATTTAAAATCCCATCTAAACTACCACCAGCAATACTTAATTCTTCAAAAATATGGATATTTTCTGGATTCATTTTTGCATCTCTGATTAAAAATGTAGCAGCGGCTAAAGAAGCTAATCCTGCTCCTACTAAAAATGCTTTTTTATCTTCTATTTCTTGTGCTGGTTTAGTTTGTGCAAATGCTTCATAATTTCCATTGCTTTTATACATATAATTTGTACCTCCTATTTGTTATTTTTTATTTTTTTGTTAATCATTTAAATTTTGTTTAATTTTATTAGTAATAAAATGAGCTAACTGCATACCAATTACTTTTGATGGTATTTCAGTTGGATGAACAGTATCGACAAAAAAGTAGTTATTAACTGTATCTAAAGTTACACCCGGATTTAATTTAGGTTGTAAAATCCCATCTTTTAAAAATGATTCATAAAAACTAATATCACTAGCTCCTTCTTTAATATTCATTCCCCTAAATCATTTAATGTTTGTTTAACAACTGATGAAAGTTCAAAATCATTAATTTGTTTTGGGTAATCTTCTTTTAAAGTTTTTATCATTGCTTTTCATTGTGAATGAAAATATTTAAAAGCTGCTGCTGCTTTTGTTTCTAGGATAGGATCATTATTATAAGCAGGAGTTTCACTAATATCTGGAACATCAGTAACAACAATATTCGCTACATGATGTTTAAGTAGTCGCATTAGTGATATTTTTTCATTAAGGATTGCAGAATCTAAATAAAGTTTTCATGTTAAGAAAGGAGAAGTTGTATCTTGCATTACTGCTAAAAGATCATTAGCGCCCATTACATATAGTACTCAATCATGATCATTAATATTTTTATGTTGTGAAAGTAGAGAAGTAACTTGTGCTTGTGCTGAAAATTTACTAACAAAAAATCCACCTGGATAAATACTATATCCTAATCTAGCAGCACCAACAGCATAATTTTCGCCAATTTGTTGATAAGTTTTGCCAACAAATGGTATTTTTTGAAATTTCCATGCTGGTGTTAAAGGTTTATGAAAATAATTTGCTACAATACTAACTGCATTTGGACCATTACAAAACTGATTATTATGATAAGGTTCCTCCATTTTAATTTCTTGAATTTTTGGAAGGATTTTATTACCTTTAAAAAATTGTGTTCCAGCTCCAACAAGTGCACCATTATCTGATAAACTATCACCAATAACGTATAAATTATCAACTTGTTCTATAGCTCGTTCTTCTTTATTTAAATAACAATGCTTTGAATTAATAGTTAATAAAGATAATGAGCTTAAAAGTGTAGCACACGTTAAGTTATATAAACGCATGTTTATTTGCCTCCTATGTATTTTTTCATTATTTTTTTAGAAATATTTATTTTTTAGTATTAAGATTTACTAAAAATATTATTTGTTGTTTTTTAAATTTTGAATTCATTTTGATAAAAAATATAAAATAATTTTAATTAATTCAGTTTTTATAAAATTCAAGTGTGTATAAACTAAACTAATGAGTAGTTTTAGTCTTTTTAAAATAATTATTATAAGTAAATCTTAATTTAAGTCTATAATTGAAAAAATGAATATACAATAAAAATAAAAAAAGATAATTTGATTAATTAAACTATCTTTTATTTATTGATTAGTGTATTTAATTTTAGATTAAAATATTAATTAGTAAAAATATAATCTAATGGTATATCTCAATTATCGTGATTAATTATATAAGGAATTTTTTGAATAGCAAAACCAAGTCCTATTTTACTAAAGTTAAATTTATTTTTAGATAAATAACGGTCGTAAAAACCTTTACCATAACCAATACGGTAATAATCTTTATCAAAGGCAATCAATGGTACTAACATACAATCAATTTGACTTCCTATAACTTTTTGGCAATTTAAACTTGGTTGTCCAATTTTAAAATCATTATCAAATACGATATCGTTTCAACTATTAATAAAGTAAAATTCCAAATGTTCACCATTCATTCTTGGTAAACAAACTTGTTTTAGATTTTTTCATAATAATTCAATAATTTCTTTAGTTTCTACTTCATATGGTAAGGAATTATAAAGAGCAAATACATTATTTTGTTTAAAATAATGTGATTCATTAAATTTATTGAAAATAATTTTATTTCACTTTTGATAATTATTTTTAGAAACATTTTTTAATTTTTTTAAATAAATGGTTCTTAAACTAATTTTATCCTTAATTTCCATTTCCATTTTTTTCACATTCTTTCTCAATTATTTTATTAATACCATTAATACCAATAAGGGCACATTTAATTCGATTACGCTGTCTTGGTACATTTTTAAAAGCAATCATATTTTCAATTATTTTATCATTAAATTGCTTTTCTGATAACATTGCTTGATAATTAATAATAATTTCTTTTATTTGTGATATTGTTTTACCTTCAATTAAAATACAAAAAAGATCGGTTGCTGCAGTTGAAATAGCACACCCAATTCCAGTAAAGCGTGCGCTATTAATAACTTTATTTTTAATAGAAATTTCAACATGAAAATTATCAACACATGATTCATTGTTTTGATGATATGTCAAACTATTTGGTAAATTTTTAAAACCTTTATTTTTTGGATTACTATAGTGTTCAACAATTAGTTTGCGATAATAGTCTTGATTGTTATTAAAAGAATTCATTTAAAAAATCTCCTCCTTCATTAATTCCTTTTTTTAAAGCTATTACTAATAAGTCAATATCTTTTTTACAATTATATATGTAAAAACTAAGACGAATTGTTACTTCAGCGTTAATTATATTAGGTAATAATTTAGCACAATAAGTTCCACTGCGTACGCATATATTTTGTGTTCCTAAAAAATTAGCAACATCTTGTGCAAATACTTTTTTAATATTAAATATTATGTTACTACTATTGCCATCAATATTATAAATTTCAATATTATTTCCTAAATGCGCTGTTAATTGTTCAATTGCGTATTTTTTTAGTAAAATTTCATGATTTCTAATATTTTCAATACCAATGTTTAATAAATACTTAATAGCTGCACCCAGTCCAAATACACCTGCAATATTTTGTGTTCCACCTTCAAAACGATAAGGACTATCTAATAAGTTAAATTTACCATTTTCATAAATATCACCATTCATGCCTCCACCCAATATTAGTGGATCTAGCATATTTAATCATTCGTTTTTTCCTCAAAAGACACCGATTCCAGTTGGACCAAAAACTTTATGACCAGAAAATCCAAAAAAATCAATATTTCAATTTTTAACATCAGTTTTTATATGTCCTATTGATTGTGCACCATCTATTATTACTAAAATATTTTTAAAAATTCAATTATCACTTTTAACATTTTTTTTACCATATTCTTTAATAAAATTAGTTAATGTTTCAGTATCATTTTCTATTGCTAAAGAATTATTAATATTTGCAAAAGCAACTATTCTGGTTTTAGGTGTTAAAACTTTTTTTAAACTTTCAACAGTAATGACTCCTTGTTTATTTGTTTCAATAAATTTTATTTTAATTTTTTTAGTTTGTATCAAATGATAAAATGGTAAGAGTAATGAGCTATGTTCTAAAGTGGTTAATAAAATTTCATCATTTTCTTGTAAATATTTTTCTAAGCCAAAAGCAATTTGATTATAAGCAAAAGTTGCTGAAGGACAAAAAACTATTTCGTTTTCGTTACTATTAATAAATTTACTAATTGTTTTTCTAGTATCTTCAAATATATCATTTCCCTTAACAGCAAGTTGATAATCTTGACTATGTGGATTAATACAATATTTTTCATAATAATCGCTAACAGCATCAATAACTATTTGTGGTTTTAGTGAAGAAGCGGCTGTATCTAAATAAACTAAATCAGGATTATTTTTAAAAAAGGGAAAATCAGTTTTAAAGGTATTATCATTAATGTTTATTTTTTTATTCATATTTACTCCTATATCATTACACCAAATATAATATACTTATACTAATGATTATACACTTAATTTTGTGCTAATTTTCTTAAAATTAAAAAATGAATAAAATATTATTTGTGCACTATAAAGTAATAATATTTAAAAAAAATAATATTTTAAATTTTTTAAAATAAATAATTGGTAATTAGTTATTTCATTTTAAAATTAATTAGAAAAAACTATCCCTTAAATATAAATTTTATGTTAAGATATCTTAGTAAAATAAATTAAAAAATC
This sequence comes from Spiroplasma endosymbiont of Tricholauxania praeusta, assembly GCF_964019535.1. Classification (NCBI taxonomy): domain Bacteria; kingdom Bacillati; phylum Mycoplasmatota; class Mollicutes; order Entomoplasmatales; family Spiroplasmataceae; genus Spiroplasma; species Spiroplasma endosymbiont of Tricholauxania praeusta. The sequence continues at coordinate 332,637 of NZ_OZ026450.1, forward strand.
TTTTTTTGCTATAGATTTAATTAAAAGGAGTGAATAAAGTGCGCAATATTCTTGCCTTAGTTGCAGCTTTCACGTTATCATCAACATCAACTATGTCTATTATAGCTTGTAATAATTCAAATGAAAGAGGCACAACTAATGTTTTCGACTGAAATAGTGCTTTTATAGATACAAGTACTACGACTGACACCTTTTTTAATTACTTATTAAATAATCCCAATAGTGGATGAGGTAAAACATTATATACTGATATTAATCAATATATTAATCTTTCAATTTTAAAAAATACTCCAGAATATAAAGATGATTATCTTGCTGCTTTGACAGCAGCTCAATCTGAAATGGAAAATAAAATAAAATCATTACAAGCAAAATATGGTCGTTCATGAGAAAAACAATGAAAGAAAGTATTGGGCGATGATGATGTTAATACTTACATTGATAATATTTTAAAAAAGAGTGCTTTAGGTATTATTCAACGTAGTTATGTTACTAGTAATTATAAGGATTATAAATACTACAATCAAAATGAAATTAATATTTGATTAAAGGATTTATGAGAACAAGTAAAGAGTGAAAACAATCCAAATGGTACTTATGATAGTGTACAAGAATACATTAATGGTAAAGCAGGTAGTATCGCTCCTGGTAAATATTCTAGCAAAGTTTGAATTGTTGCTAATGCTAATAATTCAGAATCAGATGTTATTACAAAATTAAACGATAATGTCAAAATTGCTAAAACATGAACTGGTGTTAATATTAGTCTTCCTGTCGTAAAAACTAGTGATGATAAGAATGATAGTAATTATGAAACAGATTCATACAATACTATTGATGGCTTATTAAGTGATAATCAATCTAAAATAGCTAAAGTAATGTTAAGAAATCAAGAATTAATTTGAACTCGTCAAATTGTTATTCCTTTTGATTCTACTGCTAAACCTTTACAAGAAAAGATTAGTGCCTCTCAGTTTTCTCAAAATAAAACTAAAATTAATGAAATTTTAAACAATATTAGAACCAATGGTTTCGATCAAACATTCACCGAAGAAAAAGGGGCCGCTACTACTGATGTTAGTAAAACTGGTGATTTAGGATTAATGGATATTACTAAATCTTCACAAGAGAATAGTCCTTTTTATTATTACTTATATCGTTATGTAACTAGTGCTGAAGGTGTTGGTAAAAATGTTGATGGTATTCAACCATATAAATTAACACAATTTACTTCACCAACTGACAAGGAAAAGGGTTTAGATGACTTAATTCCTTATATAGACCGCGATAGTATTAAAGATAAAGGTAAAGATGGTACTAGTCAATATAATGATTTAGTTTATATGAAAGATATAAAAGGACCACAACTTCCTGATGCTGCAGTTAATAATGGACCTGGAGTTGGCATTTTTATTGATACTGGTGGTATTCATTTTATTCAAACGCCAGGTATCACATATCAACAGCAAGACAAACCTAAAAGCGATGAATCAACTTATAATATAATTAAAACATTTAAAAATCATAGAAAAGATACTTATCAGTGAAAAGACTTAGCACCGTTATCTGAGCGTCCAGGTGGATTATCTGATTCTCCTTATCTTGATTATTTACAAACTGGTTTTTTACTACAAAAATATACTCCAAATACAACTCCTACTTTTAATTTAAATGATGCATTAACAGCCTTTACTGGAGGTACTGGAGGTACTGGTAGCCTTGGTGATGCAACTTGATGAGATTATAATTTATACTTTAATAATAACTCAAGTTTAATTCATTGAAATTTACAGGATATATTTGGTTCAAGTCCTCTTGATCCAACTGATAAGAAAATTAATGACTTTGTTGAAAAAATGAAAAGTTGATTTGATAAAACTAAAGAAAATCGTTGAAACAATAGACAAGGTATTAATATTAATGCAACATTTAAGGATAATATTATAAAAACTAATAATACATGAGATGGCTTTACACAAGATGCACCAGTTGCTCGTATGGATACTAATATTGCTAATTATCTAGATGTTGTTGGGAAACGAACATTATGATGATATGATCCAAGTATCATTAGTTCTTAGACGGGAGGTATAAAAAATGAAAAAGATAAAAAAGATTTTACCATTATTAACTTCAGTTACTCTTTTATCTGGCCCTGTATTATTATTAGTTGCTTGTGATAATGAACGTGATATGAGTAATTTACCTAGTGGTAAAATTCCTGATGATTATAAAAATCGTGTATTATTTAATTTTTTAGGAGTAAACTTTAATGAAACGATTTCTGCTCAGTTTAAGAATACTTATTCACAAGGTCTTGATTTTATTTTAAAAGATGTTGAAGGAACAATTGCTCAGCAAAAATTTTATGAATTTTTTCATAAGAAACTTCATTATAGTGAAGACACAAAAAATGCAGATGGTACTACTACAATGGGAGAAGCCAATAAAGCTTTTATAAAACTTAAAGATGATTTAGGATTAAATTTATTAACTCAAAAGTACTTAAGTGGTATTAATACAGCTAATTCACTAGATAAAGTATCAGCAGCAGATAATAATGAGTTATTATTTCAAAATCAAAGTTGACATCAGGATGGTACAAGTAAATTTAATTATCAAAATGTAGAATTTTATAAAGAAAAAAATAAAGATACTGATAAAGTTAATGATCCTGATCAAATATTTACTCCTGATAGTTTATATAAAGATTATGGTGATAAAGATGCTGCTTTTGATGAACAATTAGCTGCCATTGCTAAACATCCAGATGACAATTATAGTAATGAAATTGGTAAATTATTACCAAATGATGCTAAAAAATGAAATAGTAGTGCTGGTATTAATAAAACACAAAAAGGTCTTTCTGGTACTGATATTCCAACTTATTCAAAATATTTAAAACGTTTCCAATGATGATTACGTTTTCGTTATCAACAATATTATCAATATCAAATTTTACCAGAATTAAATCAAACTTTATTTACAATGTCTTATATTTTAGACAATATTGTTGATATTAAAGATAATGAAGCAGGTAAACCTATAATTTCAACCCAAACAAATAACCTTTACATAAGTCAATTACAAGATACTACTAGTTGACAAAAGAGTAACTATAATGTAAATTGAAACTTTACTACTGATTTAGCAAATGCGCAAAGCATTGATCAAAAATGAAATAGTAGTCCTTCTGAACCTCCAAAGTGAGAGTCGATTGTTAAAAATGATGATTCAGGAAAAGAAAAAACTTTAAATTCTGATTTTTTTACTCAATTAACAAGCGGTAATGCCTCAACTATTAGTGAAATTGATCCTAATTTTGGTGCTAATGGTTTCTTAAGTACTGCTACTACTACCCAAGAAGCTGCAAGTTGAGTAACTAATGGTGGATTACATTACACTACGAATAATAATATTGCTACATTTACTTACTCTGCTCCTATTTATTTCCTAAACCTTTTACAAAATTTAGATTTTAGTTTTTTAAATAATAAAAACAAAGGCTGAGTTCCAGAAATTAGTAATTTAATTCATTCATGAAACAATAGTGGTAATGCTAGTCTTGAGACAGATTTCTCTAAGTATATAAGGGGTGATGCTAACGAAAGCACTATTACCCAAGAAACAAAGTGAAATATATTTTGACAAATGTTATATTCTATATCTGCTAGTGATTCTGTAACTAAAGATTCACCAGTAACTGAAAACTTTAAAATCGCTGCTCAAAATTTATTTCCAACATATATTCCAAAAAATAATATATATGAAGAAGGATTTTGAAATAAGGTAAAAGAGTTTTATCCATAATAATACTTAATATTTTAAGTTATACTTATAAAGTAAGTTGAGGTGAAATATATGACAAATAAAGCATGCATTTTTTGTACAATTATTAAAGATACAAATAACTTAATTTTTGAAGATACAAATACAGCAGCATTCATGGATATCAATCCCGTAACTAAAGGACACATTCTAGTAATTCCAAAGCAACATTTTGAAACTTTTATTGATACTACACCCAAAATAGTGAGTGATGTTAGTATCACAACTCATAAAATTGCTAATTTGCTAATAAAAACTATTCCCGAAATTAAAGGATTTAATATTTTAACTAATAATGGTAGCGAAGCATTTCAAGAAGTGTTTCATTATCATGTTCATATTATTCCAAAATATATTCGTGAAAAAGGGTTTTTAATTAATAGGACAAAAGAAAATGTTACAATTGATGATATTAATAATATTAAAAAAATACTAAAATCACAATTAATGTAAAAAATATTTAAGGAGGAAAAAAATGAAAAGTCTTAAGTTATTAACTTTACCTAAAATATTAATGCTAATTGGTGCTGTATGAATTATTGTTTTTAGTTTATTGTATGCAGCGGGAGTTATAACTTATAGTTTCTATGGCTGAAATGAAAATGGAGCTACATTAGTTATAATAGGTATTATTTATATTCTAATACCATTTTCAGTTAAACCTGGATTATGATCAAGACTATGAGCACTATTTATATCATTTCTTTCAGTTATAATAGTTATTGGTTTATTTGTTGGCAAAGATGTAGATTATAAGTCAACATGAACTTATATTAATGCTTTACCACATATTATCATGGCGTTTGGCTCTATTTTATGAATATTTAATAGTAAATAAGTCATAAAATAATTATTAATAACTTAAAATATTGGTTGAAAATAGTATTAAATCAATTTTTAATAAATAATTAATAATATTTTTAGAGTTTATTTTCAACATAAATAATAAGAAAAAAATATTATAATAGTTATTAATTATCAAATTTTATAAAAATTATTAATTGATGAGTGGCATAACTACCTTTTTGTTTTCATCAAAAAAGCATTTTTTATTAATGATGCTATAATTTTAAGCATTAATAAAAAAAGATAAAGGAGATTGAGATATGAAAAAAAGAAAAGTATTACATTGTTCAAGTTGTAATAAAGAAATTAATGGTAATGATTTAGCTTCAAACTCAAAAACAGCAAGAAAAATTATGAAATGCCCAGAGTGTGCTAATCAATAATTTTTTGATTATTAATAAAATTTATATTATTATCAATAGCCCTTATCAACTAATTTTAAAAATTTTTACTGATTGTTTTAGATTTCTAAAACAATTTTCATCTTAATTGTTAATAAAACAAATTATAAATAAAAACAATACTAGTCTATATCTATTGATATCAAAGGCAAGAATATAAAGAACTTATTTCTGAAATCAAAATATGGAGGAGTATTATATGTCTAAAAAAAATAAAAATTCAAAAATTATTGCCGGAATAATTAGTTCTGCGGTTTTAATTAGTGGTGCAACTACTGGTATTTTATATAATTCTGAAATGGAAGAAAATATTGAAGAAGAAATTGAAATTGAAAAGAAAAAAAACTTAGAAATAATTTTTCCTAAAGGAAAAAGAAATTTAGGTAAAATTTATATTGGACAAAACATAACTGCTATAAATGATGATGAAAAAGTAAAAAAAGAAATTATAGATATTTTTAGTAATAAATATAATATAGATGTAACTAGTTTGGAAATTAAAATTGTTAATAACCAAAATCAAGCAATAATTACTTCAATAAATGAAGATATTTATATTGGAACAGTAAAGCTTAAGTATAGTCCTAATAGATCTTTTGTAACGTTAGATTATATTGTTCCTGATTTGAATATAAGAGATGAACAAGTTCCTACTTATTCTTATCAACATCATCAAGAAACTTTATTTGGAAAAAATGATATTTTAAATGATAATGAATTTAAAAATTTACCTGCTGTAAATGATTTTATTAATATTTTAAATGAACAAGTTAAATTTAAAGCAAATGAAGAATCAAATAATGCTTTTAAAAAGTTGGAAAATAATAATGATAATTTTGAAGATTTTGAAGATTTAAAAAAACAATTTAATGATCATCATCTTTTATTTGATGGCAAAATTGATTTTGAATCATTTATTAAAACAATTAGTAATTATCATATAAATGCAAACATTGATGAATTAAAAACAGCAATATGTCGTTTTTATAATATTTTAGCTCAATTATATGGAAAAAATAATGTTTTTAAAATGTTAGAAAAAATTGAATTAGATCAAAAATTGTGAGAACAGTCTAAAAATAAATATGTCAGGAGAAGCATATTTTGGTTCTTGTAATAATAATATGTGTAATACTAAAATAATACTTGATACAGATATTTTTAGAGATATAAAGTATGGAATGGAAGTTATGGTACATGAATATGGTCATATTTTGGATTCTTTAATTCGTAATAAATAAAATAATAATTTTGATGCAAGAAAATATATGATTTCATCATTAGCAAAAGGAACTAAGATTAATAATAAATCTTATCAAAAACTTTTAAGTTATGGTATTGTTAGAAGTTGATATGGAAGAACATCATATATTGACTTATTTCCAGAAGCTTTTGGTCGTTGAATAATGACTCCTGAACAAAATCGTGATCTTGGATGAGAAAAATTAGATAAATTTTTTCGAATAGATTTACTTAAATTATTATAATAATAAAAAATATATCTTTATAATCATAATAAGGACAAAATAAACTTTGTCCTTATTATTAATTTTGTTTATTAATTAAAAATTGTAAATAAAGTTATTAATTGTTCATTATGTTATCAAAATTTATGTTGTTTAATGCAATATTAACATATGTCATACGACCAAATGAAGAATTTAAAAAACAATACCATTGAAAGTAAATATTATCATTATCATGTCAAAGATCTAAGTTAAGAGCAATTTCTGTTCCTCATCCTCCACCATCTTTAGTATTAATATAAGCAATAAAAAGAACATTAGCATTACCAGGGTTTTTATATTGTTCAATTTTTGCAGTATTAGTTGATAGTGTTGGACTACTTTCAATTCCTGTTGAAGTTGATACTTTGAAATATGAATTAATAAAACAAAAAGTTGGATACATATTACTGAAGGTATTTCAGTCTCTCGCATAATTGCTTCACTTAAAAATATTATAAACATTAGAATTATCAGTAGCGATTGATGTTCCATTATGTCAATCTGAAAAAGAATAATTTATTTTATCATTAATAATATTATTAGTGTTTTTTCAATTATTATAATAAATAGCAACTAGATTATTACTTTTATCAAAAATTCAATTTAATGAATAGTTTTTAGTAGTTAATGTTAGTGGTGATTTATTCAAAAAATTATAAACATTTTGATTATCAATAATTAAATTAACAATGTTACTAGTTAATTGATTATTAATTTGCCCTTTTAAACTAGTTTGATTAATAAAATACATTGCTAAGTTATTAGCTATTGTCTTACTAATTTTATTATCATGTGTTGCTTTAGCAATATAATATAAACCTAGTGTTTCATTTAGATTATTGCTATGTTCAACTTTATCAGCACCTGCTTGATTAGAAATATCAATATGTTTTTCAATATCACCTTGTTGAATATATTTTCAATTATTATAACCACTAAAGTATGAATAAGAATATTCACTTTTACTATATGGATTATAATTATCTTTAATAATAGTTACTTTTTTGTGGCTGTTCATTTCTTGTTTTGTATTTTCAATATTTACTTTATCTTTATCTGGAATATTTATATTAGGGTTATAAACTAGGTTACCATAGTTATCTACTAAAAAAGTATTCCTTCCTTTAGGAAAAGTGTATTTTGCTAAAGATAATGTATCATAACTATAAAATTTATGATCTGTTATTGATTGATTAGTAATTCACTCACTATTGCTTAAATAGTTAAATTGGTTATTGAATGAATTATTATTTTCTTCTAATTGATTTATTAGTACAGTATTTTCAATATTTTTATTATTAATATTGTTTCCTAAAAAAGTTAAAGGTGGTATCACACTTAAAAAAAATAAATATTTATTCATAATTTTATACCTCTATTTTTTAAATAATTATTTAAAAAATTAATAATTATATATTTTATAACACTTTAGTCATTAAAAAGTGTTGATTTAATTATAAACATTTTATTTGAAATTAGCAAAAATTAAAAAACTTAAATAAATAATGTGTATTAAATGTACTTTACAATATCTTTCAATATTAATAATTTGCATATTAAATAAGTTCTTTTTTAAGTTATAATATTTATTTATAACCCAATGAAAAAAATAATAATTTATTTATTGGAAAAATATTATTATTATGATAATATTCTACAAAAGAATATAAAGTTTTTTAATCCTCTTATTTTAATTTTAAAATAAATGGGTTTTTTATTTTTAGAAAGGAAGAAAAAATAATGGCAGCTGAAACTTATATTAGAAAATTAAAATTATCGCCAACATTTGCATTCACAACACAACAAATCCGTTCATTGACAAAAGAGCAAAGAGAAGCGATTGATAAAAAACAAACACCGGTATTTACAATGGAACAAATGAGAACATTTACACTTGAACAAATGGAACAACTTGCAATTGATCCAGATCTTATTGCTGAAGCCATGAGATTATCAGAAGAAGAAGCACAAGTGGAACTGGCAAAAAAATTATCGTTAGAAAAAGAAAAACAATCTGACATAATAGTAAAAGAATTTAAAGAAACATCAATGCCCTCATCACAAACATTTAAAGTAGAGACAGAAAAAAAATTAGTTACTGAAGAGGAAATACTAAAACAAGGAGTAAGACCCAAAGGAAGTAAGATTATTCAACCTCAAATTCAACATACAAATAATAATCATCAAGAAAAGGTAATAATTTCCGAACCAACCATTTCACCATCTCTTTATGAAAGTAGTTTAGATTTACAAGCAACCAATGAAGATGATGAATTTGGTTTTGTAGTTGTTGATGAACCTTATAAAACATTACAATCAGAAGAAGTATCTGAGAAAGAAAGAGAAGATATTGATAGAGCGATTGCATTAGAGGCTTTATCATTAAAAAGACAGGAAAGAAATAATAAAGCAATTGGTTTATATTTAGAAGAACAAGAAGAACTTGAAAAATCAGTACCATTATCCTTACAATCAGAAGAAGTATCTGAGAAAGAAAGAGAAGATATTGATAGAGCAATTGCATTGTCATTGCAAGACCAATTTAATGTAGAACAAGAGCAAGAAGATATTGATAGAGCGATTACATTAGAAGCTTTATCATTAAAAAGAGAAGAAAGAAATAATAAAGCAATTGGTTTATATTTAGAAGAACAAGAAGAACTTGAAAAATCAGCAAAAAGACAATCAAATTTAATGCAAGTAATCAAAAAATCTGAAATAGAAGAAATTAAAGTTTTAGAACAACAAAAAATAAATAAAATTTTAAATTTCTTAATTAAATTAGTAACTTTTGGAAAAATTAATAAAAATAAGAAAATTGAAATAGAAATTAGTCAAAAATGAAAAAAATATCAGAATCATGTAGTAAAAAACCAAAAACAAATCCAACATTATTTTCAAAATCATCTGGAAAAGCTTTTAATAAACAACAAGTAAACAATGACTCAACAAACGCACCATTAACAAATTTAAATAAACCAAGAACATCACAAATGTAAAATATTAAGAAAAGAGTTATCTTATTTAAGATGAAATATTATTTTTTTATCTTGGGGTGATCTTTTCTTTTTTAATTTGTTCAAAGATTCAAATTAGTTAAAATAAAATTATATTTTTTGTCATTATTATTTATACTTTTTTAATTATTTTTAAAAAATTACCTATTTTATTAAGAATATTGTTAATATTATATTAAATAATAACTATTAAAAATTTAAGGAGAAATTATGGAAAATAAAATTAATTTAGATAAATTAACTATTAATTCAATTCGTATGTTAGGAGTACAAGCAGTTAATGCTGCTAAAAGTGGCCATCCTGGTATTGTTTTAGGTGCTTCACCAATGACTTTTTCTTTATTCAAAAATCATTTATCTTTTAATCCAAAAAATCCAAAATGATTTAATCGTGATCGATTTGTTTTATCAGCAGGTCATGGTAGTGCTTTATTATATTCAATATTACATCATGCTGGTTATAAATATACAATCAATGATATAAAACAATTCCGTCAATTAAATAGTAATACACCTGGTCATCCCGAATATCATTTAGACTATGGAGTAGAGACGGCTACTGGACCATTAGGTCAGGGTATCGCTAATGCTGTTGGAATGGCGCTTACTGAGAGTTTTCTTAGTGCTAAATATAATCAAAAAGATCTTAATATTATTGATCATTATACATATGCAATTTGTGGTGATGGTGATTTACAAGAAGGTATTGCGCAAGAAGCACTTAGTTTTGCTGGACATTTTAAATTAAATAAACTAATTATTTTATATGATTCAAATGATATTCAATTAGATTCATCTGTTAAATTAGTATATTCAGAAAATTTAAAAATGCGTCTTCAAGCATTAGAGTGAAATTATTTAAAAGTTGAAGATGGTGAAGATGATAAACTTATTTCTGAAGCTATTAAAAAAGCAAAACTTAGTGATAAACCAACTTTAATTGAAATTAAAACTATAATTGGTTATGGGGCTAGTAAACAAGGAACACCCAGTGTTCATGGTTCTCCTTTAATGGAAGATATTAAAACAGTTGCTAAAAATTTAAACTGAGAATATCCTGAATTTACTGTTCCAAAAGAAGTAAGTACTTACTTCACACAAACAGCACTTAATCATGGTTCTAAAATAGAATTAGTTTGAAATCAAAAAGTTGAAAAATATGCAAAATTATATCCAAAATTGTATAATGAAATTAAATCAGCATTGAAAAATGAAATTTTTAATGAAGATTATCAATTAAATAAAATTGATTGAACTTCAATTATTGGAGTAAATCCACAAGCAACAAGAGTAGACTCTGGTAATATTTTAAAACTTTTATCAGCTCATTGTCCAACATTAATTGGTGGTAGTGCTGATTTAGCTGGCTCAACTAAAGCATTAGTAACAGATAAAGACTTTTTACCTCTTGATCATTCAGGAAGACATATTCATTATGGAGTAAGAGAATTTGCAATGGGCGCTATTGTTAACGGTATGACGTTACATCAAGGCACAATTCCTTTTGGTTCTACTTTTCTTGTGTTTAGTGATTATCTAAAGCCTGCATTACGATTAGCAGCTTTAATGTCAATTCCATCTTTGTTTATTTTTAGTCATGATAGTATCGCAGTTGGCGAAGATGGTCCTACCCATGAACCAGTTGAACAACTAACAATGTTAAGAACTATTCCTAATTTTAATGTAATTCGCCCCGCTGATACAAAAGAAACAATTGGTGCATATTTAATGGCATTATCTAGCAAAACTAACCCTAGTGCTATTATTATTACTAGACAAAATTTACCACAACTTGCAAATAGTAATATTGAGGCAGTTCAAAAAGGTGCTTATATTATTAGTAAAGAGAAGAGTAGTAAAGCTTTAGATTTAATTATTATTGCTACCGGTAGTGAAGTTTCGTTGGCTATTGCTAGTCAAGAACAACTATGAAACGATCAAAAACTTAATGTTCGTGTAGTTTCAATGCCTTCTACTTTTATTTTTGATAAACAAGATAAAACATATCAAAATAAAATTTTACCTAATGATATTATAAAAGTTGCTATTGAAATGGGTTCTAAAGATAGTTGATATAAATATGTTGCAGGTAATGGCTTTGTTATTGGCGTAAGTACTTTTGGTATTTCTGCTCCTGATAAGGTAGTACTAGAAAAATATGGCTTTACATCAAATCAAGTGTGTGATAAAATTAATAAGTTTTTAAACAGTAAGTAAGGAGAAATTAATAATGATGGTTTGGTGAGCAGTATTAATCATTGGCATTGCTAGTGCGTTAATTGGTGGATTAGTTGGTTTTATTGTTACTAAGAAGATTTTCGAAAAACAATTACAGAAAAATCCTCCTATTAATGAAAATATGATTCGTGCAATGTATTTACAAATGGGGCGTAAACCTACTGAATCTCAAATTAAATCAGTAATGCAAGCAATGAAACGTCAACAAAGTACTACTAAAAAACGATAATTTTTATTAAATATAAATTGTAAAATAGTTACCATAATGGTAACTATTTTTATTCATTATATTTGTGATAAATTTAATGTTTTATATATCCGCTTGTTGATGGCTTATTTTGTGGATAATTTTCTTCTTTTAATTCTTGTTTAATTTTTTTCTGTCATTTTTTTTCTTTTTCTTGATTAGTATTTAATTTATTAATGTTACATTTAAATATTTTCTTTATTCTTTGTTCAATTTTTAAAATTTTTTTCTTATCGATTTTTAATCCAATTAATATTAAATTTTCTTTTATATTTTTTACTGAATTATTTGTATTTAAATGTATTAATATATTATCTTTAATATCATGAAATAATGAGTTATTTGAAAATTCTGGCCTGTATTTAATAATTTCTACTTTCGCCTTATTTGTAATATATTCTTCATATTCTTGATAAAATATGTTTTCTAATATATTTGTTATGTTTTTATCATAAAATAAACTATCATTAATAATGATTGTCAAAGCCGTATCACCATTTTGATTTATGAAATGAATATTTGCATTATTTATTAGTAAAGTATTAACTATTTGTGCTAGTCCATTTTTAGCAGCTAAATGCAAGGCTGTATCACCATTTTGGTTTGCGTGGTTGATATTAGCGCCATTTTCTATTAAAATTTTAATGGAATCTATAAGTTGATAATAGTGACTTGCTACTATTAAAGGACTATCACCATTTTCGTTTGTATAATTTAGATTAGCATTTTTTTCTATTAAATTATTGATCTCTTTTTTTATTTCAGAACTAATTTTTTCTTCTTTAATTATATAATCCCAATAATTAAAATATGTAATATTTTGATATGAAGTGACAGAATTTAAAATAACTGATATTATTTTTTCACCATTAATATCTTTATCATTCATTATTTTGTTCCTCCTTTTTGAAATTAAAAACCCATTTATTTTAGTAAAAAATAAATGGGTTAGAAACATATAATAATTAATAATTATATTATAACACTTTTAGTATTAATTTTATTATCGTTTAAATCATTTGTAAATTTATTTCTATGTTTAATATTATTTAGATGTATATAAAAAAAATCAGTATTAATAAGTAAATACTGATTTAATATTAGTTATCTTTTAGTGATAGTGCTGTTAATAATTTATTGTATGTAGCAACATCTTGTTTTTTAAAGTATTTTAAGAAGCGTTTTCTGCTTGCTACCATTTTTAACAAACTTCGTTTTGCAGTAATATCTTTTTTTTGTACTTGTAGATGGGCTGTTAATTCTAAAATTCTTTTTGTTAAATTAATAATTTGAACTGCAGAAGAACCAGTATCTTTGGCATTTAAGCGAAATTTTTTAATCAATTCATCTTGTTTAATTTGTTCCATATTTGACAACTCTCCTTTAAATATAATTCGGCTTAAGCAAAGCTAATATCGGAGAGAATATTAACAATGTTAAGTCAACACCGTTATAATAGTACATTAATTTTAAACATAAAACAAGCATTTTTTAAAAAAATATTTTTATTAATTTTGTATAAAGAGATGATTTTTTATTTTTTTTCTTCATTTGCTTTTTTATTTTTTTTATCAAAAATAGTCACTTTACGTTCAGTATGATTAAGAATTCTTTTACAATTATCTCAATGACGAATAATAATTAATATTCAAATTAGAGCCATAATTATATTAACAATATAGTATTGAGCGTCTTGTTGGGAAAGAAAAGCATGCAGTGGCATATTTGGTATTCATGATAAGATAAAAGCAAGTATCATCATTAACATTGAAGATAAAGATGACATTCTACTTAAATATAAAATAAATCATCAACTAGCAATTGTGATAACGCAATAAATAGGATTAATCATTAATAGTACTCCTAATGAAGATGCAGCTCCTTTACCACCACGAAAACCATAAAATAGTGGTCAACAGTGACCAATAATTGCAGCAAGACCAGTTGGATAAATATATGCTTGTTTAAACATTGTTTCATAATTAGGATTAGTAATATTGATAAAGGTTAAACCGTATGCAATTAAAATAGGAATAGCGGGCTTAAAACCATCAATAATTAAAATAATAGCTCCTCATTTACCACCCATAACTCGTGTTGAATTAGTAGCACCAGCATTTTTAGAGTAATAATCTCTAACATCGGTTTTAAATTTTATTTTACTAATAATAATTGAAGGTGAGATTGAGCCAATTAAATAACCAATGATAATAAAAATAAAAGTTCCTAATAGATTAATATGTTCCATTTTTTTCTCCATTCTTGTGCAAGTATTATGTTAATAAAAATTTTATTTTTTGGAAGTTAAATTGTTCTTTTTATCTTTATTATTATAATATAAATTATAAATTATTAATGTTAATAATATGATATTAATAACTGTGCCAAAGGCATTTGCTGCTAGTAAGGGAATGTTTTTAATTAAACTAGCATAAATTATGAATGAAGTTAATCCTATTTGATATATGCTATAAGAAATTAACGATAAACCTTTTGTGTTTTTAGTTTTAATTAGTTTAATAGTTTGTGGTAAAAAGGCAACCGAAATAAAAAAGGCACCTATATATCCAATAATATCAATTGCAATATTAGACATTTTTTTCCTCCTTATTTTTTTGTTTAATTAAATTGTTAACAATAATCCCAATTATTATGAAATTTAGTATAGCAGTAATAGTTTGACAAGTAATCATGGGAATATCATTACGAAGTATGCCAAATATTAAAAAAGTAAGACCTCCCAGTTGATAGATACTATATGAAAAAATAGAAATACCTGAAGTATTTCTTGTTTTAATTAGTTTAATAGTTTGTGGTAAGAATGCCAAAGGAATACAAATGGCTGCAAGATACCCCAATATTTCTATAAAAATGTTCATTTTTTCTCCTTTTAATTAATTTAATTTATCATAGTAATTATAATAAAATATTGTGAAAATAGTTATTTATTTTATTTTAAATAATAAAAAATGTGTTTTGCTAAACACATCATTAATTTATTTTTCTTCTTCTTTAATGAAACATTTTTTACATAAAGATTTCCCTTCTTTTGTATCAAGAATGTCAAAAGGTTCAAACATCATTCCGCAATCAAAACATTTTACGGTTTTTGTTAAAGGTTCATCATCAGTTTTTTTGTTTTTTTTATTGAATCATTTCATTATATCCTTCCTTTCTAAATATATTAAATAAGTGTGTTAATGACACACTTATTTAATATATTTATTTAGCACAATCTTTACACAAACATTTACCATCTGCTGCTTTAGTACATTCAGATGAACTTTTCATTTTCCCACAACCATCACATTTTTTTTGATCTTTTGCTTCTCCGGTTTTATCCCTTTTTTTAAATGGTCACATGTATATAACTTCCTTTCCTCATATCATAATTACTCTATTCAATTATAACAAATTTTATTATTTTCTATGGTATTAACTATTTTTAAAACTTTTTTGTTAAATTTTGATTAATTATTTTTTTCTATTTTAAGAATATTATTTTTGATTTCTTCAATTTCTTCAATATCAGTTATTCTATTAAATAAGTGAAAAAGCATATAGTTTAATTCTTTTGGTTTATGAAAGTGTTTTTTAAAAAATATTATTGTTTCATCAATAGTTGCCATTAGCATTACTGCTTGTTTGGTGTTAATGCTATTATTTTGTAATGGTATACGAACAAGTGTTGGCAACTGACTAACAAACATGTAGTCTTCTAAAGATTTTTCTTTTTGTGTATAATAGAAAATTTGAAAAGCACTAATTTTAGCACCAATTGTTTTAATAGCATTTTTTACTGCTGTAACTTGTGAATTAAGCATATTTTTGATTAATAAGGTAATAAAGATGGTAATTGTTCCAATTGGTAAAATAATTGATAAAATTAAGTCTAAGTTAACATTAAACTTTTGAGCAAATATTGATTTTAATAAAGTATAACCATTTTGGAATAAAATAACAGATAAAAATAAAGCAAAGTTTGGTGTTTTTCATCATTTATGCATAATTAATATTTCTGTTTTAATTTTTAAAATATATCAAAAGAAATAAGAAGTTAATACCAAGATAATACCATAAATTAATACAATGATAGTTGTTAGAAAATTGAAAAAACTAAAAACAATAGCTAAATTAACTGTAAAACCTAGATACATTTTAATATCATAAATTGGATAATCATTTGCAAATTGAGTTGTTAAACCATATTTTCTTTGAAATGCTCGACGACGATAAAGTTTAATGATTATAATAATATAAAAAAGTAAAGCAATTAAAGCGATTAAAATTGTAATAAAGATATATGAATAAGCAGTATTAATACTATTTAAACGTTGTGTTCATGCACTTCCTCAGTCACTTATTGGTGCATCATCATGTTGAGTAAAAATAAATGACATTAATGAAAAATCAATTAATGGATAATAAATAGCCATTAATTTTTTATAGAAAGGAGTTTTGTCACTTTCTTGTTTTGCGTTAGCAATTTGTTCTAGTAGTTCTTTAACATTATTTTCTTTATCAATTCTTGTTCTTTCATTTAGAAATAACACTAATGCAGTAATTAGTAATGTAATAAATATTATTCAAAAAAATAATAAAACAAAATATTGCCCTCCCAAAAAATTATGCGGTCGTAATTTTTTAAATTGAATTTTTTGTACTTCCAAAATTTATTCCCTCCCCCAAAAAAAATATTTTTTAAAATCGCTTACTTAAATTATAGCACTAATTAAAAATTCACTTATTAATTGGTAAAATTTACTAATTGTTAAATTAAATTTAAAAATTAATTATATAATTAATTTAAAATATTATTTATATTTAAGGAGAAAACATGAAAATTGAAATAGTTAATAATATTGAAATGTTAGAACAAGCATTTTTGATTAGAAAAAAAGTTTTTGTTAATGAGCAAAAGGTTCCTTTTGAAGAAGAAATTGATCAATTTGAAGATGTATCGATTCACTTTTTAGTTTTTGATGATAATAATAAACCAATAGCTACTAGTAGAATGCGAAAAGTTGAAGATATTGTAAAGATTGAAAGAGTGTGTATATTGCAAGAATATCGTAAATTGGGTATTGGTAAAAAATTAATGGAATTTATGGAAAAAGTTGCAATTAAAAATCAATTTAAAGTTATATCTCTTTATGCCCAAATTCAAGCACTAAATTTTTATAAAAATTTGGGTTATAAAGTTTGTTCTGAAATATTTTTGGACGCTGGTATTAAACATGTCAATATCGAGTGAAAATTTCCCAAAATACTTATCAAAAAAACTAAATTATTTTGGGAAATTTAAACTATTTCAGTAAAATACACAAATTTTAAATAATCCTGAAAATTTTAGTTTCTATTTTTTATAATATAGAAATATTTAATATTTAAAAATTTATTAATTATAATATTGTTAAAAACTAAATATAGTTTTTAACCCATTGTTTTATTTTTAAACAAATAGGTTTTTATTTTGAAAGGATAGTTTATATGGAGACCAATTCATGAAATGATAGTATGCTATCGGTAATTATTAATAACATAACTACTTTACCATCGGTAATCTCAACTCCTGTATCAAAAATATTCAATAAAATAACAACAACTGAAATGACAAATTTCAATAATCAAACTAATAATGCTAATAATACTAGTACTGAACTTTTTGAAACAAAAAAAGATATATGAACAAATATTAAAAATTATTTAACTAATTTTTATGAGTCAGATTATTTTTGACCAACAACAGGTTTTATTGGTTATGGATTAATTACAACATCAATTATTATTGGTTATTGTATTTATAATTGTAAAATAAATAACAATAAAAAAAACTTATTAAAAGAATTTGAAAAAGAATAAATAAATTCAATGGAGTTGACAAATCAACCTTCAACTAGTGGATATAATAATCGTGCTTTTTTTGCCTAAATTTTTTCAATTAACAATGAAAGTTCTTTTTTTCTAGTATTTTATAAAATACTAGAAAAAAATAAAAAAAGAGTTACTAATGCTCTTGGATTTCAAAAAGACAAATCAAAAGTAAACAGTGAAGCTTCAACAAGCAAAAGTCAAAGTTCTAGTAGAAAATCACAAAAAAATGTAAAAGAGGAAGATATTGAATTTGTAATCTCTTTATATCTTTAAAATCAATTTTAAAGCACCAAATTTGCTCATATACAAACATTTTAAAAATTTATATGGTTTAGTATTCAAAAAATGTAAATCTTATATAACTTTAATTAGGAATTATTGATATCCATATCTTCAAGGATGATTTTTATTGGGTATATAAACTTTTTTAGTTTTTATCAAGTTGTCTTTAATAATTGGTTTTAGTGCTATTTCTTTTAGTTCATATATTTGATTATTGTAACTAAGATATAATTCATTAATAAACGATTTAAGTACAATTACATCAATTCGAGATTGTATGTATTGAACTTTGTTATTTTTATAAGGAAAATATTTTTTACCATAATATGTTATAGTTGAACCACTATCTGTTTTTCTTTTAGAAAATCTTGAAAGATAAATATTTATTTCTTCTTGTGTAGGAGCTTTAACCATAGCAGATTTATTATCATCAATAGGAAAGGCAAACTGTTTATTAAAAACGTTTATGTACATTTTGAGAAATTGATTAGCTTCATCTAATGTTTTAATTTTATTAAGTCGTAATTCACTAATTAATCGACTTTGAAGTGTTCCAAATAAACGTTCAATTCTACCTTTAGCTTGTGGAATTGAAGTTCTAATTATTTCAACACCCAAATCATTACAGCATTTTTGGAATTGAGTATAAGTGTCATTTTCTGTGTTTATTTTACCTGAATCAATTTTTTTCTTATATCCAAAAACTGTTCTATTATCAGTATAAAATGTTTTTGGTATGCCATAATTAGTTAAAATTTGATAAAAAACATTATAATAACCATCTAATGTTTCTTGATGATCAAATCATAGTCCAACAATATTTCCTGTAGCATCATCAATTGCAGCATGTAAAAATGATTTTGGTTTATCGTTACCAAATCAATGATGATTACTTGCATCCATTTGAATTAATTCACCAAAATTTGTTCTTCGATTTCTTGTTGGATGTAAGTTATTTTTTTTATTTTTATGTCTTTTTGGTGAAGTAATTTTTTCTTTGATTAATATAGTATAAAGTGTGCTATATGAAATTTTAATTTTTTCTTCATTCATTAATTTCTCATGAAAATGTTGAAAATTAAAATTATAATATTTTGTTTTATACAAGTTGATAATCTTAATTTTGATTTCAAAATTTGTTGCCTTATTAGAAATTGTATTGCGAGATTTATGAATAAAACCAACTTTACCTTCTCTATTAAAAATTTGAATTAATTGGTTAATTCTTCTAATAGTTAGATTAAGTTTATTCTTGGCTTGATGTTTAGATAATTTATTAATAATAATATCATTTATAATTTTGTACTTATATTTTTCTTTCATAGTCATGCTTCTTTCCATTTTTATCACCAAGTATATTTAACTTCACTTTTGGGAAATTTTTACTCGATAACTAATAGGAAATTATCACTAAATAATGACACGCTGGTATTAAACATTAGACATATTCCATAATTAAATTTAATCAATTGTCAATAATACTTTTTATAAATTTTTTAGTGTTATTAATTATAAAAGTTAATATTTTCCGAAAAAATAGTTTAAAAATAAGTTTCTATTTCGAAAACAAAAAAATGTTAATAATATTTTTATATTAACTTGATAATAATTTCAATTTTAAAAAATATATTTTTGATTTTTTTTATTTTAATGGTTTTATTTTATTAAAAATTTTACAAAGTAAGTTAAATCTTAAGTACATAAGTCTAAATTTACTTTTTCTACATTTATTTACTAAAATTTTGAATCTTTTTAATCAAGCAAAAACATGTTCAACTTTGATTCTAATTTTAGATACAATCTTATTATATTTTCTTTCTTGTTTAGTTAATTTTTTATTTTTACTTTTTTTAATTGGTATTATTGTATTTTCATAAATATTTTGTATACCTTGATATCCTAAATCACCAATAATTATTGTATTTTTAGAAAATACAAGATTTGAATTTTTTAATATTTGAAAATCATGCACTTTGCCATTATCAGCAAAAATATCAACAATATTTTTATTAAAAAAATCATATACAATTTGAAATTTTATAGAATACATTCAACTTTTACCAGAAAAATATTCTAACTGTAGTTTTTTTTAGTTGGTCTTTCAATTTCAATCTCAGTTGAATCAATTAAATAAAATTGAAATTCATTTAAATTTTCTTGTTTTTTATCATTTTTTGATTTATATTTTTCTTTTAAAAATTGATAATCTCTATCATTACTAAGTTTATTTTCAACTCAAGTAATATTTCGAAAACAGCTTGAAGGACTCATTTTATATTTAATACTCATTTGAAAAAAAGTATAATATTCTTTTCAATATTCAAGTGTCATCATCAATCTTTCTTCAACTGAAAGTTTATTTTTTCGACCTTTAGTTTTTTCTAATTTTTCTATTTCAATTAATTTTTCTAACATTTCATTAAAATGAAAATGTTTTATACCAAAATATCTATAAAATTTATCATTTTTTAATTTTTTTAAATTTTCAAAAGCCATATTTATCAACACCTTATTAATTCATTAATAAAATAAATTATAAAATTATTACTTGATTTTTCAAAAAAATAATTACGGAATATGTCTATTGTAAAATGGAGAAAAAAAATATATAATGAAGGTAAATTTTAAAGAATAATATTTTAAATACATTGTTTTTAAAAAAACAATGAAAGGAAAAGAATATGTTTGAGTGAGTTAGAGAAATATTTGGAATAAATATAAATATTAATAACAAAGAAGCAAAAATGATAGAAGCTATTAAAAATAAAAAGTTAGATGTAGTTAATAAAATATTAAAATATGATATTAATATTGATTATATTGATAGAACTGGTTATACGCCTTTAATGTGGGCCGCTGAAAAAGGTTATCTAGAAATAGTTAATGTTTTATTAGAACATAATGCTAATATTAATTACATATCTGTAAATGGTAATACTGCTTTAATCTTAGCTGCTAAAAAAGATTATACAAAAATAGTTAATCTGTTATTAGAACATAATGCTAATGTTAGTTGTGAGGATCAATTTGTTAATACTGCTTTAATTTTAAGTACTGAAAATGGAAATTTGGAAATAGTTAAAACTTTATTAACACTTAATGTTAATGTTAATCATGAAAATCGATATGGCGAAACTGCTTTGTTAGTGGCTGCTAAAAATGGATATACAGAAATAGTTAATGATTTACTAGCAAATGGCGCTAATATTAATCATGTCTCTATAAATGGTAATACTGCTTTAATATTAGCAATTAAATCTAATTATTTAGAAATAGCTAATGCCTTATTAACAAATTATCCTAATGTTAATAGAAAAAATATGTTTGGTTATACGCCTTTAATGTGGGCTGCGAGGAATGGTCATTTAGAAATAGTCAGAACTTTATTAGAATTGGGAGCTAATGTTAATTGTATAAATGAAAATGGTGATACGCCTTTAATGTGGGCTGCGAGGAATGGTCATTTAGAAGTAGTTAATTTGTTATTAAATAAAGGTGCAAATGTTTATTCTATAACAAAAATTTGTGGTTATACTGCTTTAATTCCTGCAGCTGGTAGAGGTCATTTAGAAGTAGTTAATACTTTAATCAAAAATGGCGCTAATGTTAATCATGTAACTATTGATGGTTTGAGTGCTTTAATTGCTGCAGCTGGTAGAGGTCATTTAGAAGTAGTTAATACTTTAATCAAAAATGGCGCTAATGTTAATCATGTAACTATTGATGGTTTGAGTGCTTTAATGTGAGCTGCTGAAAAAGGTCATTTGGAAGTAGTTAATACTTTAATCAAAAATGGCGCTAATGTTAATCATGAAAATATAATTGAAGAAACCGCTTTAATTGTTGCTGCTAAAAATGGACATTTGGATATAGTTAAAACTTTATTAGCACATAATGCTAATATTGATGATGTAGATGTAAATGGCAATACTGCTTTATTATTTGCAACCAAATATAATCATTGACAGATAAAAAAGATAATTATTGAAGTAAATAGTTTAAAAAGAGAAAATTTATTAAATGTTAAAAAAATGATAAATAAAATGAATATTATTTTTATTAAAAATAAAGAAAGAATTTATTCAAAAAAAATAGAAAGAAAATTTATTAAAATATTGCAAAATTATGAAGATTATATTAATAAAAAAACCAAAAATATTGATGGACAACTAAATCTTTTTTTTAAAAAAGAATTTATTAATAGTCTAAAATTTGAAGAGGAAAATTATTCATTATTGCATATAGCAGTATTAAATGATTGACAAAAATTAGTAACTTATTTAGTAACAAAATGACCGGTTGATATTGATTATAAAGATAGTTCGGGGAATTCGGCATGAAATCATGCTTGTATGTTACTAAAAAAAGAAAATGCTTTAGCAATTAAATCAAAAGTTCAAATAAATGAAGAAGATAAAATATTTTTAGAAAAAAATATTGATTTATTATCAAGAAAAGAATCTTGTTTTATTAAACCTTTAAATAAAAAAGATAAAAATGCTAATAAAAATAGAGTTAACATTATAAATTATTATTATGATGTTGATGAAGTTGCTATTGATGCTTTTGATTATTTTAAAAATAATATAAATTTAATTGAAGATGATAATACTTTTTTAACAATTAATAATAAACAAACTTTACAAATATAAAGGTAATTTTCATTTAATTATACAGATTAAATTTTAAGTAAACACTCAAATCATAATAAAATAATAATTAATGTAATATAACAAAAATTATATATAATAGGTATAGTAAAAAAGATTTAAAGATTGAGGAGAAAAATATGAATATTATAAAATCGGTATTAAGATTAATGTCAGCAGTTGCTTTAACTACAGTTAGCACAAGCTCAGTTATTGCATGTGATAATCAAGATTTCGAAGAAAATTTATTAAATGCAAAAGTTTCACAAGGTTTAAAATTGACTAATGCTACTGGTGAAGGATTATTAATGCCTACTATTAATATTGATGAAAATGATAAATCACAAGTAACTTGAAAAATCAATACAACTAATATTAAGGTAATAAATTTGATTAAAAATGATAAAAAAGCTAAAGATGAAGAAAGTTTTCAATTTTTAAAAAATGTTTTAAATATTAAAATTGATAGTGGCACAAAATTAGAAGATGCTATTTTTAATGAAACAGAATTAAATAATGTAACTACTATTATTTCAAATATTAATGTTGATTTAAATCCAGTAACACAGAAAAATGATTTTTATATTGTAAAAGGTTCATATAATATAATGTTTACAAATGGTGTTACAAAAACTGATAAATATAAAGTAGTTACAAAAACAAGTCCAAATGGAGTAATTAATCATGATATTTTTCCAATTAAAAAAACAGATTTTAATAGTAATTTTCAAAGTGAATTTAAAGTAGGCCAATCAGTAAGTAAATTTCAAATTAAGAGTGATTTGACTTCAATGTTAGATAATTCTAAAGATAATGTTAAAACAATCTTTGGAATCCAAAAGTTATTAAATAAAGGATCACTAAAATTATTAGTAACAAAAAATGATAAATCAACAGGTAATTTTATAGCCAATGATAAAATTACAGTTAGATTTAAAATCGGAGAAGTTATGATTTTTGTAGGAGAAGAATTAATAGTTAACCCTTAATAATAACATCATACTCAATGCTAATTATTTTAATAAAATATATCAAAAAAATAAAAAATAGTTTTTAAAACTATTTTTTATTTAATATAACAGGAATAATTAAAGGGTTTCTTCTTTTCTTTTTAAATATATAAGGTGCTAATGTTGATTTGATAGCATTTTTTATTGTGGCAAAAGTAGGTCTTTCGCTTTTTAATACTTCATTAATAGATTTTGTTAATAATGATATTGCTTCAGATACTAAAGGTGCTGCATCGCGAACATAGAAAGAACCGCGAGAAATAAACGTTGGTGGTGCTAATAATTTATTATTTTGTGAATCAATAGAAACAACAATTGCAATTAAACCATCTTTAGAAAGAATTTGTCTATCACGGATTACTGCAGCAGTTGTTACTCCTGACATATCTTTACCACCATCAACATAAATAGGATCAGCAGCAATGCGTTTATCACTTAAAGAACATTTACCATTATCCATAATAATTGGATCACCGTTAGCACAAATAAATATATTTTCTTCAGGGATTCCAATTGATACAGCTGTTTCTTTATGAACTTTTAACATTCTATAATCACCATGCATTGGCATAAAGTATGATGGTTTAATTAAATTTAACATTAGTTTTTGTTCTTCTTGTGAAGCATGACCAGAAGTATGTAATCAATTTAATGGTGAATTTTCTTCAACAATCGCACTAAGTCGTGTTAGTTTATTAACTACTCTTTCAACGTCAGCACGGTTACCGGGAATTGCCGATGAAGAGAATATTACTGTATCACCGGGTATAATTTTTATTTGACCATGTTCGCGATTAGCAATTCTTGATAATGCTGCCATTGGTTCACCTTGGGAACCCGTACAAATAATAACAATTTGATTATTATCATATTTTTTAGCTTCTTCTGCTTTAATAAATGAACTATCGCGAACTTTTAAATGTCCCATTTGACGAATAACATTAACTATTCTTTCTAAACTTCTTCCAACAACAATAACTTTTCTATTATGTTTTGTTGCAACTTCAATAATTTGTTGTAAACGGTGTACATTAGAAGCAAAAGTAGAAATTAAAATTCTGCCCTTCGCTTTAGCAAATATTTCACTAATTCTTTTAACAACAAGCATTTCTGTCATTGTATAACCGGGTACTTCAGCATTGGTTGAATCTGCTAAAAATAATGTTACTCCTTTTTGACCCATTTGTGCCATTTTATCAATATCTGCTTTATGACCTAAAGGTGTTCAATCGAATTTATAATCACCTGTTGTTACAACAGTTCCATTTGAATTTTCTACACAAATTCCATATGCATCAGGAATTGAATGATTAACAGCAAAGAAACTAATAATAAATCTGTTAGTTTTAATTTTACTATTACCATCAACAATATTTATTTTTATTTTTGATTTTATCCCTTTGTCTTTAATTTTATGACGAATTAAAGCTGCTGCTAAATTAGGAGCGTAGATAGCCGGAATATCACTAATTTCTTTTAATAAGTATGGTATACCACCAATATGATCTTCATGACCATGAGTAATAAATATTCCTTTAATTTTATGTTTATTTTCTTTTAGGTAGCTATAATCAGGAATTACTGCTTCAATTCCTGGCATAGAAGCATCAGCAAATTTTACTCCAGCATCAATAATAATAATTTCATTATCTTGTTCAATTACATAAGTATTTTTTCCAACTTCTTCTAGCCCACCAAGCGCAAAGATTTTCGTGACGAACTTTTTAACTGGTATAGTATTTTTTGTCGATGTATCACTCATATTTTTTCTCCTTCATTCATTTTAAAATTATAAGAAAATAACATAAAACATAACATAAAAAAATGTAATGAATTTAATCATGTTTTTACTTATTACTTATTTGGTATATTATATTTAACTATAATAAAACAATTTAAAAACTTAAGTTTATCATTCTACTTTATATCATAATCCATTTATCATCATTAAGTCAAGGATTATCCTTATTAATGTGATGATAAAAGAGTTTTCCTTCTAAATGGTCTTGCTCATGTTGAAAAACAATTGCTTCATAACCTCTAACAGTTAAAGTTACTTTTTTCTTTTTTAAATAGTCATAACCTGTAACATTGATTTTATAACTACGTGGAACTAAACCTTCATGAGGGTGATTAGTTACACTTAAACAACTTTCACCTTTTTTTAAATAAGCTATTTGTTCGCTTTTACCAATGATTTTTGGATTTATTAATGCATGTTCATAGTAAATAATCTTTTCATTTTTATCAGGAATTGGTAATAAAATATAATACATTTTTATATTTTCTCCAATTTGTGGTGCAGCAATACCAATAGCTTCGGTTAAAATGTTGTTAGCATTAAATTCTTTATCTTGTGATGCTTTTACTCAATCAATCATACGTTTCATAATATTTTCATCTTTAGGTGTTAAGGGTAAAATAACATCAGCACAAGGTTTTAATAAACTAGCTTTTGTATCTTCAGTAATTCAAGATGCTGATGGTACTTCGTTTTGTAATTTCTTTAACATTGCAGATCCTTTCATCAGTTTGTAATAAATAATAAATTAAACTAATTTGCTTTTATCAAATTTAATGATAAAGTTATTATAAACTAAATTTTGGAGAAAACATGAAAATTATTGCTGGAAAATTAAAAGGAAAAAAAATAATTACTTTAGATGGTTTATCAACACGGCCAACATTAAATCGAATTAAAGAAAATATTTTTAATATTATGTTAAATTATTGTAGTTTTGAAGATAAAATTGTTGTTGATTTATTTGCTGGAAGTGGTAATTTAATTCTTGAAAGTTTATCACGAGGGGCAAAATTTGCTTTTGCAAATGATATTAACAAAGCTGCTTGTAATATTATTAATCAAAATTGTTTTGCTTGTAATTTACAAGAACAAGTTAAATTAAGTAATTTGGATTATCAAATTTTTAGTAAAACACTAGTACAACAATGTGATATTGTTTTTATTGATCCACCGTTTGCAAATATTACTTGTCAACAGTGAATTATTGATTTCTTTTATAAAAATAATTTACTTGCTAATAATGCTTTAATTGTTTTAGAAACAAATGTACCACTTGAAAATTTACAATTAAATTTCCATTTTAAAGTAGTATCTAATAAAAAATACGGTAAAATATATATTAAAATAATTCAATTTTATGAAAAGTAGAAAGTAGAATCTAAATGGCACAAAAAAAAGGAAAATTAATTATTCTTTCTGGACCAAGTGGTGTTGGTAAGGGTGCAATTATTGCTAAATTATTTGCTGATAAATCATTAAATTTAGCATATTCAGTTTCGATGACAACAAGAAAACCACGTAATAAAGAACAAGATGGCATTAATTATTTTTTTGTTGATGTATCAACTTTTTTAAATCATGTTAAAGGTAATGATTTTTTAGAATATACAAATTTTATTGGTAATTACTATGGTACTAGTAAGAGTTATGTTTTAAATTTACAAAATCAAGGTTATAATGTTATTTTGGAAATTGAGGTTGATGGTGCTAGTCAAGTTTTAAAAAATTATGAACATCGCAATGATATTATGAGTATTTTTATTATGCCTCCTTCTTATCAAGAATTAGAACAAAGAATTCGTATGCGT
This sequence comes from Spiroplasma endosymbiont of Tricholauxania praeusta, assembly GCF_964019535.1. NCBI lineage: Bacteria > Bacillati > Mycoplasmatota > Mollicutes > Entomoplasmatales > Spiroplasmataceae > Spiroplasma > Spiroplasma endosymbiont of Tricholauxania praeusta. The sequence goes on from NZ_OZ026450.1 coordinate 360,149, forward strand.
GCTAGTGAGTCAGAAGCAATTATTGAGAAAAGGTTAAATAAAGCAAAAGAAGAATTTAAAGTTCAACATGAATATGATTATATTGTTATTAACGATGACTTAGATATTGCTGTTAAAGAAATAACAGATATTATTAAAAATAATATTAATTAGTTTTTGATTTGATAGTTCAGAATTAAATATTAAAAACATTTAACGATATTAATTTGTATAAAAATATAATAGTATAGAAAACTATAATACAATAATTTTATAAACTTAATATCAAGCTTATTTTAAATCCTATTTCTTTAATTTTAAAGCAATAGATTTTTTTATTTAATTAGAAAAGGTGAATAAAATATGGACGCTAAATCAATTGCAATCTTGCTGAAAACACTAGTTAGGTTAGGGAAAATAATATATGAAGGAATAGAATCAATCAAAACCAGTAAGACAAAAAATAAAGCAAAAGAAAAATTAGAAGATGAGACAGAAAATATTAAACTACAAGATATAAAAACATTAGAAACAAAAGTATTAACAGCATTGAAAGTATTACAAACATTACAAACATTAAAAGAAAAAGTATGAGAAGATGAAATATTAAAAGAATTAGTAGAATCTTTAAAAAAATTAGAAGAACAATTATCAAATGCATCAGAAAAATTAGAAAAATTAAAAACAGAATCCGCAACAGTAACAATCACAGATATATCAGTAGCATCAGTATGATTACAGGAAAAACTATCAAATTCACTAAAATTAATTGAAAAATTACAAAATAAATTATCTTCAAGAGAAAATAGTAAAGATAGTGATAACGATTTTTCAATAAAAGCAGAAGTAAATGAGAATTTACCAACATTATCGGTAGTAAATAAAAATAATGTTCATAACACTGTACCAAATTTATAGTAAATAAAGATAATTAACAAATAATAATTTTATAAACTTATATAAGGTAAAATCTAAAATTATTAGTAATATTAATACTCCTTTTAAAAATAAATTTAAAAGGAGTATTTTGTAAATTATGATAAGTTGTTATACTAATAATATCAAAAATAATTTTTTTACTTTATAATTAAAGTAGTGGAATCAAAAAATAAAGGAATGGTGGTATTTAATATGAGTGTATTACCGTTAAATATTATTTCGACTGTAATTTCAGCAGATATTGGAACAGTTATTGCTGAAATAGCGGTTTTATTTGGAATAACCATTTCTTTATTAATGACAATTCTTATTTTAATAGTTATGAATACTTTTATTCGTGGTAAAAAAGTTTGATGAACAACAAGAAATAAATCTCATATGAAACTACTAGCAACTTCAGAAAAGAGAATGTTAGCAAGTGTTTTAGCAGAAGCAGTGATTAAATTAGCAGAAGAAAAAATTGGAGCACTAATTACTATTGAAAGAAATGTTTCATTAAATGAATATACTGATTTGGGAGTAAAAATTGATGGTGAAGTTACTTCACAACTATTACAGTCTATTTTTATTAAAGGTTCACCATTGCATGATGGTGCAGTTATTATTCGTTTAGGTCGTATTGAATGTGCCTCTACTTATTTTCCACTAACTAATAAAAAAATATCTAGTCAATTTGGTTCACGTCATCGTGCTGCTATTGGAATATCAGAGCAAACCGATGCAGTATCAGTTATTGTCAGTGAAACTAATGGTTCTGTTTCAATAGCTCGTAGTGGTAAGTTTTTACAAGTTGAAAACTTAAATAATCTTGTTCGTACACTATATGATGAATTAGCTTCAACTAAAGAAATGGTTCAACAAGTATAATAATGAAAAGTTTGTTATTAGTAGATATTGGTAATACATTAATTAAGATTGCTATGATTTATGATAGTGAAATTATTGAACAATGAGCAGTAATAGAAACCAAAAGTAAAACTGCAATTGATCAATTGAAAAAAGCATTTAAATTAAATAAAAAATTACATTTTGAAGAAGCTGTTATTAGTTGTGTTGTTCCAAATTTTTTAATAATAATAGAAAAATTAATTGTTTTTACATATAATTTAAAACCGTTAATTGTTGATTTTAATTTACTAAGTTCTTTACCTTTAAAACTTAATTTAGAAAATCGCCAATTAGGTAGTGATTTGATAGCATTATCATATGCTGCTTATACTAAGTATCACAATGCGATAGTTGTTAGTTTGGGAACTGCTACTACCTATAGTATTGTTGTTAATGATGTTTTGGTTGGCGTTATTATTGGACCTGGATTTAGTACAAGCAAAGATGCATTGATTGATAATGCTGCTTTACTTGTCGATTTTGAAATGCAACATTATCAATCAATGTTAGGTAAAAATACTAATCATGCTTTATCAATTGGTTATGGTTATGGTTTTAGTGCAATGATTAATAGTATAGTTGCTAGAGTTCAAAATGAAACAAATATTAGTTTACCTGTAATTTTAACAGGAGGTAGTGTACCAATTTTAAAATCTTATTTTGATTTTTCTTATATTTATGAACCACAAATGTTATTTTTAGGTTTAGTTGATATTATTAAATATTTTAGAAGTAATAATAAAATAAAAGATTAATATCTTTTAATATATTTAAAATATAAGGAAAGGAGAATAAAACTATGTTGATGTTAATAAAAATTTATAAATTAACTAGTGCACAAATTATTATAATAACTATTATTAGTTTATTAATTTTTACTATTATCGTTTTAACAAGTTTATTAGTAATTTTTAGTTCATATAAAAATAAACAATTTATGGTTTATAAAAATTTGCAATATATTCAAAATATTAATATTAAAGAAAGATTAAATCGTATTAATCAAATGGTACAAGCAAATGAACAATATAGTTCTATTTTAGGAATTTGAATTAGTCGTTATAATCTTTTTTTAAAAAAAGATTTAAATAAGGTTTTTAAAAATTATATTCAAATTTTAAAATTACAAAATAATAAAGAATTATGAAAAAGATATAAATTAATGTATAGAATGCATAATAAGAGTAATAATTTAAAAAATCAGTTGCAGTTATTAACAATTGAAATAGATTATTTTATTAGTATTGATCAATTATTACGAGAATATCAATTATTTTTTAAACAAAATTTTAATTATTTACAAGATCAAATGATCAAGATTAATTTACAAAACGATCTTAATCGAGAACAATTAGATGAAGTTATTAAAATAATTAATGATATGTTTAAAGAATTAGAAACAAATATTAATGCTATTAATGTTAGTCAAATTATTACTATTTTAAGTGAGATTGCGATTGCTGTTGTAACATTGGCAGAAATTTTAGATAATTTACCAACACTTCGTTATATTATAACATATGAAATTAAACAGAAAATGGCTGCCTTAAAAAATAAATATCAAATGATAAAAATAAATAATACTTTACTTTTACAATACGAACAATTAGTAGCAAACGTTGATGAAAAGTTAAGTTTTATTAATAAACAAATTAATAATTTACAATACAAAAAAGCTAAGGTTAACACTCAAGAAATATTAAAATTAATTGCTACTTTTAGTAATAAAATTGATAAAGAACAAATATTTTATAATATTTTTAAACAAAATTATGAAAAATTTTTAGTTATGAGTTTTAATTTTAATGAAATATTTGAAACTATTAAAAATGAAATTGCTCTTTCAAATAAAATTAATTCTAAAATGATAGAAAATAGCAAAATAACTAACTTAGAAACTATTATTAATAAACAACTTGCTACTGTTAATCATTTTGATAATTTATTAATCATAGAACATCAAAAATCAATAAAAAATACTAGTTATGAAACATTAGTGATGTTATTAGCGGCGTTATTTGAAAATAGTATTGTTGTTTTTAATAGTTTAAAAGAGTATAATAAATTGTTGAATGAACAAAATAAAGCAAAAATTAAATTTAAAACTTATGTTGATAAAATCAATTCAATGATGTTACAAATTGATAATATTTTAAATAATATTAATTTTTATTATTTAAATGAAATTTATAAAGAAAAGTTTAGTGATTTACAATATTTAATAAATGATACTATTTTAAATTTTAAAAATGGAAATTATGATAATTCTTCTTTTAGTAAATTTAATGATTTACAAAATAAAATTTTTCATCTTTATACTGAATTAAAAATGGAAATTACTATTCATAAATTATCACATTTAACTCTTGTTTATGCTAATCGTCATCGTTCAATTAATCAGCAACTTAATAGTAAATTTAATGAAATTGAAAATAATATCACTAATAATCATAATCAAAAAGCATTAACATTATTATTGGAATTAATGGAATAAATTTTAAAAAAGAGGAAAATTAAATGGTACCAATTATTATTATTCGTTATGGTGAATTAACAACTAAAAGTAAAAATCGGATTGATTTTATTAAACAATTAAAAATAAATATTAAGTATGCTCTTAGTGATTATAAACAAATAAATATTATTCATTTTCATGATCGGATGGAACTAACCAATTTATCTCTTGATATAATGAATGATGTTATTAATATTTTGGTGAAAATATTTGGTATTAGTTCATTATCACCTGCTTTTAGAATTGCTAAAAATATGGAAATATTATCAGAAAAAGTAATATCATTAATTTTAAGTCAAGATCTAACAAATTTTAAAACATTTAAAGTTTTTGTTAGTCGTAGTGATAAGAGTTTTTCATTAAATTCAGAACAAATAGTTAAAATTATAGCTTCTATAATTTTAAAAAAAACAGATTTAAAAGTTAATATTACTAATCCTGATTTAAAAATAAATATCAAAGTTAATAAGGATGATATTTATTTATTTGCAAATAAAATTATTGGTGCTGATGGATTTCCAGTAGGTAGTTCAGGGAAAGTATTATTATTATTGAGCGGCGGTATTGATTCCCCTGTAGCAGCATATAAATTAATGAAACGAGGATTACAAGTTCAATATTTACATTTTGCTACTCCACCTTTTACTTTACCAACAGCATTAAAAAAAGTAGAAACTTTAGTTCAAATTTTAGCACCTTATAATGCTGGTAGTAAAAATTTATATATTTGCAATTTTACTAACTTGCAAAATGAATTAAGTCATATTAAGAAAGAAAGTTATCGTATTACTTTAATGCGTAGAATGTTTATTAGAATTGCTAGTTTATTTGCAGAAAAATATAAAATTCAAGCATTAGCAACTGGTGAAGCAATTGGTCAGGTTGCTTCACAAACATTAGCAAGTATTAATGCTATTAATATTGTTAGCAATTTACCAATTTTGCGTAGTTTAATTGCCGAAGATAAAGTTGATATTATTAATCTTGCTAAAAAAATTGGTACTTATGAAACATCAATTTTACCATTCGCTGATTGTTGTTCATTATTTGTTCCCAAAAACCCTGTTACACAACCAAAGATTAAAGAATGTGAACTTTTAGAAAATGATTTAAAGCAAATAATTGATTGAGAACAAATTTTAATAAATAGTTTTAAAGATATTGAAAAAATATAAATAAATTTATTAATAATTTAATAGTTTTAATAAATTGCAGTTTATTTACTTTAAATATAAAAAAAGAGTGAAGTTTCACTCTTTTTGTTATTTTTTAATAGTAAACTATAAAATATTACAATAAGTATTTTGATTACTTGTTGAAGGTTGATTTTGTAAATCGATTGCATTTATTTCATTTACTAATAATTTTGTTTTTTCAATTCTTTTATTGATTTCATTTATTTTTTTCTTATCAATTTCTAATTGAGCAAGTTTTAAATTTATTTGTAATTTTTGATATGGATTTGGTTCTCTAAAATCAATATTGGTTATTATTTTTTGTACTTCATTTGCTAATTCTTGAAGAGATTTAACTTCAAAATTATTTTTATTGGTTGTAACATTAAGAATAGTAGGTAATCCAAATTTATATCGTTGCTTTATTTCTTGTTCATAAATTTCATAGGCTAATCTTTCAACTATTTTTGGCTGTTTGTTTTTAGCAGCTATTGTTAAAGCTGTATCACCATTTTCAATAGTATCTAGTAAAAGATTAGCATAGTTATAATAACCATTTGTTTTTAAATATTTGGCTATAATTATTTGTCCATTAATATTATTTAATATTCAAGGATCAGGTCTATTTTTAACTACATGATAAATTAAGATATTAACTACATCTAAATGACCATTTTGCGCTGCTCATATTAAAGCGGTTATATCATCGCATATATAATTAACATTGCCACCATTTTTAATTATTTTTTTAATTACTTGTAGATCACCACTTTTAGCAGCTTTTATTAAATTAATATTTTGAATGTCCATTTTTTTCTCCTTATTTGATTAAAAATAACAAACTTACTTACTTTAAAATGAAGTAATAAGTTGAAAACTTATATTAAGTTTATGCAGATTTTAGCATATTATTGGTTTTAATATGCAAAAAATATATTATAATTTTTCCAAGTTATTTATTATTAATTATTGAAAAAAATAATGTTTATTTTTTCTTTTTTAATATAAATTTTAGAAATAAAATAAAAATATAAATTTTATTTCTAAAAAAGTTTATTTTAAGTGTTTTAAATAGTTTTGTATTGAAAACAATAACTTAAGAATAACCTAGCAAGATAAAATGATGTTAAAATTAACTTGTAATATAAGTCATTCAAGAATTGTAGGGGATAGTATGAAATATATAGTTAATTTAAATGTTCGTTCTAATTATTCATTTCTTTCATCAACTATTAAAATAAGTGATTATATTGAATTTGCTAAAAAAAATAATTTAAAAGTTCTATCTTTAGTAGATAAAAATATAATGTATGGTGCTTATGAATTTTGTAATTTATGTATAGAGAATGAAATTAAACCATTAATTGGTTTAAATTGCGTTTGAGAAAGTGCTAGTGATAAAGTTGAATTAACTATTATGGCAACTTCATATGCTGGTTATCAAAGATTAATAGAACTTTCTACTATTATTAGTACTAATAATAATATTGTTACTACTAATGATGTAAAAAAATATCTTAATCAAACACGTGAAGTTTTAGTTATTATTCATGCTAATAACAAAAATATTAGATATATTAAAAATAATTATGATATTTTAAATTCAACAGGTCATGAACTAGTTTATTTTGGTTTAGTACCTAGTGATATGGATAATATTACTTTATTAAAATCGATTACATCTAATATTATTCCAATTGATTTGGTTTTATATTTAGATGAAAAACAACATCGTATTTATCAAATTTTACAAGCTATTAAAGAACAAAAAACATTAAAATCAGAAGATTTATCAAAAAGTAATGAGTTTTTATATAAAACTAAACAAGATTTAATGCAACATTATCCAAATGAAATTATTGAAAACATTGAAAAGGTTATTTGATTATGTAATTTAAAATTTCCTAAAAATAAGCCAAATAGTGCAGAATTAAGTTTACCAAAATTTACTTGCCCTAATAATCTTACTAGTAATTTATATTTGCAAGAATTATGTAAGCAGGGATTAGAAGCGCATTTTCAAAGTCGTGAAATTCCTGAAACATACGTTAAAAGAGTTTTATATGAATTACAAGTAATTAATGAAATGGGTTTTGCTGATTATTTTTTAATTGTTAATGATTATGTTAAATTTGCAAAAAGCAAGAATATAATGGTTGGACCAGGTAGAGGAAGTGTTGCTGGTAGTTTAGTGGCATATGTTTTAGGAATTACTGGTGTTGATCCTATTGCTTATAATTTAATTTTTGAAAGATTTTTAAATCCAGAACGAATATCATTACCAGACATTGATATCGATTTTGAAGATACAAGAAGAGATGAAGTTATTAAATATATTCATCAAAAATATGGCAAAGAACATGTTGCATATATTGTTACTTTTCAAACAATTGCTAGTAAAATGGCAATTCGTGATTTGGGAAGAGTTTTTCAAGTTAATATTGAAGATATTAATGAAATGACAAAATTAATACCAATTCAATATAATTTTGAAATAGATATGGCTATTAAACAATCACCAAAATTAGCATGATATGCAAATAAGTATCCTTTATTGTTTACTTTAACCAAAGAAATTCTTGGTTTTCCACGACAAACTAGTACTCATGCAGCAGGAATCGTTATTACAAGTGCACCATTAGTTACTGCTATTCCATTACAATTAGGATTTCAAGGTATTTATCAAACGCAATTTCCAATGCAAACCCTAGAAGCTCTTGGTTTGATAAAAATGGATATTTTAGGATTACGTAATTTAACTATTTTGCAAAATATTTTACAACAAGTAAGTAAACATTATTTTTTAAATTTAAAATTATCTCAAATTCCTTTAAATGATGAAAAAAGTTTTAGCATTATTAAAAATGGTGATACAACCGGTATTTTTCAATTGGAATCTTCAGGAATGCGTCAAATTTTAATTAAAATGAAAGTTGATAGCTTAGAAGATATTATTGCTAGTTCTTCTTTATTTCGTCCTGGACCACAAGAGTACATTCAAGATTATATTAATCGTAAATTAGGAAAACAAAAAGTTACGTATATTCATGAAGATTTAAAACCTTATTTAGCATCAACTTATGGCATTATTATTTATCAAGAACAAATATTATTAATTTTACAGAAAGTTGCTGGTTATTCATTAGGAAAAGCTGATTTAATTCGTCGTGCAATTAGTAAAAAAGATACTACAGTTATGAAAGAACAAGCAAACTCATTTATTAAAAGTGCTGTTAATAGAGGTTATTCATCAAGAGTTGTTAAGAAAATATGAGAAGATATTGAAAAATTTGCTAGTTATGGATTTAATCGATCTCATGCTGTTGCTTATTCATTAATTAGTTATTATTTAGTTTATTTAAAAGCAAATTATCCATTGGCATTTATGTTATCGTTATTAAGTAGTGTTATTGGTAATGATCAAAAAATGTTACAATATTTGAATGAATGTCAAAAATATCAAATTAAAGTTTTACCACCATCAATTCAATTTTCTGGCATTGATTTTTTAATTGATGATGCTAAAAAAGCTATTCGTTATAGTTTACAAGCAATTAAGCAAATGAGTCAAGGTAGTTGTAGTAATCTTATTAAAGAACGTACTAGTAATGGATTTTTTCAAGATTTTTTTAATTTTTGTGCTCGAGCAATATTTATTGGTTTGAATCGTAAAAACATTGAACATTTAATTGCCGCTGGTGCTTTAGATGATATTCAATCAAATCGAACAATGTTATTATTAAACTTGGATGCTGCATTAGAATATGCCAATATGGTGCAGGTAAAAGATGAAACTAGTGGCGAATTATCATTAAATTTTAATTTAATTGCTAAACCAATTATGTTACAAAGAGAAGATGATTGAAATAATAATAGTATTAATGAACATCGTGCATTAGGACTTTATTTAAAATATAATCCTAAATTACTATGAAAAGAACAATTAGATCCTCATAATAAAGCTATTGATTTAGCATATATTAATAATTATGTTGATCAACATGTTAGAGTATATGGAGTTATCAATAATATTAGAGTAATTAAAACTAAAACTAAAAAATCACTGGCTTTCTTTGAAATGCAAAATGATAGTAATGTTATTGAAGTAACGGTTTTTGAAAAGTTATATCAAATATACCAAGAATATTTACAAGTTAATAAAGTAATTTTAATGGAAGGAAAGGTAGAAATTTATAATGATAATATTCAGTTAATTTTATCAAGAGTAATTAAAAATTTATAGTAAGCATATAATTTTATCTATGCTTACTATATTAAATAATAAATATAATCAATAGTTTTTAAATTTCTTACTTTAATTTCTAATAATAAATAAAAAATTAATGAACATAATAATTATTAATAATTTCACAATTTTCAATAGCATCTCAAAAGTTATTATCTACTTTTTTTATTTTTAAATAAATATTTAAAAAGATTAGTAATATAGTTATAAATAATAAAATTGGACTTAAAATTATAGCAAAAACAATTCCAATTTTTAGTTGTACTAATGATTTAAGATTATAGTTTTCAACAATATTTTGGAAGAGGTAATGTTTACAAAAATATAATTTATTATTAGTTAACATATAAATTAAACCATGTTCTTTTATTAAATTAAAACCATTTTCTTTTGTTATTATTTCTTGTTTTCGATAATAATTATAGAAAGAAGGAATATATTTTATATCACTTTTTATGTTAAAAAAATCTATTAAGGTTAAAGATGTAAATATAACCAAAATAGTTAAAATCAATAGTGATAGTGTTATTAAATTTATTTTTTTAAGTTTCTGAATTTTCATTTTTAAAAATCTCCTTATATTTTATTTATAGGTTAATTTTATTTGTTAGGAAAGTATTATAATATATTTTTTATTAAATAAAATTAAATTATAAAATATTTATATATAATATTTTAATAATGATTTGCTATTATTTTTTTGTTTTTTTGTTATATTATAAGTAGTAATATTTATTACCAATTTTGCGATGAATTGCAAAGCAACGAGCACTAAAATCCCAATATATTTATTTAAAATTTTAGTTTATTATTTTATTTTAAAGTAACTATTTTTCTTTTAAAGGAGCACACATTACCATGGCAATTAAAGATGTATAAAGAGATGGCAATTGTTTATTATGAGCAGTAATTGTTTCATATTTAGAACAAGTTAAAACTAATAAAAACCAATTTAAAAAAAGATATAAATCACTTTTTGGTATAGAAATCGGTTGAGAACGAATTTTTAATTTTGCTGATTTTAATTTTACTGATAAAGAAAATGAAAAATTAGTTAAAGTCTTTCGTAATCGTATTTGTGATTATATTGAAATAAATTTAGATACAAAACGGCCAGATAATAAAGCTAACTTTAGATCAATGTTATTAGATAGTGAAATCAATAAAAAAAATAAAGAATTGTATCCTAACAATAGTGAAGATACACAAATAAGAAAAACTTTAGAACAAATGAGAAAAAATGGTGAAATAACAGGTTCTGTTGAAATTGAAGCAATTTGTAATATTTTAAATTGTGATATTATTAGAATTAATGAAGATTTTGATGTTGCAAGTAGGGAAAGATTTCAACCAGATAATGTAATTGCTAATAATGAGGTGAAGTTATACTATCAAGCTCGACATTATCAATATTTTTCAAATGTTACTAATCAAACACCAGCAAAAAGGAATGAGGAAGAAACTACAAAAGTAGTAACACCTTCATTTGAAGTTAATTCAAGTAATAATAGTTTTCAAGAAAGTATTTCATTTCCAAGAGAAGAAAGTGCTGATTTTTTAATTAATGCTAGATTGAAACTTAAAAATCAGTTATCTGATAAAGAAATTAATGAAGAAACACAAAATGCTATAATTGATATTTTTATTGAAGATATAATTAAAGTACCAGCACATCAAAAAAATGAAATATTAGAAAAATCTATTTTTGAATTAAATAATCAAGATCAATTATTTACAAATCCTAATCTTGTTTTTGAATCATTGGATGGGTTACACTTTATTGGACACTAATTACGTAGACAAGTTCACAAATTAGTTAAAAGAAAGGAAAATAATTATGGCCAATATTAACTCATATTCAGATGAATTTAAAAAACAAATAGTAGCTTTATATCAAAGTGGCAAGTCAGTATCTTGTCTTGTTAAAGAATATAACGTTACAAGAGCGGCTACTTATAAATGAATTAAGCAATTTACTAATTCAGGCAGTTTTAAAACCAAAGATAATCTTTCTGATTTAGAAAAACAATTAATTCAAGCAAATAAAGAATTAAAACAATTACGAATGGAAAATGATATTTTAAAGCAAGCAGCACTAATAATAGGCAGAAAATAGAAATTATTGCAAATAATAAATCTAAATATAAAATTCGCACAATGTGTCGTTTTTTAAAACTCTCTAAATCAACATATTATTTTAATTTAAAGAAAAAAAATAAAAATCAAAATAATATTTATGATGAAGCTGTTATTAGTGCTTTTAAAGAAAATAAAGAAGTTTATGGTACTAGAAGATTAAAAGTCATACTAGCAAACCAAGAAATTTATTTATCACGCAGAAAAATTAAACAAATTATGAATAAGCATAATTTAATATCAAAATACACTAAATTATCATTCAAAAATCATCATAATAAAGTCAATGATAGTCAAATTACCAATCTTGTTAATAGAAACTTTAATAATAAAATTAAAAATGAAGTTATTGTTAGTGATTTAACTTATGTTCAAGTTAATGGTAAGTGAAACTATATTTGCTTATTAATAGACCTATTTAACCGCGAAATTATTGGACATAGTGTAGGTACTAAAAAAGATGCATCATTAGTATATCAAGCATTTATGCACTCAAATCGCTGTTTAAAAGATATTGAAATATTTCATAGCGATCGCGGTAACGAATTTAATAATAAAACTATTGATAAACTTTTATTAGCATTCAACATAACTCGATCTTTAAGCAAAAAAGGCTGTCCTTATGACAATGCTGTTGCTGAAGCAACTTTTAAAACTTTCAAAACTGAATTTATTAATGATAAAAATTTTACATCATTAATCAAATTAAAATTAGAATTATTTGATTATATCAATTGATACAACAACATAAGAATTCACAGCACCTTAAACTACCTAACTCCAGTTAATTATCAAAAACAAGTGTCTACCAAAAAACAGTCCTAAAAAGGGTTGCCATTCCACATTTATTAAACCAATAATTAATGGTTCAAAAACAGGAGATCAACAGTTATTAAAAGAAAGTACTAATACAAATACTAATTAATTAGTATTATCACTTTTGTTTTTATTGATTTGTTATATTAATAAAAAATAACCAAATATTTGGTTATTTTTAGTATATTTTAAATTTATTTTACTTGGTATTTAATAGTTGTATTTATATTAAAAAAAGAATTTGGTAAATGTTTGTTTTCATCATAATTATGTAAAAATACTCACAAATTATTAAGTTTTAATTCTTGATTATCAGTAATTATCATTTGTTCTGGTTGAAAATGAAAATAAATTCCTTGTTCCATTAATCCAATTTTATAATGTGATATTCTAATTTGTCTAATATAATTTTCCAATTTTGTAAAAATTTCTTTTTTATTTGTTTCTGTAGGTTTTACATCTATAATTCAAGGATCTATTTTAAATTTTGCTTCGATAGATTTTTGAAAAAATGCAAAATATTCCTTATATGCCTCAACATATTCCTTGCCATATCTTTCTTTATCAGCGGCTGTTTTTATTTTTTTAATAATTTTTTCTAATTTTTCTTCTTCAGTATCAATTTTTGTAATTGTAATGTTAACTTTTCCTGTATATTTACTGTCGGCTTTAGCATGTAGTTCTGCTGAACCAGCAGTTCCTTCTGCTGCTGCTTTGAAGTTTTTAATTTCAACATCATTAGCAGTTACATCTTTGTTTTGTTTAATGATTTCATCAAGAACTGTTTTTTCGGTATTAAATTTGTTACCGTCAACTTCTTTGTTAGTAATTTTACTGTCTAAAGCGATTTTGTCTTTTGCAGTAATTGTAATGTTAACTTTTCCTGTATATTTACTGTCGGCTTTAGCATGTAGTTCTGCTGAACCAGCAGTTCCTTCTGCTGCTGCTTTGAAGTTTTTAATTTCAACATCATTAGCAGTTACATCTTTGTTTTGTTTAATGATTTCATCAAGAACTGTTTTTTCGGTATTAAATTTGTTACCGTCAACTTCTAACTTAGTAATGATAGAACTTAATTTGGATGGGTTACACTTTTTTTGGTTCTGATTTTGTGCTTTTTGTAGCAACGACAGCTAATACACCAGTTGCAATTAATATTTTTTTATAATTTAGTTTTCTTTTCATATTTCACCACTCCAACGTGTTATTTTATCATTTTTGCTACATTAATGTCAAATTGCAACAATTGATTGAAGAAATATTGATGACTATTATTGATTATTTATATTTGTATTTTTATTAAAATTTGACTTATAGAAAATAAATAAATATAATTATTTTTATAAAATTTATAGAATTTTTTGACCGATACTTTAATTTTTAAAGTAAACAATGTTTAATCTAGATAATGTGAAATATAAAAATATAATGGATAATAAAAAATACTACTAATTATTTTTCTTTTATAGTAAGTTCTAGTAAGCATATGATATTGTTTGTTCATTTTAGTTACTAGAATTATTGATATGTACTTAAAAGAAGAAATAATAAAAATAACTATTTTAAAAAAAGAATGAAGGGGATAATATAATGAAAAAAATATATGATAATTATCAGGATACTAACTTTAATTATAAAAATATAATATCAACAAAAAATGTAAAACAAACATAGGATGACAATGGTAATTTGTATTATACAACTTTTGATAGTTCTGATCTTCATACACCTGGACAAAAAATTTGAAAATATAATATCAGTACCAGAGATAATGAAATTTATTGAGAAAATAAAGAATTCAAAGTAGGTTCTTTTCACATGATAATTGATATTAAAGGTAATATTTATTTAACTTCTGCTGGTGGAGTAATAATTCTTAATAATAAAAATAAATTTAAAACTATGCCATTAGTTTCGGGTATGGTAACTGATATTACTTATTTAAAAAATAATATTTATGTAACAACTTTTGATGGTTTTTATAAATATAATATTAATACTGAAATTGCTGAAAAAATAAATTTACCAAACAATCTAATGGTTAATTCTATATTTATTGATAAAAATGAAAATATTTATCTTGCTATTTATAGATCTATAAATAAACCTATAAGTTATAGTGTGTTAATTATAAAAAAAGGTCAATCTGAAGCCAAACCAATAATTGGAGATGATTTTTTTAACATTAACGATACAATGTGAATAACAGAAATAAATAGTAAAATATATTTTTATAGTTTAAATTTAGCAAGTAAAAAAGCAAAATTATATTATAGTGATTTAGATAGTAATAAAGTAAATTATGTATTAGATTTATCAATTAATGTTCAAACATTATTTAATTTAAATAATGAACTTGGTTTAGTAACACATGAAAATGGAAATACAGTAATTGAAGTTTTAAATATTGATAGTATAGAAAAAAATATGAAATAAAAAATAGTGTTTATGAGCAAGTAATGCAAATACAAAAATTTAATATTTTATCTCTTCTAAATGAAGACAAAATTGATTATTTAAGTTGATAATCTTCTTTGTTATTCTAAAAATTAAAGCTTAAAGCAATTATTTAATAATTGCTTTAATTTTAGTAGCAATAATATCAATAGCTACAGTATTATGAAAATCAAAAGGAATAATAATATCAGCATAACGTTTAGTTGGCTCAACAAAAGCATCATGCATAGGTTTAACAGTTAATGCATATTGTTGTAAAACACTGTCAAGAGTACGATTTCTAAAACTAACATCTCGTTTAATTCTTCTTAGTAGTCTAGTATCACTATCAGTATCAACAAAAATTTTGATAGTAGATAATTCACGAATAATAGGATTTTCTAAAGCAAAAATACCATCCAGAATGATAACGTCACCCGGACCAATAATCTCAGTGTTTTTACTGCGACTATTGATTTTAAAATCATAAATAGGCTCTTCAATAGCATTGCCGAGTAATAATTGTTCTAAATCATGAATTAATAATTTCATATCAATAGCATTAGGGTGATCAAAATTAGTTTTTTTTCTTTCTTCAACTTTTAAATTACTAAGGTCATGATAATAATTATCCATTTGTACAAAAATGACATTTTTTTTATTACAAGCTTCAGCAATTTTTTCTGCTACTGTTGTTTTTCCTGAAGCACTGCCGCCAGCGATAGCGATTAAATTAATTTTTTTATATTTCACATTTATCTCCTAAAATTTAAGATTGAGTTATTTTATCAAAGTATGATTGTAAAATAATAGCAGCAGCCAATTGATCTTTAACTTGTTTTCTTTTATTTGAAGAAACATTAGATTTAATTAATATTTGCTGCGAAGAATAGGTAGTTCTTCTTTCATCTTGTAAAACAATATTTAGTTTATCATTATTTTGTGTTAATTTAAATTTATCAATAAAATTTAAAACAATTTTTGCGCTGGGGCCGACTGTGCTATCCATGTTTAAAGGGTAACCAAAAACAAGAATATCAGCATCATATTCTTTAATAACATTTTGGAGTTGGATAATAGCATTATTAAAATCATGCTCTGGGAAACGAATAGTTTTTCAAGAAAAAGCAATTTTTCCTTCACCACGAGCAAGTCCTAATGTTTTACTACCTAAATCAATGCCTAAATATTTCATAAATTTATTATACTTAATATTTTTTTTAATTTTAATAATATATTAATTTTATAAAAAAATATTTTTTATATTGTAAGTATAATAAAAATGTATTATGTCTATAAATTTTTATCTTTTTTATATTGTTTTTTTTCTTCTGCAATTCTTTTTCTTTCTTTTTCAGCTTCTTCAATTCTTTTTTTTAATCTTGGATGGGTTACACTTTATTGGACACTAATTACGTAGACAAGTTCACAAATTAGTTAAAAGAAAGGAAAATAATTATGGCCAATATTAACTCATATTCAGATGAATTTAAAAAACAAATAGTAGCTTTATATCAAAGTGGCAAGTCAGTATCTTGTCTTGTTAAAGAATATAACGTTACAAGAGCGGCTACTTATAAATGAATTAAGCAATTTACTAATTCAGGCAGTTTTAAAACCAAAGATAATCTTTCTGATTTAGAAAAACAATTAATTCAAGCAAATAAAGAATTAAAACAATTACGAATGGAAAATGATATTTTAAAGCAAGCAGCACTAATAATAGGCAGAAAATAGAAATTATTGCAAATAATAAATCTAAATATAAAATTCGCACAATGTGTCGTTTTTTAAAACTCTCTAAATCAACATATTATTTTAATTTAAAGAAAAAAAATAAAAATCAAAATAATATTTATGATGAAGCTGTTATTAGTGCTTTTAAAGAAAATAAAGAAGTTTATGGTACTAGAAGATTAAAAGTCATACTAGCAAACCAAGAAATTTATTTATCACGCAGAAAAATTAAACAAATTATGAATAAGCATAATTTAATATCAAAATACACTAAATTATCATTCAAAAATCATCATAATAAAGTCAATGATAGTCAAATTACCAATCTTGTTAATAGAAACTTTAATAATAAAATTAAAAATGAAGTTATTGTTAGTGATTTAACTTATGTTCAAGTTAATGGTAAGTGAAACTATATTTGCTTATTAATAGACCTATTTAACCGCGAAATTATTGGACATAGTGTAGGTACTAAAAAAGATGCATCATTAGTATATCAAGCATTTATGCACTCAAATCGCTGTTTAAAAGATATTGAAATATTTCATAGCGATCGCGGTAACGAATTTAATAATAAAACTATTGATAAACTTTTATTAGCATTCAACATAACTCGATCTTTAAGCAAAAAAGGCTGTCCTTATGACAATGCTGTTGCTGAAGCAACTTTTAAAACTTTCAAAACTGAATTTATTAATGATAAAAATTTTACATCATTAATCAAATTAAAATTAGAATTATTTGATTATATCAATTGATACAACAACATAAGAATTCACAGCACCTTAAACTACCTAACTCCAGTTAATTATCAAAAACAAGTGTCTACCAAAAAACAGTCCTAAAAAGGGTTGCCATTCCAAATTTGAAATAGAAAGAGAAATCATTTGAGAACCTGTTGCTAAGAAAAAAAATAATCATGTTTCTCATTTTTTTAATTTTAATTCAAGTAGATCATGAGATTTTGTAACTTCATATTTAGTAAGTAGTGTTGTTGTTTTAGTAATATTAGTAAAAACAGCATTGAAAAAAAATGACAAAATTCCCATTGAAAATTTTCCACAATTTGATTGTTTTGTAATTCAGTTTGAAATTATTTGAGGACAAATATTAGTTTTAATTTTTAATGTTTCTAATCCTCATTTAAATATATAATTAACTGGTCGTATAGAAAAATAAGTGATTGTATTTGCTAATATAATATTTGGTTTAGTAAAATATTTAATTCAATCACTTATTTTAAAGTTTTCTTGTATAGCATTTGCTATTGCACCTGTCATTATAGAATGTGCCATTAGTCATGTTACTGATTCTAAAAATAAATCAAATAATGAATAATTTATTCTTTCTTTTCATTCTAAAGTATCTAAAATTGTTTTTTTTAATTTATTTAAATTATCAATCACTTTGTTTGCCGAAGATGTTAATTCTTTTATTATACTATTATCAATAGGCTTCTTTAAACAATTAAAGTCACTAATTTTTTCAATTTCTTTTTTAAAATTTGGATGATATTCAAAATCTGTAGATTTTGGAATATTATTAAGTTTTTTTTATTAAATTATTAATACGTTTTATTCGTGACATATTATTTTTTAATTTTACTTCATTTTCTTCATATAAAAGGGTTAAAAATTCATGTTTATATTTTTCAAATGGTTCAATAGGAATTTTTTTAATTTTAAAATCATTTATTGGATTACTTTTTTGACTTTGGATTATATTTAAAATTGTATTTCTTGATCAATCAGCAATTGCTGAGGTAAAAAATGTCGTTAAAATAGTATCAATGAATGTTGTGAAATAGTTTTGTTTATTTTGAAATATTCCATAAAAATAATCTTCTGATGTATATTCTTGCTCATCAAAAATATATGTAGAAATTATTCTTTGTGCATTTTTTCCAGTAAATGCAATATAAACTAGTAGTAATCCTAACAATAAATTAGGTAATGTTTTTTTAATTTTGGCATTTATTGAAATATTGCTAGACGAAGTAGGATTATCAATAATTTTTTGCATATTTGTTAAATACTGATATAAATTTAATAAATTATCATAATTAATATTAATACTTAATTCTTGATTAAATGAGGTAATATTTTTTATAAACATATCTATATTATTAATAGAATTTATAGTAGCGTTTTCTAAAAAATAATAATATTTTGGATCTGATTTTTCGCCTCCTTTAACTTTGATAGGAGAGGAATCTAAAAGTTTATTATTGTTTAGGTCATCTGATAATTTGTCAATGTTTTCATATTTTTTAACGTGTTTATATAATTTATTATTTTTAATTAAAAATATTTCAAAAATAATTTGACTATTTGGAAAGGCAATTCTTTTAGTTCAACATTTAAAATCATTTTTGTTTTTGTCATAAATTGTCATATACGATTCATAAATAACTGAATCAAGTTCATTAGATTTATTTCTAATTTCAGTTTTATATTCTCATTCTCCTTTATTATTTTTTCATTTCTTTGTTTTTCCACCAAAGCGATTATTATTTTTTGTTAATTTTATTTTTTTTAAATTTATCATTTTTACTCCTTTTTAATTACAAAAGTTTTATTTAATATAATGTTAATTTGTTATTAATAACAGTAAGTATATATTTTAAAAAGGATCATATTCTTTTAACAAGATCCTCAAAAGTAGTAGTATTAATTTTTTTGAATTAGTTTTACTACAAAAATTTATAAGTATTTCAAAATCATATCCAAAAAATTACTGTTTATAAGTAAAGTTTTTAGTTGTGTTATTAATTTTTCCCCAATGCCTTCTTAGATATATAATAAGAAGTAACTAAATTCTAAAGTTTTTAAAATAAAATACAATAAAAATTATTTTTAATGTCATTATTTAGTGATAATTTCCTATTAGTTATCGAGTAAAAATTTCCTAAAAGTGAAGTTAAATATACTTGGTGATAAAACTGGAAAGAAGCATGACTATGAAAGAAAAATATAAGTACAAAATTATAAATGATATTATTATTAATAAATTATCTAAACATCAAGCCAAGAATAAACTTAATCTAACTATTAGAAGAATTAACCAATTAATTCAAATTTTTAATAGAGAAGGTAAAGTTGGTTTTATTCATAAATCTCGCAATACAATTTCTAATAAGGCAACAAATTTTGAAATCAAAATTAAGATTATCAACTTGTATAAAACAAAATATTATAATTTTAATTTTCAACATTTTCATGAGAAATTAATGAATGAAGAAAAAATTAAAATTTCATATAGCACACTTTATACTATATTAATCAAAGAAAAAATTACTTCACCAAAAAGACATAAAAATAAAAAAAATAACTTACATCCAACAAGAAATCGAAGAACAAATTTTGGTGAATTAATTCAAATGGATGCAAGTAATCATCATTGATTTGGTAACGATAAACCAAAATCATTTTTACATGCTGCAATTGATGATGCTACAGGAAATATTGTTGGACTATGATTTGATCATCAAGAAACATTAGATGGTTATTATAATGTTTTTTATCAAATTTTAACTAATTATGGCATACCAAAAACATTTTATACTGATAATAGAACAGTTTTTGGATATAAGAAAAAAATTGATTCAGGTAAAATAAACACAGAAAATGACACTTATACTCAATTCCAAAAATGCTGTAATGATTTGGGTGTTGAAATAATTAGAACTTCAATTCCACAAGCTAAAGGTAGAATTGAACGTTTATTTGGAACACTTCAAAGTCGATTAATTAGTGAATTACGACTTAATAAAATTAAAACATTAGATGAAGCTAATCAATTTCTCAAAATGTACATAAACGTTTTTAATAAACAGTTTGCCTTTCCTATTGATGATAATAAATCTGCTATGGTTAAAGCTCCTACACAAGAAGAAATAAATATTTATCTTTCAAGATTTTCTAAAAGAAAAACAGATAGTGGTTCAACTATAACATATTATGGTAAAAAATATTTTCCTTATAAAAATAACAAAGTTCAATACATACAATCTCGAATTGATGTAATTGTACTTAAATCGTTTATTAATGAATTATATCTTAGTTACAATAATCAAATATATGAACTAAAAGAAATAGCACTAAAACCAATTATTAAAGACAACTTGATAAAAACTAAAAAAGTTTATATACCCAATAAAAATCATCCTTGAAGATATGGATATCAATAATTCCTAATTAAAGTTATATAAGATTTACATTTTTTGAATACTAAACCATATAAATTTTTAAAATGTTTGTATATAAGCAAATTTGGTGCTTTAAAATTGATTTTAAAGATATAAAGAGATTACAAATTCAATATCTTCCTCTTTTACATTTTTTTGTGATTTTCTACTAGAACTTTGACTTTTGCTTGTTGAAGCTTCACTGTTTACTTTTGATTTGTCTTTTTGAAATCCAAGAGCATTAGTAACTCTTTTTTTATTTTTTTCTAGTATTTTATAAAATACTAGAAAAAAAGAACTTTCATTGTTAATTGAAAAAATTTACGCAAAAAAAGCACGATTATTATATCCACTAGTTGAAGGTTGATTTGTCAACTCCATTGAATTTATTTCTTCTTTTTCAAGTTCTTTTAATAAGTTTTTTTTATTGTTATTTATTTTACAATTATAAATACAATAACCAATAATAATTGATGTTGTAATTAATCCATAACCAATAAAACCTGTTGTTGGTCAAAAATAATCTGACTCATAAAAATTAGTTAAATAATTTTTAATATTTGTTCATATATCTTTTTTTGTTTCAAAAAGTTCAGTACTAGTATTATTAGCATTATTAGTTTGATTATTGAAATTTGTCATTTCAGTTGTTGTTATTTTATTGAATATTTTTGATACAGGAGTTGAGATTACCGATGGTAAAGTAGTTATGTTATTAATAATTACCGATAGCATACTATCATTTCATGAATTGGTCTCCATATAAACTATCCTTTCAAAATAAAAACCTATTTGTTTAAAAATAAAACAATGGGTTAAAAACTATATTTAGTTTTTAACAATAGACATATTCCGTAATTATTTTTTTGAAAAATCAAGTAATAATTTTATAATTTATTTTATTAATGAATTAATAAGGTGTTGATAAATATGGCTTTTGAAAATTTAAAAAAATTAAAAAATGATAAATTTTATAGATATTTTGGTATAAAACATTTTCATTTTAATGAAATGTTAGAAAAATTAATTGAAATAGAAAAATTAGAAAAAACTAAAGGTCGAAAAAATAAACTTTCAGTTGAAGAAAGATTGATGATGACACTTGAATATTGAAAAGAATATTATACTTTTTTTCAAATGAGTATTAAATATAAAATGAGTCCTTCAAGCTGTTTTCGAAATATTACTTGAGTTGAAAATAAACTTAGTAATGATAGAGATTATCAATTTTTAAAAGAAAAATATAAATCAAAAAATGATAAAAAACAAGAAAATTTAAATGAATTTCAATTTTATTTAATTGATTCAACTGAGATTGAAATTGAAAGACCAACTAAAAAAAACTACAGTTAGAATATTTTTCTGGTAAAAGTTGAATGTATTCTATAAAATTTCAAATTGTATATGATTTTTTTAATAAAAATATTGTTGATATTTTTGCTGATAATGGCAAAGTGCATGATTTTCAAATATTAAAAAATTCAAATCTTGTATTTTCTAAAAATACAATAATTATTGGTGATTTAGGATATCAAGGTATACAAAATATTTATGAAAATACAATAATACCAATTAAAAAAAGTAAAAATAAAAAATTAACTAAACAAGAAAGAAAATATAATAAGATTGTATCTAAAATTAGAATCAAAGTTGAACATGTTTTTGCTTGATTAAAAAGATTCAAAATTTTAGTAAATAAATGTAGAAAAAGTAAATTTAGACTTATGTACTTAAGATTTAACTTACTTTGTAAAATTTTTAATAAAATAAAACCATTAAAATAAAAAAAATCAAAAATATATTTTTTAAAATTGAAATTATTATCAAGTTAATATAAAAATATTATTAACATTTTTTTATTTTCGAAATAGAAACTTATTTTTAAACTATTTTTTCGGAAAATATTAACTTTTATAATTAATAACACTAAAAAATTTATAAAAAGTATTATTGACAATTGATTAAATTTAATTATGGAATATGTCTAATATTATAATTAATAAATTTTTAAATATTAAATATTTCTATATTATAAAAAATAGAAACTAAAATTTTCAGGATTATTTAAAATTTGTGTATTTTACTGAAATAGTTTAAATTTCCCAAAATAATTTAGTTTTTTTGATAAGTATTTTGGGAAATTTTCACTCGATATTGACATAAAAATTATTTTTAATTAACTTTATTTTTATTTTTTATGAATAATAATCAAATTAATAGTGTTTATTTTATAAATAAAAATAAACACTATTAAATGTTTTAATATTTTTTTAATTCTTTGATTATTTTTGATTTTAGTAAAATTATGATAAGATATTTTTATATTTATATTAGTTTTTTGCTTTTAAAGTTTTTTTTATTAATAAAATAAATAAAAGGGTTTTGGTCTTTAAAAAAAACTGGTGTAAATAAAAACAATTATTTAGAAAATCAATATCAAAATAATTAGAGATAAATTGTTTTTTAACTTTTTACTAGCAAATAATGAAATATTCATATTTAAAATAAATAAATGCAGTATTAGTTGGATTGTTAATCTTAAGGAATTAAAAAAATTAACGTATAATTAAACTATCAATAATATAATATAATATTATTTAAGGTTTCTTAAATTATTTTTTGTTTTTAGGAGGAACTATGAAAATTGCTTTTGATGTAATGGGTTCAGACCATGGTAGTTTGCCCGCTATTGCTGCAGCGTTAGAAGTTATTAAAGAATTCAAAAACGTTGAAATTTGTTTAGTTGGTGATGAAAAACAAATTAATGGAAACTTGCAGATTTTATTAAAAAATAAGCCATTATCATCAAGAATAACAATACTAGCAACAACCCAAGTAATAACTATGAATGATGGTCCACTCGCTGGTATTAGAATGACTGATTCTTCTATGAATCAAGCCATTCAGTTAGTTAAAAATAAAAAAGCAGATGGGATTCTAACTTCGGGTTCAACTGCTGCCTATCTTGGTGCTTGTCATTTTTTATTAGGCGAAATCAAAGGCATTAAACGTCCGGCATTCATGCCAATTATGCCTACTTTAATAAAAGATCGACAAGTAGTATTATTGGATGTTGGAGCAAATATTGAAAACACTGTTGATGAATTAATTAATTTTGCATTAATGGGTCATATTTATTGTCAAACTATTCAAAATATTTCACGTCCTAAAATTGGTTTATTAAATATTGGCATTGAAGAAAGCAAAGGTCCAGAAGTAACTAAAGCAACATATGCTAAACTAAAACAATTAACACAAAAAAATGAAAAGTTAAGTTTTTTAAATTTTCACGGTAATATTGAACCACGAAATGTTTTAAGTGGTGATGTTGATATTATTATTTGTGATGGTTATTCAGGTAATATTGTTTTAAAATCAGTTGAAGGCATGGCATCATTATTATTTACATTAATTAAAAATGGTTATAAAAAAAATTTATGAACTAAATTTTTAGGTTTAATGTCAATTGGTATTTTTAAAAATATTAAAAAGACTTTTGATTATAAGAATACAGGTGGTGCTCAATTAATAGGTATTAATGGCATTGCTTTTAAAGCACATGGATCTAGTGATAAAAAATCTTATTATAGTACTTTAAAACTTTTAATTCGTGCTATTGAGCAAGATGTTACTAATAAAATAGCTAAACAAATTCAAGAATTATAATTTATAAATAAGTATTAAGGAGAAAAATATGATTAATATTGAACATATTTTAAAATCGAGTATTTTAGAAAAAATTAAATCTAATCGTAATTATCGTGAAGCGTTTACTCATCGTTCTTTTTCAAACGAACATAATTTAGATTATTCATATGAGCGATTAGAATTTTTGGGTGATTCGATTTTAGGGGAAAATATTTCAACTTACATTTGGCACTTATTTCCAAATAAAGATGAGGGACAATTAACAAGTTTACGTAGTAAAGCAGTTAGACAAGAAACATTGGCAGCAGTGGCAATTGCTCTAGGATTACAAGATTATTTATTTTTGGGAAATGGTGAAAAAAATACAGGTGGGCAACAACGCGAAAGTATTTTATCAGATGTTTTTGAATCATTTCTTGCTGCAGTATATCTTGATTTAGGAAATAGTGCCGTTAAAAAAATCTTAGATTTAACTTTATTTGAATTAATTAAAACTAATCAGTTAGAAACAATTATTGATTATAAAACTAAATTACAAGAATTAGTACAGGCAGAAAAAAGAGATCCTATTAATTATAAAACTATGGAACAAATTAAAAAAGATAATATTACTTATTTTATTGTTCATGTGTATTTAGATAATAAAATACTAATGGGGAAAGGAGTAGGAACAAATAAAAAGAAAGCTGAGCAAGAAGCAGCAAAGTCAGCTTTAGCAAAACTGTCAAAATCTAATTTATTAATAAGTGATCATAAGAAGGGATAATCATGTTTAAATTATTACGTAATTATATTCGTGAACAAAAAAACAATTTATTACAAATGTTTGGTTTAGGTTTTTTAGTAATGATTATGATTATTGCCTTTTTATCATTAAATTTTTCTAATAATTATTTATTTGAACAATATGTTAACGATATTGCTCATAATGAATTTAACCAATATACATTTTTTTCACCAGTGGAATATGTTAATTTTGATGGAAAATATAATGAAAAAGATAAAAATGGTTCTTATTTAAATAATATTAATTATTATCAAAAAGATAATACTATTGATAAAGAAAAGATGGCAAAAGCTACTTTTCAGTTAACAATACCAGATGCTACTAGACCTGATATATATCGTTTTACTTTTTATGGAGGACTCGCTAATAGTAAAGAATATTTTGCTATTGGTGATAGTCTTTTTAATGATACTAGCCATAAATATATTGATTTTAAAATTAATATTCCTATTAATTATCCATCTTATGATACTCATAAAGCAACGATAGAACAATATGCTAATATTCTAAATCAATATCTATATGATCCATTACATCCAGAAAAAAATCCAGAAAATGCAACAAATTTTATGATTACTAGTGAAGCTGCTTTACAGTTTTATAATGATAATTTTAAGGGACAATTGTCATATGCTAATCGAAACTATAGTGAAATAGATATTAAAAATGAAGCTAAGTTATATGAAATAATGTCAATGGGAATGTTATATAAAGATATTGAATGACAACATGCTGTTATGGTCCGTGATTTATTAATTACTAGTAAAAATTTTGCTTTTATTGAAACAGGACCTGAATATATTGTTAATAAAGCAATTATTGTCAAAGATGGTGGCCCAAGTTTAACAGAAAAACCATTACAAGATAATGAAATTTTAATTTACAAACATTTTGCTGAACTAAATAATTTACATATTGGTCAAAATTATGTAATTGCTGGACAAACGTTTATTATTCGTGGTTATGCTACAAGCTCATTAGCAGCATTTGTTGGTCGTTATTTTGGTAATTCACTTGATTTAAAAAATAATACTGTTGCTTTTACTAATGGTAATACGATGCACAAAGTTGAATCTGATTTAAAGGCATTTAGCAGTAATATTGATGATTTTTTTTTAGGTATTAATCCTGACTTGGCTAAAAATATTGATTCACAAATAAATAATGAATGAATTTATAATTATCTTCATGCAACTTATAAAACGCCTACTGATATAGCAAGTACAAAATATTATAATAATGGTATTGAATATAATAAAATAGTTTCACCTTTAAATATCAATAATCCTAGATTTTATACTAGTATGCAAGAATGATCTTTTAGTTCCATTAATAATAGAATTAATGTTATTGAAGAGATTTCTAGTTTATTTTTAATTTTAATTTTTATTGTGACTACTATTATTATTTTTATTATTACTTTTAAAATGATTGATCGTAATAAAAAATTAATTGGAATTTTAAAAGCAACAGGATATAAAAGTTGACAATTAAGTATATCATTAGTAATTTCAATTATTGCTCCTTTATTTATTTTTGCTATTATTGGTGTTTTAATTTCGATTCCAGTTGCGCATTATTTAATTTATATTACTAATATTAGTACTGTTGCCTTAATTAGTTATGGTTGGTATTTTAATATTGTTACTGCTATTTTATTACTTGTTATTCCAATCATTAGTTTAACTTTCATTAGTTTTTTAATGGTATTATTCTTATTAAGAAATAAACCCTTAGATTTAATTACTAATAATATTTCAAAACAAAAATATAAAATAAATATTAGTTCAATTTTTACTTTTATTGCAAGATATGTGATTGGTAGATTTAGTTATCGTAATAAGTTGGCCGTTACTACTTCACTACGTAGTTTTGGTAAAACATTAATTATGTGTTTTACTAGTATTTTTGCTGCAACATTAGTATTCTTTGCGCTTGCTGCTAGTGGTTTAGTTAATAATATGTTAGGTTCACAATTTGCGGGAACTAATTTTAATTATCAAAATGGTTATCAATTTGATGATAATATTAAAACTAACTTTATTAATAACGAAAATAAATTAATGTATCAATTTAATAGTGTTGATAATATTAAAAGTAAAATTTCATTATATCCAGAATTATTAGCGGCAATTAAACAATTTGATCCTCTTAATCCTAATAAATCAATTGTAATTAATGTTCAAAATCGTTATATTATGGGTAGTGAATTATTAAAAATAAAACAATGAATTGATGCTAATCCATCAAAGATTCCATCAATAATTAAGAATTTTTTAGAAAAAAATAAAATATTATTTAATTATTTAACCAATAATAATGGTAAAAACAATACTGATTTATTGATAAGTTTTGGTTTAATTCCTTATGATGAACAGTATGAAGTACCATACACACAATTAGAACTTGATAAGGCTAATCTGTTACTTCCTAATCAGCGTGGTGCTGTTTTTGATAATGATACACAAACCTTATCAAAAGAATCTTTTAAAAATTGAAGTGCACCAAGAACTGCTTATGGTATTGATGATAGTTTAAGTGATTTTTTATCTCTAAATTTTAGTATAAGTGATTTCTCTACTTTTAGTAAATTAAATTTAACTGATATGGAAGTTTCTAATAATTGGCAAGATAAACAATTTATTAATATTCGTAATCATTTAATTCAAAAATTAGGAATTAAAAATCCAGATAGTAGTGCTGTTCAATTTATTCCAATGGCTACTTCTGCTTTACCTTCGGTTGTTAATGTTTATAATGGTGGAGAACAACTTAATAATAGTGTTATTTATAGGTATAAAGGATTAGATAATCAAACAAAATATATAATTGGTGTTGCTTATGATTATATTAATAAATTAGATCCAAAAATAATAGTAATGCCCAAACTTTGACTTAATGAGATTTTATTTGGTAGTAAAAGTGATTTATTAGAAAATAATTTTGCTAATAGTAAATTAAGCAAATTTACTGATAATGAGTTTAAACATTACTTACCAATTATTAGTAATAAAAATGATTATAATATTGATTTAGCACAAATTTCACACTCAGGATATTTGGAAAGTAAAGGTATTAGTACTTCATTATCATCGGTGTATGATATTAGTAATTTACGTAGTATTATGAAGAATAATCAATATAGTTTACAAATAATAATTTCATTTTTTGGTATTTTTAGTGTTACATTATCACTAATGATTATTATTATTGTTACTAATATTAGTGTTCGTGATAATTTAATATTAATTAATATTTTACGAAGTTTAGGTTATACTGCATTAGAAGTTTCTTATAATTTCTTTCTGGTAATAATACCTGCATTGGTAATGAGTAGTTTGGTTGCTGTTTTTATTGTTCCTTCTTTAGTAATGGTACTTTCTAATTTATTAGCAACTTTTGCAAAAATCGCATTTCCTATTGTTTTTCGTTGATGATATTTTGCATTGATGATTAGTATAAATATTTTAATTTATTTAGTCTCATACATTATTACTTGAAAGTTAAACGTTAATAATAAACAATTAATGACATTAACTAAATAATATATAATCTGGTTTATTGCTTAAAATAAAAAATTACACATTAAAATGTTTTAATTTTAAAAAATATTTTTAAATTGATAAAATTAACTTGAAGTATCAACTGGGGTTAGTGGAATATGGTAAAAATATTTTTCAATTATTTGCGTGAACAAAGAAAAAATATTATTCAAGTTTTAGGGTTAGGCTTTTTAGTTATGATTATGATTATAACTTTTTTAAGCATTCAATTTTCTGATCAATATGTAAAAAATCAATATTTAAATGATATTAGTCAAAATACTAATTTTCAAGAATTAAATGAATTACCAATTGAAAAAAATAGTTTTGAAAAAGAATATAATTATTATAAAACACATTTAGGATTATGATTGGAAAATATGTCATATTATAAACAAGATGATAGTATTGATACTTTTAAATTAAATCATGCAACTTTTCAAATTGTTTTAGTTAATGCTAATAGCGATACTTATCGTTTTATTTTTAATGGTAGTAGTGATTTAAGTGATTCTCATGCTAATAATTATTTACAAATCGGAAATAACATATCTACTAAATATCATCATCATTATGTTGATTTTAAACTATTAGTTCCTAATGATTATCATCAAGGTTATAATTCTTCTGAAGAATATAAAAATGCAATGCGTAATTTAATTAATAGTTATGTTTATGATGGAAAGACAAATATTAATCAAGTAAACTATTTTATTTTAAATGATAAAGCATTAAAAATTTATCAAGATGAAATTTATCATAAAATATCATACGCTAATCATGAATATAATACAATTGATATTTCTTTGCAATCACAACTATATTTTTTAATTATTAATGGCATGTTATTTCAAAATATTGAATGAAATCAATATACTTTAGTTAATGATTTATTAATGACCGGTAAATCTTTTCTATTTACACAAACAGTTCCTAAAAATATTATTGATCCACCAATTTTAGTAGGTAATTATAAACAAAGTTTAGAAGAGTTACCATTACAAGATAATGAAATTTTAATTTATGAACAATTTGCTAATAATAATAATTTAAAAATTGGTGATAAGTATAATATTGTTAATCGTACTTTTACTGTTAGAGGATTTGTTACTAGTCGTAATAGTGCTTTTATTGCTAATAATATTAGTGGATTGATGGATCCAAAAAATAAAACAGTTGCTTTTGTTAATAGTAATACAATGACTAATATCAATAATGATTTTAAGGGTTTTATTGATAAAAATAAACAAAAAAATAGTTTTAATCCAGTTTATCCTGAACGTAGTTTAAATCCATGATTATATAATATATTACATAATCAATTAGCATATGGTCACCATTATCAAAATCTTACTAATGGTATAAATTTTGCTAATGTTGCTAGTATTTTAACAAATGATGATTATTTATGAAGACCTTATAATGAAAATGCTATTTTTTTCTTAAATGAGCGAATTAATTTGACACAAAATGTCGGTATAATATTTTTAACATTAATTTTTACTGTCACTAGTGTTATTATTTTAATGGTAGTATGAAAGATGATTCATCATAATCATAAATTAATTGGAATTTTAAAAGCATTGGGTTATAAAAATTGACAATTAACAATTTCTTTGGTTTTAGCTATTATTTGACCTTTATTTATTTTTGCTATTATTGGTGTTTTAATATCAGTATTTATTAGTCATATTCTTATTAATAGTCATAACTTGTATTTAGCGTTAATTAACTATGGATGATATATAAATGTGCATATGACAATTATTGTGGTAACTGTTCCTTTATTGTTATTAGTAATTATTAGTTTTTTTATAGTTTATTTATTTTTACAAAAAAAACCACTTGACTTAATTAGTAGTAAAAATTTTAAAAAATATCATCATTTAAATATTAGCAAAATTTTTAATTTTATTAGTGTTAAAGTTATTGGTGATATTAGTTATCATAATAAATTGGCAATAACTATTAGCATGCGTAGTTTTGGTAAATTAGTTATCATTAGTATAGTTAGTATTTTTGCTGCCACATTAATGCTATTTTCAATTGCAGCTAGTGGTTTAGTTAATGATATGTTATCATTACAATTTGAAGGAATTAATTTTAATTATTTAAATAGTTATCATTATGAAGACATTGAAAATAATTTTATTAATAATAACAAGCAGTTGCTTTATAACATTGCTCCAGTTTCACAAATAGAATCAGGAGTATCACTTAAACAATATTTACAAGATGCTATTGATTCATATTTAATAAATCCTAATAATCCAGCACCCGTTATTCGCGATTTACGTAATAAATATATTTTGGGTAGCGATTTATTAAAGATGCGTAAAAATTTTGAAAAATCAACAACATGAAATTTATTACCACAAACATTTAAAAAACAGTGAACAAAACAAATAAATATTATTAATTATTTAACAAATGAAAGTGGTAATAATAATGATTTATTAATTAGCTTTGGTATTATTCCTTATCAAGAACAAAATGAGTTACCTTTTATTAAATTGAATATTGAAGATTCTTATGATTTGGATTTTAGTCATAATAATGCTATTGGTAATACTTATGATAGTGTAACTCAAACTTTTAATGATTCATGCTTTAGTAATGAAGTTACAATAAGACAAACTATCTATGGTATTAATGCAAATAGTAATAATTTTATTAAACCTAATTTAATTAATAGTAAATTTAAAAAATTTATTAATATGAACAGTGATACAATGAACACTTCTGATTTTTGATTAGATAAAGAATTTACTAAAAATGTTAACAATATAAAAAAACAATTGCATATTACTAGTACTAATGCCCCAAATGTTACCTTTTTACCGATTGTAGCATCTAATGCCCCAGCATCCAATACTAGTACTGGTAATGGTAACAATATTGGTAAAGCTATTTTATATCCATATTTTGATTTTAATGGTAATAAAAAATATTTAATTGGTATTATTTATGATGGCTTTAGGAATTTAGGAATATCAACATTATTAGTATCACAATCACTTTTAAATAGTGCTATTAATGAAAATACAGGATTATTAATTAATAATGCCAAAATGAGTAAATTTAATGATAATGAGTTACGACATTACTTAACTTTTATTAATACTGAAAATAATTATAATCTTGATTTAACTAAAATTTTGAATACTGACTACATTAATTCTAGTGGTTTTGTTAGTTCTTTGAGTGGTATTGTTCCAATTGGTAATGAAAAAGCAGCATTAGAAAATAATGAAATAAGTATTCAATTACTTATTGGTTTTTTTGCAATTTGTAGTATTATATTATCATTTATGATTATGACTTTGGTTACTAATATTTTAGTTCGTGATAATTGAATATTGATTAATATTTTAAAAGTATTGGGATATAATACTATGGAAGTATCTTACAATTTTATTATAATCGTTGTCCCTTTAATTTTAATTTTTTCAGTTTTTAGTATTTTTATTACTCCAATATTGATTAATATTTTAGCACAGCAGTTAATTACTTTTAGTCATGTTATTTATCCAATTATTTTTCGTTGATGATATTTTTTATTAGCTTTTGGTATTAATATTATTGTTTATATTAGTGCTTATATTATTACTTGATTATTAAGTTTTAGAAAATATAAGTTATGAGCATTTATGGAGTAAAGATATTATTTAATAAAAATTTTATTCTAGTAAAAATTTAAAAAAGGAAGTTTATTATGTTTTTAATTGATTTTCACTTAGAAAGGCATATAATGAATTTATAATGTTTTTAAACCCATTGTTTTAATTTTAAAGCAAATGGGTTTTTATGTTAAAAAGGAGATGAACTTATGGAACAGCAAGAAAGTAAAACACAAACATCTAGTAATGAGTTAAAATCAAAAATAGAAATTGGACAAGAAAAATTACAAAAAAAAAAAGATAAATTAATAAAATTACAAAATGAAGCAGAAACAGTTTCTGTTTCTAAGGAAACTAAAAAAGGAATTGTAGAACAAATAGCAGCATTTACAGAAATACAAATAAAAGCATTAACCAAAAAACAAATACCAGCACTCACAAGCGAACAAATACCAGCATTTATACAACAACAAATTAAAGCATTGAGAGAAGATCAAATACAAGAATTTGCAGAAGCACAAATACCACACTTCACAAAAGAACAAATTAGTTATTTTAGAAAAAAACAAATACCCTGATTTACAGATTGACAAATTACTTGACTAACAACTGAGCAAATACCCGCATTTACAAGCGAACAAATACCACACTTCACAAAAGAACAAATACCAAGTTTTACAACAAAACAAATAAAAAATTTTACATGAAAACAACCATTTACAGCAGAGCAAATACCACACTTCACAAAAGAACAAATAGCAGCAATACCACCAATTCAAATTTCATGATTTCATGATGATCAAATCCAAGCACTCACAATTGAACAAATTCAAGTATTTAATGAAAAAATTAAAGTATTAGATAAAGAAGTTGAAAAAAGAACCATAATATTATCAAATTATATTGATGTAATTACTGATGCTATTTTTAAAATAACTAGTTTATTAGAAGAAAATGTTTCTTTGGAAAAGCAAAAAATCGGCAATTTTAAAAATTTTATTTTTTGAATGCTTAGTTGTGGTTCTGTTAATACAAATAAAAGAATAGAAAAAAAACTAAATAAAAATAAAAAGGAAATACAAGAAAAAACTAATGAACGAACAGATTTAAAAATAATATTTGAAAATATTAGTTTAGAAAGAAAAAAAATAAATGATGAGTTAAATAATTTAATTAAATTAACTGAATTATGAAAAAATATTAATGATAAAAAAAATAGTATAAAAAACACTTCACAAGATAAAGAATTTTCTTGTTCTAAATTTGTTCAAGAAATTAATGCTTTAGAATTAACTAGTCAAACACCAGTAAATGATCATGTACAAAACTTACCATAAATATAACCATTATTTATGAATATATAATGCTTATTAAAAAGGAAAAAAACTAAAAATGGAACAATATTATGAATTATTAGGTTTATCTATTGGTGCAACAATTCCTGAAATTAATGCATCTTTTAGACGTTTATCTTTAAAATTACATCCAGATAAAAATACTAATAATCCAGAAGCAACTATTAATTTTCAAAAATTAAGTGAAGCGCGTAATGTTTTAGTTAAACAAAAAGAATATGAAGAAAAAACTAATAAAGTATGGAAAGAAAATTTAAAAAAACAACAACCAGAACAAGAAACATTTCAAAGTAAACAAAAAGAAGAAATTTTAGCTAAGCAAAAATTTAAGATATTTGAAAAAGAAATTGATCAAAAAATAAAAAAATATTATATTGAGTTATTACCTAAAATACTTGATTTTAAAATAGAATTAAAGAAATTAGAAAAAGAACTTTTAACTTTACAGTCAAAAAGTTCTAAATTAAGAAAATCTATTATTAATTTAAATACAAAGAAAATAAATCCAAGAATTAATTTTTATATTAAATGTATTACTTTAGATTTTTATGATTGAAATAAAATAACAGAAAAAGAACTATATGAAAATAAAAATGAATTTATAAAAACCAATAGGGAAAAAGAAAATTTAAAAGAAAAATATGATATAGTGAAAACTAATATGCAAATATTAATTAATGAGCAAAACTTATTACAAGAAGATCTTAAAGAATTATTTGCAAAAGAAGATGATTTGAAAAAATATATAAATTCATTTAATTTAGAAGAAAAAGATTCAATAAGAGATTGAAATAAACACTTTTCATCATCAGTTTAATGATATAAATAATATTATATGAATAGTTAATGATTTAAATATAAATTTAGTTTTATGGTTCAACTAATATTTCATTATTTGATGTTTGTTCATCATTGCGTTCTTCAATAATATTATTATCAATAATAATATAATATTGTAAATATTTATTTCAAATACTGATAATTGGTTTATACAGAAAACTACTAAACATAAAGTTACCAATGCCATGAATAGCATCAAAACTTAATCCAGATAATCAGTAAAGATAAAAACTGGATTTACCAAATAATATTAAATGAATTAGAGCATCAAATGTACCAAAAGTAAAACCTCATAAACTTGTAATAATTACAAAAATTCATCAATGCTTTTTAATTAAATGATGAAATATTCAAATTATTATTACCAATATTGGTCATATACTAAAATATAAAAATATTCAACTATTACCACCGTAAAGTAGAATTTCTAATGAAGCAAAAATTAAAGGAATAGTAATTGACATATATAATGGAAAAACTAATGCTGAAAATGCTAATAGGAAAGTTACAACTTCAATATTTGGTAATATTGCTAGTACTTCTTTTAAAGCAAAGACCAGTGCTGCATATGAAGGAATAATCAAGATACGAATTAATTTTTGGACATGGTTACTCATATTTGTTCTCGGCTTTCTTTATTTTTTAAATTTAAAACCACCTCATAAAGGTGGTTTAGTTATACTAATCGGAGATAAAACATCAATTAAAATTATATAACTGTTATCTGCACCCAGAGATTAGTTTAGTAGTATTAAATAGATAGGTCTACTGGCTTAACTTCATTTTACTTGTTACCCTTCTCAAAA
This sequence comes from Spiroplasma endosymbiont of Tricholauxania praeusta, assembly GCF_964019535.1. Classification (NCBI taxonomy): domain Bacteria; kingdom Bacillati; phylum Mycoplasmatota; class Mollicutes; order Entomoplasmatales; family Spiroplasmataceae; genus Spiroplasma; species Spiroplasma endosymbiont of Tricholauxania praeusta. Next base: position 395,800 of record NZ_OZ026450.1, read on the forward strand.
TCTTTGATTTCAATGGATTATGTAACTTTTATCAGTATCACAGTTGCTGGGGCAGCTTAAGATTACTTAATTCCCTTTTATGAACAGTTGTTCATCTATTTAATTTTATTTAGTTGTATTTAATGATAAATGATTTAATATATTTTTAATATATTAAATTTTTTCTTTATTTTTTGTTTAATAATGACACTAATTGTGCTTTTGGTAAATTATTCATTTCATTTTGATATTGTTTAAACATATTTTTACATGTTGTAAGTTCAGTTAATGCTTCTTTTAAGTTACCTCAACCTTCAATTATGACTTTCTTTTTTTGTAATTCTTTATATTGTAGAAAGAAATTAACAATTTCATCACGTAAATGTTGTGGTACATCTTTTAGATCTTGATACTCATTAAAGCGTGGATCAGAATTAACAACACCAAATAATTTAGTATCAACTTCACCACCGTCAATCATTTTAATCATTCCTAAAATTCTAACTTCTACTAAGCAACCAGGGAAAGTTGGATAAGTAATTAAACTAATAATATCTAAAGGATCACCATCGTAATCTAAAGTTTCAGGAATATATCCATATTCACCGGGATAAAAATTAGCACCATAAAGAACACGATCTAATATCATAGTTTTAGATTTTCAATCATATTCATATTTATTACTTGATCCTTTGGGAATTTCAACTACCATTTGCACAATGTTATTTTCGCTTTTATTCATTAATACTTCATCTCCTTTTAAAAATTAATTTTATTATATAATAAATAAACGTTTTTTTATATATAATTAAAATAATAAATGTATTTTAAGGAGTAAAAGATGAGTTTAAAATATGAGAAAAAGTGACAACAATTTAAAAGTAATATGAATAATTCTTTAAAACTAACTACCCATAGAATAGCAGTAGTTAGTAGTTTATTAGCAGTTACGACATTAATGACCTTATTAGAAACACCACTTATTTTTTTACCTTTTTTAAAAATTGATTTTGGTAATACTATTAATTTAATTGCATTGTTAATTATTAAACTTCCTTATAGTTTGTTAATTGCCATTATTGTTCCTTGACTAAGTTTAATCTTACCTCATTTTCCTTCTGGTAATGCTGAACCAATTGGTGAATTTGCTTATATGTTAAATACTATTACTTTATTGTTATTATATAGTAGTTTTAAATTATTATTTAAGCAATTACCATTTTGAAAAACGCAATCTAATAATTCTTGAAAACGATTAATGATTATTGAAATACCAACAAGTGTTATTACTTGTATTTTAGTATCATTAATTAGTGCTTTTTATAATTGAGCTTTTATTTTAGACATGTATGGTGCTGCTGATCTTAAAGATAAGATTTGAATTGTATTTGTACCATTTAATTTAATTAAATTTACTTCAGTTTTGTTTTTATATTTATTATTAGTTAGGCCAGTACAAATTTTAGTACAACATTTTAATATTTAAATAATATATTTTAATTGATCTTTTTTTATTTCTATTACTAAAGATTCTTCATTATTTTGTTTTATTTCTGATTCTTCTCAAGGTCTTCAAATATTTACTTCTTCTTTATAATCTTCATCAATTACTAATCGTTCTGAATCACTATCTTCTTCTGAATTATCAAAATAGTTGTTTTCTATTTGTTTGTTAATATTTACTGATAATAAATTTATTGCTTGTTGTTGATTTAAAAATTCTTCTTTATAATTTTGATTCTCATTATTATCACAATTTATTTCCGCAATATTGATAGCTTCTTCTAATATATCTTTTGGAGTTGAGTTGACTGAATGTTTTGTTTTAAGTTCATTCTTTCTTGCTTTTTGTTTTCAAATTCAAATTGTTGTTTTTGAAATGCCAGTTTCTTTTTTGATTTCATCATAACTTTTACCATCTTGTAAATATTGTAATACTTTTTCTTTTATTTCGAGTGTATATTTTTTTGCCATCTTTTAATCTTCCTTTTCTTTTTCAATATTAATTTAATAAAAATCCTAATACAGAAAAATATCTATATAAGGATTTAACACTGTTTAAATTAATGATTAATATTATAATTTATTTTTTAGTTTTTGTTATTTTTATTGTAATAAAAATTATTTATCAAATTATTATTATGATATTTTCATTGTTAATTAATTTTCTAAATTAGAGTAGTATTAATAGTTTTTATAAAAATTTAATAAATGTCTTGTTTTTTAATTAAAAGTAATTTATAATTTTTATAAATAAGTATTTATTTAATTAAATACCTATTTTAAAAAGGAGAAGTTATAATGAGAGTTAAAAGTGTTGACCAAGAAAAAGAAAAAGTAGATATAAAAACAAAGAAAAAAATAAAGATTAATTCAAAACAACAAATTTTTAATATTACTTTGACAGGAATTTTATTGGGATTAGCTGTTGCTTCTTCATTAATTGAAATACCTATTCAGTTTATGGGAGTAATTTTACCATTAAGAATTTTTGATTCATTAATTATTGCTTTTGCTTTACCAATTATTGGTTTATATTATACATTAGCAATTGGTATTATCGAACCTTGATTACATTTATTAGCAGATAGTGATCATCCACCAATTCAAATTTTCTTTGATAATATTGCTAATATTTTATTTATTGTTTCTTTTTATTTTATTTACTACTATCTTTTTAAATTGTGCAATAAAAGTAAAAATTTAAAAGTAGATACTATCAAAAAAATAAGTGCTGGTCTAGTAATAGTACCCTTAAATGCGATTATTGCTACTTTATCTTTTGCTTTAACTTTAGTAGTACTTTATTTTAGTCCTAACCTACCAAGACCTGATGAATATGATAATAATATTCTTAATTTTAATAATCATTCAGTAATTATATTATTTATTTTACTTGGTATTGAAATTTTAAGATTTATTTTTATCTTTATCTTATTTAGTTTAGTTGAAAGAAAGATAGGTTCTGCTAAACGTTATTATTTTTAATAAAAAGTATTTTATTTTATAAAATAAAATGTTAAATTAATACTTATTAATTAAAAATAAAATTAGGGAGCAATATATGAAGTTAATAGTTATTTTAATTATTATCATGAGTATTATTTTTTTAATTGGTTTTATAATAATATTTTTTCTGAAATTAAGAAAAAAGAAAATAAAATCATCAAGGAAAATAAAATATTGTTTATGTGTTCCAAATTCTTATCATAGCATTATCAAGAATAGAAAGTTTAAAAGTAATAATGATTTAGTAAATAATAAAAAAGTTTTGGAAATGTTAACATATTTACAGGAAAGAGATATCGCTAATTATAATAATATTATTCCTACCTTTTATAGCATTTTAGAAAAACCTATCCAATATAATTTGGAAGCTAATAAAAATGTTAATTATTTATTAACTAATATTGTTGATATTTTATGTCATCATCATCACTGTATAGTAAATCCCTTACATTTGATTAAACATTTGTTTAATAAATGTAATAATAAATTACATCAACACAAAAAACATTCTCATTTTACTCAAGAGAATAATCATTCAGTTAAACCAACACATGTTTTTAATAAAACACAAACTAATGCTTCTACACCAAAAACTAATGTTTCTATACCAAAAAAACATAATAAACATACTTTCTCATAAATTTATAAATATTCCTTTACTAGTTATTAGTCCTAACTTAACAAAAACGGAATATCTAATTAAATTCATAATTAAAATGTATTAAGTATCTACTAATTTAACTTATTAGTAGATATTTTTTTTAAAAATAAAATTTACTGTACATTATTTTGTAATAGTTTATAATAATAAGAAAATCATTATAAATGGAGTGTAAAATATGAGACGAAAATTAAATTTATTTTTTACTACCAGCCTTTTATTAAGTTCTAGTATGTCGCTTTTAGCATTCACAATTGATACAAACAATATTAGTATTAATAATTTTGCTAACAACAATGTTGATACTAAAACAGCAACTAAGTATGCTAATGAAACCTCTATTGTTGGTAAATCGTTATTAATTGGTAAAAATAAAGGTTTTAATACTAATAATTTATTAAATAATATGTATAATCAAGCCCCTTCTATTCAAATTGATAATCTTACAGGTAAGAATAATGGAAATGATTTTATTAATGATTGAACTAGCAACTTAGATGGTAATAGTATTAATACTATTCAGTCTTTATTTCAACGTAATGGTATTAATCAATCTAAAGTTGACACTATCGCCAATAATATTAATAGCTATAGTAGTTATCGTGACATATTGCCAATGGTTAAAAATTATTTAAATAATTCTATTTTATCTAATGATGATACTGTTAATATGATTGATGGAATGTTAAAAAATATTAAAAATTTAATACCAAATATTAATGATTACTTATCTTATACTAATTATATTCCAATTATAACTAATACTATTGATGAATTATTAGCAGATTGAGATCAAGAAGATAATTTTAGTGGTAATACTACTTTTGAAAAAATGCAAGATTATATGTCAAAGAAAGCGACATTTGCTCAAGCTTGAAATATTCCAAGTCATGAAAAGTGATACTATGTTAAAGATGAAGCAAAAAATTGAAATTGAAATCAATTTTATGAATATATAGCTGGTGTTAATTTTAATTATATGTTTAAGTCAATATCAGGAAAATATATTGGTGAAATGATTAGCGATAATATTAAATATGCTTTATGAGGTGCTGGACCTATTGGTTTTAATTCTGATAATTTTAATGCTACATTTAGTGAAACTCTTAATAAGATTTTAACAAATCCAGTGGCATGACCTTATTTAATAAAAACAATAATACCAATGGTTAAAAGCGAAGTATTAAAATTAACTAATCCAACTTTTGGCATTGATAGTATTACTTGAGATGATAAAACACTACTTAAAAATAATACAGTTCAACTAAAAAAAGTATTAACTATTTTTCAAGAATTAATATCTTCAAAAGATAATATGCTTAAATTAGTTACCAATTTAATGACCGGACCTTTTGGTGAAGATATTATTGCGAAAGCTACCTTTGCATGAACTGATTCATATTGAACATTACCTGAGATTCAAAAGAAATTTTCTTTTATTTTAGCTATTAGTGATATTCCTCAACAAGTTGTTAATAGTTTAGAATCAGCAATTAAAAATGTTCCAATTAGTGACACAATTAATAAAATATTTGAGTTTACTAATAAATATTTAACAACAAATCCATTAATTGATTTAAAAGATTTAGTAAAATATTTAGATTTAACTTTCGGTAGTAAAGATTTTATTAATGCTTTAAATAATCTTAAATATATTATTAATCATCCAACAACAGATAATATTAGTAAAACTAAAGAAATATTACAATTATTAGGTGTTCAATTTGGTGGTGAAACTAATTTTAAACAAGATAGTGTTTTTGCAAACTTTTCTAATTGATTAAATACTTCTACTAGTAGTTTAAATTCCTTACTAAATATAATAGTTGATAAAACACATCATAATGGTATTCTTGATAATATGTTAAAGGACCAAGAAAATTTATATAAAGATATGTATAGTAAATATTTTGATATTAACAATAATAGTTATTTTACTTTAAATGATATTGCAATGAATACATTTAAACATGATGATGGTAGTGTTAGTGCAGTTTTAAGTTATAAAATTAAAAATAATTTAGATAATAAAAGTTATGATATTACATTTAAAAATGCTAATTTTCTTACAAGTAAAATCTTTAAAATAAAATTATTTCATATTAGTCAATAATTTTTAATAATTTTCTTCAATAATTAGATATTTTAATTTAAAAAGTATCTTAATATACAAGACGGTTATTGCATTTTTTCTTTAAACAATTTAAAATATAGATAACTTATAGATTTAAGAAAAAGTTATTGGGGAAAATAAAGGGGACTAATTATGAAATCATTATTAACAAGATTAAGTGTTTTAACACTTGCAACAACCACAGGAAATTTAATCAATATTTTAAATACAATTGAAGAAAAAAAGTAATGTAAAGATTGTTGTTTACATTACTTAATATTTTTCTATTTTCTTTATTTTGAATATTGTTTTTTAAATGTTTTGATTTTATAATGTATATGAACAGACAAGAAATATGTGCTTAAATCATTAAGCCTGTTTAGTATTATTACCTAAACAGGTTTTTTTGCTGTTTAATTAGAGAAATTTTAACTTAGAAAGAAGAGTAATTAAATGATAAATAATCAAGAACAGTATAAAAAAATTATTACTATTGCTTTAAATGCTATTGGTGCTGGTAGTGCTGGTGCAACTACTAAATTATTACATAATGCTCTTCAAGTTTCACAATGATTAAATTTAGCAAATGCTTTAAATAGGGGTGTTTTTGGGACAGCATTTACATTTTTACCAGATAGTAAAAAAGTAGCAACATTAATAGAAGTTTGAAAAATATTAACAAATACCTCATATATAGTTACAACATTAGATGTTAATTTTATTAAAACAATATTTACTAAAGCAAGTAATTGAGATTTAACAATTCCTAATTTACTACCATTTATTAGTTTTGAAATATCTGCTATTTCTGGTGTTTTGGCTGGAACAACAACACTTACACGTATTTATTTTACTAATAAAGATTCAACAACTAATAAAATATTAAAGTCAATTGAAGATGGTTTTAATTTATTATGTCCTTTTGCTGCAGTTATTGGAGGAGGATCATTATTTTGAACACCTGGTCTTGATTCAAAAATTATTGCTCCAATTTTTGCTACACTTGATGGAGTTTCTGGAACTACTAATTGATTAATAAATAAATTTTGAAATGCTATTGATTTTGAAACTAATAATGAAAATCAGAGCATATTGGATAATGAAGAAATTGGTACTTTATTAATTAATGATGAAGAGTTTAAGACAAGATGTAATGAAACAAATATTGATAATGATTCATCTTCATTAAACTCTGTTAATTCAGTTTTTGTTGCTAATTAGTAATAGTTTTTTGTTAAATTTATTTGAATAGATTTTTAAAATTTAATAATAAAAAATCACTAGCATCTTTATTGTTGCTAGTGATTTTTATTGCTTGATTTGTTAACGTTATGCTAAAAGTAGTGTTTTGTGGGAGTATAAATATTTGTTATTGCATTATCTTAAAAAGCGTTCTAAGATATAAATAACTTATAGATTTAATAAAAAGTTATTGAATAAAATAAAAAGGGAGGTTTTCAATATGAAAACATTGATTACTGCACTAAGTGTTTTAGCATTTGGAACATCTATTGGAACTTTAAATACTGTTTTAAATAAAACTCCACAAAAAATTGAACTTTTAGATAAAAAAACACAACAAGATACAATTTACATTGATAAAGATGGAAAAGAACAAACAACTAATAAAAGAGATTTATCAAATATAAAAACTACCAAAATTACTCAAATTGGTTTTTATAAAAACCAACAAGGTGAAATTCAAGTTGTTAGAATGCCAAAAACAATTAAAGAAGTACCTGACAAATTACCACAAGAAATAACTTCTTTAAATTTTATGTTTTTGGGTGCTTCACAATTTAATCAAGATTTATCAACTTGAGATGTATCTAGAGTAACAAGTATGTTGAGTGTATTTGCTGGTGCTACTTCATTTAATGGTAATATTTCAAATTGAGATGTATCTAATGTCACAGATATGCTTGTTATGTTTAATGGTAGTTTAAAATTTAATCAAGATCTTTCAAAGTGAAATGTATCTAATGTAAGAAGTGTGGGTGGTATGTTTGCTGGTGCTTCATCATTTAATGGTAATATTTCAACTTGAGATGTATCTAATGTAAGAAGTATGAGTGGTATGTTTACTGGTTGTTTTTTATTTAATCAAGATTTATCAGCTTGAGATGTATCTAGTGTAGAAGATATGGTTGGTACATTTGCCAATATTTTAGCATTTAATCAAGATTTATCAACTTGAGATGTATCCAATGTAAGAATTATGACTGGTATGTTTGCTGGCTCAGTATTATTTGATCAAGATCTTTCAAAGTGAGATGTATCCAATGTACTAGATCAGACTCATTTTGCTGTTGGTTCAGCAATTTCTGATTCTAATAAATTACCTAAATTTAAAAACTTTTTTATTAATAACACTATTTAATTTGATCAAAAGTATTTAATTTCTAAGTAATTAACTATAATAAAACTTAGAATAGTATAATAAAATATTATATTTGTTTTTTATAAAAGCATATAATATTGACAAACGGTAAGTTTAAAAAGTTTTAACTCATTTCTTTATTTTTTTAAAGTAAATGAGTTTTTATTTTTATTATTGTATGCTCTTTTATTTTACTGACTAGTCATACATTTAAAGTAATCAATTGCAATTATATGCCAAAGGTTATATAATATGGGTAATAGTGGGAAAGTGTGGGTGATATTATGCTACTAGGACAATCATTGTCAACATTAGATGAAAAGAAACGAATGATAATTCCTTCTAAGTTTAGAAGTTATTTTCATAACAATGAGATTGTTATTGTTTCTAAAGGTTTTGAAGGCTGTTTAGTTATTCGTAACGAAATTGAATTTATTAAATGACAAGATAAAATCTTATCACAATCTGAAGGTCAGAAAGAAGCCAGAATTTTGGCAAGACAAGTATTTGCTAATTCAGAAGAATTAACTATTGATAGTAAAGGTCGCATTAATATTCCACATTCATTATTGACACTAGCTGATATTAAACAAAAAGTAATTATGATTGGACTATCCAATAAAATTGAGATTTGATCAGAAACTAATTGAAATAGTTTTAATCAAGATACCAAGGATAAATTTGAGTCAGCGGCAGCAGCTCTAGATGAGATATAAAAATTATGAATAATATCAATGCAAGACACATTTCTGTAATGTTAACAGAAGTAATTGATTTCTTAAATATTAAACCTGATGGTATTTATGTCGATTGTACGTTAGGACGAGCAGGTCATAGTAAAGTTATACTATCAAAACTTACCTCTGGCAAACTATATGCTTTTGATCAAGATCAAATGGCCATTGATAATAGTAAAATTATTTTAAAAGATTTTAAAGATAAATATGAAATAATTAAAAGTAATTTTGCTAATATTCAATCTGAGCTTTTAAAAAGAAATATTACTAAAGTTGATGGTATATTATATGATTTAGGTATATCATCACCACAAGTTGATGAAGATATTAGAGGATTTAGTTATATGAAAGATGCTAAGTTAGATATGCGTATGGATCAAAGTCAAAAATTAAATGCGTGAGATATTGTTAATAATTATAATTATGAGCAATTAAAAACAATTATTAAAAATTATGGTGAAGAAGTATTTGCTAGTAGTATTGCTAAAAATATTATTAAAACAAGAACTTTTCAACCAATTGATACCACTTTACAATTGGTTACGATTATTAAAAAATCATTACCAGTAAGAGTATTAAATAAGCATCATCATCCTGCCAAAAAGACTTTTCAAGCATTAAGAATTGCTGTTAATAACGAGTTAGAAACATTAAAATCTTCTTTAAAACAATCTTTGAAATTATTAAATTCTAATGGTAGAATTGTTGTTATTAGTTTTCATTCTTTAGAAGATCGTATTGTTAAACAAACTTTTAATGAAGTTTTAATTGATCCACAAGCGCAATTATATGCTAAATTACCAGTTCATAATAATTGAAAAACAAAATATCAATTAATAATTAAAAAACCAATTACACCAAAGCCTGATGAAATAAATAAAAATCCAAGAGCACGAAGTGCAAAGTTAAGAGTTATTACTTATATTGATTCATAAAAATGTTTGGAGGTGAACAATATGAATTTTCAAGAATTATATGTTGTATGTCAAATTGAAGACTTTAGTTTAAAAGTTATGGTTAATAATTATGTTAATAATCAAATTCAGGTTTTATATAAAGAAACTGTTGATACTGAACAGTTTTCTGAAAATGGTGTAATTATTAATTCAATTGCTACAGGTAAGTTATTAAGGCAAATTATTAATAAAATTAATAATACTTTAAATATAAAAGTACAACGTATTGCCTTAACTTTACCTTCAAATAATTTAAAAATTTATCAATCACAAGCATCACTTGATTTTAAAGATGCTAACCACATTATTACTGATGAAGATTGTAGTAAAGTGATTGAAATGGCTAAAAACATTACTATTGATAATAGTGAAATTATTTGTTTAACTAAACCATACAATTTTAAAGTTGATCATGCAATTGGTAATGAACAATTACCAATTGCTAAAAAAGGACAAGTTATGCATGTTGATGCTTTAGTTTATTCATTACCTAAAAGTTTATATAATTCTCACCTCGAAGTATTAACTAATGCCGAAACAGAGTTGTTAACGGTTACTTTAGATCAATTTGCATTAGTATGTAATATTAAAAATACTGATTTTAATCGTAATACAGTTTTAGTTGATTGAAATATTAATAGTACTAAGATTAGTGTTTTTAGTAATTCAGTATTATTTGCAACAACAAATATTAAAATTGGTTGAAATCAAATAATTCAATCATTAATGAAGCAAATGCATTGTGGTTATGATAAAGCTGAAAGATATTTACAAAAAATTATTAATATAAGTAGTAATTATTTATGCGATGTTGTTGTTGATAAGTATGTTGATGAGCAGACAAAATCTATTGTTCGTTTAACAAAAACTGATTTACAAGCAACAGTTAAAAAACAAATTAATGAAATTATTGCTTGTATTGAATATTTTCTTGATGAAGTTAGTGATAATAATAGTTCAGATATGGAAATTATTTTTACGGGAATTACTATTGGTTTATGTGGTTTTGCCAACTATTTTAAAAATAATAGCAAACTAAAAGAAGTAAAATATATGCTTAGCCAAACTCCTGGTGCATATAGTTATCAGTGAACTACTTTAATCGGTAATACTCACTACCAACATTTAGTAAATGTTTTTAGTAATAATTATATTTCATCAATACATAAACCAGAAATTGTATCAAAATTAAATCATTATACGCATTCTAATAATCATGATAATAAGCATTATAATTCCCCCTTTCAACCAAATTATCAGTATAATGATGGTAGTAAATAGAAGAAGACAATTTGATTAATCAGGAGGAAAATAAAATGGAACATAATAATTCACAATTTAAACCAATAGCATCAATTCGGGTAATTGGTATTGGTGGTGCTGGTAATAATGCTGTTAATAGAATGATTGAAGCAGAGGTACAAGGTGTTGATTTTTATGTTGCTAATACTGATGCACAAGTAGTTAATGCATCTCCAGCTGAAAATAAAATTATTTTGGGCAAAGAATTATCAAAGGGACTTGGAGCGGGAGCTAATCCCGAAATTGGTAAACAAGCCGCAATTGAAAGTGAAGCAGAGATTAAACGTGCTTTAGATGGTGCAGATATGGTTTTTATTGCTGCTGGTATGGGTGGTGGTACTGGTACTGGTGCTGCATCAATTGTTGCAAGAATTGCTAAAGAATGTGGTGCTTTAACAATTGCTATTGTTACTAAACCATTTAAATTTGAAGGACGTAATCGTAATGCTCATGCCGTAGTTGGAATTGAAAATTTAAAGAAACAAGTTGATGCAATTATTATTATTTCTAATGATAAATTATTACAAGTAATTGGTAATATTCCTCTTAAAGATTCGTTTAAAGAAGCAGATAATATTTTACGTCAAGGTGTACAGACTATTACTGACTTAATTGCTGTTCCTGCTTTAATAAATTTAGATTTTGCTGATGTTCGTACTATTATTGAAAATAAAGGTAATGCCTTATTTGGTATTGGAATGTCAAAGGGTGAACATAAAGCTAAACAAGCCGCAACAAAAGCTATTTCTTCTCCTTTACTTGATGATGTGACAATTAAGGGTGCTAAAAATGCTATTGTTAATGTTACTGGTGGAACAACAATGACATTAACTGATGCTAATATTGCTGTTGATTTAGTTCGTGATGCTGCGGGTAATGATGTTAATATCATTTTTGGTGTCGCTGTTAATGAAAATTTAAATGATGAAATGATTGTAACAGTTATTGCCACTGGTTTTGAAGAAGAAGGTGCTAATGCTAATAATTTTGCTTATAGTTCAAAAGTTGATAATCATGAATTTATTACTAATAAGACTCAATATTTAAGCGAAGAAATTAAAGAACAAACAAAGAAAAAAGAAGAAGAACAACAAAATTTAGTCCAAGAAGCAGCAATGGAAGCAGATGATGATTTACCATCATTTTTACGAAGACGAAAGGGAGTTTATTAATTATGGGATGAAGAAGTAAAAAATATAAAGACAATGATGAAAATAGTAATTATAAAACCAGTTTTCAAGAACAAATACAAGAATTTGCTCCTAAAAATTATCAAGAAATTGAATCAATTGCTAATGCTATGATTTTACAAAAACCAATTAAAGTTAATTTAACAACAACTGTTGAAAATGATCGAAGAAGAATTATAGATTTTCTTTGTGGTATTTCGTATGTTATTGGTTTTGTTGTTGATAAAACTGATATTCATATTTATGAATTTAAAAATGAATTAAGTTAATCTTGAACAAATAGGTTTTTTATTTCTTTCTAATAATAAAGAAATAAAATTATTTATTTTTTAAATTGTTCTTACATTAATTTTAGAATAAAAATCCCTTCTAAATTAGAAGGGATTTATTGTTTTAATTTGCTTATTTGTTATTTTTTCATGTAATAATAAAATTTATTTCATAATAACAGTGTTTATTATTTTTATATAATATCAATGATGTTTTTATTTATCATTTTAATTAGTAAAATTAATGTAATATAAAGTATGATTTTTGTATATTATTTGCAATACGTTTTATACATGCTACTATTTAGTAATAGTTATCTCAAATATTAGAGATAAACTATATGCATTATTATAGGTAATTAACAAGAGATTTTAGAAATTGTTAATTAACTTTTTCAAATAAATTATAACTAATTTATTTTAGAATTGTTCCTTTGCTTATTTTAATGAAAATTTAAAATAAAAAATTTAAAAAAATATGTTTTTCAAGCCCATTGTTTTATTTTTAATAAAATAAATGGGTTTTTTATTTGAAAGGATGTAAAGAAGTGCCTACAGAAAGTCAAGAAATAGGTTCTGATAATAAAAAGCAAAAAAATATTAAGGATTTTAGAAAAGAAATAATTTCTAAGATTACAAGTGCAAAAATAGAAAGAAAGTATTGTAAACAATTAATAAAAACAGTTAATAGTGATGACGTTACTATATTTTTTAATAGTTTAATTAAAGCAGATTCATTATTTTGCTTTTTAAATATTGTTCATCATCTTTATCAAGAGTTATTTTCTCTTTATAATAATAAAAAGTTTTTAGTATTTGATGAACTTTTATTAGAAAATTTAAAAAATTCATGACAATGAATTGAAAAAGAACGGCAAATTTTTAATGAAGAACATAATTTAATTACTGAATTAAAAAATATAACTAAAGAAGCATTTCCAGAACAATATTTTGAAATTATAAAATTTAAACAAGAACAAGCGCGAATTAATTTTGATTACTTTTTTCCTGAATTAAAACTTCCCAATAATGCGATTAATTTTTGAAAACAAATTATACAAGAAGAAAATCTAGAACAGTTTTTATCGGTAGAGTGAAAAGAAAAAATTGCTGAGTTGTGTAACGTTTTTATTAATTTTGAAAAAAATATTAAAAAATTTAAAATTATTGGTGAAGATTATCAAGAATTTATTTTAAATCATAAAAGAAATCTAGAAAAAGTTAAAGAATGTAGTGAACAAGTGGCATTAGTTAGTAATGTGATGAAAAGAAAACAATTTTTAATTGATTTAGAAGATTATAATAATGAAAGTTATTATAATAGTTTTCAAAAAAAGATAGCAAAAAGTATAAATGAATTAAAAAATTTTATTAATAATATTGAAGATTCTAGGATAATGGATTATTATTATTAATTTCTTATTCTTAATAGTACTGAACAATTTGCAGCGGATAGTTTAGAATGAAGTATTAATAGAATATGTGGTGCTATCAATAATGAATTTACTATATTAAAAAAAATAAGTGATTCATATACAAGTGACTTAGCAAAAAATTTCATAATGAAATATATAACAGAAGCAGTAAAATTAACAAAAAGTACTTCTGAAAGAATAAAAGAAATTACATTACAGTTTGATAGACATTGTGAACAATTAGTTGAAGAAGAAAGTAAATCGATTGAAGTTATTAATAAAAAAATAGCAGCATTAGAAAATATTAATAAAACAGAAAGAACAACATATGAAAATTTGTCAAGAACTTTAGAAAATGTAAGTTTAGACAATGATAAAAAAGTGCTAGCAGAGTTAAAACAGCAAATTGAAAACATTAGAACTATTACAAAAGAAAAAATAACAGAAAGTAAAAAAAAGCAAAAAGAAGCTATTGAAGAAGAAGAAAAACAAAAAACGCTTCAATTAGAAGAAACTAAACAGGGAATTATTAATAATACAAATTTAATGAAAGATAATATTAAAAATTATCATCAAAAAATTATTGAATTTATTAATTTTTTTACAATTTCACTTTATGAATTTATTTTATGATTTAAAAATAATGAATGAGATCGCGAAAAATATAAATTAAACAATATGATCAATAATATTTTACAACCAGGATTAATTATTAAAATTGAATATAAAAATGATAATTTACAATATAAGTTACCATGATCAAATTTTATTTATTTAAAAACAGAAAATGATAATCATTTGGTATTAGCAATTCCTGATAGTGAAGAAGCTAATTTTCAAATATTAAATAAAGAAGGTAGAAAAATTTTGCTTAAAAAATTAATTGAAGAGGAAAAATATTATTTTTTATCTAGAAAATTTTGTAATTTATACACTAAATTTACATTAGTTGAAGATAATTTCTTAAGTGAAAAGGAAGTAAGCAAAATTTTTAAAAAAATAGAAGTATTAAAGAATATTAAAACTATTGAAAATGAAACTCCTCAATTAACAAATAATAAACAAAAAGAATTTTTTCAAGCAAAACTTAATGAAATATTTCAAAAAATTGAAGAACAATATCAGTCACTTGTAACATCATTAAAAGAATTTTTTCCTATTGAAAGATTAAAAGTTATTGATAGTTGAAAGACAATTGATAATAATGAAAATGTAGGAACTAAAGATGAAAGTTCTTTATTATTTGAAATGATTATTAAATATATTGATACATATATAGAAGATTCAATTCCAAAAATTAAAGCAGAAATTGAAAAAGAATGAGAAGAAAGCGAAGATGAAGATTGAGATGCAGTTGAAGCAATAACTACTGCTTTTAAATCTGATTTTGAAAAAAAAGATACTGAAATAGAACATTTAAAAAAAATTCTTGAAGAAAAAGAAGAAAAAATTGCACAACTAGAGACACAATTAAAAAATGTACTACCTAAAAAAAATAGTCCAATTATGAGTTTTAATGGTATAAAAGAGCAATGTGATTTAGAATTTTTACCAATTTTAGAAAACAATTTTGTTGAATTCGAACAAAGTAAAGAAAGTGATTCTAGTAGAAATTTATCTTCAACTTCGCTTGCTTCTTATTAAAATATTCATGTCAAAATTTAATTAATACTTATTTTTTGTTAAATTAGCAAAAAATTGTTATTATTATATTTGTTAAGTATCGTTTTTGTTTATGTTTGTTTTTATATTTTTTTATGTTAAGATTTGTTTGTTATTAAAATGTATGAAATTGGTTTTTAAAAACCTAGAATTGCCGAGTTTTATATATGGATATTCAACAAGATTTTTATGTTAAAAAGATTTTTTATGCTTGTTATGTTAAAAATGTAGTTTTACCTATTTCTTTTTTAAATAATATTGGAAATAAAAAAGGTAAATGTTATGTTGGTAATAAACAAAAATTAAGAAATAATACTGTTCGTACTAAAAATAATTTAATTCAAAAAGCATTGCATAATTTTTATAATAGTAATATTTTGAGTTTTGTTACTTTAACTTATAAAGAAAATATGCAAGATGTTAAACAATCAAAAAAAAGATATTCGTTTATTTTTTCTTAAATTAAAGAAATGATGAAATGACCCTAAGCGTGCTGAATATATGGGGGAATTAAAATATATGTATGTTTATGAATATCAAGACCGTGGAGCAGTACATTTTCATATAATTTTTAATAGAAAAATACCTTATAATATGATACGTGATTGATGACCACATGCTGGTAATGCTAAGGGCATTGATTTAAGAGTTGTTCGTAAAGGTACAAATGAGTTTGTTATTAAATATTTAGGTAAGTATGTTACAAAATCATTAGATGATGTTAAATCTATAAATCAAACAGATATAGGTATAAAAGCATATTCTTTTAGTCGTAATTGTAAAAATCCTATTATAGTTCGTGGAATTAAAAAAATGACAATTCAAGATATAATTAAAGCAAGTTTTAATGCAACAAATGTATTTTATTTTAAAACTCAAAGAGATAGTAATGGTGATACTGTTATGATTGGTGGTATTATTGAAAGTACTGTTGTTAATGATTATTTTAAAGAGTATGAAGATTACGAACGATATGTATATTTAAGTGCTTTATCGTATAAACATTATTTACGAACCAGTGAAATTGGTTATTTAATTCAAAGAGATAAAGATGTTTTAATTTGGACAGAGAAAGTTTTTGGCAATAAAGTTGAGAAAATAGATTTTAAGAAAAAAGTTTTACATTAGAAAAAAATGGTTTTTCTATATTTTTACTTGTATATATATATATATATATATATAATGGTTAATGAGCATTAGTAATTACGGCAATTCTTACTAGTGTTCATTTTTTTATTTTTAATTGTATTTTTATTTTTTTGTGATATATTATTAGTAAGTATAGGTTTACCCTACTATGCTTAACTTATTAAATTAAATTTTAATGAATTGCCGAGGTTAAGTTTTTTTATGTTCAAAGTACAGTTAGTTAATATTGAAAAAGGGCGTATTATTCCCGACAAAAATAATAAAGGTCAAACATTAAAGTTTGATGTTTTGAAATTTGTAGAAATAAATAAACAAACAAGCGTGCCAACTGGTCAAACACGTGATAAATGATATAATCCGGAATTTGCTAGTGATTTTAATAATTGTTTATCTGCTGTTGATTTAAAAGTTGGTAATTTTTATTCACTTGAACTTGATTTAAGCGGTAATATTAAAAAACTTTCTAATTGAAAATAGTTATTTATTAAAATTACCCTTTTAAATAATTATTAATATGTTAGGAGTTAAGTTTAAATTATGGCTAAAAATGATAATTGTTCATGTCAACAAGCATTTCATTTAGCAATTTATATGTGTAAACTTTGTGACCAAGTTATTTGTCCTAAAAGAGTTTTGCAAAACTTATATACTAAAAAATATTATTGTCCAAATTGTATATTAGATATTGCTTTAAATAAGGCAATAAGACAGCAAGAAAGTAAGTTAAATTATGAGACATAAGTGTAGTGATTGGACTTATGAAAGAGTATATGGTTGTGAAAGTTGTTATAGAGTTGCTAATGAAATGGAACGAATAAGAAAAGAAAATAAAAGAAATAAGTAAAAATTGAATAAGGGGCTTATATATGGATTATATATTTTTCATTAAGCCCCAATGGATTAGATTATAATTCATAAATAAGCTCCTTATTAGCATATAAAGTAAGGAGTTTTATTTATGCCTAATGAATTAGAGCAAACTAGTAATTATACTTTAACTAAAATTTTAAGAACTGGATTAAGCCCATTAAGTGCTATGGTAGGAGTTAGTGCTTATTATGGTCAATATTTAAAAAACCCAATTTTGGGAAGTATTAATTCTTTGTTATTTAGTAAGAAGTTAGGAATTGATATATGGAATATTAATCAAAGACTAACTACTAGAAATAAAGTGATTAATAGTTATAAAAAGATATTTTTGGGAATTGGGACAATTGGTTTAATAAATTATGCTAAGTTTGTTCATTATGTAGATAAGTCAGTTTCTTTATTAAGAGATGAACCGTGTTTTTGACCACCTTGCCCTACTGAACCACCAAGGCCAACATATCCGCCATTTACAACCGTTAAACCGATAATTGATAATCCTTTTGTAGATTGGGATACTTATATATCTTTAAATAGTTTTGGTATAGCAAATGTTATTAGTGGCTTAACCGAATTAATACCTAATAGATTTCAAAATATTAGAAAAATAGCAAATATGGCAACTGGTGGATGTTTAATAAGTAGTGGTGTTGCTATGGGTATTAATAATGATTTTAGTAATTATTTTGCTATTCCTACGATTATTGCCGGAGCAAGTGAGATTATAAATACTTTATTGTTACCGTTAGGAAATACACATAATAATACAGAGTTACAAGAAGTATTTACTGATGAAAGAGCAAGATTAATTAATGCTAGTGTTAGTGATTATCAAAGTACAAATGACAGTATGGTTGATGTTCATTTAAATGATGATAGTATGTCGGAGATTAATTTAGATAGAGCAAGTTTAAATTGGGATTATTCTTATGCTTATACGTTAGGGGGTGTTTAAAATGGTTAAATGAATAGTTGTGATAATTGCTGTGTTAGGTACTTCTTGATTTTTTAAAGATTCTATTAAAAAGTTAGTTTGAAAATTTAAACATAAAAAACATGAAGTAATTGAACCCGATTGTTGATATTGTAAAGAACAAAAACGTAAAGATAGAGCAAGAAAAGAGTTAGAGGAGGGAGGTGATTAGTATGCCAAAAGGTTTAAGTGCTTTAATAGAAATGATTGGAGGTATTGGCCAAAAATTATTAGAATCTTTTAGTTATGTTTTTAACTGAGTATTTGCGGGTGATTCTATAATGACAAATTGACCGGTATTAATTCCAATATTTATGATGGTCTTAGTATTTATTAAAGAATTCATAGGACATATTATTCGTGGATTTAGATAGGAAAAAATAAAGTTATTTTAGGAGGTAATAGTTATGATTAAATTATTTTTTGCAATAATTTTTGTTTTTCATTTATTAGGTAAACTTTTACCTTCTTTAAATAATATTGTGCAAAATATTTTGCAAAGTTATATTACTGATTTTTCGGGTTTACATAATTTGTCTTTGGTTATTAAAAGTTTTATTTTTGGTGATAGTTCACAACAAATAGTTTCAATGCCAGCACCATTGTTAGCAATTATTTTAGTACTTTTTACTTTTTCATTAATTTTAAAATTATTAAAAATAATATAGGAGTAGTTTATTATGGGTGTTGCTTTTATTTCAAAAGTTTTAGAATTATTTGGACAAATTTTTATGAAATTTTGAAATTTGCCAATGGCAGATTTAGGTTTTAATTTGGGAACTTTTGTTGTTTTTATTCTTTTAATAAAGTTTGCTATGTCAGTTTTTTTAAATATTGATATTCAGCCAGTTTCTACATCGGGTACTGTAAAGAAAAGTTACAAAAATATTAAAGGTAGTTCGAAATTTGTTGGAAGGCAAATTGCTAAGCAACATGAAAGAAAACGTTTAAGAAATAAGGCTAAGGGTGTTGAAAATAAAAAAGGGAAGTTTGTAGGTAATTAATTATGAGTGATTTTGTGAATAGTATATTGCATTTAATTTTTATATTTTCTGGTAATGATATTGGGATATTTTTAAATCAAACTAATATTACTGATGAAGTTTATATTTTATTTAATTTAACTTTTTGGTTGGTATTAGGTGTATTTTTTAATTTTATTTATCGTGGTATTAAATTTATTTTTAAGTCATTATTTGGGTAGGTGTTAAGTATGAGTGTTTGAGATATTTACAATAAAATACATCAATGTATAGTTGATTATTGAACTATGTTTATAGGCAGTCCAGTTGACCAATTTACTACTATTTTATGAAATTTAGTAGTTTATGGAACACAGTTTTTTATTGGATTTATTATATTTTATGGTTTATGATGAGTTTTAAGATGTTTGTTTGGTAAATAATTATGTGATTTAAATTTGCTAAATTATTTTTTGTTGTAAATACTTCTGTTCAAGCACCAACTAGTTTAATTGCTTCAAATGACCCTAATGTCGTTAATTATGATATTAGAAAAGAAATGGTTAAGCATGTTAAATATCATAGTTTTGATGATTGAGCAACAATTCCATGAAATTCTGCTTATTTTGACATTGACCAACCGGATTTAAAATTAGTTAGTGGTGAATATATTGGTAATCAGGGTACTTATATATGTTCTTATTATAGTGATACAGTTGGTGTCCCAAAACAACAGATAAATATGGGGTCTGGCGTTTATACTT
Organism: Spiroplasma endosymbiont of Tricholauxania praeusta; assembly: GCF_964019535.1. Classification (NCBI taxonomy): domain Bacteria; kingdom Bacillati; phylum Mycoplasmatota; class Mollicutes; order Entomoplasmatales; family Spiroplasmataceae; genus Spiroplasma; species Spiroplasma endosymbiont of Tricholauxania praeusta. The sequence continues at coordinate 416,188 of NZ_OZ026450.1, forward strand.
TTAATAGAAAACAATTGGATGAATTTTCACGTATTATGTTTAATCATAATTATGTTTCAGAAAAGAATACTAATCATTTGAATTTTGTTAATAACGATAGGAGAGTTATAAATTTTCAAACACAGTTAAATTTTGAAATTGATAAACCTTTGAGTTTTTATATTCAAGGATTTATGTTTTATTTTGAATATGAATGTTTTAAAACTTTTACTGCTAATTTTACTTTTAGTTTTTTAGATTATGTTGGTAATACAAAGTATGTTTTTAAAGGTAAAGTGGATAATGATATTTATCAACAAGATTTATATAATTTTGTTACTTTGCCTATTCGTGTACCAAATTTAAAACATTTAACAGTATTTTTTGACGTTCACGGTGATTCATATTCTTATATGTCACCACAGATAAATCTTGGTCAAGTTAATATTTTTTCAAGTGAAAAAGTTATACCAGTACCGCCAAATAGTCCTTTTAATCCTGAGTATGAACGAGTTAGTTGATATGATGTTTTTGGTTATTTGCGTAATGCTTTTAGATGATTACTTTATGGTGTTGTTGGTAAAGTTTTGCCAGTTGAGCCATTAAGGCAATTTCTTTTTACAACAGATAGTTTATTACGACATATTTTTTCAGATACGATTAGTACTGCTTTAAATGTTGATATTGTTAGTGGAATAGAAAATATTATACCTTTATGATTATTTGTTAGAGCAATTAGTTTAATTGTAGGTTAGGAGTTTATTATGCCTTGATATGGTTATGTATTATTAGTTATAGGTTTAATTATGATTATTTATCCAATTTGTATAACTACCAACTCGTTTTAAAATTTTAAAACGAGTTGGTAGTTATATTATTTCAGCACCACCACGTACTGGTAAATCTGCCCTTGCTTGTTGTTTAGCGCAAACTCATAAGAAACGAGTAGTTAGTCCTTTCCCTATTAAGTTAAAGACTGGTTATTCTTATTTGGTTAATTATAACGATGTTTTTACTTTTAATCAGTTAGCAAGTAATTATGCTTTTGAAGAACAAGATTTAATAATTCTAGATGAATTAGCATTGAAGATAAATTCCAATGATTTAGGAGTACAGTTTAAAAATCAACAAGAAAGTTTAGGACAATTTTGTAAGTTAATAGGGCATATGTTTAATGGTACAATGTATTTGATTGAACAACACCCTAATAGAATACCAGTACAAGCAAGAGAAAAAGTAGAGTATGTTGTTCAAGTTAAAAGTATGCGTTTTTTGGGGTTTATTGTTATATTTAATCTTAATTTATATACTAATATTGAGGATTATAATAAAGTAGTGTTTTCACGACGTAGAACAAAGAAAATGATTAAAAAAGGCATAATGCCTCCAAGTTATAGCGGTGAAGCAATGGCTATGACTTTATTTTTTCCTAGACATTGGTTGAAAAGGTATAATTCTAGGGCTTTACATTATGTGCATGAACTTAAAAGTGAATTATCACCTAAGAAATACCTTAAAGAAGCAAGTAGTATCGATATGACTTATAGTGATATTAAATCTGCTGGTTTGGATAAATTGGATAATATTTTAAAGAAAAAAGATAAACCTAAAAATAAAGATAAATAAAAATGATTATAGTCCCAGTAGGTTCACTGGGACTATAATTTGGGTGAGCCACGTAGTGGCGAGGGACGAAGTCCCTATATTCTTGTTAAATATGATTTTGTTTTTCGAAGAGGAATAATTTGTGTTTTTATTATATAAGCAAAAATTTAAAGATTGAAGATTTTTATATAAATTATTAAGCTGTATATTCATTTTTATTTTATCAATATTGACTATCATCTTTTCTATATTTACTGAATTTTGATATGTTAATAGTACTAATAAAGATAATTTTTATAATTCTATAGTATTACAAAACTTTGATATAATGTTATCATTTTGGTCTTCTCAAACAATATTTATTGTTAATATTTGATTTTTATTTTATTTAATTTATCATCAAAAAGAGCAGACAAATAGATTTACTAATATTTATAGTCAAATTAATTTAACAATATACATAACTATTACTGCCCTTATTTTTTGAGTGGGGATATTTATTGATAGTGTTTCAAAGTTAGATTTAGAACTTAATTGATTTTGAAAATTGAATAATTTATCTTTATTTTGTTCCTTTTTAGATCATTTAGTATCACCAATATTGATGATTACTTTTTTAATTTTAACTTTTAAAAAAAATAAATTTAATATCAATATTAAAAAACAATTTATATTAGTAGTTATTTATCCAATTATTTATCTAACTTATATTTATATTAGAGTCAGCATTTTACAAACAAATGATGTTAAAAATTTTATTTATCCTTATAATATTCTCAACTTTAATTATTCAATTATTGGAATTCCATTATGAATTAATAGTATCTTAGTTATAATGTTAATTATTAGTACTATTATTAGTACTACATTATTTTATTTGTGAATTAATAAATTTTATTATAAAACAATTAAAGAACAAATAATAATGCAAATAAAGTAATATTTCTGCTAAATCTTAGCAATAAATATTAAACTGATTCATGGTAAAATATAAATATATATTTTAAAATAGGTGAGGTAAGATGGCATTCTTAAAAAGAATTGAAGCATATGGTTTTAAGTCATTTGCAGAGCCTTTAACAATAGAATTTGATACTAATATTGTAGGTATTGTTGGTCCTAATGGTTCTGGAAAGTCTAATATTAATGATGCTATTCGTTGAGTTTTAGGTGAACAATCAGTTAAATCATTACGTGGTGAAAATAGTGAAGATATAATTTTTAATGGTGCTAAAGGTAAACAACCATTAAATAGTGCTCAAGTTACTTTAGTTTTTGATAATACTAATAAAATATTTAAAGTTGATTTTAATGAAGTACAAATTACTAGAAAAACTTTTCGTAATAGTTCAGAAAATGAATATTACATTAATAAAGCCCGTGTTCGTTTAAAAGATGTACAAGAAATTATTATGGGTACAGGTTTAGCTAAAGGTTCACTTGCAATTATTAGTCAAGGTAATGTTTCAAAATTTGCTGATTCTAAACCAGAAGAAAGAAGAACTTTATTTGAAGAGGCTGCGGGTGTTTCAAAATACAAAAAGAGGAAAGAAGAGTCATTACGTAAATTAGAGCGTACTAATGAAAATTTAGTTCGAGTTAATGATATTATTAGTGAAATAAGTAGAAAAATTGAACCATTAGCAAAACAAGCACAGAAAGCTAAAACTTATGTTGAATTACGTGATAATTTAAAAAAATATGAAATTACTATTATTGTTAAAGATTTGGAGACATATCATAATCAATTAAAACTTACAACAGTCAGTATAAATGATAATGAAATTTTACAACAACAACTTAATTTAAATATTAGTAAGAATGAACAACAATTAAAATTTTTAAAAAATAAAAGTTATGATTTAGATAAAAACATTAATAGTTTAGAAATGAATTTATCTAATGTTAATAGTTTATTGCAAGTTTTAGAACAACAAAAATCATTAATGAAAACAAAACAAAATGAAATAAAAGATCAAACAGAAGTTGAAAAATTAAAAAATGAAATTGAAACTTTGCTTACTATTATTGAACAAAAAACTTTTTTACAAAAAAAAGAACAAGAAAACTTTGATAAAATTAATAATTTATTTGAAGAACTAAATGTTCAACATCAAGATTTAATTTTAGGACAAAATAATATTCATCGTGGTTTAGGCGAAAAAAAAGCACAATTAGAATCGGTAATTAATTATCAACAACGACAAAATCAAAAATATTTGGGTGTTCAAACAATTTTAAATAATAAAGATAAACTATATGGCATCATTGGAGTAGTGAGTGATTTAATTTCGGTGCCCGATCTTTATAGTGAAGCGATTGTTAAAGTATTGGGTAATACTTTAAAAAACATTGTTACGGCGACTAACAAAGATGCAACCAAGGCTGTTGAATTTTTAAAACAAAATAAAGCGGGAATTGCCACTTTTTTACCTTTAAATTCAATTCAAGTTCGAACAGCGACTAAAGAAGATGAAATTATTGTTAATAGCAAATCGGGTTATTTAAGTTTTGCTCATCATTTAGTTACAGCAGTTGATAATAGAATTCAGCCAATTATTAATTTTCTTTTAGGTCGTACTATTATTTGTGAAGACTTAGAAAGCGCAAGAGTTATTTCACAATTAATTGCTGCTAAATATCAATGTGTAACTTTAGATGGTCAATTAATTAAAGCTGGAGGTGCTATTGTTGGAGGTTATCAACATCAAAATAGTATTAATGTTTTTAAAGAAAAGTTAATAGTTTCTGAATTAAAAGAAGAAATTAAATCATTAGAACAACAATTAGTTAATATAAATGTCCAAAGAACAAGTATTGAAAGCGAATTAAATAATTATCAAGGTCAAAAGTTGACAATTACTTTAACAATAAATAAATTGATTAGTGAAATTAGTGATATCACTAATCAATCACAATTATTAACTACTCAATATCAAACATTGACTGGTAAAAAATTAGATATTGATACTACAAATCAATTAAATGATATTTTTATTCAATATGAAAATTCTAAATATGATCAAGCGACAATAAAAAGTCAATTACAATTAATTCGTAAACAGAAACATCAATTATTAGAACAAATGCAAACTTTAGAAAATGAATTATATAGTTTAAATCAAGAACATTTTATGACTAGTGATAAATTAAATAATCAAAAACTTGAGCAAGTAAAAATGGAGTCAAAAGTAGAACAACATTTAAGACGTTTAGTTGAAACTTATAATTTAACTTATGAATATGCTAGAGAACATTATAGTGAACCATTAGCAGATGAACAACAAGCACGTAATTTGGTACAACAATTACGTAGTGAGATTGAAGATTTAGGATTTGTAAATATTAATGCTATTGAAGAATTTGAAAATGAAAATGAACGTTATTTACGTTTAAAAACTAAACATGATGAATTGCAATTAGCATCACAATCGTTGTTAACAGCCATTGATGAAATGGATAATGTTATGGTAACGCAATTTGATGAAACAATCAAAGCTATTAATATGGTATTGCCCGAAACATTTCAAACTTTATTTGGTGGAGGAACTTGTAGTTTACGATATACATCACCTAATGATATTTTAAATACAGGTGTGGAAGTGCTTGCTAATCCTCCTGGTAAAAGAATTAGTAATTTAAACTTATTATCAGGTGGTGAAAAATCATTAGTTGCATTAGCAGTATTATTTGCTATTTTAAAAGTCAAGCCATTGCCATTGACAATATTAGATGAGGTTGAAGCGCCATTGGATCCAGCTAATTTAGAACGCTTTGCTAGATATGTTCGTAGTTTTTCACAATATACGCAATTTATTATTGTTACTCATCGTCCAGGCACAATGGAAAATTGTGATGTATTATATGGGACAACTATGCAAAATCAAGGAATTACGAAAATGGTAGCCATTAAATTAGCAGATGCTAAAAAAATTATTGAAAGCGATAAATCAGCGAAAAATGTTAATTATGTCGTTTAAATTTTATGTTATATTAAAAATAAATTTATTAAAAACAGACCCGTGAAATAGGTCTGTTTTTAATAAATTTAAGTATTATTATTTTTTATTGTGATGAAACATTAACGATTCATGTTGGTGTTAAACCAATCATATCAATAACAACTCCATTACCATTATCATAGTCAGTAATTTGTCATATGTATCATTGTGCAATTAATATTGCTGCAACTGCACCAATTATTGGAGCTAATGCTGGTAAGGCAACACCTAGGACAGCAGAGACTGCTCCTATTCCCGAACCAATCGCATTATTTAATTTATGTAATGTATCATGATTTAATCCAATAACATGGTAAGCAAAATAATATTGATAATAGTTTTCGCCACCCGCATATGTTGCTACGTTATTTTTTGTTAGATATTTTCAAACGTTATTTTCAGCAGTAATATTAGATAAATCAACATTACTTACTTTTTTTATATCTTGGTTTAAAATAGTATTAACAGCTTCTGTTTTTTGATTAGTCTTTAAGTTACTACTTAAATTTCCTACAGTTGTCCAAGTGTTAAAACACTTAGGGCAGTAATTAAATTTTTCATTTTAAACACCTTCTTTATATATGTGATAAATTAAAAGGATATTTTGGATTAATAATAGTTTCTATAAATTTTAGCAATGATAAGATTAATCCAAAACTAGGAAATATTTTCTATCCATCTTAATTTTAACACTTTAAGTATTAATATACAAGGCAAGAAAAATTAGTAATATATTAATTAATATATTGTTATAATATTATTTTTAAATTTTGGTAATTTATTAGGATTAGTAATTCCTGAATAGTTTGCAAAGTTACTATGTTCTCTTACTTTTTTTACATTTCATGTTGAAAGGTCTTGATCGAATAATTTAGCACCATAAAACATAAAATTCATATATACTGCATTAGAAGTATTTCAGTTTGAAAGGTTTTGATTGAATGAGGTTGCACCATAAAACATAAGACTAAAACGGTTTATATTAGATACATTTCATGTTGAAAGGTCTTGATTGAATGAAGTTGCATTTGCAAACATAACAAAAGTACTTTTTACATTAGAAACATTTCAATTAGTAATATTGCTATTAAATGAAGTGGCTCCATTAAATGTAAAATTCATATTTGTTATATTGGAAGTATCTCATGTTGAAAGGTCTTGATTGAATAAGGTTGTACCTGTAAACATATTTTTTAAAGATGTTATTTCTGGTGGCAATTTGTCAGGTACTTTTTCAATTGTTCTTGGCATTCTAACAGCTTGAATTTCTCCTAATATATTTTTAAAAAATCCAATTTGAATAATTTCTTTACTATTTATCTTTGATAAGTCTCTTTCACTAGTTGTTATTTGTTTGCCATCTTTGTCAATATAAATTGTATCTTGTTGAGTTTTACTTTGAATATAGTTAGTTGTAATATTATTTTTTTGTATAGTTGAGTTTAAGAAACCCGTTAAATTTCCTGTGGTTGTTGCAAGTGTTAAAATACTTAATGTTTTTATTAATGTTTTCATTATGAAAACCCCCTTTTTGTTTTTCCAATAACTTCTTAAATTTAAGAAGTTAACTACATTTTAGTGTTTTTAAAAATAAATGCAATTAACTATTTTTGTATATTTGTATTAATAACAAATTATGAAATACTGCAATAATTATTATCTTTGTTTGTTAATGTTTGTTTATTTTGTGTATCATTAGAATTTATTTTATTAACATCTAATTTGTCAGGTACTTTTTCTTTTTTAATATTTTTATTTTTTTCTCTTTCTTTTAACAAATCTTGTGTGTAATATATATTAACTATTTCAGTTATTGATGGCATAATTTTAATTCCCCTTTATTTTAAAATTAAAAATTCAATTACTTTAAAACTAAAGTTAATTATAAACTTATATTATATAATTTAAATATATTTTTGTACAAAATTAAAATTTAAATCTAAGTTATTAAACTTATTTCATTAGTTGTTATAATTGAAATATATTTAATATAATTTAAGGGGTATTTATTATGGATTTTTATATTATACTTTGAATATTTTTAATATCATTAATTATTAATTTTATTTTCTTTATGATAGCTTTTATTTTTAAAACTGCTATTTTAACTGAAATTATTTATTGTTTAAGTTTTATTTGTTTAAGTGTGATAATTGTTGCTTGAAAGCAAAATTTTAGTCCTGTCCAAATTTCGTTGTTTGTTCTTTATAATATTTGAGTTCTAAGATTAAGTAGTTTTTTATTATTAAAAATTATTAAACATAAGGTTGAATATCGGTTTGATAAAATTATTATTAATTTTTGAAAATTTAGTATTTTTTCAATTTTACAAGGAATTTCAGTTTTTATGATTAGTATTCCTACGGTTTTTGCATTAAGTCTTGATATTGTTTATTTTAATAGTACATTTAATAATTACTTACTTATTTTTATTATGCTTGCTATTTTATTTTTAGTTATTGAGACAATTGCAGATTGACAAAAGTTTAGATTTTCCTTAAAGAAAAAACATGATTTATTTTTTATTAATTATGGTTTATGAAAAGATTGTCGTCACCCTAATTATTTAGCAGAAATTGGGTTTTGATATATGATGACAGCATTGTTTATTTGTGATTTATTATTTAAAAATATTAATAGTGATATAAATTATTTATATCATTTATTATGATTATTAAGTCCGTTGTATTTTAATGTTGTAGTAATTAATATTACCGACATACCAATATGAGAAGTAAAACAATGACAAAGGTTCCACTCTAATGAAGATTATTACAAATATTTAAATGAAACTAGTTGTGTAATGTGTTATATTGGTAAAAAAGGTCCAATTAATAAAGTGAAAAATTAATATATAAAAAATAAGAACATATGTTCTTATTTTTTATATATTAATTTATTAAATTCTTTTTATTGCACTATTAACAAAATCTTCATTTGGATCAAATTTAGTTTCGTTATTAATATTTCATAATTTTTCTTGCTCTGTTTTAGTAACTTTATTAGGCATTTGTATATCAAGAATAACATGTAAATCACCACGTTTACTACTATTAGGGTAATAGAATCCTTGATTTTTTAAAGTAATTTTGTCACCGTATTGTAGTCCTAATGGTAATTTATGTTTAATTATTCCTTCAAAGGTAGGAATCATAATAATATTTCCCAAAATAATATCTAAGTAAGATACTGGTAATTTAATATACATATCACTACCTTGACGATCTAAGAAAGCGTGTCGCTTAATATTAATACCAACAAATAAATCGCCTTGAGTGCCACCATTATGACCAATTTTACCTTTACCTTTAATTCTAATTTGTTGACCATCAAAAATACTGCGAGGAATATCAAATTCTAATTTTTGATTTTCAATATAATAGCGATGTCCTTTGCATTTTAAACATTTTTGACGAATAATTTTACCAAGTCCTTGACATTGGTTGCAAACACCTTGATGTCTAAACATACCTAATGGTGATTGTTGAACATATTCAAGAACTCCTTTACCTTTACATTTATCACATGTACTAATATCATTAGGAGTTCTAGCACCAGTTTCTTTACAATCCTTACAAGCAACATCAATGTTAATACTAATGGTCATTTTTTTGCCAAAGAATACATCACGATAACTAATTTCAACTTTTGTTAGGATATTATCACCTGGTGTTTTACCATTATAGCGTTGTTGTTGTTGTTGTCTTCTATTACCACCAAATAAGTCACCAAATAAATCACCAAATGCTGAACTAAAGTCACCGAAACCACCAAAACCAGAAGAACTGCCAACTCCAGGCATATCATGACCAAATTGATCATATTTTGCTCTTTCATTAGTATCAGATAAAACTTGATAAGCTTCGCTTATTTCTTTAAATCGAGCTTCATCACCACCACTTGGTGAATCAGGATGATATTTTTTTGCAAGCGTACGAAACGCTTTCTTAATTTCATCTGGAGTAGCATTACGTGAAACTCCTAGAATTTCATAATAATCACGTTTTTTACTTGCCATTTTGTCCACCTCTAATTATTTTATTTAGTTGTTGCGTCAACATCAATAACATCATCACTTTTATTATCATCTTTTTTAATATGATCTGTTGGTTCTTGTTTTTGTTGGTTCATAAATTGTTGTGCAGCAGCAAATGCTTGTTTTAATTGTTCTAGTTTTTCTTTTAAATCATCATATTTTTTTTCATCTAGTGATTTTTGTAAGTCATCACGTAGTTTTTTCATTTCAGCAATTTGTGGATTTTCTGCTTCACCTTCTTTTGCTGATTTAGTAACTTCAGCAGTCATTTTATCAATATCATAAATATAGGCTTGTGCTTGATTAGATAATTCAATTTCTTCTTTATGTTTTTCATCGTTTTCACGATTCTTTTCAGCATCTTGTACCATTTTTTCAATTTCGTCTTTACTTAAAGTACCACTATTGCTGATAGTAATTTTTTGTTCTTTATTAGTTTTTAGATCTTTAGCACTAACAGATACAATACCATTAACATCTATATCAAAAGTAACTTCAATTTGTGGAACACCTCTTGGTGCTGGTTCGATACCACTTAATTGGAAACGACCTAGTGAATGATTATCTTTAGCTAGTGGACGTTCTCCTTGTAAAACACTAATATCAACAGCGGGTTGATTGTCTTCAGCAGTTGAAAATACTTGTGACTTTTTAGTAGGAACAGTAGTATTACGAGAAATTAATGGTGTCATTACTCCTCCTAAAGTTTCAATACCTAATGATAAAGGAGTTACATCTAATAGTAAAACGTCAGTAACATCACCCGATAATACTCCTCCTTGAATAGCAGCACCTAAAGCTACTACTTCATCAGGGTTAACACCACGATGTGGTTCTTTACCAATTTCGTTTTTAATAACTTCTTGCACAGCTGGGATTCTTGTTGAACCACCAACTAAAATAACTTCATCAATTTCATTTTTGCTTAATTTAGCTTCTTTTAAGGCATCACGAACAGGAGCAATAGTTCTTTCAACTAGTGATTTTGTTAGTTCATTAAATTTGGCACGTGTTAATTTTTCATTTAAATGTAATGGACCTGAGGCATTCATTGAAATAAACGGTAATGAAATATCAGCTTGTACTACTCCTGATAAGTCTTTTTTCGCTTTTTCAGCAGCATCTTTTAAACGTTGCATTGCCATTTTATCTTTTGATAAGTCAACACCATTACTTTTTTTGAATTCACTAACTAAATGTTGAACAATTAAGTCATCAAAGTCATCACCACCAAGTTTGTTATCACCACTAGTTGATAATACTTCAAATGTTCCACCCGCTAATTCTAGAACTGAAACGTCAAATGTTCCACCACCTAAGTCAAATACTAAAATTTTGTGATCTTTATCTTGTTTATCTAAACCATAAGCAATGGCAGCAGCAGTTGGTTCGTTAATAATTCTTTCTACTTTTAATCCCGCAATAATTCCTGCATTTTTAGTAGCTTCACGTTGTTCATTGTTAAAGTAAGCAGGAACAGTAATAACTGCTTTTGATATTTTTTTACCTAGTTTTGATTCAGCAAAGGTTTTAATAGTGCGTAAAATTTCTGCAGACACTTCTTCTGGTTTACGTGTTTTAGTAGCGGCTTTAACTGTTTCTTTAGTTCCCATAATTCTTTTAATTGAACTAACAGTATTATCTGGATCAGTAATAGCTTGACGTTTAGCAACTTCACCAACCATAATTTGACCATCTTTGTAAGCAACAACTGATGGTGTTGTTCTTCCACCTTCGGCATTTTCAATAACTTTTGGCTTATCACCTTCCATTACGGCAACACATGAATTAGTTGTTCCTAGATCGATTCCTAAAATGATTTCTTTATTTGTTGTTTTATTTGTAGACATAATATTTTCACTCCTTAATTTTTCTTTGTTTCTGTTTTTTCTTCTTTAGTTTGAAAAACTTTAACTTTAGTAGTGCTAATGACACGATTATGCAATTCATAACCATTAGCTATAACTTCAACAATAGTATTATTTTTTACATTTTGATAAGCATTGTTTGTATTATCATTAATAATTTCTACTGCCTCATGTTGGTGAGAATTAAATTGATCTCCAACTTTAGCAGTAATTTCTTTTAAACCTTCTTTACCAAGTGCTTTAATTAATTCTTCATAGATAAATTTAAAACCAACTAGGAAATTTTGAACTGCTGCATTATCAGTTTTAAAGTTTAGTGCTCGTTGGAAATTTAATAAAGTATGAACTAAATCTTTAATAATTTTTTGGTTAGCATATTTAATGTGTTCTTTATTTTGAATTTCTAATTCTTTAATGGTATTTAATCTAGTAGCTAGCATTAATTGCTTTTGCTGTGAATTAATTTTATTAAGTTCTGTTGTTAATTCTTTAATTTTTGTTTCTAATTCGATTTCTTTATTTAATGATATTTTTTCTTCTTCGACACTTACTGGTGTTTCAGTAACAGGAGTTGAAATAGTTGTATCTTTAGTTTCTGTTGCTGATACGTTATCAATGTTATCTTTTTTAGCTTTTGTCATTTTATCATCTCATTTCTATTTAAAGTTTTTAATCAATGTTTGATTAATCCAATTTAGAATTTCGGTTAGTTTTTCATATTCTAAACGTTTTGGTCCAACAATTGCAATTTGTCCTTGTTCACCATCATGAACTTTAAAAGTAGTAGTAATCATTGCCATATCGTTATTTTCATTGCCCAGTTCTTCACCAATTTTAATTTGTAGTTGATTATTATTTAATTCATCAAAATACATTCATGGTGATTGTGATTCAATGAATTTAATAATTTTTTTAACCTTATTAATATCATTAAATTCAGGATTTTCTAACATATATTGAACACCATGTGTTGTTGATAGTGGTCGTGAGAAATTAATTAAAGTGTTAACAAATCCTTGAATAATATATTCTGATTTTTGTACTTGTTGTTCAAGAATTGGTTTTAATAAATTTACTTTCTCACTAATTTCACTAATTTTAGTACCAATTAATCTGGTGTTAAAAATATCAATAGCAATTGATAAATCGGTTAATGATGTTTCTTGAATATTAAACATTTTGTTTTGAACATGACCATTACTAGTAATACAAATTGTTAAAGCATTATCATTACTAATCGGTATTAATTCAATTTTCTTTAAAGTATCTTCATTAAGATTAGGACCAGTAACAATACTAATCAAATTAGTCATTTCACTTAAAATACTACTAGTTTTATTTAATACTTCGGTAATTACTAAGTTACGGTTATTAAATACTTCTGCTATTTTTTTCTTCAAGATTTCTAGTTCTTGGTGTTCACCCATATTCATTAAATTATCAACATAATAGCGATAACCTTTTGTTGAAGGAATACGACCACTAGAACTATGTGCTTTTTCTAATAATCCTAATGTTTCTAATTCAACACATTCATTACGAATAGTAGCACTAGAAAAATTAATATTGTTATTATTTTCTAAAATAGTTTTGCTACCAATTGGTAATCCTGTTTTAATATATTTTTCAACAATGATTTTTAAAATTTGTGATTGTCTGTTACTTAACATTGTTCACCACCTTTTTTAGCATTCATTAACATTGAATGCCAATACTTATATAATTATAACTGAGAGTGTAATAATATCAAGACTTAATTGAATTTTATTTTTTTACTGAGAATAAACATATTATCTTTATTGATAGTAATTACCATTCGTTTGTGGGGTATTAGTTCTTCTTTAATAATAGCTTGTGCGATAATAGTTTCAATATAGTGTTGAATATAGCGTTTAATCGGTCGTGCGCCATATTCTTCATCATAAGCATCTTTTAGTATTTTATTAACTACTTCTGATTCATAAGATAATTGTAAATTTTTTTCTTGTCTTAATCGTAATAATAAAGTATCTAATTCTTTAATAATAATTTCTGTTATTACTTTTTTACTTAATGGATTGAAGATAATAATTTCATCAATTCGATTAATAAATTCTGGTCGAAATGATTTTTTTAAGATATTTAATGCTTGTTCTTTACTGTTATCTTTACCACTTAATAGTTCTTGTGAACCAAGATTTGAAGTCATAATAATTATTGTGTTTTTAAAGTCAATTAAGAGACCATGACTGTCTGTAATTCTACCTTCATCAAGAATTTGTAATAAAATATTTAATACTTCAGGATGGGCTTTTTCGATTTCATCAAAAAGAATGATACTGTAAGGATTTCTTCTTACTTTTTCGGTTAATTGTCCACCATTTTCATAACCAACATAGCCAGGAGGTGAACCTAGTAATTTGCTAACTGCGTGTTTTTCCATAAATTCTGACATATCAATACGAACCATATTTTTTTCGCTATCAAATAAAATATCAGCTAAGGTTCTGGCAACTTCAGTTTTTCCAACACCGGTTGGACCCAAGAAAATAAATGAACCAATTGGGCGATTGGGATCTTTAATACCAGCACGAGCTCTAATTAAAGCATCACTTACCAACTGTAGGGCATTACTTTGACCTTTAATTCTCGTATTTAAAGTTAAGGGTAATTTTAATAATTTTTCTTTTTCGGTTGCTAATAAACGAGTAACAGGAATGCCAGTTCATTTTGCAACAACTTTTGCAATATCTTCACTAGTAACATCTTCGCGTAGTAAAGGATTATCTTTTTTTATATTTTCACTATCTTTAAGTTCTTTTTCTAAGTTGGGAATAATACTATATTGTAGTTCACCAGCTTTTGTAAAATTACCTGATAATTGATACAATTCTAGTTCTGATTTAGCATTTTCTAATTTATTTTTTAAACTAGTAATATGGTCTAATGCTGACTTTTCTTTGATTCATTTATCTTCTAATTGTTGTAAAGTATTTTTTTTAGTTTTTAATTGTTTATCGACTTCAATTAGTCTTGTTTGCGAGTTTTCATCTTTTTCTTTACTTAAGGCTGCTTGTTCAATTTTTAATTGTAAGACTTTTCTTCTTATATCATCTAAATCACTAGGAACCGAAGCAATTTCAGTTTTAATACTAGCACAAGCTTCATCAATTAAGTCAATTGCTTTATCAGGTAAGTAACGATCATTAATATATTTATTAGATAGATAAACAGCTTCTCGTAATGCACTATCATGAATTTTTACACCATGATAAGCTTCAAAACGTTCTTTTAAACCACGTAAGATAGCAGTTGTATCTTCTGTTGTTGGTTCTTTAATAATCATCTTACGAAATCTTCGTTCAAGGGCTGCATCTTTTTCAATGTATTGACGATATTCGTCAAGCGTTGTGGCACCAATACAACGTAGCTCACCACGCGCTAACATTGGTTTTAGTAAATTAGAAGCATCCATTGAACCTTGTGTTCTACCAGCACCAACAATTAAATGTAGTTCATCAATAAATAAAATAATTTTTCCATTAGAATTTTTAATTTGGTTAATAACCGCTTTTAATCGTTCTTCAAACTCACCTTGGAATTTAGCGCCAGCAATTAGTGCTCCCATATCTAGTTCATAAATAATTTTATCTTTTAAGTTACTAGGAACATCACCACGAACAATACGTTGGGCTAAACCTTCAATAATAGCAGTTTTACCAATACCAGGTAAACCGATTAAGACGGGGTTGTTTTTAGTTTTTCGTGAGAGTATTTCTTCTATTTTACGAATATCTTCATCACGTCCAATAATAGGATCCATTTTTCCTGTTTTAGCTTGTACAATTAGATTACGAGCGAATTTATCAAGAAGTTTAGGATGATTACTATAGTTAGGGATTTCATTTAATTGCATAATGTCACTCCTCTTTTTAGCACTATAATTACTTGATTGCTAATCATATTAATATACTAACAAATAAAATTAGCAGTTTCAAGTAGTAACTGCTAATTTTATATTTAATTGACTTAGGGATAAGTATTTTCAATTAAAGAAACTTAATATAATATTAATATTTGTGATAGATCTTGTAGGTATTTTAGATCTTAAATATATATTTCTCGTGTAAATAATATATATCATATTTTTAAAAGAATTGATATACTAATTACATAATTGCTAGATAAAAATAAATAATAGTAATTTAATAACTTTTAAATATTAAATTTATAAGGAAATATTATGAAACAATTTAAACAAAAATTAATTTTATTACTTAGTGCTAGCAGTTTATTAGTAACCTCAGTATTAAGTATTAGTTTTAATAATAAAAATCATCAAACTAGTAATAGTAAAGTTAGCGGCTTTCATATTACTGTTAAGTCATCAAATCGTAACTTAGTTAATAGTATTAAACATTGAAATAATGATTCACAATATTTATATAATAATGTTAAAAATACACCATTAAATGTTAATTTTGATAGTTATGATCAAATTATTAATAATGATTGAACACATAGTAATATTGAAACCAATGATATTATTAATGATCAAGGTTATAGTCAATTAAAAAATATTATTAATGATAATAGTAGTTATTTTAAAAATGCACTAGGTTTTCTTACTGCAGGTGTTTTTGGTCATACTTTTAATGAAAAAAGTAATAATTTAATTTTACAATATCATCAAACAATTAAAGAAAGTATTGATGCAGGACTTTTTGCAACAATATATGAAGCAAGTGACATTAATACTTTAATGGAAGTTCCATATAATTTACAACCAACTACTAATTTTCAAAAATCTAATTTTGAAACGCGTGCTAAAATATTTCCAATTGGACCATTTGCAAATACTAAGGATAGTTTTAGTAATGAAATGTTTGTTTTTTATGTGCATCCTCCTTTTAAAAAATCAGGATTAGAAATTTCTATTAATAATGAAAACAGAGAAATAAAAAAAATTGTTAAAACTAATAGTAATAAAACTTTTGACTATGCTATTTTAAACCAAGATTATAGTAAAAATAAGCCCACTATATATAATGTTAAATGAAATGATAGTGATGGTAGTACTGTTTTAAGACAAGAAACACTTACTATTAATAGTTCTATGCCAGACATTCAAGTTATTAATGAAAAAGAAGATAAATCTTCATTAATTCATCAATATTTTATTAATGATGAAAAAAATAGTAATTTACAAATGATTGCTTTTAGTCAAATTAAATCAGAAGCTGTTATTACTGCTAATGTTAGTGAAGATAAATGAACATATCAGCGTGTTGATGATAATCTTGTTCCCCAAGAAGAAAAGGTAACACCTATTTCAAATCAACCATTAAAAACATATCAATCTGAAGATCATACTATTTATTTATTACAAAGAATAGTAAATGATAAAGTTGATAATTCTTCAAGACAATATTTAAATATTTATAATATTAATCCTTTATCAACTAAGTTTTCTGGTTTTACTAATTTTGCTAATAGTCAATCTGGTATTGAATTTAATCAGTATTTACAAGAAGCTACTAATATAGATTGTGCAATTGATGTACTAAATCCAGGTCAATTACATTACTGATTATTATTTTATGAGCACGATTTAATTACTCATTTATATGCTAATGTTAAACATGATGAAAAAAATAAAAATAACCCTTTTGCTTTAGCAGAAATAAAACCAAAGACAACAACTTTAATTAATAATTGAAATATTATAATTATTGGTAGTACTTTTTTATTAGTTATTATTGCTATTCCAGTAGTTATAGCAATATTAAGAAGAATAAAAATTAAAAAGTAAGTGGTTAATTGAAGTAAGCCTAGTCATTATAGATATAGTTTATTAAATTTTAATCATATAGATAGTATAAAAATTTATGTAATATTGATAAAAATAATTAAATTTTCGATACTAAATATAGAAAATATGATATTATTTTTTTAAAACTTAATATAAGTTTTAAATTCATTACTTATTCAAAAGTAAATGAGTTTTTTTATTTTTTTAAAAAAGGAGAAGTTAATAATGACTTGATTAGAAGTAGAAAAGGCAATTGCAGATTTAGATGAAAGACAAAAAGATGAAACTAATTTTATATTAGTTAATAGTAATTATCATCCAGAAATGACTAAGAAAAAATACAAATACTGAAAAAAATTTAAAACAAAACATTCAACAGCAGCAAAAACATTAAAAATTATTTCTGCATCTACTAAAGGACTTGTTAGGGGGGGTTATGAAGGTATTCCTGAAGGTGCTGTTAGAGGTACTATTATTGGTGCTGGTGCTGTTTTGGTTACATCTTTTTTTGTATCTCCACCTGCTGGCATTATTGTTGCAGGAACTGCTGTTGCTGGTGGTGTTACTTATGCAGTTGTTAAAGGTAGTCATGTAGCTATTATAAAAGGAAAAGCAGCAGCAAAAAAATTTGATGAAAAGAAAAAAGTACAAAAACAAGATTTAGAAGAAGCACAAAAACACGCAATAAATTCTAATACGATTTACAAAATAAAACAAAAATTAAATCAAAAAAATCAATTAATTTATAGGATAGGTAATTTTTAATTTCATTAAATTGTGGAAAACTATTTTTATTTTTATTTTAAATTTTTGTATTAAAATAAGTGTTATTTAATAAATATAAATCTTATTTAATTATTGATAAAAGCATGTTAAAATTGTAAAGAATTATATTATAGAAGAGGATAAGTATGGAAAATAAAAACCAAGAAGTTAATTTTGAAAATAATAGTGAAAATACATTTCCAAGAACTAAGTTTTTTCTAAGTGTTGGTTATTTAATAATACAAGTATTAATTCCAGGAATTATTCTTTTTTTTACTACTAGTACTGATTTTACTTTTACTTTTAAATTGCCTTTTTGAATAATGGTACTTTCTAGTTTAAGTTTAATTATATTTACTTTTATTATAACCTTTATTACATATAAGTTAAAATTACATCAATTAGATCAATTTACATATAGTATTCCATTTGCTTTTGTTTTATCATTATTTTATTTGTCAGGATACTTTTTAACTCCTCAACAAATTTTAATACGTTTTATTATTTCAATCGCTGGTGCTGTTATTGGTATTTTTTTAACGAGTATTATTTTATTATTAGTATTAAGAAAAAAACAAAAAAAATCATATATTAAGTTATAATAAGTGATATAAATCTAAAAAAATAAAACGAAAAGAAGGTGCGTAATATATGTTACGCACCTTCTTAAGTATGTGTTTTTTATTTACTATATAAAAATTATTCAATATCTAATTCTCATACATTTGTAATCGTTCCAGCAAATAGTTTTTTGTCAACTATTAATGATGAATATACTGAAGCATTTAATTCATATTTGTTTTTTACTTGACTAAAACTTGAATCAAGTTCATAAACATTATTATTATCGGTTGTAGCATATATTTTGTTATTTAAATCTTCTATTGATAAAGAAAAAATTTGACCATCTTTCAAATTAATTTTTTCTGTTATTTCATTTTTGATTAAATCATACTGATAAATTTTGTCTTCTGTTGCTAATATTAATTCAGTATCAGATAGTGCTTTAATATCAAAAATAATATTACTTTTATTTTTAAAATCATATTTTAATTTATGGGTTTTAGTTTCTAAATCAATTTCTCATAATTTCCCTTCACTAGTGCCAGCGTATATTTTATTTTCTGCAATTTTAACTAGGGCATTTACATCACCTCAATCGTCAAAACGATATTTTTTAGTATTACCAGTATTAATATCTAATTCATAAACATTACCAATACCAGTACCAACATATAACTTATCTTTTGAACCTTCAATTAAAGTTTTAGAATCATACTTATCACCAAATCCAATGAATTTCTTTTCTGCAGTTTCAGTTTCTAAATCAATTTCTCAAATTGTATTTGTTATTGTACCAACATATACTTTACCATTTGATGCTTTAATTAAACTATTTATACGTTCTTCATTTAATTGATATTTATTGATTTTTGTATTATTAGTAAAATCAATCTCTCAAATATTTCCGTTCTCTGTTGCAGCAAATATTATACTATCTGAGATTTGAAGAAATTTATTTATTTTTCCATCATTTAATTCATATTTATTAGAAATTTGACCTTCACCTATGATAATTGTTAGATTAGTAGTTAAATTTTTAAATGAATCATAATTATAATTAATTTTTGCATCAATAGAACCACTAACTGTGAAGTCTTCATCTTTTAAATCAATTTCTTTATTATTAGTAATTTTGTTTAATGAAAATAAATTATTTTTAAAAGAATTTTTAATTTCAGAAATTAATGAATTTTTAATAAATTCAGCATTAATTGAATCATTTAATTCCATTACTGAACTTTGAAAATTAACTTTTTTTGTATATTTTGTTTCATTAATAGCATCAACAATTTTTTCAGAAGAAGCATTAATATTAATTATTAATAAAGTTTCTTTATTTTTAATTTCTCCATAATTAAAAATGATTTTAGCATTAATTGTACCTCATTTATCTAAATCTTCTTGTTTTAAATCTTCTCCATTATTAATAATTTTATTAAATTTAAAATCTTCGAATTTAAAAGCATTTTTAATATCATTATTTTTTATTTCATTTTTAATAAATTCAGATTTATTAATTTTTTTATTGATAGATTCTAAGCTATCTTTCATTGTTATATTAACTGTATATGTAGTTTCACTAATAGCATCAACAATTTGTTTATCTGAATATTTTACACTGATTTTTAAATCAACAAATTGATTTTTAATTTTTCCATAATTATAATTAATTTTTGCATTAATAAGTCCTATTTTTTTAAAATCATTATTATTAATTTCTTCATTTTTTTCATTTATAATTTTATTTAATGAAAATAAATCATTATTAAAATTTTTTTGATTAATTTCATCTAATGAATTTTTAATAAATTCTGAACTAATGTTTGTTTTTAATTCATCTATAGTACTATTAATTATAATATTATCAAGTGAATAATTAGTTTGATTAATTGCATTTACTATTTTTTGATCATTATTTTTTTGTTTTTCTTTTATTGCACATGATGCAATACTTAAAGACATTGGTAATACAACAGTTAATACACCAACTGTTGCTAGCATTTTTTTGTAACTTAATTTTCTTTTCATCTTTCATCACTCCAAAGTGTTATTATATTTCTTTTATATTTGAATTTCAACACTTAAAAAGGAATGAGTTAAATTGAATATCAATTATATTTTCATTCCTAAATAATGTTTTAATGTTTTAATTTACTATTGATCAGTTTACATTAGTTTTAATTTATATTGATTTGTTGAAGATTTTTTTTGTGAATTTAGTGAATTTGCTTCATTTTTTATTGAAGAAAAATCTTGAATTTTATTTACTTTTTTCTTGATTTTATATCCTTGTTTCAATATTTGATATTCTGGTCTAGATTTTACATAACTACTGCCTTTATCAACAATATATTTACCACCTTTAGCAATTACAATACCACCAGCAGTTGCTTCTAATGTATTCATTAATGATGCTTCTGGATTTAATACTGCATTTAATACACCAGCACCAGCACCACAAATTAATGATGTTCCAACTTTAGTTTTATTTTTATCTTTATTTTTTACAGCTTTTTTAATTTGATAACCTGCTATTCCTCCGGCTGCAGCACCAATCGCAATGTTGGTAACAGGCACTGGATTTGTTCATGAAAGACCGTCAATTGCTCCTAATCCAGCTCCTAATCCAGCACCAAACAACGGTAAATAATCAATTGTTTCATTAATGATATTTTTATCTTTAGCCATCTCTTTTAATCTTCCTTTCTAAAAATAAAAAAACTCATTTACTTTTGAATAAGTAATGAGTTAAAAACTTATATTAAGTTTAGAAAAATAATATCATAATTTCAATAATAATTATAAAAAGAATATTAATTACATAATCTAGTGTAGATATAATTATAGTTACATTAATTATTTAAATATTAAAGATATAATTTTTTTCTTTTTTAGTAATTTTTATATTTATTAAATTATGTGTATAATTACTAATTTTATATTGCTTTTAATAAAAAATACTTTATAATATTTAAGACTGTTTATGCAGTTTCAACCGCTCTACTTTAGGTTAACAAGTGATTTATTCCACCTATAAGGCGAGTCTAAACTGGAGGTAATAAGAAAAATGTTTGTAGTTATTCAAACAGGAGGAAAACAAATTAACGTTTCCTATGGTCAAGAGATTTTTGTTGAAAAACTTGTTGGCAAAGCTAAAGATAAGATTATTTTTGACAAAATATTGATGATTGATCAACAATTCGGTAAACCTTTCCTAAAAGGTGCTGAAGTTCATGGTGAGATTATTAAACAAGATAAATCAAAAAAGATTCGAGTGTTTAAATATAAACCTAAGAAAAATTCAAAAACAATGTATGGACACCGTCAGCCATATACAAAGGTATTAATTACTGATATCTTACTTGGTGGTAAAAGTCTTGTTGATAAGAAGACTGAACAATCAAAACCAGTAATTAAAGATGAAGTAAAAAAAGAAGTAATTTCTGAAGTAGTAACTCCTATTATTAAAGAGCCAAAATCAGTAGTTAGTAAAGTAAAAAAAGAACTTACAAAAGAAAAAGTTGTTAAAACTAAATCAGTTGTTAAGGATAATATTACAGAACCAGATAACACTAAAACTGTTGTTAGTGAAGGTAATTTAAAAACTATTTTTGATCATAAAAATATGACTGTTAAAGTTGTTAAAGAAGATGATGAAAATAATAAAAAATAATTTAAGGTAATATTAAATTATGGTTAAAGTTACTTATAATTACCAAAATAGTAACATTGTAGAAGTTATAATTACTGGTCATGCTAATTTTTCAAAAATTGGAAATGATATTGTTTGTGCAGGGATTTCAGCCATTGTTATTGGTACATTAAATGCACTTCATGAACTTGATAATAATCAAGTTCAAGTAATTAATAATACTGCTGGATTAGTTAAACTTAAAGTTGCTAGTTTCACTAATAATAGTCAAATCATTTTAAAAACAATGCTTTGACAATTAAAAACTATTAAAGAACAATATCCAAAATATATTAACATAAAGGAGGTGTAATTATGTTTTATAAATTAAATTTACAATTATTTGCTTCAAAAAAAGGAGTGGGTTCAACTCGTAATGGTCGTGATTCACATTCTAAACGTTTAGGTGCTAAAATTGGTGATGGACAAAGTTTAAAAGAGGGAACAATTATTTATCGTCAACGTGGAACTAAAATTCACCCTGGTGAAAATGTAGGACGTGGTGGTGATGATACCTTATTTGCTTTAAAATCAGGAATTGTTAAGTATACTATTTTTAAAAAAAATAAAACACGAGTTTCAGTTATACTTGATAAAAAGTAAAAATAAATTTTTAATAATAAAAACCTATTTTCAATGCTATCATATTTTGAAGATAGGTTTTGTTTGTTTATTTTATGTTTAATGATATGATAGGAGAAAATAATGAAACATATTACTTTAATAATTACTGGTAGTATTGCAGCAAACAAAGCCTTAATTTTATTAAAACAATTAAAAAAAGAATTTTTAGTTGATATTATTTGTACTAAAAGTTCTTTACATTTTCTAGAAGATAAAACATTTTCTTATTATTCTGAAATGTTTGAACAAGAATCATATGTTAAAGGAGATTTAATTACTCATACTAATTTAGCAATTAAAGCAAATTTAATTATTGTTTATCCTGCTACTATGAGTTTTATTAGTAAAGCAAATTTAGCAATTGCTGATAGTTTAGCATTATCAGTATTTTTAGCTTCCAAAGCAGAAAAGATATTATTTCCAGCAATGAATCATAATATGTATCACAATCAAAGTTTTCAAAAAAATTTATTAGAATTATCTAATTTTGAAAATATTACTATTATTCCTCCAGATTCAGGAATGTTAGCCTGTAAGATGATTGGTGATGGACGGGTTAAAAGTCCAGATAATGCATTAACAATAATTAAAGATTTTTTTAAAAAAAGTATTGATTTATCTGATAAAAAAATTTTAATTAATATTGGTCGTACTAAAACTTATATTGATCCAATTCGTTATATTACTAATAATTCTTCAGGAAAAATGGGTAAAGCATTAGTAGATTCTTTTCTTAAAACTAATGCTAAAGTAGTGTTAGTTGCAGGTGATTGTGATTTTGAAATTAAATCGCAAAAAAACCTAACTATTATTAAAGCGAATACTAATGAAAAAATGTTCTTAGCAATGAAAGAAAACTTTGATAATGCTGATATTGTAATATGCGCTGCTGCTTTAAATGATTATAAAGTAAGTAAATATATTCCTAATAAAATAATTAAAAATAAAAATGAAAATTTATCTTTATCACTGATTGCTAATATTGATGTATTGCCATTTTTAGGTAAGCAGAAAGCACAACAAGTTTTAATTGGTTTTGCTGCTCAAGAAGTTAATGATAAAAATCTTGGTATAGAAAAAATGAAAATTAAAAATTGCGATGGTATTTGTATTAATAATATTAGTGTTATGGGTAAAAATGAAACAGAAATTAATTTTTATTTTAAAAATAATAATTATAATTTGATTGGTTCAAAAGTGGAAGTTGCTAAACAGATAGTTGATATTATAAGTAAGAATATTTTAAATTATTAATATAATAAAAATAGAATTTGAATATGTAATTAATTTGTATCAATAAATATATAAGAAAATGTTATATATTTAAGTATATTTTTAATTTAAAGGTACACATTCAAGTACAAAGTCTCTAATTTTTTTATTAATATCCTTAGTATTTTTTTATTTTTTTCTAGATTTTCTAAACTGTTTTTACAGTCTTGTATTATTTTTTTAGTTCTTCAATATTTTCTTTTAATTGTTTTTTTCCAATTCTTCTCTTTTTACTTTACATTCTTTTAAATCTTCTTCTAATTTTTTATTTTTTTCTATACATGCTTTTAATTGTTCTTCCAATTCATCAATTTTATCTTCTAGTTCTTTAATTTTTTTTTGATTTATCTAATGATTCTTTTACTGATTTTGCATAAAGACTACTTATTTCTTCTAATTCATTAACTGTTTCTTGTTGTTTTTTATTTAATTTTTCAATTTTTTTATCACATTTATTACTAGTGGTAATACTTCATCAACTATCAACATCAGATTTTTTTACTATATTTTTATCTTTATCATTTATCATTTTTAAAGTACCCCTTTTTTTAAATATAAATATTTATTTTTAATAATTGAGTTTTATTAAAATATTTTTAATTAAATTTTCATTTATTTTTTCCTATAAATTAAAAAAATAATGAATATATTTAAACTAATATTATTAATGTTTTAATTTAAATAAAAATAGTTTACTAATAAGTCAGTAATAAATTTTATTTTTTTAAATTACTTTAAATAAATCTCAAATAAAGTTTATATGTGAAAAAATCAATATACAATATATTTTTTCAAAGATAAAACTAAATAAAAAAAACTATTTATTTGATTTTAAGCAAATTAATAAAAACACCTATAAGTTTTATTTTAATATATAATTTTTCATATATGAAAATAACTTAAATGATATTTAATATTAAAAAAACATTTTTTTAATTTTCATAAAGCAAAAATGGTTTACAAAAAATATTAACTAGATATAGTAAAATATTATTTTTTTAACAATAATATCTGTATACTAAAATTATATGAAAAATAAAATAGTATTTTACACAAAAATGTTAACACTATATAATAAGAGTTTTTATTAATATAAAAAAGGAGTAAGAAATGCGTTTTATAGATGTAACAAAATTAAAAGTTACTGCTGGCAAAGGTGGTGATGGTGTTGTTGCTTTTCGTCGTGAACTTTATGTAGCCAAAGGTGGTCCATCTGGTGGAGATGGAGGAAGAGGCGGTAATATTATCTTTATTGGTGATTTGGGTATGAATACTCTATTAGACTTACGTAAAAATAAAGAAATAACTGCTGAAGATGGTAAAAATGGTGCACCCAAAAATATGCATGGACGTAAAGGAACCAATACTTATGTAAAAGTTCCATTGGGTACTATTATTAGAGATAACAAAACTCAAAATATTCTTGGTGATATTATTAAAGATAAACAAGAAATAATAATTGCTGCCGGTGGTCTTGGTGGACGAGGAAATGCTCGTTTTGCTTCGGCAATAAATCGAGTACCTAAAATATGTGAAAAAGGAATGCCTGGACAACATTTTGAAATAATTTGTGAGTTGAAATTATTGGCTAATGCCGGATTAGTTGGGTTGCCTAACGCCGGTAAATCAACATTATTAGGAGCTATTTCTGCTTCAACTCCAACAGTTGCTGATTATCCTTTTACTACTCTTAATCCGCATTTAGGTGTTGTTAGAGTTGATAAAAATAATAATTTTGTTATGGCGGATTTGCCTGGATTAATAGCGGGAGCTAGTTTAGGAAAAGGACTAGGTTTACAATTTTTGCGTCATATTGAACGTTGTCAAGTTTTAGTACATATGATTGATATTAGTGATAAGACTCAAGATCATTTTTTAAATTATCAATTAATTATGAGTGAATTAGAAAATTATAATAAAGATTTGACAAAAAAACCGCATTTAATTGTTGCAAATAAAATTGATTTACCAGATGCAGAAACTAATTTAGAGAAATTAAAAGAACAAATTAAATTACCAATAATTGCAATTTCTGCTATGAAACATATTAGTTTGGATATATTAATTAAAGATATTGCTAAAGCTGTTGAAAAAGAACAACTGCATCAAGTTAATAATGATGAAAATAATGAAGAACATATTCTTTATGAATATATTAATAAAGAATATGTTCCACAAGTTTTTATTACTAAAATTGCAAGTAATCAATGAACTATTTCTGGTAAAACTGTTGAAGTAATATATCAAAAAAATCCTTTAAATAATTATCATAATATTTTATTATTTAAAATTAAATTACAAGATTTAGGAATTTATGATGAATTAAGAAAGCAAGGAATAAAAAAAGGTGATCATGTTAAGATTTTTAATTATGATATGATTTGAGAAGAAGAATAAAAAAGGGCAAAGGAAAATAGAAAATGGAAATAGTAATTAGTTTATTGGTAGTTATTTTAATTATTAGTAGTATTGGTGGCTTAATAATTTATATGCAAATTAAAAAAAGTCAGAATGTTACTAGTGACCCAATTGCACAAGACTTTTTAAAAATGCAAGTAGAAACTTTAAAAGAACAATTAAATGATTTTAAAATATCATGAAATGGTTCGGATCGTGATAAAACCGAAAAATTAATTAATTTAATGAGTAATATTGATAATTTTCAAAAAAATTTAGATAAAAAAGAAGATGATTATAAACGCAATGCTGATGTCATTCAAAGACAAGTAGTAGATGTTATTAAAGATTTAGCAAAGTTACAAGAATCATCAACTGTTTTAGGAAAAATTAATGATAATATTCAAAGTTTACAAGAAGTTTTTATTAATACTAAAAAACGTGGTAATGTTGGTGAATTTGTTTTAGAAAAAATTTTGACTAATATGTTGGGTTCAAATCAAAAATTATGAGAACGACAATATAAAACAATTGATGGCAAAGTTGTTGATGCCTATGTAAAAACAGATTCTGAAAAAGAAGGAATTGCTATTGATTCAAAGTTTTCAATTGATAACTATCAAAGGTATTTAGTAAGTGAAGATATTAAAGTTAAAGAAAATTATTTAAAAGATTTTCGTAATGATATTCGTAAACGAATTGATGAAGTTGGAAAATATATTAATATTAAAAATAAGATTTCTAGCGCAGTAATGTTTATTCCTTCTGAAGAAATATTTGCTTTTATTTACGCACAATTTGCTGATGATATTGTTGAATATGCTTTTAAGAAACGTGTTTGAATTACCTCTCCTACTACTTTATCTGCTGTTTTATTTACAGTTGATAAAAATCGTAAAGACATTGATTTCAATAAAAATTTAGAAAAAATGGCAAAAAAATTACGTTTATTCAAAGATGATTTTGATCGTTGGGTTGATAGATGAGAAAAAGTTAAGTCTGGTTTTGATACAACTAATAAAGCCATTGAAACTTTAGATAAAACCCATAATAAAATTGCTGGACATTATAACAATATTTTTGAAATGTCTGAAGAAATAAAAGAGAGTGAATAATTATGAATTTAGAACAATATTTAGATGAAATTATTAAATTTTTACAAAGTGAAGTAAAAAAAGCAAATGCCAAAGGTTTAATTGTTGGTTTAAGTGGTGGTGTTGACTCGGCAGTAGTAGCATTATTGATTAAAAAAGCTTTTCCTAATGATCATTTAGCATTAATTATGCCTTGTTTTTCACCAGATATTGATTTAGAATATGCAAATAATTTAGTTAATATTCATAAATTAAATGTCAAAGTAGTTAATTTAAATAATGTTTTTTTAAGTTTTAAAAAAACATTAGAAACTGAAATTAATATAGAAAAATCAAAATTAATTTTAGGAAATTTAAAAGCTAGATTAAGAATGAATACTCTTTATGCATATGCACAAAATCATAATTATTTAGTTGTAGGAACAGATAATAGTGACGAATGACACATTGGTTATTTTACTAAATATGGTGATGGTGGTGTTGATTTATTACCAATTATTCATTTGTTAAAAAAAGATGTTTTTGCTGCAGCAAAGATATTAAAAGTTAATGAAGAGATCATTATTCGTAAGCCAACTGCTGGTTTATGAGATGGACAAACCGATGAAATGGAAATGCAATTTAAGTATGAACAATTAGATCAATATTTACTAGGAAATAAATCATTAATACCATCATCAGTAATTAATAAAATTGAATTTATGCATCAGAATAGTGCACACAAAAGAATACCTGTACCGCAAGCTCCAAAATGAACAAGAAAAAAATAAAGGAATGAGAATATGGCTGGACATTCACAATATGCAAATATTAAACATCGTAAAGATGCCCAAGATAACAAACGTGGTAAAATTTTTCAAAAATTATCAAGAGAAATTTATGTTGCTGTTAAATTAGGTGGTGCAAATGTTGAAAATAATCCACGATTAAAATTAATGTTAGAAAAAGCACGACGTATAAATATGCCAAAGGATAATATTAATCGTGCTATTAATAAAGCTAGTAATAAAAATGAAACAACTAATTATGAAGCAGTCACTTATGAAGGATATGGACCAAGTAATATTGCCATAATTATTAATTGTTTAACTGATAATAAAAATCGAACTGCAAGTAATATTCGAAGTTATTTTAATAAATTGGGTGGTCATTTAGCTGCTACTAATTCTGTTCAATATTTATTTCAAACAACGGGGGTAATTCAATTTTCAAGTTTATTATCAGTTGAAGAAATATTGGAGTTAATAATTGATTTTGAAATTTTTAATATTGAAAAAAATGAAGATATTATTGATATTGAAGTTAATCCTAAACAGTTAAATGCTGTAACTAATTTATTAGAAAAAAATAATATTAATGATTTTATTAGTAATGAAATTGTTAATATTCCCCATGAATTGATTACCATTACTGATCAACAACAAATTAAATTAATTGATATATTGTTAGAAACAATTGAAAATGATGATGATGTGCTTTCAATTGAACATAATTTTAAAAAATAAAAAGGTTTATTTTTCTTTTTCATCTAATTAATAGTAAGAATAGAAAAGGAGGAATAAGTTATGGATGAATATTTTTAGGTATTATTAAAGAATGTTATGAAAATAAAATTATTTTTGAATGTAATGATCATGGATATATTATTGAAGGTGTTAATTTACAAACATTACCATTAAATATTAAAGTGAAAATTTATGTTTATTTTCATCAAAAACCAACTTATGAACAATTTTTTGGGTTTGTATCAAAACCAATAAAAACCTTTTTTATTCACTTACTTAATATTAGTAATATTGGACCAAAAACTGCTTTAAGATTATTAAATCAACTATCACTTGATAGTATTAAGTTGGCTATAAGCAAACAAGATTATAAGATATTGCAACAGTGTAAAGGTATAACTCATAAAATTGCTAATAATATTATTAATTATTTTAGTAATCATATTAAAGTAGTAAGTAATTTAACAACTAGTCAAAATGAAAAATCAGATTTAGTATTTGATACATTATTAAAATTAGGTTTTAGTTCAATAGTAATTAATAATTTTTTATTAAGAAATATTAATTGAGATTTGGAAGTTGAAGAAATTATTGCATTAGCTATTAAGGAAATAAAATATGGGTATTAGTAGTTTTAATAATTTTGTTGGACAAAATAATGTTATTGAACGTATTCTAATTTTAATCAAAGGTAGTAAAATTCAAAATATTGCTTTAAGTCATATTTTATTGATTGGTCCTCCTGGTATTGGAAAAACAACTATTGCACAATTAATAGCAGAAGAATTGCAAGTAAATTTTCATAGTTTAGAAGGAACAAGCATTAATAAAACTAGTGATATTATTAGTATTTTAGCAAATATCAAACAATCTGATATAGTTTTTATTGATGAAATTCATGTTGTTAACTATGAAATATTAGAAGTATTATATTCTGCATTAGAAGGTAATTTTATTAATATTATGATTGGTAAAGATTATAATAATAAAATTGTTAAAATTAATTTACCCTCTTTTACATTTATTGGTGCTACTAATAAAGTAGGAATCTTAACTAAAGCGTTGATAAGTCGTATTCCTAATATTTTACAATTATCTGATTATAATTATCAGGATATTAAAAGTATTATTTCACAAGTTTCTTTAAGTTTAAATTGAAAATTAGAAAATAATATAATAAATATTATTGCTAATCATTGTCGTAATATTCCGCGACTCATTATTAACATCATTAAACAATTGTATAATTATTGTGTTGTTATGAATGTAGATTTAAATGAAACTAATATTTTGCAAATTTTATTTTTTTTGCAAATTTATCCTTTAGGTTTAAATAGTTTACAATTGGCATATTTAGCATTGTTTAATAATGTAAATTTAGATAAAAGTTTGAGTATTGAAACTATTTGTCAACTTTTGAATGAAGAAAGAAAAAATCTTGAAATTCATTATGAACCTTGACTTATTCATTGTGGTTTAATTACTAAGACAACTAAGGGT
The DNA here is from genome assembly GCF_964019535.1 of Spiroplasma endosymbiont of Tricholauxania praeusta. Classification (NCBI taxonomy): domain Bacteria; kingdom Bacillati; phylum Mycoplasmatota; class Mollicutes; order Entomoplasmatales; family Spiroplasmataceae; genus Spiroplasma; species Spiroplasma endosymbiont of Tricholauxania praeusta. The sequence continues at coordinate 446,880 of NZ_OZ026450.1, forward strand.
CGTAAAATAACAATTATTGGTAAAGAGTATATTAATAATAATATAATTTTATTTAGAAAATAATTATTTTTGATATTACTGTAAAACAATTGTTATTTATAACGAATGTTGGTATTCTTATATAGTGCTTAAATAATATACAATCTATGTTTATACAAATAAATTGATTTAGGAGTGAAGAAATATGAACACTTCTTCTAAGACAAGAAAAACTAAAAATCTTGGATTTTTTTTAAGAATTTTTAGTTTAATAATTATTGTTTCTACAATAATAATTTCAGTAGTGTTTAGTGCTAAATATGTTGAAAATAATAGTAAATTAAGTATTGAGTTTGCTGGTGGTTATCAAACACAAGTTCAATATGATGGTAAAGGTAAACAAAAAGATGTTATTAATTTATTAAAAGACAGAGTTGACCCTTTAGGTACTAGTAACGTTGACATTGAAAGCATTACTAGCAGTAATAATAATAAGTATAATTTAGCGTTGAGTAAAGATGCGGGAGTTGATATTTCTACTTTTGTTCATAGTGTATCACGACGTGGTTATTCTTATATTGTTGATAAAGATGGTAATGACTTATTAGCAACCGAAAAGAAAGATGACAAAGATACTACTTGAACAAAAAGAGATAAAAGATTATTAACTAGTGATGTGTTTTCTGCTATTAAAGCTGTTAATAATTCTGTTACTCATCGCCCAGAACTTGTTTTTGATGTTAAAAATGATTCAGTTTTAAAAGAACTTACTTCTGCCAAAGAAAATACATTTTACATTTATTCAGATATTGGTCAGTTATTAGATTATATTCGAAGTAGTATGGAGGGTATTGGCTCCCTTGCTTTTATAATTGATAATCTTAAAAATGATCCTGATGGTAAGATTAAAGCATCATTAACATCATTATTAGATAATAATACACCAGGTCTTGGTAAAGGTACTGATATTTTAGCTCTAGCTAAAATACAAGACCCTATTTTAGCACGACTATTAAATCCTAATCAAAATGGTCAATTTGGTATTAATTGAATTTATTCTGATAATTTAGGTTCAGTTCATAGTCTTTCTGTTGATACTAATGATGAAAAAAATACATATGATCCTGCTAATCGTTTTGATCCTTCTGCTTCTCCTATTGTTGGTTCACCTATCAATGCATGATTACCTTATATTAAAGATTTACTACGTTTACCAGATGTTTCAGATATTTTACATGAAGATGTTATTGATTATCGTTATATTCCATATTGAGTTGGTGAAGTTAAAGTAACTAACAATAGTATTTCAATTAATTCAGATACTTTTAATCTTGAAACAGTTGAACAAATGAAAAGTGTTTTAACATCAGGATTGTCAAAAAATAATTTTACTATGTTATCTTATGCTAATGTTAGTCCAACGCTAGGTGCAACATCTTTAAAAATTGCAGTTGTTATTATTATATTAGTTACCTTTGTTCTTATGACTATTGTTCTGTTTTATTATCGTATGTTAGGAGTTATTGTTCTAATTATAATATCATTATTTTTATTATTTACTATTGTTAGTTTTGTTTTCATTAATGGCATAATTGCTCCTGAAAGCGTAATTGCTTTAATTATTAGTTTTGCACTATTATTAGATACGATTATTAATTTGTTGGAACGTTTTAAAAATGAATATATGCAAGGTAAAACTTTGATTAGTGCTTTTAAATCAGCAAATAAGAAAACATTATCTTCTTCATTAGATTGTAGCGCTATTATTTTAATTGTTAATTTAACTATTTTCTGATTTGGAACTCGTGCTATCAAAGGTTTTATTATTATGACTTCTATTGCTACTTTTGGTGTAATTATTTTTGGAATTATCTTATTAAGATTAATGTTATGAACATTATTACGAAATAACTGGTTAGAAAATAAACCTCAACTTTTAGGAACTAATAATATTAGTAGAAAAAGCACTATAGTTTTAAATAATTCAATAGATACAAATAATATTAAAAGTAGTGATAAAAAAATAAAAAAACAATTAATTTCAGAAAAATGTCAGCTTCAAATTAATTTTAAAAATAAAGTTAAAGCATTAATTAAAAAATTTAAAGTTGATAAGCAGCAATTAAAAAAAGAACATAGTAAATCAAGATCAATTTATAAGTCAAAAGTAAAAGATTTAAAATTAAATCTTTCACAAGAAATTAATAAACTGAAACAAGAATTAATTAATGCATTAAAACCGTTAAAAATTCAAATAGTTAAAGTTAAAACTGATGATAAAAAAATAAAAAAACAATTAATTTCAGAAAAATGTCAGCTTCAAATTAATTTTAAAAATAAAGTTAAAGCATTAATTAAAAAATTTAAAGTTGATAAGCAGCAATTAAAAAAAGAACATAGTAAATCAAGATCAATTTATAAGTCAAAAGTAAAAGATTTAAAATTAAATCTTTCACAAGAAATTAATAAACTGAAACAAGAATTAATTAATGCATTAAAACCGTTAAAAATTCAAATAGTTAAAGTTAAAACTGATGATAAAAAAATAAAAAAACAATTAATTTCAAAAAAATGTCAGCTTAAAATTAGTTATAAAAATAAAGTTAAAGAATTAATTAAAAAATTTAAAGTTGATAAGCAGCAATTAAAAAAAGAACATAGTAAATCAAGATCAATTTATAAGTCAAAAGTAAAAGATTTAAAATTAAATCTTTCACAAGAAATTAATAAACTGAAACAAGAATTAATTAATGCATTAAAACCGTTAAAAATTCAAATAGTTAAAACAAAAGACAAAAAAATATTAGTTAATTTTAAAAATGTTTTTTCAAAACTTAAAATAAGTAACTGAAATTATTTTCATAAATTAACAAAATGAATTCTTTCAGGCTCTGCTGTTATTGTTCTTGCTTCAGGTATTACTTATGGTGTAATTGGTTCTAATTTTGGTTCTGGTTTTGATCAACGAACTGATTTTGTTGGAATGGGTACAATTACTCAAGATCCAAGTGATCCTAGTTACAATATTATTAAAGAAGCAGAATTAGCAAAAGATTTTATTAATAAAGAAATTCAAAATAATAGTCAATTTAGTAAATATTTTAAAAATATTAATTTTTCCTTAATTGCTGGTGGTGAAGGAAAACAATATCAGTTTAAGATTATTGTTCAAACAACAGTAAATTCTCAAAGTATGCAGCAAAGGTTTAAGAATTTTTTAGGAGAGATTACTAGAAATTGAAAACAAGAATCTATTTTACAATGAGGAGAAATTGATCTAGTTGTTGCTAAATCAGGTGTAGATTTATTAGTTAATATGATTATTTCAATTGCTTTATCTTTTATTGTTATTTTAATTTATATTATTATTAGATTTCAATTGACTTATGTTATTCCTTTAATTTTAGCTATTATTTTTAGTTTACTAATGACAATTGCTATTATTAGTATTTTCCAAATTGTAATTTCTACTTCAATTGTTGGAATATTATTGGGAGTAATGATTTTAACAATAATTAGTATTATGTCAATTTTCGATAATATTCGTGAAATTAAGATTAATAATAATCAAACACAAGTTATTACCACAGAAGAAATAATTCAAATTTCAAATAAAAGTGTTCAAAAGGCTTTACCAAGAACATTAGTTATTAATGGTGTAGTATTAATAACATCAGTAATTGTTATGTTTATTATTCCTAGTTTCTGAATAGTTAGTTTATTATTATTAATAGGTTGTATAGTAAGTTTAGTATCATCTTACTTTATTGCTCCTTTTATTTGAACTTATTTTGAGAAATGAAGAGTTTATAGATATAAAAAACGTATTAATAAAATTAAAAAACATTTCATTGGTGCAGATGAATATGTTATTAAAGGTATTAATGAATAGGTGGTTGCAATGACAAAAGAATCATTAAAAAAAATTATTATTAATATTCCTGATTTTCCAATTAAAGGTATCCAATTTAAAGATATTAACCCAATATTAAGTAATCCAGAAGCATTTCAAAGTGTTGTTAATATTTTTGTAGATTTTATTAAAAAATGTGGAGCAACAGCAATTTTAGCACCTGAAGCAAGAGGATTTATTTTTGGTGCTGCTATAGCATATAAGTTGGGTATTAAATTAGTTCTTGCACGTAAAAAAGGTAAATTACCAGGTAAAACCTATAAAGTAACTTATGATTTAGAGTACGGTACTGCTATATTAGAAATGCAGCAAAATGTACTTTCAACAAAAGATAAAGTAGTAATAATTGATGATTTGATTGCAACTTTAGGGACAATTAATGCTTGTCTTAATTTAATAAAGCAAAGTAACGCTCAATCAGTTGGTATTGCTACTTTAATTTCGCTTTCTGAATTTGCTAATAAACATCATTTTGATAATATTCCGCTGTTAGAAATAATTAAGTTTTAATAAGTAGTAAATAATGAATAATTTAACTTGTAAAGATTTTAATCAATTATTAGCGGAAGCAAAAACATTTATCAAAGATCCTAAGCAAATTACAAAAATTAAACTAGCTTATGAATATGCATTATTAAAACATAAAGATCAATATCGAAAGAATGGTGATCCTTATGTTTATCATGTTTTATCAACAGCATACAATTTAGTATTATGGCATTTAGATGTCTCTTCAATACAAGCAGGATTTTTACATGATATTTTAGAAGATACACCAACAACTTTTGATGAGTTAGTAGCAGAATTTGGTTTGGAAGTTGCTAATTTAGTTTTAGCTGTAACTAAAGTTAGCCATTTTGCAAAAGAAAAAAGAAATGAAATTAAAGCTAATTATTTACGTAAATTATATTTAAGTTTAGCTCATGATATTCGTGTCATTATTATTAAAATGGCAGATCGTTTACATAATATTAGAACTATTAATTTTTTAAATCCTGAAAAACAAATAATTATTGCTAAAGAAACTTTAGAAGTTTATGCTTCTATTGCTCATCGTCTAGGTATGCGTAAATTACAATCAGAACTAGAAGATCGTTCTTTTGCAGTATTACATCCTAAAGAGTATAAAAAAATTGATAACCTTATTAATTTAGATCGTGAAAAACGTGAAAAATTAGTTAATGAAATTATTAAAGAATTAAGTAAAACATTATCACAACATAAAAATTTAATTTTTAAAATTTATGGTCGTAGTAAACACTTATATTCTATTTATCGTAAAATGTATTATTTTGGAAAAGATTTTGATGATATACATGATATTTTAGCAATTAGAGTTGTTACTAATTCTATTGATAGTTGTTATGCCATTTTGGGTTATATTCATCAAAGTTTTACTCCTGTTCCGGGTAGATTTAAAGATTATATTGCAACACCAAAAAATAATATGTATCAATCATTACATACATCTGTTGTTTTTGATAATGAAATTTATGAATTACAAATTAGAACTGAAGAAATGGAAGATTTTGCTGAAGCAGGTGCAGCTTCGCATTGAAGATATAAAGAAGGGGAAAATAAAAATCCTAAGAAACGTCAAGCAGAAATTGATGAAAAATTAAATATTTTTCAAGAAATATTAAATTTAAATGACTTAAATCCAAATGTTGATGAAAACATATTAGCAGATAATATTGCCAAAGATAATAATTTAGAAAAAGAAATTCGACAAGATATTTTTAGTGATTTAATTTATGTATTAACTCCAAATGGTAATGTTATAACATTACCATTTGGTTCAACTGTTTTAGATTTTGCTTTTAAAGTTCATACTGAAATTGGTGAAACAACAGTGGGTGCAAGAATAAATGGTATTTATTCTCCTATTAATACTGTTTTAAAATCAGGGGATATTGTTGAAATTAAAACCGCAAAAACCGCACGTCCTTCTCGTGATTGATTAAATATTGTTAAGACCAATTTTGCTCAACATAAAATAAAAAAATATTTAAATAATCAGCAAGAAAAATTTAATCAAGAAAATAAAATTAAAGATACAGAAAACAAAGAGAAAATAAAAAAAACAAAGGAAAAAATAGAAGAATATATTATTGAAAATCACATTCGTTGAAAAATTGCAAAACGTAATGTTATTATGTCAAGAATTAGATCATTAAAATATAAAACGTATGAAGATTTTTGCTTAGATGTTGCTAATGGAACTTATACAATTGAACAGGCGGTTACTACTATTTTATATAGTGATTCAGCAACATTTCAAGAATTAAAAACTAAACAACAAACAACAATGAATTTAAGTAGTAATAATGAAATTATTATTGAAAATGCCCCCAATACTAAAACATCATTGGCTCATTGTTGCTTACCTATTCCTGATGAACCAATTGCGGGTTATATTACTAAAGGGCAAGGTATTAAAGTTCATCGTTTAATTTGTCCTAATGTTAGTTTGCCAGAGCGGAAAGAACGTATTATTGATACTAAGTGAAATTTATTAGCAACCAGTCATCATCTTTATAATTCAAAAATTCAAATTCAATATTTAGATCGACCAGCATTGATGACTGATGTTTTAAATATTTTGGGCTATTTAAAGGCACAAATTCAAAGTATTGATGCTAATAATAAACTTAAGGAAAATCATGGAAGTTTAAAAATTTTAATTAAAGTTTCTAATATTGAACGTTTACATCAAATTATTTCATCAATTAAAAAAATTCCTGATATTATTGCAATAAACAGAATAATTATGTAATATTTTAGTATAATATTTTCAGCATTTAAAAGTAAATTTAGAGTAAACATTAAGAGACGGTGTGGTTGGTGCAAACACTGGTTAACTAATTTTATGACATTAAATAGCTTGTATTATTAATTAATTAAATATGATAAATTATAATTAAGTGCATTTATTTTGTAAATGAATTAGGATGGTACCGCGTTAAGAAACGTTCCTAAAATAAAGGAACGTTTTTTTAGAAGATTTATTTTTTATTAAAAGGAGTAAAAAAAAGTATGCAATTTCAAAAGCCAAGAGGAACACGTGATATGTATAATGAAGAGGTTATTATATATCGTAATATTATTAAATCTTTAACACAGTGTGCAATTAAATATAATTATCAAGAATTTATTACTCCTATTTTTGAAAATGCTCAACTATTTTTACGAGCTGTGGGAGATACAACTGATATTATTCAGAAAGAAATTTATCAATTTAATGATAAAAATGATAGATTATTAGCTCTTCGTCCTGAAGGAACAGCAGGTATTGTTCGTGCTATAATTGAAAATAAATTATATAAATCTAAGCAAACGTTAAAGTATTTTTATTATGGTTCGATGTTTCGATATGAAAGACCTCAAAAAGGGCGTCAACGTCAATTTAATCAATTTGGTATCGAAACTGTTGGTGTTAAACATCCTTTAGTTGATGTTGAAGTAATGATGATGGCCTTAGAAATGATAAAAAGTTTTTCAATACCAAATTTAACTTTAAATATTAATTATTTTGGATCTAATGAAACAAAAAATAAATATCAAATAGCACTTAAAGAACAATTATTAAATCAAAGTAAGCAATTGTGTGAAAATTGTCAAATTAGAGTTAATGTATCACCACTAAGAGTTCTTGATTGTAAAATTTGTACTAAATTAAATTTAGAAATACCATATTTAAATGATTTTTTAACTAATGAAGAAAAAACATATTTTACAACTATTATTAATATTTTAAAAAATAATAAAGTTAATTTTATTATTGATGAGCATTTAGTTCGTGGTTTAGATTATTATAATGGTATTATTTTTGAAATAACTACTATTGATTCACGAATTGGTGAAAGTCAAAATACTTTACTTGGTGGTGGTAGATATGATAATTTATTTAATGAATTGGGCTCACCATTAAAAATTCCTGCTATTGGTTTTGCAATTGGTATTGAAAGATTAATGTTATTATTGGTAGAAAATAAAAATATTAATAAACCACCAATTATTGATTTACAAATTATTGCTTTAAGCGAATTAGGATTAATAATGGCTTCCGATTTATTATTACAATTACGTAAAGAAAATTATCATATTGATATGGAATATAATTTATATCAAGATAAAAATAAGTCACAGATTATTGATCGTAGTTTAGCCAAAAATATACTATTTTTAAAAGAAAAAAATCAGGTTAGTTTTTATTCTTTTGTTAAAAAAGAAATGATAAAATTAATTTTTGATACTGAACAGCAATTGCTTAGTAAGGTTAAAAATCTATTATTAGAGGAGAATGAAGAATATGGAAAAACTCTTTAGAACTCATACATGTGGTAATTTAACGCAGGGTGATATTACAAAAGAAATTATTATTAGTGGTTGAGTTAAAGATATTCGTATTAATAAATTTGGTATTTTTATTGATTTACGTGATATGTACGGAACAACACAAGTCATTGTTAAACCAGATAACTGATATTATCAAGAAATAAAAAATGTTAAAGTTGAATCTGTTTTAAAAGTAATTGGAACAGTTGTCTTACGAAAAAATAAAGATGCAAAAACTGCTAATGATATGATTGAAGTAGTAGCAAAAGATATTGAAATATTAAGCAATTCTATTAATTTACCATTTGTTATTAAAAATGATAATACGCTTGCTAGTGAAGAATTACGTTTACAATATCGCTATTTAGATTTAAGAAGACCAGCAATGAATTATAATATTAAATTTAAACACCAAGTTCTTAGTTGTTTACGAACATTTTTGAATCAAAATAATTTTTTAGAAATTGATACTCCTTGCTTAACAAAATCAACACCAGAAGGTGCTCGTGATTTTTTAGTTCCTGCTCGTATTCAAAAAAAAAATTTTTATGCTTTACCACAATCACCACAAATTTATAAGCAATTATTAATGATATCAGGTATTGACAAATATTATCAAATCGCTAAATGTTTTCGTGATGAAGATTTTCGTGCTGATAGACAACCCGAATTTCAACAATTAGACTTAGAAATGGCATTTACTACTAGTAAAGAAATTAAATTAATAGTAGAAAATATGCTAATAAGTCTTTTTAATAATTTAAAAATTGGTAATATTCCTTCAACATTTTCATCAATTACCTATGATCAAGCAATGGATTTATATGGTAGTGATAAACCCGATTTACGTTGTACATGTAAGTTAATAAATATTAATATTAACAATAATAGTGATGGATTTATTTATAAGGGTTTTATAGTTAATGATAAAATGAATGAAACAACTATAAAAAAATTAACAGAAATTAGCAATCAGCATGGAGGAAAAACATTAATAATTTATGATTTAATTAAGAAAAAAATTATTCATAATAATTCTAAAGTAAAATTTGATGATTTACTTTTATCAGAAGAAATATCAAAAATAAAATATAATAATAATTTTTTAATTTTCGTATATGAACAACAAGATATTGCTAATAAAGTTATGGGTGCTATTAGAAGTTTTTATATTAATGATTTGTCAAAACGAATTAATCATAAAGATTTTATGAATAATATTGAAAACTTTGAATTTATTTGAATTATTGATTGACCAATGTTTGAACAGGAAGAAAATAAATGACAAGCTTGTCATCATCCTTTTACAAGTCCAAAAAATCCTGAAAAATTATTAGATATAAAAAATAAAGATTTAGGAACTTTAACTGCAGATGCTTATGATTTGGTTTTAAATGGTTTTGAAATTGCTGGTGGGAGCATTAGAATTCATGATTATAAATTACAGAAAAAGATTTTTGAATTATTAGATTTAAGTAAAACAGAAATTGAAAATAAATTTGGTTTTTTCTTGTCAGCTTTTAATTACGGAGTTCCTCCACATGGTGGTATTGCTTTTGGCATTGATCGTTTATTAATGCTTTTAATTAAGAATGAATCAATTCGTGATACTATTGCTTTTCCTAAAAATAATCGTGGTATTTGTTTATTAACAAATAGTCCTAGTGAAATTTCATCTGATCAGTTATCAATATTAAATTTGGAATTTAAGAAGTAAAATTTTAATTTTAAAGTGATTAGAAGTTTAATAAAATTAGAAAATATAAATATTAAAAATCTCTAATGAAAAATAATTAAATTATTTTTCATTAGAGATTAATTATGTAATTTAATTGAAATCAATTTTTCAATAATGTTAAATTAATAATTATTAATTTCAATTATATTTTTTTGATATTTGTTAATATTCAAGTTCAATAAATGGTTCACTATCTTTGGTTTTTAGATGTCATATAGCTGGTAAATTTTGGGCGGTTGTCAAATTTACGAAATAATTAATTATCATATCAGTAACTTATTTCCAAAAATGAATTATTTGCAAAATAATGAAAATTAGACAAAATTACTCTCTTTAACCCTTAAATTTAAATTTATATTCGACGTATTTTAAAAAATATACATTTAAAAAAAATTATTCTCAAAGTTATTAAGGAAAAGACAAGAAATAATCTTGTCTTTTTTTTGTAATTGTAAAATTTTAAAATTTTTAATAACCTTCTTTAATACTATTATCAACATGTGTTAGGGAACTAAAAAAGTGAACTACAACACAGTTGTTAAAAATAGTAGCTAGCATGTGGACTTGCATGGATAAATAAAAAGTGGAGTGATACCTAATAAAATATACTAACCATTTAATGGTAATCCTTGGGGTGGGAGCGGATTGGAAACTAGTATATATAAACCCGTTAGGGGAACATACTATATTAATTCTATTCTTTATTTAACCAACCTTGCCACTCCCCAGTGAGCAAGTGTTGGTTTTATTTTTTAAAATTTAACATTTATTTTTGAGCCCAGAATTTCTGAAATTAATAAAACTAATAGTATTAATAATCTAACAATAAAATATATATCCTTTATGCTGAAAGCAACAGGATATATTATGAAAGGATTATTAAAATGCAAATAGAATTTAAACAAGAACAAATTATTAAAGATAAACCACAATCTATTATTATTGATTATGGTGAATATAAATTACAATGTCCAAAATGAATGGTTAAAAATAATAGTTTTATTGCTGATGATAAATATACATATTGAGTTTTTAATTTAGAAAATATTAAAAGAGAACTAAATGGTAATGAATTAATAAAATTATTAGAACCATACATTAAAGACCAAAAAATAACTGTTAATAAACCAACTGCTACAAAAGAATATTATCTTAATGATATAAAACTTGAACCATTAACATTTTATGAACAGCATAATAGTTGATTTATGGGTGAAATAACCGATAACAAAACTAAAATTACTAATCCTTGTTTTAAATATAACATTACGTGAGAAGAAAACAGAAAAGGCTTTAAAATAAATAATACATATAATCATAATGATTTACCAATTAATTATATAGTTACTTCTTATAAGGAAAATTCAACTCATAATGAAAAAGTATTTTTGTTGAACGTGTAAACAACATAAATTTGATTATTTATTCTTTAATACTGATGATATAAAAACAAGAAAATATTTTTTAAGAGATAAAAATAATAAAGCAATTTGTTATGACTGTATTTTAAATGTTAAGTTAAGTAGGAGGTATGAATATGAATAAAGACCAAGAAATTAATTCATTAAGGTTGGAAATAGAACTACTTAAACAAAATAATGATCGATTATATAACGGTTTATGAAAAAGATTTGAGAACTTTATTGATAAAGCAAAATTCATTACATATTTAGAAAATAAAATTGAAAATGATGGATATAGAAGTGCAAATTATGATGCTATATATTATTCATTAATTCAAAAAATCAATAATGGAGAATTTGATTAATAATGCAATATGACTTAATTATTGGTATTGACCCAGCAGGAATAGGTAGTAATGGAATTGTTATATATTCAAATGAAACTAATAATATTGTTTTTAATGAAACATTCAAAACTAAAACAGTTTTAGAAAGTAAAAATTTGTATAAAGAATACTTTTTATTAACTAAAAAACATTTTATTAATCAAAAAATATTAGTTATTGTAGAAAATTTCTTTTTAAGTTCAAAACAATTATTAACTAATCCATTAGCAACTCCTAAAATTATTGGTGCTTTAATGGTATTGATACAAGATGTTATGAATTGAGATTATTTCGAAAACCACCCAAAAAATAAAAATAAAATAACAGATTATAAAGGAAATATAAAATTAACAAAACATGAACAAGATGCTTATAAGCATATTCAATATTATTTAAAAAATCATAAGAAAATATTGATTTTTGATAATTATTTAAGGAAATTATAAAAATGAAAGATAAAGAAAATTATGTCAAATTAAAAGTAAAACTGAGTAACACTATTGAAGCAAAATATTACGAAAAAGGTAATAAGGAATTATATTATAGTGTTCGTGGTCAATGAAATGGATTAAATTATGTTACTTTAATTTTTAATAACCCAAAATTTTATAGACGATGTATTTTATTAAACAAAAATGATGAAATTTTAGTAACTGGTCAAATTTTTAATACTTTAAATATTCCTAAAAATCGTGCATTTTGTTCTATCAATGTTAAATGATTTAAAAAATGAAAAGAGTAAAAAATGATATTATGAAAAATTTTATTAATAGCACCAATATTAATAACAAGTATAACACTAATAATAATTTTAATATTTATTATTAAAGAATTAAAAAATGAATATAAAGTATTGAAAATATTAAATGAAATTGCTAATCAAATTGAAAATAAGGAAATAAAATAATGAAATGTTTTCTTTGTATGGATGGAGAAATATATTCCCCAAAAACCTTATATAAAATAAAAAAACTGAAAAATTTAATTTATAAAGATAGAGATATTGATAGTGAAGATTTTAAAAAAAGATATGAATATCTTTTAAAAAAATTAGGTGACATTGATAAACAAATAATTTTAATAAATTTATTAATACATCAAGAAAAAAAATATAGAAAGGAAAGTAAATAATGAATAAAGAAAATATACCATGTTGTTTTAGTGAAGTTAATGAAGTTGGTAAACATATAACTAATTGTACTAATTTACCAACAAAATTAGATAAAGATAATGTTCAAATAAGATATTTTTGTGAAGAACATATGATTAAAGTTGAAAATATAAGAAGAAAAATGGCTCAAAAATATATTAATGAATATAAAGAAAAATTACTTGAACATATTAAAAATATAAATTTTAAAGGAATTTTCGGTTTATTAATTGAAAAAATAGAAAATGGTGAATTTGATAATGAATAAAGAAAAACTAATTAATCATATTAATAATTTAATTAAATTAGAACCAGAACGTAGAACTGATGTAACTTTATTTATTTTAAAGGAATTAATTGAAAATGGAGAATTTGACTAATGATAATATTACCTACTTTGTTTGAAAATAAAGATGAAATTGAAATATTATCACCATTTCCAAAAGCAATTCATACAAGTAATGATATTAGAGCAATTATTTTAAGACAATACCCAAATGTTAAATCCAAACACATAATTGTTTCTGACCCCGAAAGTAATGTTGCATTAATAGTTGGTGATAATGATGTTTATCAAGGTTGAATTAAAGTAACAATTAAAAAATTAGAAAATTAAAGGAGAATAAAATGCCAAGTATAGAAAATCAATCAAATTATACTTTAACTAAATTAATTAGAACTGGAATAAGTCCAATTTGTGCAATGATTGGTACAAGTGCTTATTATGGTCAAGTAATTGCAAATCCAGTATTAGGTTCAATTAATAGTTTATTATTTGGTAAAAAATTAGGTTTAGATATTTGAAATTTAAATCAAAGACCAAATACTAAAACTAAATTAATTAATAGTAGTAAAAAAATATTACTAGGTTTAGGAACAATTGGATTAGCAAATTATAGTAAATGAACTGAAAATAATATTAATCCTATTATTCCAACAACACCAGCTCCAATCACAACTACAACAGAAGGTCCGCCATGATTACTATTAAATAAACAAGAAAATCAGTCATTAATGGATTGAGATACATATATTAGTTTAAATGCTTATGGTATTTCAAATCTTATTAGTGGATTAACTGAATTAATACCTAATAAATTTGAAACAATAAGAAAGATTTGTAATATGGCTACTGGTGGATGTTTAATATCAAGTGTTGTTGCTATGGGTATTAATAATGATTTTAATAATGCTTATGCAGTACCTACCATAATTGCTGGTGCAAGTGAAATAATCCATAATTTACTACCTATGGAAACAACTAATCATATTCAAGAAATGCAAGAAACACCATTTAATAATGAAACTGCAAGATTAATTAATGATAATAGATTCACAATTAATAGTGAAACAACTAGTCAATATGGTAGTGATAATATGAGCGAAGTACCATTAAATAATGATAATGCTTCATTAAATTGAGATTATAATCACATGAGTTTATAAAGGAGGTGAATAATTTATGAATAAAGAAAAATTACTTGAATATTATAATAATGAAATTCAGACATATAAAGAGAGAATGGAACAATTAAATAAAGAAATTGCCTTATTAGTAAGCATTATAAGTAATTCAAAATCGATGATTGAAAGAATTAATGGTGGTCAATTTGATGAATAATTAAAAAATAAATAATTGAAAGGAAAATATTGAAATGAAAGAATTTTTACATGAATTAATAATTATTGGAACAAGTGTTGGAACATTAATTTGCAGAGAAATTATTGTTTTATTAAAAAGATTTATCACAACTCCAAAACATGTTAGAGCAAATAACAAAATTATAAAACATCAAAAAAAATTAGCAAAATTAAATGAAAAGATTAATAAAGGAGAAAAATAATATGACAAAAATTGAATTTAATAATAAATATCATGATTTAGAACTTACCATTGATGCTGATTATGAATTACGCATTAGTAATGAATATTTTACATATGAAGATGTAGAAAAATTAGAACAAGCAATTAATGATTATAAAAAACTAATAAGTGAAATGCCACAATTAGTTAAAGATTGATTATTGGGATAAGATTAGGAGAATGTTAAATGTTAGAAAATGAAAATAATGTTCAACAAACAACTGAACCTTTAAATGAAAATAATGCTTCTTCACAAGAAATAGAAAATAAAGTTAATGAAGCAGAAAATAAGTTAAATAAACTTAATCAAGAAATTAAAGAAAAAGAAATGATTAATATATTTAAAAAATATCAAATTAAAACTGAATTTTATGATTATTTAAAATTTACAACAAGTAATATAGAAAATTCAAAAATTGAAGAAACTATTAAAAAAATGATTAAAGAACAACCAGTATTTAAACAAACAATTAATACAGGTGGCAATAAACAAATAATTATTAATAATAAACCAAATGATAAAGAAAATTTTTTAATTAATTATAAAAAGAAAAATTATTTATAAACGAAAGGAAGAAATAAAATGTCAGTACCATTTAATCAAAATTTAGACAATACAGAGAGATTAGTAGAAGCACCAGAATTTATAGAGTTTTTTAAAATTTCAAATAGTCCATGGGCAAACTTTTTCCCTACTGAAATTGTTGACTCAGTAAATATTGAGTTTATTGTTAAAAAACCAAAAAAACCAGAAGTTAAAATTATTGCTTGAGATGATAAAAGTAAAAGATATGAATTGCCATATGTTGATACAGATAAAATTAGTAAAAAAATAACTAAAAAATATCTTGCAGGAGAAATTATTGAAGATGTAGATTTAAATGCAAATAATGGACAAAATTTATTAGATAGTATGCAATATGAAGTTGCAAATGATTTAGCAGATAAATTAGCAATTGATGATACACAAGCAATTGCAAAATCTGCTACTAAAATAGATATTGAAGATACAACACCAATAGGATATTTAAAATCAATGTTATCTGCTTGAAATACTTTATTTCAATTTAGAAACATTGCAAATAGTAAATTTTTTATT
Source organism: Spiroplasma endosymbiont of Tricholauxania praeusta (assembly GCF_964019535.1). NCBI lineage: Bacteria > Bacillati > Mycoplasmatota > Mollicutes > Entomoplasmatales > Spiroplasmataceae > Spiroplasma > Spiroplasma endosymbiont of Tricholauxania praeusta. The sequence continues at coordinate 462,750 of NZ_OZ026450.1, forward strand.
ACTAATGGTCTTTATGATAGTTTAGTTTATTTAGCAGATAATAAAGGTTTAATTACCGATAATCAGTTAGCTCAACAATTACGTTTAAATGGAAATAATTTATATGTAAAGGGTGTATTATGTGAAATCGTTCTTGATGATTATATGATTTTTACTAATGATAAAAATGAACAACAATTAATGACTTTTGTTTTAGCAACACCAAGAGCAATGAAAAGATATATGTTAGAAAGAACAGTTATTTATGTAGATTTTATTAAAGATGATAAAGCAGGAAGAGCATATAAAGTTGCTGGTGAAGTTGTTGGAGAATCAATACCTTATATTTCCAATAATGAAACAACATCAAGATGAATGTTATGCGGAATTATTAAAACAGAAAAAACTGATTTAAAAACTAAAATTATAAGTTTAACAACTGATATTACTGCAAATGTTAATAACAATAATAGTGAATTAAATACACAAATAAAAAGTACTAATGAACTTAAATCATTAAATCCAAATTTAACAAATCCAACTATTAAATATTTTAGTGATGCACAAGGGAAAACTAATGTAAGTAATCAAAAACAAAAAGCAGGTGACTTATATATAACTATTACTGCAAATGTTAATGACTTAAATTATAAAGGAACAACTAATCCTATTAAAATAACTCTTAAATAAAGGAAATTAAATGCCATGCCAATTGGTACAACTAGTACAGCAATACTTTTAAACATAAATAAACCAAAACATACTAGAATAAGCAAACAACAAGAAAATAAAAGTTTTTGATGAGAAATTTTAGAAATGATTGGTGTACAAGTTATAGCAGTAGCACTTGCTCCTTTTACTGGTGGATTAAGTGAAAGTGTAGCCCTTGGATTAGGTGCAAGTGATTTTATTGCAAGTACTATTAATTTTGGTATTTATGCAACAACTGATTTTACTATTAATCAAGTTTATGATTATTTAAAAGGAAATGTAACACCATTAAATACTTTTTTTAATATATTACCAGCATTTGCTGGAATTAATAAAATTAGTCGCGGTTATCGTACTACTAAATTTATTAAACTAGCACAAGAAACTAAAACATTAGAACAAGTTGGTATTAAAGAAGCAAAAAATTTACAAGAAATTATTAGTCAAGTAAGTGGAAAAGAAATTTTAACAGATAAAATTATTGGTAATAAACGTTATTTAATGAATTATAGTTTTACTCCTAATCGTGAAACAGTATTACGAGATTTAGGCTATGTTGCTGAAAGACAATATAAAAATAATTTCCAAAAATTAGAAACACAAGAGTTAAAAGATTACTTATTATTACAAAATACATTAACAAAATTAAGTCCCCAATTAACTCCTAAATTTAAAATTAAAGATATTGAAAAAGCAAATAACTTTTTAAAAAAATATAATACTGAATTAAAAGAGGTATTAAAAATGAACCAACATGATTGATTAAATTTAGTTCATACAATACATACAGAAAATAGATATGGAAAAACTTTAATTTTAGATTTACAAAAAATTCGTGCTAATGCTATTAAATTTAATTTTAAAAATAATGTTATTCATCAACTTGTTTTAAAAGCAAATCAAACTTTTAAATATTTTGATATTAGATTTTATTTAAAAAAAGGTTTAAATAAATTTTGAAAAGATACTCCATATTTTGAAAAATTACGAGAAAGTATATATAAATTACAAGAAAAATTTGAAAAGTTAGAAAAACAAGCATTTGAAAAAATTAATAAATTAAAAGAAAAAGCAACAAATTTATTTACTAGTGCAGAGAAAAAAGCAATTAAACATGCACAATTAATTCCATTAAGTTCACCAGTATTTATGGGTTGTAAAATTCAACCTTTATCATTAAGTAAATGTGCAATTACTATTTATCATCGTAATCCTAAGTATAAACCAATTACAGTTGTTGATAGTATTATTAAAGCAGAAACTTTTGTTACTCAAATACATCCATTTCACTGATATAGATGATATAGTGGTTGATATATTGGTTATGGAGTTAGTCGTAATAAATGATTAAAAGCAATTGCATTTGCTCCACCAGTTATTCAACAAGTAATTAGAGATAGTTTTAAAGTTTATAGAGAAATATTTAGAATAATAAGAACTTATCATAAAGTAGTGAATGTTATTAATAATCCTATTGAAAATATTAATAAATCATTTAAAAGTGTTGGTTTAAAATTTTCAGTTAATACTTTATTTGGTACTGGACTATTACATCATTTAGAAAAATTTGCATATAGTCAAATTGTAGAAAAAGGGAAAAAGAAATTACAAAAAGAAGTTATTCATATTGCACATAGAAAAACTAAAACAAAAACTAAACATTATAAAAAAGCATTTTTTAAGGAATGATAAATTATGATTAATAAACTTTGAACTGATGTCAGTTTAGAAAATTATAATAACTGATATCCATTAACTGGAAAAATTACAGAAACGCCACAGCAATACATACAAACATGACCTAATGTTAATGATTGATTTATAACTTTTGCTATTCGTGCTCAAAATGATATTAATGCTTATCTTGATTTTATTTTATCTAAATTTCCTTTTGATAGTTTTAAAGATGAATTAATTAAAGAAACATTAAGAGATATGGTTTATGTAATGGTTGAACATTGAGTATTTAATCGTACACCAATTGAATTTAATGTTGATGCTACTATTCAATTTAATAATGGTACTCAATTTAGTGCAAATAGTACTCCTACAATTAATGTTTGAGATTTAGCACCTAGTAGAATGAAAATATGAGCAAGATTAACAGAATTAAAACAAATATTTTCAAGTTATAATGATGATGAAATAGATGTTGAAAAAATTGACTTAAAAGCATTTTATACTAGAAATCAAATTGATAAATTAATTAAAGAACAAAAAGAATTTACATTATCAAAACAAATGAAATTGTATGATGATTTAGTTGATGATAATGAAAATGAAATATATAGAGGTCCTGTTACAAAATTTATAAATAAAGGTTATGTTGCAACAGATTATGATAAAGAATCTGAAACAATGATTTTAGATTGACCTGATGAAATTGGTACATTACCACCCGAAGCATTACAAAATAATCCACAAATTGGTGATTATACACATGCACCAACTTGTGATTTTTCTGCTAAACAACAAAAACGAATTACTACTAATGAAAATGAAATTACAAAATTAAATACTGAATTAATTAAAGCAAACGAAAATATTAATGATGTTAAAAATAATTGATTTAATATCGAAACTAGTCCCCTATGAAAAAAAGTTGAAAATAATAATATAGAAACATTTAAATGATATTTTATTAAAATCAGTTATCAATATTTAACAGAAAATGACTTTATGAAATTTTATAAAGTAATTAAAATTTATTTAAATAATGTTTTTAATGAATTTGAATTGTTAAATGTTGATTCCATGACTTATAATGAACAAATCTCAAATAAAAATATTTTAAATATTGGAACTATTTACTATGACAATAGAAATAAAAAATTTAGGGGTGGAGGTAATTCTTATCCTGAACTTGGAAAAATTAATTTAATTGGTGATATAAAAGAAATATATCAATATCAAGGAATAGATACGCCAACTGAATTTATAGCAGAAGAAAGTACTGAACGTGATTATTATACAAAAATAGAAACTAATAATTTATTAGATAAAAAGCAAAATAAATTAACTACTGGCGAAAATATTAAAATTGATGAAGTAACTAATACTATTAGTGCTATTGGTGGTAAAACTGATTTATCTGATTATTATAAAAAAGAAGAAGTAGATAAAAAAATAGAAGATAAAATGGATAAAGACCATTTTAAATATGCTTTTTCTATCAATACTATTAGTACTGAAATTCCTAATTTAGAAACTACTGATAAAACTATTGCCGGTGCTATTAATGAATTAAAAGAAAAAATAAAAGGCAAAAAATTTTCAAATGATTATTTTAAATATAATGCTGAAACAAATGAAGTTTCGTTAAATGATGAAGAAAATTCATTACTTTGTAAGGATATATTAGAAAATAATGAATATAAAATATTAAAAACTCAAAATAAAAAATTATTACAAGCCATTAATGAAATATTAGAAAAACAACCACAACCAAGTCCAAGTCGTTCAAATTGAAAAGAAGTAGGAACAAGAGAAAAAAATAAATGAGATAATTGACAAATTACTTATGATTTTCAAGAGAATAAACATTATAGAGTTTATTATTCTTGAAGTATATATAATCCAGTTTATACTATTCAAGAATTTATTATAACTGATAAAAAAATTGCTGGTGTACAAATACAAACCTTTAATGATAGTGCTAATATAGTAATTTTATCAGTTCAACATGCTAAATTGATTACTATTTATAGTGTAAAAGGTAATTTAAAAGGTAATGTATGAAAATTAGAAAAATTACAGGAATAATATTATGTTTTTTAAAATTATAAAAATTATTTTAGGTTTAATAGGAGTTTTATTATCTTCTGCTGTTGCTGGTTTAATTATATTTATTATAGTAAAAATTGTATTAAAAATTAATCAAATATTTTAAAAAAAGGTGGTGAATATTATGTTAGGTAGATTCTTAAAAAAAGATAAAAGTACTAATAATGAAGAAAAAACTAAATTAACTTTTTTAAAAGGTAAAAGTACACATGCTTCTATTTTAAGTTATTTTGGTTTTAATGATTTTAATCATGAAACATATTTTACTGATTTTGTAGCAGAAAATAATGCTAATTTATATAACGCTCCATTAGATATTAATAATGAAACTATTAAACAATATTTAATTAATCAAGAGTTTTATAGAAAAAATTGAAATTCTATTTTTAAATTAAGTAAATTAGGAATTAGTGGTTATTTAATTTTGATTGCTAATGATGATTTATATTTTCAAGTCGTTGATATACAACAAAGAGTTTATGATATTACCGGTAAATTAATTCAATGTACTATTTTTTATGATAGTTATCAACAAAATGCACAAAATGTAAGATTATTTGAAATTTATACATTAAATAATGAACAAGTAACTATTAATCGTGCAATTTATAGTATTAGTGATAATAAAAAACAATTTCCATTAGATTTTAAATCATTCATTAATAATCCAAATTTAGAGCAAGAACAAACACTAAATATTAATTATATACCAATAGCAATTATGCGAAATAAAGCAAATGAATTAGCAGATTGTGATAAAGTAATGGATAAAATTAAAGCATTAGATGTTATTTATGAACAAATTGTTTTAGATACTATTTTAAACTCACCTAAATTTATTTTTAATCAAACTTATGGGAATGTTCAATCAGCATTAGAAGAAGCAGTAAGAACTTTGGTTACTAAAAACTACATATTTAAAAGTGGTGGAGATAATAACGAACAAAATGAAAATATTAATATGACAAATAGTAATTTTAAAGGTAAAAATTTAACTGATATATACGATTGAAATGTTAATGAAATATTTAAACGTTGTGGTATTCATATTCCAAGTCAAAAGAAATCTGCACAACAATCAGTACCTGAAAGTACAGCTGTAAATATTTCAACTATTAATTATATTGAACAAAAGTTATGACAATTTAATATTGATATTCTTAAATTTATTCAAATATTAGTACGTTTAGATAAAGACTTATTAAATAGTAAAACATTTAATATTAATGATGAACAAGAAATTAATAATTTAACAGTGAGATTAAAATTATTTAATCCCGAAAATAACCAATTAATAGGAGAAAACAATGGAAAACAACAACAAACCACAAACGAAGTTTCCACAAAAACAAACTAAACTTAATCAAGCAGAAGTAGAAAATGATTATTTAATTGATAATATTCCTTATGACTTTACTAATATGATGAGAGCAACTAGTGACCCCGATATTAATAGAGCATACGATGAATTTAAAAAAAGAACAATTTATATTTATGAAATTGAACGTTTATTTAAAAATAATGAAAATAATACTTTAAAATTTTCAGCAAATACTATTAAAATCGGTTTTATTGATATTGAAAAAGTATTAAAAACTACTGCTGTTGAAACATCTGATTTTACTATGCAATTAAATCAAAGAGCAAGTACAAATATTAATGATAATACAATTGAATATAGTATGACTGATATTAAAAATTTAATATTTCAAGAAATAAATTTATTAAATCAATTTAAGTTATATGCAGTTAGTATTAATGAATCATTAACTGAAAATAATATTGATAATTTATATATTATTAATAATTATTCACAACCTTATCAAAATCCAAAAACAAGGAGTACTAAAAGTATTACTATTATTAAAATTAAAGATTTTAAAACAAGAGATGGTTATCCAATAATTATTAAATTACAAAAACCATTAGACAAAGATACCAAAGTAATTGGTTTAAAAATTAAAGCCCCTAGAAGCATGATTTTTGGCAATATAAAGGTACTTGGTGAAGTTGACAATATGGAAGTATACCCAAAGTTATTTGTTAAAGACAAAATAGCATTTCCGCTTTTATCAATGCCTATTGAAACTCAACCAAAAGTTAGAATATTACAACAATGATTTAGTGAACAAATATTACCTTGAAATTTAGCAAAACAATTTATTGGACAAGAAAAATCAGTTTTAGATTTAATTAAAATTAGTAGTGGTAATATAACAAGAAGAGAAGTTATTAAAAATGCAAGAGTTACACATGCTTGATTAGGATATGAATTTAGTAATGTTTTAGGTGGCAAATGACCACTAAAAAGTCAAAAAGAATTAAAAGATAAAGAAGTTTGAGATTTTGTAGGTGAAAGTCAATTTTATCAATATGTTGCAACTAATAATAAATTTGATGATATTGAAATAGAAATTAAAGACGCACCAACTATTGATAGTTTACAACAACTTTTATTAGATATGCTAAGTTATACATATAACTATAATAGAAACTTCGAAGGTGCTACATATGAAGACAAAAATGGTAAACCAAAAAATGAAATAGCAAAATTACGAGCAAAATTTGAAGGACAAAAGCCCGAAGATGTTATTACTAATTTATTTAAACAATGAAAATTAGATTATCCAAATTATATTAATTTAAAACAAATAAAAATTTTTAAGCAAATATTTATCATGTTATCAGAATATATTTATTCAATATTATCAATAAATAAAGGTTTGAATGATGATAATAAAATTTTATTACCTTATTATTTCGAATTAAAATCAAGTCCAATACATCCTACACCTGATGATATTTGGCAATTTAAAGATGTAAAAGTGATATTAAAATCTGCATATTTTGATTTTACAGATATCAATAATATTAAGTTAAAAAATAATGATATTAGTCAAAATGAATTATTTAAATTAGATGATAATCAATTTAATTGATTATCTATTACAAATGAATTAGAAACAAATAACATACCTTCATTAATTCCTGCTGATTGAACATTAGGTAATGGTGAATATGGAAAATATTTTACAAGAGCAATTATTGAAAAAATTAAACTTGAAAATTTATTAAATTTATATGGCTCAAATAAATCCCAATTATTTTCTAAATTAGAATTGTATAAAGAAATTATAAAAATTGATAATAATAATGAATTTGAATTACAAATTGAAAATCCAATTACTAACTTAAATCGAGTTGAGATTAGTGGTATTTTTGGTGCTGGTAATTATGATTTACTTTTAATAACTAATAAACAAGAAATAAACTTACAAAATATTAATTTATTTGATAAATATAATGAAAATGTTTCTTATATAAATTTAGAAATTTAATTATCAAAATATCCATCAGGATAAATACCATCTCATTTTATATCAGTACTATCAAGCGGTTTAATTCCAAAATATAAACTTATCTTATATTTGTCTTTTGTTTTATATGACCATATTGTTGATTTAGCCCCCCCAGTAGACTGTATAGTCATGTCCTAAATATGATTTATAACCATTAGTTTGATTATGTGCTAGTGAACCAATTATTAAACCAGTTACTCCACTTACTGCACCAGTTAGTGCTAATGCTAATGTTATTTTACTTAAATTTGTTTTTATTCATATTTTCATATTAAATTACTCCTTTTTTCCTTGATTTTACTTTTAAATTGTACTATTTTTGATTATTTTTACAAGTATGCTTTTAAATGGAAAATAACGCCTAAATTAAAGGCGTTTATTTTGTGATACCTATACTATTAATTATATTGAAATTGTTTATTATATAGCAAATGTGAAGATACTTTTTTTCACAGTAGCATTATTTTTACCCCTAATTACATTTTTATATGGATACAGTGCATAAAACAAAGCATCATAAGGGTCTTGATACATATTTTTGTCAGGAATATTAGTTTTTGTTTCATCATAACGTAATTCTTCTAAACATTGAGTAGTTTTTGGTAAATCATCTTTATTCGCATAAAAGTTTCCATAACTCATAATATTTCTCATTCAAACTACTCTATTAGTTAATCCGGCTTCTTGATTTAAATTTGAAGCATGTTTAATAGCAGTTTGTGTTATTAAAATAGTATTGTGTTCATCAATTAATTTTTGATTTAATCAATCCATTGCTGTTCTTGCTTTATCATCATAAAAATAAATTGCTTGTTCAAAATTTTCAAAATTATCCATTAATCCTAAAATTTCATTAACATAAGCATTAATTTTTTCATTTTCATTTATAAAATCATTTGGAGTAACTACTAATTCACAAATAATATAAGCATCATAATAACCAGTATTATTATATTCTTTAAAACCAACTACCATAAATACAGTATGGTCTTTTGGTCCCGTAGCTCAATCAATACCAACACTATAAAAATCAAATTTATACATTTCTTTTTCTTGATTATAAAATTGTTTTAAATCATATGGTTGTCAATATTTTACAGTTTTTTGAAACGGAAAAATTGTTGCATCACTATCTAAAAATTCAAAACCATAATAAACAGTATAATATTCATCTTCATTACTTTTTTTCATTTCTAATAATTTTCTTTTTTGGATATCCGGTAACTTATCTCAAAATGGTTTAATAGTAAATCTTAAAACAAATAAACCTAAACCACTAAACATGTCTTTATTTTCATAATAAACTTTGCCAATTTTTTTAAGATTTTCCATTACTTCATTATTTAATGGTAAAAATGGCGTACAGTATTTTAAATAAAATGGATGATATTTATCATAGGGATTGCATGTAAAAGTCATAAAAAAGTTTTTATAAAAATAACGAGTAATCTTTTTTCCAAAAGTAGAGCTATATATATTTTTATCAATAAAGGTTCAACTTCATTCTTTAATAGGCTCTTTTGATACTTTAATTCTATTACTTCTAAACATAGATATTTCTAATCTCTCATAGCGATATGTTAATTCTTTATCGGTAAGTGTTTCTTTTTCTTCGGCCATAATAATTTCATCTGTTCTTGAACCTAAAAAACTTGAACCACCTGCTTCTTTTCCAAAAATCTTATTACCATTAGCATAACCAATAAAATCAATTTGTTGATTATTAGGAAAAATGATACAACCACGATCCTTAGTTATTTTTCATTTAATACCATGTGCGTTATTAGGTAGTAAATTAATATCATATTTATCTAATAAAACTTGACAAACATTCATTAAAGCACCAATTGTCGTTTCACTATGAGTATTTTCATAGCGCCTTACTTCTTGAACACTACTATCACTAAAATTACAACATATAAATAAATCAAATGCTAAGCAGTTTCAAGTTTTTCTTGTTCCACGTGCTGTTGGTATAAAACGATAAAAACAATTAGTAGTAAAATATTCTGCTCATTCATCACCAACAAATTGTTTAAAAATATCTCAACTAAAACCATAATTATTATCACTAAAATTAAGACTATATTTTTTATTTAATTGTGCATAACTAGTGATAAAAGCCATATTTACTCCTTATTTTTTTAAAAAAAATTAAACTTAAATTATTAACAAACAAAAATTAGAAAGGAACATTAAAAATGTTTATATTACCATTCGTAAATCATTTTGATTGAGACAAACACTATTATAATCAAAATGAATTAAATTTACAACAAACAGAAGAATTATTGTCATTATTTAGTGATAATTTCCTATTAGTTATCGAGTAAAAATTTCCCAAAAGTGAAGTTAAATATACTTGGTGATAAAAATGGAAAGAAGCATGACTATGAAAGAAAAATATAAGTACAAAATTATAAATGATATTATTATTAATAAATTATCTAAACATCAAGCCAAGAATAAACTTAATCTAACTATTAGAAGAATTAACCAATTAATTCAAATTTTTAATAGAGAAGGTAAAGTTGGTTTTATTCATAAATCTCGCAATACAATTTCTAATAAGGCAACAAATTTTGAAATCAAAATTAAGATTATCAACTTGTATAAAACAAAATATTATAATTTTAATTTTCAACATTTTCATGAGAAATTAATGAATGAAGAAAAAATTAAAATTTCATATAGCACACTTTATACTATATTAATCAAAGAAAAAATTACTTCACCAAAAAGACATAAAAATAAAAAAAATAACTTACATCCAACAAGAAATCGAAGAACAAATTTTGGTGAATTAATTCAAATGGATGCAAGTAATCATCATTGATTTGGTAACGATAAACCAAAATCATTTTTACATGCTGCAATTGATGATGCTACAGGAAATATTGTTGGACTATGATTTGATCATCAAGAAACATTAGATGGTTATTATAATGTTTTTTATCAAATTTTAACTAATTATGGCATACCAAAAACATTTTATACTGATAATAGAACAGTTTTTGGATATAAGAAAAAAATTGATTCAGGTAAAATAAACACAGAAAATGACACTTATACTCAATTCCAAAAATGCTGTAATGATTTGGGTGTTGAAATAATTAGAACTTCAATTCCACAAGCTAAAGGTAGAATTGAACGTTTATTTGGAACACTTCAAAGTCGATTAATTAGTGAATTACGACTTAATAAAATTAAAACATTAGATGAAGCTAATCAATTTCTCAAAATGTACATAAACGTTTTTAATAAACAGTTTGCCTTTCCTATTGATGATAATAAATCTGCTATGGTTAAAGCTCCTACACAAGAAGAAATAAATATTTATCTTTCAAGATTTTCTAAAAGAAAAACAGATAGTGGTTCAACTATAACATATTATGGTAAAAAATATTTTCCTTATAAAAATAACAAAGTTCAATACATACAATCTCGAATTGATGTAATTGTACTTAAATCGTTTATTAATGAATTATATCTTAGTTACAATAATCAAATATATGAACTAAAAGAAATAGCACTAAAACCAATTATTAAAGACAACTTGATAAAAACTAAAAAAGTTTATATACCCAATAAAAATCATCCTTGAAGATATGGATATCAATAATTCCTAATTAAAGTTATATAAGATTTACATTTTTTGAATACTAAACCATATAAATTTTTAAAATGTTTGTATATGAGCAAATTTGGTGCTTTAAAATTGATTTTAAAGATATAAAGAGATTACAAATTCAATATCTTCCTCTTTTACATTTTTTTGTGATTTTCTACTAGAACTTTGACTTTTGCTTGTTGAAGCTTCACTGTTTACTTTTGATTTGTCTTTTTGAAATCCAAGAGCATTAGTAACTCTTTTTTTATTTTTTTCTAGTATTTTATAAAATACTAGAAAAAAAGAACTTTCATTGTTAATTGAAAAAATTTAGGCAAAAAAAGCACGATTATTATATCCACTAGTTGAAGGTTGATTTGTCAACTCCATTGAATTTATTTCTTCTTTTTCAAGTTCTTTTAATAAGTTTTTTTTATTGTTATTTATTTTACAATTATAAATACAATAACCAATAATAATTGATGTTGTAATTAATCCATAACCAATAAAACCTGTTGTTGGTCAAAAATAATCTGACTCATAAAAATTAGTTAAATAATTTTTAATATTTGTTCATATATCTTTTTTTGTTTCAAAAAGTTCAGTACTAGTATTATTAGCATTATTAGTTTGATTATTGAAATTTGTCATTTCAGTTGTTGTTATTTTATTGAATATTTTTGATACAGGAGTTGAGATTACCGATGGTAAAGTAGTTATGTTATTAATAATTACCGATAGCATACTGGATGGGTTACACTTTATTGGACACTAATTACGTAGACAAGTTCACAAATTAGTTAAAAGAAAGGAAAATAATTATGGCCAATATTAACTCATATTCAGATGAATTTAAAAAACAAATAGTAGCTTTATATCAAAGTGGCAAGTCAGTATCTTGTCTTGTTAAAGAATATAACGTTACAAGAGCGGCTACTTATAAATGAATTAAGCAATTTACTAATTCAGGCAGTTTTAAAACCAAAGATAATCTTTCTGATTTAGAAAAACAATTAATTCAAGCAAATAAAGAATTAAAACAATTACGAATGGAAAATGATATTTTAAAGCAAGCAGCACTAATAATAGGCAGAAAATAGAAATTATTGCAAATAATAAATCTAAATATAAAATTCGCACAATGTGTCGTTTTTTAAAACTCTCTAAATCAACATATTATTTTAATTTAAAGAAAAAAAATAAAAATCAAAATAATATTTATGATGAAGCTGTTATTAGTGCTTTTAAAGAAAATAAAGAAGTTTATGGTACTAGAAGATTAAAAGTCATACTAGCAAACCAAGAAATTTATTTATCACGCAGAAAAATTAAACAAATTATGAATAAGCATAATTTAATATCAAAATACACTAAATTATCATTCAAAAATCATCATAATAAAGTCAATGATAGTCAAATTACCAATCTTGTTAATAGAAACTTTAATAATAAAATTAAAAATGAAGTTATTGTTAGTGATTTAACTTATGTTCAAGTTAATGGTAAGTGAAACTATATTTGCTTATTAATAGACCTATTTAACCGCGAAATTATTGGACATAGTGTAGGTACTAAAAAAGATGCATCATTAGTATATCAAGCATTTATGCACTCAAATCGCTGTTTAAAAGATATTGAAATATTTCATAGCGATCGCGGTAACGAATTTAATAATAAAACTATTGATAAACTTTTATTAGCATTCAACATAACTCGATCTTTAAGCAAAAAAGGCTGTCCTTATGACAATGCTGTTGCTGAAGCAACTTTTAAAACTTTCAAAACTGAATTTATTAATGATAAAAATTTTACATCATTAATCAAATTAAAATTAGAATTATTTGATTATATCAATTGATACAACAACATAAGAATTCACAGCACCTTAAACTACCTAACTCCAGTTAATTATCAAAAACAAGTGTCTACCAAAAAACAGTCCTAAAAAGGGTTGCCATTCCAATACTATCATTTCATGAATTGGTCTCCATATAAACTATCCTTTCAAAATAAAAACCTATTTGTTTAAAAATAAAACAATGGGTTAAAAACTATATTTAGTTTTTAACAATATTATAATTAATAAATTTTTAAATATTAAATATTTCTATATTATAAAAAATAGAAACTAAAATTTTCAGGATTATTTAAAATTTGTGTATTTTACTGAAATAGTTTAAATTTCCCAAAATAATTTAGTTTTTTTGATAAGTATTTTGGGAAATTTTCACTCGATATTGACACAAACAGAAGAATTATTTAAAAAAATAGATGATTATTTATGAAGTACATGTGATAAATCTGTATATAAATCATATAGATTTAGAAAAAGAAAATTAAAAACAAAAAAAGGTTTATTAAATTATAAACGACGTATTTATACATATTATAACCCAAAAACACAAAAAAGAGAATTTGTTTCATTGCTAGATAACTATCTTGGTGTTAAAAAGTATAGTAAATTAGCACCAGATGTTATTAAACAAATTTTAAAATATTTTGCAGATGGTAAAAAATACCGTGATGTTTGTGATACTTTTATTGAAGATTTAATAAGTAATAGTACAGTTTGTAGAAGATATAAAAAATTTGAATTACCAAAAGCTAATATTCCTAAAATTGTATTACAACCAAATCAAATATTATATATAAATATTGATGATGGACATCGAAAATTTAAGTTTAATGAAAAACACAATACTAAAAATTGTAAAAAATGTTCTATGAGATTAATAGTATTTTGTACTGGTAAAAAGAAAAATGGAAAATTAATTAATAAAAGAGCAACCTGTCAAATAAGAGTATCAAAAACAGAAATTGGTTCTGAAAAAACTGCAAAATTAATTGAAAAATATGGTAATTTATTTTTTGAAAATTTTGACCAAGCAAATTTAATAGTTTGTGGAGATAGTGCAAAATGAATTAGAAAAACTGCTACAATTTTAAATGCTAAATTTATTTTAGATAAATTTCATGCTTTTCATGTTTTATTTCTTGGTATAATGGCTGGAAGAAGAAAAAATCAAATTGCTAAATTACATTATCAAAATGCAATAAATTTATTTGAAAAAGGTCAATATTATGAATTAATTGATTTTTTACAATCATTAACCTTACAATATAAAAAATTAAAAGTTGGTTATTTTATTAATGCCAAAGATGGTGTATTAAACCAAGCATTAGTTGAAAATATTGGTTGCTTTACTGAAACTAATATTAAACAAATTTTAAAGCATATGATTGGTGATAGAACCTATAACATTGATATGTATACAAAAATGGTTAATTTTAAATGCTATCAAATAAACACAGCAGTACAATTATTATAAAATAAAAATCCCTAATTAAGGGATTTGCCTAAGAGACCACGTACTTTACATACGCTTAGTAATCATAACGGTATACGGTTTATCTTAAAGGACTTTATTACATTATAACATATTAAAAACTTATTAAAGTAAACTTTAATAAGAATTTTTGACTTATAAAAGTAAGTATTATTGTGTCAATATCGAGTGAAAATTTCCCAAAATAATTTAGTTTTTTTGATAAGTATTTTGGGAAATTTAAACTATTTCAGTAAAATACACAAATTTTAAATAATCCTGAAAATTTTAGTTTCTATTTTTTATAATATAGAAATATTTAATATTTAAAAATTTATTAATTATAATATTGTTAAAAACTAAATATAGTTTTTAACCCATTGTTTTATTTTTAAACAAATAGGTTTTTATTTTGAAAGGATAGTTTATATGGAGACCAATTCATGAAATGATAGTATGCTATCGGTAATTATTAATAACATAACTACTTTACCATCGGTAATCTCAACTCCTGTATCAAAAATATTCAATAAAATAACAACAACTGAAATGACAAATTTCAATAATCAAACTAATAATGCTAATAATACTAGTACTGAACTTTTTGAAACAAAAAAAGATATATGAACAAATATTAAAAATTATTTAACTAATTTTTATGAGTCAGATTATTTTTGACCAACAACAGGTTTTATTGGTTATGGATTAATTACAACATCAATTATTATTGGTTATTGTATTTATAATTGTAAAATAAATAACAATAAAAAAAACTTATTAAAAGAACTTGAAAAAGAATAAATAAATTCAATGGAGTTGACAAATCAACCTTCAACTAGTGGATATAATAATCGTGCTTTTTTTGCCTAAATTTTTTCAATTAACAATGAAAGTTCTTTTTTTCTAGTATTTTATAAAATACTAGAAAAAAATAAAAAAAGAGTTACTAATGCTCTTGGATTTCAAAAAGACAAATCAAAAGTAAACAGTGAAGCTTCAACAAGCAAAAGTCAAAGTTCTAGTAGAAAATCACAAAAAAATGTAAAAGAGGAAGATATTGAATTTGTAATCTCTTTATATCTTTAAAATCAATTTTAAAGCACCAAATTTGCTCATATACAAACATTTTAAAAATTTATATGGTTTAGTATTCAAAAAATGTAAATCTTATATAACTTTAATTAGGAATTATTGATATCCATATCTTCAAGGATGATTTTTATTGGGTATATAAACTTTTTTAGTTTTTATCAAGTTGTCTTTAATAATTGGTTTTAGTGCTATTTCTTTTAGTTCATATATTTGATTATTGTAACTAAGATATAATTCATTAATAAACGATTTAAGTACAATTACATCAATTCGAGATTGTATGTATTGAACTTTGTTATTTTTATAAGGAAAATATTTTTTACCATAATATGTTATAGTTGAACCACTATCTGTTTTTCTTTTAGAAAATCTTGAAAGATAAATATTTATTTCTTCTTGTGTAGGAGCTTTAACCATAGCAGATTTATTATCATCAATAGGAAAGGCAAACTGTTTATTAAAAACGTTTATGTACATTTTGAGAAATTGATTAGCTTCATCTAATGTTTTAATTTTATTAAGTCGTAATTCACTAATTAATCGACTTTGAAGTGTTCCAAATAAACGTTCAATTCTACCTTTAGCTTGTGGAATTGAAGTTCTAATTATTTCAACACCCAAATCATTACAGCATTTTTGGAATTGAGTATAAGTGTCATTTTCTGTGTTTATTTTACCTGAATCAATTTTTTTCTTATATCCAAAAACTGTTCTATTATCAGTATAAAATGTTTTTGGTATGCCATAATTAGTTAAAATTTGATAAAAAACATTATAATAACCATCTAATGTTTCTTGATGATCAAATCATAGTCCAACAATATTTCCTGTAGCATCATCAATTGCAGCATGTAAAAATGATTTTGGTTTATCGTTACCAAATCAATGATGATTACTTGCATCCATTTGAATTAATTCACCAAAATTTGTTCTTCGATTTCTTGTTGGATGTAAGTTATTTTTTTTATTTTTATGTCTTTTTGGTGAAGTAATTTTTTCTTTGATTAATATAGTATAAAGTGTGCTATATGAAATTTTAATTTTTTCTTCATTCATTAATTTCTCATGAAAATGTTGAAAATTAAAATTATAATATTTTGTTTTATACAAGTTGATAATCTTAATTTTGATTTCAAAATTTGTTGCCTTATTAGAAATTGTATTGCGAGATTTATGAATAAAACCAACTTTACCTTCTCTATTAAAAATTTGAATTAATTGGTTAATTCTTCTAATAGTTAGATTAAGTTTATTCTTGGCTTGATGTTTAGATAATTTATTAATAATAATATCATTTATAATTTTGTACTTATATTTTTCTTTCATAGTCATGCTTCTTTCCATTTTTATCACCAAGTATATTTAACTTCACTTTTGGGAAATTTTTACTCGATAACTAATAGGAAATTATCACTAAATAATGACAAAGTAAGTATTATTGTTGACTAATATTTTACAAGTGTTAAGATTAACATACAATTGCATATTGAAGTCAAAATTATTCTCGTCTAACTTTATAATTTTAAGACAAATTTGAATATTATTGACATCTTCGGTACGCTCCCATTAAATACAAAAGTTTATACATTTT
This sequence comes from Spiroplasma endosymbiont of Tricholauxania praeusta, assembly GCF_964019535.1. Taxonomy (NCBI): domain Bacteria; kingdom Bacillati; phylum Mycoplasmatota; class Mollicutes; order Entomoplasmatales; family Spiroplasmataceae; genus Spiroplasma; species Spiroplasma endosymbiont of Tricholauxania praeusta. The sequence continues at coordinate 480,201 of NZ_OZ026450.1, forward strand.
TTATGATGCCGCTAAAAATGGTAATAAAATTACTAGATTTATTAATGTTCAGAGAGTGTGATTACAAGTAGATTTTGGGAAAGTAAATGCACTAAAAGATTCAAGAATTGGATCATTACCAGTTTTAGATTAAAACTATATTAATACAATTATATTTTACAAAAAGAGCAGTTGACAATGCTCTTTTTGTGTTAATTAATAAATTATTTTATCTAATCTTATTTTAATATTTGAGTTTGTTGAATTAATTTATTTTTTCTTTTATTCATAAATAAAATAATTTGATATTTTATTTATGAACTAAATTTATAATTATCAAATAAGAGGGGGTGTTAAAATGATAAATAATGTTGTATTAGTAGGTAAATTAATGAATGAACCAGAAATAATACCAACCAGAGAACAAATTCCAACAAAATGAACCAAGTTTATAATGGCAGTTGAAAGACCTTTTAAAAATCGTCAAAATCAATTTGAAATTGATTTTATCACTATTAAAACTTGAATAGCTAATACAGAGGAATTAAAAACACTATTAAAAAAGAATGCAATTATTGGTATTAAAGGTAGAATTCAAACATTTGCTAATAAATCTAATGATTTTTACTATACAGAAATTATTGCTGATCGTATTATTTATTTAACTTAAAACTAATTAAAAAATAGTCTTAATTACTCAATAATTAAGACTATTTTTATTTTTACTACTAATAAGTTTATAGTCACTTTATATTTTTTCAAATTAAAACGATATATAGTAAAATAAATTTGTTATAATTTTACTATAATTTATTAGTATAAAAGGTTAGGAGCAAACAAAATGAAAATTGGAATTGTAAGTGATTCAGCTACTGGTTTTACCCTTGAAGATATGAAAAAATATCCTGAAATAATAATTATTCCTTTAAATATTATTGAAGGAGAAAATGCTTATGATGATAATAATATTGATATTGATAGTGAAACAATTCGTAAAAAGATGATTGATGAACACTATATTTTAAAAACTAGTCAAACTAGTCGTGGTAAACTTGAACAATATTGAGATAATGCTTTGAGTAAATATGATCAAATTTTATTTTTACCAATTGCTAATAATGCTTCAGGACAATATGCAAGTTCGCAAGTTTTACAAAAAGAAGAAAAATATAAAAATAAAGTCCATATTTTAGAAACAGGTGCTGCTTCAATACCTTTAAAATTTATGGTTTTAATTGCTTTTACTCTTGTTAAAAATGGAAAAAAAATTCCTGAAATTTTAGAAATTTTAAATAAATTCCGCAAAACTTATGAATCTTATATTGCTCCTAATGATTTAAAATTTTTAGCTCGTGGTGGTAGATTACCAATGAGTAAAGCAAGAATTGGTAATTTTTTACGTTTTAAACCAATTTTAAGATGTAAAGAAACAATTGATAATATTGGTAGAGTTAGAACGTTAAGTAAAGCTATGGAAGAAATGTTAGATATTATTACTAAAATTAAAGATGTTACTAAAGAAACAATATATATTATTGATGGTTGATGTAGAAAAGATATTATTGATGAAGCAATTAAAAAAGTAAAAAATAGAGGATTTACCAAATATAAAGTTGAACCATTATGTAATATTTTAAAAACACATACTGGTAATAATACTATTGGTTTTTCAGTAGTACCTAATCAATGAGTAAAAGAAGTCTAATAAAAAAGTAGTTTTATAAAAGATTGATTAAGTATGCTGTTTTTTTAGAAAAATATATAAAAAAATTTAAATCTAAAAAAGAATGTTAGTAAAGGTTAATTTAGTTTACTAACATTCAGATTTTTTTCAACTTATAAATTATAAATAATAAAATATTAAATATTATGATTTAAATTCTTATTAATAGTTAAAGTTTTAAACTAAAGAAATAATTGAAAAAATTTAATAAAATAAATATCTATAAATCAAAGTAATGGTTTTTTAATTTATTGAGTTTTAACTATAAAATTAAAAAATATTTTTATTAAGTATCCTTAACCATTTCATAGTATAACTATTTTATTTTTTTAATTTTAATAGCCATTTTCATTTAGTGGTATTTTAAATCAAAAACCTTCATAACAAACAACATTTCCAAAATTATTTTTATATTTTTGATAAGAACGTCAAATATTATTATAGGCTTGATAATAGTGTTTTTTATTAGTTTTATCAATGTGGTAAACTTTTAATATTGCTTCTTCCATAGTGTCATAAACACCTAAACAGTTATCTTCTTTATCATATCTCGCATAAATAAAATTATTTTTTTTCATTTTTAACTGCAATACTTTTTTATATATTCCCATAATTTAAGATTTACTTAGAACATAGATTATATTTATAATATTTAGGATTTTAAAAAAATACGAAATGGTGTAAGAACATTAAATTAGTTTGTAAATTTATAAAAAATAAAATGATAAGTTAAATTTATGACAATATTAAAAATATTGTTAATAACATAAATTGATAACAAATTATTTTTTATAGAATATAGTTTTAATTGAAAAATTATTATTTATTGTTTATTTTTGAATTCTAAGTAAATCTTAATTTAAGTCTATAATTGAAAAAATGAATATACAATAAAAAAATCACTTTTTTATAAAAAGGCGAATTTATTTCATAATTTTATATTTATTGTAAAATTAAAATTTTATTTAATTTTTAACTAATATTTTTTAAATTTATTATTTTATTTTAAATAAATTTTTACTATTTTAGTGGTTTTTTATTTTTTTATTATAAATTATTTTTAATTTTTTTAGATTTATTTGAAAAAATATTAATTAAACACTTTCTATTTTAAATGATTAAAAGTAAAATAATGTTATTGTTAATAAAACAAGAAATAAATATATTAATAGTTTTAAAAAAACTACTAAAATATTTTTAAAATTTAATGGAGGATGAAAATGCAAACTTTTATTGGAATTATAGGTTATTTAGCCGGAATATTATCTATTATAACATTTATTCCACAAGCAATAAAAACAATAAAAACTAAGTTAACTAAACATATAATCTTATCAACTTATATAATTTATAATATTGCTAATCTTTTTTTCTTGATATTTGGAATACTTTCAGTAACATTACCAGTAATGTGACCAGAAGGTGCTGATACTCTTGAAATTGCAATTTGAGGTTCTACCTTAATAATACCGTATACAGTAACAATGACTGCAACTAATTGTATTATTTATGTTAAAGTAAAAAATATGAAAACGTTGGGCGAAAATGCTAGAACTTTGGAGGAATAAAAATAATGGCAAATACTGAATGATGAATTATTACTATAATAGGGATTATTGGAGCACTTATTGCTGTTATAGCATTTTGTCCACAATCTTTAAAAACAATAAAAACTAAAAAAACAGATGGTATTTCTTTACTTACATTTATTCTTTATACAACAGCTAACAGTTTATGAGTATTATGGGGCATTATTCATTTATCATATCATGGCGGATCTGAATCAACAATTTTAATGAAAGATTTAGTTATAATTTGTGCTAATACACCTTGTGCAATATGATCAGGAATTATTCTTGGTATTAAAATTAATAATATGTATAAATATGGTGAAGATTGTAAAAAATGAAAAGGTAAAGTAAATATAAAGAGCAACTTTTAATAGTTTATTTTTTATTAAAAATAATAATTTATTACTAAAAATGCATTGTAATGATGCATTTTTTAATAGTTATAATAGTAAAATACTTATCAAAATTAAAAATAATAATTTAAGTTATAATATATGTATAATTAAAAATTTTGTGGGGTTAAATAATGATAATTCAAAATGATGTTTATAAAATTCTAGTACAAGTAATCCTAGAAAAAGGTCATTGTAATGTTTTATTAGCACAAATGATGCGAGATAAAAATCTAACATTATCAGAAAAAGAAGCAATTGAAAAGATAGTACTAGGAACTTTAAAAAATCAAATTTATTTAGATTATATATTAAATCAAATATGAAATGTTTTGAAATCAGTAATTACTATTCCTTTTCACATAACTATTTTATTATGAATAGTTTTATATGAAATCTATTTTTTAGAAATTACTAATAAAGAAATTTTCATTGAAAATACTTTAAAAAAAGTAAGCACCATTGATAATAAACTAACATTTATTATTTCTAAAGTATTAGATTTATGTTTTACTGAATTTAGATCAGAATTTAACTTACAAAAAGAAAGTAAACAAAATATTAAATTAATTAAATATAGTTATCCTAGTTGATTATATTCTTTAATAAAATCACAATTTAGTATTAATATTGCAAATCAATTGATAAAAGATAACTTAAGAATGCCATTAATTAGTTTTAGAGTTAATACATTAAAAACTACTGTTAATAAAGTGTTAAACAATGAAAATTATAAATCTTTTAACTTTTGTTTAAGCGAGATAGTATCTGATGGTATTATTAGTTCAAAGTCAATTTTTAACACAAAATTATATGAAAATGGTGAAATTATTAAACAAGACCAAGCAAGTATGTTAGTTAGTCATTTTTTAGATCCACAACCATATGATGAAGTATTAGATATGTGTGCAGGAATTGCTAGTAAAACAGCTCATATGGCAGCTTTAATGTCTAATCACGGTAAGATAGTTGCTTGTGATATCAATGAAGAACGATTAAAAATTGGTGCTACTTATTTAAAAAAATTAGGCGTAACAAATACTGAACTTAAATATGGTGATTCTACAATATTGGATTTTAATAATAAGTTTGACAAAATTTTAATTGATGCTCCTAGTACTGCTTGAGGTTTAATTAAAAGAAAACCAGAAGTTAAACTTATCAATTGAAGTAAAGAAGAAATTAATCACTTAATTACTGTTCAAGCAAAATTATTAAATAAGGCTTATCAACTTTTAAAACCCGAAGCGATAATTGTGTATGTTACTTGTACTTTCAATATTAAAGAAAATCAAAATCAAATTGAGAAGTTTGTTAAAAATCACGCAGATATGACAATCATTGCAGAAAAACAATTTTTTGGTTTTAATAACAATACTGATGGATTTTATATTTGTAAATTAAAAAAAGGAATATAGGGGGGTCAGTTTATGAAAATAAATGCTAGTTATAAAACAGATGTTGGTAATTATCGTACAAATAATCAAGATGCCGTTTTATATTTAACAAATAATACGGGACAAGTTATTGGTGTTGTTTGTGATGGTTTGGGTGGTCATAAATGTGGTGAAGTAGCCAGTAATATGGCTGTTAGTATGTTAAAAAAATTTTTTGAAACAACAGATTTTATTAAATTAAAACATGATAAACAAATTCATGCATGATTACAAGAAAAGATAGATATTATTCAAATTGAAATGAATAATTTTAGTTTAAGTAATGAACAAGCGCTTGATATGGGAACAACTATGGTAATAATTTTAATTACTAATAACAAAGCTTATTTAGTAAATATTGGTGATTCACGTATTTATCAATATAGTGAACAAGGATTAAAACAGTTAACAGTTGATCATAATATTTTAAATCTATATTTACAAAAAAACACAACTAAAGAATCAAGTGTTGATTTAAATAACACTTATTGAAAGGCATTAACTAGTGCTCTTGGTCCACGTAAGCCATTAAAAACCGATATTTTTCATTTACCCTTAATAATTCCATCATATTTTCTTTTAACTAGTGATGGTGTTCATGATTTTTTAGAAGAATATGAAATAGTTAATATTTTAGAAAAAAATGGAAATATTAATAACAAAGTTAAGTTATTAATTAAGCAAGCATTACTTAATGTTTCAACTGATAATGTTACTGTATTATTAATGGAAATAAAATTTTAGTCTTTTGACATTTTTGTGTAAAATATAAATTATAAATAAGTTAGTAATTTTTAAAAAATAAATTTAAAAGTAATGGTGAAACTAATGGAAATAAATAAATTATTGAATAATCGTTATCATATTTTAAAAATTATTGGTTCGGGTGGTATGGCTAAAGTTTATGAAGCACAAGATAAATATTTAAATCGGCAAGTTGCTTTAAAAGTAATTAATCCAATTTCACCACTAGATGACTTAATAAAAGAACGATTTTTGCAAGAAATTAGAGCAGTATCTAGAGTTAGACATCCCAATGTTATTTTGGTATATGATGTTTTTATTGATAAGAAAGATTGATGCTTAGTTTTTGAATTATTAGAAGGTAAAACATTAAAAGAATATTTAAGTAATTATTCAGTTTTATCAGTTAATGAAGTTATAGTTATTATGAAAGAAATTTTAAAAGGGGTTAATGCGTGTCATGCAGTCAATATTATTCATCGTGATTTAAAACCTGAAAATATTATTTTAACTAGTAGTGGAGCAATTAAAGTTTTAGACTTTGGTATTGCTGTTATTGATGATTATGAAGTTAAAAAACACGCTAATCAAGTTGTAGGAACAATGAAATATATTGCTCCAGAAGTAGTAAAATTTCAAAAACCAACAATTCAAAGTGATATTTATGCTTTAGGTATTATATTATATGAATTATTAGTTGGTAAACCACCTTTTTTTCATAAAAATCCACAAATATTAGCGGCCAAACATATTAAAGAACCAATGCCATTAATTCATGAAATTAATAAAAATATTCCACAAAGTTTAGAAAATATTATTTTGAAGGCAACTACTAAGGATATTAATGATCGCTATCGGACAATTAGTGAATTGAGTAATGATTTAGATTGTTGTTTAAAAATGGAAAATAAAAATAATATGTTATTTAAGAAAAATTACTTAAATTCACAAAAATTAAAAAAACCATTTTATTTAAAAAAAGAATTTTTATCATCTTTAATTTTAATTATATTATTACTTATTGGTGTTATTATAAGCATATTAATTTTATATTAATTGGAGGACACTATGAACTTTAAACAAGGAATAGTTATTGGAGTTGCAAATAACTTTGTTGAAGTAAGAATTGAAAATCAAATTTATTCTTGTTTAATCAAAGGAAATTTAAAATTTCAAACAGCAAAAATTTTAGTTGGTGATTATGTTAAAGTTAATTTTAAAGATGATAAAAATCCTTTGGTTGAATCAATTTTGCCTCGATTTAATGAACTATATCGACCAAGCATTGCTAATGTTGATCAAGTATTAATTGTTAGTTCTCTTGTTAATCCTTTTCTTAGTAGTTTTCTATTAAATAAATTATTAACTATTTTTAATTATTATCATTTAAAAATAATTTTAATATTTACAAAAATTGATTTGGTAACTAAAGATAATGAAGTTTGAACAAAAGTTAAAGCATATCAGAATTTAAATTTACCAGTAATTTTTATTTCAAATGTTAAAAAAAATGGTATTGAAGATTTAAAAAAAGTTTTTACAAACAAGTTATCAATATTAACAGGTACTTCAGGAGTGGGAAAGAGTTCAACTTTAAATAGTTTGGATAATAATTTAAAACTATGAACACAGGATATTTCTACAAGTTTAAATCGTGGTAAACATACCACAACTAAAACTCGCCTTTATTTTTTACATGATGGTATTATTGCAGATACACCTGGTTTTTCGGTCTTTCAATTGCAAGGTTTAAGTAGTATTGATATTGCTACTAATTTTCCTAGTTTTACTAATATTTGACAAAATTGTAAGTTTCGTACTTGCTTACATCAGCAAGAACCAGAATGTGCAATTAAAAAAGCAGTTGCAAATAAAATAATTTCTGGTTTTTTTTATGAAGATTATTGTAAAATTTTAATAGAATTCAATAAAATTAATAATTTAAAATAAAGGATGGTAATATATGAAAAAAGAAGTAACAATTGCCGCTAGCATTTTAACTGCTAACTTTCTATCTTTAAAAGATGATTTATTAAATTTACAAAATGCAGGAATTAATTGAATTCATTTTGATGTTATGGATCATCATTTTGTTGAAAATTTAAGTTTTGGTGCAAAAATATTAAGTGATGTATGTAAATTTAGTTCTAATATCAATATTGATTGTCATATGATGGTAAAGATAACAACATTAAAAGTATGTGATTATTTAAAACCATTTATAATTTTACCGCAAGTTAAAAATATTACTTTGCATTATGAAGCATTAACAGAAGAACAATTAAAAGAATTCCTGCAGTGAAAAAACCCTGGTTTTAAAAAAGGAATTGCCATTAATCCTGATACACCAATTTCAAAAATTTATGATTATTTGAAAGATCTTGATACAATTTTAATTATGAGTGTGCAACCAGGTGCGGGTGGACAACGTTTTTTAGATTTAACTATTAATAAAATTAAAATGTTAGTAAAACATATCGATAATAATTTTCCAAATATTACAATTGCTGTTGATGGCGGCATTAATAATTTAACAGCAAATGATTGTATTACTGCTGGTGCTAATTACCTAGTAGCGGGTAGTTATTTATTAAATAGTGATAATTCAGTAAAAAAACAAGTTGCGATGTTAACAAATTATGAAAAATAGTGATATTAAACAATTAGTAATTGTTTGTCGTGATTATAATTTAAATTGAGAACAATTTATTAATCCAATTTTTATTGGTGTTGAAACTGGTGTTTTATCATTAGACATATTCCATAATTAAATTTAATCAATTGTCAATAATACTTTTTATAAATTTTTTAGTGTTATTAATTATAAAAGTTAATATTTTCCGAAAAAATAGTTTAAAAATAAGTTTCTATTTCGAAAATAAAAAAATGTTAATAATATTTTTATATTAACTTGATAATAATTTCAATTTTAAAAAATATATTTTTGATTTTTTTTATTTTAATGGTTTTATTTTATTAAAAATTTTACAAAGTAAGTTAAATCTTAAGTACATAAGTCTAAATTTACTTTTTCTACATTTATTTACTAAAATTTTGAATCTTTTTAATCAAGCAAAAACATGTTCAACTTTGATTCTAATTTTAGATACAATCTTATTATATTTTCTTTCTTGTTTAGTTAATTTTTTATTTTTACTTTTTTTAATTGGTATTATTGTATTTTCATAAATATTTTGTATACCTTGATATCCTAAATCACCAATAATTATTGTATTTTTAGAAAATACAAGATTTGAATTTTTTAATATTTGAAAATCATGCACTTTGCCATTATCAGCAAAAATATCAACAATATTTTTATTAAAAAAATCATATACAATTTGAAATTTTATAGAATACATTCAACTTTTACCAGAAAAATATTCTAACTGTAGTTTTTTTTAGTTGGTCTTTCAATTTCAATCTCAGTTGAATCAATTAAATAAAATTGAAATTCATTTAAATTTTCTTGTTTTTTATCATTTTTTGATTTATATTTTTCTTTTAAAAATTGATAATCTCTATCATTACTAAGTTTATTTTCAACTCAAGTAATATTTCGAAAACAGCTTGAAGGACTCATTTTATATTTAATACTCATTTGAAAAAAAGTATAATATTCTTTTCAATATTCAAGTGTCATCATCAATCTTTCTTCAACTGAAAGTTTATTTTTTCGACCTTTAGTTTTTTCTAATTTTTCTATTTCAATTAATTTTTCTAACATTTCATTAAAATGAAAATGTTTTATACCAAAATATCTATAAAATTTATCATTTTTTAATTTTTTTAAATTTTCAAAAGCCATATTTATCAACACCTTATTAATTCATTAATAAAATAAATTATAAAATTATTACTTGATTTTTCAAAAAAATAATTACGGAATATGTCTATTATTAAAATATAAAAAACCAATTAAGTTTATTTGTGGTGATAATGATACCATTAATAAACAACAGTTAAAGATTTTAAATGATCAAAGTAAAATACATAATTTTGAAATTATTACTTTTAATAAAGAAAAAGATTTTATTGATAGTGAACTTGCGATAGTTACTGCAATTTCCAAAAAAATTAATTTTCAACAAATAGTGATAGTAAGTGATGGAATACGTTGGGATATGTTACTTGCTAGTATTAATATAATAAAAAAATATGAATGTTTTAACCCAATTTTATTAGGTGAAAATAATTATTGTTTTTTATTAAAAGCAAAATCAGAATATATTTTTTACAATTGACAATTAAAATATAAATATATTTCTTTTTTTAGTTTAGACAATGAAGAAGTAATTTATAATTTTAGTGGTTGTAAGTTTTATCCAAATCAGGATATTACTGTTACTAATAATAGTACACAAACTATTAGTAATGAATTTAACAAAAAAGAAAGACCAAAACTAATTATTAAAAAAGGAAAATGTTTAGTTTTTTTACATAAATAATTTTTTAAAATTTAGAAAAACTAATTATTATTTTATGCCAAAAGTATATTAATAAAATCTTAAAAAAAGATAGTATAATAAAAATCATAAACTTAATATAAGTTTTATAACCCTTATTTTTATTAAAAATAAATGGGTTTTTTTATTTTTTAAAAGAGGAGAAATTAAAAAATGGTAAAAGAAAAAATGTTATCTGCAACAAAGTTAATAAAAAAACTTGAAAGTATAAAGTTAAGATATCAAAAACAACATAATACTCAAATTCCTTATTTTAAAAGAATTATTGAAGAATTAAAAGGAATATTTTTGGTTGCAGATATTCCTAATGTTATTAAAAATCTTAAATATCTTCAATATAATTGTGGAAAAAGTACAAAAAAATATTCTGATAAAGCAATAATGCCAATTTTATCTTTGTTTACTGTAACTATTAGTTTTTTAGAAGCACAAGCAAATAAGGGAACATTGGCAATAGATTTTAAAAATATATATAAATATGATTTAAGTAATGTTTTAACTACTTCAGAAGATAAGTTATTTGTATTAGGTTTACAAACTGATTTAGAAGTTGAAATAAAGCATAGAGATAGTTCTAAAAGTTTAGATGATTTAACACTATATGATAGTTCAGACATTAGTGAAATTTTTAAAGAAATGCAAGAAAAAATACATGATTTAAAAATACTAAAAGAAGCTAAAAATAAAATATGTGGACAAATTAATAATTTTAATTTGAATTTCAAAAATGAAAAACAATTAGCAAGAAGATGGTGACATTGACCACTTAAATTTTTGACTTGTGGAATGTGAGAAAGTAATAAAATTAAAGCAATTAATAATAAATATAGTAAGGATAGTTTTGATAAATTAATTTGCGAACATAATGGATTAAATACTAAAATTAATAAGTTAGAAAGTGATATTGAAATTTTAAAAACTAAAGTTAATAAATTAGAAAAGAAAACTAAAATATTAGGAAGTAGTAGTTTAAATTATGGTAAAAAATGAAAATCAATAAATGATTTAGATGAACATAATATTGTAGAAAAGAGTTTTTCATATCAAAATTTATTATAAGACGTTATTATTTGGTGATAATTTATTTTTTTAATTTAAAATAAAAATTAATCTCTTTAAAATTTTATTTTTAAAGAGATTAATAATATTTTTTGTTAAAAGGATATAATTTAAGCAATAAGAAATAATAATTATAAAATTATTTTAAATTTTAGTAGTTTTAGATATTTTACTTGGAAGTAATGTTGTGGTTGTAATTCCCATTAGTAGTAATAAAGGTCATTCAAATTCTAATAATGTATCTAAGTCTAATTTATTTGTTAATAAAAAACCTAAATATAAAACTACTGTCAATAAAAATGCAAATATTATTGTTAATAATTTAATTATAAAATAAAATTTAAGTTTTTTTAATTCGTATTTATCATTTTCAGTTTGTTCATCATTTTCTTTTGAATTCAAATTATTTTTAGTTTGAATATCAATTGTTTCGATAGTTTTTTTTAATTTTTGATCATTTTTATCATTTGTTTTTTGAATCTGCTTTTGTTTCATTTTATCCTCTTTTTTTAATTTATATAGTAATAAACACTTATAGTATATCAAAAATAATAATTAAATAAGATAAAAAAGTATAAATGTTTGTTTTTGTTTAATAAACACTAAAAATTTACTTTTTATTAAGTAATTACACAAATTATTTATAATGTAATTGATTTATTTAATTCATCATCATATTCTTTTAAAAGTTGTTTTGAATCGTTTATAATTTGTTTTATTTCTGGTGAATATTGTTCCATTTGTGCTTGTGATACTTCGAACCTCCCTATTCTTATTAGTTCAAGTTCAATTTTTTACTAATTTTTTCTTCTTTTAATTCAGAAGAACAAGATCATAATGATAATGGTTCATCTGAAAATAGCTTGCTTTCTAATTCTTTGATTTCTTTTCAAATATTTTTAATTTTTTCTTCAATTTCTTTAATGTTCATTTTTTCTTTTTTACGTTCTTCATTTAAATTTAGTATATATTCTGTAATTCCAAGTTGGTCATCATTAATTTCAAAAAATGTAATTAAAGATGTTAATATTTTGATGCCAGTATTTTTGCTATTTTTTATTATTTGTGCAATATTTGGAAAATCTGTTTTAAATTGTGTTCAGTTTTTTGATTCTTGTTTATTTTCATTATCTTGTAATGGTTTTTCTTCAAATGTTTCGAATTCTTGAGATTGTTGAAGATTTTCCTCATTAACTTTTGTATCATTATCTAAGATTATAGTTTCAAATATTTTTAATAAATATTCACCTGGTATTTTTTTGTTAATATTTTTTATTGCTTCTTTTTTTCTTTTTTCTCATTCATTTTGTAATAGTTTTTCTTTTTCTATATAAGTTAAAGGCATATCTTTTAATCTTTTTCCTTTCTTTAATTTTAATTTAATAAAAAACCTAATATAAATAAATTTCTATATTAGGAATCAACTTTTATTAAATTATAAATAAATATTAGCATAAAAAATAATTATATTTATAAAGTTAATACTTAACATGAATAAATGTAAATTATAGATTTATTAATGTATAAGGTGTATTAAAATTAAGATTAGCGTAGTCAATTTTCTTATTTTTATGTAGAAGTAGTTATTTTATCAAACTAGGAATCCTTTACATTATTTATTGTAAAAATTAAAAATTATTAAGTTACAAAATGATAAAATTAATATATAAAAAGTAAAGGAGGAAGTAAATGGAAAAAATTGGTGCTGCAGTTTATTTACATTTAGCAAATTTAGAAGAAATTAAAAATTATACCGAATTATTAGCCAAGAATAATATTAAAACTATTTTTACAACTTTAATTAGTTTTAAAAAAACAGATTATGAAAATTTAAAAAAATTAGTAGTATTAACACAAATTGCTAAAAAGTATAATATGCATGTTTTTGCAGATATTAATATTGAATTTATTAATGAATTAAATCTGAATCTTAATAAACGACTTGATTTCATAAAGTTTTTTAAAATGTATGGTTTATCGGGTATTCGTTGCAACGAAGGAATTGATATTAAACATCAAGCAAAATTAAGTCAAAATCGTTTAAATTTTAAAATATTTATTAATGGTTCATATGTTGTTAATGATATCAACTACTTAATATTATTTTATAAAGCTAATGTTAATAACCTTATTAGTTGTTATAATTTTTATCCACAAAGATATACCGGTGCTGATATTGACTTTTTTTGTTTAAATCAATCTGAAAGCGTTGTTAATAAAATTCCATTTGCCAGCTTTGTTACATTATTAGGAAAAGATAAAATTGGACCTTGAAAATATAATGATAATTTACCAACATTAGAACTGCATCGTGATTGACCATTGGTAACACAAATTCGTCATTATATTGCTTTATGCATTGATATGATAATTATTGCTAACCAGTTTTTAACAGAATATGATTTGAAAATGATAAATGAAATTGATTATAAAAATTTATCGTTAAAAATTGAGTTAAATTCTAATATTACTGATAGTGAAGAACAGATTCTTTTTGACAAAAATATTCATAAAGTTAGATCTGATTTAGCACGAGATATAATTCGTAGTGTTATTTCTCGAGTTATATATCAAGAATTAGATATCCCTGCTAACAATACTAATCAATGATTAGAAAAAGGTGATGTTGTTATTCTTAATAATAAAGCACAAAATTATCGCGGTGAATTACATATTATTACAAATAAAATTAAAAATGATGGTATTCGTAACGTTGTTGGTAAACTTTCTAAAGAAGATTTAAATTTTATTCCATTTTTAGTGTCAAATCGTTCATTTAGATTTATTTTATAAATAAATTTTTATTTTATTTATTAAAAACATAAACATTTAAAATATGATAAAATCATTAAGTATTATTAAATAATAGTTAGTAAGTGTGAAATTTTAAAAGATAATCTTACTTTTAATTTTTTTTAAAATAAAAAGTTTAATATTGTATAAAAATATTGATAATTTTTTAATTTACTAATATAATTGTTAAAGTAAAATAAAAAATAGGAGCTGACATGAATGCATTCAGTGAAAAAATCACCATCATCAGACAACAAAGAAAACGAAGAACGAACAAGTAGTGAACAAGAGTTTCAACGTCTTTTAAAAGGATTTAGTAAAAAGGCCCAAGAGACTAAAAGAGCAGAAAAAAGACATAAACATTTTCTTTCTGCGCGTGATGAAAAACGCGAAAAACAAAGCGCTGCTGCTAAAAAGAAAAAACATCGTAAGTAATAAAAAGGAAAAAATGGTAATCACTGTTAATTATTATTGGCGGTGATTTTTTATATGAAATATCCTTTTGTTAAACAAGAAACAGAAAATGATTGTGGTTTGGCATGTCTTGCTATGATATATAGGTTTTATTTTAAGAAGAAGTTATTAATTAATGACATAAAAAAAGATATATTTTTAACAAAATTGGGAATTAATCTTTTAGAATTAAAACAATTAGCTAGTAATTATAATTTATTATTAAAATCTTATAATATTAATTTTGATAAATTAAAATCACTAATAATTGTTAAACCATTAATTATTCAAATATATAATGCTAATGTTGGATTTCATTTTGTAGTTATTTACAAAAAGAAAAAAAATAAATGACTGGTGGCAAATCCAGAAGATATTGAACTTAGTTGAAAAAATATTGAAGATTTTGCAAAAATTTTTACAAATGTTGTTATTTCAACTAATATAATAAATAAATTCTTTATTACTAATAAAAAAAAGATGAATAAAATTAAAAATTTTTCACCATTTTTGATTCCAAATTATTTATATTATTCATTAATTATTATAATTAATAATTTATTTTTGGTTACTACCTTTTTTATAGCACAAGTATTTTATAAGCATTTTATTAATCAAATTATTTTAAATAATAGTTTACAGTTAGCAATGATTTTATTATTAAGTTTCTTTTTTATTAATTTAATGAAAATTTTAATTGAATATATTTTAAATAAAATATGTCAAAAATTTTATTTTTATTTCAATAACTTTTTAGTAGATTTATTTCATAATAAATGATTTAAAAGTAAATGGAATGGCAACCCTTTTTAGGACTGTTTTTTGGTAGACACTTGTTTTTGATAATTAACTGGAGTTAGGTAGTTTAAGGTGCTGTGAATTCTTATGTTGTTGTATCAATTGATATAATCAAATAATTCTAATTTTAATTTGATTAATGATGTAAAATTTTTATCATTAATAAATTCAGTTTTGAAAGTTTTAAAAGTTGCTTCAGCAACAGCATTGTCATAAGGACAGCCTTTTTTGCTTAAAGATCGAGTTATGTTGAATGCTAATAAAAGTTTATCAATACTTTTATTATTAAATTCGTTACCGCGATCGCTATGAAATATTTCAATATCTTTTAAACAGCGATTTGAGTGCATAAATGCTTGATATACTAATGATGCATCTTTTTTAGTACCTACACTATGTCCAATAATTTCGCGGTTAAATAGGTCTATTAATAAGCAAATATAGTTTCACTTACCATTAACTTGAACATAAGTTAAATCACTAACAATAACTTCATTTTTAATTTTATTATTAAAGTTTCTATTAACAAGATTGGTAATTTGACTATCATTGACTTTATTATGATGATTTTTGAATGATAATTTAGTGTATTTTGATATTAAATTATGCTTATTCATAATTTGTTTAATTTTTCTGCGTGATAAATAAATTTCTTGGTTTGCTAGTATGACTTTTAATCTTCTAGTACCATAAACTTCTTTATTTTCTTTAAAAGCACTAATAACAGCTTCATCATAAATATTATTTTGATTTTTATTTTTTTTCTTTAAATTAAAATAATATGTTGATTTAGAGAGTTTTAAAAAACGACACATTGTGCGAATTTTATATTTAGATTTATTATTTGCAATAATTTCTATTTTCTGCCTATTATTAGTGCTGCTTGCTTTAAAATATCATTTTCCATTCGTAATTGTTTTAATTCTTTATTTGCTTGAATTAATTGTTTTTCTAAATCAGAAAGATTATCTTTGGTTTTAAAACTGCCTGAATTAGTAAATTGCTTAATTCATTTATAAGTAGCCGCTCTTGTAACGTTATATTCTTTAACAAGACAAGATACTGACTTGCCACTTTGATATAAAGCTACTATTTGTTTTTTAAATTCATCTGAATATGAGTTAATATTGGCCATAATTATTTTCCTTTCTTTTAACTAATTTGTGAACTTGTCTACGTAATTAGTGTCCAATAAAGTGTAACCCATCCAAAACCAATAGAAATACAAAAATATAATGGTAGTGATTTTTTACAAATATATCAAGATATTAATAATATATCAACTATGTTTTGTCATAATAGTTTAGAGATAATTATTAATTTTATTACTAGTGTTATTGTTAGCATAGTTTTGATTAAGATTCATTTTATGATTTGATTAGTAAATTTATTAAATGGTTTTATAACAGTATTAATTAATTTTATAATAATGTTATGAAAAAAACCATTAGTAAAAAAAGAACTAGTTACCAAATTAGATTTGCAGCAACAAATAATTTTAAGTCAAAAAAATTTTGAAGATGCCTATTTTCGCAATTTGCAACTGCATATTAAAAGTATATTAGTTAAAAAGTATAATACACATATTAATAATTATTGACAATTAAATAATTTAGTTATTAATAATAGTTCGTTAACAAGTTTTATTAAAAATATTATTAGTTTTATTACTATATATTTATCATTAATATTAATTTTTGATGGTAAAATTAATCTATCTCAATTAATATTTATTACTAGTATTAGTATTTATATTAATTCTTTTTTTCAAAATATTGGTAATAGTCTTATTTTCTTTCCGGTTTTTATTAAATCATTTCAAAGATTTAATAATTTTATTAATTGTAGATTACAATATAAGAATAACAAAAATTTTTTTTCAATATCAATTAATAAAATAGTATTAAAAGATTGTTATTTTAATTTAAGAAATAAAGTAGTTTTTAGTAATTTAAATTTAATATTAAAACAAAGTAATATTATTATTGGTCCTTCTGGCATTGGTAAAACAACCTTACTATCATTATTAATTCAGAAATATGTGCCTTTTCAAGGTAAAATTTTAATTAATAATGAAATTGGATTAGATAATATTTCATATGAATTTTGACAAAAAAAATGTATTTATTTACATTCAAATTCTATTATTCATAACGGTACAGTTTTAGAAAATATTTTATCATTTAATATTACAAAAGAAAAATTAATAAATTTTCAAAAATTAGGATTTAATGATCTCTTGGGCAGTTTAGGTTTAACAACATTTTATTATTGTCAAGAATATGGGGCTAATCTTAGTCAAGGTCAAAAACAAATAATTATTTTCTTAAGTTTATTTTTTTATGATTGAAAAGTAATTTTATTAGATGAAATTTTGAGTAACATCAATAATGATTTAAAAATAAAGTTAATAACTTTATTATTGAATCATTATAAAAAAATAATTATTATTTATGCAGGTCATGATTTAACACTAGTAAAATTATTTAAAAATGTAATTGATTTAAATAATTATAAAAGTATAGATGGTAATGAATAATGATTTTTTTTAGAAAAAGTACTTATTTATTAGGGAGTAGTTCAATTTTTCTTTTTTTAGGACTCTTATTAGGTTTAAAAATTATTAATATTCCTCATGTTTATGCTGGTAATGGTCAAACTATTTTTATAAGTGAGACAAGATATGAAAATAAGGGACACTTTGCTTATTTATTAGATTTTAAAAGAGAAGAATGTTTAAAGTTTAATAGTTTTAATCAAATTACTATTTTTTTCTCTATTAATAAATGTTATTTAACAATTTTTTTTCCAAAATGAAATGATAATAATCAACTTTTAATTGAAGAAAATATTAATTCTAATACATATTTAAATCAAATGGTATTAATAATTATTGGTGAAGAAAGTTTGTTAACATTTATTTGAAATAATATTACAACATAAATGTAAATATTGATATAATTTAATCAAAAAGAAGTTAGGTAGATAAATGCCAGCAAAAATTAATATTGTAAATATTTACAATGATCATAACTATGACATTAAAAATTTTAATATTTTATCAGAAAAAATTTTAAATGCAGTAGCTATTAAGTTAAAACAGAAAATTACATGGTGTATTGCTGTTATTTTTAATGACGAACAGACTAGTATTGAATTAAATAAAATGTATCGTCATAAAGATTATGTTCCTGATGTTTTATCATTTGGAAATAATGATGATGATTTTCCAAATATTAATATTGATATTAGAGATTTAGGTGATGTTTATATTTGTTATTCAAAGGCAGTAGCGCAAGCACAAGAATATGGCCATAGTTTAATTAGAGAATTATCATTTCTTTTTATTCATGGATTACTTCATACATTAGGATATGATCATCAAAATAGCGTAGAAGAAAAGGTTATGTTTGATTTACAAGATGAAATTTTAAATATTCTTGGTATTACTAGAAAATAAGGGGTGGTATAATGGAACAAGATATAGATTTATTAGTATTATTGAAAAAAGCAAAAGCAATACAAAAAAATGCTTATGCTCCTTATTCTTTATTTAGAGTTGCTGCAATAGTACTTTTGAAAAATAGTAAAGAAGTGTTAGGAGTAAATGTTGAAAATGCTGCATACTCAGTAGGCATTTGTGCTGAAAGAGCGGCTTTGTCACAAGTTATTGCTCAAGGTTATAAAAAAGAAGATATTATTAGTCTATTTTTAATTACTGATAGTGAAACTGTTGGTTCTCCTTGTGGTATGTGTCGTCAATTTATGATTGAAATTATGCCAGAAACATGTCCTATTTATATTAGTAATAAAAATGAAAATAATGATACTAAAACAATTTGTAAAATATTAGTAAAAGACTTATTACCTTTAGCGTTTAAACCAAGTTCATTGAAAGGGAATTAATTTATGAATAATAATTTTAAATCAGGTTTTGTTAGTTTTATTGGTAGAAGTAATGTTGGAAAATCAACTTTATTAAATACCATTCTTCAAGAAAAAAAGGCAATTGTGTCTAATAAACCACAAACAACCAGAAATCAAATTCAAGGTATTTATAATAGTGATGATATGCAAATCATATTTTTTGATACTCCCGGCATTCATAAACATAATAACCAACTTGGACGAATGATGAATCGCGATGCTAATCGCGCCACTAAAGAAACTAACATTATTTGTTTATTAGCGCCATGTAATGAATACATTGGAAATAGCGATAAACATATTATTAAATTATTATCAGAAAAGGTAAATACAACTATTCTACTTTTATTAACTAAGGTTGATTTAGTAACAAAAGAAAAATTAATGGATAAAATTAATGAGTGAAAAGATTTATTACCATTTAAAGAAATAATTCCAATTTCTGCTATAAAAGAAATGAATTTAGATATATTATTGAAAAAACTATATGAGTATTTACCAATTGGTGAAAAGAATCATTTAATCGAAAATAACGATGATGTTTCAGATAATACTTTAATTAAGGAAATTATTCGTGAAAAAATTTTAAATTTAACAGAAGAAGAAATTCCTTATAGTGTAGCAGTATTAATTGAAAGTATTAATTATAATCCAAATACTAATATTACTGATATTAATGCTGTTATTGTTGTTGAACGAGACTCACAAAAAGGAATTATTATTGGTAAAGGAGGTAGTATGATTAAAGAAATTGGAATAAGAGCTAGAACAGATTTAGAAAGTATTTTTGATTCTCATATTATATTAAAAACTTTTGTAAAAGTAATACCTGATTGAAGAAATAATCCTAGAAAATTAAAAGAGTTAGGTTATAGTTAAAATATGTTTAATATTGATACTGGTTTGATTTTAAACATTAACTACATTAAATCAATAAATAATGTTACTATTTTAACATCAAATTATGGTGTTAAAATAGTTTCTTTACCAGAAATAAAAATCAATTTAAATAAATATAGTCTTTTAGATTGTTGAATTTTTATTTTTAATCAAAATTATGATTGTTCAAACTTATGTATAACATATAAAAAAATAAAAAGTTTTAATAGTTTTATAAATGAAAAAAGTTATCAATTGATTAAGAGTTTTAACAAGATAGTTATTAATTATTTAGAAAAAATTAGTATTAATAATAAAAATATCTTTTCTTTTTTATTTAATTTATATGAACAGTTAATGATAAATAGTAATTTTAAGAAAGTTTATGTTTTTTTCTTATTTCATAGTTTAATATTTCAAGGAATTCAGTTTAACTTTACTAATTGTATTAATTGTAATCAAATAACTAATTTGTATTTAATTAATTATGATTTGGGTGGTGTTTTTTGTAAAAATTGTTCTTTAAAATTAGCTATAATTAATTTTGACATTGTTTTGTTTAAAAAAATATATCAACTTTATTTATTAAATTATCAAGATATTAATAAATAAAGTTGAAAAAGAAGAACTTAATAAAATTCTTAATATTTTAGAAAACCACTGTCAAAAATATAATAATAAATTAATAATTACATAAATATTTTAATAATTAGTTGTTATATTGTTTTTAATAATATATAACACTTATAATAGGTTGACAAAACCTATCTATGAACATATTATTAACAAGATTATTCTTTTTAGAGATTTTATGTATTATTTAAGATATTTAAGAAAATTTTTATGATTAATGGAGGGGCAATGATTAATAAAATTATCAATGATAAGTCAATGAAGGAAATAATTACTCATTTAAAAGAAAATGGTTTTATTTTTCAAGGATCAGAAATTTATTCAGGTCTTGCTAATAGTTGAGATTATGGTCCGCTTGGTGTAGCACTTAAAAATAATATTAAGAAAAGTTGATGAGTTTTTTTTGTCGAAAAAAATCCATACAATGTTGGGCTAGATAGTTCAATTATTATGAAATCTAAAGTTTGAGAAGCTTCAGGGCATTTGAGTAATTTTAGTGATCCATTAATTGATTGTAAAAAATGTAAGTCTCGCTTTCGAGTTGATAATTTAATTAATCATTATTTTCCTAGTATTAATTGTGATAATTGAAGTAATGAAAAATTAGAAACATATATTAATCAAAATCATATTAAATGTATTAAATGCAATAATGAAGATTGAACTAAAGTTAGACAATTTCAATTAATGTTTGAAACATATCAAGGTGTTTTAAAAGAAGATAAAAATAAAATTTATTTAAGACCTGAGACCGCACAAGGAATATTTATAAATTTTAATAATGTAAGAAATAGTTGTAATAAAAAAGTACCATTTGGTATTGGTCAAATTGGTAAAAGCTTTAGAAATGAGATAACTCCTGGTAATTTTATTTTTCGTACTAGAGAATTTGAACAAATGGAATTAGAATTTTTCTTTATTCCAAAGGATAAAAATGATAATACTTGATTTAATTATTGAGTTGATCAATGTAAAGAATTTCTCTCTCTAGTAGGTTTATTGAATTCAAAAAATATAAAATTTAAAAATCATGAACAAAATCAACTAGCACATTATGCATTAGCAACTACTGATATTGAATATAATTTTCCTTTTGGTATGAGTGAATTATGTGGTATAGCTAATCGTGGGAATTATGATTTAACAAAACATAGTGAGAATTCTGGTGTAAATTTTGAGATTCAAGATCCTAATGTTACAGTAAAAAGAATGGTTATTCCTTCAGTTATTGAACCTTCAATTGGTGTTGAAAGGCTTTTATTAGCTTTAGTTTGTGAAGCATTTACAAAAGAAGTTTTAAAAGACGATAAAGAACGGTTAGTGTTAAAATTAAATAAGAGTATTTGCCCTTATCAAGTAGCTGTTATGTCTTTAAATAAAACAAAATTAGGTAAAGAGGCATATGAAATTTTTGAAATGTTAAATAAAACACAATTAAGAGTAATTTATGAAGCATCATCAAGTGTTGGTAAATCTTATCGTTATCAAGATGGTATTGGTACTATGTATTGTGTAACAATTGATTATGACACAAAAACTAAAGGTACTGTTACAATTAGAGATCGTGATACTACAAATCAAGTTATAGTTAAAGTTGATCAACTTAAAGAATATTTATATGACAAATTAGACATTATTTGTTAGAATTGTGTGAAAAAATATGGATATCGAGTTTAATAAAAAAATTAATGAAGTTAAAGCAAAAATTAATATTGTCGAAGTTATGGGTAAATATTTAAATTTGATCCGTAAAGGCAATAATTTTTGAGCTATCTGTCCTTTTCATGAAGACTCTACTCCTTCATTATCAATTTCACAAGAAAAACAAATTTATAAATGTTTTTCTTGTGGTGAACAAGGAAATGTTTTTATTTTTTTACAAAAATATAAAAATATTAATTTTATTAATGCTCTTAAAGAAGCAGCAGATAATGTTAATTTAAATTTAAAAGAGTTTGATATTAATTTATCTGAATTTAATGTTGAAACTAAAAAAAATCCACTAAAAATTTTAAATAATATTGCAATGAATTTTTTTAGTTATCAGTTACTAACTGATATTGGTCAAGAAGCAATGAAATATTTACAAAATCGTAATATTACTACTGAAAATATTAAATATTTTAATATTGGTTATGCACCTATTAATAATGAATTAATAGATTATCTTAATGCACAAGGTTATAAAGATAATATTGAATTTGTAAAATTAGGACTTATGAAAATTAATAATAAGGATCAACTTCTTCCTACCTTTTCAAATCGAATTATGTTTGCTATTAAAGATGAAGATGGAGACTGTGTTGGTTTTTCTGCAAGAAATTATAATAGAGAAGATAAAAGTTATAAATATATTAATAGTCCAGAAACAGATTTTTTTAAGAAAAGTAAAATTTTATATAACTTTAATAATGTTAGAAATTATATTAAAAAAAATGAAGTTATTTATTTGACTGAAGGTTTTATGGATGTTATTACTCTAAATAATCAAAATATTAAAAATGTTGTTGCTTTAATGGGAACAAATTTAACAAAAGAACATATTTTACTTTTAAAAAAAATTACTACTAATATTATTATTTTTTTAGATGGTGATTTACCAGGAAAAATAGCATCTTTAAAAATAGCTAGTGTTTTATTATCAAATAATTTTAAAGTACAAATTATCAATAATGATACTAAATTTGATCCTGATGAATTAATAAATAAATTTCCTCAAAAATTTTATGAAATAATAAAAAAAACTATTCATCCTTTTGAATTTGCAATTAATTTATCATTAACTAAATATAACATTAAAAAAGATAGTTATGAACTTAATGAATTTTTAAAATCATTAGTTCCAATTTGAACAAAAATCAATGATGTTATTACTCAAAAGTTTTATTTAAATATGTTAGCAAAAATAACTAATTTATCCACTGAAGACTTAATACAAATTTTAAATATTGATAATAATTTAGTAACTACAACTTTTAGTATCAAAAATAAATCTAAAATAGAAGTAAAAAATATTTTTTTTGAAGCACAAGAACAACTTATTTTTTTAGTAATGTTATCAAGAAATGTTTATTTAATTTTAGAAAAAGAAAAATTTATTTTTCCAAATCAAGATTTTATGAATTTATACTTTTTAATTAGTCAAAAATATCAAAATAATCAAATAGAAGCAATTAATTTTGATTTAATTTTAGAAGAACTTAAAGGTAATTCACTTTTAAATATTTTAGAAAAACTTCTTGATAAGTATAAAAATAAAAAGTTTGATTTAAAACCTCAAATTATTAATGATTACTTAAAAATTATTAATAATCAACTAATTGATTATGAAATAAAAATGATCAATGATAAATTGAAATCTGAAAAAAATATTGAAAAACAAATATTGTTATTAAAAGAAATATCAGTATTAAAAAATAAAATAAAGAAAAAATAAGTATGATGATAAATTAAGGATAAGGTGAAAATATGGCTGCTATACAACAAAAAACGAAATTGAAAAAACTTTTAACTTTAGAGGAAGTAGAAAGTAATTTAATTAAAAAATTAGAAAAGAGTCAAACAAAAGAATTAAAACAAGAAGATGTCATTAAAGAGTTTGCACATTTAAAATTAGATGATGATACGATTGAGGAAATTTTTGATCGGTTAGAAAAAGAAGGAGTAGTCTTTACTGATATTTTGATGGATGAAGTTGAAGATGATGCTAATTTTCCCGATATTGATGATGAACAATTACCTGATAATTTAGATATTGATATTTTAGTTAGTGATTTGAGTTTTAAAAATACAATGGGGATCTCTAATGATACAAGAAGAAA
Organism: Spiroplasma endosymbiont of Tricholauxania praeusta; assembly: GCF_964019535.1. Taxonomy (NCBI): domain Bacteria; kingdom Bacillati; phylum Mycoplasmatota; class Mollicutes; order Entomoplasmatales; family Spiroplasmataceae; genus Spiroplasma; species Spiroplasma endosymbiont of Tricholauxania praeusta. The sequence goes on from NZ_OZ026450.1 coordinate 504,875, forward strand.
AGATGGAATTAAGTCTTATTTTAATATTTTGGGAACAAGTCAAATATTGAGTCAAGGTGAGGAAATTAAATATGCTAAAATGTTAGAATCAAAAGATGTTGAGGAAAGAACATATGGTCGTGAGCAATTAATTAAATCAAATTTAAAATTAGTAGTTTCTGTTGCTAGAAAACATTTAAATCGTGGTTTAGATTTTGCTGATTTAATTGAAGAAGGTAATATTGGTCTTATTAAAGCAGTTGATAAATTTGATTATCGCCGTGGTTTTAAATTTTCAACTTATGCTACTTGATGAATTAGACAATCAATTACACGAAGTTTAGCTGATCAAGGTAAAATGGTTCGTGTACCTGTTCATATGGTTGAAAGAATTAATAAGTTAACAAGAATTGAAAGAAACTTAACACAAGAATTAGGTCGTGATCCTACTCATGAGGAAATTGCCAATAAAATGGGACAAAACATGACAGCCGATCGTGTTCGTGAAATTAAAAAACTTGCTATTGAACCAGTATCTTTAGAAAAACCAATTGGTGAAGAAGATGATACACATTTTGGTGATTTTATTAAAGATAAAAATATGCTATCTCCCGATGAATATGCTGAAAGACATTGATTAAGAGAACAATTGGATCGTGTTTTTGCTGAAGTATTAACAAAACGAGAAGAAAAAGTTATTAGAATGCGTTTTGGAATTTTACCAACAAAATTAAGAAAATTATTAGAACTTTGTGAAGATGAAAAAGAAATTACTGAATTAAAAACAGTAGTTAATAATTTACAGTTACACTATGATACTAGTTTAGATAAAACAGAATTGTTAATTGATAAGGTTGTTCATCGTCATATTACTAAGTACGATTCTCCAAAAACTCTAGAAGAAGTTGGTAAAGAATTTATTGTTACAAGAGAAAGAATTAGACAAATAGAAGCAAAGGCAATTAGAAAATTAAAACATCCGTCTAAATCTAAACATATTAAAGAATTTTATAAAGGATAATAGTTAACATGTTAACTATCAATAATATAATTAATGTTTTAGAAACATATTTTCCTTTAAAAGATGTTTGTGAATGAGATTTTTCAGGAATACAAATTAAATCAAAAACAAAAACCAATATTAATAAAATTTTAGTTTGTTTAGATGTTACTAATGAAGTTTTAACTGAGGCCATTAATAATAATATTGATTTAATAATTTCTCATCATCCATTAGTTTTTGCTAAAGATATTAATCAATCTAATATTTCAAATTGAAAAAAAGAATTATATAGTAAAATACTAATAGCAGATATTAATGTATATTCATTACATACTAATTTTGATATATCATTAGTAGGTATGAATATGTTGATGGCTAAAGAATTAAGAATTAAAAATATTCATTTTATTAATGAAGAAAAGTTGGCAATAGTTGGTAAATTTGATAGACAAATGCCATTAAAAGAATTGATTAATAACTTAAAAAAATATTTTAATGTTGCAAACATACAATTGGTTAATAATAAATTGAGTGATAACAATATAGTGACTGTTGCTTTATCTGCTGGTGCTGGTGGTGATATTATTAGTAATTTATCTAGCAATATTGATTTATTAATTACTGGAGAAATGAAATGAAACTATATTATGGAAGCTAAAGATAGAAAAATTAATGTTATTTTGGTTGGTCATTATATGGAACAAAAATTTGTTGATTTTCTTTTTCAATTACTTATTGAAAAATTATCAACAAAAGTTAAAGTTTTTAAATATAATTTAGAAAATCCTATTACTTTTTTTTAAACTTATAAAATTTAAAAAGGAAAAAACTATTTTTTAAATAAAAATAAGTTTTAGGGGGTTGATAAATATGATTTTAGAAGATTTAGAACCAATGACTGATCAAGAGTGTCAGGCAGTTAGTGGTGGTTTTTCTCAATTTTTAATGGGTGCCGTGTTAGCGGGGATAGCAATTCCTGTTATTAAAAATTTATGAAATAGTGTTTCAGGAAGTATTAAGTTACCAGGTGGTATTGAAAGTAAATGAGATAGTTCTAAAGATGATAGTAAAGATTCAGCAAAAATTAAAGATGAATTTAATAAATTTCAAGAAAAATTAACACATTTAATACCGCCTTTTTATGAATTTTAAAGAACTTAATAATACAAAAAAACCAAGAGAAAAAGCCATTAAATATGGCTTTGACGCTCTTAGTGATAATGAATTATTAGCAATTATTTTGCGAACAGGAACTAAAGAAAAAAATGTATTATTTTTAGCGCAAGAAATAATTACTAATTTTAATGGTCTTGAAAATTTAAATAAAGTAACTATTAAATCTTTAATGAGTATTAAAGGTATTGGTGTTAGTAAGGCTTTAGAAATTTTAAGTTGTTTAGAAATAGTAAAAAGAATAAGAACTATTGAAAGTCAAAAAAAATATTTTAAAATTATTATTCCCGAAGATGTTTTTAATTTAGTTAATGCATATTATCAAAATTTAACGCAAGAACATTTTTATTTATTATTATTAAATAATCAAAATAAATTAATTCATCAAAATTTATTATATAAGGGTACTAATGATACTATGAAAATTGATGTTAAAGATATGTTGCATCTGGCACTTATTCATAAATCAAGTAAAGTAATTTGTATTCATAATCATCCTAGTGGTAATAGTGAACCCTCACTATCTGATTTATATATCACCGAAGAAATTAAAAAAAATTTTCAGGTTTTTAATATTACCTTAGTTGATCATATTATTATTGGCAAAGGTAATTATTTTAGTATAAATTTAAATAAAAAATATTATAAGCTTAAATAAAAACTTAAAAAAATACATTACTTAAATTTAAAAATATAGTAAAATTATTATGGTTTAGTGTGTAAATAATATTTAACTTACCAAGAATGGACTAGTTATTAAACATAGTTTGTTATTAGATATTGATAAGAAAGGAGAAAATTATGTCAACAATTAAACCTAGCAATGAATCATTTACTGCCCAACCGTCACTATTTGGAAAAATTATGGTTTATTTATCTTTTGTTTTAATATTTCCAATAATTTTATTTATTGTTTCTCGTAATAATTTTCTAAGATTACAACAATCAATTGAAGAAACTGCTTCTGATATTGATGTACAATTAAAGCGTCGTTTTGATTTATTAACAAAATTAGTAGATGCTACTAAAGGTTATATGAAATTTGAAAAAAGTACATTAACAGATGTTGTATCTTTACGAAGTGGAAAAATGGAAACAATGAGTGATCTTTCAAAAGCAGATAGTGGACTTAATGCAGCTTTTGGAAAATTTAATGCTTTATTAGAAAATTATCCTGATTTAAAAGCAAATACTACTGTTTTACAATTACAATCAGGTGCCAAAGATTGTGAAGATAATATTGCTGCTGCTAGAAGATTTTATAATGCTAATGTTAAAGTGTTCAATAGTAAAATTAAAACCTTTCCAAGTAATGTTGTAGCATCAACATTAAATTTAGTTTCAAAAGATTACTTTCTTGCATCAGATAGCGATCGTCAAGATATTAAAATTGACTTATAAAATTAAATTTATTTTTGAAAATATATTTAAATTAGTTTTTTATCCCTTTCTTTAGACAAATAAATTGTTTTGAATAAACATTTATGATTTGTTTGAAGAAAGGGTATTTTATTTAAAATTAAAATTTATATTAATTAGATTTAATTATTTTATTCTTTATTTCATTTTTTATTTAAGAAAAATTATATTTTGGTATAATCTAACTCATTAAGTAAGTTCTTAATAAATATTAAAGAAAGTAGTAAAGTAATATGAATATTTTTTTTCAAATTTTTTCAAATTTTTCTTTTTTAATGTTTTTATTATGAATTTTTTTGTTTGAATATTTATTTTTTAAAATTATTAAAAATAAATTAGTTATTAACTATAAAATATTAAATTTTCAAAGAAAACATGTTTTTGGTAATATTAGTTATCAAAAGATTTTTTATTTATTATTATTAATGTTTTTATTAACGCAAGTTTTACCATACAATATTGTTTTTAATAATAGTTTACAAGTTACTAAAGTTTATCGTTTTCAAAATTTTATGATGTTAAATTATTTCATTTCTATTTTTACACTTTTAACTTTTTATTTTTTTATTTTTAGTTTCTTTTTAGGAATTAATAATAATAATATGGAAAAAAAATATACTTTACAATTTATTAGTTTTTTGTTTCTTTTTATAAATTTATTTTTCAATTTAGTTGCTATTCCTAATCAAACATTGAATTTATTAAATGCTATTAATATTTTTTCTGTCATTCCTTTTATTTTTATATATATTTTAGTTTTTCGTTTATTTTTAAATTTTTTTAAATGTTTTTTTACTTTTAGTATTACGCAAATAATTAAGTTAACTTTATTTATTTTTAATTATCAAGGTATTAAAGATATCTTCATTAATAATGAAAATAAAATTAATATTTTAGTTTTTTTAAAACAATTATGAAGTATATTTTTATTACTTGCCGAAAATGAAGAAAACTATACTTTGTTGTTAAATACTACTACTAATAGTAGTAATTCAAAATTATTAGTTTCTGATATTTCTATAATCAATACTAAAGTTATTAAAAGAAACATAAGTTTTAATGGTAAAAATAAAAAGGTTTTTTTAAAAGATAAAATTTTAAAAGACTATATAGTTGTTAATGGTTGAAAAATGAGTTTAATTCAATAAATTTAAAACATAATACATATAATAAAAATTAATTTCATTTTACAATTAGTAAAAAAAAATATAGTGATGAAAATAAGTACGTTCTTATTAAAATATTTAGTAAGTAAACAATTGATTTGTATTTTTACAAAAACGTAAAATACCATTTTAAAATACTAAAAATATTATTTGTTAAAAAATAAATATTTTTAGAATAGTCTTAATTTTAAAAATCACAAAATGCCATTATATCCTTACAAATAATTATCAATAATTATATTTTAAAAGTGCATTAAATAAAAAAATAATTAAATATTTTATTCAAAAGCAAAGGAGAAAATAAATATGTTTGTATGAAATTTTTTAGAAATTGTTGCTAAGTATACAAAAGATGATGCTACTACTACTGGTGGTACTCCAATGTTAAGTATGTTAATAGTATTTATTTTGGTAGTTGGTGCTTTAAGTTTATTAATATTCATTAGACATATTCCATAATTAAATTTAATCAATTGTCAATAATACTTTTTATAAATTTTTTAGTGTTATTAATTATAAAAGTTAATATTTTCCGAAAAAATAGTTTAAAAATAAGTTTCTATTTCGAAAATAAAAAAATGTTAATAATATTTTTATATTAACTTGATAATAATTTCAATTTTAAAAAATATATTTTTGATTTTTTTTATTTTAATGGTTTTATTTTATTAAAAATTTTACAAAGTAAGTTAAATCTTAAGTACATAAGTCTAAATTTACTTTTTCTACATTTATTTACTAAAATTTTGAATCTTTTTAATCAAGCAAAAACATGTTCAACTTTGATTCTAATTTTAGATACAATCTTATTATATTTTCTTTCTTGTTTAGTTAATTTTTTATTTTTTCTTTTTTTAATTGGTATTATTGTATTTTCATAAATATTTTGTATACCTTGATATCCTAAATCACCAATAATTATTGTATTTTTAGAAAATACAAGATTTGAATTTTTTAATATTTGAAAATCATGCACTTTGCCATTATCAGCAAAAATATCAACAATATTTTTATTAAAAAAATCATATACAATTTGAAATTTTATAGAATACATTCAACTTTTACCAGAAAAATATTCTAACTGTAGTTTTTTTTAGTTGGTCTTTCAATTTCAATCTCAGTTGAATCAATTAAATAAAATTGAAATTCATTTAAATTTTCTTGTTTTTTATCATTTTTTGATTTATATTTTTCTTTTAAAAATTGATAATCTCTATCATTACTAAGTTTATTTTCAACTCAAGTAATATTTCGAAAACAGCTTGAAGGACTCATTTTATATTTAATACTCATTTGAAAAAAAGTATAATATTCTTTTCAATATTCAAGTGTCATCATCAATCTTTCTTCAACTGAAAGTTTATTTTTTCGACCTTTAGTTTTTTCTAATTTTTCTATTTCAATTAATTTTTCTAACATTTCATTAAAATGAAAATGTTTTATACCAAAATATCTATAAAATTTATCATTTTTTAATTTTTTTAAATTTTCAAAAGCCATATTTATCAACACCTTATTAATTCATTAATAAAATAAATTATAAAATTATTACTTGATTTTTCAAAAAAATAATTACGGAATATGTCTATTATATATAAAGTCATAAAAAAAATTAGATCAAAGTCAAAAAAATAATAAAAAAGAATTTTAAATTCAAAAAAGAAAGGATTTTTTAAATATGTTAAAAAATTTTAAAAATGTCGTTAAAGAAAAAGTTTTTCATATTTTTAATACTGATTATGTTGTTAATAATAATCATGAGTATTCTGAATATGCTATTGGAATTGGAAATTTAACAAAAAGCTTTAAAAAATTTGTTGCAGTAGATAATGCCACAATTAGTGTTCCAAAAGGAACTATTCATGGTTTTATTGGACCAAATGGTTCGGGTAAAACAACTACTATCAAGTGTTTAGTGAGTGCAATGTTAGTAACTAAAGGTGATTTACTTATTTATGGAAAAAATGCTTGAAGTGTTGCTGCCAAGAAACATATTGGTTACATTCCTGAAGCAGCAAAATTTCCACGAAGAGTTAGTACTTATGAATATTTAGTTTCAATGGGTGAAATTAGTGGTTTAACTCATAAAGAAGCAAAAGTTAAAACTGAAGAAGTTTTAAAAAACTTGGATTTATGAAAATTTAAAAAACGTAGTCCTAATGAATATTCTTTAGGCATGAAAAAAAGGTGTTATTAGCACAATCATTATTAAATAATCCAGATGTTTTAATTTTAGATGAACCAGCTGCTAATTTAGATCCAACAGCTAGAACCGAATTATTTAATGATTTAAGAAAATTACGTAAACAAGGTAAAACCATATTTATTTCATCACATATCTTGTCAGAATTACAAAATTTAGCTGATGAAATAACAATATTGAATTATAGTAAAGTAGTTTATCGTGGTCAAATTAATCATAGTGAAACTAAATATGAAATTAGTTGCAATGATAATGATAAATTACAAATTGCTTTAGAAGAAGATCAATTTTCTGTAGAAAAAACATGTAAAACTTTATTAATAACTATTAATTGTCAAGAAGACATTAATAAAATTTTAAAAATTGCTTTAGATAACAATGTTAATATCAATTTATTAAAGCCATATATTGTTGATTTGCAAACAATGTATGAACGTATTGTTATGGAAGCAAATCAAAAGAAGAAAGGAGAATAAAAAATGCCAATATTTCGTTATACTTTTAAAAAAATTTTAGTTTCTCCATCAACATGAATAGTTTTTATTTTAACAGTAATCATTTTAGGACTTAATTGAGGTCTTAATGCTTCAGGTATTATTAATAATGATTCAAATACTAGTTGAACTAGTGAGTTAGTAAAATTATTTTATTTATCATCTTGAAAAGGAATAGCTTTTTCTGGTTTTATAGGTTTGATGTTACTTATTTTTATTGGTATTAAATCTGTTCAAATCTTTCGTGATGAAATTGAAGATGGAACATTATTAATATTAGTATCGAAACCAATTAGTCGTAATCGAATTTGATTTGAAAAATGATTATCCTTTCAAACAATTGTAATTTCATATATATTTTTATCAATATTTCTTGCAAGTATTATATTAATGTTGCCTGGTATTGGTGATACAACATTGTTTGTGACATTATTGCCATATTTATTTATTTTATTTGGTATTGCTTTAATTTTTGATTTAATTTTTACTTCAACAGCATTATTAATTTCTTTAGTTTTAAATGCAAAAGCAACAATTGCTATTACAATAATGTTTGCTGCTTTAAGTAGTATTTTTGCTTAAGGAATTGATGGTATGATTAGAATTTCAAAAGATTATTTTGCTCTTTCACAAGCAGTTGCTGTTTATCATCAAATAGAAAATAAAGTTAGTTCTAATGATTTAAATTGATTTAAAAGTGAACAAACAAATAATTCTTATATAAATGAAATAGAAAAGATAATGAAGAAAGTTTATCAAAATAGTATTAGTGATATTGATTATCCTAATAACTATAGTCCAGAAAGAGAACAGTTAGTTATGAATGAGATAGCTAATGGTTTAATTAAAAAACCTTATACTAATGATGATATTAGTTTAATTAAACATATCATTAATATTTCTAATGTTTTTCGTCAATGAAAAGAACAGAGTTATCAAGAAATAATGACCGGAGTTGGTGTTGGTAAAAATCATATTAATCCAAATTCACTAATTAAACCAGGGGATAACGGTGTTAATTATACAGTTGAAAATGTTTTTACCTCATTAAATAAAAAATTTACTAAACAAGAAATTAATGATTTTAATAGTAAAATAAGTCAAAAGAGAATTAGTCGTTATTTTAATATTTTTTATCAATGATCTTATTTATTTAATGGTATTATTAATGAACAAACATCATTATATGTTAATCCATCTATATTTCAATCAATTGATGATCCATATCTTATTTCCTTTAATGAAGTTAATGGTCAAGTTGATAGTAATTCAGGAAATCATAAAATTATTAATTTTCCGGTTTTAATATCAATATATGTTATATTGGGTTTAGGATTATTAGCAGGTAGTTGATACTTATTCAATCGTAGAGATTTTACTTAAAAAGTATAATATAAAATATTTTAATATTTATATTAGTTAGTTTTATTTTTAGATAGCATGAAGTTAGTTCATGCTATCTATTTTTAAAATAAATGAATTTGTAACTATTTAATTATATTAAAACACTTAAAATATAAAAAAATAATTATCAAAATGATAATATGTAAATCATGTAAAATTAATCTAGAAAAACTTAAGAGTATTAAGGAGATGTTTTAATATATGGCAAAAGAGGTTAAAAAAGGAAAAATTATTACGGCTATTGTTGGTGGTACTACTTTAGTTGGTGGAGCCACTGCTGGTAGTATTGCAGTTGATGTGTAAGATAAAATGTTGAGAACATCTTTAGTTGGTGGAGCCACTGCTGGTAGTATTGCAGCAACTGTTGAAACAGAAGAAGTAGAAAACGAAGAAAAAAAATATAATAATATAAAAGGTTTTAAAAATATATCTGGTAAAAATAATTTTATTAGTAGTATTTCTAGTTTAACAGTAGATGATAAAGGTGTGGTATGAGCAACAAAGACTACAAATGGATTGTATAAATTAGAAAATGGTGAACAATTTACCAAAATTAACGTCTCTGGTATTGATGAACGCGGTAATTTTTATAGTTTATTAAGTTTAAATGGAACATTTTATTTAGGAATATTAGAATATATGGGAACCGGCTTTTTATATAAGAGTAATGCCATCAAAGATAATGTAATAGAATTTAATAAAGTTCCTGGTCGTGGGTGAAAAAGGAATTATGGATTTATTACAAATTTTATAAACATTAGCAATGGTAATATAATTTATGCTGCAGCTAATACAAGTAAGACTACGAGTTATTTATACTATACTACTGATAATTGAGCAACATGTTCTTGATTTAGTAACATTGAAACTTTAATTACAAGTTTAGCAGTATCTAGTAATCAAACAGTTTTTGTACCAACAAAAACTGTTGAAAACAAAGGTAAATTATATAAATCAACAAGTGGAACAACATTTATTGAGGTACCTGGTTGAAAAGAAAATAATGGTGAAGTTCATAGTTTATTAACTGTTAATGATATAGTTTATATAGGAACAAAAACTGGTGTTGGTCAAGGTAAATTATTTAAAATTACTAATGATGGTATTATTCATGAGATTACAGAATGAGGCAAAGATGCTGGTGATATTGGTGAGATTCATAGTTTATTAAATATTAACGGAATTATTTATGTAGGAACAAAAACTGGTGTTGGTCAAGGTAAATTATTTAAAAGTAAAAATGATAATAATTTTGAATTAATACCTAACTGAGATATAAGTAATGGTGAAGTTTTAAATCTGTTTAATATTAATAATGTTTTATATGTAAGGACAAAAGTTTCAAAACAAATTAGTTATTTATTTAGATGAATATAAAATTATTTTTTTATATCTAGTTGAAGTTAGACTTTAATTAGATATTTTTAAAGTTATATTAAATAATTTTACTAAACAAAATAATTAATATTTATTAAATTATCTATACTGTAATTGACAAATATATACTATGATATATAATTTTTATATATAATAAAAATGATATTATTAATTTAAATTAAGAAATAAATTAATAAAATTTTAACAATATTATAAAATTATAAATGAAGATTAAAGGAGGTATATAATTATGAATTTTAAAAAAATATTATCTGTAATTACACCATTAAGTATTTCAACTTCAACAATTGGAGCGGGGATTATATATTATGATAATTTTGGTCAAGAAAAATTAATTACTAATATAAGCGAAATTAATTTGCAAAATATCATCGTTGAACCTAATTTAGGACAAGTTAATAGTGGAAAAAATGAAATTCCAACAAAAGCGGCCTTATTAATAAACATTAAAGAAGCAAATCCAGAAGCTAGTTTATTAACTATTAATGATTTTGATATTGTAAAAGAAGATAAAAATAACGTTACAATTAAAGGCAAAGGTAATTATATAGGAGAAGTTAATTTATATTACACCGTTACTAACTTTATTAATAAAAAACTAACAAATGAGAAAATTTATGCTTTAGCAATTGATTCACGAAATAATATTTTTAGAACACAAGAAGATAAAGTTTATAAACTTACTGCTACAGGAATAGAAACTTTAATGGATGGATTGGATTCAGGTAAAACTGCTAGAAATATAATAGTTGATGCAGAAGATAATGTTTATGTTGGAACTGATAGTGGTGTTGTTTACAAAAGTGATGGTAAAAATAGATTTGTAAAAATTTCATTGCCAGATTCAACAAATTGAATATGAGCTTTAACAGTTAATAAAAAAACCGGCATTGTTTATGCTGGTAACGATGATGGTGTATATAGCATTGATAAAAATGGTAATGTTAATCATATGTTAGGAACACATGATTATATTAATAGTTTAGCAGTAGGTGAAGATGCTTCTGTTTATGCGGGTGCTGATAATCGTGGTAAAATTTATAAAAGCTATGATGGTATAAGTGAATTTAAATTAATTAAACAACGAGATGATGCTGGGTCAATGAAAAGTTTAGTAATAGATAGTACAAATAATATTTTTGCTGGCTCTGATAATGGTAATGTTTATAAAATTGATAATGGTAGTATGTATGCTAAAATGTTAGAAACAAACCATGAAATTAAACGTTTAGTAATAGATAAAGAAGGTAGTTTATTTATTGGTGTTGACTCAAATGAAGTTTATAAAAAAGTAAAAAACTCATCTATATTTTATAAAATGATAGGAATAGAAAATGGTTGAGAACATATTCTTGCTTTAACAACTGATCAAGGTGATAATTTATATGCAGCAGGAACTGAAGGGTACTTATATATAAGCAAAAATTTTAATTAATATTTTAGAAATTATAAAAATAGTTTAAATTGAATTTATTGTAATTATTAACAATTAAAATTTTTAGTTAAAGGAATATTTTATTTGAGTATCAAATAAAATATTCTTTTTTTTAATTTTTTTTAAACTTATAAAATTTAAAAAGGAAAAAACTATTTTTTAAATAAAAATAAGTTTTAGGAGGTTGATAAATATGATTTTAGAAGATTTAGAATCAATGACTGATCAAGAGTATCAGACAGTTAGTGGTAATTTTCCTCAATTTTTGATGGGTGCCATGTTAGCAGGAATAGCAATTCCTGTTATTAAAAATTTATGAAATAGTGTTTCAGGAAGTATTAAGTTACCAGATAGTTTTTATTGTAAATCGTTATATAAAAATAAAAAATATTTATTAATTAATATAAAATTACATATTTTTTTTCTTAAAAGAATAAATAACACTAAAAAATGACTTTTACTATAAACATTATGTATACTGAAAAAAGAATGTATAATAATAACAGAAAATAATTTTTATTTTTGGAAAAAAATTTTTGAGGAGGAACGATTATGAGAAATATAAAAACGTTGTTAAAATTATTAGGAGCAGTTAGTTTAAGTACTGTTGCAGCAAGTTCAGTTGTGGCTTGTGGAGGAGGAGCAAATCCAAATCCTACACCAACTAAAGAAATGGATGTTCAAGTTAAAAAAGATTTTGGTTTTTTAGATACAAATGCTAATTCACTAGTTAAATTGAGTATTGATATTAATGCAACTAGTAAATTAGCATCATGAAAATCTGAACAATTAGCAATTACTGCGACAGCTTTATTAAAAGGTGATACTGGTGAGCAAAAAGCTAAGTCAAATGATGCTGCGAATTTTTTAGTTAATGTTTTAAAAATTGAAGCAAAAACTGGTGAAGGTGAAAACAGAATATTTGAGGTTAAAAAAACAAATGAAATTAGTATCAATGTTCAATCATATTCACCTGCAATTTCTAAGAAGGCAGATAATGCTGATTATGTAGTTACTGGTGGAACACTAATTTTTAATTTTCAAAAAAATAATAAGTCATTAGGTGATAATTTCTCATTAGATATTTTGGGTCAATCAGATCAAGGATTAGTTACATCAATTTTACCAACTACAATATCAAATGCTAATTTTGAATCTATTCCTGGATTTGCAGTTGGGGAACCAAAAGCAAAATTTCCAGTTGGTACAGATTTAACACAATATTTTAAAACTACTGAACTTGAAGGTAAAACAGTAAAAAGTATTGCTGACCTTATTAAACAAGGTGCTTTAAAAATTAAAGTTAGTGAAGCTGCAGAAGGTACAGGAAATTTTGTTAAAGGAAATACCATAAAAGTAAAAATATCAATTGGTGATATTCAATTTGCTACTGAAGAGACTTTATTTATATCTTAATTATTAAAATTAATAAATATAACAAAGAAGAGTGAAATTTCACTCTTCTTTTTATATAGTTATATTTAATTTTATTTAAATGGAGAACTAAAAGGATTACTATTTTGTTTTCTATCTCAATGAGAACTTCCAGCATTTTGATTACTTTTATTTTTCATTTCTTCATTTCATTGTTTATCTTGTTTTTTAGGGATTCACATTGAATGGGTAGAAGGTGGAGCATAATAAACAGTTTTTATGTTTTGTGCTATTTTATTTTACTTGCTTTTATTTCTTTATCATATAAAACATCACCAGAACAAATGCCACCCTTTGTTGTTCCTTTAGTCTTTGTTTCTATGGCAAATCTATTTCTTAATCTTTGATCTATTTCTAAATTAGTTACTTCATTTCTATTAGCATAGTTGTGCTTTTTTAATTGTTGTTCAGTAAGTTTCACAAATGATTCTGTAACTCCACATATTGTTTGTTCTTCTAGTACAGTTTCTTTTAATCTATTTTGTTGATTTTGCAAATGATATTTAAGTTGTTGTCTTTCTTGTGTTTTAGATTTAAACATTTTTCTTCCATCTTCCTTTTTAAATATAAAAAAACTATTTACTTTTAAAATTAAAGTAATTAGTGGATGGGTTACACTTTATTGGACACTAATTACGTAGACAAGTTCACAAATTAGTTAAAAGAAAGGAAAATAATTATGGCCAATATTAACTCATATTCAGATGAATTTAAAAAACAAATAGTAGCTTTATATCAAAGTGGCAAGTCAGTATCTTGTCTTGTTAAAGAATATAACGTTACAAGAGCGGCTACTTATAAATGAATTAAGCAATTTACTAATTCAGGCAGTTTTAAAACCAAAGATAATCTTTCTGATTTAGAAAAACAATTAATTCAAGCAAATAAAGAATTAAAACAATTACGAATGGAAAATGATATTTTAAAGCAAGCAGCACTAATAATAGGCAGAAAATAGAAATTATTGCAAATAATAAATCTAAATATAAAATTCGCACAATGTGTCGTTTTTTAAAACTCTCTAAATCAACATATTATTTTAATTTAAAGAAAAAAAATAAAAATCAAAATAATATTTATGATGAAGCTGTTATTAGTGCTTTTAAAGAAAATAAAGAAGTTTATGGTACTAGAAGATTAAAAGTCATACTAGCAAACCAAGAAATTTATTTATCACGCAGAAAAATTAAACAAATTATGAATAAGCATAATTTAATATCAAAATACACTAAATTATCATTCAAAAATCATCATAATAAAGTCAATGATAGTCAAATTACCAATCTTGTTAATAGAAACTTTAATAATAAAATTAAAAATGAAGTTATTGTTAGTGATTTAACTTATGTTCAAGTTAATGGTAAGTGAAACTATATTTGCTTATTAATAGACCTATTTAACCGCGAAATTATTGGACATAGTGTAGGTACTAAAAAAGATGCATCATTAGTATATCAAGCATTTATGCACTCAAATCGCTGTTTAAAAGATATTGAAATATTTCATAGCGATCGCGGTAACGAATTTAATAATAAAACTATTGATAAACTTTTATTAGCATTCAACATAACTCGATCTTTAAGCAAAAAAGGCTGTCCTTATGACAATGCTGTTGCTGAAGCAACTTTTAAAACTTTCAAAACTGAATTTATTAATGATAAAAATTTTACATCATTAATCAAATTAAAATTAGAATTATTTGATTATATCAATTGATACAACAACATAAGAATTCACAGCACCTTAAACTACCTAACTCCAGTTAATTATCAAAAACAAGTGTCTACCAAAAAACAGTCCTAAAAAGGGTTGCCATTCCATATTTTTTTAAGAAAAATAAAAAAATATTTTTATAATATAGTTTATTAAAATACAATTCTATTTTTATGTTTAAAAATAATTTGTTTAAAATATAAAAAATATGCTACAATATATAGGCTTAATTTAATGAAAATAAGCAACACATTTGTGAATTCATTGCCTAGTGCTTTTTAATTAAAAAGTGGCCAATGTTAGAAATAAATGGAAGAAAAACAAATTAAAAGGAGACAATATGTCAGTTGTAACACGTGAACAACTCCTTGAAGCGGGAGTTCAGTTTGGTCACCAAACTAAAAGATGAGATCCAAAGATGCGTAAATATATTTTTGGTCAAAGAAATGGTATTCATATTATTGATTTACAAAAATCAATGCGTAAATTAGATGAAGCTTGTCACTTTGTTAAAGAAACTAGTGAAAATGGTGGTAAAGTTTTATTTGTAGGTACAAAAAAACAAGCCAAAGAAGCTGTGCAAGAACTTGCAATTAGTTGTAACTCACCTTATGTAACAGAACGTTGATTAGGTGGTAATTTAACTAATTTTAAAACTATTAAATCAAGTATTAAAAAGTTAATTGATATTGAAAATAAAGAAAAAAGTGGAGAAATTAAACTTTTAACAAAAAAAGAGCAAATGTTAGTAATTAAAGAAAAAGCACGTTTAGAACGTAACCTTGGTGGTATTAGAAATATGTATAAATTACCAGAAGCTATTTTTGTTACTGATACTATTACTAATAAAATTGCTGTCGAAGAAGCAGTTAAACTTGGTATCAAAATTATTGCGATTTGTGATAGTAATTCAAATCCAGATAATATTGATTATATTATTCCTGGTAATGATGATGCTACAAAATCAATTACTTTAATTACAAAGAAAATTGCTGAAGCTATTAATGAAGGACAAAGTGTAAAACCAGTTATTGATAAAAAAGAAATAGTAGTAGAAGAAACTACTAGTCTTGATGAAAATAAAACTGAAAATGGAATTGAAAAAATAAAGAATAAAGGAGAATAGTTTATATGTCAGAAGTTAAAGTAGATGTTAAATTATTGAAAAAATTAAGAGATACAACCGATTTACCAATTACTGATTGTAAAGAAGCTTTGATGGAAAAAAATAATATTTTTGAAGCAGCACTTTCCCTATTAAAAATTAAAGGTTTAGCAAAAGCAGAGAAAAAAAGTATTAATAAAGCCACTGAAGGGGTTACTAAAGTTGTTATTAGTGGTAATAATGCAATTATTGCTGAATTAAATTGTCAAACTGAACAAGTTGCTGATTTAGAAGATTTTAATGATTTATTTACTAAGATTTTAGAAACAATTTTAAAACATCAACCTAAAACTATTGAAGAAGCTTTAATGTTAAAAGCTGATGGAAGTAGTGAAAGTTTAAATGATGAGATAAGATTTGCTATCGCTAAATTAGGTGAAAATATTGTTTTAAATCGTTTTCAATATTTAAGTAAAAATAGTGATGAAGTTTTTGGTTCATATGTCCATGGTGGTGGTAAATATAGTGGTTTAGTTATTATCAAAGGTGTTGATAAGGAAAGTGATATTCCAAATAATGTTGCTATGCAATTAGTATCAGCAGATGCTAAATATATTGATATTGATCACATACCCGCAACAGTTCGTGATAAAGAATTATCAATTATTAGTGAAAAAACAAAAGAAGAAGAAAAATTGAAAGCAAAAAAACGTCCTGATAATATTCTTGAAAATATTATAAGAGGTCGTTTTGAAAAAGTATTATCTGAATTAACTATTGTTGATCAACTTTATATTAAAGATAATACAATTAAGGTTAAAGAGTATTTAACTAAAAATCATGCTACAATTATAGCTATGATACGTTATCAATTAGGTGAAAAAATTGATAGTTCTGCCAAATAAACATTTAGGAGGTAAATAAAGTGAATTTTCAAATTATATATTATATTGCATTAGTAATGTTTATATTATTATTAGTTATTCTTGTTTGAGGATGATATAGTTTTAATAAACCAAAAACAACTATTAAATTTTTGAATTTAAAATTATTAGTAGCAACATTAATAGTTGGGGTAATTGGTTTAGTTATCTCGATTGTTCCAATTGGAATGCAAGTTTGAACATTTGAACCAGAATATATTAAATCTGATCCTGCTTTTTTAAGTTTATTAATAGTAGAGTATATATTTTTAGTTATCATGTTAGGATTAGCATATATTTTTAGTTTTGATTTTGGTATCGCAGTTGATGAACATAATATTTATTTCTTTGGACAAAGCGTTAATACTAGTAAAATTGTTGCATTGGAACAAAAGAAAAATGTTTTAAAAATTGTTTATGAACAGGGTATTAAAAAAATTAAAAAACGTTTAACAATTATTACTCCACAAGCACAACTTTTTGTTAAAGATAATTTAGCACAAAAAGTTATTGCTAACGTTGAATTAGAAACTGTCGCTGAAAGCGCAAATAATGATTCATTATCTAGTGATAACAGTAAATAAATAAGAAGCCACAAAGCAATCTGTGGCTTTTTATAATATTAAATTTAAGGAGGATGATCAAAAATGGAACAATTTAAATATAAACGAATATTATTAAAAATTAGTGGTGAAGCTTTAGGTGATGGTAGTAATGAATTATATAATAATGAAAGTATTGATAATGTTTGTCAACAAATTCAAACCCTAGTTAAGGCAAAAGTAGAAGTTGGTTTAGTAATTGGTGGTGGTAATATTTGACGTGGTGCTAAACAAGGAGAAAAGATTGGTTTAAAAAGAATTAATGCTGATTATATGGGAATGTTAGCAACTATTATGAATGCTTTGGTAATTGAATCAAAGTTAAAAGCTCTTAACGTAAAAGTTATTGTGCAAACATCATTAGAGATTAATCAAGTTGCTGAACCTTTTTATTACAAAAAAGCTATTAGTAGTTTTGAAAAAGGCTATGTTTGTATTTTTGCTGGTGGTACTGGTTCACCGTACTTTACAACGGATACTGCAGCAGCACTTCGTGCTACTGAAATTAATGCGGATATATTATTAATGGCAAAAAATGGCGTTGATGGTGTTTATGATAAAGATCCAAATATTAACAAAAATGCTATTCGTTATTCACATTTATCATATCAAGATATTACTAATAAACAATTAAAAGTAATGGATTTAACTGCTTCAACAATGTGCATGGAAGCTAACTTGAAAATTATGGTATTTGATATTAAGGTTGAAAATAATATCATTAAAGCAGTACAAAATAAAGCAATTGCAACTATTATTAGCAATCAAAATTAACAAATTAAAGGAGAGAAGATAATATGAAACTATTAGATTTTATTTTATCTATTTTACAAAAAAGCAAAACATCAATCAGAATTTTATTTCCAGAAGGTGATAATGAAAAAGTACAGGCAGTAGCTTTAAAAATTATTAATGATAATTCACCTGTTAAAAATTTTATTACACCAGTTTTATTATTTAATAATGATAAAGAAATTCCTAGTAATATTAAAAATTCTAATATTAAAACATTATCTATTGAAGAAAATCAAGTAACAAATTTTACTAATCAATTATATGAATTAAGAAAAGCAAAGGGTTTAACTTTAGAAGCAGCTAATAAATTGGTATTAAGTCGTAATTACTATGGAATGATGTTATTAAATAATAAAGAAGTTAATGGTTTTGTTGGTGGTATTACTTTTACTACTGCTGATATTTTACGTCCGGCTTTACAAATTATTGGAACAAAAGCAGGTACTAAAACTGTTTCAAGTACATTTATTATGAATAAAAATGAAGAAATATTTTTATTTAGTGATGGTTCAATTAATTTAAATCCAACAGCTGAACAATTAGCAGATATTGCAAAATCTACAATTCACTTTGGCGAACTTTTAGAATTTAATCCAATTAAATTAGCAATGTTATCTTATTCTACTAATACTAGTGGTAGTGGTGAAAGTGTTGATAAAGTACGTAATGCTACTAACTTTGTTCAGCATTTAAAATTAAAGAATGTGCAAGTAGCAGGACCAATTCAATTTGATGCTGCTTGAGATCAAGAAGTGCGAAATAAAAAATTCCCAGAATTAACAATTAAAAATCATTGTAATGCATTTATTTTCCCAACTTTAGATGCTGCTAATATTGGTTATAAAATTGCCCAAAGATTAGGTGATTATAAAGCTATTGGTCCTATTGTTTTGGGTTTAAATCAGCCAGTTAATGATCTTTCTCGTGGTGCTACTATTGATGACATTTATTACACAGCATTGATCACTGCTATTCAAACATTAATTAAGAATTAATAAGGAGATAAAACAAATATGTCAGAACAAAATAAAATTTTAGTTATTAATGCTGGAAGTAGTTCTATTAAATTTCAACTTTTTAATGCTATTAATAATGATAAACAACCTCATTTTACTATTCTTTGTAAAGGTTTAGTTGAAAGGATAGCTATTAAAAATAGTAATTTTATTATTGAAATTGCTAATGGTGATAACTTTATTAAACATGAAGTAACGAAAGATATTGCCGATCATGTTATAGGAGCACAAACAGTTATTGATGCATTAATTGAGTATAAGGTCATTAATAATTTTGATGATATTAAACGAATTGGTCATCGTATGGTTCACGGTGGTCAAAAATTTAATAACTCAATTGTTATTGATGAGAAAGTCATTGCTGGTATCAAAGCATGTATTCCATTAGCACCATTACATAATCCACCAGCTTTAAAAGGATTATCATCTTTTCAAAAATTAGTTCCACATGCTAAACATGTGGCAGTATTTGATACTTCATTTCATAGTACTATTCCTGAAGAAAAATATCTTTACTCAGTTCCATATGATTGATATAAAACATATGAGGTAAGAAGATATGGTTTTCATGGTACTAGTTATCGTTATATTTTAGATAAATTAACTAATATTTTAAATAAACCAAAAGATAAGATTAATGCTATTATTTGTCATTTAGGTAATGGTGCTAGTATTTGTGCTATTAAAAATGGTAAAAGTTTTAATACTAGCATGGGATTAACACCATTAGATGGTTTAATTATGGGTTCTAGAAGTGGTATCATTGACCCTTCTATTCATGGTTATATGTGTAATGTTAAAGCAGAAGCAACTATTGAAACTATTACTAATGATTTAAATAAAAGTTCAGGTTTATTAGGAATTAGTGGACATTCTTCTGATTTACGTGATGTTCTTGCAAGTAGTAATGATAAAAACCATAAATATCATTTACAATCACAATTAGCAATAAAAATGTTTGTTCAAAGAATTGCTAATTATATTGTTCAATATGGTAATGATTTAGATAGTAATATTGATGCATTAGTATTTACAGCAGGTATTGGTGAAAATTCTGCAATTATTCGTCAATTAGTTATTGAGGAAATTAAAGTGTTTACTTTAAAATTAGTAACTAATAAAAATAATGATAAGTATAATGATTACTTAGAAATTAGTGATAAACAATCAGAAGTTCCTATTTTTAAAATTAGAACAAATGAAGAATTAATGATTTGTCAAGATACATATAATTTATTAAAAAATATTTAAAAAATGAAAAAAATATATTAAGGTTTTTTGTTTTGATATATAATGTTTAAATTAAGTGAAAATACTTAATAATTATCAAATTTTAATTAAAAATAAATACTTTAAAGATTCAAGGAGAAAAAAGTATGACATATAAAGACATTAAAGAAAAGAAAATTTTTAAAATTTTTGAAAAAGATGAAATTGAAAATTTTGATAAAAGCATGATAAATAAAATAAATAATTATGACAAAAAAAATAAACAAACTAATAAGCCGTTCTTAAATAATAATTGAGATACTTGTCGTGGCTTATTAGAAATTAATAAATATCATCATGATCATGATGGAAGTAGTCGATCAGCAATGGCAATTTCAGTTTCTTAAAATTATTGTTATATTCATTTACTGAACAAAGAAAGAGTTGTAACTATTAAATAAAAAGTGATAAAATAATGTATATATTTGTATTTGTGATTACACAATAAAAGAAATTGAAAAAAAGTAATAAGTAAGAGAGGATTTTAGCATGGAAAGAAAACAAAAGATAGTTGTTATAGGTGTTAATCATGCCGGAACAACAGCATTAAAGGCAATTATGAGGTCTAATCCAAATAGTGAAGTAGTAGCATATGATCGTAATGATAATATTTCATTTTTAGGATGTGGAATTGCGCTTTGAGTTGGTAAAGAATTTACTGATCCAAAAGGATTATTTTATGCCACAATTGAAAAGTTAAGAGCATTAGGTGTTAAAATTAAAGAAAAACATGAAATGATTAAATATGATAGTAAAGCAAAAACTGTTACTATTAAAAATTTAGATACTAATGAAGTATTTATTGAAAGTTATGATAAGTTAGTATTAGGAATTGGTTCATGACCAATCTTAAATCCAGGTGGTAAAGAAATTCCTGGTTTAATTGCTCATAAAGATGGTGCGATTGTTAAAGATACTTTAAATGGTGTTAAATTAACAAATGGCATTCATTTATCAAAACTATACCAACATGCTCAAGAAATTATTTCTGATTTGAGTAAACCGGAAGTAAAAAAAGTAGTAGTAATTGGTGCAGGTTATATTGGTATTGAATTAGTAGAAGCTTTTTATAAAGATAAAAAAGAAGTTACTTTAATTGATTTTGAAAATCGTATTATGCCTCGTTATTATGATGAAGAATTTACAAATGATGTTGAAGCAGATATGAAAAAAGTAGGAGTAAAATTACAATTAGGAGAAACTTTACAAGAATTTATTATTAAAGATGATAAAGTGAGTGAAGTAAAAACTAATAAAGGAACATATAAAGCTGATTTAGTAATTATGGCTGTTGGTTTCTTACCAAATACTGCTATCTTGAAAGATGAGAATGGTAAAGTTCAACTTAACTTAGATCCTCGTGGTGCAATTGAAGTTAATGAATATTTTCAAACTTCAGATCCTAATGTTTATGCAATTGGTGATTGTATTAATATTCGTTCAAATGCTTGAAATAAAAATGTTAATATTGCCTTAGCAACTAATGCTGTACGTAGTGGTTTAATTGCTGGATTAAATGTTGCAAAAACAGATCCTAAAACAAGAATCGCCTTTCCTGGTGTTCAAGGAACAAATGCAATTGCTGTTTTTGGTTGAAAGTTATGTGCTACTGGTTTATCAGAAGTTTCTGCAAAAGCAATTTTAGGTTCTAATAATGTAGAAGCATATTTTTATCAAGATACAGTGTTTCCACCTTTTATGAGTGAAAATCATGAAGTAAAAATTAAAATTATATGAGAAAAGAGTTCTCGTCGTATTGTTGGAGCTGAAATTAGTTCAACTCATGATCATACAGAAACAATTGCAATGTTTTCATTAGCAATATTGAAAAAGGTTACTATTGATGAAATTCCATTAATTGATATGTATTTTTTACCACACTTTAATAAGCCTTATAACTTTGTTACTGCGGCAGCACTTTTAGCAACAGGAATTTTAACAAAAGAAGATGTTACATATCCAGATCCATATTTAAAAGGTAAGAAAAAATAGATTGCCTTATCAAATTAATTTTGAGAGGAATAAAATATAATGGTTAGTAATGAAAAATATTTAAAACTTAGAGCAAGAATGACTTCACCAGTTAAAGAAAGTAAATATAAAATTGCTTGATGATTAAAAATTATTTTGATATTTACTTTTCCATTATGGATTATTCCTTTTTTAATTACTAATTTTTTTATTGGTTTAATGATGCGAAATGTTATGGAAAATTTTCAACGAATTGGACGAAGTACTAATCCAAATTTTGATAAAATTGATCTTAATACTTTGAGTTTTTATAATCGAGATATGGAATTACAAAATTCTCTACAACTAATGATTGATGATAGTAATTGGGATATGATGGAAGCACAAGATATGACGATAACTACTTATGATAATCGCTTGTTATCAGCTTTTTTCATTAATAATCATCAATCTAATAAAAATCATAAATGAATAATTGCAACTCATGGTTGACAACAAAATCGCTATAGCATTTTATATTTAGTTAAACATTTTTATGAGCAGGGATATAGTATTGTTACTTATGATACAAGAGGTCATGGTAGTAATAATATTCATGATGCAATTACTTTTGGCAATAAAGAAGCAGATGATTTATATGCTGTTATTTTAAGTCTTAATAATTATTTAACAGAAACAGATTTTAAACAACCCCCCAATATTACTTTAATTGGTAATAGTATGGGTGCTAGTACTGTTTTGGAAACAATATCTCGATTTGATACTGGTAAATTTGGTGTTAAATGTGCAATTTCTGATTGTGGATTTGATAGTTTTAGTCATATTATTAAAATTATGGGTAAACAATACTTTAACCTTCATTGATTTTGATTTTATTATGGTGTTAAATTTTTCTTTAGGTTAAAAGATAAATTTAATATTAATAGTATTGATCCTATTAATAAATTAAAATATTGTTCTTCAATTCCTGTATTATTTATTCATGGTAATGATGATGAAACTGTACCAGCAACAATGGCACAAAAAATGTATGAAGAGAAAATAAATTATGAAGAAGAAACAATAAGTGAATTATTAATTATGCCATTTGCTAAACATATAAGAGCCGTCACTACCGATTATGATACATATTGCAAAACTACTTTAAAATTTGTTAATAAATGAACAAATTTTAAAACTGAAGATAAAGGAGATTAAATTAATAATGATTTATTATATTAATAATAGCAAAGACCCATATTTTAATTTAGCAGCCGAAGAATATTTGATTACTAATCCTTATATAACTGATGAAATCTTATTATTATGACAAAATAATAATACTATTGTTGTTGGTAGAAACCAAAATACAATTGAAGAAATTAATAATGAATATGTAAGAACAAAAAAAGTTAATGTTGTACGAAGATTATCTGGTGGTGGAGCTGTTTATCAAGATTTAGGAAATTTAAATTTTACTTTTATTTTTGATAAAAATAAAGATAATGCTCGTAATTATGCTCTTTTTACAAAACCAATAGTTAATGTTTTACAAAGTCTAGGTTTAAATGCTCAATTTAGTGGTAAAAATGATATTTTAGTTGATGATAAAAAAATATCGGGTAATGCCCAATATACATATAAAAATCGAATTTTACATCATGGTACTATTCTTTTTAATGTTGATATGCAAATGTTACCAAAAGTATTAAAACCTGATTTGGATAAATTAAAATCAAAAGGTATTAAATCAGTACAAGCACGAGTAACAAATATTTTACCATTATTAAATCCACCAATAACAATTGAAGAATTTCAAAATTTAATTATTGAACAATTAAAAAGTACAAAAAATACAAAGATTATGGAATTTTCTGAAAAAATGATTGCTGATATTGAATTATTAGCAAATACTAAATATCGAACTTGAGATTGAGTTTATGGTAAATCTCCAGATTTTGATTTAAAGCATAAAACACTTTTTCCTAGTAAAGGAACTATTCACGTTTGAATGAATGTTAAGGCAGGAATTATTGAAAATATTAAAATATATGGTGATTTCCTAGGCTCAGCAGGTACTACTAGTTTAGAAAAAAAACTAGAAAAACAAAAATATAATTTAGCAATTATTACTAATATCATTGAAAATGCTAATATTAATGAAATTTTTGGTGAAAATTTTCTTGTTGAAGAAATCATAAAAAGTATAATAAAATAATGAATAAAATTCTTATTTATGATATTCTTACTTTTATAACTAATATTAAAGAGGAAATATGAAGAAATATTTATGGATTTTATTTATAATGTTTATTTTTATAACACCAATTAGCAATGTTATTACATTTTTAGTAAATAATAGTTTTGATCAAACAAATAGTATAAATGATATTCTTTATCCAACACGTGGTTGACCAAAAAAAGATAGAAATCAATTAAATGTTTGACAATTTTTATATCAAGATGCTATTGATAAAGTAGGTAAAACTAATGATGATATTGTTAATGGTTTTAATAATTTTTATCTTGCTGAATTTGATAAATACCGTGATTCAGCAAGTAAAAATGCTGGTAAACCTGGCTATGATGAAATTGGTATACCAACAGCAGATATTAATGATTATATTAATAATAAAATTATTCATTCACAATCAATGCAAATATACATGGCCTTAACATTGCGAACATATTTTATTGAGTTTACTATTAATAAAATTAATGATCCAAGTAGTAATTATATTAATGCAAATGAATATTTAAACTTATGAGTTATGAAGTATTTTGAAGCTGGTTTTTATTTTCAATGAGTAAAAATTTGAATTCAAGATTTAGGTAGAACAATTGAAAAATCAATTGATATTGATTTTTATACTTTTGATAAATATGTGGAACGAAATAACAAAGGTGAATATATGTGAAATAAACCACCCATTGCCAATACAGTAAAGCCATTATTAATTTTGGATTCTGATATGAAAAAAATGTTTAATCAATTATATGAAGAAATTTTAAATAATAATTTACAAGGAAAATAAAAATGATTATTCTAGAAAATATAAGTAAAAATTATGGTAAAAATCAGGTTTTAAAAAATATTAATTTAGAGATACCTGCTTCACAATCACTTGCTATTTTAGGTGCTAATGGTTCTGGTAAAACTACTTTGGTTGAAATAATTTCACAAGTTTTAAAACCAACATCAGGTAAAGTATTATTTCTTGATGATGTTGGTAAAAAGGTTAGTCGGAAAATTGGTGTTCAATTTCAAGAAGGTTATTGACCAGTTGGTACACGAATTATTGATTTAATTAAATTTTATAAAAATAAAAAATATATTAAAAGTGAAGAAGGCAAAGGATTAATTGATGTTTTTGAGTTAAATGATATTTTGAAAAAAGAAATTTCTTTACTTTCGGGTGGTCAAAGACAAAGATTTAATTGTTTTTTATCAATTTTAAATGATCCTGAAATTTTAATTTTAGATGAGTTAGTTACTGGTTTAGATTTAAAAATGCAAATTAAACTTGTTAATTTTATTAAGTCATGAAAAGAAATTAAAAAAATTAATTTATTAATTGTTTCACACACACCAGAAGAAGTTGAATTACTTTGTGATCGGGTAGTAATTTTAAAAAATGGTGAAATTTATCAAGACCAAAGTATTGATGCAATTATAAAAAAATATGGTAGTTTACGTAAAATGATGGTGGAGTATTATCAAAATGAAGTTAATGGTAACTAAAGAATTATTCAAACAAAGTACTGTTTCTAAATTTTCAAGACTTTTTTCTTTAATTTCAAAAGTAATTTTTGTAAATCCTAGAACTTACATTTTTGTATTTTTATTAGGTTTTTTAATTTCTGCATTATCATCATGATTATGAAATAATTATAGTTACTATCAAATTTTACCTCCCATTTTGTTAAATTTTTTATCAATATCAGTTTTTATTTCATCTTTTTATTTAGGAATATTTATGATTGAGTGGCGAAAGAAAAACTTTTTAAAAAGAATAAAAATAATTGGTATTAATGAATATTATATTATTTTAACAATTTTTTTATCAAATTTAATAATGGTATCATTATCAGTAAGTATTAATATTATTTGTTATAATATTTATTCTTTAATTTCAATATTTAATTTTCATCTAAATTTGCTTTCTAATATTAGATGATTTATTTGAATTTTCTATATATTTGCTATGATATTATTAACATTTTTTTTAACAGTTGCTAACATATTTATTACAACATTTTTCCCTAAGTTTAATTTATCATTTGTAATGCTTGCTGTTTTTACCATATTTTTCATTATTTTTTCGGATGTTTTAATTCAACCAACAGTAACTAACAATAATTTAATATTTATTATTATTGGTTATTTGTGTCCAACTAAATATTTTATTTGGTTTAATATGTTGATTACTTCATATCAATTTTTAGATCCACTAGGAATAAGTCAAATTATTCAAAATTATAATGAAATATCATTTGTTGTTTTTACTAGTATTTGGCAAACATTAATTGGAATCTTGATATTTACTATGTTGTTTTCTTATTTATCAAAAAGATTTTTTAATTGAGGAATGAAAGGATAAAAAATAATGAAAAAAATATTATTACTTTTTGGTGTTTTTAGTTTAATTTCTGCTCCTGCTAGTTTAGTAGTTGCTTGTAATATTGGTAGTTTAGATGGTAGTGATTATTTAAATGGTTTACCAAATTTTGACTGAACAAATTCAGATTATGGAGATGGTATTAATTTTGATAATACTAACTCGCAAAATATTATTAATAATATTGGTAATATTAATGATTTGGGAAATGTTAAACCAAGCAATACTGGTCATTATTTAAATTATTCAAAATTTAATACTGGTTTTCAATGAACACAAAACATTAAAAAACAAGCAGTGACTGGCGTTCCTTTGAATAAAGGTTTTATGCCTAATGGTAATTATGCTTCTGATTTTGGTATAACTTCTTCAGCTCGAAAATATTTAAGAATGAATTCAATTTTAGATTGGAATCCACAAAAAGACTATGATGCAAAGTATAATCGAGCAACAGTACCTTTACAGAAACGTCAATTTGTAGCAACATACAACTCAAGTAACCAAGATGAGAATATTAATTATAATCAACTAGGATTTTCAACACGAAAACATCGTACTTTTGATAATACAATAGTAGGGACAAAAAATCCATTTGAAAATACACCATTAAATTGACAATATACTAATTATTTTATTAATTGATCAGGTTCTTGATTTGAAGGGCCAATTGTTCCACCACCAGCTGATGTTATTGATAGTGCACACATTAATGGAACACCAATATTTGGTAATCTTTTTCTTGATGGATATCATGGTTTAACAAAAGAAATGTTAAAAGATTTTCTTAGCAAAAATAGTGATGGTACTTATAAAATAGTTGATATTTTAATTAATATTGCTAATTATAATGGCTTTGATGGTTGATTTATTAATAATGAACCAAACGGCGCTGCTCCCAATGGTACAGTTTTAGATTATAATGTTATGGCCGAAATTATTAAAGAATTTAATTATAAAGTAGCTACTGCTAGTGATCCAAATATTCAAGCATTAAAAATAATTTTTTATCGTAATGGTGCTACAGTTTCAAAAGGTGTTAGTGGATATAATGATACTGAAACATTAAAAATGGCAGATAGTGGTTATCGTAAAACTAATGGTGAAGTTACACCAACTGATATTCAATTAACTTTTGGTGAAACACCAGATAAAACAACATCATTTTTAACAGATTATCCAAATTATAGTGGTAAAAATTTAAATACTATTCTTGATGCTGGAGCTAATGCCCAATTTTTTGGAAGTTATGATTTTCGACAATTAGGGTATGCAGAAACAATGATTGCTGGTAAACCTCAATATAATAAAAATGTGTATACTGGAATTTCTGATTTTTTAGATAATGGTGCTGGAACATTTGGATCTTATGCTTATAATTGAGCTAAAAATCATAATGTTAATGGTACTAGAGCTTATTTATTTGCGACACAAACAACAAATTTATTTAATAATATTCAATTTTCAGGAACAAATACTTTTATTAGAAATAATAATATTGGTATGCAAGCAAATAATAATGCAAATGATTATCAAGGTTGAAACGCAAGTGATAATTATCAAGAGGCAGCATTTATATCGGATCCTAGAATAAAAACTGCAGTTACTAAAGGAAAACCAAATCCATTTGTTAAAGATACTATTTATAATTATTTAACTAATAATGGTTATAACTCATCAAGTTATGGCATTGGTGATTTAGTTAAAGAACGAACTACTTTATTTGATGATAATCAAATTTTAAATAAGAAAACTAATTTTTCAATGGGTAGTGGTATTAAATTTGTTAATCATGATCAAAATGGTAATAGTATTGTTGCTAATGATTATCCATGAACAAATCGTAGATTAACTGATATTTTACCAACTTATCAATGAAAAATTTATGATGATGCTCATCCAGAACAACCATTAGATATCTCTAAAATTTCTGGTTTTTATGATTATGATCAAGTGTATGAAAAAGGAAATTCAATTGCTATTGGTTCGGGTTTTAATGAAGAAGGTAGTATAATTAATGGCGATTGAAATACAAGTAAAGTTTATGATTGAGATATTATGGGAACTAATTTAATTAAAAATGACCATCAGATCAGTTTTATTTATAATACTAATGGTGATAATAATGCTAAAGTTAATTTTTTAGTTACTACTACTGATCAAAAATCGTTAATAGCAAACCGTCAAACTTTTTCACCAAATAATGAAGAAGAGTTACAAGGTGGTTGAGTTAAAATTACTTTGGATTTAAAGAAAATTGGTGGTATTAATACTTTTAATCGTATTTCTAAATTAGGATTACAAATTAAAGCAACTAATAATAATTTTAAGTTTAATGTTGGTGAATTTGAAATAAATAGTCCAACAACTAATAATCAAATCAAAGAAAATACAGTAATTTCAAATCCAAAATCAGAATACGTAATTAATCGAACAGTTAATAATCAAATACTATACAATGCTCGTTTTCAATGAGATGCTGTTAATATTGAAAATTTAAGTTATTATGCTATTTATTATTTTGATGAAAAAAAATGATATCGTGTTGGCGAAACTAATCAAAACTATTATTTTTTAAAAAATTTAAAATCTATTCATAATCAGTTAAAATTAATGATTAAACCAGTTTATAACAATAATGTTATTGCTCAACAATCATTTGTGTTTAATATAGAAATTTAAAGGTGAAATATGAAAAATAAAAATAGTATAGTAATTTTTAGTCATTGTATAAGTTATATGTTTAAAACAATTTTAAAAACATTTAGAACTTATATTTACTTTTTAATAATGCCCGTTATTTTACTTAGTTTAGTTTATTTTTTAACATCACAGTCAATTATTAAATATAATCGTTATATTATAGTTTCTAGTTATATTTTATTACCAATATTATTTAATATTTTTTTAATTGGTCATCTTATTTGTCAATGACGCGAATCAGTTTTTTTAAAACAATTACACAATTTTGGTATCAATAAGATTGCATTTATTTTAAGTTTATTAATTGTTATTTTTGTTATTTCTTTTTGTACAGTATTTATATTACTTGGATATTTATTTTTTCTTGATCAGTTACAAGGAACTAATATCATGACAGTATGAATATTAGCAATGAAAACTTTTTCACAATGATTTGGTCTTATATTTAGTATTAGTCTAAATATTATTGTTATTTTTTTCTTGGCTTTATTAATTTCTGGTTCTATAAAAAATCCTTATATAATTCAAACAATTAATATGATTATTTTTTTAACTTCTATTTTATTTGGTGACTTTTTTATTGATATGACATATACAATTTCAACACCAACCATTATTATTGGATATTTTGTACCACAAAAATATATAACTTGAATTAATTTTATTTTTTATAGTCAAAGTGATAAAAATTATTATAATTTTTTTCAGATTGTTCCTTCAGTTGATTATAAACTATCATTCACCAATATTTATCAACCAGTATTTTCTTGCCTAACATTTATTGGTTTGTTTGCTGTTGGATCATATTTTTCTTTTTTACATGGTACTAGAAAATAAGCAATTAAACAAAATATATTCTTATTTTTTAATTTTTAAAAATACAATAAGTTTATTTAAATATTGAATAATATATTATTTTTATAATTAAAAAAAGAAAAATTATAAAATTTAAAAATAGATCTTGAAAAAAAATATTTTTTAAGGAAAATTAGATTGTAACAAAAAAAGGACATGGTACATAAGAAATAAAACTAGTTATTTTTTAATCAAATATGGATTTGATACAAATTTGTTAGATAGGAGAGACTGGGGGAAATGAAGGTAATAAATGATTCTGTTAGTGACGAAATTTTAATGAATGGTTATCAAAAATTTTGTTATTCTTTTAGCAAAATTTTATTACTTATTTTATTATTTCCTTTTGTTTATTTTTATTCAAAAAAATATCAAAAACAATTTTTTAAATTTTGTTTTACTTATCAAAAAGAAGGAAATGTTAAAATTAATGATGATCAATTAGTTGATATTAATAGTTTTGATTATCATTATTATGATTGTAAGATTAAAGAACTTAATAAATATGGTTATCCAATTGATTGAAAAAAAGAAAATTATCAAGAATTTGTTATTAAAAATAATAATAATGAAGATATTAGTTGTTTAGCTGTTATTCAAAAAAATAAAAGCAAGAAATGAGTTATTGGTTTTCATGGTTGAACTGAAAATAAATATTTAGCTTTAAGGTTAGTGTCTTGATTTTATCAAGAAGGATATAATATTTTAACATTTGATAGTGTTGCTCATGGTAAAACTTATGGTCAATATAGTGATACTGGTCTTACTTGTGCGCAAGATGTTAATTGTTTAATTAATTGATTAAAGACTAATTATCAAGTTGAAACAATTGGTTTAATTGGTAATAGTATGGGTGCATCAACAATTAATTATTATTTGTTGAATTATGCACCAATCAGTTCAATTAATTGAGCAATTACTGATTGTGGATTCTCTAATTTACTTGTTCAATTTCGTTACGTTATGCAATATCGTTATAAAAAACCTTGATGATTAATTAGTAATGGTATATCTAAAAGATATCAAAAATTTACAAATACAAATATTTTAGAATATGATTTATTAAAAAAACTAAAAACAGGATTTAAAGTTCCTACCTTATTAATTCATGGTAAAAAAGATGATTTTGTCCCATTTTTCATGTCAAATGTTATTCATAATTTTCAAATTAAAGGTAATAATAAAAATTATAATTATTTATTTTTAGAAAATATTGGTCATGTTGAAACTTTGCCAAATGCTCATCAAACTTATATTAATGAGATAAAAAATTTTATTAATAAATATGAAATGAATAATAATTAGATAGAGTTAAGAAAAGTTACTATAGTCTTAATTTATTCATTGAACATTTCTTATTTTATTTTAGGGGGTAAAAAATGAAAAAAAATGCAAATTGTTTAATAATAGAAAAAAAAGATAATATATATAGCTAACGAAAGTAATGTTTACTCATAAATAATGTAAAATAATAATATGTAATTTAAACAATTCTTGCACTTACAAGTATAATTCAGCAATAATTAAAATAGATTAGGAAGATTAAATTATGCCAAAACCATACAGTGAGGACTTACGAAGAAAAGTAATAGAAGTTTATGAAAGTAAAAACATGAAAATTAAAGAAATTTGTAAAGTGTTCAATATCACTAGAAAGACTTTATTTTTATGAAGAAAAAGAAAGCAAAAAACCGGAAATATAAAACCAATTTTGAATTATCAAAAAGGACATAGCCACAAAATAAAGGATTTAGATGAATTAAAAAATTATTTAGCAGAAAATAAAGATGTTACAGTTCAAAAAGTAATTGAAAAATTTGGTGATATGACAAAAGAAACAGTTTATAACTATTTCAAAAAACTAAATTATACATATAAAAAAAACTTTTCTATATGAACAAAGAGATAAAAATAAACAAGAAGATTTTTTAAAAGAAATAGCGAAAATAATGAATGAAGATTTGGTATATATTGATGAATCTGGAATTGATGATAATGAATTTTATAAATATGGTTGGTCTGAAAAAGGTAAAAGATTATTTGATAATAAACCTGCATATAAAATAAAGAGAATGAGTATAATTGGTGCACTAAATAAAGGTAAATTAAAAGCTCTATGAGCATTTGAAGGACATTGCAATAGTAAAATTTTTGAATCATATGTTAAAAATATACTAATTCCAGTATTAAAGTGTGGACAAATTATAGTTTTAGATAATGCGACGTTTCATAAATCTAAAGCAACAAAACAATTAATTGAAAATGTTGGATGCAAACTATTATTTCTTCCACCATATTCTCCTAATTTAAATCCAATTGAACATTTTTGATTTGCTATAAAACATAATATAAGAAAAATATTACCAAATTATTGACCAAATATTAAAAACGCGATTGATTTTGTTTTTCAAGATATGAGTAAACATTACTTTCGTTAGCTATACATAATTAGTCCTACACCCAAATTACAAGATGATATGGGTATGGCGTGTTATGTTAAATATAATACAGAAAATGATGTAGTTAATAAAAATGATTTAGTATTAACAGTAGAGGCTTCAAAAGCTATTTTGCATGCGCGCAGTCCACTAACAGGAAAGGTTTTGGAATATAATCAAAGAGCAATTGAAAATCCAACTCTTTTCAATTCAAAAAAGTCTAAAGATAATTGAATTTTGAAATTAACAGATGTAGTTGAAAAAGAATTTTTAGAACTTGAAGATAATTAAAATTGATTTACAAACTTAATAAAATTGGAGGAATATTATGATTTTAATTGAACCTATAAGAAATGGTAAATATATCAAAGATGGAGCTTATGCTTTAGCGATTCAAGTATGAGCACTACATAATTTAAAAGTAAAAAACAAAACGATAATATTTCCTTTTATTTGTGATCCTCATATTCAATTGGGATATTTTCAAAATCCAGAGGTTGAAGTTAATAAAGAATATTTGGATAAAAATAATATTCCAGTTGTGCGTCGTGATACTGGAGGAGGAGCTATTTTTATTGATTCAAATTCAGTAAATTTTTGTTTTTTAATTCCATTAAATTCTAATATTAATTCGATTTATGCTAATTACCAAGAATTCTATAAGCCAATTATAAAAGTGCTTAAAGATATGGGGATTAAAAATATCATGCAAAGTGGAAAAAATGATTTGACAATTAATGGTAAAAAAGTTTCTGGAGCAGCTATGTTAAAAGAAGAAAATATTATTTATGGTGGTTATTCATTACTTTATGATATTGATTTGGATGCTATGATCTTGGCACTTAAACCAAGTCGTAAAAAAATTGAATCAAAAGGAATTAAATCAATTAATCAAAGAGTAGATAAATTAAAAAATCACCTTAATGAACAATTCAAAAAATTAACTATTTTTGAGTTTAAAGATGAAATTATTAAACGATTGATGAATGTAGAAAAAATAGCAGATGTTGAACGATACGTTTTATCAAATCAGCAATGACTAGAAATTGACAAGTTAGTTGATCAAAAGTATAAGAATTGAGAATGGGTTTATGGTTTAAGTCCCCGCTATCAATATAATCGTGAAGCACGTTTAGAAATTGGAACAATGAATATTTCATTAATAATTGATAATGGTAAAATTAAAAGTTGCAAAATTAGTGGTGATTTTTTTCCTACAAAAGATTTAACTATTTTTGAGAAAGGTCTTGAAGGTACTAAAATGATTAAACAAGATTTAAAAATAAAATTACAAGAATTGGATATTTCTTCATATTTTTTTAAGAAAATAGATAATGACCAATTGTTAGAATTAATTTTGAGTTAACATGAATAAAAAATATTCTAAATTATTTTCACCAATCAAAATTAAAAATTTTGTTTTTGATAATCGGTTTGTGCTTTCACCAATTACCTTAAATGTTTCTAGTTATGATGGTTTTGCTAGTAAAGAAGATATTGATTATGCTCTTAAAAGAGCTCATAGTGCATACTTAGCGATATCTAGTGCTGCTTATATTAATTTAGAGGGACAAATTTTTGAATTTGGTTTTTCTGCTGCTAATGACGAACATATTGATTCATTAAAACAAGTTGCTAATGCTATGAAATCAAAAGGTGCAAAAGCTATTTTACAGTTAGCACATTCAGGTCGTTTTTCTATAATTAGTTTAAATCGTTTAGGTTATGTAGTTGGACCTTCTAAACAATCTTTTATGTATCCTTTTCCACATGAAGTTCAAGAACTGAGTATTAAGCAAATCAAAGAATTAATTAAAGATTATCAAAAAGCTACCTTAAGGGCTATTGAATCTGGTTTTGATGGTGTCGAAATTTCTTCAGCACAAAAACTTTTAATTCAAGCTTTTTTTTCAGTAATTAGTAATCAAAGAAATGACATTTATGGTAATCAAAATTTAGAAAATCGTTCACGTTTGGGATTAGAAATTTTACAAGCAGTAAGAGAAACAATTGATAAGCACGCTAGTGAAAATTTTATTTTAGGATATCGAGCTACAGCTGAAGAAACTAGAGGTCAAGAAATAGGTTATCCAATTGAAGATTTTTTACAATTCATGGATCAAGTATTAATAAACATTAAAATTGATTATTTAGCACTAGCCAGTTGGGGAAGAAATATATATAAATATAAAGTTCAATCTCAGGGGAAATATTTTAATCAATTAGTGAATAAAGTTGTTTATCAACACATTAATCAACGTATTCCTGTTATTGTGAGTGGTGGTATAAATAGTCCTGATAAATGTTTAGAAGCCTTAGAATATGGGGATATGATAGGATTATCTTCTGTTTTTGTAGCCGAACCTGATTTTGTTAGAAAAATAAAAAGGGAGCATACCGATGTTGTCAATAATATTCAAATTTGTCTTAAAATTATAAAGTTAGACGAGAATAATTTTGACTTCAATATGCAATTGTATGTTAATCTTAACACTTGAAAAATATTAGTCAACAATAATACTTACTTTTCAAAAATTCTTATTAAAGCATCTTTAATAAGTTTTATTTTATTTTTGTTTTTTTAAAATCTTTAATTTTATTTTATAATAACTGGATGGCTGTATTTATTTGATAGCATTTAAAATTAACCATTTTTGTATACATATCAATATTATAAGTTCTATCACCAATCATATGTTTTAAAATTTGTTTAATATTAGTTTCAGTAAAGCAACCAATATTTTCAACTAATGCTTGGTTTAATAAACCATCTTTGGCATTAATAAAATAACGAACTTTTAATTTTTTATATTGTAAAGTTAATGATTGTAAAAAATCAATTAATTCATAATATTCACCTTTGGCAAATAAATTTATTGCATTTTGATAGTGTAATTTAGCAATTTGATTTTTTCTTCTTCCTGCCATTATACCAAGAAATAAAACATGAAAAGCATGAAATTTATCTAAAATAAATTTAGCATTTAAAATTGTAGCAGTTTTTCTAATTCATTTTGCACTATCTCCACAAACTATTAAATTTGCTTGGTCAAAGTTTTCAAAAAATAAATTACCATATTTTTCTATTAATTTTGCGGTTTTTTCAGCACCAATTTCTGTTTTTGAAACTCTTATTTTACATACAGCTCTTTTATTAATTAATTTTCCATTTTTCTTTTTACCAGTACACATTACTATTAATCTCATCGAACATTTTTTACAATTTTTAGTATTGTGTTTTTCATTAAACTTAAATTTTCGATGACCATCATCAATATTTACATATAAATTTTGATTTGGTTGTAATGGTATTTTGGGAATATTTGCTTTTGGTAATTCAAATTTTTGATATGTTCTACAAACTGTACTATTACTTATTAAATCTTCAATAAAAGTATCACAAACATCACGATACTTTTTACCATCAGCAAAATATTTTAAAATTTGTTTAATAACGTTAGGTGCAAGTTTACTATATTTTTTAACACCAAGATAATTATCTAATAATGATACGTACTCCATTTTTTGTGTTTTTGTGTTATAATGTGTACAAATACGTCGTTTATAAGTTAATAAACCTTTTTTTGCTTTTAATTTTCGTTGTCTAAATCTATATGATTTATATTCAGATTTATCACATATACTTCATAAATAATCATCTATTTTTGCAAATAATTCTTCTGTTTGTTTTAAACTTAATTTATCTTGATTAAAATCATGTTTGTCTCAATCAAAATGATTTGCGAATGGTAATATAAACATTTTTAATGTTCCTTTCTAATTTTTGTTTGTTAATAATTTAAGTTTAATTTTTTTTAAAAAATAAGGAGTAAATATGGCTTTTATTAGTAGTTATGGACAATTAAATAAAAAATATAATCTTAATTTTAGTGATAATAATTATGGTTTTAACTGAGATATTTTTAAAGCATTTGTTGGTGATGAATGAGCAGAATTTTTTACAACTAATTGTTTTTATCGTTTTGTACCAACTGCACGTGGAACAAGAAAAACTTGAAATTGTTTAGCATTTGATTTATTTATATGTTGTAATTTTAGTGATAGTAGTGTTCAAGAAGTAAGAAGATATGAAAATACTCATAGTGAAACTACAATTGGTGCTTTAATGAATGTTTGTCAAGTTTTATTAGATACATATAATATTAATTTATTACCTAATAATCCACATGGCATTAAATGAAAAATTACTAAGGATGGGGGATGTATTATATTTCCAAGTAATCAACAAATTGACTTTAT
Source organism: Spiroplasma endosymbiont of Tricholauxania praeusta (assembly GCF_964019535.1). Taxonomy (NCBI): domain Bacteria; kingdom Bacillati; phylum Mycoplasmatota; class Mollicutes; order Entomoplasmatales; family Spiroplasmataceae; genus Spiroplasma; species Spiroplasma endosymbiont of Tricholauxania praeusta. Next base: position 542,228 of record NZ_OZ026450.1, read on the forward strand.
TGGTTATGCTAATGGTAATAAAATTTTTGGAAAAGAAGCAGGTGGGTCAAGTTTTTTAGGTTCAAGAACAGATGAAATAATAATGGCAGAAGAAAAAGAAACTTTGACAGAAAAGCAATTAACATATCGATATGAAAGATTACAAAACTCTATGTTTAGAAGTAATCGTATTAAAGTATCAAAAGAACCTATTAAAGAGTGAAGTTGAACATTTATTGATAATAATATATATAGTTCTACTTTTGGAAAATTGATTACTCGTTATTTTTATAAAAGTTTTTTCATTACTTTTACATGTAATCCTTATGATAAATATCATCCATTTTATTTAAAATACTGTACACCATTTTTACCATTAAATGATGAAGTCATGAAAAATCTTAAAAAAGTTGGTAAAGTTTATTATGAAAATAAAGATATGTTTAGTGGTTTAGGTTTATTTGTTTTAAGATTTACTATTCAACCATTTTGAAATAAATTACCTGACATTCAACAAAGAACATTATTAGAAATGGAAAAAAGTAATCCAGATGAATATAATACTGTTTATTATGGTTTTGAATTTTTAGATAGCGATGCAACAATTTTCCCATTTCAAAAAACAGTAAAATATTGACAATCATATGATTTAAAACAATTTTATAATCAAGAAAAAGAAATGTATAAATTTGATTTTTATAGTGTTGGTATTGATTGAGCTACGGGACCAAAAGACCATACTGTATTTATGGTAGTTGGTTTTAAAGAATATAATAATACTGGTTATTATGATGCTTATATTATTTGTGAATTAGTAGTTACTCCAAATGATTTTATTAATGAAAATGAAAAAATTAATGCTTATGTTAATGAAATTTTAGGATTAATGGATAATTTTGAAAATTTTGAACAAGCAATTTATTTTTATGATGATAAAGCAAGAACAGCAATGGATTGATTAAATCAAAAATTAATTGATGAACACAATACTATTTTAATAACACAAACTGCTATTAAACATGCTTCAAATTTAAATCAAGAAGCCGGATTAACTAATAGAGTAGTTTGAATGAGAAATATTATGAGTTATGGAAACTTTTACGCAAATAAAGATGATTTACCAAAAACAACTCAATGTTTAGAAGAATTACGTTATGATGAAACAAAAACTAATATTCCTGACAAAAATTTGTATCAAGACCCTTATGATGCTTTGTTTTATGCACTGTATCCATATAAAAATGTAATTAGGGGTAAAAATAATGCTACTGTGAAAAAAAGTATCTTCACATTTGCTATATAATAAACAATTTCAATATAATTAATAGTATAGGTATCACAAAATAAACGCCTTTAATTTAGGCGTTATTTTCCATTTAAAAGCATACTTGTAAAAATAATCAAAAATAGTACAATTTAAAAGTAAAATCAAGGAAAAAGGAGTAATTTAATATGAAAATAGTTGTTAATAATAATCAATTAATAAAAATTATAAATGATGATTGGAAAAAAAATATTATTGAATTAGCCACTTATAAAACTTTATTAAAAGAAAATATTAATTATGAAAAAGAATTAATTCAAAATATACAATTTCTTACTGTTTTAAAAGATGAATTAAATACAAATATTTTAAAATTTGAGTTTGAAGAACTTAATTATGTTATTGCACAAAAATGCTGACGAAAATATATTAGTCATTTTCATTGAAGTTTAGATTTTTGATATTTTGATTTAGATTTAAAAGAAAGAATAATTAATAATTATAATTTATTTATTAAACATTCAAATCAAAAACAAAAACAACAAATTATTAATAATAATTTTAATTCTAATAATAAAAAGAGAGAATATAAAAATTGAAAACATAATTATTTTAAGAATATAAATGAAAAAATATTAAAAAATAATACGGAACAAGGAATTGATGTTTTTGAATATTTTAAATATGAAATAAATTCAAATGATTTACAAAATCAAACAGCAACTACTCAATATAAATTAAATGTTCAAAAAGGAGTAATTTAATATGAAAACATGAATAAAAACAAATTTTTATAAAATAACATCAATTTTAGCATTATTTCTTGCTACAACTGGTTTAATAGTTGGTTCAATAGCACATCATAAAACTAATGATTTACAATATTATTTAGGACATCAGTATAATGTTTACTGGGGGGGGCTGGAACAACTATATGGTCACACAAAACAAAAGATGAACACAAAATAGAATTATATTTTGGAATTAAACCAGATGAAAGTTATGATATCAAGTGAGATGGAATTTATCCAGATGGATATTTTGATAAATAATTTAAATTTCTAAATTTATATAAGAAATATTTTCATTATATTTATCAAATAAATTAATATTAGTTAAATTTATTTCTTGTTTATCTGTTATTAAAATTAAATCATAATTTCCAGCACCAAATATGCCACTAATTTCAATCCGATTTAAGTTATTAATCGGATTTTCAATTTTTAATTCAAATTCGCTATTATTATCAATTTTTAAAATTTCTTTATAAAATTCTAATTTTGAAAATAATTGAGATTTATTTGAACCATATAAATTTAAAGCATTTTCCACTTTATTATTACTAATAATTGCTCTTGTAAAGTATTTACCATATTCACCATTACCTAAGGTTCAATCCGCTGGAATTAATGATGGTATGTTATTCGTTTCTAATTCATTTGTAATGGATAATCAATTAAATTGATTATCATCAAGTTTAAATAACTCATTTTGACTAATATCATTATTTTTTAACTTAATATTATTGATATATGCAAAATCAAAATATGCAGATTTTAGTATTACTTTTACATCTTTAAATTGTCAAATATCATCTTTATTAGGATGTATTGGACTTGATTTTAATTCAAAATAATATGGTAATAAAATCTTATTATCATCGTTTAAACCTTTATTAATTGATAATATTGAATAAATATATTCCGACAACATGATAAATATTTGTTTAAAAATTTTTACTTGTTGTAAATTTATGTAATTAGGATAATCTAATTTTCATTGTTTAAATAAATTAGTAATTACTTCATCAGGTTTTTGTCCTTCAAATTTTGCACGTAATTTTGCAATATCATTTTTTGGTTTACCATTATCATTATATGTATCACCTTCGAAGTTTCTATTATAGTTATATGTATAACTTAGCATATCTAATAATAGTTGTTGTAAACTATCATTAGTTGGTGCGTCTTTTATTTCAATTTCAATATCATCAAATCTATTATTAGTTGCAACATATTGATAAAATTGACTTTCACCCGCAAAATTTCAAACTTCTTTATCTTTTAATTCTTTTTGTTTTTTTAATGGTCATTTACCATCTCAAACAGTTCCCATTTGATATCCTAATCAAGTATGTGTAACTCTTGCGTTTTTAATAACTTCTCTTCTTGTTTCAGTTCCAGTACTAATTTTAATTAAATCTAAAACTGATTTTTCTTGTCCTATAAATTGTTTTGCTAAATTTCACGGTAATATTTGTTCACTAAATCATTGTTGTAAAATTCTAACTTTTGGTTGAGTTTCAATAGGCATTGATAATAGCGGAAATGCTATCTTATCTTTAACAAATAACTTTGGGTATACTTCCATATTGTCAACTTCACCAAGTACCTTTATATTGCCAAAAATCATGCTTCTAGGGGCTTTAATTTTTAAACCAATTACTTTGGTATCTTTATCTAATGGTTTTTGTAATTTAATAATGATTGGATAACCATCTCTTGTTTTAAAATCTTTAATTTTAATAATAGTTATACTTTTAGTACTTCTTGTTTTTGGATTTTGATAAGGCTGTGAATAATTATTAATAATATATAAATTATCAATATTATTTTCAGTTAAGGGTTCATTAATAGATACAGCATATAACTTAAATTGATTTAATAAATTTATTTCTTGAAAAATTAAATTTTTAATATCAGTCATACTATATTCAATTGTATTATCATTAATATTGGTACTTGCTCTTTGATTTAATTGCATAGTAAAATCAGATGTTTCAACAGCAGTAGTTTTTAATACTTTATCAATATCAATAAAACCAATTTTAATAGTATTTGCTGAAAATTTTAAACTATTATTTTCATTATTTTTAAATAAACGTTCAATTTCATAAATATAAATCGTTCTTTTTTTAAATTCATCGTATGCTCTATTAATATCTGGGTCACTAGTTGCTCTCATCATATTAGTAAAATCATAAGGAATATTATCTATTAAATAATCATTTTCAACTTCTGCTTGATTAAGTTTAGTTTGTTTCTGTGGAAACTTCGTTTGTGGTTTGTTGTTGTTTTCCATTGTTCTCTCCTATTAATTGGTTATTTTCGGGATTAAATAATTGTAGTTTAACTGTTAAATTATTAATTTCTTGTTCATCATTAATATTAAATGTTTTACTATTTAATAAATCTTTATCTATGCTTACTAATATTTGAATAAATTTAAGAATATCAATATTAAATTGTCATAATTTTTGTTCAATATAATTAATAGTTGAAATATTTACAGCTGTACTTTCGGGAACTGATTGTTGTGCAGATTTCTTTTGACTTGGTATATGAATACCACAACGTTTAAATATTTCATTAACATTTCAATCGTATATATCAGTTAAATTTTTACCTTTAAAATTACTATTTGTCATATTAATATTTTCATTTTGTTCGTTATTATCTCCACCACTTTTAAATATGTAGTTTTTAGTAACCAAAGTTCTTACTGTTTGTTCTAATGCTGATTGAACATTCCCATAAGTTTGATTAAAAATAAATTTAGGTGAGTTTAAAATAGTATCTAAAACAATTTGTTCATAAATAACATCTAATGCTTTAATTTTATCCATTACTTTATCACAATCTGCTAATTCATTTGCTTTATTTCGCATAATTGCTATTGGTATATAATTAATATTTAGTGTTTGTTCTTGCTCTAAATTTGGATTATTAATGAATGATTTAAAATCTAATGGAAATTGTTTTTTATTATCACTAATACTATAAATTGCACGATTAATAGTTACTTGTTCATTATTTAATGTATAAATTTCAAATAATCTTACATTTTGTGCATTTTGTTGATAACTATCATAAAAAATAGTACATTGAATTAATTTACCGGTAATATCATAAACTCTTTGTTGAATATCTATTACTTGAAAATATAAATCATCATTAGCAATAAAAATTAAATAACCACTAATTCCTAATTTGCTTAATTTAAAAATAGAATTTCAATTTTTTCTATAAAATTCTTGCTGAATTAAGTATTTTTTAATAGTTTCATTATTAATATCTAATGGAGCATTATATAAATTAGCATTATTTTCTGCTACAAAATCAGTAAAATAAGTTTCATGGTTAAAATCATTAAAACCAAAATAATTTAAAATAGAAGCATGTGTACTTTTATTTTTATTAGTTAAAAATTTTACTTTTTCATTTTGATTATCACTAGTATTTGTTTTATCTTTTCTTTTAAATAAACTTAACATAATATTCACCACCTTTCTAAAATATTTGATTAATTTTTAATACAATTTTTACAATAATAAATATAATTAAACCAGCAGTTGCAGAAGATAATAGTACTCCAATTAAACCTAAAATAATTTTTATAATTTTAAAAAACATAATATTATTCCTGTAATTCTTCTAATTTTCATACATTACCTTTTAAATTACCTTTTCCGCTATAAATAGTAATCAATTTTGCATGTTGAACTGATAAAATTACTATATTAGCACTATCATTAAAGGTTTGTATTTGTACACCATCAATTTTTTTATCAGTTATAATAAATTCTTGTATAGTATAAACTGGATTATATATACTTCAAGAATAATAAACTCTATAATGTTTATTAACTATAAAATCATAAGTAATTTGTCAATTATCTCATTTATTTTTTTCTCTTGTTCCTACTTCTTTTCAATTTGAACGACTTGGACTTGGTGTTGGAGGAATATCTTTTAATTCATTAATAGCACCGGCAATAGTTTTATCAGTAGTTTCTAAATTAGGAATTTCAGTACTAATAGTATTGATAGAAAAAACATATTTAAAATGGTCTTTATCCATTTTATCTTCTATTTTTTTATCTACTTCTTCTTTTTTATAATAATCAGATAAATCAGTTTTACCACCAATAGCACTAATAGTATTAGTTACTTCATCAATTTTAATATTTTCGCCAGTAGTTAATTTATTTTGCTTTTTATCTAATAAATTATTAGTTTCTATTTTTGTATAATAATCACGTTCAGTACTTTCTTCTGCTATAAATTCAGTTGGCGTATCTATTCCTTGATATTGATATATTTCTTTTATATCACCAATTAAATTAATTTTTCCACGTTCAGGATAAGAATTACCTCCACCCCTAAATTTTTTATTTCTATTGTCATAGTAAATAGTTCCAATATTTAAAATATTTTTATTTGAGATTTGTTCATTATAAGTCATGGAATCAACATTTAACAATTCAAATTCATTAAAAACATTATTTAAATAAATTTTAATTACTTTATAAAATTTCATAAAGTCATTTTCTGTTGAATATTGATAACTGATTTTAATAAAATATCATTTAAATGTTTCTATATTATTATTTTCAACTTTTTTTCATAGGGGACTAGTTTCGATATTAAATCAATTATTTTTAACATCATTAATATTTTCGTTTGCTTTAATTAATTCAGTATTTAATTTTGTAATTTCATTTTCATTAGTAGTAATTCGTTTTTGTTGTTTAGCAGAAAAATCACAAGTTGGTGCATGTGTATAATCACCAATTTGTGGATTATTTTGTAATGCTTCGGGTGGTAATGTACCAATTTCATCAGGTCAATCTAAAATCATTGTTTCAGATTCTTTATCATAATCTGTTGCAACATAACCTTTATTTATAAATTTTGTAACAGGACCTCTATATATTTCATTTTCATTATCATCAACTAAATCATCATACAATTTCATTTGTTTTGATAATGTAAATTCTTTTTGTTCTTTAATTAATTTATCAATTTGATTTCTAGTATAAAATGCTTTTAAGTCAATTTTTTCAATATCTATTTCATCATCATTATAACTTGAAAATATTTGTTTTAATTCTGTTAATCTTGCTCATATTTTCATTCTACTAGGTGCTAAATCTCAAACATTAATTGTAGGAGTACTATTTGCACTAAATTGAGTACCATTATTAAATTGAATAGTAGCATCAACATTAAATTCAATTGGTGTACGATTAAATACTCAATGTTCAACCATTACATAAACCATATCTCTTAATGTTTCTTTAATTAATTCATCTTTAAAACTATCAAAAGGAAATTTAGATAAAATAAAATCAAGATAAGCATTAATATCATTTTGAGCACGAATAGCAAAAGTTATAAATCAATCATTAACATTAGGTCATGTTTGTATGTATTGCTGTGGCGTTTCTGTAATTTTTCCAGTTAATGGATATCAGTTATTATAATTTTCTAAACTGACATCAGTTCAAAGTTTATTAATCATAATTTATCATTCCTTAAAAAATGCTTTTTTATAATGTTTAGTTTTTGTTTTAGTTTTTCTATGTGCAATATGAATAACTTCTTTTTGTAATTTCTTTTTCCCTTTTTCTACAATTTGACTATATGCAAATTTTTCTAAATGATGTAATAGTCCAGTACCAAATAAAGTATTAACTGAAAATTTTAAACCAACACTTTTAAATGATTTATTAATATTTTCAATAGGATTATTAATAACATTCACTACTTTATGATAAGTTCTAATAGTTCTAAATATTTCTCTATATACTTTAAAACTATCTCTAATTACTTGTTGCACCACTGGTGGAGCAAATGCTATTGCTTTTAATCATTTATTACGATTAACACCATAACCAATGTATCAACCACTATATCAACGATATCAATGAAATGGATGTATTTGAGTAACAAAAGTTTTTGCTTTAAGAATACTATCAACAACTGTAATTGGTTTATATTTAGGATTACGATGATAAATAGTAATTGCACATTTATCTAATGACAAAGGTTGAATTTTACAACCCATAAATACTGGTGAATTTAATGGAATTAATTGTGCATGTTTAATTGCTCTTTTTTCTGCACTAGTAAATAAATCAGTTGCTTTTTCTTTTAATTTATTAATTTTTTCAAATGCTTGTTTTTCTAACTTTTCAAATTTTTCTTGTAATTTATATATACTTTCTCTTATTTTTTCAAAATATGGTGTATCTTTTCAAAATTTATTTAAACCTTTTTTTAAATAAAATCTAATATCAAAATATTTAAAAGTTTGATTTGCTTTTAAAACAAGTTGATGAATAATATTATTTTTAAAATTAAATTTAATAGAATTAGCACGAATTTTTTGTAAATCTAAAATTAAAGTTTTTCCATATCTATTTTCTGTATGTATTGTATGAACTAAATTTAATCAATCATGCTGATTCATAGATAATACTTTTTTTAAATCAGTATTAAATTTTTTTAAAAAGTTATTTGCTTTTTCAATATCTTTAATTTTAAATTTAGGAGTTAATTGTGGACTTAGTTTTATTAATGTATTTTGTAATAATAAGTAATCTTTTAACTCTTGTGCTTCTAATTTTTGAAAATTATTTTTATATTGTCTTTCAGCAACATAACCTAAATCTCGTAATACTGTTTCACGATTAGGAGTAAAACTATAATTCATTAAATAACGTTTATTACCAATAATTTTATCTGTTAAAATTTCTTTTCCACTTACTTGACTAATAATTTCTTGTAAATTTTTTGCTTCTTTAATTCCCACTTGTTCTAATGTTTTAGTTTTTTGTGCTAGTTTAATAAATTTACTTGTACGATAACCACGACTAATTTTATTAAGTCCAGCAAATGCAGGAAGTATATTAAAGAAAGTATTTAATTTTGTTACATTTCCTTTTAAATAATCATAAACTTGATTAATAGTAAAATCAGTTAAAAACTCTACACCAACAGCACTAATACTAGCAACTAAATCACTTGCACCTAATCCAAGGGCTACACTTTCACTTAATCCACCAGTAAAAGGAGCAAGTGCTACTGCTATAACTTGTACACCAATCATTTCTAAAATTTCTCATCAAAAACTTTTATTTTCTTGTTGGTTACTTGTTCTAGTATGTTTTGGTTTATTTATGTTTAAAAGTATTGCTGTACTAGTTGTACCAATTGGCATGATATTAATTTCCTTTATTTAAGAGTTATTTTAATTGGATTTGTTGTTCCTTTATAATTTAAATCATTAACATTTGCAGTAATAGTTATATATAAGTCACCCGCTTTTTGTTTTTGATTACTTACATTAGTTTTTCCTTGTGCATCACTAAAATATTTAATAGTTGGATTTGTTAAATTTGGATTTAATGATTTAAGTTCATTAGTACTTTTTATTTGTGTATTTAATTCACTATTATTGTTATTAACATTTGCAGTAATATCAGTTGTTAAACTTGTAATCTTAGTTTTTAAATCATTTTTATCATTATTAACAATTGCACATAACATTCAGCGTGAAGTTGTTTCTTCATCTGTTATATAGGGTATTGATTCACCAGTTACTTCTCCACCAACTAAATATCTTCTTCCAACTTTACCATCAGCAATATCTTGAACATATACAACTGTATTTTGTAACATATATCTTTTCATTGCTCTTGGTGTTGCTAAAACAAAAGACATAATTTTAGTTTCATTATTATCAGTAAATGTCATATAATCATCCATTACAATTTGACATAGTACACCTTTAATATATAAATCATTTCCATTTAATCTTAATTGTTGTGCAATCTGATTATCAGTAATTAAACCTTTATTATTAGCTAAATAAACAATATTATCATAAAGATTATTAGTAATAAAAAAACGACAATTATTACTATTTCTTAATTGAAATAAAGTATTTCAAGCATCTAACATTGATTTTAAGTATCCTACTGGTGATTTATCAGTAATATCTACTTTAGTTGCATATTTTGCAATTACATTTGTATCATTATTTGCTAAATAATCTGCTAAGTCATTAGCAACTTCATATTGCATTGTATTTAATAAATTTTGTCCATTTTCAGCATTTAAATCAACATTAGCAATTATTTCACCTGCAACTGCTTCTTCTTTAATTTCTTTTAAAATTTTAATAGTTTCAGCATAACTAACATCTAATCCTTTACTTTTATCATTTCATTTTAATACTTTAATTTCTGAATTTTTTGGTTTTTTAACTATAAATTCAATTTTGGTTGAATTAACCATTTCGATAGGAAAAAAACTTGCTCATGGTGAATTTGATTGTTTATAAAATTCTATAAACTCTGGTGCTTCTACTAATTTTTCGGTATTATCTAAATTTTTATTGAATTGTATTGCCATTTTTTGATTTCCTTTCTGTTATAAATTATTATTTTTTTTATAATCCAATAATGTACTTTTTATTGAATTTTGTTGATTTGTTATTATTGTTTGTGGTTTGCCACCTGTATTAATTGTTTCTTTAAATACTGGTTGTTCTTTAATCATTTTTTTAATACTTTCTTCAATTTTTGAATTTTCTATATTACTTGTTTTAAATTTTAAAAACTCATAAAATTCCGTTTTAACTTGATATTTTTTAAATATATTAATCATTTCTTTTTCTTTAATTTCTTGATTAAGTTTATTTAACTTATTTTCTGCTTCATTAACTTTATTTTCTATTTCTTGTGAAGAAGCATTATTTTCAGTTAAAGGTTCAGTTGTTTGTTGAACATTATTTTCATTTTCTAACATTTACATCACCACTTTTTTATTTATTTTCTTTATTAATCTTTTCATTTAATTTTGCTAATTTTTTTTGATGTTTTATAATTTTATTATTTGCTCTAACATGTTTTGGAGTTGTGATAAATCTTTTTAATAAAACAATAATTTCTCTGCAAATTAATATTCCAACACTTGTTCCAATAATTATTAATTCATGTAAAAATTCTTTCATTTCAATATTTTCCTTTCAACTATTTATTTTTTTATTTTTGATTATTCATCAAATTCACCTTTAATAATTCTTTCAATCATACATTTTGCATCCATTAAAAGATTTGCAATTAAACGTTCATTCAGTCGTATGTCTTCTAAATCTTTTTCATGTTGTTTTAATTTATCATCATAATATTGAATTAATTTTTCTTTATTCATACTTTTCACCTCCTTTATAAACTCATGTGATTGTAATCTCAATTTAATGAAGCATTATCAGTATTTAATGGTACTTCGCTTAGATTATCACTACCATATTGACTAGTTGTTTCACTATTAATAGTAAATCTATTATCATTTATTAATCTTGAAACTTCATTTGTAAATGTTGTTTCTTGCATTTCTCTACTATGATTTGTCTCTATTGGTAATAAATTATGGATTATTTCACTTGCACCAGCAATTATGGTAGGTACTGCATAAGCATTATTAAAATCATTATTAATACCCATAGCAACACCACTTGATATTAAACAACCACCAGTAGCCATATTACATATCTTTCTTATTGCTTCAAATTTATTAGGTATTAACTCAGTTAATCCACTAATAAGATGGATGGGTTACACTTTATTGGACACTAATTACGTAGACAAGTTCACAAATTAGTTAAAAGAAAGGAAAATAATTATGGCCAATATTAACTCATATTCAGATGAATTTAAAAAACAAATAGTAGCTTTATATCAAAGTGGCAAGTCAGTATCTTGTCTTGTTAAAGAATATAACGTTACAAGAGCGGCTACTTATAAATGAATTAAGCAATTTACTAATTCAGGCAGTTTTAAAACCAAAGATAATCTTTCTGATTTAGAAAAACAATTAATTCAAGCAAATAAAGAATTAAAACAATTACGAATGGAAAATGATATTTTAAAGCAAGCAGCACTAATAATAGGCAGAAAATAGAAATTATTGCAAATAATAAATCTAAATATAAAATTCGCACAATGTGTCGTTTTTTAAAACTCTCTAAATCAACATATTATTTTAATTTAAAGAAAAAAAATAAAAATCAAAATAATATTTATGATGAAGCTGTTATTAGTGCTTTTAAAGAAAATAAAGAAGTTTATGGTACTAGAAGATTAAAAGTCATACTAGCAAACCAAGAAATTTATTTATCACGCAGAAAAATTAAACAAATTATGAATAAGCATAATTTAATATCAAAATACACTAAATTATCATTCAAAAATCATCATAATAAAGTCAATGATAGTCAAATTACCAATCTTGTTAATAGAAACTTTAATAATAAAATTAAAAATGAAGTTATTGTTAGTGATTTAACTTATGTTCAAGTTAATGGTAAGTGAAACTATATTTGCTTATTAATAGACCTATTTAACCGCGAAATTATTGGACATAGTGTAGGTACTAAAAAAGATGCATCATTAGTATATCAAGCATTTATGCACTCAAATCGCTGTTTAAAAGATATTGAAATATTTCATAGCGATCGCGGTAACGAATTTAATAATAAAACTATTGATAAACTTTTATTAGCATTCAACATAACTCGATCTTTAAGCAAAAAAGGCTGTCCTTATGACAATGCTGTTGCTGAAGCAACTTTTAAAACTTTCAAAACTGAATTTATTAATGATAAAAATTTTACATCATTAATCAAATTAAAATTAGAATTATTTGATTATATCAATTGATACAACAACATAAGAATTCACAGCACCTTAAACTACCTAACTCCAGTTAATTATCAAAAACAAGTGTCTACCAAAAAACAGTCCTAAAAAGGGTTGCCATTCCAAAGATTTGAAATACCATAAGCATTTAAACTAATATATGTATCTCAATCCATTAATGACTGATTATCTTGTTTATCTAATAATAATCATGGTGGACCCTCAGTTGTAGTTGTAGTAGTTATTGGAGTTGGTGTTGTTGGAATAATTGGAGTAATATTATTTTCTGTTCATTTACTATAATTTGCTAAACCAATTGTTCCTAAACCTAAAATAATTTTTTTAGAACTATTAATTAATTTAGTTTTAGTATTTGGTCTTTGATTTAAATTTCAAATATCTAAACCTAATTTTTTACCAAATAATAAACTATTAATTGAACCTAATATTGGATTAGCAATTACTTGACCATAATAAGCACTTGTACCAATCATTGCACAAATTGGACTTATACCAGTTCTAATTAATTTGGTTAAAGTATAATTTGATTGTGTATTTTCGTTTGGCATTTTATTCTCCTTTAATTTCTAATTTTTTAATTGTTACTTTAATTCAACCTTGATAAACATCATTATCACCAACTATTAATGCAACATTACTTTCGGGGTCAGAAACAATTATGTGTTTTGATTTAACATTTGGATATTGTCTTAAAATAATTGCTCTAATATCATTACTTGTATGAATTGATTTGGGAAATGGTGATAATATTTCAATTTCATCTTTATTTTCAAATAAAGTAGGTAATATTATCATTAGTCAAATTCTCCATTTTCTATTAGTTTATTTAAGATAAATAATGTTACATCCGTTCTCCGTGCTGGCTCTAATTCAATTAAATCATTAATATATTTAATAAATTTTTCTTTATTCATAATTTAACCTTTCTTTCCTAACTCTTTTATTTTGTTTTTGTTTACATAAGTTATTACATTTATGAGCAAAAACTCTACCATAACCACATTTATTATTCTTTTTAATTTTTATTATCATTATTTTTAAAACAATTTTCGCAATTTGGTCAATTATAATTTTCTTTACAATTTTTACAAATTTTCATAATTATTTCTCCTTATTATTTTTTGGATGTTGAAATTGAACAGCTTTACAATTATCACATCTAAATACTAATTCAATACTCACATCTTCATGTTCACATTTATTCATTATCAAAGTAACCTTTTTCTAAATATTCAATTATTAATTCCATATCTAATGTGTCATGTTCAATTAAATATTCAATTATTTTTTCTTTATTAATACAATTTTTATGTCTTGAATTATTAATTTCATCAACTTTATTTCTATGTTCTTTACAATATACTCTTCCATATTCATCAAATTGCTCTTCTGTCATATTTTCACATTGTATTTGTTCAAAATGTTCATCATGTGGTGGTATTAAACTAGTAAATTTAGTAGTTTGTGAAAATGTACATCTATTCATTAATTATTCTCCTTATTTTTAATTTGATTAGCAATTTCAAGTTTTTCTTGTTCCAATTTATCTTTTATTATTTGATTTTTTCTAATTATTTCTTGTTCTAATGAATAAATATGTTCTGACATTTTATTTATTATTAAATTTATATAATGTATTTCTTCTTCAATATTATTAAATGCAAGAGTTCCTATTTTAATTTTTAAATTTTCTAATACTTTTTCCTTCTCTTTTTTTATTACTAAATCAGTCATTTGTTTTGGATTTTGATTAAAATTCATTATATTTTTTCTCCTTTTTGTAAAATATCTTTTATTATTTCTAATTCAGTCATTCTAATTTCATTTGTTTTAATAAAATTTTGCAATCTTTCAATTTCTTTTGTATATTTATTAATATTTTCTTTATGCTGCTTAATTCTGTCATTAATATATTCTAATGGTGTATTTTTAATCATTTTTTTACTCTTTTCATTTTTTAAATCATTTAACATTGATTCAACAAAATGCACGATTTTTAGGAATATTTAAAGTATTAAAAATTTGACCAGTTACAATAATTTCATCGTTTTTGTTTAATAAAATACATCGTCTATAAAATTTTGGGTTATTAAAAATTAAAGTAACATAATTTAATCCATTTCATTGACCACGAACACTATAATATAATTCCTTATTACCTTTTTCGTAATATTTTGCTTCAATAGTGTTACTCAGTTTTACTTTTAATTTGACATAATTTGCTTTATCTTTCATTTTTATAATTCCTTAAATAGTATTGAATATGCTTATAAGCATCTTGTTCATGTTTTGTTAATTTTATATTTCCTTTATAATTTTCTATTTTAGTTTTATTTTTTGGTTCACTTTCTAAATAATCTCAATTCATAACATCTTCTACTAATACCATTAATGCACCAATAATCTTAGGTGTTGCTAATGGATTAGTTAATAATTGTTTTGAGCTTAAAAAGAAATTTTCTACAATAACTAATATTTTTTGATTAATAAATTGTTTTTTAATTAATTTAAAATATTCTTTATATATATTTTTACTTTCTAAAACTGTTTTAATTTTGAATGTTTCATTAAAAGTAATATTATTAGTTTCATTTGAATATATAACAATTCCATTATTACCAATTCCTGCTGGGTCAATACCAATAATTAATTCATATTGCATAATTAATCAAATTCTTGATTATTGATTTTTTTAATTAATGAATAATATATTGAATCATTACTTGCACTTCTATATCCATCATTTTCAATTTTATTTTCTAAATATTTAATTAATTTTTCTTTATATTCATTAATTATTTCTTTTTTAAATTTTTCTCTTAATTTTTCTTTATTAATTCAAAAATCATATTCAGTTTTACATTTACCATCATGATTAATAAAAAGTTTACAATCATCTATTGTACAGTTTGTTTTATCCATATTTATACCTCCTACTTAACTTATTTTTAAAATACAGTCATAACAAATTGCTTTACCATTTTTGTCTCTTAAAAATTTTTTTCTTGTTTTAATATCACTAGTAGTAAAGAATAAATAATATAATTGTTTTTGTTTACATGTTCAGCAAAAATAATTTTTCATTTAATATTCCTTTTCTAATATGTTCTGTTGCTTCTAGCATAAAGAACATATATTTTGATTTTTAGATTATTAATAATACTACTATTCGTTTTATTCATTCCATGAAAACTGGGCTCAAAAATAAATTGTGAAATTTTAAAAAGAAATCGAGGCATTCGATTCAATATTTATTTAATTTGTGTTAAACAAATTAATATTTTAATTGAACCGGCACCGCTCAATTTTTTTTACAAGTTTGAAATTTATTTTCTCGCCCAAAAAAATTTTTCAAAAAAAATAAAAAATAAAACCAACACTTGCTCACTGGGGAGTGGCAAGGTTGGTTAAATAAAGAATAGAATTAATACAATAGGTCCCTACAACAGGTCTATATATACTAGTTTCCAATTCGCTCCCACCCCAAGAATTACCATTAATGGTTAGTATATTTTATTAGGTATCACTCCACTTTTTATTTATCCATGCAAGTCCACATGTTCTAGCTACTATTTTTAACAACTGTGTTGTAGTTCACTTTTTTAGTTCCCTAACACGTGTTGATAATAGCGTTAAAGACGGTTATTAAAAATTTTAAAATTTTACAATTACAAAAAAAAGACAAGATTTTTATTCTCGTCTTTTGTCATTTATTTTTAATTCAAGGGTAAAAAAAGAAAGGAGCTATTTTTAAAACTTTTTAGTTATCGACATCTTCGACACGCTCCCAATAAAAACTATGCAAATTGATAAAATTAATTTACATATTACTGAAAAAGATATTGAAAAATTAGCTATTCCTAAAGCTGCTTTTAAGGAAATGGTTAAACTTATGGATTATGGTGAAAGTTTACCTAAAGATACTAGGGATGAGTTAAGAAAGTTAGAAAATAATTATTCAACTAAAAATTAATATTTTATTTAGAAAAAGGTAATAAAAATATGAAACAAAAATGAAAAATTAAAACTATTAATGAGTTAACTACTTTACAATATGAGGTCATTATAAAATCAGTAACGGAACTTCCTTTTAAAAATAAATATTGAGATAATAGGGAAAAGGGGATTTATGTCGATATTTTATCAGGTGAACCATTATTTGCATCATCAGATAAATGTAATTTTAGTCATGGCTGACCAAGTTTTACAAGACCAATCAGTGAAATAGTTATCCTTAAAAAGGAAGATAACACTAATCTAATGTTGCAGCGTACTGAAGTACGTTCTAAAAAAACTGATATTCATTTAGGGCATGTTTTTAAGGATGGTCCACAAAAAGAAGGCGGTTTACGCTATTGTATTAATTCAGCAGCTTTACGTTTTATTCCATTATCAGAAATGATTACAGAAGGATATGAAGAATATTTATCTTACATTAAATAAAAATATTTTTATTGTATATTTATTATCTTGATAATGTTTTATGATTATAAATTTTATTATAAAGTCCTAATTTTATTAGGACTTTATGTTGTAAAAAAATAAATAAACAACGATATTAATAAAACGGGAGATAAATTAATATTTTAGTACAAATTATCTTGAACCAACAATTATTAGTAGTATAATGAAAAGGTATGTTCATTCATTATTTTAAAAATTAGTATAATTAAAAGTGTAACTGCAATTAGCTAAAATATTTAGGAGGAAAATTTAAATGTGAGTTGAGAAATTTGATAATCCCCAAAAAGAAATTTTTCAAATATTAAATGAAAAAGGAGTAATTAATCCTAATTTTGTTGATTATTTAAAAAAATTTGATAGTAAGGTTTTATTAAAAGCATATGAAAACATGTGTTTTTCACGAATACAAGAACAAATGCAAATGGAATTAAACTATGAAAAAGATGAAAAAGGACAAGTTAAATTAGTAAATGGAATTCCAAAAGTAATCGGAAAAGTTATTAACTTTTTATCTTCAAAAGGTCAAGAAGGTGTTGAAGTTGCTTATGCTAGTTGTTTACGACCAGGTATTGATTGATTAGTACCAGCCTATCGTAATAATGCAGCATGAATTACTGCTGGATATCCAGTTGAAAAAGTAATTCAATATTGATTAGGAAATGAAATGGGAAGTCAAATGCCGAAAGGTGTTAATATTTTACCAGTTAATATTCCAATTGCTACTCAATATTCACATGCAACAGGTATTGCTTTTGCTGAAAAATATAAAAAAGATAAAGGAATTGTTATTACTACGATTGGTGATGGTGGTACTTCTGAAGGTGAGTTTTCTGAAGCAATTAATTTTGCTGCTATCCATAAATTAGCTGTTGTTTTCTTTGTTGAAAATAATCAGTGGTCATTAGATACACCAACTGCTAAAGCAACAATGAGTCCAACTTTTGCACAAAAAGGAACAGCATTTGGCGTACCTAATATTCGTGTTGATGGTAATGATTTTTTTGCTGTTTATTATGCTACACAAGAAGCAATTGAAAGAGCAAAAAAAGGTAATGGTCCTTCATTAATTGAAGCTGTTACTTATCGTCAAAATGCGCATTCTGCTTTTGATATTAAAAAAGATTATTTTTCTGCTGAAGATTATAAAATTGAACAAGAATGATTAAAAAAAGATCCAATTGATCGTATTAGAGAATATTTAAAATCAATTAAACTTTGAGATGACAACAAACAAGCAGAATTAGATAAACAAATTACTAAAAAGGTTAATGATGCAATTACTTGAGCATTAAAAAATGAAAATATTTCAATTGATGAAATATTTGATTATACATATGAAAAATTAACACCACAATTAATAGAACAAAAAGCAGAAGCAAAAGCTTTCTTCAATGAAGGAGAGAAAAAATAATTATGAAAAGAAATAATGTGCAAGCTATTACTTTAGCCTTAGAATTAGCAATGAAAAAAAATCCTAATGTTGTTGTTTATGGTGAAGATGCCGGTAATGTTGGTGGTGTTTTTCGAGCAACTAAAGGTTTACAAGCAAAATTTGGCGTTAATCGTTGTTTTGATGCACCAATTGCTGAAGCAGTTATTGCTGGTAGTGCCGTTGGAATGGCAATTAATGGTTTAAATCCAATTATTGAAATGCAATTTTCAGGATTTGCTTTCCCTGCTTTTCAACAATTGTTATGTCATGCTGCACGAATGAGAAATCGTTCTCGTGGTAGATTCACTTGTCCAATGGTAGTACGTATGCCTTCATATGATTGAAATAATGGTAATAATGGTGCTTTGGAGCATCATTCAGAAGCAATTGAAGCTTTATTTTGTCATATTCCAGGTTTAAAAGTAGTTATGACTTCAAAACCTAATGATACTAAAAAATTATTATTGGCAGCAATTGAAAGTCCAGATCCTGTTATTGTTTTAGAATGTTTAGGAACTTATTTCAATAGTTATACTAGCAATAATTATACATATGATGTTAGAGAAGAAGTTAGTGATGCTTATGAAGTGGCTGTTCTTGGTAAAGCTAAAGTTCTTAAAGAGTATAAGTCTGAAGAAAAACCTGATTTAACGATTGTAACTTATGGTTCAAAAGTTTATGATTGTGAAGCTGCTGTTAAAATTTTAGAAGAAAAAGAAAATTTTAAAATTGAATTAATTGATTTACAAACATTACAACCATGAGATGAAGAAACAGTTGTTAATTCTGTTAAAAAAACAGGAAGATTATTAGTTGTTTCAGAAGCGGTTCGTTCATTTTCAGTTGCTTCAGAAATTATTACCGTTGTTAATGAAAAGTGTTTTGAATATTTAGAATGTCCTCCAACAAGATTAACAGGTTATGATATTACTGTTCCACTGTCTAAAGGTGAAAAATGATTTATAATTAGTCCAGATAAAATTATGGAAAAAGTTAAACTAATGATGAATTATCCAGTTTAGTTAGTTGTTTAAAGAAAGGAAAGTGAAAAGATGGAATTGAAGTTTAAAGATATGGATGGAATCGATGAAGTTACTGTAACTCAAATTCATGTTAAAGTTGGAGATAATGTAAAAAAAGGTGATAATGTTGTTGATATTGAAGCAGATAAAGCTTCAGATAGTATTAAAGCCGAAGCGGATGGTAAAGTTTCTAAGATTCTTGTTAAAGAAGGAGATAGTATTAAATCAGGTGCTGTTATTGTTGAGTTTGGTGGAACGATTAGTGATAATAAAAGTCCTTCATCAACAAATTCTTCACCAAAATCTGAATCAGTTGCTAGTACATCTACAGTATCACCAGTTGAATTACCAAAACAAAATGTGCAACCTATTCAACAAACGGGTAAAGTATTAGCAACACCATTAGCACGTAGAATGGCTCGTGACTTAGGTGTTGATATGGGAACAATTAAAGGAACTGGTCCTCGTGGTAGAATTTTAAAAGATGATTTATTAAATGCCAAGAATGGTGGTACAACAACTAGTACTACTGCATCAACAACACCTATTAATTCAATATCTTCAGTTTCTGCTACAACTATTAGTTCACAAGGTATTAATGTTACTAAAATCGAAAGTTTTGGTAATGTTGAACATTTACCATTATCAGGAATTCGTAAGGCTGTTGCTAATCAAATGTCATTATCAGTTTATACAGCACCACATGTTAGTTTAATGATTAATGTTGATGCTGAAAACTTAGTACAATTACGTGCAACTTTAAAAGAACCAGCGGAAAAAGATCCAGATGGTAGTGCTAAATTAACATTTATGCCATTCTTTGTAAAGGCTGTTTCTAAAGCGTTAAAAGAAGAACGATTTAAATTACTTAATTCAACTTTGAACATGGCTAATAATGAAATTCTTGTTAAAAAATATTATAACATTGGTATGGCAGCTGATACTGAAAAGGGTTTAGTAGTTCCTGTTATTAAAAATGCTGATCAACTTTCATTATTTGAAATAGCAAGACAAGTTAATTCATTAGGTGATAAAGCTCGTAAGGGGCTATTAAAAGGTGATGAAATGCAAGGTGGATCATTTACTATTACTAATTTTGGTTCAGCAGGAATTGAAATGGGAACACCAGTTATTAATTATCCAGAGGTAGCAATTTTGGGTCTAGGGATGATGCAAAAAAAACTAATTATTGCTGATGGTAAAATTGTTGAACATAAGTTCTTTCCATTATCACTTTCAATTGATCATCGTGTTATTGATGGTGCACCTGCTGGTTATTTCCTTTCTCGACTTAAAGAGTTATTAGAAAATCCAACATTAATTTTAGCTTAAGGAGAAAATGTAAAAGATGTCTAACTATGATTTTGATTTAATAATTATCGGGGCAGGCCCTGGTGGTTATGTAACAGCGGCTCGAGCAGCAAAGATGGGTTTAAAAACTGCAATTGTTGAAAAAGATAACTGAGGTGGAGTCTGTTTAAATGTTGGATGTATTCCTACTAAGACGTTACTAAAGGGCGCAAAAGTTTTTCATTATATTGAAAATGCTGATAAATATGGTGTTGCTATTAAAGATAAAAAAAATATTGAAATTAATTGAAAAGTAATGCAAGATCGTAAAACTGGTGTTGTTAAAGGTTTAACTGGTGGAGTTGGCTTTTTAATGAAAGCTAATAAAGTAGAACAATTATTAGGGATTGGAAGTGCTATTGATAAAAATACGATTTTAGTGAAAGCTAAAGATGGTAAAGAAAAGAAATATACTACTAAATATATGATAATTGCTACTGGTTCAAAAGTAAAAATGTTTGATAATCCTAATGGTCCACAAGGTTTAAGTGAAAAAGATTTAAAAACAAACCAAACATTATTAACTTCGACTGAAATTCTTTCTTTAAAAGAAGTTCCAAAAACACTAACTATTATTGGTGGTGGTGTTATTGGAATTGAGTTTGCTTGTTTATTTAGTACACTTGGTACTAAAGTTACTATTATTGAATATTTAGATCGTATTTTAGCATTACTAGATGAAGATATTAGCACAACTTTAACTAAAATTCTTGAAAAAAATGGTGTTAATATTATTACTGGTCATAGTGTTAATGAATTAAAGGATAAAACTTTAACTTATTATGCTGCAACCGATAAAGAACATAAAAAACCATTAACAGTAACTAGTGACTATTGTTTATTAAGTACTGGAAGAACGCCGATTACTGAAGGTTTTACTAATTTGGGAATTCAAATTAAGCCTAATCAAGCATTTGCCGTAAATAATAAATTGGAAGCTTTAGATGCTAACAATAATGTTATTGATAATATATATGTAATTGGAGATGCTAATGGTCAAAGAATGCTTGCTCATATTGCATCAACACAAGGATTAGCAGCGCTTAATAATATTTTAGTTAAAGAAGGTAGAACCGATGCTGATAATCATCCATTGAAAGAGCAAGAAGTAGATTATAATAAAATGCCTAGTTGTATTTATTCATTCCCAGAAGTGGCAAGTGTTGGTTTAACTGAAACTGAATGTAAATCTTTAGGTAAAGAATATTTGATGAAGAAAATACCATTTACTATTAATGGTAAGGCATTGGCTGATGGTGAGACTGATGGTTTTGTTAAAATAATTATTGATAAAAAATATGGAGAAATTCTAGGTGCTCATATTTTATGTTCAACGGCTACTGATATAATCGCTGAAATTGTTAATATTATGCAAACGGAAGGTACTATTGTTGAATTAGCCTCTTCTTGTCATCCACATCCAACAATGTCAGAAGTAGTTATGGATGTTGCACAAGATTTAGAATTAGAATGATACAAAGTTAATAAAAAATAGAAAATAATAAAAATGTACCTAAAAATTTAAAGGTACATTTTTATTGTAAAATTAATATAATATTGATTAAAAAGTATTACTTCTTCTTTTTTTGTCAAAAAAATAATTAGTGGTATTACTGTTAATTTTTTTTTGTAAATATTTATTTCATGTAGTTATTTGTTCAAATTGTATATTTTCTAAATTTTCATTACATAAATTATTATTTTCTGACGTTCTTTTTTTAAATAGTGTTTGAAATGTTTTTACTTCATTTTGTTGCATTTCTGTTTTATCTTTATCTTCTAATAATTTGCATATAATGCTATTTTTTTCTGTTCGGAATTTAATAAAAATATTTTCTTTACATTTCACTGCTTGTTCTCAATTTTTATCTTTTTCAATATCAAAATCATATTTATTTGTTGACATTTTATTATTGTTCCTTTCAATATAAAAAAATGTTAATTATGTCACTTTGGAGAAAAAACCAATAGTAGTGACAAGTTAATTTTATAATGATATTTAAAAATATTTATATTTTTAAATATCAAGATTAGATATAAAAAAAATAATATATATTTTGATTTATGTTTTTTAATTTGTATAAAAAAGTGTAAAAAAAATTACTTTAATTTTTTACTTAGAAAATTAAAGTAATTATTATTTTTAAATAACCTTATTAATTTGATTTTTTGTTTTATATTCAACAAATATTTTTTGAAAAAGAGGATCTGTTAAAACATTATTTAATACTAGTTGTTCATATGTTTCATAGTTGTGATTTCTTTGCACATAATATGTTTCATAAGCAAATAAGTGCATAATCATATTACCAATGGTAGGATTACTTTCTTTGTTATTTTTTCAAAGTATTTCTTGTAGTTTAATACCGTGTTTTTTAAATAACATATTCATTGAATGTTTTATTTTATGTGGTCTAGTTAATATTAATTTTTCAATGGCACTACTAATATTAAGACCATTAGCAAATATATCATCTAAACTATGAATAAAATTTCTCAATTGAATTAATTCAAGATCTTCAAATAATTGTTCATTATCTTGCAAAATTTTTTTCATTAATAACATTTTAACATGACTATCATTTTGTTCAATATAAATAGGAATTTTAATCATATTAGTGAAACTTCTAATGATTGGAATTAATTCTTGTTTAAATTGATAGCCTAAATGGTAGTGAATTATAAAAAATAATAATAAAAGATTTTCATATATTTTATTTAAATTCAAAAAGGTAAGTGATTTTTTATGTTCATCTATTGTTTTAATAAATGACTGATGGAATTGAGTGATAATATTAATAATATCTTGTGAAGTATTTTCCAAACATACGTTTTTAAAATTGGTAAGTATAGTTTTTTTATATATAAGATTTGCATTATTAAATTCTTTTAAAGCATTTTTATAATAATCTGTTGTGAATGTTTCTGAAAGTTCTTTTTGTAAACTATTAATTTTTTCTTCATCACAAAGAATAACTGCATCTTGATAGTTTAAAAATAAAACAATTCAATTTATACACATTTTTTTTTGATCAACAGTTAAATTTGTATCAACGAAACATTGGAATAAAGCACCGCCAGTTTCAATAATACACTCATCAGCTGTTTTGTTAATTAACATTATTTGGCACCTAACTTTCTTTTTTTGTAGTTTTAATAATTTAATTAAAAAGTGTTTTAAGGTCAACTATTTTCTTTAATATTCTATCATTATAAATGACTTTTTTTAAATTTTAGTAAAAATTACCAATTTTAATATTTTTTTAAACAAGTTAAAAAATGACTATTAACTTTAGTTTTTTAAATGACTTGAAAAAATATTTAAAAATTTTTTAAATCATTAGATAATCAGATGTATTTTTTTTGTTCAATAGTTAAGTTTGCATCAATGAAACATTGAAATAAAAAACTCTATTTTAATGATGCAATTATTAGTTGTTATATTAATTAACATTATTTGGCACCTAACTTTCTTTTATAATTTGATAACTTTTAATTAAAATATATTTTAAAAGTCAGTTATCTCTTTTAATCTTCTATCATTATAAATGACTTTTTTAAATTTTAGTAAAAATTACCAATTTTAATATTTTTTAAACAAGTTAAAAAATATTATTAACTTTAAATTCTAAAATGTTATTTTTAAAATTATTTAATGATTTTAAAGTAGGTTACTATTATTATATTTATATAACATCAACATATACTTTAAAATTGAAGTAATGCTCATATTTTATCTCAAATTCTTTATACAAGGGAGTCTAATAATTTTTAAATAAGTATAATTTGTTATGCAAGTTTTTTATAAACTTTTATATTTTTTCTAATTTTTTAAATATTAATTTTATAATCAAAAACTTAGTTAAACACTTATGGGACAAGATGTGATAGTGTGAATCTTGTATTCTTATTCTAACACATAATATTTTAAACTTCTTCTTTTTGGAAATTATTATTAATTGTAAAAAAAAACTTTAGTATTAGCGATAATTATTGGTTAAAAGCATTTTTTACTATAAATTAATTATAAAATAGATTATTAAAATCGTAGTATTTTGACTTTAATAAGAGTAAAAAACTAATTTTATGAAAAATAAATAAATTTTGTAAAACAAAAAAAATATGTATAATATAATTATTAAGTTTAATATAAGTTTTTTACCCATTGCTTTTTTTAAGTAAATGGGTTTATTAATAAAAAAAATAAGAGGTAAAGAAGAATGATAAATGATTTAGTTAATATAAATAAGTTTATAAAAAGTTTAAATACAAATAATATTAATAGTATAGATTTGATGCAACAATATTATTATCATGAAATAAGAGAAAATATAGAAATATATAATGAATTAATTGAAAAATTAAACAATATTTTTTCATTATTTAATATAACTATAGAAGAAGAACAAAAATATAATAATTTTTTTATTTTTTTAAAAGAAGAAATAATAAAAACTAAAAAAAAATATCAGGAAAATTATAAATATGAAATAGAACAAATTGCCAAAATTTTAGATCAAAATCAACAAACTATTGATAATTGTTTAGTAGTCAATAATAAATATAGTAATATTATTACAAGTTTAAATAATAAAAAAATTAGTAAATGAAAAAATAATTTTTTAAAAATTATTACTTTTGGTTTTTGAGATTGAAATAAAAAAATAACAGTTCAACAAGAAGAATTAGAAAATTATAAAATTAATAATGAAGAATTGATAAAAGCGAAAGAATTAGAAAATGAAAAAGTAAAAGAAGAAAAAACTACTATTTTGATTGAAAAACTAAAGAAAAATATGTTTGAAATAACTAGTGTTCTTGCAGAAGTTGACATTTTAGAAGAAGAATTTAAAAAAATGCTCAGTGAAAAAACTAATAATGAACCTGAATGTGAAATTGCAGAGGAAGCAATTGAAGTACTAAGTAAAAAAAGAAGGTCATTTTGTTCACAAGATAGTGGTTTTGACTCAAATGCAAGTAGCGATAGTGAAGAATCTTCTTATCCAAAAAAATTAAATCCATTTATTAATGATGATGATGTAAGTTCTCAATCAACCAGTATTTTTAGTAAACCAATTTTGCCAAAAATATAAATAGATAAATGTAGTTATTAAAATTAACAATTATTTTAATAATTAAATATTAATAAATAAATTATTTAAATACTTACATCAGTAAGTGTTTTTAATAAAAAAACTTATTTATTTAGAAAAAATATGTAACTTAGTAAAAATAAAGAAATTATTATTTTAAAATCTTTTTATCTGTTAAGTATTTTAACTTGACATCATTATGTGAATAAGATATTATTAAAAAGGTTTATTTGCCACAAATTAATAGAAGGAGGTAATTTATGGTTAAATTACGCTTAATACCAACAGGAAAAAGTAAATCAGTGCAACCTAGTTACAGAATTGTTGCGATTGATGCAAGAACAAAACTTAATGGTAGATATATTGATAAATTAGGTACTTATAATCCAACAAGCAAAGAAAAACAAGTAACTATCGATGAAGTAAAAGCATTAAAATTTTTATCAAATGGTGCTCAACCAACAGAAACTGTTCGTAGTTTATTATCAGCAGAAGGAATTATGACTAAATTTCATAATTTAAGACAAGAGAGAAAAAGTAGCAAACCTAAAAAAATAACAAAAAAAGTTACTGTAAAAAATAAAAAAACTGCTACTACTAATTCTATTAAAAAAGAAGAAGCACCTGCTACTTAATATTAAAATATGCTACAAGTGATTAATTAATATGTATGTAACATTGTTAGAACATTTAATTGAACCAATTTTACTTGATAAAATTTGTGAAGTTGAGATTCGCGAATTAGTAGAAAAAAATCACTATGATTTAATATTAATGGTACCAAAATCATTAATATCAGTATTGATTGGTAAAAAAGGAAATACTATTCGTGCATTATCAACAATTATTGAAAGTAAAGCATATTTAGAAAATAATACTATTAAATTAGTAATTAATGAGTTTTAAGATGAAATATTTAGAATTAGGTACTATTGTTAATACTCATGGTCTTATTGGTGAAGTTAAGGTTTTATGTAATTATTATGGTAATAAATTTTCATGAAAAGAAAAAACAACAGTTTATTTGGAAGAAACTAAACAACTAACACCTTTAATTATTTCAAGAGTAAGAAATCATAAGCAGTTTTTATTATTAACATTTGAAAATTATAATACTATTGAGTTAGTAGAAGGTATGAAAAATAAAAATTTAGTTATTAATACTGAAGAAATAATTAATGACAACTTACCTTGATTTTATGAAGATATTCTAAATTATGAAGCATTTGATGCTAATAATAATGCTTTTTTAGGAAAAGTTATTGCTTTCTTAGATAATAATCATCAAGGTTTATGAGAAATAAAAATGACTAATAAAAAAACCTTTTTTATTCCTAATAATAAAGTATTTATTAATAAAATTAATAAAGAAGAACAAAAAGTTTATTTTAATATTATTGAAGGATTAATTAATAATGACTAAAAACCAATTCACAATTATAACTTTATTTCCCAATGCTTTTAATGATTTTATGCAAACATCAATTATCAAACGAGCTATTACTAAAAAACAAATTAGAATTGATATTATTGATATTAGAAATTTTTCTAATAATAAACACCAACAAGTTGATGATGCTCCTTATGGTGGTGGCAATGGTATGGTTTTACAAGCAATGCCAGTAATTAATGCTATTAATAGCGTAAAACTTAAATATCCTGAGGCTAAAACAATTTTACTTAGTCCACAAGGTCAACAATGAAATCAACAATTAGCTTATAAATATAGTCAAAAAAATATTAATTATATTTTAGTTTGTGGTCATTACGAAGGTATTGATGAACGCATTATGTCTTATATTGATGAAGAGATTTCAATTGGTGATTATGTATTAACTGGTGGTGAATTACCAGCAATGGTTATTATTGATTGTATTATTAGGTTAATTCCTAATGTTATTCAACATCAATCTCATCTTAATGATTCTTTTAATAATTCATTATTGGATTATCCAACATATACAAGACCAGAAGAAGTATTAGGTATGAAAGTTCCAGAGGTTCTAATTGGTGGTCACCATGAAAAGATAGCAGAATATCGTCATCAACAAGCATTAATTAATACTTATAAAAAAAGAATTGATTTATTTAAAAAATATCAATTATCTGCAAAAGATAAAATAATAATTGAAGAATATAAATCTTCACTTAAAAAAAATAAACGAAAGGAGAAATAAAACATGCAAAATGCAATTATTAAATTAGTTAGTGAAAGTCAACTAAATCATAATCTTCCTAATTTTAAATCTGGAGATACAATCCAAGTATTTTCTAAAATTAAAGAAGAAAAAAAAGAACGTATTCAAATGTTTGAAGGGGTAGTTATTGCTCGCAAAGGTTCAGGAATTACGCAAAATGTTATTGTTCGTAAAACTGTTGGTGGTAAAGGTGTCGAAAAAACATTTGCTTTACATTCACCATTAATTGATAAAATTAATGTTATTCGTAAGGGTAAAGTAAGAAGAGCACGTATTTTCTACTTACGTAAATTAAGCGGTAAAGCTGCTAGAATTAAAGAAATTAAAACAGTAAAACCTGTTAAATAATAATTAAACCACCGTTATTAAAATCAATGGTGGTTTTCTAAATTGATATAAAATAATAATAAAATGTATTAAAGGAGTTAAAAAATGCCTAATGAAAGTACCCATAATCAAATTCATTGATTCCCTGGTCATATGATGAAAGCCATTAAAGCAATTGAAACTAAGTTACCAATTATTGATGTTGCAATTGAAGTTTTAGATGCACGAGCACCATTAGCAACAAAAAGTACTTTATTAGATCGTTTATTAGAGAAAAAAATAAGAATTATTGTTCTTAACAAAGTTGATTTAGCAGATGATAATTTTACTAAAGAATGAGTTAATTTTTTTGAAAGTCAAGGTTTTTCTGTTTTATTGGCAAAATCATTAACTACAAAAATGAAACTGCAGTTATTAAATTTAATTACTAAATTAATGGAGCCACAAATGGAAAAACAATTGGCAAAAGGTATTGTTAATCCAAAAATTAAGGTATTAATTATGGGATTACCAAATACGGGGAAATCAACATTTATCAATAATTTATTACAACGTAAAGTAACACAAACTGCTAATATACCTGGTGTTACTAGAGGTCAACAATGAATTAAATTAAATCCAACGATTGATTTGTTAGATAGTCCTGGTATTTTACCACCAAAAATGAATGATCAAAAAGTAGTAATGATTTTAGCTTTAATTAAAGCAATTCCTGTTAAATATTTATTTTTAGAAGAAATGGCTAATTTTGCTTTAACCTTTTTACTTGAGAATTATTATGAAAGATTAGTAAAATATTATAATATTAATTTTGAAATTAAAAATATTAATGATGAAACATTATTTCTTTATTTTAAGAAATTAGCACAAAAATATCATTTAAAATTGGCTAATGATGAAGATAATACTCATCGTGCCATGAATTTATTTATTAATGATTTACAAGTAGGGAAATTAGGATTAATTTCATTTGAAATACCACCTAAGATTTTAAAACATGAAAAGTAGTTTACGATACGAAATTGATAATTATTCATCAGGAACATTAATTGCTGGTTTTGATGAAGTGGGAAGGGGAGCTATTGCAGGACCAATTGTTGTTGCAAGCGTTATTCTTAAACCAAACTTTAATCATCCTTTAATTAAAGATTCAAAACAATTATCAACAAAACAACGAATAGCAATGTATCAAATTATAATTGATAATGCACTAACAGTTGCTGTTAGTATTAAAAGTCATCAATTTGTTAATATTCATAATCCTAAGCAGACTAGTATTTTAGCAATGATAGAAGCATTTAATAAATTAAAAATAGTACCTGATGTGTGTTTAGTTGATTTTGAAAAACCACAATTTCCTAATTTTCTAGGAAAAGTTGAAGCAATAGTTAAAGGTGATCAAAAATCACTTAATATTGCTAGCGCTTCGATTATTGATAAAGTAGTAAGAGATAAAATTATGATTGATTATGATACTAAATATCCTAATTATGGGTTTAAAAATCATAAAGGGTATTATACAAAAAATCATCAGATAGCATTACAAAATTATGGTATTTGTGATATTCATCGTATTAGTTGTGCGCCCGTTAAAAAATATAGTGGGATTATATAATAGAGAAACTTTTATTATTACAATTATTTATTGGTAATAAGTTATTATCTAATTTATTTATATCTGTTGCTAATAATTTATTATTTTGAATATTAAAAATTTCTTTAATTGGTTTAGTTCCTTGATTTATTAAAATATTTTTAAATGATTGAAGGCCATGTTTTTGTAAATTCTTTTCTAATTGGCTTGTAGGTGTTTTAATATTATAGGCAACTTCTAAATAAAAGAATCTTTTTTGAAAGTCATGGTCAAAATCTTGATATTTTTTATAGATTTTTTCTATTTTATTTATTATATTTTTATTTAATATTTTTTGAAAGGCATTATTGTTAATAATGTCTTTGCTAATATTTTCTAATAAATAGTGTAGTGGAAATAATTCAGTAGAATAACTAGTAACATTTTTATATGGTAATAATAAGTCATTGATTATTTCTTTTTTAATATTGTATTTTTGTCTAATTTTATTAGAAGTTTTAATTATATTTATTTTAAAACAAAATTTATTATCTTTATTATCAATTACTAACATAGTTGAAAATATTTCTTTATATATTTTTTTTAACATTTTATTTTTCCTTTTTTATTTGGATATTTAATTTAATAAAAATCCTAATATAGAAAAATAGCTATATTAGATATATACATTTATTAAATTAAAATAATTATATCTAAAAATATGAAATAATACTATTTATTTTTTATTATTGCTTTTCTTCATAATTATGGACAAATCTTATTGAGATTTTTAATTTAATTTTTTTGAAATAAACTTATATGTTTATTAAATTTTCTAGTTCTGTTATAATTAAACTATATTAATTTAAAGTAAAATAGTTTTTAATTTATAATTTAAGATAGTCAGGGGAATTATAATGACAAAGAAATTCGGTTATAATTTACTAACATTTGTATATTTTTCAAATCAACGTCGCGGTACTGCTAAATTAGTTTTGAAAAAAAGTACATGTAAACATATTATTAAAATTTACAAGAAAAATAAAAATTTACAAATAAGTGATAAGGTAAGATTATTATCTAATTTTTTAAGTAGTAATATTGTTTCTAAAATTTCA
This sequence comes from Spiroplasma endosymbiont of Tricholauxania praeusta, assembly GCF_964019535.1. Taxonomy (NCBI): domain Bacteria; kingdom Bacillati; phylum Mycoplasmatota; class Mollicutes; order Entomoplasmatales; family Spiroplasmataceae; genus Spiroplasma; species Spiroplasma endosymbiont of Tricholauxania praeusta. The sequence goes on from NZ_OZ026450.1 coordinate 573,557, forward strand.
GCTTTAGCAGAAGAATCTTCAATGCCATATACTTTGATTGATGAAATAGTTTTTGTTATTCTTGAACGATGAGAACTATTTTTACAATGAAGTAAAAAAATAACAAATGCTCTTATTATTACTGTTAATAAAAATCTAGAATTTAGCGCTGATTGAGTAGGTAATGAGAATATTTTTGCAGAGTTAATAACCGAATATACTATTAATTATAAAGAATTAGGAATGAATACCATTATTTTTAATAATGGTTTTTCTTACGAAAGAGATGGTATTAAGTATAGTGATAATGGTATTGCTAAAATTATTTTAACACCATGTTTATGAAAACAATTAGATAAATTAAATAATAGTTTTGAGATATCGCAATATTTAAGGAATGAACAAATATTTTGTTATCTTTCTTTAGAACCAAATTCTGATAAAATTTTAAATTATGCTTTTGAACAATTGGCAGTTTTAATTTTTAATAATAAAAAATATGTTAATGATGCTTTTCTTAAGTTTAAAGTAGGTGTTGTTTTAGAATTTGAAGCAGTAGTGCATGAACAATTTCAATTAAAACAAATCTCAGCAATGAAAATTAATAGCGAAGAATTAAAATAATATATATTATTTTGAAGTAAAAAATAAGGTAATACTAGACTAGTATTACCTTAATTAATATATTTTAGAAAAGTTGAATAATAATTTTATGCTAATCATATCATTATTATTTTACTATTAATTGTTTATTCTTATTATTATTGTTGACTTTAAAGAAATAGTTTCTTGGTTTTTTACTAAAGCAATAGAAAGTGTTAGTTCATCTCCGTCTGTTAAATCATTTGGACGAGGTATTCTTGTTCTTTCAAAATTTATAACATTAAATTTTGCTTTTCAACCAACCAATTGTTCAAAGTTATTAAATTTAATAGCTTTTTCAGTTCTGCTTTTGCTTATTAATGGTACTTCTGTTTTATCTTTTAATCATTTATTAACAGTTTCTTCTAATTTATAACCCGCTTGGAAATACTCAATAGAACTTCCTTCATAAACAAATTCATTATAACTTAATTTAGCAGGACTATCACTTGCAAAAATATTAAATAAAGCATCAGTTCCAGTCATTACTTTTACTGTATATTTATCCCCTAAATTTGTTTTACCATCTTCTTTAAAGAATTGTAAATTATATGTCCCATCACCAACTACAAGTTTTTCATCATCATTTGGTTCTACAAATTTACTAGTAGAAACTTTTATATTAGATATTTTATTTTTAATTTTAGCAACTTCCGCTGCATCAAAAGTACTATCTTCAGGTGTTGTTCCTGATGTTAATTTCTGTTGTAAAACAGATTTTAAAAAATAGAAACTGTCTTTATCTTTAGCTTTGGCTTGACCAGTAGTTGCCTCTTTTTCTAATAATTTAGTAACCAAAATATCGGAATTATCAATTCAGAAAAAGGATGTATCTTTTTCTCAATTAAGTCTAATAGTTTTTAAACCGTTTCCTTCATCATTTGTTAAACCTAAATTTATTGATACTTGATCTAGTAATATTTTTACCTGATCTTCTTTGTTGTTACCACAAGCTATAACAGTAGTTACTGGTACTGTTGTTATGACACTAGCACCTAATAACTTTAATAATGTTCTCATATTCCTCATTTTTCTCTTAACCTCCTCAGTTAAATCTAGAATAGATGTGAGAAATTATCTTCAATAATCTTATGTAAAACATATTATTTTAAATAACTCACTAACACTATTATAATACATAAAAAAAATTTTATTGTTTTTTTAAACCTTTAATAGTGTATTTGTAAATTATTAATAGTAAAATTAAAATTATATTAGTATTTATTGTTATAAAGTAATATCTGAAAAAAATAAAAATAATAAAGTATAATATTTCTATAAATAAAAAAATGTAAGTTTTTGACCTATTGTTTAAGTTTTAAGCAAGTAGGTTTTTTATTTTGAAAGGGGAAAAATATGAATTTAAAATCTTTACTATCTGAAATAAAATTTGATTATAAAGAAATTATAGAAATTTTTAGAAAAATAGCAGCAAAAAAGGAAAATATTAAATCATTATGAGATGAATTAAGTAAGTATAAACAGCAATTACAGAAAGAAAAAAGTGATGATAATATTAACCAAAAATTATTAATTATTTATAAAGTTTCTGCTTTTGTTGAAGAAATGTTGTTAAATTCTTGTCAATCAACAGAATATGATCCTGCTACTGGAAAAATAATTAGAGACAGTAAAATGAGTGAAAATTTTGTAAATGATTGAAATAATATTAATAAAATATTAGAACAAATTTTTTTTACCAGAAGATGAAGTTGTAGAAATTGTAGAAATTTCAGAATTAGCAGATGATCAATTAAGTCTACTAAATAATGAACAAACGCAAACAAATCGTGAAAGTGAATGTTTTCCCAAATACTGTTTAATTTTATAAAAATGAAATAAAAAATAAAAAAACTTTTCTCTAATTAGAGAAAAGTTTTAATTAACATAGTGCTTTAAATTCTACTAAAATATTGATTGAGGTAATAAAGTTCCAATACTTAACATTATTAAGGCAAAGACAGTAATACCAATAGTATATGGTCAAATTGCTCGATAAAAACTTGTTAGGGGAACTTTAGCAATGGCAAGTCCTGCCATCATTACACCTGCACTTGGTGCAAATAAATTAATTCAACCACTAGCCATAACAAAAGTAGTAATCATTCCTGAACCTAATCCTAAAGGAATTACTATTTTTGAAACAATAGGGAAAACGGCTTTTGCAAATCCTGATGTTGAAGGAATAACAAAGGCAATCAAAAGAAAAGCAAAAAAACCAATAATAACAATAGCAAATCTTGGTAATTTATCAATACTTTGCAATTGTCCAACAACAACATGTTGCATTCCTGAATGTTTTAATGATCAGCCAATTCCACCAGCAACAGCAATTATTAAAGCAACACCTAATAATTCTGAAGAACCACTAATAAAATTACGAACATATTGTTCTTCGCCTTTTCAATCAATTGCTGCAATGATAATTGAAACAAAGAAAAATAAGAAAGCTAACATTTCAATGTTTCAGTCACCAAATGCATTAATTTGACTTGTGAAATATGGAAAATATTTAATTAATGTATTGTGAAAATCATCAAAAATAGTTGTTCCTGTAATTTTACCTCATGGAATAATACAAAGCACCATAATTAAAAATGTTAATCCAAATAGTGCTAAAATAATTTTACGACGTTTAGTAAATTCAGGTATTTCTTCTTTATTAATAAATTCTTCATGATGCTCACTATGTAAGTGAAAAACAACTGATTTTTCAGGATTACGTTTAACACGGATTGCATATCACATAACAAAAGCAATAGTACCGATAGTTGCTAAAAATCAACAAATTAAACGTCAGATGATTCCATCACCAGGATTTAAACCACTAGCTTGTGAAGCTGTAGCAATAGCAAAGGGATTAAGTGTTGAAAACATAACACCAACACCAGCACCCAATAAAATCATTAATACAGCTGTAACAACATCAAAACCAGCAGCTAACATTGCTGGAATAATAATTAAATAGTAAGGAATAGTTTCTTCACACATTCCTTCAACTGTTCCACCAATCGATAGGATAGTCATAATTGAAGGAATAATTCAAATTTCTTTTCCGTTTAGACGTTTAACTAAACGACCAATTCCTGCATCTAGTGCACCTGATTTCATAACTATGCCAATATATCCACCAATTACTAAAACAAAAACAATAATATCACTGCTACCAATGAAACCTTTAATTGGAGCCAAAAATAAGTCCATGATACCTAATGGCCCACCGTCTTGTCAAGGGTTATCGGTGCTTACAGGCTTTGATTCATCTTCTAATCATTTACCTGTTGTTCCTGGAATCCAAGAAATAATGATAATTAGAGCAATAATAAAGAATAAGACTGTAATTGCTGTTGGCATTTTAAATGGAAATAAACGAAATTTTTTCTTTTTGGTAATTCCCATATATGATTAATACCTCCTTCTTTATTTTTTTAAAAGTATTATTATATAATACACTATTTATCATGTAGAATAAAAGATGTTTAAGCTTATTTTTTAAAATAACTTATTAAAAAAGTAGTATTTTTATTTAAGTAACATTATTATAATAATAGTTTTTAAAAAAATGTTATTTTTTTATTAGTATTATTTGAAAATTTAATTAAATATTAGTAGTATTTTAAAATAAAATTAGTTATTATAAATTACATATATTTTTTTATTTTTTTGATTTTATTGACTATTTCATTAATTAATGAAATCACTTTAAAGGTATATAATTATTATAATTGAAAGGAGAATATTATGTTAAAACTTTTTAAGAAAAAAGAAAGGACAAATCATAAATTAACTTTATCAGAATTAGTCTGGTTTGGTTTTAATTATACTGTTGGAATTACTTTTACTGCTAACTTTGCAATTTTAATTAATAAAGATAGTTTAAATTTAGGTTCTCATATGATTTGAATTTTTTTAGTAGAAGGTTTAATTGCAGGAACTTGTGCTTGAGCTTTCTCAAGACTTTCAAGAGTACATCCAGGTAATAATGGTGCTGCTTATATTTATGTTAGAAGTAGTTATGGTCGCTTTTGAGGTTGATTAATTTCTTTTTTACAGTATGCTACTTTACCTGTTATAGTTAGTTCACAAATTGTATCAATGATTAGAATTAACTTTACTGATCCATCTTCTTTTTTATATGCTAATTGAGGAGTATGACAACATTTAGGATTAGATTTGATTGGAATTCTAATTTATGGTTTAGCTTCTTGTGTATTGTTTTTAGGAATGGCTGCATTTAAAAAATTTGTGAATATTTCTAGTTATTTAAAATGAGGAACAACTTTTTTATTAATCATAGCAACTATTATATTATTTGTGATGGCAGGAACTTCAAATTGAGATATGACTACTTCTCATCAACAATTAACTGCTAATAACTTTTCACAAGCTTTTGCCATGTGTTTCTTTTTCTTTTTAGGATTTGAAACCTATTCAACAATTGGTAAAAATGTTAGAAATCCTGAAAAAAATATTAGTCGTTCATTAGTTATTGTTATGATTTTATCTACTATTTTTTATATGGCAGTAACAATTCTTATGATTGGTGCTGTTGCTGGCAATTTTTCAGATAATCCCAACTTAAGTATTTTTAAAATTTTAGGTGATAAAGCTCATGCACAATGATTAGGAATAATTGGTATCCTTGTAATGTTAATTTGTACTATTTCATTAAAGTCTAATGCTGGAATGCAAAATGCTTTATATAGTGGTGCTATTTTAGAACCATTATCTGTTGAGGGGTATATTTCACCTAAATATAAAGAATTATCAAAAGATAACATTCCGTTTAAAGCTTCTAGATTAAATTTAATTATTACTTTTTCTTCAGCTTTTGTATGATTAATTTTACCTGATATTATTGGAGTAATAGTTGATACGTTACATCCTGTTTATAAGGATGGACAATTAGTTTTAAGTTCGATTGTTAATTATGGAACATTAACTGCTGAAGCCGGTATTATTATGGTTATTATTTATGTTTTTGTACTTTCCATTGCAATTAAACTGTCTATAGAAAAGAAATTGAAAAAGAATATTTTTGAAATTATTATTTGACTTGCAGCAACACTTTTCTTAGTTTGACAATTTGAAGAATGATTAAGATCTTTAATCAATGGTTTAATTTCAGGAGCAAATCTTATTGGTAAAGGTGGAACTGATACTACAAAAGGAATATCTGATATAACTTCTAATGTTTTACAATTAGTTTATTTAATTGCTAGCATTGCGTTTGCTCTAATTTGATACTTTGCTTATTATAAACCAATGCAAAGAAAAAGAATGCTTACAAATCCTAAATTACAAGAAGAATTGGATAGCGAATTTAGAGTGAAAGATGATTGACCTTTTGTTGCAAAAAATCTACAAAATGAAATTGAAAATTATTTAGTACGTAATGTTTTAATTAATGGTGATGATAAAAACCCTAATTATATAATTGCTAAAAATGTACGTAAAGAATTATTGATGTCAGAAGGCGAATGGCGTGAAGATGAAGAATAAAAAAAGTTTAAAAATGTATTAGTTATAATAACTAATACATTTTTAGTATTTATTATTATTGACAAATTTTTATAGTAATATTAAAGGTGTTAATAATGAATATTTTTTTATATTATTATAAAGTATATTGATGGTAGAAAGTAAAATATGATGTATAATGTTAATTGGATTCATTTCAATATTATGTTTAGAAGTAATTCTAAATTGTGGTTATTGTATTTGTAGTTCAAAAGTCATATTATTGGAGGTACTATATATGAATATGAAAAATATATTAAGATTAATGGGTGCATTAACATTAACAATAGCAGCTACTACTTCAGTTGTTGCTTGTGGTGATAAAGCTGGTGTAGCCATGAACGTAGAAGTATCAAAACAATTAGGGTTAACAGATGATAAAGGAGAAGGTGTACAAGCAGCTTCACTTGATACAACTGTCAAGGATAATGTTACTTGAACTGTTGATGCTTTAAAAACACCAATTAAAGCTAATGCATTATTAGGAGAAGATAATAAAGCTGCTAATCAAGCATGTGCTGATTTTCTTACTGGTAAATTAAAACAAACAGCTAAAGATGGAAAATTTAATAAAGAAGAATTAGATAAAATTACTGGTGCAGTTACTGATTTTAAACCAGAATTAGCTAAAATGGATGATGGTAAAGATTATGCTATTACTGGTGGTACTTTTAATTTCCAATTTAAAAAAGGTGAAGAGGCACTTGGTGATGTTTATGGTATTAAGTTAAAAGCTGATAAAACAAAAGGTGTTATTGCTGCTGCTCTTACTACAATAGCTGCTGAAATTAAAATAGTAGATACTGATGTTACTACAAATCAAAAAATTATGTTTGTAGATGGTACTACAATTCCAGAAACTGCAAAAAAACCAGGAGAACCAATACAAATTAAAGGAGAATCAGATCAAGTAAAACAGTTTACTGCTTTAAATACTCTAACTGCTTTAAAAATTGGGGCAAATTTAGGAACAATTACTGCTGCTGGTGCTGCTTGAGCTGCTGGTGATAAATTAGAAATAACTTATAAAACTGGTGATGTTACTTTTGAAGCAAAAACTGAATTAACACTTGCATAATTTTATAAAATAAAAATAATATTAATACTCCTTTTAATTTAAAAGGAGTATTTTATTTTACAAAATGTTTATTTTTTTCATATTTTTAAACATTATAAACATATAGTATCCAATAAATATTGGATAACTTATTATATGATATTATATTTGGAAAAAAGTAACTAAGTTGTTAATTTATAGTTATTATAATAAGTTTAAAGAATATTATTGGAGGTATATGTGAATATGAAAAATATATTAAGATTAATGGGTGCCCTTGCATTAACAGCAGGAGCAACTCCTTCAGTTGTTGCATGCGGTAATAATGGTTCAAATATTCCTAATAATCCGCAATTAAATGGCAAATATGCAGAATTATTAGGATGATATAGTGATGAAAATACAAGTATAATTGATGAAGTAATAAATTTTGATAATCTTGGAACTTGTATTATCACTGCTGACTCTACTAATCTTATTAAAGATAAGTTGGAATGGCAACCCTTTTTAGGACTGTTTTTTGGTAGACACTTGTTTTTGATAATTAACTGGAGTTAGGTAGTTTAAGGTGCTGTGAATTCTTATGTTGTTGTATCAATTGATATAATCAAATAATTCTAATTTTAATTTGATTAATGATGTAAAATTTTTATCATTAATAAATTCAGTTTTGAAAGTTTTAAAAGTTGCTTCAGCAACAGCATTGTCATAAGGACAGCCTTTTTTGCTTAAAGATCGAGTTATGTTGAATGCTAATAAAAGTTTATCAATAGTTTTATTATTAAATTCGTTACCGCGATCGCTATGAAATATTTCAATATCTTTTAAACAGCGATTTGAGTGCATAAATGCTTGATATACTAATGATGCATCTTTTTTAGTACCTACACTATGTCCAATAATTTCGCGGTTAAATAGGTCTATTAATAAGCAAATATAGTTTCACTTACCATTAACTTGAACATAAGTTAAATCACTAACAATAACTTCATTTTTAATTTTATTATTAAAGTTTCTATTAACAAGATTGGTAATTTGACTATCATTGACTTTATTATGATGATTTTTGAATGATAATTTAGTGTATTTTGATATTAAATTATGCTTATTCATAATTTGTTTAATTTTTCTGCGTGATAAATAAATTTCTTGGTTTGCTAGTATGACTTTTAATCTTCTAGTACCATAAACTTCTTTATTTTCTTTAAAAGCACTAATAACAGCTTCATCATAAATATTATTTTGATTTTTATTTTTTTTCTTTAAATTAAAATAATATGTTGATTTAGAGAGTTTTAAAAAACGACACATTGTGCGAATTTTATATTTAGATTTATTATTTGCAATAATTTCTATTTTCTGCCTATTATTAGTGCTGCTTGCTTTAAAATATCATTTTCCATTCGTAATTGTTTTAATTCTTTATTTGCTTGAATTAATTGTTTTTCTAAATCAGAAAGATTATCTTTGGTTTTAAAACTGCCTGAATTAGTAAATTGCTTAATTCATTTATAAGTAGCCGCTCTTGTAACGTTATATTCTTTAACAAGACAAGATACTGACTTGCCACTTTGATATAAAGCTACTATTTGTTTTTTAAATTCATCTGAATATGAGTTAATATTGGCCATAATTATTTTCCTTTCTTTTAACTAATTTGTGAACTTGTCTACGTAATTAGTGTCCAATAAAGTGTAACCCATCCAAGTTGTTTAAAGAAAAGTTATTAGTTGAAGGTTCTACTGATGGTAAATGGAAAGCAAAAAATACTGATTCTGCAACCTTTTTAAGGGAATTGGGATTTACATCTGGTAATCAAGATAATGATTATTCAGAACCCGATGTTGATGCTATTACCAATTTAATTGTAACAATTAAAACTGCTGTTCCAGGTGAATTATCAGTTGCTGATACAACTGACTTTAAAGTAGCGGATGGTATTTGTCAAATTGATATTATGAGTAACAAAACTGCTGCTAAGCTTGTTAAATCTTATAATATTAATATAAAGGCAGCAAATTTAAATGTTTCAAAGGTAATAACAAGTAATATTATAAAAGAACCTTTAAATGATTTAAAACTAACTGCTGATCAAGGATTCAAGGCCGATCAGCCAACTTCTGGTTTTAAATTAGAGTTTACTGATGAATTAAACAAAACAAAGTTTAAGTCTTTACTTAAAGTATTAAATACATCTTTTACAACTCATTTTTTTAGTTCACCTACCGGCACAGAAGAAATAAAAACTTTTAATGATGGTGAACCCGCATTTTTACAGTTACATTTTGATAGTGTTATTCTTGCACAAAAAATGGCTGTTGGAACTCCAGGCAAATAATAAATTTTCTAATTAATATAAATTAAATTTAAATCTATAATAAAATATATTATTTTATTATAGATTTACTTTATTTCTAAATAATTTAGTTGTAAAATTAAATAAGAACTAATACTTGATTTTTTAAATCTCTTTTCATTTATTTAAATTGAAAAATGATTTATTTTATTTAAAGGTGGTAATCAAATGGCAAACAAATCATATTATGTTAATGATAACAATCAATTAAAAAATTATAAATTAGAAAAATATAAAATTGATAATGATTTAAAAATTTTATATAAAGTAACAACAACTTATAATGATACTGAACCTAAAATTTTAAAAGCATTACCAATTGAAGAGTTGGATAATAATACTATTGATTCTTTTTTTATGTTGATCAAACAAAATCAATGTGATAATTTTGCTGTGTATTATGAAAATAATTATGATATTAAAAAAATTAATGATTTGATTACTAATCAAGAACTAAATTTTACATTTGAACAATTAGATTTTTTAAAGCAATTTTTTATTAGTATTAAAAATGTTGCTATTACTTTATTTGATATACGTATTAAGCCAATTATAAATAATACTGTTGATAGTAATAGTAGTAATAATGGTATTAGTAATACTTTTCAATCTAAACCACGAATTTTAAATTAATATTTTTTTACAATTTAATTTTAGAAAAAAATATCAAAATAAAAACTAAATATTACTTAATTATAATTAGGTTTTACTGATTAAATATTCCCATATTATCATTTTTATCTCATGATCCAATTCTATTTGTAATAATTTTTATACCTTGACCTTGTGATAAAGTTTTAAAAAATTGATTAATTTCTTCAAAATGTTCAATTATTATTGAAATTGCTGTAGTATAATCTGATTCTAAAATACCACCAGCAAACCCAGTCTCATCTTTTTTAGTAAAATCAATAATAATGTTATAAAATAATTTTTGAAAATTACTTTGATTTTCATCATTATATATTTGTTCCATATTCAAAAAAATATCATAACTAATTTTTATAATTATTCAATCGTGAGCAGCAAAACGATACGTTACTTCAAATTGATTTTCATCATTGAATGTTTGTTTATTACAAATTTCTTTAAAATTCATTTCATTAGCTAAGCATTTATAAGGATAATTTTTTTTAGCTAATACATAAATATTATCTTTATCATCAAATTTTACATTTGTAATAGATCTTGCTAATCCTGTCATTTGTTTAAATTCCATTTCATTAGTTAAACACTTATAAATTCCGTTTTTAAATCAAGTATAAGTGTTATTATTTTTATCAAATAATAAAGTACATGGCATGCCTGGTCATCCTAATATACGTTTAAATTCCATTTCATTAGCTAAGCATTTATAAATATGACCATCAATATCTATTAGATAAATATTATTATTTTTATCAATTGATATGCTTCTTGGTGTGTAATTATCTTCTATTGTCATTTTTTTTAATTTCATTTTGTTAGATAGACATTTATAAACACCATCAGTTTGTGCAACATAAATATTGTTTTCACTATCAAATACTATAGTACTTATCTGAATGTTATTATTATTATTATTATTTATTAATAAAATTTCTTTAAATTGAGTTTCATTAGCTAAGCATTTATAAAATTTATTATGTAAGTTTAATATATAAATATTATTTTTACTATCAACTCTTAGATCAACGCTACTGTTTATAATATTTTTTGTTGGTAAACCATTTAATTCTATAAAACTGTTTTTTTCAAATAAATATTTATAAACAATTGTTGTGTTATTATTTCAGTTTTTACTTAATATATAAATATTTCCAATATTATCAACAGCAAAACGGTATGATTCAATATTATAGTTATTATTTATTTCTGTTTTATAGTCAATTAAAATAAATTCATTTTCATTAGTTAAAAGTTTATAAATTATTTTATTATGATAATCATTATATTCAGTTGTTAAAGCATAAACATTTTTTTTGAAAAAAGTAAATATATTCTAAAATTATCTGCTTGACTTAAATAGATACCTCCTATTTTTTTAAATTCATTTTTATTGACTAGACATTTATAAATGCCATTAGTTTTTAAAGCATAAATATTATCTTTTGCGTCAAATTTTAAGCTTATTATTAATCCATTTATGCCTTTTATTTTTATGAATGTATTTTTATCATTAGTATATTTATAAATACCATCATTAGTTATTGAATATATTTCGCCTTTATTATTTTTATATAAATCAGAAAAAATAAAATCATTATTGCTTTGATGAACATTATTTTTTTTAAAACAATCATTTTGTAATGTGATTGTCCTTAAGTTAAAATTACTAATACAATTTTCAATAGTTATTGTAGATGCTAAGGTAGTTAATATTGTTAATATTTTTTTCATTAAAACTCTCCTTTTTGTTTTTTTCTATAACTTTTATAATAATAGGTTATTTTATATTTTAAGAACGTAAAAAAGAAAATGCAATAAAAGTATCTAAAAACTAAAAAAATAGTTTAATAGTAATTTTTGAATCTTGAAAATTATAAAAAAATATGTAATTAAAATTTTATTATTTATATTAGTTTTTTAATAATTGATTAGCGAAATATTTGGTCAATAACTCCACCACCAAGACAAATATCACCATCATAAAAAACAGCGGTTTGACCAGGCGTAATAGCGCGTATCTTTTCTGAAAATTCAACCTTAATTTCATCATTATTAATAAAATTAATAATAACAGCAACATCAGATTGACGATAGCGAAATTTTGCATTACATTTTAAAGAGTTTTTTAATGTACTATTATTAATTCAATTCAATGATTTAACAGTACAACCGCTATTCATTAGTCATTTATTTTCATTATCATTAGCAACATAAAGGATATTATTAGTAACATCTTTTTCAACAACAAAATACGGAACTTTCATTCCTGAAAGATTAATACCTTTTCTTTGGCCAAGTGTATAGTAGTAAACACCATTGTGATTACCAATAGTAGTTTTGGTATTAATATCAACAATTTTGCCCAGATTAGCTGGTAAATAATTTGTTAAAAATGTTTGAAAATTACGATTACCAATAAAACATATGCCAGTAGAATCTTTTTTTGTTGCTGTTGGTAAATTATATATTTTTGCTAATTCCCTAACTTCAGTTTTAGTTTTATTACCTAAAGGAAATAAACTATATTTTAATTGTTTTTGTGTTAATTGACATAAAAAATAACTTTGATCCTTATTATCATCAATTCCTTTTAATAACTGATATTGTTTAGTAATTGGGTTGTAGTTAATTCGTGCATAGTGCCCCATTGCAATATAATCTGCTTGTAAATTTTTTTGTGCATATTTTAAAAAAGCATCGAATTTAATATATTTGTTACATAAAATATCGGGATTGGGAGTACGGCTTTTTTTAAATTCTTCAAGAAAATAAGTAAAAACATTATCTCAATATTCCTTAACAAAATCAATTCTTTCTAATTTAATATTTAATTTTTGGCAAACAGCTAAAGCATCAAGATAATCTTGTTCTTGTGGACAAATATCTTGATTATTGTTACCTTGTAAATCATTATTTAAAAGTGAATCTCAATTACGCATAAAAAGACCAATAACTTCATGGCCTTCTGCTTGTAAAAGTGCTGCTGTTACTGATGAATCAACTCCACCACTCATACCAACAACAATGCGTTTTTTTTCTGTCATTTTATTACTCCTTAGTACTTTTCATAAATGCTTAATAATTGTAACAAATATATAATAAATACCCAAATAAATATTTTTAAATTATTGAATTTACATATTGATTATTAAGTGATAATCCTTTATACTAATGTTAAAACACATAAAAGCAATTTAACAAAATATGGTTTATAACCACTTTTGTAAAGTTTGTTACTAATGTGTTTTTTATGTTTTAATAAAGAAATAGAGAGAAGAGAAAAAATGCCACAAGAAGAAGAGTTATTAATAAATAATGATATAGATAGTAATATAGAAGCAAATACTATTAATAATAGTTGAAGTAGTTTAATATGAACAGATACTAAAAAAATAATTGGAACAGCTGGTTTATTAACAGCAGCAGTTGGTTTGAAAACTGTACAACGAGTATTTCAGGTAGCAGTTACTAGTATTGGATCATTTGATTGAAATAAAGTAAATCCTTTAAATAATTTAGTTGATTTTGGAGTAACTCCAGTACAATTGGTAATTAGTACACAAGCAATGAATTTATGAAAATGGGGAGCAGAAAAAATTTGACAAGAAGGAAGAACAGTATTTAATAGAACTGCTGATCAAGAAATGAGTCCACTTTTATCTTTATATTCCGAAATTGGTGTTGAAGAAGGTTATTCATGTCTTTCAAAAACATCTATTTTTGGAAAAATGCTAATAGCAAAAGTTGGATATTGAATTTCGAATCATTTTATGATTACTGCTTCTAGTATGTATTCAGTTGGTTCTTTAACTAGTTTAGCTGAATATTGAAGTAAAATTATTTATGGACCAAATATTTTATCAACAATTATACGAGCAGAAGTTTTATGTTATACTTCTATCTTAATAGATAAGGGTATAGAATATTTAACAAAAACACATATGTGGTTTGCTTTCAAAAGATATTTTAATTGTTTAAATAATAATATTAATGAAAATGATGAGTTAGAATCATTATTTTCTCAACAATCAAAATGTATGAGTCTTTTAAAAAGTGGTGGTTATTTAACAGCAATGGTAATAGCAACTATAATAGATAATGCAATTAAAACTGCAGCTGTTATGTATACTGCTGATAGATTACCAGAATTTGAATCTACATTTTTTCAAGTTCCAATGTTTGCTATTATGTTTGGTTTAATTATCAATGATACTATTGGTAATAAAGTATTAAATAAATATGCTAAAAAACAATGACAGAAATTTTTTAAGTCTACTCCAAATAATGAATTAGAGGAAATAGTAACTAATAGTAATTATATGAGTATTAATAGTAGTGATGAACGACAATTAACTAATAACTTTAATGATGAATTGGTGAGTGTTATTAATAGTATTAATGGTCCTGCATTTGGTGGTTGTCCTAGAAATCCTTCAATTGCATAAAATTTATTTGAATGAAAATAAAAAAAGTTAGAATAAACTATTCTAACTTTTTTTATAATTTACCAATTTCTAAACTTCCCAGTGTACTAATAGCACGTACATAAATTAACATTGATTTTCATAATTCGTCAACTTTAATACATTCATTATATTGATGTTCAGTTGAGTTAGTATGATCAAATATTGCACCAAATGCTACACAATTTGGCATTGCTCTAGCATAAGTTCCACCACCAATTGTAATTGGTTTTGCTTTTTTATCACCAGTAACTTCTTGATAAATTTCCATTAATTTAATAATAATTGTTGATTCTTGTGGCATATATAATGGTTTATCATAATGTTGTTGTTTTATTGTTAAATTATAAGGTTTTAATATTTTTGTTAATCTATTTAAAATTTCTTGTAAATCAGTTTTAACTGGAATACGGATATTACATCCTAATTTTGAATTTTTGCTATTAATTTCAACGATGCCAACATTAATAGTAAAACTTCCAGATTCATCATCTAAATCACCAAAATATTTTGTTAAAGCAGTATCTTCTTGTAAAATATCACCAACAAATTTAATTAGATTGTGTTCAATTTTAAGTTCATTTAAAATTAATAAACTTCTTAATCCTGCATTAATTCCTTCATCTGGTCGTGACCCATGTGCTGGTTTACCATGAATGGTAATTTGTTGATTATTATTTTCAATTCGATAGTTCTTATTTTTCCCAATTTTAACAAATGATTCAATATCAACACCATTAATATTACTAGTAGAACAAGTGACATTGTAAGCATCACCTGCATTAATAACAATGGATTTATGACCTGTACCAATAATATCTAAGTTAATAATTCCTTTTTCAGCATATACTAGCGGAAACATACCATCAGGAGTAAAACCAAAATTTGGAGTACCTTCTTGCTTCATATATGTGTTAATTGAATCTCATGTTGTTTCTTCAGTTAAACCAAAGATAACTTTAATTCGACGATTTGGTTGATAACCATGATCTTTTAAATATTTTAAACAGTATAGAATAATAATTGTTGGACCTTTATCATCTAATACACCTCGTCCATATAAAATATCATTAATAATTTCTGGCGAAAAAGGTGAAATTTTTCATTCTTCTAAATTACCTGGTGGTACAACATCAAGATGACCTAATATGGCAAATATTTCTTTACCCTCACCATATTCTAAATATCCATATTTATTGTTTTTGTCACGATAAGTTTTAAAACCTAATTCTTGCCCTAAATTAATAGCATAATCTAATACTTCTTTAACACCAGGCCCATAAGGTGCTGTTGTTGTGGGTGGTTGAGCATATGATTGAATTTTAACAATTTCTTTTATTTTTGTTAGTGCTTGCGGAAAATATTTTTCTTTTAACAATTTTTCATTGAATTTCATATTTATTCACTCCTTGATATATAAATTTAAATAGTAGTATTAGTTATAATATCAACTATTAAATCATTTAACAATAATCAGGAACTATTTGTGCAAGATAAATGATTATTTTTTATTTTTATTTGTTTATTTTTGATTAATTTACTAATCAGTGGCTGCTCTAGAATGTTATCACTTTTGTTAAATTTTATTCCCCTTTTTAGTAATAAACCTTGTATTAATTTTTGGATTAAAATTTCATTTGTTGATAAGATACTATTTTTTTGATTGTTATTATTAATGTTATTGCTATTAGTAATTATTATTGCTTTATCTTCTGTTTTAATATATGAAACAGCATTTGGACCAATTCCATAATAGTTTTCTAATAAACAATATGCAATAATATATTTTGATTGATTATTAGTATTTTTACTATAACTATAGTATTCATAGTTATCATATTTGTGTTTTTTTAAGAAATTATTAATGTATCTTTTAATAGTAAGATTTTGTTTGTGATTATAACTATCATAGCTAATATGAGGTGTTTTTAATTGCATACATATTTGTAAATCATTATTAACATCAATTACTGTTTGATGAGGAAGATTATATTTTAAATCAATTGAGAAATTATTAATTTTTAAGTTAATAGCATCATTAATAATTTTTATACTTTGTTGATAATTAAATTTGTTATTTAATTGATTTTGAAAACTAATTATTTTTCAAATTAAACGATTAATTTGAAATTTGGAAAATAATTGTAGAGTTGTGAAATTAGTATTATTAATAGTACATTCAAAGTTGTATTCTTTGATAGTGGTTGTCAATGGTTTAAGTAGTATTAATAATTGTTCTAAAAAAATAATTGGTAAAACTGACTTATTTTTGTTAGCAAGATAAATTGTTTTTAAGTTTAATTGGTATTTATTTATTATATGTGTTAATTCTTTTTTAATACTTTCTATAAAATAAGAATAGTTAGTATTTACTTCATGTTTAAAATTAGGTATTTCTATATATAAATGTTCAATAGTAGTTTGTGTATTCATAAATAAATGATACTATATTTTGGAATGGCAACCCTTTTTAGGACTGTTTTTTGGTAGACACTTGTTTTTGATAATTAACTGGAGTTAGGTAGTTTAAGGTGCTGTGAATTCTTATGTTGTTGTATCAATTGATATAATCAAATAATTCTAATTTTAATTTGATTAATGATGTAAAATTTTTATCATTAATAAATTCAGTTTTGAAAGTTTTAAAAGTTGCTTCAGCAACAGCATTGTCATAAGGACAGCCTTTTTTGCTTAAAGATCGAGTTATGTTGAATGCTAATAAAAGTTTATCAATAGTTTTATTATTAAATTCGTTACCGCGATCGCTATGAAATATTTCAATATCTTTTAAACAGCGATTTGAGTGCATAAATGCTTGATATACTAATGATGCATCTTTTTTAGTACCTACACTATGTCCAATAATTTCGCGGTTAAATAGGTCTATTAATAAGCAAATATAGTTTCACTTACCATTAACTTGAACATAAGTTAAATCACTAACAATAACTTCATTTTTAATTTTATTATTAAAGTTTCTATTAACAAGATTGGTAATTTGACTATCATTGACTTTATTATGATGATTTTTGAATGATAATTTAGTGTATTTTGATATTAAATTATGCTTATTCATAATTTGTTTAATTTTTCTGCGTGATAAATAAATTTCTTGGTTTGCTAGTATGACTTTTAATCTTCTAGTACCATAAACTTCTTTATTTTCTTTAAAAGCACTAATAACAGCTTCATCATAAATATTATTTTGATTTTTATTTTTTTTCTTTAAATTAAAATAATATGTTGATTTAGAGAGTTTTAAAAAACGACACATTGTGCGAATTTTATATTTAGATTTATTATTTGCAATAATTTCTATTTTCTGCCTATTATTAGTGCTGCTTGCTTTAAAATATCATTTTCCATTCGTAATTGTTTTAATTCTTTATTTGCTTGAATTAATTGTTTTTCTAAATCAGAAAGATTATCTTTGGTTTTAAAACTGCCTGAATTAGTAAATTGCTTAATTCATTTATAAGTAGCCGCTCTTGTAACGTTATATTCTTTAACAAGACAAGATACTGACTTGCCACTTTGATATAAAGCTACTATTTGTTTTTTAAATTCATCTGAATATGAGTTAATATTGGCCATAATTATTTTCCTTTCTTTTAACTAATTTGTGAACTTGTCTACGTAATTAGTGTCCAATAAAGTGTAACCCATCCATTTATTATGTTCTTGCTTTTCAATGTTGTTCTTTCGCAATATTTTTATTTCCTTTTGAAGAAATTTTAGTTTTTCAAGAAGGGTAATTTTCACCTTTACTTTTTGCATTAACAATATTCATTGGATCTAGATTATATAATTCAGTTGTTCCTTGTTGACTAGTAGGACGATGTAGAACAATAGTTCAAGAGTAAGTTTCTAAGTTATCTGCTGCGCTATAATCAGTGGTAAATGAATCACGAAACATTCAAGCACCACTATAATCTTTACGATATAATTTATCACTAACACCATCAATTATTTCCGCTTTTTCTCAAACAGCTTCAATTTGTTCTAATGTTCAATGGTGAGTAGTAACTTTTTGCACTTCGATTGTTTCTTTTTTTGTTTTTGTGTTTGTTTTATCTATTATTGGTTGTGTTTCTTCAACAGTTATTGTTGTTGCTTGTTCATTAAAATTAGATGTTTCAGATTCAGAATAACTACTGTCTTTAACATCAAAACCACCTTGATTTTTTGGTTGGTAATTAGTTTCGGTATTAATATTACTTTCTGTTGTTGGTGATTTTGAATATATTGTTGTATCTTCTACACTTGTTTTTTCAACTGTTGGTTCTGAATATATTGTTGTATTTTCAATATTATCATTTATTTCTTCTTCATTTGTAATAGATTCGGATTTAAGATTAGTAAGAGTACCTGGTGTTGGTGAAACAGTTTCGGCATGATAGGCACCTTGCGTTGGTGTTTGTGATAGTTCATGATTAGTATAATGGACAGTTGCTGTTGAAGGGTTAGTGATTATTTTTTCTTGTGTTAGATCTTGTTTAAGAACACTATTGTTAGTTTCTTGGTTTGCTATTTGTTGTTCTTCATTATTTTGAGTTACTGGTATTGGTACGACGTTAGGAAGCGTTATCGTATCATCAACTTCTTGTTTTGCTATTACTGTTTCTTGTTTTGCTTTTGGTTTAGCAATAGGCATTAATAGTGTATTTGATTTGTATTTAGAGGTAATATTAATAATTAATCAAAGACTGTGGATTAATAAAAGTATTGCAAATAGTTCAGCCAACATTCATGGTAAAAAAGCTATTAGAAAGTTACCAGTTGTATTTATTATTTCGCCGTCTTTTTTATTAGCTAAGAAAGTAAAAGTTTTAAATCTAAAAATAAAAAATACAATAAGAAAGATAACAAATATTGCTGAAAAAATAAAACTTATTAAACAAAAAAGTGCTGATACACTATTTTTAGTTTTTAAAAAAATAAAAGGTACGACTACTAATGCTAAAGATAAACCAGAGACTATGAAAACAATAATACTTATTATATTGAAACTAATTTGTAAATTAGAATTAGGTTGTTGTGGATTATTGAATCATTTAATATAGTTATCAACTGCATCTCGACCAATAGTTGCTCATAAAGCCCAACCTATCATTAAACTTGTGGTAATTAGAAGGCCATTAATAAGAATTGTTAATTTGCTATATAGACCAATACGATAAATTTTTGGTTCTTTCATTGAACTAGAATTTATTTCCTCTATCATAAAAATACCCCAATCTATTTTTAATATACTTACTCTTTTTATAATTATATCAAATTAAAAATTAAGATAGTGTCGTGTAATTAATTGGACTGGAAAAATGAATAATATTAATATATTATTCTATTAATATTGGTTTTTTAAATAAAATGAAAGTCTTTTTATTAAGATGATAATATTTACTTTCATTTTATAATGTTAATAAAATTAGTAACAAGCATATTTATTGATAGATTAAAAAAATAAACTATAATTTTAATTACTAATTTAATAAAGTTAATTCCTAATATAGAAATTTATCTATATTAGGAATTTTTATTAAATTAAAGTTTTAGAGAAAAGGAAGATAAAAAGATATGTTAAATAAAACAGTAAAATAAATAAAAATAATAATTTTCGAATAACTATGTTATTTAAATAATGAATTTATTAATAGTTAAAATATTAGGCATTAATGGAGAACTTGGTCATATAATAAAATTAAATAAGATTATTAATTTGAATGGAGAAAATTTATGAATAAAGAAAAAAGTCAAACAAAGATTAGTCATTTAGATAGATTAAAGTTAAAAACATCACCTAATAAAAAAGCAGCTGCGTTAAAAATACTTTAAGTAGCAGCAACACAAGTATTTCGTAAAGAATTAACAACAGAAATAACTATTTCAAAGCAATTATTAGGATTAGAAAAAGAATGGTTACAGTCAGTAGTATTGAATTGTATTAATAAAGATTCTAAGCAAATAATTTGAACTCAAAATATTTCTTTATCCATTGATGAACTATGTTTATCATTTGGTATGTATAAATTAAGTATTACTTTGAAAAATCCAAATAAAGAGGAATCTAATTATTCTGGTTTATTAAATACAAATGATAAATCTGAAGAAACAATAGTATATGAGTTATTATTTGATGGAAAATGATTTAAAATAAATGATATTGAAAGTTCCAATATGAATTTGGCAGAAAGATTAAAATACAAAATTAATGAATTAGAAAGTAATTTAGAATGTGATAGTGATTTTGATGACATTGAAAAAAAAGATATCAACGCAATTGATTTACAAACTCAATCATCAACAGTTAAATCTAAATTAAATTTACCAAACTTGTAAAAAATATTATATGGAAAAAAGATTTCAATTGAAATCTTTTTTTCTATATTTGAAAAATATTAAAAAGTTTATTGCATAATTTTAAAACTTTAGCAAAAATAAGTGTAAACTAAATAAACCTATTGTTTTTTATTTTTAAAATAATGGGTTTTTATTTAAATAAGGGGGAATCAAAATGAGTTTACAAACAAAAACTATTATTGAAGAAGAATTAAGAAATGTAGCAGATTTAACATGATTTACTAAAAATTTTATTAGGTGTCATCAAAATTGACATCATGGTGAAACATGTAAATTTGAAAATCATTTTGATGAAAAAGATAAAAAATGTTTTCAATTTAGAACAATTATCGAAAAACCAAATAATGAAAACTATTTTATTTATGATGAAATAGTAAAAATAAAAGATAAAACCTTTTTTTTATTAAGATTACATGATGATAAAAGAAAAAAAGTTTGAGAATTATTAATTTATTTTGAAAATAATGAAATTGTTCAACAAATTAGACATTTACGTTATAAGCAATTTTTAAATGAAATTAAAAATAATGAAGAGCTTATAAAAAAAGAATCTAAACATACAACTATCATTAGAACACCATTTTTAGAATTTGTAAGAACTATTACAAATCAAAAACAAGATAATATTACAGAAGAAGTACAAGATAAATATTGAATTTTTAAAAGGTTTATATGAAAGATTTTTCATGGTTTAATATTTTTTATTGCGTGGGGTGCCACATCTCCTATTGCTAAAATAATTATCACACCAATAATTAGTACATTTGTTGTGTCAAGTGCTATTATGGGTTGATTACCTTTTACTATTGCTGGTATTGTTGCTGGTATTTGTTACAAAATTTTATGTGAATGTGCTAAAAAATTAAGACCAGTAATGTCTTCAATTGTAAAAGACAAGTATCAACTTGAATTAGAACAAAAAATAAAAGAACTAGAAAATAACTCAAATAATTTAAAAGAAGAAGTTCAATATTTAAAAGACATATTTTTAAATTCAAAAGAAGTAATAGAAGAAAGAATTTTAAACTGTTTGCTACAAACTAGAGAAAAAAATGAATCAAAAACTTTTAAAACTTGCAAAAAAGAATTAAATCGAAAATTTAAAAGAAATAAATTTTCAAAAAAATATTACCAATCAATCAATAAATGAAACGAAAAATGACAAGAAAATATTGCATTTTCAAAATATTTAGAACCTAAACATATAAAAAAAATAAAAGATGTTTTTACTGAAAATAAAAAAGAAAAGTATCAAATTGAATCCGAAGAAAAAACAAAAGAAATATGATCAGAATTTCAAGAATGAAAAAATAAACTAAAAGAGTTAGAAAAAGAAACTAGTGAAACTAGAGTAAATGGATTTATTCCAGAAGAAGATAATAGACAAAAATCACCAGCTAGAACTATGAAAAGAATGGGTCTATAACTTTAAAAAAATATTACAACTTTAATTTACCAAATTTATTACTCTATACACAATATTGAAAATTTGGTAAATTAGTTTTATTTTTTATTTGAAAGTTATATAATAACACATAAGTAGTTACAAAATACTTAGATTTTAGAGAAAGGAGAAAGTATTAAAGAAGGGAGAAATAGAAAGAAATATGCAATTTTATTTACAAGCTGATGTTGGTCAAGCTGTTATAAATACATTAAAAGCTTGAGGATTTTGAAGTGCAATTTTAGCAACGATATTTGTAATTTTTTTAGGTTGATTTTTAACGAAGAGAGGGACATTTAAAAAAGACTGAGAAGCGGTTTTAATTAAAATTGTTATGGTTGTTGGTTTACCATCTTTAGCTTTTGATGGTTTTATGACAAATACAACAACAGAGCAAGTTAAAACGCAAGTTGCAATTTTACTAGTTGGTTTTTTATTCTATATGATACTGGGAATAGTTGCTAAATATTTTTATATTAAATATGATAAGGATATTCAAGATACATTAGCAATGTGTACTGTATTTGCTTCAACAACATTTTTTGGAATTCCTGTAGTAACAGCACTATTTGATAATGGAGCTGCCACCTTACCGGCTAATATTTTTAATATTCCATATCGAATATTTTTATATTCATTAGGGTTTATTGTAATGAGCAAACCTATTAAAGCAGCAGTAGTAACAAAAGGACAAACTGGTGCTGATTTTATTGTTGATACAAAACTAAATACTGATGGATATGCACAAATTAAATCAGAAATGAAAGTAATAAAAAGAGAAAATTTAATAAAGAATGTAAAGCAGATTTTTTTAAATCCAATTTTAATTGCAACTATGGTTGGATTTATTTTTTGAGTTACACAATTAATTCCTGGAATTGCTATTGTTCCTGATCAAAATGATATTACTAGTGGTCAATATTTTTCACCATTACGATTAGATAATACATTTCCACCATTGTTTAAAGTAACAAAAACTTTAGAGGCATTATGTACGCCATTAGCATGATTGGCAATTGGAATTACTTTAGCAAAAGGTAATTTTAAAGATGCTGCACAAGATAAAAAAGTATGATTTGGAATGGTAATGAAAATTATTTTTGCACCATTATTTGGTTTAGCATTAGTTTGTGCAGTTGCGGCAATTGGAAAAGAAACTGGAGCATGAAAATTAGATACTGTTGGATTAGGCGTTATTGTAATCATGTTAGCAGCCCCCCCAACATCAGTTATTGTTGCCTATTCAATTGCTTATAAAAAACAGCCATTGTTAACAAGTAATTTAACATTAATTGCTACATTATTTTCAATTATTTCATTACCATTTTGAGTAATTATTACTACAGCGATTGGCGCAACACCGTTATTTAGTTAAAATATAAACAAAAGAAAGGGAATAAAAATATGGCAAAAAAAATTAAAATGGTTTGTTATGGTGTTCGTAAAACAGAAAAGCTTTTTTTTGAAACATTAAATAAAAATTATGGATATGATTTAACGTTAATTGAAGAGTATTTAACAAAGGATAATATTGAAACGGCAAAGGGACATGAAGCAGTAATGGTTCGTGCTAATTGTGACTGTTATGAGCAAAATTTATTAAAAATGAAAGAATATGGCGTTAAATATTTATTAACTAGAACTGTTGGTTATAATCATATTGATTTAAAAAAAGCTCATGAATTAGGTTTTGAAATGGCATATGTACCTGGTTATTCGCCCAATGCTGTTAGTGAATTAGCAGTAAGTATGGGAAACGGCTTACTTCGAAATTTATTTTATAGTGCTAATCATCAACAAAATCATAATTTTAAAATTGATGATTTTATGTTTGCCAAAGAAATTCGTAATTCAACAATAGGTATTATTGGAACTGGCCGTATTGGTTATCAAGCAGCTAAGGCATGACATGGAATGGGAGCAAAGGTATTGGGATATGATATTTATGAAAGTGATCAAGCAAAAAGTATTCTAACTTATTGTGATTTAAAAACTTTAATTAAAGAATCGGATTTAATTTCATTACATTGTCCATATATTAAAGAAGAAAATTATCATTTAGTTGACAAGAATTTTTTAGCAAAAATGAAGCCTGGATCAGTTTTAATTAATGTAGTTCGTGGTGAATTAATGGATTTAGACGCAGTTTATGATGCAGTTAAAAGTGGTCATTTAAAAGGTGTTGGTTTGGATGTTTTAGAAAATGAAAGCAAAGTTTTTTTCAAAGATTTTGCTGGAAAACCAACTCCCGATAATATTACAAATAAATTATTATCATTATATCCGCGTATTATTGTGACACCACATATTGGATCATATACTGATGAAGCTGTTAAAAATATGATTGAAATTACTTATGAAAATTTAAAAGTAATTTTATCTGGTCAAGAATGTAAAAATAAAATTTAATTTAATAATTGATTATAGTTATTTTACATACTGTATATGAAAAAGGTAATATAAATTTTAAAATATACTGATCTATTATGTTATAATAACATCAAACTTAATATAAGTTTTTTACCTATTTACTTTAAAATAAAGTAAATAGGTTTTTTATTCTAAATTTCAAATAAGAAAGATTAAAAGATATGTCCATTATAGAAAAAAGAGAAAAATTAAATAATAAAGTAAAAAATAATGTTACTCCCATTGAACTTATTGCAGTGGGTGCTGCAGCGGGTAGCACTATTGGAGTTATTACTGGTGCTGCAAAAGTTGTTGGTATTGGTGTTGCGGCTGTTAATTTAGTTGCTTCTACGGTTGCTAATGTTGCTACTAATGTGGCCTCTATTACTTGTGCAGCCGGAGGAGTTGCTATTCTTGGTGCTCCTACTATTATTGGTTTAGTTGCTGGTGGAGTTGCTGTTGGTGCCATTAGTGGTGCTATCGGTGGTGGTTTTGAAATAACTCAAATGTTAGCAAAAAAAGATGATGAAAAACAAGAAGAGCAAAAATTAGATTTTGAAGATTCAAAAAAATTATAAATTCAAATTTAGAAAATTTATATTCTTCAACAAGTGTATACAATTCTAATACATCAACAATGTAAAAGGTAATTTATTAAAACATATCAATTTCTTCTTTACTAAAAAATAAAATATATTTTTTAAATTTATTACTTTAAAATAAAGTAATAAATTTTATTTTAATTTTATAGTAGAAAAATGAAAAAATTATTCTTTTTATTACACATTTTTACACTAATAATTTTATATTTATTTTATTTATTAAAAATAAAATAAATAATTGTTTTTTTAAAAAAATATTATATAATTTTATTTGTATTATTTAACTTAAAGTTTAGTATAAATAAACAAAAGGAGAAAATAATCAATATGAAAATTGGAAGAAAGTTAAAAACTTTAAGATTGAAACACAATTTAACTATGGAAGAGTTAGGGAAACGTTGTGATTTATCAAAGGGATTTATTAGTCAGTTAGAGCATGATGTTTCTTCACCCAGTATTGAAACACTAAAAAGTATTTTAGACATTTTTGATTGTCCATTATCAACCTTTTTTGCTGGTGAAGTAAAAGAAAAAATAGTTTTTAAATCACAAGATGTTACTGTTAGTGACGAAGAAGATTATCAAATAAAATGAATTATTCCTAATGCTCAAAAATTAACATTAGAACCAGTAATTTTAACTTTAAAACCATTTGGTAATTCAAATAAAATTCCGCCATTTCAAGGTCAGATCTTTGGATATGTATTAAGTGGAACAGTATTTGTTCATTATGGTGCAACGAGAGTAAAAGCAGTAGCTAATGAAGCATTTTATATTAAAGGTAATGAAAAACATTATTTAGAAAATCCCAATAATTCAATTGTAACTATTTTATGAGTTTCAAATCCGCCAATTTTTTAAACCATTTAAAGGAGTAAATTATGAGTGTAAATATTTTAGAATTACGTAATATTACCAAAGAATATGATGGTAAAGTTGTTTTAAAAGGAATTAGTTTAAATATTCATGAAGGTGAATTTCTTACCATTCTTGGTCCTAGTGGTTGTGGAAAAACAACATTATTAAGGATTATTGCTGGTTTTGAACAACCAAACAATGGTCAATTATTGTTTAAAGGTAAGGATTTAACTAAAATTCCAATTCATAAAAGAGAAATAAATACTATTTTTCAAAATTATGCTTTATTTCCACATTTAAATGTTTTTGATAATATTGCTTATGGTTTAAAGTTAAGAAAAATTGATCGTGAAAAAATCAAAAAAGAAGTTAAAAAAGCTTTAGATTTGGTTAAATTAAATGGTATGGAAGATAAAGATGTTAATGATTTATCTGGTGGTCAAAAACAAAGAGTAGCAGTAGCTAGAGCATTAGTTCTTAATCCTAAAATTTTATTATTAGATGAACCTTTTGCTGCTTTGGATTTGAAATTACGTCAACAAATGCAAGTAGAATTAAAAAAAATTCAAGAAGAAATTAATATTACTTTTATCTTTATTACTCATGATCAAGAAGAAGCATTTATTATGTCAGATCGGGTAGTTGTTTTAAATCAAGGTCAAATTCAACAAATTGGGACACCACAAGATATTTACAATGAGCCTGAAAATAAATGAACATCACAGTTTGTTGGTAGCTCGAATGTTATTGAAAATGGTGTATTTGTTAATGATTATTGTGTTCGTTTTGACGGTAAAAAATTTGCATGCTCTGATACTGGTTTTGGTGAACAAGAACGTAATATTGATATTGTTATTCGACCAGAAGATATTGATTTAGTTAATGCAGGTAGTGGTTTTTTTGATGGAACTATTAAAACTATTGCTTTTAAAGGATTATTATGAGAAATTGAAATTATTGCTAATAAACGCAAATGGATAGTTCATACTACTGATAATTTTGAAGTAGGTAACCGTGTTGGTTTAAAATGAAATGTTGAAGATATTCATGTTATGTGAAAGGAAATTGAAGAGTAAAATGAAAAATTTGTTTAAACGTAATATTAAAACACAAATTTTAAAATCACAAGATATGTTAGTTAATAATTCAAATCCAGAAAAAATTATTGATAATCAAAATAAAAAAAAGTATAGATTTAAAAAATGGTTTAAACTTAAAAAAAATAATGTTTCTTTACAAGAGGTAGCAAAAAATAAATCGAAAATGAAACGAGTAAAAAAGAAAAAAGCATTGTTATGTTGAAAAAAAACAAACCAAAAAATAAGTTTTATTAAAAATAAAATCAAAGATAAATCAGTAAATTTTGGTTTTAAATCATGAGTTACGCTTGCTTATCCATATTTATTGGTGATGGTAATTTTAATTGTATTGCCATTATTAATTGTAATTTTATATTCAATTATTAAAGCAACTAATAATGCTTGAATATTTCGTTTTACATTTAGTAATTTTAATGATTTTTTTAAAGAAAATAGTTATGTTATGGTTTTATTACGTTCAATTGGTTATTCATTTGTTGCCACTTTAATTGCTGTTATTTTTGGTTATCCCATTGCTTATATTATGGCTTTTATGTCCACAAAAATTGCTTCAAAAAATATTTGGGTTTTAGTTACTTTACCAATTTGAATTAACATTTTATTACGTACAATTGGATTACAAATTATTTTTAGTATTTTAGGTCCTAATGTTTTATTAGGAACTCCAATTGGTATTATTTTAGCAATGGTTTATATGTTTATGCCTTTCGTTATTTTACCAATTTATAATTCTTTAGAAAAAACAGATCGCAATTTATTAGAAGCAAGTCAAGATTTAGGAGCTTCTAAGATGAAAACATTTTGAAAAGTTACCTTTCGTTTTTCAGTGCCTGGTATTGTTTCTGGTTTTACTTTAATGATGTTAAGTGCTATGACTTCACTAGTAGTAGTTAAATATATTGGTGAAGGAAAAACTATTTTAATTGCAAATATTATTGAATCATATTTTTATCGTGGTGCTAATTTTGCTTATGGTGCTGCTATTTCTGTTATTTTAGGTATTATTGTTTTAATTATTATTTTTACTTTAAAAGCGATTGGTAGTTGAGCTACTGGTAAAAAAATAGGAGGTATTAATTAATGAGATCTTTTTTTAAAAATAGTTATTTAGCTATTATCTTTTTATTATTTTATACTCCAATTTTAGTTTTAATGATATTCTCTTTTAATGGTGGCGATTCAGTTCGCAGTTGAAATTCTTGATCATTGCAACCTTATTATGATTTATTTCAACAAAGTGAACTTTGAGAATCAGTTAGTGTAACATTAATTGTTGCTTTTATTTCTACTTTTGTTGCTGTTATTATTGGTACGTTTGCTGCTTTGGGTTTAAGTAAAACAAAAAAAATAACACGTAATATTACTTTAGGGATTACTAATATTCCTTTAGTTAATGCTGATATTGTTACTGCTGTTTCTTTAATGTTATTATTTATGGCATTTGGTTTTAGTTTTGGTCTTGGAACATTAATTTTCGCTCATATTTCTTTTAATATTCCTTATGTTATTATTACTGTTTTACCAAAAATTAGATCAATAAATATGTCACAATTAGAAGCAAGTCAAGATTTAGGAGCGACCCCTTGATATACGCTACGTAAAATTGTATTACCAACAATTAAACCGGCAATAATTGCCGGTGCAGCTATTGCGTTTGCTATGAGTTTTGATGATTTTTTAATTTCTTATTTTACTGGCGGTAATACTTCTAACGTTTCAACTTTTATTTATTCTTTAAAACGAATTAAGCCTTATATTAATGCTTTTTCAACAATAATTATTTTATTAATTGCAGTACTTATTATTTCTTGAAATACTTATATTCTTTGCAAAAAACAAATTAAACAACGTAATGAAAAAATTGATAAAGGTATTTATCATGATAAAAAAATTATTAAAACTGAGAAGTTGTTAACTAAATATTATTTACAATTAAATGGTTTTAACTATAAAAAGGTTAAGAGTAAAGGTAGAAAACGTAAATCATTATATAGTGATGGTAATTTTGAAATTGTAACTGAGCAAGATATTATTAAAATTCAGGATTATATTAAAAATCACCCGAAACTTATTAATCAAATTTCTAAACTTGAAGCAAAACTTGAGATGGAATCAATTTGAATTGAACATATAAAGAATAAGATTAAAAAAAAGAAAGAGTTAAAAGAAGAACGCTCAAAATCAAGAAGAGAGAAATATCGTTTTTTACTATGACCGTGAAAATTAATTATGATTAGTATCATCTTATTATCAAGTTTTATTAGTTTGGGTGCTTTCTATATTTATACTAATGTTTATGATTTATCAATTGCTAATTGAGGCGAATATATGAATCCCAATATTTTAAAAGAATTTGAAAATAAATATCAAGTTAAAATAAAATATTCAACTTTTGATGATAATGAATCATTGTATGCTAAATTGTATACTACTAGTTATGATGTAATGGTTCCTAGTGATTATATGGTGGCTAAATTAGCAAGTGAAGATAGACTTTTTCCAATTGCATCAAAAAATTCTGCAGGTGATATTGAATATGATAGTAGAATTGATTTTAATCCCAAAGAAGATATAAATCATGATTTATATGAATTAATGAATAATTATCGAGTTGAAAATAGTGATGGAATTTTAAATAAATTTGGTTTAAATAGTTATAGTATTCCTTATTTTTGAGGTGATGTTGTATTAGTAATTAATACTACTAATACAAATAATCTTAGTGATCTTGGTATTAAAGCTGATGGTTCAAATGTTCAATGAAGTGTTTTAACAGATGCTGCAAAATTGGGTAAACGTATCGTTTTAAATGATGATATGCATAACTTATTTATGACTGCGCTTACTGATTTACACTATAAAAATAAATGAGGAGAAAATACTGGTTCAGATCAATATAATCAAGTAGGAAATGAATTTTCTGATAATATTAATGCTCATAGTCCAATTGAAATTAAAGATGCAAGTGATTGGTTAGAACCAGTTATCAAAAATAAAAATACAAAATTATTAAATGATGATATTGTTGATGAAATTAGTAATGAAAATAAGTGGGATGTAGCAATGATGTATAACGGTGATTTATTATCTGCAATTGCTGATGATCCTGCTTCTTATAATGGTAAGTACCTTGTTGTTAGACCATATATGGGGACTAATGTTTGAAATGATGATATGGTAATTAGTAAAGATTCTCCTCATAAAGATTTAGCTTTTAAATTTATTAATTATATAATGCAAAAACAAACACAAGTTGATTTAAGTAGTGAATTTGGTTATACTTCACCTTTACAAGCAGCTATGGATGAAGTTAGTACTAATTTTTCAGCAGAAATTTGAAAGCATGTATATATTCCAAAAAATGGTCAATTACCCGATCCATTAGATCCAAGTAAGCATCATGAAGGATATTTTAACGGTTTATATACTCGTAGTTTTGACCCACAAATGCAAACTGCTTATAATAGATTATTAGCACGTTAATAAAATAAATTGTAATATTAAGTTTAAAAAAATATAAAAAAATATTGTAACTTATAGTATAATTTAATACGAAAGGGGTTAATTCATTGTGGCACGTCGTAAAAAGTGAGAAAAAGAAGACAAAGAAAAAATATGAAACTATTCTATTCAAAAAATGGAGAAATATTTTAAAGGATTATCTGAATTTTGAACATTGAATGTGCAAGCTCCTTGTCCGTGATGTTGTTTGCCAATGATAAAAGGTGCTTATCAAGGTGAACAACCAACTTCAGCATTTGCTTGAAATATTGATCACATTGATGGTGATCCAAATAATAATAGTTTAGAAAATTTACAACCAATGCATGTTGAATGTAATATTAAAAAAAATTAATCATAAATTAAAAATTCAATGACTATTTAATTCAATCATTGAATTTTTAATTTAATTTTTTTCTTAATTAAGAAAAATTATTTTGAAAATTATTTTACTATTAGTGTTCTTTTTAATTAAAAATATTCAATCTTTTTTTAAAAAGAATATGTCAATATCGAGTGAAAATTTCCCAAAATACTTATCAAAAAAACTAAATTATTTTGGGAAATTTAAACTATTTCAGTAAAATACACAAATTTTAAATAATCCTGAAAATTTTAGTTTCTATTTTTTATAATATAGAAATATTTAATATTTAAAAATTTATTAATTATAATATTGTTAAAAACTAAATATAGTTTTTAACCCATTGTTTTATTTTTAAACAAATAGGTTTTTATTTTGAAAGGATAGTTTATATGGAGACCAATTCATGAAATGATAGTATGCTATCGGTAATTATTAATAACATAACTACTTTACCATCGGTAATCTCAACTCCTGTATCAAAAATATTCAATAAAATAACAACAACTGAAATGACAAATTTCAATAATCAAACTAATAATGCTAATAATACTAGTACTGAACTTTTTGAAACAAAAAAAGATATATGAACAAATATTAAAAATTATTTAACTAATTTTTATGAGTCAGATTATTTTTGACCAACAACAGGTTTTATTGGTTATGGATTAATTACAACATCAATTATTATTGGTTATTGTATTTATAATTGTAAAATAAATAACAATAAAAAAAACTTATTAAAAGAACTTGAAAAAGAATAAATAAATTCAATGGAGTTGACAAATCAACCTTCAACTAGTGGATATAATAATCGTGCTTTTTTTGCCTAAATTTTTTCAATTAACAATGAAAGTTCTTTTTTTCTAGTATTTTATAAAATACTAGAAAAAAATAAAAAAAGAGTTACTAATGCTCTTGGATTTCAAAAAGACAAATCAAAAGTAAACAGTGAAGCTTCAACAAGCAAAAGTCAAAGTTCTAGTAGAAAATCACAAAAAAATGTAAAAGAGGAAGATATTGAATTTGTAATCTCTTTATATCTTTAAAATCAATTTTAAAGCACCAAATTTGCTCATATACAAACATTTTAAAAATTTATATGGTTTAGTATTCAAAAAATGTAAATCTTATATAACTTTAATTAGGAATTATTGATATCCATATCTTCAAGGATGATTTTTATTGGGTATATAAACTTTTTTAGTTTTTATCAAGTTGTCTTTAATAATTGGTTTTAGTGCTATTTCTTTTAGTTCATATATTTGATTATTGTAACTAAGATATAATTCATTAATAAACGATTTAAGTACAATTACATCAATTCGAGATTGTATGTATTGAACTTTGTTATTTTTATAAGGAAAATATTTTTTACCATAATATGTTATAGTTGAACCACTATCTGTTTTTCTTTTAGAAAATCTTGAAAGATAAATATTTATTTCTTCTTGTGTAGGAGCTTTAACCATAGCAGATTTATTATCATCAATAGGAAAGGCAAACTGTTTATTAAAAACGTTTATGTACATTTTGAGAAATTGATTAGCTTCATCTAATGTTTTAATTTTATTAAGTCGTAATTCACTAATTAATCGACTTTGAAGTGTTCCAAATAAACGTTCAATTCTACCTTTAGCTTGTGGAATTGAAGTTCTAATTATTTCAACACCCAAATCATTACAGCATTTTTGGAATTGAGTATAAGTGTCATTTTCTGTGTTTATTTTACCTGAATCAATTTTTTTCTTATATCCAAAAACTGTTCTATTATCAGTATAAAATGTTTTTGGTATGCCATAATTAGTTAAAATTTGATAAAAAACATTATAATAACCATCTAATGTTTCTTGATGATCAAATCATAGTCCAACAATATTTCCTGTAGCATCATCAATTGCAGCATGTAAAAATGATTTTGGTTTATCGTTACCAAATCAATGATGATTACTTGCATCCATTTGAATTAATTCACCAAAATTTGTTCTTCGATTTCTTGTTGGATGTAAGTTATTTTTTTTATTTTTATGTCTTTTTGGTGAAGTAATTTTTTCTTTGATTAATATAGTATAAAGTGTGCTATATGAAATTTTAATTTTTTCTTCATTCATTAATTTCTCATGAAAATGTTGAAAATTAAAATTATAATATTTTGTTTTATACAAGTTGATAATCTTAATTTTGATTTCAAAATTTGTTGCCTTATTAGAAATTTTATTGCGAGATTTATGAATAAAACCAACTTTACCTTCTCTATTAAAAATTTGAATTAATTGGTTAATTCTTCTAATAGTTAGATTAAGTTTATTCTTGGCTTGATGTTTAGATAATTTATTAATAATAATATCATTTATAATTTTGTACTTATATTTTTCTTTCATAGTCATGCTTCTTTCCATTTTTATCACCAAGTATATTTAACTTCACTTTTGGGAAATTTTTACTCGATAACTAATAGGAAATTATCACTAAATAATGACATTTTTAAAAAGAATATTGTCTTTTTTTATAATAAGTGTAATATTATTTTTAAGGACAGAGTATTTCTTTCCTTATAATTTTAATAGGTGTATAGCAAAGTTTATATAATTATTAAAATTATTAATATTAAAATATAAAAACTAAATTTAATTGGTTTACTTTAAACCTTAGTTTTATTTTATTAAAACTAAGGTTTAAACTATTTTAATATTTTTTCCTATTTTAATATTTTAGTTAAAAATAGCAAGTTAAAGCGTTAAGCTATATTTTTCACTTTAGATTATTTAAAAAATAATGCTAGGAAAGGATTGTTAAAATGAAATATAAAATAAATAGTAATAGCCCGAGTAAAGATATGATTAATCAGGATAAACATAAAAAAATAAAAACAGGATCTAATTCAATATATACAATTAATGTTAAAAAAAATAAGAAGAAAAGAATCTTATTATTTTCGTTGTATTTATTAGCATTTGGTTCTACAACAGTTACTACAATATTACTCTTACATACTACTGCTGCTTTCAATAATTCTGAATTTAATCCTAATTCTAATAATAAATTATGAGATGATTATTATCAAAAACATCATCGTAACTCTGAACCTATTAGTTTAGATTCTACTATTGCTTATTTTAGTAAATCAACAAATATTGTTAATTTTAATGTTATTGAAAATGCTGCTGATAATGGTAATATTGATTTTACAAATGTTTTAAGTAGTATTGATAATAGTTTACAAAAAACTGATCCTAAAATTGAAAGTGATATTGATAATGATAATTCAAATTTATTACCAATTAATTTTTTCTTAAATGCTAATTATAATCCAGCAGTTAACTTTACTGTTGGTAAGGATAAAAAGCCGATAACTAATACTTCTTTTATTTTGCCAAAGAACTTTAATGAGTCTAAAAGTTATGTTTTAAATTTAACAACTAATGATCAAGCATCAATTTTTGGTATTAAAAATACTAACGTTAATATCGAAATTAATATTAATATTATAAATCAAGTTGCAATTAATATTGCTAGTTTACCAGTTAACTTTCCTGATAAAATTATTAATATTACTAATCCTGAAAATGCTACTATTGATTCAATAAAAGATAAATGATTAATTCCAACAATTCAAGATCAATTTGCAACAACTTTAAGTAAAGCATTAAATGTACCCAAAAAAGAAATTAAACCTAGTTATTACAAAATTGAATTTCAAAATGGTTCAGAATCACAAAACTTTACTAAAAGTGTTCCTGTTCAATTTTCAATTACATCTTTAGATAATAATCCTTGAAACTTTACAGGAAAAAAAGATGATTGCACTATAAATGTTAAAAATGATATTGCTGATTTAAGTAGTATGAAAGAATTAACTAATGAAATTGAAGCACAATATAATAATGATAAAGATAATAAAAACTTTCAAATTACTTTAGATAATCAAAAAGATAAAAATGGTAACTATATTAATGCTGATGTTAGTTTATCAGAAGATAATCTTAAATTTATTAATGATCAAATTATTAAAGGTGTTCAAACAATTTGTCAAAATTATTTCCAAAAAAATTATTCAGATCTTAATATTGAAGATAGTGATTATACAATATCAACAAATTTAAAAGTTGGTGATAATATCTTTAATAATAAGTTAGGTAAAAATATTGAAATAAAAATAACTGCTAGTCCTAATGATCATAAATTAACAAAAAGTTTAGATAGCATTAAGGCAATTGTTCATGGTCATAATAAAAATAATATTACTGGTAATTATTCTTCACCAAAAGATTTTGCATTAAAAGGTATTTGATTAAAAGATGGTCAAGATGCAAATATTTTACAAGAAGGTCAACATTTTTATGAACAAGATAATTTATTAGGTAATTGAATTACTAATAAAGATAGTTTATTAAATACAATTAATAACAATTCTTATCGTCCAGTTGAGAATGCATTTACTGGACAGTTCACTATGAATTATTTATTAGATGGTGACACAAAACCAAGTGGTATGTCAGTTGATATTAGTAAAGATATTAAAGGTGGTAAGGTAAATAATTTCTGAGATTTAATTACTCAAACAAAAAGTATTTTTCTAGAAACCGATGTTGCAGTAACAACAAAATCGGGTTGAGAGTTAAATAATGTAAAACTAGTATTTACTGATAGCGAAACACAACCAACTAAAGATAATACACTTTATACTCTTGATTTATCAGAAAGATTTGCTGGCAAAACTATTAGTGATCGTGCTACTTTAACATTCCCTGATTTTAATTTTAATTTTAATTACCAGTTAGTAAGTTAAAAAAAGGAAAAACTAATATGAAACAATTACTAATCATTTTAAGTACATTAACAACATTAACTTTAACAAGTAGTAGTATTATTAATACTATTGATGATACTAGTACTACCATTAATAAATTATTAGCAAATAAATCATCAATAAGTGATTCTGTAACTTCATTATTTAATAATCAATATGGCTATTTAAATGATAGTGATATAATAACTAATCAATCAATAACTGATCATAAGTTTTATAGTTATGACACATCAGCTTTAAAAAGTTATACTTTTTCTAATGCAAGAGATGTTTTTTTAGTAAATAATGAAGGAACTTTAATTTATAATCCTGATGTTATTATTCCTGCTGATCAAAAATTAAATATTGAAAATACGATGCAAGAAATGATTAGTCATAAAAAAATAACTACAGTTAAAGCAAATTACAATTCTTATAGTAATAGTCAGTATTCATCTACCGATTTTAGTGGTGATAATACTGATTGACAATATATTCAATTTGGTGGTGTTAATAAACATATTGATATTTCCCAACAAGCAGGTGCTGATAAAGTTGAACATAGCAATAGTTTAAGTGAAGCATTAGGTTTATATTATATTGCAAAAGCAGCAAAAAATAATTTAATTGATAATGCTATTGCTAATAAAATAGGTCAATATTTTATGACGCAAAGTAGTTTAAAAGGACAAATTAATGATAATTTAATTAATATTATTATTAATTTAATTAGTAACAATAATAATATTTTTAATTTTATATATAGTGCACCAATGAATGTAAATGATAAAAATTATTCAATTAATTATATTTTTGATAAAGATAATAATTTAATTGAAGTTTATTATACTGAATTTGATAAATCAAATATAGAAAATAACTTAAATTATAAATGAAATGATTCATATAATTGATTTAGTTCAAATTATAGTGATTATTCTAATACATATACAATAGTAAAATGAACTGACTATGCAAGTGATTGAAATACTTTTACTAATAAATATCCAACTTTTAATTTTGATGCTAATTCATATTTAAAAGTTTCAACGGGAAGTGGTAAAGAAGACTATAAATCTTTAAATTCTCAAGTCGCAACAACAAATATAAAAACTAATCAACAAAAAGATATTGATAATTCAATTTTTCAAGTCAATATTAGTACGTGACCACCATATGATCCAAATTACCCAGGAGGTGTAGGAACTGCTATTGATATTTATTTAGAACTTTGACGTGATAATAATAATATTTATTGAAAATGACATATAATGACAGCTACTTTTTTAGGTTCAACTTCATATTCTGATGTTAAATTAAATAATATAACATTTAATAATATTATGAATTAAATAAATATTTTTTTTCAAAGTAATTATTTATTATTAAATTTAATTAGATTTTAAAAATGGTAAAAAGTAAAAGAAGGTATTGTAAATGAAACAGTTTTTATTAACTCTAAGTACAGTAACAACATTAACAATAGCAAGTAATACAATGTTTAATAGTATGATGATAGTGGATCAAAAAAACAATAGTGCTAGTAAAAAGAAAATACTACCTGTCATTCCAATAAATCAAAATAAATCATTATTTAATAATCAATATGGTTATTTAAATAATAATGATTGAATTACTAATCAATCAATAATAGACAATAAGTATTATAGTTATGATACTAGTCATGCTGATTATCCATTAAGTGATGGTAAGACATTAGCACGAACATTATTTACTGTTGATAATAAAGGTGAATTAATTTATAAAAAAGATATTATAATACCAGAAAAAGATAAAGTTGATGTTAATAATACTAAACAAGAAATGATAACTAATTGTCAAGTAACAATAAATAATAATGATAATTTTTATAGTAATAGTCAATATTCAACAAATTATTTTACTGGTTTTAATAGTAATAAGTGAATGTTTTTTCAAGAAGGTGGAATTGAAAATCATATTGATATTTCACAACAAGCCGGTGGTCACAAAGTTGAACATAGTGATAATTTAAGTGAAACATTGGGATTATATTATATTGCTAAAGCAGTGCGACAAACAGGAGGAATTGATGAAAAAATTGCTGATTCATTAGCAAGTTATTTTATGGAACATAGTAGTTTAAACAAAACATATGGAATAGTAAATAATATTATTAATTTAATTATCAATAATAATAATTTATATAATTTTATTAATCAAACTCCAATGTGTGATGGTACAAGTAATTTATATAAAAATTATTCATTAGATTATATTTTTAATAATGATAAGTTAGTTGAAGTATATTATAATAAGTGAAATAATGATAATATTGAAAGCAATGTTAATTGACATGATAGTAATAATTTTGGTGATGATTGATGAGGTTATGATGCGTGTTGAAGTGATCCAATAAAATTAATAAACTGAAAACAGTATACTAATAGTTGAGAACAATTTAAATCAGTATATTCTAAATTATCATTTGATTCAAATTCTTATTTAAAAGCTAAAAATGGTATCACAGGCAACTGAGATACAAATAATAATTTAAATGCTAATATAGGTGATATTAAAGATAAAGCTGTTTCATTAAATAGTATTGATGATGTAGTAAATTCATTTAATTCTTCTGATTATTATAAAATTTATGCACAAGCAGGTGCTTTTTCTGATGACGGTTGAACAAACACAGCATTATATTTATGACATGATGATAATTATATTTATTGTAGACTTGATTGTATAGCGGCTATTTGTATTCACTATAGTGTTGGCCCTGGTTATGATATTTCTTTAAATAATGTAACACTGACTAATACAATGAGTTAATAATTAAAATTTGATATTAGTATAAATTTTAATTAATAAATATGTGAAAATATATTTAATTTACGAAGAATATTAACGTTTAATATTTTAGCAACGATCAACAAGCAGAACTAATCCTAATTTCTCAAATATATAAAATAAGTATTTAGTTAAAAATAAGAAGTATTTGAAATAATACTTCTTATTTTTTAATTTAATATAACAAAATTACAAGATTTAATGTAATTATTAATATTTTTTTCATTAATTGTAAAGATAAGTATGATTTTAGCACTATTTTAATAGTAATTAAATTATTAATTATAATTAATTTAAACTTAGATAAGTTTTCAACTCACTACTTTTATACAAAGTAAATGAGTTTTATTTTTTAAAAAGGAGAATAATTATGGATAGAGAATGTCAATTAGTATTTAGAACAACTAAGTGGATGGGTTACACTTTATTGGACACTAATTACGTAGACAAGTTCACAAATTAGTTAAAAGAAAGGAAAATAATTATGGCCAATATTAACTCATATTCAGATGAATTTAAAAAACAAATAGTAGCTTTATATCAAAGTGGCAAGTCAGTATCTTGTCTTGTTAAAGAATATAACGTTACAAGAGCGGCTACTTATAAATGAATTAAGCAATTTACTAATTCAGGCAGTTTTAAAACCAAAGATAATCTTTCTGATTTAGAAAAACAATTAATTCAAGCAAATAAAGAATTAAAACAATTACGAATGGAAAATGATATTTTAAAGCAAGCAGCACTAATAATAGGCAGAAAATAGAAATTATTGCAAATAATAAATCTAAATATAAAATTCGCACAATGTGTCGTTTTTTAAAACTCTCTAAATCAACATATTATTTTAATTTAAAGAAAAAAAATAAAAATCAAAATAATATTTATGATGAAGCTGTTATTAGTGCTTTTAAAGAAAATAAAGAAGTTTATGGTACTAGAAGATTAAAAGTCATACTAGCAAACCAAGAAATTTATTTATCACGCAGAAAAATTAAACAAATTATGAATAAGCATAATTTAATATCAAAATACACTAAATTATCATTCAAAAATCATCATAATAAAGTCAATGATAGTCAAATTACCAATCTTGTTAATAGAAACTTTAATAATAAAATTAAAAATGAAGTTATTGTTAGTGATTTAACTTATGTTCAAGTTAATGGTAAGTGAAACTATATTTGCTTATTAATAGACCTATTTAACCGCGAAATTATTGGACATAGTGTAGGTACTAAAAAAGATGCATCATTAGTATATCAAGCATTTATGCACTCAAATCGCTGTTTAAAAGATATTGAAATATTTCATAGCGATCGCGGTAACGAATTTAATAATAAAACTATTGATAAACTTTTATTAGCATTCAACATAACTCGATCTTTAAGCAAAAAAGGCTGTCCTTATGACAATGCTGTTGCTGAAGCAACTTTTAAAACTTTCAAAACTGAATTTATTAATGATAAAAATTTTACATCATTAATCAAATTAAAATTAGAATTATTTGATTATATCAATTGATACAACAACATAAGAATTCACAGCACCTTAAACTACCTAACTCCAGTTAATTATCAAAAAC
Source organism: Spiroplasma endosymbiont of Tricholauxania praeusta (assembly GCF_964019535.1). Taxonomy (NCBI): domain Bacteria; kingdom Bacillati; phylum Mycoplasmatota; class Mollicutes; order Entomoplasmatales; family Spiroplasmataceae; genus Spiroplasma; species Spiroplasma endosymbiont of Tricholauxania praeusta. The sequence goes on from NZ_OZ026450.1 coordinate 614,063, forward strand.
AAGTGTCTACCAAAAAACAGTCCTAAAAAGGGTTGCCATTCCAAAGCAATGTTTAGAACAAAATAGAAAAGATAATAAAGATTCTACAATTGAAATGAAACTTTTAAAAAATTCAACAGAAAACATCAACGAAGAAGAAAAAACAGAATTTTTTTATATTAAAAAAATAAAAAAAATAAATTTTAAAAATATGATTTTTAAAATTATTAGTCTAGGATGTTTAAACCATTTAATAAATGAAAAAAATAATAATGAAACTCGACCATTATTAGAAAAATTAAATGAGTTACAAGCAAAAAATAGAAAAGAGATGTTAAAAGCAAATCAACGTATTGCTGAAGCAGAAACTATTATTGCTGAAAGTTCAAGAAGAAGATATTATGTTGAAAATACTCTTATAGAACAACAGATTGATGAAGAGGAAGAATTTTATGATGCTTTAGATACTCAAGAATGATTAAATGTTAAGAAGATAAATATAAGTGATAGTTGTCAACAAGGTACAATAAATAGTAAATTAATGCCTCTTATCATTATTTAAAAAGTATTACAATAATATTATAATTTTTCAAAAATAGTATTTTTTCTTTTTAGTTATAAGATAAGGAAAAAAGTTTTTAAAATTATTTAAAAGTTCTATGCTATAATGTTCGTGTAATTCTATTTTGTGAAAAAAAGTAGTATTTTATTTTAATTTCAAGGAGGAAATTATTTTTCATGAAAAAACTGATTTCTACCATTGCAACATTTGCTTTAACAAGTAGTGCTGCTTTGCCATTAATCGCATGTTCACCAGATGATTCATTAAAAATTGCTTTTGTACCTTCAAAAGATGCAATTAAAGTAATGAATATTGTAAAACCATTAGAAGGTTTATTGAAAAATAAAATTAAAGAATTAGACCCAGAATTTAATCGAAGTGTTAAGATTACAACAACAACAACCGATTATCAAGCAGCTGGACAAGCTTTACAGGATGGTAAAACAGCATTAGCATTTTTACCAATGGGTACTTACATTGATTATCGTGGTAGAGAAATTAATCCTGGAAACTATGCTGATGCAGCACCATTAGTAATTGCACAAAGAAATGCAATGAGACCAGAAACTAATAATAAAACAAGTGAGAAAAGAATTATTGACACTAATGAACAAATGTCAATTGTTAAAAATTATAATGAGATTGCTGCTAAGGGTATAGAAAGTCATGAGGATGCTTATAAAAAACTTTATCATCAAACTGATGAACATAATTCAACCTCATTTTACCGTGCTGAAATTATTGTTAATAACAATTTTTTAGTTAAAGAAAAAAATAAAACAACCAATCCAATTGATATTGACCATTTATTTGATGATGCAACTACTTATAAAACAAAAATTCAACAGTTAATAAAAGATGCTAAAGCCGAAGGAAAAGCTAAAATTCAATTATGTCAATATCGAGTGAAAATTTCCCAAAATACTTATCAAAAAAACTAAATTATTTTGGGAAATTTAAACTATTTCAGTAAAATACACAAATTTTAAATAATCCTGAAAATTTTAGTTTCTATTTTTTATAATATAGAAATATTTAATATTTAAAAATTTATTAATTATAATATTGTTAAAAACTATATTTAGTTTTTAACCCATTGTTTTATTTTTAAACAAATAGGTTTTTATTTTGAAAGGATAGTTTATATGGAGACCAATTCATGAAATGATAGTATGCTATCGGTAATTATTAATAACATAACTACTTTACCATCGGTAATCTCAACTCCTGTATCAAAAATATTCAATAAAATAACAACAACTGAAATGACAAATTTCAATAATCAAACTAATAATGCTAATAATACTAGTACTGAACTTTTTGAAACAAAAAAAGATATATGAACAAATATTAAAAATTATTTAACTAATTTTTATGAGTCAGATTATTTTTGACCAACAACAGGTTTTATTGGTTATGGATTAATTACAACATCAATTATTATTGGTTATTGTATTTATAATTGTAAAATAAATAACAATAAAAAAAACTTATTAAAAGAACTTGAAAAAGAATAAATAAATTCAATGGAGTTGACAAATCAACCTTCAACTAGTGGATATAATAATCGTGCTTTTTTTGCCTAAATTTTTTCAATTAACAATGAAAGTTCTTTTTTTCTAGTATTTTATAAAATACTAGAAAAAAATAAAAAAAGAGTTACTAATGCTCTTGGATTTCAAAAAGACAAATCAAAAGTAAACAGTGAAGCTTCAACAAGCAAAAGTCAAAGTTCTAGTAGAAAATCACAAAAAAATGTAAAAGAGGAAGATATTGAATTTGTAATCTCTTTATATCTTTAAAATCAATTTTAAAGCACCAAATTTGCTCATATACAAACATTTTAAAAATTTATATGGTTTAGTATTCAAAAAATGTAAATCTTATATAACTTTAATTAGGAATTATTGATATCCATATCTTCAAGGATGATTTTTATTGGGTATATAAACTTTTTTAGTTTTTATCAAGTTGTCTTTAATAATTGGTTTTAGTGCTATTTCTTTTAGTTCATATATTTGATTATTGTAACTAAGATATAATTCATTAATAAACGATTTAAGTACAATTACATCAATTCGAGATTGTATGTATTGAACTTTGTTATTTTTATAAGGAAAATATTTTTTACCATAATATGTTATAGTTGAACCACTATCTGTTTTTCTTTTAGAAAATCTTGAAAGATAAATATTTATTTCTTCTTGTGTAGGAGCTTTAACCATAGCAGATTTATTATCATCAATAGGAAAGGCAAACTGTTTATTAAAAACGTTTATGTACATTTTGAGAAATTGATTAGCTTCATCTAATGTTTTAATTTTATTAAGTCGTAATTCACTAATTAATCGACTTTGAAGTGTTCCAAATAAACGTTCAATTCTACCTTTAGCTTGTGGAATTGAAGTTCTAATTATTTCAACACCCAAATCATTACAGCATTTTTGGAATTGAGTATAAGTGTCATTTTCTGTGTTTATTTTACCTGAATCAATTTTTTTCTTATATCCAAAAACTGTTCTATTATCAGTATAAAATGTTTTTGGTATGCCATAATTAGTTAAAATTTGATAAAAAACATTATAATAACCATCTAATGTTTCTTGATGATCAAATCATAGTCCAACAATATTTCCTGTAGCATCATCAATTGCAGCATGTAAAAATGATTTTGGTTTATCGTTACCAAATCAATGATGATTACTTGCATCCATTTGAATTAATTCACCAAAATTTGTTCTTCGATTTCTTGTTGGATGTAAGTTATTTTTTTTATTTTTATGTCTTTTTGGTGAAGTAATTTTTTCTTTGATTAATATAGTATAAAGTGTGCTATATGAAATTTTAATTTTTTCTTCATTCATTAATTTTTCATGAAAATGTTGAAAATTAAAATTATAATATTTTGTTTTATACAAGTTGATAATCTTAATTTTGATTTCAAAATTTGTTGCCTTATTAGAAATTGTATTGCGAGATTTATGAATAAAACCAACTTTACCTTCTCTATTAAAAATTTGAATTAATTGGTTAATTCTTCTAATAGTTAGATTAAGTTTATTCTTGGCTTGATGTTTAGATAATTTATTAATAATAATATCATTTATAATTTTGTACTTATATTTTTCTTTCATAGTCATGCTTCTTTCCATTTTTATCACCAAGTATATTTAACTTCACTTTTGGGAAATTTTTACTCGATAACTAATAGGAAATTATCACTAAATAATGACAAATAATAAATTATACATTGCAAAATTTTTAAAATATGTTAGTATTAACAAAAATATTTATTTAATATAAGTTTTAATTTAACTCATTACTTTAATTTTAAGGTAAATGAGTTTTTTTGTTAGGAGAAATATAAAATGGCACTTAAAAATGAATTTTTAAAAAATGAAAAAAACTCACAAAGTAATCCTAATAATGATATTATTAGATATGATAGGGATTTTGATTATTTAATTAATAAAGGTGTTCCCTTAGATATGCAAAATCAAAATAAAGAAACATTATTACATATCGCCGTTTGAAAAGGACAAATAAGAAGTGTTAAAAAACTGATTTCACTTGGTGCAAAATTAGATATTGAAGATATAGATGGTAATACCCCTTTACATTTGGCAGTTATAAAACAAGATATTGAAATGGTAAAACTACTCATTAAAGCAAGTGGTATTAATACTAGTATAGATATTAAAAATAAAAATGGTGATACTCCTTTAGAAATTGGCGAAAAGAAGGAACATAAAGAAATAGTATTTATAATTTCTTTATTATTATCATTATTTAGTTTTGAAAATATAAATAGTGCTAATAGAGAATTATATAAGCAATTTACAAGTAAATTAGAGGAACTTGAAAAATTAGAATATTCAATTTTTGTTAGAAATTCATTCAATAATGAATTTAAAAGTTGTATTGATAATTTATCAAAATTAGAAAAAGACATTGATACTTTAGTAATTGAACGTAAAGCATTAGAAAATGCAAGAAAAAGTAGAAAATGATTAAACATTTTAACATTTGGTTTTTACAAGAGAAAAATTACTAAAAAATTAATGAATAATTTTGAAATTAACTTTAAAAAAGTTGTGCAATTATCAACAGAACGAGATAAGATAAAAAATCATATTCAAGAACTTGCAAAAATGATTGATAAAGAAAAAAAATTACGAACAGAAAATGAAGTATTAAGAAATGAAACTAAACAATTAAAAAAAGAGTTACAAAGTAAGGAAAAAACTTTGCAAGATATGAACAAAAAATATGAAAAAATAAAACAAAAAATAGATAAAAATAAGGCTAAGATTAAAGAATTGGAACAAATTTTAGAAAAAAATGAAGAGAGAATTAAAGAATTAGATTTTAAAAATAATGAATATAAAAAAGTTCAGAATGAACGTAATGAAAAAAATGTTAGTAAGTTTACAACTTTAGATAATATGCTAAGAGCCAAGGAACAAGAAATTGATTTTTTTAAAGAAAACATTAGCATTTTAATAAGAGAAAATGCAATGTTAGAAAAAAAACTAAGAAATGTAAGTTTTGATGATTCTGGTATTGATTTAGATGAAGAAGTTAGTTCTTTTGACGCAAATAAAGTGAATAAAGATGAACCATTGGCATCATCAAATACAACTTCTGAAAAGAAATTAGTTGCATAATTTAAATAAAAAACACTTTCAAGGGTGTTTTTTATTTTATACTTTGAATCTGTTTTTTTTGTTTGTACTTATATACAAAATTTTTTCATTTTATATAATCGTCCTTCTCTGCCATTATCAGGTCCAAGTCTTGTTCCAATAAAAATATCATCATTTTTATTAATAAAAATATTTTCAATAGAACCTAAATTAGTAGGTATATTTGCTAAAGTTCCAAAGTAATTAACTTTAGGATAGTATTGAAGGAAATATCCAATTCCTGCATTATTTCACGTTCCCGCATAAATATTTTGTTTGCTATCAATAGCTAATGTAAAAACTTCTCCTTTACTTTTTTCATTAATTCTAATAAATTGTTTTTCTCCTTTTTTACATCTATAAATATTACCTAGGTGTTGTCCTTCTCTTGTTCCAATTCAAATATTTTCTTCTTTATCTATTAGTATTGCGCGTATTGTATGAACATTAGGGTTTTGATATGGAATCTTTTCTGGACATTTAATAAAAAAATTTTCTTGATTTATTTTGAATAGTCCTTGTGTTGTTCCTGCATAAATATTATTGCTTTCATCTATTGCTAATGATCATACCGCACCTGATGTTCCTTTTATTTCAGAAAAATCATTATTTTCAATTTCTAACTTATAAACTCTACCAATTCCTGGTAAATCTTTTCCAGTGCTTCTATTTCAGGTTCCAACATAAATATTATGATCATTATCAACTTCAATTACATTAATAATTTCATTAAATTGTTTTATTTTAGTAAATTCTTCTTCTTTTGTATTATATTTATAAATTGTTCCATTAGTAGTACCAATAAAAATATTATCAGAACCATCATGTTTAATGGTAAAACCATCAGAATCTATTTTGCCGATTGTTTCTACTTTTTTATTTTTTTTCACTTTAAATACCATATTACTTTTTCCAACACAATAAACATTACCATTATTATCTTCTGTGATTGAATAAATCCCATTTTTGATTTCTGGAATTGATACTATAACATTTGTAGTTTGATTACTATCACATGGCTCATCGTTTTTATTTTTTTTAATTGTTTCTAACTCTTTTTCTAATTGTATAATTTTTTGATCTTTTGTTTTTAATTGTTCATTTGCGTTTTTTAATTGTTGTTCAAGTTCTTCTCTTTTTACTTTACATTCTTTAAGTTGATTTTCTAATTTTTTTCTAATGTTTTTGCAATTATCTAGTTGTTGTTCAAGTTCTTGTTTTGTTTTTAATTCATGTGCTAGTTTTTTTTCAATTTCTTTTAATTGTGTAATAATTTTTTCGTTTTCATTGTTTTTATTAATAATTGTATTTTTGTCATCAGCAAGTTTATCATTTATTTCTATTAGATTTTTAATAAAATTTTTTATACTTTCATTATTTGGATCTTGGTTTAGTTCTTTTTCTAATAGACAAATTTGGTGATTATTATCAAGAATTTCATTATTTATATTTTCAATTTTTGATATTTTTTCTTTAATTTCTTCAGGAATAATGTTTTCTTTTTGTTTTTTTAGTTCATCAATTGTTTTTGCTAGTTGATCAATTTCTTTTCAAATTTCTTTTTCATTTTCATTTTTTTGTCATTGAAAAATTTGATCAATTTTTTTCATTTTTTCATCTTCTATATCAACCAATTGTGCTAGTTTTTCTTTGATTTCTTTGCAACAATTATTATTTTCTTGATTACAATTCTTAGTGTTTTTTAATAGATTAATTCTTTCGTGAATTTTTAATATTTCATTATTTTTATCATTTATTAAATTTTGATAAAATTCAATTCCTTTATTTTCTTTATCACAATTATTTTTATTATTTTTAAGGTTTTCAATTTTCTTTTGAGTGAGTGCTTGTATTTGTTCTGCTGATAATTCTTTAATTTGTTGGTTTGTGAGTGCTTGTATTTGTTCTTTGGTAAATATTAGCATTTGTTGTGGTCAAAAATTTTGAATTTGTTTTTCAGTAAATCAAGTAATTTGTTCTTTGATAAAAGCTGCTATTTGTTTTTCTGTAAGTGCTGTTATTTGTTCTTTTATTAATGTTTGAATTTGATTAGTTGTAAATGCTCGAATTTGTTCTTGTGTGAGTGCTTGTATTTGTCCTTCAGTAAGTGCTTGTATTTGTTCTTTGGTAAATGCTCGAATTTGTTCGTTTGTAAGTGCTTGTATTTGTCATGGTAAAAATATTTGCATTTGCTTTTTTGTAAAACAAGTAATTTGTCAGTTTGTGAGTGTTTGTATTTGTTCAGTTGTAAGTCAAGTAATTTGTAAATTTGTAAAAAATAGTATTTGTGTTTTTGTGAAATGTGGTATTTGTTCTATTGTAAATCAACTAATTTGTTGGTTTGTGAGTGCTTGTATTTGTTCTATTGTAAATATTTGTATTTGTTCTTTTATAAAAAATGGTATTTGTTCTTCAGTAAATGCTTGTATTTTCTCACTTGTAAGTGTTTGTATTTGTTCTTCAGTGAGTGTTTGTATTTGCTTACTTGTTAGTGCTTGTATTTGTTCTATTGTAAATATTTGTATTTGTTGTTGTGTTAGTGCTTTTATTTGATGTTCTGTAAGTGCTTGTATTTGTATTTTTGTAAATGCAGGTATTTGTTCTTTGGTAAATGCTTGTATTTGGTTTGTTGAAAATGTTTGAATTTGATATGATCAAAAATTTTTAATTTGTTGTGTTGTGAGTGTTTGTATTTGTATTTTTGTAAGTTTTTCAATTTCTTCTTCTTTAAATAGCGGAATAGGTATTTCTTTATGTTTTAAAATATAATCAGCGTGTTTTTTATTAACGTAGTTTATTAGACAACATGTTTTGAGAATTTTTTCAAATTCTAGCTTATTATTTATTATTTTTCTTGTTTCATTTAATTGTTTACCTATAAAAATTAAAGAATTTTCATTGTAGGGTTTTAATTTTCTTGATTCAAACTCTTCTTGATAAATATTATGATAGTGTTGTAAGTCACTTGAATCCATAATTCTTGCTTGTCCGATAATATATTTTAAAGGGTTACTATCAAAAAACATAGATTCAGCAGCAAATCCAGCTAAATCAATTCGTAATAAGGTATATAAGTCATTATCACTTATATTTTTAATTTGATTTAAAGATATAAACTGATCAGATATTGTTCTTCCAAGGTATTGGGAATCTGAACTAATATATTCTAACTTTTGAAATTTATTTTTAAATTTAGAATCTAAAATCATTGTTGTATGTCCTGCTTCATGAATACAAGTAATATCTTGATCATTAGATTGTGTACAATCTGCAATAGATATATTTTTAGGTTTTCAATCTTTAATTTTTTCTTTATTATAAATTGTTTTAGCATTAATATTTTGAAGTTGATTATTAAAAAGTGGCGTGATTAATAATCATAATTTAAATCAATAATTTGGATTAAAATATTTCATATTTTTGTACTCCTTTTTAAATGTAAAAAAACTCATTTACTTTTAAAATAAAAGCAATGAGTTAAAACTTATAATTTAGTTTCTAATTATTTTTATAACAAATTTTATAATTTTTACATACAATATGATTTATTTTTGATTTAGTGCTTTAATGATTTATATTAATTTAAAAAGTTAAATATGATTGTAAATAAAAGTGCTAAAATTGAAATAAATATTGAAATAAATGATGATCAATTTCTTTTTCATCAATTAGAATTTTTATATTCATAACCTTTAGTAGTAATTTCAGTTTCAGTTTCAACATATTTTATTGTAATTTCATGGTTTCCTTTAAATAATAGTTCTTTTATTAAAGAGTCTGATGAATTTCTAAAAGTAAAACGTAATTTTTTATTTAAAGAAACTTCTTTATTTAAAGTGTCTTTATCTGTTCATCAATATCCAACATCGTTAAATTCTTCTCAATCTTTTTCAAAGGAAGAAATATTGAAATTATTTTTTTCTATTTTTTAAGTTCAAACTCTTACAACATAAATATTATTTTTTGATATTAAATTATTTTTTAAAAGAAATAAGTTTTGATTAAGTTTATTAATAAAATCATTAGTTTTTAAATTATATTCAGTGTTAATATTTATATATTTTTTACTTAAAATATAATCTCAAGCAAAATTATTCATTCTTTTTATTCAATCATCATATAATTTTTGTATATTAACTTCTATTTTAAAAATAATAGTATTATTTTCATTATGTATTTGATAATCTGAATAATTTTCAGGTTTTAAAAAATGTAAAGGACTATCAAAATAAACACTATTTGTTGAAATAGTTTCTTTTAAAAACTTAAATTTTAATAATTCTAAATTATTTTTTTCAATATTATTTAATCTTTTTTTAATCCAATTTTTCTTTAACATTTAATTTTCCAATTTAATTATATTTATTATTTAATTGATAGCAAATCATTAAATTTTCTAATAACATGGCAATAGTCATTGGTCCAACACCACCAGGCACAGGAGTAATTGCTGAAGCGGTATTTTTCATTATTTCAAAATTAATATCACCAACAACTTTTTTTTCTTTACCTTGATAATTAATTGCTACATCAATAATAACAACATCACGTTTAACTTGACTACTATTAATAATATTATAGACACCAGTAGCACTACAAATGATATCAGCTTCTTTAGTATAAATAGTTAAGTCTTTGGTTAATTTATGAACAATGCTAACAGTTGCTCCCATATTAGTTAATGATAAAGCCAATGGTTTACCAACAATATTACTATCGTTAATGATAGTAATATTTTGTTTAGAAATGGGAATTTGATAGTGATTTAGTAATTTTAAAATACCTTTTACTGTACAAGGCAACATTGCTTTTTTATCACCTTGTAATAATCTTCCGGCATTAATATTTGTTAAACCATCAACATCTTTATTAATAGTAATGCTATTAATAATTGCTAATGTATCTAAATGTTTTGGTAGTGGTAATTGTACTAAAATTCCATCAATATTATTGTCACTATTTAATTGTTCAATTTTATTAATTATTTCTTTTTGTGTTACTGTTGTTGTTAGTGAAAATACTTGTCCATCAATACCACATTCTTGACATGCTTTAATTTTAGTTCGTACGTACATTTGTGATGCTAAATCTTCACCAATAATTATTACTGCTAGTTTAGGTTTACGATTAGTAATAGTTATTACTTGTGATTTAATTTTTGCTTTAATTTGCTGGGCAATTATTTTACCATCTAAAATTTTTATCATATGTGTTCACCGTTTCTTAATTTATCCAATTAATACGTTTTCTTCAACTCTACTTATCGTTGGTTTTGATTTACGATCACTTCAAGCAAGAACAGTAGTTGATACTCCTAATTGTCCCACAAACATGACAAAAATTAAACTAAGTTGACTAAAAATACCTAATTTGGAATTATCAAATAATGAAAGTCCTGTTGTTCCAAAAGCACTTGAAACATCAAAAATTACTTGTGCAAAGGTCATATTAGAATTATCTGTTAAAAAAACATTTTCAATTGTGATAATCATTACTGATACAAAAACTAAAATAAAACCAAGTGTACCGACTATAAATGACATACGAACAGTTTGATTAGGAATTTTACGCTTCAATACAAAAACATCATTACGGCCACGTGCAATATTAAAAATTGTTAAAAGAATAATTGCTAAAGTTGTCGTTCTAATTCCTCCGGCAGTACTTGCTGGTGAAGAACCAATTCACATCATTAATGATTGGATCATTTGTGAGGCAAGGTGAAATTTATTTAAGTCAACTGTATAGTATCCAGCATTTCTTGTTGACATTGTATTAAAAAAAACAGCCATAATTGCATCAGATGTTGATAAATTTTTAAAAATGGGCTCTTGCCTTGACGGAGTTATGACATTACGTGAAAAATATTCAATAAACATAACACTACTAACACCCAATATCGCAACTAAAAAATATGTTATTAATGTTAGTTTAGTGAATAAACTAAATCTAAATTTTTTACCATGAGTTTTACTTTTAATTCAATGATATAAATCATAATAAACAGGAAAACCAATACCACCAATTACAAATTCAATAATAAAAATTCACTGCACAAAATAATCACTCTGAAAAGGTTCTAATGAAGTTATACCAACTATATCAAATCCAGCATTATTAACAGCAGAAATTGAGTGGAAAATTCCCGATCATAATGCTAATAGTATGTGATTATAGTAACCTGTATTATTGTTTAGACGATATTCTATTCCTGAGATAGGCACAAAATAAAAATATAAAAATAAAACAATTGCTCCTAAAAATTCAGTAATTGTCATAACAATAATACCAATTTTTAATACATCAATAGTCGTTCCTAATTTATTAGAACCACGTTCACCTTGCATTAGTAATCTTTCTCTTAAACTGGTATGTCGATTAAATACAAATAAGGATAATATTGCTAGTTTAACTGTAATTAAACCAATACCACCAAATTTAATTAAAATTAAAATAATAAATTGACCAAAGAAAGTAAAATCATTAGCAGTACTTTTTACTGTTAAACCAGTGTCAGAAAACGCACTACTAGCAGTAAAAAGGGCAGGCAAAAAGTTTCATTGTCCTTTTGTTGTGGCAATTGGTGTCATTAAAAGTATTGTTCCAACTAATAAAGTGAAAAAATATAAATTAAACATTTGTCGGGGACGGGTTTTACCAACAAAAATAATTTTAAAAATATTTTTTACACTACGATAATTAACCTTAGATAGCATCAAAAACTCCTAAAATAACATTTTCTTTTATTATTATACTATACTATAGTCATTTCTATTAAATATTAGTTTTAAATGTAAAATACCAATATTTTAAGAATTAGTTTATAATTTAGTATAATATAACATATTTAAGTAAATATTATTTAAGGAAGAAGGATATAGATGTCTTCATCAGAAAATGATTTTTGTGTCATTGGTTTAGGTAAATTCGGAATTTCAGTTGTTAAAACTTTAGAAGAATTAGGTAAAGTTACATTAGCTATTGATAAAAGAGAAGACCGTTGTCAATTAGTTTCATCAATAGCTTCTGAAACTTTAATTTTAGATTCGACTAATCGTGATGCATTAAATGATGCTGGAATTCATAAAGTACAAAATATTATTATTGCTATTGGTTCTGATTTAGCAGCTTCAATTGTTACTGCTGTTCATGTTTTAGCAATTCATCGTGAACACAATACATTATCATCACTTAATCTTATTGCTAAAGCTGTTGATAGTACTCACCAACTAATTTTAGAAGCAATTGGTATTACTAATATTATTTTATCTGAAACAGAAGCCGGTAAGAAAGCTGCATATCGTGCTATTTGAAAATTAGGAATAGATTTAACTACAGTTGATGAAAAGTACTCAATAGCTAATGTAATTGTTAAAAATACTAAGTTTACAAATAAAAAACTAGAAACTTTAAAAATTCCTAGCAATTATAAAATTAACTTAGTTGCAATTAAACGTCACGGTAAAGTTATTATTCCTAGTAGAAATGAAATATTAATGTTAAATGATGAACTATTATTTATTAGTTCTAATGAAAATATTAATTCTGTTTGTAATGATTTTTCAATTGGTGATACTAATAAAATATTTGAGCCTACTATTATTAAAACGGTAAAGAAAAAGCGTTCATTTTGAAATTGATTCAGAAGAAATAAGAAAAAGAAAAAACATAAAAAATTAAAGAAAAAGGAAGTTAAGAAAGAAAAAAAACACTACTAAAAAAACAAAATTAATTATAAGAAAATTGTTTTTTATTTTTAGAAATATTAATGTATTATCATTCTAATAAAAATTATATGTTTTAATCTAAATATAAGTTTTTAACCGATTGCTTTATTTTTTAAAGTAAATAGGTTTTTTTATTTTTTGAAAGGAAAATATTATGTATACAATGGAAAAAAATAAGAAAGTACTAATTAAAAAAATAGAAAAAATTTTTAAAATAATTCAAATTAATCAAAAAAATTTAAGCAAAGAAAGAATACGGAAACATAATCAAAAACCTGAGGTTGGAACTAAAAAATTAAAATATTCTCAAAGGCCTGAAGTGAAAGCAAAAAAGCAAAAATATGCTCAAAGGCCTGAAGTGAAAGCAAGAAAACGAGAATCTTATCAAAGATGGTCCCAAAAAAATAAAGAAAAAATGAGAGAATATTATCAAAGACCCGAAGTGAAAGCAAGAAAACGAGAATATAATCAAAAGTCAGAAGTGAAAGCAAGAAAACGAGAATATTATTACAGATGATATCAAAAAAATAAAGAAAAAATGAGAGAACATACTCAAAGTCCTATAGAGTGATATGATACTCAAATTTGCAAAAATTCAAAATATATTAAAACAAAATATGCGACAGTTATAGTAAAGCAAAAAGTTGATGATACGATAATGCTTTCTAACATCGTACCAATGCCAGTAACTAAAAGTAATGAAGAACAAGAAATAGTACACAAGGCAGATATATTTAACGTTAAAGATTTATCTAATGGTATTAATAACATTGAAACTAATATGTTTGAAAGACCAGAGATACCTAAAACGCCCGAGATTATTGATATTATATTAGATATATCAGAAAATAAAACATTTTCTGATATTAATGATTTCTTTGATGTTGTTAATACTAAAATTGAGATATTTGAAAGACCAGAGATACCTAAAACGCCCGAGATTATTGATATAATTTTAGACATGTCAGAAAATAAGATATTTTCTAATGTCAATGGTAAAGTAATTAGTAATAGTATTTAAAAGGAAAAAAATATCAAAAGTATAAGTAAAGAATATTAATAGAATCTAATTTTGAAATAACTAGAGATGATATCTATAAATATTTAATGATTTACTAAATTAAGGGAAATTTATTTATTTAGTATTTAAAATAATAATTTTATGTAAAGGATGAAGAACAATGGACAATTATATTTATTTTTTTAGTAATAAATGAACACAATATAAAATAAAATGTTTGGATAAAAAGATACCAATTCTAAAAGGGAAATTTGATTCACTTAAAATTATTGAAGATTGAACAAATTCCTTAATCTTAGAATTAAATGATGAAATAAATAATTATTCATATAATTTTCAATTAACTACTTTAAAAGAGCTTTTTTTACCAAAAATACTTGAAGATTTTATTAATTTTAAAAAAAATAAAGATATTTTTCATTTAATAATAAATGAAAAATATTTTAAAAAAATAAAAGTTGGAATGGCAACCCTTTTTAGGACTGTTTTTTGGTAGACACTTGTTTTTGATAATTAACTGGAGTTAGGTAGTTTAAGGTGCTGTGAATTCTTATGTTGTTGTATCAATTGATATAATCAAATAATTCTAATTTTAATTTGATTAATGATGTAAAATTTTTATCATTAATAAATTCAGTTTTGAAAGTTTTAAAAGTTGCTTCAGCAACAGCATTGTCATAAGGACAGCCTTTTTTGCTTAAAGATCGAGTTATGTTGAATGCTAATAAAAGTTTATCAATAGTTTTATTATTAAATTCGTTACCGCGATCGCTATGAAATATTTCAATATCTTTTAAACAGCGATTTGAGTGCATAAATGCTTGATATACTAATGATGCATCTTTTTTAGTACCTACACTATGTCCAATAATTTCGCGGTTAAATAGGTCTATTAATAAGCAAATATAGTTTCACTTACCATTAACTTGAACATAAGTTAAATCACTAACAATAACTTCATTTTTAATTTTATTATTAAAGTTTCTATTAACAAGATTGGTAATTTGACTATCATTGACTTTATTATGATGATTTTTGAATGATAATTTAGTGTATTTTGATATTAAATTATGCTTATTCATAATTTGTTTAATTTTTCTGCGTGATAAATAAATTTCTTGGTTTGCTAGTATGACTTTTAATCTTCTAGTACCATAAACTTCTTTATTTTCTTTAAAAGCACTAATAACAGCTTCATCATAAATATTATTTTGATTTTTATTTTTTTTCTTTAAATTAAAATAATATGTTGATTTAGAGAGTTTTAAAAAACGACACATTGTGCGAATTTTATATTTAGATTTATTATTTGCAATAATTTCTATTTTCTGCCTATTATTAGTGCTGCTTGCTTTAAAATATCATTTTCCATTCGTAATTGTTTTAATTCTTTATTTGCTTGAATTAATTGTTTTTCTAAATCAGAAAGATTATCTTTGGTTTTAAAACTGCCTGAATTAGTAAATTGCTTAATTCATTTATAAGTAGCCGCTCTTGTAACGTTATATTCTTTAACAAGACAAGATACTGACTTGCCACTTTGATATAAAGCTACTATTTGTTTTTTAAATTCATCTGAATATGAGTTAATATTGGCCATAATTATTTTCCTTTCTTTTAACTAATTTGTGAACTTGTCTACGTAATTAGTGTCCAATAAAGTGTAACCCATCCAAGTATTAAATTTATTTATTAATAAACAAATTGAAAAAGATAATTTTTCTAAAAAACATTTAAAGAAAATTTTATTAAAAGTATTAAGGTTTAGAGTTTATTTTAATAGTAAATTGATAGAAGCAGAAAGCGATTTACTAACTTTAAATAGTAAAATAAAACTTTTATGAAAAGAGATTTTTGATAGGGACATAAAATTTTTACAAAAACAACAGCAGAAGTTAAAACAAAAAAATATCTTGATAGAGAATCAAAAGACAAAATTAAAAGAAAATATTAAAGATATTAAAGATAAATTAGAAAAAGAATTAAAAGCTGATTATCAAAATAATAAACTTACTAATTTTAAAATTCTTTTAGAAATACCAAAAAAAGCGAATTTTAAAATAGCATCTTTAGAAAAACAAATTACTAATTTAGAAATTAAACAATATGAATTACATGTTCAAATGCAAACATTACAACAAAAAAGTAATGAATTACATGAAAAGATACAACAAATACAACAAAAAAATAATGAATCAAATTTGAATCAAAGAAATATTAATGATCAAACAATAACCATCCAATTAAATAAACCAGAATTGACAAATAAAACATTAGTTAATAATTTAAAAATGTCATTACAATTTTTAAGACCAACAAATAATTTTAATTAAAATTAAGAAAGTTACTTAAAAGAATAAAAACAAATATTTTAATAAAATATTCATTAATTATTAATAAGACAAATGATGATTTAGTAATTAAAGAAAATTTAATTGAAGATGTAGATTTTAAATAAAATATTAGTATATAATTTATAATAAAAATATTCAAAGTATAATATAAAAATTCATAATTAAAAATTGATTGAAACTAATTATAGTTTTCAATCAATTTTTTTAATATTTCTTTAGAAACTTGTGGATTTGCTTGTCCTTTAGTTAGTTTCATTAATTGACCCATAAAAAATTTTAATGCTTTTTCTGGATTGACTTTATAAATAGTAATCATGTTTTCATTTGCTTTTAAAATTGTGATTAATATTTTTTCTAAATCATTACTATCACTTACTAAAGTAATACCTAATGTTCTAATAAGATCGGTAGGGCTTTTTTCACTATTAATCATAATTGCATTTAATAACTGTTTACTTTGTTTATCATTAATTTTTTGCTCATAAACTAGACTAACTAATTGTGATAGATTATTAGCAGTAAGTTCGCTGTTTTTAATAGTAGTGTTATTAATATTACAATAAGCTTGCACAGGACCTACTAAATAATTAAACGTAGGTAATATTAAATTATTAATGGCAACTGTTTGTTCAAAAATAGTTAATATTTCTACTTTGTCAATTAATAAATTAATATCTTTTATTGGTAAATTGTATTGTTTTTTTAATCTTTCCATTATTTGTTTAGGCAATTCAGGAAGATTTTTATCAATCATTTTGATTCATTTTTCGTCTAGTTGAATTGGAAAAATATTTGCTTCAGGAAAGTATTTATAATCAATTTTATTTTCTTTGCTACGCATGCTAACGGTTTTATTAGTTTTTTCATCAAATCTTCTAGTTTCAAGATTAATTTTTTGTTTTTTATTTAAAATATTAGTTTGACGATTAATTTCATCATTTATTGCTAAAGTAATATTATGTGTAGAATTTAAATTTTTAATTTCAACTTTGGTACCTAAAGTATCACTACCATGTGGTTTTAACGATATATTAATATCGCATCGTAATGAACCTTCATTCATTTTAGCATCACTAACTTGTAAATGAATTAATAATTGACGTAGAGTATTAATATATGCTACTACTTGTTCGCTTGTGTTAAAAATTGGTTTAGTAACAATTTCTAATAAGGGAATTCCTGCTCGATTATAGTCTAGTAATGTTTTTTTATTATTATGAATTTGTTTTGCTGTGTCTTCTTCAATATGTAAGCGTTCAAAGCTAACAATAAATTCTTCATTATTTACAACTATTGGTAATTCACCGTTTGTACCAATTGGATGAAAAAATTGTGTGATTTGATAACCTTTAGGTAAATCGGGATAAAAATAACTTTTTCGATCAAAACGTAATAGTGGATCAATATTCATTTTTAAAGCAGTACATGTTTGAATTGCCATTATAATAACAGCTTGATTAACTGTTGGTAATGTTCCTGGATAGCCACAATCAATGGCATTAATTTGAGTATTTGGTTTTTGACCAAAAGTATTGGCGGCGTTGGAAAAACATTTAGTTTTAGTTTTTAATTCACAGTGGATTTCAATACCCATTACAACATCATATTTATTATTCATGATCATCACCTAGTAGTTTATTATTAAAATTAATTTTTTTACTTAAAAATGAAGCAATATTCAATATAACTTGATCATTGAAAGGTGCACCATTAATATTAAAACCAATCGGTAAACCATTAACAGTAGTTAACGGAATATTAATGCTTGGTCCACCATTTAAGTTAGAAAGTAGTAGTAAGTCTTCTAAATAATCATGTTCACTTTTAATAACTTTTTTTTGTTCTAATACATCTTTAATTTTTGGAGCTGGATTAATATTTGGCATAATAATGAAAGCATCATATTTTTTAAAGATAGTATTTAAATGTTCAACAATTAATCTTCTTACTTTTTTAGCTTTGTTAAATAATTCTTCTTGATGATTTTCAGATAAAGCATATGCACCAATAATGTATCTGCGTTTTACCATATCACCGAAACCAAATGTTCGTGAATTTGTCATAACTTCTTGATAATTTTTACCATTTTTACGAACACCAAAATTAATACCAGTTAGATTTGCATGGCAACTGGTTGCTTCAGCAAAAGAAATAATCATGTAGACTGGTAATAAAGATTGTAATAATTCTTTATTAAATTCAATTTGTTGAACTTTTGCACCACCATCAGTTAAATGCTTTATTGCTTCATCAAAACTAGATTTAACTATATCATTTCACTGATAATCATTATAATTTAAAATAGCAATATTTTTACCTTCTATATTTTGATTTAAGTTTTTAGTATAGTTTTTTTCTTTACTTTGAACACTAGTAAAGTCTTGTTCATCAAATAAAGCAATACTATCCAAGACAATGGCAATATCTTCGACATGATTAGTAAATATACCAACTGTGTCTAAACTTGGAGCATAAGGAAAAACACCATTTCGTGAAATTAAACCATACGTTGGTTTAAAACCAACAATACCACAATAAGCGGCAGGTTTACGTATTGAATCACCAGTATCTGTTCCTAAAGCAAATGGTACAATTCCAGCAGCGACTAAAGCTGCACTGCCACTAGAACTACCACCAGTGATATGTTTTAAATTCCAAGGGTTTAAGACATGACCAGTAGCTGCATATAAACCATCTCCACCCATTCCTAGTTCATCAAGAGCAGTTTTAGCTATATTAATGGCTTTATTATTTGTTAATAACATATTAACAGTACTGTCATAATTAGGAATAAAATTAGCAAGAATTTTTGATGAACCTGTTGTTAAGAAATTAATAGTAGCAATATTATCTTTCATTACAAATGGAATTGCTGCTAATAAATTATCATTAATTTCTTGTTCAGTAATTAATTTTGTTTGTTTAATGGCATTTTGTTCTAGTGAAGTAACAACAGCATTTAATTTTTTGAATTGTTCTAATCGTTTGTATACTAATTTAGTTAATTGATCTGGAGTAAGTATTTTTGTTTTTAATAATTCATGAAGTTGACGAATTGAAAGTTGGTGGTAATTAATTTTCATGATTAATCACCTGATTAATACTAATGTAATTATTTTCAACTTCTGGAGCAATATTTAAAACACTTTTAGACGTTAAATGAGCTCCAACATTATCGGAACGTAATAAATTATTAATAATAGGAAATGGGTAATTTAAAGGTTCAATATCATTTGTATTGATATTTGTTACAATTTCCATTTGTTTTTCAATAGCTTTAAATTCTAGTAAAAGATTTTCACATTGTTCTTCGCTTAAATTGAACATAAGTTCGTTAGCAAATTCATGTAGCATTTTTGTTGTCATTTTCTTTTCAATTTTATCCATTTTTAGCTACCTCTTTCAATAAATTTTGTAATTGCTCTTCATTAATAATTTTAACATTAAGTTTGCGTGCTTGTGCTAATTTATTTCCTGGATTTTCTCCAACAATTAAATAAGAAGTATTATTACTAATAGTATTGGTAATTTTAGCACCATAGTTATTTAATAATTCAATGAATTCGTTACGACTTTTAGTTAAAGTTCCTGTTAAGACAAAAGTTTTACCATTCAATACTTGTGATTGGTTTTTTTGTAAATAATTAAAGTTAAGTTTAAAGTTTTGCAAGTTATTAATTAGTTGTTGATTGGTAGGATTAAGGAAATAATCAATAACACTAGTAGCGATTATTGGACCAATTTCATTAGTATTAGCTAGATCATCAAAGGTTGCTTCCATTAAGTTATTTAAAGTTAAATATTTTTTTGCAAGAATAATTGCTGTTTTTTGACCAACATGGCGAATTCCCAAACCGAATAAAAGTCTTTCTAAGGAATTTTGTTTTGATAGAATAATTGAATTAGCAAGATTAGTGAAAGATTTTTCACCAAAACGTGGTAATGATAGTATTTCTTTTCGTAAATTAACTAAATTGTAAATATCACTAATAGTTTTAATTCATTTTAAATCTAAAAAACGTAATAATATTTTTTCATTTAAACCAATAATATCCATAGCATTTCTTGAACAGAAGTGCATTAATGATTTAAGAATTCGTGATGGACAGTCACTATTAATGCAAAATTGATCAACTTCTGGCGGAACTTGTTCTAATTTTGTTTTACAAACCGGACAATGGATAGCTTTTTTAAAAATAATATTGTTTATTTGACGATTACTAATAATTGGTGCAATTACTTCTGGAATAATATCACCAGCTTTTTTAACATTTACTAAATCATTAATACGTAAATCACGATTAATAATATAATCACCATTATGAAGTGTGGCAAAAGTAACGGTAGTACCAGCAATTATCACTGGTTGTAATCTAGCATTATAGGTTATTTTTCCTGTTCTACCAACAGTTGGAAATATATCTAAAAGTTTAGTAACACTAGTAACAGCAGGAAATTTATAAGCTATTGCTCATTTTGGTGCCTTATTAGTTCTTCCTAACATATCATAACTGGTTAGATCATTAATTTTAATGACAATACCATCAATTTCATATGGTAATGTATTTCTTAACTTTTCATATTTCTGAATATAAATTCATACTTCTTCAATATTTTTACATAACTGTCATTGTTCATTAATTTTGAAACCATATTTTTGTAAGGTAAATAATGCTTGTTCATGGGTTTTAATATTATCATTAGTAGCATTAATATAATAGTAAAGAAAACCATCTAATTTTCTTGAATTAACAATATTAATATCAAGTTGACGAATAGTACCAGCTGCAGCATTGCGAGGATTAGCAAAGAGTGGTAAGTTTTGTTGTTGTTGTTTTTCATTAATGCGATTAAATTCTTCTTTACTTAAATATATTTCTCCTCTTACTTCTAATTTAGAATTAATTGGTATTATTTTTGGTATTGTTTTAATTGTCAAAATATTATTGGTAATGTCTTCACCAGCAATTCCATCACCTCTGGTAGCAGCAGTTTTTAATTCTCCTTTTTCATAAGTTATGGAAATTGATAGACCATCAATTTTTAGTTCACAAACATATTCAATGTTATTTTCTGATAATGTTTTTTTAATTTGTTGATCAAATTTTAGTAAATCTTCATAATTAAAGGCATTACCCAAACTTAGCATTGGTTGTTGGTGAAAAATTTTTGTTAAAGAATTAATTGGTTTATTACCAACAGTTTTAGTTGGAGAATCATTACTATTAAATTGGGGATATTGTTCTTCTAATTTTACTAATCTATGATAGGCGCTATCATAAAGTTCATCACTAACGGTAGGTGCATCTAAAACATGATATTCATAATTTCATTGTTTAATTTGGTTTCTTAATTGTATTATTTCAATTTTAATATCATTATTTTTGTTACTCATATTACTTTCTCCCCTAATTGGTTTGTTAATAAGACATAATTAATTATAAATGAATTATTACTTTAATTGTAATATTGTTTTATAAAAGTATAATTTAGTAATGTAAATAAAATAAATAAATAATAATATACATTTTTTTAAAAAAATGATTATAATAAAATTAGTATTAAAAAATAATGGCTAATTAAGTATTTGGTTTTTTAAACTCCTATTAAGTTTATTTGACTTAAAGGTTTTTTTGTATATAACTAGACACATTTTTTAATATTAACCTTTGATAAGTTTTAAGTATAGTATTAAAACTAAAGATAATTACTTTAATTTTATATTAGTTAGGAGTAAGTTATGAAAGATACATATGCATCTGTTCGTTTAGCACAAAAGCCAGAAAATGCTTTTGCTTGTCATCGTTGTGGTAGGGTTATTTTAATTGCCGAATTTTTAGAAGCAAAAAATATTCAATTGAATTGTAATCGATGTGGTTTTAAAAAACATGTTGAAAAAATCAAAATAGAAAAAAAAGCAGAAATTAAAAAAACTAGAATTGCTGCTATTTCTTCCAAAAATTCTTCTAAAAAATAACTTAACTTAGATTAATATTAATAATATTATAAAAAAAAGAACTCAACTGAGTTCTTTTTTACTTATTTTTTATTTTTTTCATTTAAATACTCTTGATAATTATTATTTACTTGTTCTCAATTGATAACTTTTAATAATGCTTGTAAGTATTTCTCTTGTTCATTTTTATATTGTAGATAATGTGCATGTTCTCATACATCAATAGCGATCAATGGGTACATGTTCAAGAATCATGGATTGTCTTGATTAAAAGTTTTGTATAGTCTTAATGTACCATTATTATCAATTACTAATCATGCTCAACCACTTCCAAAAATATCCATGGCAGTTTTTGTTAAAGCAGCTTCAAATTTTTCATAAGATTCAAAGCGATTAATGATTGCTTTACCAATAGCTGATTTTTCATTAAAACCTTTATTTTTCCCCAATAGTGAAAAGAAAAGATTATGATTAATTACTCCCCCACCAAATTGTCGAATGCTACTTTGTAATTTTTTTACATTACAAGTTTCTTTATCCTCACATATATCTTCTAATTTACAATAATTACTTAATAAACGATTTAGTTCCCCTTTAGTTTCAAGATTATAATCAGAAAAAACTTTCGGATGTTTATCCATCACTAATTTTAAAGAAGTTAAATATTTCTTATGAAGTTCTTCATAATGATGTTTAATTGTTTCTTGTGAAATGTAAGGTTCTAAAGCATCATAATTATATGGTAAATCGATAATATTAATCTTGTATTTAGGCATTCTTTTCTATCCTCCTTTTCTTTTTAAACTCTTCACATATAAATATTGCATTGCATTATAATAAATTAATGTAAAATTACAAGTTTATTATATTACAAGATTTCTCACTATATGTTATACTAAAAATTAATATTAAATACTAATTTTACTAACAAAGGGTGAAAGTTTTCGTGCAGTACTTATACATGTTTAATAAAAAATCTAATCAAATTAATGTTTCTCACAACAATGATATCATACGTAGAATTAATGTAAACCAAACTGATAACATTAATAGTAATAATTTAGAAAAAAATGAACAAAAACAATCATTTATTGATAAATTTACTTCAAAATCACTTAGTTGTGATGACACCAATAACTTTAATTTCAAAACAGCCAGTTGAACTCTAACAATAATTTATCTTATATCTTTTATTATAATTCCAATTCTTTATAGTTTAATCAAAACTTATGCTGTAAAAGATACTAGTCAAAGTTCATTTCTTAGTCTTTTTATTTTTAGTTTATTGCCAATTTTTGGCTTAGTTGTTTCACTTGGTATTGATTGAGAAGCTATGATTAAAAAAGGCGGGTGGGCTGCTTATAGTCATAGTGTATTTGGTTTTATTAGTGTAGTATTTGTTCTTTTATTTTTTATTGCAACAAAAGTTATTAGTGGTAAAGATGATGATGTAACTTCGCTTGCTACTACATTTTTAATTCAACAGTTATTTCAATTGTTAGGATCAATTTTAGTATTAGTATTTTGTAGATCATTACGTGAGAGAATTATTACTACTTTAAAAGAAGCAAAATTAGATTTAATAACTTGAGTTACCATTTTTACTGTTATTGGTACTATTTTAAATATTATTTTCAACATAATTCCTAAATTTAGTGAATTTAATATGTTAACAAGTAATAATACTTCAAAAAATCAAGATGTTTTAAACTTATTAATGAATAGTCCGTATGGCATTTTTGTTTTAGTTCTTAGTACTATTTTTATTGCTCCAATTAATGAAGAAATATCATATCGTCATGGTACTTTTACCATTGTTCGTTATCGTTGATTAGCATATGCAGCTTCATTAATTTATTTCCCATCAATGCATATTATGGATAGTGGTGATTGAAATAATATTATTGGTTATTTAGGATTTAGTATTATATTACCCTTATTATTTATAATGACACGGGGTAATACTACATATACTATTGGTTTACATGCTTTTTCTAATCTAATTGCAACTATTTCTGGTTTTATTAATAAAAATTAAAAGGAGAAATTATGACTACTTTAACAATTACTGCCAATGATGCTGATCAAACTTTAATTAATTATTTAAAAAAAGTATTTAAAACACTACCACTGTCAAAAATTTATCATTTATTTAGAACAAAAAAAATCAGAGTTAATAATAAAACTACTACTGATTTTAAATATCGCTTACAAGAAAATGATTTAGTAGTCATTTATGAAAGTAATTTAGTTGTTAACTATAAACCAGAAAAAATTACTAAAGAAGCACCAATTGAATTGTTTTATGAAGATGATAATTTTTTAATTGTTAATAAAGATCATAATATTGTTGTCCACCAACCATATGGTTCTTGCTTAGATAACATGGTAAAATATTATTTACAACAAAAATACCCGAAGAAGAAACGTGAGCAAACATTTAATATTAGTCATCAGTATCGTTTAGATAAACTAACTAAGGGTTTAATTATTTATCCAAAAAATAAAATGACACAAAACGCACTTCATAATGCTACTAAAAATGGTCAAATTATTAAAAAATATTTGGCTATTTGTTCTGGCCAATTAACTAAAAATTTAAATATTTCTGGTTATATTACTCATGATGAGTTAACAATGAAAATGAAATTTTCAATTGAACCAAGTGAACAAAGTAAAAGTTGTAGCACCATCTTTACACCAATATTTAATACTAAAGACTTTACTTTAGTTGAGTGTCAATTAGTTACTGGTAGAAAACATCAAATTCGTAGTACTTTACAATTTTTAAATTTGCCAATTGTTGGTGACACTAAGTATGGGTCAACAATAGTTACCCCTAATAAAATTGCATTATTTGCTTATTATTTGTCATTTAATGATTTAGAAGAACCATTTACTTATTTGAATGATCAAAATTTTATAATAAAAGATTTAAAAACAGATTTAATTAAACAGATTAAAAAAGAAAAATGATAAAATTAATCTATACTAATATATAGATTACATTTTTATTTTTTTGCTATTTTTTATTTTTAATAGTGATTAATAATATTGAACTTTTAATTTTGGGTTGTTAACATATTTAAATAAAAAACAAAATTAGTTTTATTTATATAGATTGGGTGAAGTAATGACAACTAAAAAAGGTATTTTTAATACAATTGTTGGTGTTATCATGATAATTGTTATCTCTATTTTACAGTTAACTTTTCTTTATGTTACTGGTTTAGCATACGGTGAAAAAATTAATGGTTTAATTCGTGTTATTATTTCTTTTTTGACTTACCTTAGTTTGACAGAAGGAGGACTTGGTTTAATTACCATTTTTTCTTTATATCGTCCGTTACAAAATGATGATTATGAAACCGTCAACGATATTATTAATACGACAAGAAAAAATTATCATCATTCAGGAAGAATATATTTAATTATTCTTGTCAGTGCTGGTTTTATTTTAGGATTAGCTAGTGTTCATTTACCAGAAATTGGTTTAGATATGGAAATTCCTTTTTGACAAGTAGCACTTATTATTATTTCTTTAGGATCACGTGAATTAATCTTTTTTTATTTTAGTGGTGCTTATCAAAATTTAATTCAAGCTGATCAAAAAGGTTATTTAAATCGTTTAATTTTTATTTTTTCAGAGATTATTATGTATATTTTACTAATGACGTTATTAGTTATTAGAAAGTCTGATGGTAAACCGATAGATATGTATATTCCTTTTTTTGCTTATTTTGTTTGTGGTGTATTAAAAGCATTTGTTACTTTTATCGTTATTAAAATTGAATATCCATGATTACAACATAAAAAATGAACACAACAAAAAAGGATGCTAAAACAATCGTGATGAGTAGCCCTGAATTGTTTACCTGACATCATTATTTCTAACATTGATATTATTTTAATTACTTTATTTTTATCACTGACAACAACATCAATTTACACTATTTATATTATTATTGCTACAACGATGCGCTCAATTGCTTTAATTTTAATTAGTTCTTTTCGCGAAGTTTTTGGATATTGAATTGCCAAAAGTGGACGAATTAGATGAACTGTGTATACTAAATTTGAGTTATATGCTTATATGATTGCTGGTTTTTTATTTATTAATCAATTTATTATTACTCAATATTTAGTGTCTGCTTTAAGTATTACAAATATTAATAATTCTGATGGTAATTTTGATTCTTCAAAAAATCTTTTTATTAATTTATTTTTGTCACAACCATGATTTATTTTACTTTTATCTTTAAAAAATACAATTCAAGTGGCAACCGAACCAGGAAAAGTTATTGTAAATGCTACTGTAAAACACAAAGAAACAATTTGAGGTTCATATATTCAATCAATAATCAATCTTGTTTTAGGTGTTATTTTGGGTTGAATACTATCAAATTTAGGTTGAAAACATCAAAGTTATCAATATTTATCATTAAGTTTATATATGATTCTTTTATCAAGTTGTATTGGTTGAGTTTATCGTTTAATTTCAATCTGAGTTTATGTTTGAAAACATTTGACGTATAATAGTGATTTACGTTTTATTATTCAAAATACTTTAGTGTTAATTATTCCAATTTTAGCAGTAACATTATTTGGATGTCTTTATTTCTTTGATAAATATCCACCAACATATAATTTCACAGATTATAGTTTTGTATTACGAGTTATCGGTTATTCATTATTGTATTCATCAATTTTAATTTTTGGTTTAGCAATGACTATTAATTTTCGTCAGTTTTGATCAATTTTTAATTTTAAGAAATTTTTTACTAATTTATTTTCACGTAAACGTAAGCAAAAAGCATTTATGAATCAAGAAGTACAAGAATTTTTTAAAGATAGTAATAAACCTAAAAATAACTTTACTAATAAAACATTTGATTGAACTGCTACTTATCAAAGTACCAATATGAATGTTGATAACTTTATTGAACAAGAGTTGTTACGAAGAAAAAAAGAAGTATATATTAAAAGCGAAAC
Organism: Spiroplasma endosymbiont of Tricholauxania praeusta; assembly: GCF_964019535.1. Classification (NCBI taxonomy): domain Bacteria; kingdom Bacillati; phylum Mycoplasmatota; class Mollicutes; order Entomoplasmatales; family Spiroplasmataceae; genus Spiroplasma; species Spiroplasma endosymbiont of Tricholauxania praeusta. The sequence continues at coordinate 641,339 of NZ_OZ026450.1, forward strand.
AAAAGAATCTGAAAATTCTTCTATTCGCGTTGGTATTTATAAAATTAGAGGTTAGTTTATTTAAGGAGTGAATTACATGTTATTAAATGAAGAATGATTTGCAGAAAATATTGTTGAAGAAAAATATTTAGAATTATTAAAACGTAATTATCCTCAACATCAACTTAAAGATTTATTATTATTAAACATTGATTTACGTTTATTGTATTTAAAACATATTTTAATGATTGAAAATTCTTTAAAAAATGCTTTATTACATCAACTTTTTAGTGATAATGTTCAAAATTTAGATAATGCTACTTTTCTTAATCCAGAACATCTAGCTCAAATGAAAACAGCTTTACGTTTGATTCGTGCTGGTTATAATAAATATAATAGAAGTGGTGTTTTAAAATCACGAACAATACGCAGTTTAATAGAAGTTATGTCATTTGAATGAACAATGAAATTATTACAAACTTTAAATGATAAAAGTATCGCTAAGATTGCTCATTATTTTGGTATCAAAGAATTTAATGATAGTAAAATTCTATTAGAACAGTTAGAGTATATTAAAGATGTTCGTAATTATTTATCACATAATTTTAAAGTATTAGCAATTCAATTTAAGTATAAAGAACGGTTCGCTTATTATGAACAAACTTTAAATGCTAATAATGATCATCATTATTTGCACTTATTAATTACTCGCTTTTCTAGTAAAAACCAATTACTAGCGCCATTTAATGTTGATTATGAAAATTTATTTAATAGTTATGATGTTAAAATTCATGATTGTGTTAAGAAAGATACTCAAAGTATAATCCATACTTAATATAGAAAAATTATTAAATTTTAGTAGATTTAATTTAATAATAGTTTTGATTTAATAGAACCAGATTTAAAAACAATTGATTCTACTGGTAAAAAGGTTTTAAAAGTTGGTGATGTATTTTATGGGAATATATTATCAGACCAATTAGGTATTACTTATAGTGCAACTCCTGCAAATAATGCTTTTATTCAAGAACAAGCAATTAAAAATGTAGTTATTAATATTCCAAATGAAAAAAAGAATTTTGATTTTATTAATAATATTGTTGCTAATTTATATAAGTTATATATGATTCCAGAAATTAATAAAGTTATAAATATTGATAAATCAATTAAAGTTGATAGACAATGATATATTCTTGAAGTTGCAAGTAAAACTTATAATAATGAAAATAAAGAACTTGCTTATATTGAATGTACTTTTAGTAGTTTAAATGATAAATTAGCCACAAGTGGTTTAGCAATTAATCAATATGTGCAATTAGGTGCTGTTGGTGAACCAGTTGCAATATCTGCACTTGATTTAAGTAACAATATTATATTAGACCAAGATTACTTACCACCAAGACCAGTTACACATGCACAAATAACTTTTTATGGAACAGTTGGGAAAATAGGAATTGGATTATGGGGTAGAAATATTAATAAAAATGATAATAAGGAAATTACTATGAATCCAACACATTTAATTTTTCCTTTAAATTATCAAGCATCTACATATGACCCAGTTAGTTTTAGTGCTTTACCAGAAACAAATTATGTTTTAACCGTAGGAGCAAAATCAACGGTTGATACTTATCAACAATGACAGAAGAAGTAATAGCGCCAACGTATAATGATGGTGCAAAAAAGACTTTTGAAAGTCATATATTAACTGATGTTGAAAAAACAACAGCAACTAACAAAATTGATACTGAAACTGGTAAATATATTCCTTATTGAGATAGTAATTTTTTAAATGGAGCAAATTTAGAAACTTTAAAAATTCCTAGCAATTATAAAATTAACTTAGTTGCGATTAAACGTCATGGTAAAGTTATTATTCCTAGCAGAAATGAAATATTAATGTTAAATGATGAACTATTATTTCAATCAATATTTTTATAATCATTTAATAATTCAATATAATTATCAATATCATCCTTTACAAAATTAAATTTATATTCATCAGCATCATAGTTATGTTTCAAAATTAGATGATATATATTAACATAATCCAAACTAATATTATAATTTATAAATTCTTTATCTACTTTTCATTTAATTAAAAATTCACGTTTAGTCATTATTTACTCCTTATTTTTAATTTCTTTTACTTTATTTTTAAATTGTTTTTTATGAAAATAACACATATTAAAAAATTGAACAGCACTATCTTCTATATTTCCAATTTTTAAAGTAACTAATACTTTACTATTACAATCTTTAACAATACATTTTAATAATACTTTTTCTTGTTTTTGCATTATTTATTCTCCTTTAATTAAATCTATTAAATATGCAATAAATACAGTAATTCCAAATAAAATTAATACTCCAATTATTACTGTTACTAAACTAAGTATTAATATTTCTACTGGTGTCATTATTTATTCTCCTTTATTATTCAATAAATTAATATTGAGTCTCTTTGATGTGCATTAATTTTTTCATTATTATAAAATCATTTATTTTTATCTTTATTTAAACCAGTTTTATTACAAAAATTAATCATTTTAATATTTCTTACATATGTTAGTTCTTTTTCTAATAAACCTTTGATTTTATCAAATCATCTAACATATCTTTTAACTTGGTCACTAGTAACAGTTTTATAATTAATATTATTAATTGTAAGATAAGATTCTAATGCTCCACATAATTTAATTAAAGGTACTAAATCAGCATTTTGATTATTATATGCTGATTTAACAGTTTCAAAATATATTATTAGTTCTAATTTATTTTGTAATAATAAAATTTTTTGTTTAATTCTTAAAAAATGATGTAATCAATTTTCACTTTTTATTAATTCAAAATTATTATCATTTTTATTAAAAATAGCAGTAGTTCCAGTCCCACTAGGGTCAATTGAAAGTAAATAATTAGTCATTATCAAAATCTCCTTTTTCTATTTTTTCAAATAAATTTGAATAAGTATCTACTTTTATTTGAAATCATGGTTGATTACCTTTTTAAAGGTATTATAATATTCAAGCAAAAAATATTTTAATTTTTCTTTATTAATACAATTTTTATGTAATTGTTCATTTGTTATAAAATCAGTAGTTTTCATACTACAAATGCAAGGATTCATATTACAACATACACATAAATTACAAATACATTCATTTATGCAATTTTCACATTCATACATTATTTATTCTCCTTTAAAATGTTTTAATGTTTCATAATTCATTAAATTACAATCAATGTTTCCACATTCTTCACAATACATTATTTATTTTCCTTATTAGTTATTTCATCAACTATTATTTCTAAACATTTCATACATCAATTTTTACTTAATCATATTCTTTTATTACATGTTCTACATTTATTCATAATTTCTATACTCATTTTTATTATTATTTTTTAATTTTTTAAATCTTTCTTTAATTTCACTTAATTTATTAAATAAATTATCTAAATAATTTTTACCCATTAATATTAAAAAATCTTTATTATTATTTGGATTTAATCTTTCCATATCTTCTCTTATACATTCATCAAATAAAACTGTATTTGTAATCATATATTTTTCAAAATAATCTAATTGTTTTTCACTTGGTTCTCATTTTTCATTTTGTATTTTTACATTATTATTAATATAATTATTTTGTTGTTTATTATTTTGAATTAAATTAACATTATCATTATCTGGGTCAAGTTCATCTTCACTTAATAATAATAAATTCATTAAAAAATATCTATAAGCATAAGTTTCTGCACTACCTTTTGCTTTTGCTATATCTGTATTTTTAGCACATGCTAATATATCAAAATATTTTATTTCTTTATCATGATCTAAATCAATAATTGTATATCTTTTAAAATAACTTATTTCTACTTCATTTTTATCTAAATAATTTATTTTTTTATCAGTTGTTAATATATCTTCATGTATAATAACAATATTTAATTCTTTACATAATAATTTAAATTTATTAAAAATATCACTTAATAATCAATATTTATAATTTCCAAATTTATTAAAACCATTTTTAGGTATATTTGGAATGGCAACCCTTTTTAGGACTGTTTTTTGGTAGACACTTGTTTTTGATAATTAACTGGAGTTAGGTAGTTTAAGGTGCTGTGAATTCTTATGTTGTTGTATCAATTGATATAATCAAATAATTCTAATTTTAATTTGATTAATGATGTAAAATTTTTATCATTAATAAATTCAGTTTTGAAAGTTTTAAAAGTTGCTTCAGCAACAGCATTGTCATAAGGACAGCCTTTTTTGCTTAAAGATCGAGTTATGTTGAATGCTAATAAAAGTTTATCAATAGTTTTATTATTAAATTCGTTACCGCGATCGCTATGAAATATTTCAATATCTTTTAAACAGCGATTTGAGTGCATAAATGCTTGATATACTAATGATGCATCTTTTTTAGTACCTACACTATGTCCAATAATTTCGCGGTTAAATAGGTCTATTAATAAGCAAATATAGTTTCACTTACCATTAACTTGAACATAAGTTAAATCACTAACAATAACTTCATTTTTAATTTTATTATTAAAGTTTCTATTAACAAGATTGGTAATTTGACTATCATTGACTTTATTATGATGATTTTTGAATGATAATTTAGTGTATTTTGATATTAAATTATGCTTATTCATAATTTGTTTAATTTTTCTGCGTGATAAATAAATTTCTTGGTTTGCTAGTATGACTTTTAATCTTCTAGTACCATAAACTTCTTTATTTTCTTTAAAAGCACTAATAACAGCTTCATCATAAATATTATTTTGATTTTTATTTTTTTTCTTTAAATTAAAATAATATGTTGATTTAGAGAGTTTTAAAAAACGACACATTGTGCGAATTTTATATTTAGATTTATTATTTGCAATAATTTCTATTTTCTGCCTATTATTAGTGCTGCTTGCTTTAAAATATCATTTTCCATTCGTAATTGTTTTAATTCTTTATTTGCTTGAATTAATTGTTTTTCTAAATCAGAAAGATTATCTTTGGTTTTAAAACTGCCTGAATTAGTAAATTGCTTAATTCATTTATAAGTAGCCGCTCTTGTAACGTTATATTCTTTAACAAGACAAGATACTGACTTGCCACTTTGATATAAAGCTACTATTTGTTTTTTAAATTCATCTGAATATGAGTTAATATTGGCCATAATTATTTTCCTTTCTTTTAACTAATTTGTGAACTTGTCTACGTAATTAGTGTCCAATAAAGTGTAACCCATCCATATTACTAATTTCTAATTGTAATTTAAGTATTTTTTTATATAAATTATTCATTATAATCACTCTTTCTATTTATTTCATTTTTAATTAAATTTCTTACAAATTTATTAATTGATATATTATTTTTTTCTAAACAAAGTTTTTTTAATTCATAATGTTCTTCTTTTGTTAATCTAATAGGAATTTGTTTAAGTTCTATCATATTTATTCACTACTTTCTTTTTAACCTTTAATAATTTTTTTATAATCAATATTAAATTCTTTTTGTAAATCTTCAAATTTTTCTATTAATTTTCTTGCATTTTCTAATTTTAATATATTCATATTTACACTCCTTTAAAATTTTCTAATTGTAATTCATTAATATAATATTCATATAAGTAATCTCAATTATTTGATGTTAAATACATATCTTCTTCAATCATTTCATCAATACATTTATTACAATAATAATTATTATCTATTTCACTAATTCATATATATTTTTCATTATGTATATTACAATTCATTTTTTCTACCTATTAATATTCAAAAACATTTATTACATAATCTATTACCAAAAGAAGATTGTTTTCTACATTTATAACAAGAACCAACCATTCTATATTCTCTATATTCCATAAATATTTTTCCTTTCATTAATTAAGTTTTTCTTGATTTGGATATTGCATATCTAATTCAAATGCTAATATTTCATGATGTATAATATATGCATCTTCTAATAAATGATGTTTATAATTTTTATGAAAATTATTTGCTTCCTTAAATGTATAAAAAACTTTATATTTTGTTTCAAATGTATAATTAACTTTATATTTTATTAAATAAACATATGTCATATTTATTTTTCTCCTTTTAATTTTTTATTGTGTTATGATATTGTTAATGAGGTATGTATTTATATATAAAACCTCTTACTTTCTTAAATAATACAAATGTAATTGTTAATTAGATTAATGGGGTATTTACTGAGCCATAATAAGGCTATTCAAATTAATCTATAATTACATTAAGCGATACAGTGTAACATTTTAACTTGCTTAACATTAAATGCTCTTTTATTCTGATATAGAAGTATTTACATTTCGTACTCACTATTAGACTTCTACGACAGTTTTATTAAGTTTTAATCTTTTAACAAAAAAGAACGGTAGTTATATCGTTCTTTGTTATTTTCTGAAGTTATTAGTTAAATTTATGGGCCCTACATTATGTGCATGAACTTAAAAGTGAGTTATTACCTAAGAAATATCTTAAAGAAGCAAGTAGTATTGATATGACTTATAGTGATATTAAGTCTGCTGGTTTAGATAAATTAGATAATATTTTAAGAAAGAAAGATAAATCTAAAATAAAGATAAATAAAAATGATTATAGTCCCAGTGAACCTACTGGGACTATAATTTGGGTGAGCCACGTAGTGGCGAGGGACGTAGTCCCTATATACTTGAATAGGATATTTTAAGTTATAAAAATAATTAGAAATACTTAATTATTTATTTGATAGTATGTTGTAAATAATTAATAATTTTGTTTTTTTATATAAAATATAATATTAAATTAATAAAAAAATAAACTTATCAAAATATAATTTGATATTGATAGTTGAACATAAAAAATAAAAACGTTATAATATCTCTGGAGTTAAATGGTAAAAGAATTAGTGTTAAATATATTTAAATATATTAATTATTAATGTTTTAAATTATTATCAAAATAGTATTTAAAAATATTAACAAAAGTAAATTTATAATTAAAGTCAATTTTTATTAACAATATTAAAATATTAATGTAATTTTATAATTAATAATAACTTACAGTCAAATATTAATTTAATTGAATATGCTTTTATAAAACGTTCTAATTTTTAAAAATTTTGTTATCAAAAACCATAAAAATAATCTTAGTTTGAAAAAACCAAAAACTATTTTTTAGATAGTTTTTTATTAATAGTTAATAATAATTATCAAAGTTTGCAAAAAATCATCATAATGTTTTATAAAACAAAATTAAAAATAAGCTTGATAAAAATAATTTCAAAGATAAGAATAGTTGTTGTTTTTTAGTTACACTTAAAAATTTAAATGTAAGCTTAAAGAAATAGAAATTAAAAAAAATAAAATTTAATTTTTAATTTAATTTATTTTTTACTTAAATCAATAACTAATAAAAAGGAATTTTAACTAATGAATGAGAATGAAGTTAATTTACTAAATGAAATTAAAAAACAAATAGAAAGATTTGATGGAAAGGCTAGCATATTATCAGCTATTGCCGGTGCTCTTTTAGGACTGTCTTTTGGTTGAATACCAATATTTAAAAATATTGAAAATTATTGTAATATAACAATTAAAACATGCTTTTTAATTACTTTTGTATTTTTATATGTACTGTTTTTATGTTTAGCATTTTTATTTTTTATTTTAACAATTTTTCCAAGAAGTAAACCTAAAAAAATTAATAAAGTAAAAACAAATAATTCTAATATTTATTATAAAGATTTACAAAAAATGAAACCTGATAGTATTAGAGAAGGAATTTTACAAAATAAAGAAAACTATTTATCAGAACAAATTCAAATTAATTCTATTATTGTTACTAAAAAGCATAAAATCCTAGTTTTAGGTATTTTATTTTTAATTTTATCAATATTTTCAATTATTATTTCTGTTTCACTTTATATATTTGTGACATAAAAAATAATTAAAGTATAAATTTTAATTTATATATAAAAATATTTACTGATATAAAAAAGAGTTTGATTGTTTAAAGTTTTAAGCACTCTATTAAAAGTGCTTTTTTATTTTAATAAGTATATTTAATTAATTATTAAAATGTGTACACTTATTTTGGATATTTTTTTATTTTTAAAAAAAATATCCAAAATAATATTATGAAAGAAATATTTTTGTCGATTAAAAGAATATCTAAGAAGGAAAAAATGTACTTGTATTTATTAAAATATGATAATCATATACAAAATGTGAAAAAATAGCATTAGAGTAAGTAAAAAATATATATAAGATAAAGAAGGGAAAATAAAATATGGAAATTTATATTAATAAAAATGTTGAAACATGTGAAAATAATGGAGTTTTAGAGAAACACTTTCAAGGTTTTGTTAAAACTGCTCAAGAAGAAAATGTAGTTATTATTCTAAGACCCGTTAATCCAATTACTAAATATTTGTTACCACAAAAATATCCAACAAAATCATCAAGTATTAAAAATAAAAGTTCTGATTGAGGTATACAATCTGGTTTTATAGTTGCTTTAGATGAGTTAGCATTTTTAAGCAAGATAGGATTAAAAGATAATGAAACACAAACTGAAAAAATAAATCTTCTTTGTAAGAAATTTTCAATAAAATTAAATAAAAATAATAAAGATAATAAAATAAACACTGTTTCTTTAAAATTAAAAAATAATGAAACTATTTTAAAAATTACTAATGAACATTTTTTCTTTTTATTAGTTAATATGGAAAAGTTTGGAATTATTGATGCTGAATTTTTTTTGGATAAAATTTTTGTTAAATGTTGTCAACCAAAAAATAAAAAAAATGAGATAGTACTTTATTTAGAAAAAGAAAATAATAATAATATGTATAATGTTTATTATATTTTTGCGCTTGATGATGAAAATAATATTAAAAATTTAAATAATAGAGATTTAAAAGAAATAATAGAAATTGAAAAAAATAATTTAATTTATTTTCCAATTTCTATTTTTTGTCAAGAAATTTCTAAAGAAAAAAAACCAATAATTCCTGATTATGATCTTTTTGCAGTTTGTTGAGAAATAGATGATGCAATAAAAAATCATCAACCACGAATACCTACAAATTCATTTGCAGCATTTAAACTAGATAGTTGATCAGTTGGTTATAAAGAAAGATATTTTAATAAAATTTTTAAAAAACCTAATAGTCGCGCAAAAGGCAAAGATTTTGAACAAGATGAAGAAGGTGGAGGAAATGTATTGGATAAAACTAAAGAATTTCTTGATAAATTAAATAAAAATTTAGGATATGAAAGAGGATTAAAGGATGAATTATGTCCGATTCATCATACCTTTGAACTTGTTAATCCTTATTCTAAAGGTTTTAATGAAAATTTTTATACATTTTTTTTACCTAATCAACAATTATTAACTGATTTTACATTTCCCAATGGAATAAAAGTAGATAAACAGACTATTTCTTATTTTGCTGTTTATGAACCTTTTAATGATGGAATTTTTTTATGAGAAAAATTTCTAGAACCTTTTTTGTTTTATATAAAAACAAAAGGATATTATGTTCCAAATAATTGTTTTGTAAAACAAACTGATTTTTTAGGTTTTGCAAATTCATTTAATCCTTGAGTTAGAAAAATAAGAAAAGAACAAAGTGAAAGACGGAAATCTAATGAACTAAGTTTATCAGTTAATGTTGAAGCAGTAAATAGTTTAGAAAATGATAAACTTAATTCCAAAAAAATAAAAGAGCAGTTATTTTGTATTAATTCACGTTTGTCTTTGTGTTAGATTGCTTTTTTTTAAATTGTTGTTTTAAGTATCAATCATAAATAATAGCAATAATAGTTAAAATGAAACCAATACTAAGAAAACCAGAAATAATATAACCTAAAGTATTACCACGGGCTTCATTAATTGTTCAATTAACTGATAAATTTCTTAGATTATTAATTTCTGTTGCATTCATATTTTCTAGTTCCTTAGAAGTATAATTAAGTTTTAAAGCAGCATTTCATAATTTTATACCAGTATCAGTAGTTCAAAATTCAACAATAGGTAAATTATTACCATGATAAATAGTAAAATATTGTCAGTTGCTAATATTATTTCAATTAACAGTTTGTAGTAAATATACATTATTATTGCTTTTGGCATTTAATTTAAAAGTAGTTTTTGGTTTTAATGTTCATAAATTCATTTTATTCATAGTAGTACTATCAATAGTAATAATATTTACAAATTGGATAGTATTATCATAGTTAAAATTAATTGTAAAACCGTCATTAGTATTAGTGCTATTAATATCATATAAATTATTATTTACTATTCCAACATATTTAGTATTAGTATTAGTACTATATCTAGTGTTGGCAAAATATTTTGATTATATATTAATACATGGTAAGTTATTATTTCATCTTCAAATTTAATATTAATTTCAGAATTACTATTAATAATAGTCGTAATACTATTATTAATATTTGGTAATAATGGTTGATTATCATTAATAGTAATATCTTTTAGCTCATCATTAGTTACATTTAAAATTAAACTATTATTACTAATTCAATTATTAGTACGATTAACTGCAGTGAGTTTATCTTTATCAATATATGAATTAATAAAATTAGTCAATTGTTCATCTTTAGTTTTAGTAAATTTAATAGTATTAATTCGACTTCAATTGTTATTTTTACTATCACTTAGTAATAATTTACTTGTATTATTTTTAATAAAACCAAGATTATCATTTATTCTTTGGAAATTGGCACAATAACCAATTTTAGTAAAAGTACCTAATTCATTTACAAAATAGCCAATTTCTTGTTCATCAATAAAAACACCTAAACCATCATGAAGTAAAATGAAATTATTCATATAGTGTTCATTAATTTTTGTAAGTTTAATATCATTACTATCAGTAATGCTTAAATGATAAGGTTGCCCAAAAAATTTGGAGTTATTTTTGAGATTTACATTTAAAATTCCTTGATTGTTACCAGTCTTGCTAAAAAAAACAGTAGTAGTACTAAACAGTGGTTCCTTATTAATAATTAATGGTTTTGTTGTAGCATTACCATTATCATCTATTGTTAAATAAAATAATTGCCCATTAACATCACGAATAATGCCACCATTATCATTAATGGCAACAAAAGAATTTAATAGTATTGGATTAGGAACATTAATATTAATTGGTTTGATATTACCATCAACTTTTAGAATATAAGAATTTTGATCACCACCAACAAAAACGCCAAAAGTAGCATTTATAGTAGTAAAACTAGTTTTACCTTTTCCATAATGATAGGGAGTAACTAAGTTAGTTACTTTTCCGTCTGTATTAATTAAGTCAGCACCAATATCGGTACTAACGATATTATTACCAAAGTTAGTAAAAGTATGATTTGGAGTTTCAATGGCAGTAGCATCGTCACTAATACCATTTTTAGTCATTAAAAATGAATTATTAATAAAATTACTATCATCACTTTTATGAAAATTATTTAAAGTAGCAATTCCTAAGTTATCATCAAATCTAATAAAATTACTAATTTGTAAGTCTAAATTATTATATGTGCCATCCTTATTTAATAAATAAGATTGTGCTTGTGAATTTGTAAAAATACCAGCAATAGAATTAGTTGAATCATTTTCATTTCAATTATAAAAATTTCCACTTTCAAAAGCTAAGGTTAAACTTTGTTCGTTTAGGATAGTATTTTCTGATTTTATTTCTTTATGATGATAATTATTTATTTTCACTTGGCTTAAATTAGTAAAAGTGACTAGTGAAATAGTAACTAGTGTATATAAAATTTTAAACATATTATCAATTCCTTTAATATAAACTAATATTAATTATAAAGATTTTGAAGATAGTGTATAGCAAAATAATAAAAATAAGTTACAATTTATATATGATATTTTATAAATTAAGGAATGATTATAATTATGAAAAAAATTTTAACATTAATGGGTACTATTGCTTTTGGTAGTGGAATAGTAACGCCAGTTTTAGCTTGTTCTGATCAACAACAAGATAGTATTTTAAAAGCAATTACTAATGGTAATGGTAATTATAATGGTTGAGAAGCAACTTTATCAAAAGTTGGTATTAAAAAACCAGTGGATGTTCCTGTTGATGGTCAAAGACCCGAAAAAGAACAAGTTATTAAAAATGAAGCATTAGAAAACAGTCTTGCACAATCACTTGCCAAATTAATTTTAGATAAAGCAAATATTAAAGAACCAACTTGATTTGATAGTCAATTAGAAGTGGGTACTAAATGTTATTATTTTACGATTGATAATGGCAAAATAGATGAATCAACAAAAGCAAGAACTTGAGATGTTGATGCTTCAACTGGTAGAATTAGTATTAATATTACTTATCAAGTTGGAGTAGTAAATAATGATAAAAGTTTTAAAGTTGAACAATACATAAAAAAAACTTTTAATATAAAATGTTCTTATACACAAAGCGATTACATAGTTTATAGTTGTGTTAGTGATGTTACTAAATTATCAGAACAAATAGTACCAATTAGTGTTGATGAAAAAACTAAACCTGATATTGATAAAACATATGCTGATTTTTCTCAAAAAACTAAAACTTTAGTTCAAGAAGGAATAAGTTTAGCATTAAATAATAATCCTCATGTTAATTCTGTTAATATTAATATCAAAGGAATTGATGGTCAAAAAGTTACAAGTTCTGGTCCTAATAAATTAGAACTTAAAGTTAATTTTGTGATTAGTTTTCAAGATTCATTAATTGACATGTCTTTACCTTCGCCTTATGATGATAGTAATTATGTTCCAACAATACTTCAATTTAATAGTTAAAAGGAGTTTAATATGTCCAATAATTCAGAAGCAAAAAATAAAGATAAAGAGCCACCGTTAATTGTTGATGCCTTTACTTTTAAAAATATTGGTGTTAAGCAAGAGATCCATTCTTCATGAAAAAACTTTAATTGAAAAATAACTTCCAAAAATTTATTATTAATTTTTATTGGTGCTTTTTTAACAACTGTTTCCTTTTTTTATTTTATTAATCGTGCTGGTTTATATACTAATGGTTTATCAGCTTTTGCACAATTAATAGCTAAATTTATTGCCTTATCTTATAATGGCAGTATTACTGAACAAGAAACAACCCAAGCATTTTGATTTTATCCAGTATATTTTCTTATTAATGGTCCTATCATTATTTGAGGATTATTCAAGGTTGGATTTCGTTTTACTCTTTATACTATTATTTATTTGTTATTTCAAAACGGAATTAACTTTTTGTTAACATCAATTGATGTTCTTAAAAATTTTCAAGTTTTAGGTAATGAGCCATTAAAAGGTACTACAGATTATTGGCACTTAGTTTTACCACGTACTTTTATTTTTGCTGCTTTAGGTGGATTAATTTATGGTGCTGGTATTGGTATTTTATTTAAAACTGGTGGATCTAGTGGTGGTATGGATTTTATTAGTACTTATATTTCTATGAAACGTAAATATTCAATTGCTACTATTATTAGAAATACTAATATTATTATTGTTGTTATTGTTTTAATTCTTGATGGAACTTTTTTACAGAAAACTAGTCTTGTTGATAATTTTTTAGTTAGACCTTATTTTATGTCAACGCTTGTTTATATTTATGTAGCAGCTTTTGTTATGAATAGAGTTTATCCAAAATATATGTTGATCAGTGTCTTTATTATTTCTAATGAATTAGAGCAAATCCGTAATGATATTTATCGAAATAATTATTTACGTGGTGGTAATGTTTGAAATGTGAAAGGTTTGTATTCAGGTAATGAATATAAAATGATGATGACAACAATGTCATTATTAGAATATAATTTTTTTAAAACAAAAATAGTTCGAATCGATCCTAAAGTTTTTATGGTAGCAGTTCCTGCAAAATATATGCATGGTGGTAATGCAGGTAAACCTCCACAAAATGCACCTGTTAATATTACTGAAATTAATGATTTTTTAGAAAAAAACTAATAATATATATGTTATAATGTAATTAGTTTTATAATAATAGGTTTTTAGACTTCTAAATAGATTATTACATCTATAGTTAGTCTTTTTCTATTTTTTATAAAACAAAATTAGTTATAAACTATATTAAGAATTAAAAAAGAATGGAATAATTATGAAACATAATTTATCGCCAAAGGTTGTAAATGAGATTGTTAATAATATTTATACTGACTATAATAATAGTAGTAATCATTGATGAATTAAATTAATAAATAATCGTTTATGAATTAGTTTATGAATTATTACTATCATTATTGCTCTAGTTGCTATTGGTGCTAGTATTGGCATTAACAAATCATCATTTATTAAAAAACCATTTACTATTATTAGTATTATTGGATTCATTGTTGGATGTTTTTTATTAGTACAGAGTTTTGTATTAAAAACTAAAATTCATGAAAAATTAATAGAAGAATTACCAATTATTAACTATTATCAATGAGTTATTAAAGATAATAATTCACAAATGAATTTAACAACTATTAGTGATTATTGAACAATTGAACCACAAGGTAATTTACCTTTAGATGAACAACCTAATTATTATAATTATTGCGAACAAGTAATGATAGGAAGTATTAATGGTCAAAATTTTAACTATGGAAGTATCATTAACCAAAAAGTTATGTATGAAACAAGTTCTGGATATAATAGTGCTGCTCAAGTTATTGAAACAGAAAAAATTACTTGTTATTATACACGTTTTGTTTATTATACAACTATTATTAGGAATAATAATTTTACAATGACATTAACACCACGTAATATATTTTCAAAAAAATTTCGTAGTAAAAAGAAAGTTCAATTAGAATCACATTTATTTGAAGATTTATTTGAAGTAAAATGTGATAATCAAATTAAATTAAGATTAATTTTAGAACCAAAAGTAATGAATTTACTTAATGAATTTGCTTATAGTTTAGGAAATAAGGATTTACCAGTTATTCACATAGAAAATGAACAATTAACATTAAGTTGAAAATATGAATTAGGAAAAAATCCTTATAATGATGGAAAAGGAAAATTGATGGTTTTACCCACCACTACTAATCTTGAAAAGTTTATTAATAAATTATTAGCAATTATTAGTAAAGATATTTTAAATTTAACGCAAGCACAAATGTGAGTTAATAGCTTACAATTATTTTAATAATAATTTATATAAATTACTTTACAATAATTTAAAAATAAGGTAGATAAAATTATGAATAACTATCAATTATTAAAATCAAGTTGAAAATGATTTAACAATAAATATTTGATGCAGACGATCTTATGAATATTGTTAACAATTTGTTTGATTATTTGTGCAATTTTATGAGAAGTTAAGAGTAGTATTTTAATAAAATTTTAACATTTGATTTTTTTAATAATGCTAGTATTACTGATGAAACTATTATTACTTTAAAAACTTATTTATATATTGCTATTTTTAGTAGTTGTATTGCAAGTAATACTTTAATATTTATTCAAATCAGATGTTGAATGAAAAAATATATTGAAAATAAATATAAGGTAATTTCAAATTTTGAAAATAATTTCTTTATTTTTAAAGCTTTATTAGTATTAAATGTTGCTAGAAACATTACTTATATTTTTTGTTTTACTAATGTTTTTACCACATTATTTCTTTTAACTTATTGATTTTGTTATTTTATTATTTATATTATTTTAGAAAAAATATTAGAAGAAAAAAATCAGATTCTTGGTAATCCTTGATGAAAAGATATAGAAAAACGATCATTATTTATTATTTTAGGTTTTGAAGTTTTATATTTAATTGTAAAAAATTCAATTTTGAATTTTACTAAGGGTGCTATTAACATTGATCAAGTTTTAAAGTACTTTATTCCCGCTAGTTCTTTAGCATTAATATTAGCAGTCTTTATTCAAAGTTTAGTTAAAAACGATGTTAAAACTATTTTAAAAAATATTAAAGATGTTAAAACCAAAGTTGATGATTTTAAAATATTTTATAATTGAGATTATAAAAATATCATTAGTGATTTTCTATTTGTTAAAGAAGCACCAATAATTATTCGAAATGAATTAAAACAAAAAGTATTAACTAATGAAGAAAAAAATAAAATATTTGAACTTTTACATGAAATTTATCAATTTCTAATATTTGTTGAAAAACAAAATATTAAAGTTAGTGAGTTGAAATATATTTATTATCATTTATTTTATGAAATAACAGATCGCACTGAAATTTCACAAATTAAAAATAGAATTATTAATACAAAAAAGAAAAATTTGAAGATAATACTAAAAAAGTAGTGATTATCTAAGGAAGTTTATTATGAAAAAAATATTAAAAATTATAAGTGTTTTTGCATTTACTAGTATTACTAGTATTAATATTAGCGCATGTGATGTTTTTCACAATTCATCAGTTGATTATCAGCAATTATTAGAAGATGCTGCAAATTTAATTGCTAATAATACTTATCCCAATTTTACTAATTTTTTAAAACCCGAAAATAAAACTCATGTTTCTGATTTTAAAAAATTAATTGAAGACAATATTTGGAACTTGTTTAATACTGCTCCAGAAGATTTTAGTAATATTACTTATGAAATTACTAATGGTCAAGATGAAATAAAAAAAATTAATAGTACTAACATTAAAATTCATTTAACTATTTATAATAATTCTGCAGTAAAAGATTGTAGTTTTAATGCTAATTTTAGTCCATTACAAGATTATATAAATGAAAAATTAGAACCATTAGTTAATGGAACACAATATTTATCAATTAATAAAAAGGATAGTGGTGGATTTTATAATGATTTAGTTACTGCTGGTGCTACTTTTAAAAGAGAAGAAAAAAATCAAAAAGAACAATATTTAAGAAATAATTCAGATGCAGCTGAAAATTTTTGAAAATCATTTCAAGAGTGAATTCCTTCTGAAGAAGTGAAAAACCCTTTACTTGGTAATATTTTAGTTCCATTGTTAAATTTTATTCCAAAAAAACCCGTTACTTGGTTAACTTTTGATAATTTTAAACCATATTTGTTAAATGCTGGTGGATATAATAATGTTATTGCTATTACTGGTAATAAAAAATTTGGTGATAAATATTATGATTATATAAAAATTGGATTAGAGGGTAAAAATTCAAAGGATATTGCTTTTGGTAATAAATATGAAGGTTTAACTTTTATTTTTACTACTAATAGTTAATTAATAAATTTTTAGTTCCTTTTTGAAAAGATAAAAATTAATAATAAAAATTACTTTTATAACTATTTTTGTTTTAAAAAAATTAAAAAAATATAGACAAGTTATAAAACACATGCTATTATTTTTTCATACCTTTTTAGGTTAAATAATATATGCGACTAAAAGAAGTAGTTTCACGTAATAATTATATTACTGGAAGCTACTTTTTATTTTAAAAAAGTAGCAACTTAAAAAAATATTATTATATATGAAAGAAGTGTTTAAAATGTCTCCTTTATTTACAGGTAATCAAAATCCTAATATTCGTAGAATGTCTGATGATAGTGCAATAAGTTTATTGGGTTCAAGTGGTGATTTTTCTAGCATATCTAATAGTAGTACAATATCTATTTTTGAAGAAACTGCTATTAAAGAAAACAAATATTTATCAAAAATAACTAAACTTTTAGGTAAAAATATTACTTTTATTGTTGCTCTTTCTGGTAATATCACTGCTCAAATGATAATTAGTACTACTGTTGCTAAAACACCATGAAATTGACAAACTATTAAGGATAGTTTGATATTTAGTGGTATACTTATTGGTTGTGATACAGCTATTGAACCTTTTATTTTTGATTCAATCGAAAATATTGAAAATTGAGTTATAGATAAATGAAAAAACAATGAAAATAATATTAATGTAGGAAAAGAAATAATAAAAGTTATTCCTTTCTTATTATTTTTAAGTTATTCTGGTGTAATTTTGGATAGAGCTTCTAATAATATTTTAGATAGTTGAATTTCAATGGAAATTCTTGGACAGACAACTATTGAATTTACTAGTTATGTGTTAAATATGACTTTTCATGGTGCAATCATTTCTAGGATAGAAAAAGTAATAAAATTAGGTTGAGTAAAAGTTAAAAGTTTATTTAATAACAATATTAATTATATAGAAAATCAACTTCTTAATAGTGAACAAAATAGTGATGAAAATAGTAATTTTTTTTATAAAAATATTTTACCATTATTTTTTATAACACCAATATCAATGGCTATAACATGAGGTACTGAGAATTATATATCTAATCAAGAATTTACTTGAAAAAAACTGTCAACAGATGCTCCAAAAGTTATTGGTGGTATAACTCTTTCTCTAGTTTCATCTTTACTTAATTGTATGGTTAATAAAGAAGGAATACCATTTCTTCCAAAACTGAGTACTGTTATAGATACTATTAAAAGATGAACTGGTTATCAACAAAATAATGGTAATATTGAACAATCAGTAACATCATGTCAATCCTCTATTAATGATTCTTGTTTAGTAGATGTTTTTAGTGAATTAGAAAGTATTGAAGAATTTTCTAGTGTTATTGGACAATTATGTAATGAAGAAGAATGAAATTTTGAAAAATCAAAACTATCTTTTGAAAGTGATGAAGAATTTTTTGATGCTGTTGAAGAGCAGAAAGTAGATAGTAATTTTGGATCTACTACTAAGCCAAGAAATAACTATAGACATATTCCGTAATTATTTTTTTGAAAAATCAAGTAATAATTTTATAATTTATTTTATTAATGAATTAATAAGGTGTTGATAAATATGGCTTTTGAAAATTTAAAAAAATTAAAAAATGATAAATTTTATAGATATTTTGGTATAAAACATTTTCATTTTAATGAAATGTTAGAAAAATTAATTGAAATAGAAAAATTAGAAAAAACT
The DNA here is from genome assembly GCF_964019535.1 of Spiroplasma endosymbiont of Tricholauxania praeusta. Lineage (NCBI taxonomy): Bacteria > Bacillati > Mycoplasmatota > Mollicutes > Entomoplasmatales > Spiroplasmataceae > Spiroplasma > Spiroplasma endosymbiont of Tricholauxania praeusta. The sequence continues at coordinate 660,274 of NZ_OZ026450.1, forward strand.
AAAGGTCGAAAAAATAAACTTTCAGTTGAAGAAAGATTGATGATGACACTTGAATATTGAAAAGAATATTATACTTTTTTTCAAATGAGTATTAAATATAAAATGAGTCCTTCAAGCTGTTTTCGAAATATTACTTGAGTTGAAAATAAACTTAGTAATGATAGAGATTATCAATTTTTAAAAGAAAAATATAAATCAAAAAATGATAAAAAACAAGAAAATTTAAATGAATTTCAATTTTATTTAATTGATTCAACTGAGATTGAAATTGAAAGACCAACTAAAAAAAACTACAGTTAGAATATTTTTCTGGTAAAAGTTGAATGTATTCTATAAAATTTCAAATTGTATATGATTTTTTTAATAAAAATATTGTTGATATTTTTGCTGATAATGGCAAAGTGCATGATTTTCAAATATTAAAAAATTCAAATCTTGTATTTTCTAAAAATACAATAATTATTGGTGATTTAGGATATCAAGGTATACAAAATATTTATGAAAATACAATAATACCAATTAAAAAAAGTAAAAATAAAAAATTAACTAAACAAGAAAGAAAATATAATAAGATTGTATCTAAAATTAGAATCAAAGTTGAACATGTTTTTGCTTGATTAAAAAGATTCAAAATTTTAGTAAATAAATGTAGAAAAAGTAAATTTAGACTTATGTACTTAAGATTTAACTTACTTTGTAAAATTTTTAATAAAATAAAACCATTAAAATAAAAAAAATCAAAAATATATTTTTTAAAATTGAAATTATTATCAAGTTAATATAAAAATATTATTAACATTTTTTTGTTTTCGAAATAGAAACTTATTTTTAAACTATTTTTTCGGAAAATATTAACTTTTATAATTAATAACACTAAAAAATTTATAAAAAGTATTATTGACAATTGATTAAATTTAATTATGGAATATGTCTTATGGAACATTCAATAACTATTGTGAGGGTACAAATTCTTTGGATGGTGGAATTAGTAGTTCAATTCTTAAAACAGAGTTTGAACAATCATTTCTTTCAAAGCCACGCTCATTTACTATATAAAACAGTATATAGTAAATGTATAATAATATTTCTATATTATATATAGCTAACGAAAGTAATGTTTACTCATAAATAATGTAAAATAATAATATGTAATTTAAACAATTCTTGCACTTACAAGTATAATTCAGCAATAATTAAAATAGATTAGGAAGATTAAATTATGCCAAAACCATACAGTGAGGACTTACGAAGAAAAGTAATAGAAGTTTATGAAAGTAAAAACATGAAAATTAAAGAAATTTGTAAAGTGTTCAATATCACTAGAAAGACTTTATTTTTATGAAGAAAAAGAAAGCAAAAAACCGGAAATATAAAACCAATTTTGAATTATCAAAAAGGACATAGCCACAAAATAAAGGATTTAGATGAATTAAAAAATTATTTAGCAGAAAATAAAGATGTTACAGTTCAAAAAGTAATTGAAAAATTTGGTGATATGACAAAAGAAACAGTTTATAACTATTTCAAAAAACTAAATTATACATATAAAAAAAACTTTTCTATATGAACAAAGAGATAAAAATAAACAAGAAGATTTTTTAAAAGAAATAGCGAAAATAATGAATGAAGATTTGGTATATATTGATGAATCTGGAATTGATGATAATGAATTTTATAAATATGGTTGGTCTGAAAAAGGTAAAAGATTATTTGATAATAAACCTGCATATAAAATAAAGAGAATGAGTATAATTGGTGCACTAAATAAAGGTAAATTAAAAGCTCTATGAGCATTTGAAGGACATTGCAATAGTAAAATTTTTGAATCATATGTTAAAAATATACTAATTCCAGTATTAAAGTGTGGACAAATTATAGTTTTAGATAATGCGACGTTTCATAAATCTAAAGCAACAAAACAATTAATTGAAAATGTTGGATGCAAACTATTATTTCTTCCACCATATTCTCCTAATTTAAATCCAATTGAACATTTTTGATTTGCTATAAAACATAATATAAGAAAAATATTACCAAATTATTGACCAAATATTAAAAACGCGATTGATTTTGTTTTTCAAGATATGAGTAAACATTACTTTCGTTAGCTATAATTATGTTATTTTGAAATTTAATAAATCAAAAAAAGTATTTTAGTAAATTAAAGTACTTTTTTTATTGTATATTTATTTTTTCAATTATAAATTTAAATTGGGATTTAATCAAAATACCATATAATTCAATATTATTTTATACTTTTTTAAATTTACAATTGTTTATATTAAATAAAATTAAAAAAATTATATTTTTGATGAATCTTAATATTGGTACAAGGAAACTACTAATATAAATTAGAACTATTCTGATATTTTTATTTTTAAATTTAATTAAAAATCAGATTATAAAAAATGTTATTTTTAACATATATAGAAGGAGAAAAAATCAATGTATACTAGTGATGAAGAAAATATTTCTATAGAAGATTTACAAAAGCAACTAGAAAAAATTACTCAAGAAAAAGAGGAAGTTCAATCTAAATTAGATGAAACTAGTAAGGCTAAAGAGGAAGTAGAGTCTAAGTTAGAAGAAGTTAATAAAGAAAAAGAAAATATAAGTAAAGAAAAAGAGGAAGTTCAATCTAAATTAGATGAAGCTAGTAAGGCTAAAGAGGAAGTAGAGTCTAAGTTAGAAGAAGTTAATAAAGAAAAAGAAAATATAAGTAAAGAAAAAGAGGAAGTTCAATCTAAATTAGATGAAACTAGTAAGGCTAAAGAGGAAGTAGAGTCTAAGTTAGAAGAAGCGAATAAAGAAATTGAAAAATTAAAAGTAGAAATTGATAATGCTAATGATAATGAAAAAATAAAAGAATTAGAAATTAAATTAGAAGAAGCGAATAAAGAAAAAGAAAATATAAGTAAAGAAAAAGAGGAAGTAGAGTCTAAGTTAGAAGAAGCGAATAAAGAAAAAGAAAATATAAGTAAAGAAAAAGAGGAAGTTCAATCTAAATTAGATGAAACTAGTAAGGCTAAAGAGGAAGTAGAGTCTAAGTTAGAAGAAGCTAATAAAGAAATTGAAAAATTAAAAGAAGAAATTGATAATGCTAATGATAATGAAAAAATAAAAGAATTAGAAATTAAATTAGAAGAAGCTAATAAAGAAAAAGAAAATATAAGTAAAGAAAAAGAGGAAGTTCAATCTAAATTAGATGAAACTAGTAAGGCTAAAGAGGAAGTAGAGTCTAAGTTAGAAGAAGCTAATAAAGAAATTGAAAAATTAAAAGAAGAAATTGATAATGCTAATGATAATGAAAAAATAAAAGAATTAGAAATTAAATTAGAAGAAGCGAATAAAGAAAAAGAAAATATAAGTAAAGAAAAAGAGGAAGTAGAGTCTAAGTTAGAAGAAGTTAATAAAGAAAAAGAAAATATAAGTAAAGAAAAAGAGGAAGTTAAATCTAAATTAGATGAAACTAGTAAGGCTAAAGAGGAAGTAGAGTCTAAGTTAGAAGAAGCTAATAAAGAAATTGAAAAATTAAAGGAAGAAATTGATAATGCTAATGATAATGAAAAAATAAAAGAATTAGAAATTAAATTAGAAGAAGCGAATAAAGAAAAAGAAAATATAAGTAAAGAAAAAGAGGAAGTAGAGTCTAAGTTAGAAGAAGTTAATAAAGAAGTATATAAATTAAAAGAAGAAATTAAAAACTGTAGTGATAATGAAAAATTACAAGAACTAAAAAATAAGTTAGAAGAAGCTAATAAAGAAATTGAAAAATTAAGAAAACAATTAAATGAAAAAGATAATAATGAAATAAAACCTAATCCTAAAATTGAATTATTAAAAGAGAAATTAGAAAGACTTGAAAAGAAATTAAAAGAAAAGGAAAAAGAAATTCAAAATATTAAAAATGATCCAGAGTCATTAGAGGACTTAGAAGCTAATATAGAAGAAAAAGAAGCTATTGAAAAACAAATCAATAGTGTTAAAAAACAATTCGAAATTTTAATAAAAGAAGAAGAAAAAAATAAGATTCATTTAATTAATTGTCAAATTTTACAAGAGCAATTAAAAGAAATAAATGAAAAACTTGATAATTGTCAATCTAATGAAAAAAATGATAATAGTCAATGTTGTGAAACAATTAATAAAAAAATGGATCAACTTCTAAATTATAATAATGATAAATCTATGAAGGAAATTGAGAAATTAAACAAAAATATTGAAGAAAAGAATAAACAAATTAAAGAATTAGAAGCAAAAATAAATAATAATAATAATACTAATAGTCAAGAAATTAAAGATAAGTTAAGTGAATTAGAAAATAATAAAAATAATTTAATTAAAGAAAAAGAACAATTTGTAAAAGATGCTGATTATGATAAAGCAGCTAAAATTGATAAAGAAATTAAAGATTTAGAACAAAAACAAAAAGATTTAGAAAAAGAACTTTTAGAAAATAATAAAAAAGAACTTGAAAAAAAAGAACTTCAAGAAAAAATAATTAAAATTCAATCAGAACTTGAACAAATAAAAAAAGAAAAAATAGATTTAGAAGAAAAGATAAATGATAATAGTAACAATAATATTTGTTCTAAAGAAGAAGTTATTGGTGAATTTACTATTACAAAGGTAACCACAATTGAAGAATTTAATAGTACTAATAGTATTAGAGAAATGATTGCTAATAAAATAAAAAATCTTTATCCTAGCGCTGTTATTAATGAAGATTACAAAATTGAATTTGAAAATTTAAGTACTAATGATATTGTACAAGGAAAAGAATTAAAAATAAAAATTAAACCAACAAAAAATAGTAAAGTAAAAGAAGAATTAAATTTTATAGTTAAAATTAATTATAAATATGATGCCGAAGAACAAAAAAGAGCAGCAACTGGTATTTTAAGAAAAGCAATACCCACAGAATTTTGAAATGATAGAAAAAATAATAAATATCTTGCAATTTGACGTGCTGAAGGTCGATATGCAGCAGTAGCATCAATGATTCAAAATGTTAGACCATTACCTATATTATTAAGCGAACCTCATTTTGCAAGTAAAATTATAGTTGAAACATTTGCAGCTAGTTATTGAACTAATTATCATACACAATTTTGAGGATTATGAGTAAATGCTGATAATGGTTATTGACCTCAATATACTACTATACCTAGTTCAGATGATACTAATAAGATAAAAAATGTTAAAATTCTTTCTGAATTAAATAATACTTATTTTAATAAATTATTCTTTGTTATTGAAAAATATTTAAATGATTCAGGTATTAAATGTCGTATTTCTAAAAAAGCAGTAAAAGATTGATATTCTAGTTTATATTTATATGGAGTTGGAAATATTCAATTTAATAATCAATATGACGATTATGATAATGGCAAAAAACGACAATATTATATTCAAGTTAATTTTGATGTTTTATTCTTTGATAATAATGATTCTTCTTCAGATATTTCACAAGAGTTTGCTGGAGTAGTATTTACTTTAAGTGATGAATTAGATTTATATTCTTAACAACTAAAAAAACAAAATAAAATAATTAAGTAAATTTACTTAATTATTTTATACTGTCAATTCAGTTATTTTTATTTAATAGAAGTAGTTCAACCACGTGTTCTTTTAACTGCTTCTTGTCAACCCTTATAAAAAGTTTCTGCTTTTTTTTCTGTCATAATTGGTTTATATTCTTTTTCAATTTTTTTTATTTTTTTAATATCATTAATATTTCAAAATCCAATTGCAAGTCCTGCTAAGTAAGCAGTACCCATTGCTGTAGTCTCAGTATTTTTAGGTTTAATTAAATTAGTACGACTAATGTCACTTTGGAATTGCATAATATATGAATTATTACTTGCTCCACCATCAACTTTAATCTTAATTTTTAAATCTTTTAAATCTTTATTTAATTTAACATCTGCTTGCATTGCCAGAATAACATCTTGTGACTGATAAGCTAATGATTCAATGGTACCTTTAACAATATGTTCACGTTTCGTACCACGTTCTAAACCAAATATAGCACCACGTGCTGTTGAATCTCAATAAGGGGCACCCAAACCAACAAAAGCAGGTACTACATAAATACGTTGTTCTTCTTTAGGATCAACAATTTGTGAATATCATAGACTTTCATCGGAACGATATAACATTCGTAATTGATCACGTAAAAATTGAACAGCAGCTCCTGCAATAAAAACTGAACCTTCTAAAGCAAAAACTGGTTCTTCGCCTGATATTTGATAAGCAATAGTGGTTAGTAAACCTTGTTTTGAAAAAAGAGGAGTATTTCCAATGTTCATTAAAATAAAACAACCAGTACCATAAGTATTTTTGATTTCACCAGGTGTTAAACATAATTGACGAAATAATGCAGCTTGTTGATCACCAATTGCAGCAGTAATAGGAATTTCTTGCTCATCATTTTGGAATAACATTCCTTTATAAGTAGTTCCAATTTTACCTGAACTGGGAACTACTTCTGGTAGCATATTTTAGGAATATCAAATAATTCTAGTAATTCTTCATCTCATTTTTTAGTATTAATGTTGAATAACATTGTTCGTGAAGCATTTGTAATATCAATAACATGTTTAGTTTTTTCAACATTATTTTCAATACCATTTGTCATTTTATAAATTAATCAACTATCAATAGTACCAAAAGCTAGTTTTCCTTTTTTTGCTAATTCACGTGCATTTTTAACATTATCTAAAATTCATTTTATTTTAGTAGCAGAAAAATAAGAATCAATTAGTAAGCCGGTTTTTTTATGAATTTTTTCTTTTCATCCTTTTTTTGTTAACTCTTCACAGTAATCTGCTGTTCTGCGATCTTGTCAAACAATAGCGTTATAAATTGGTAAACCTGTATCACGATTTCATACTACTGTTGTTTCACGTTGATTAGTAATACCAATTGCTTCAATTTGATTAGATTTAATATTACTTTTATTTAAAGCTTGTTGCATTGTTGTTAATTGATTATTTCAAATTCCAAGTGCATCATGTTCAACTCAACCTGATTGAGGGGGGTAGTGTTGAGGTATATCAATTTGATGGATACCAGTAATTTTTCCTTCTTTATCAATAATTAAAGTACGACAACTAGATGTACCTTCATCTAATGCCATAATATATTTTTTTTCTTCTGACATATTATTTATCCTTTCTGTACTTTTATTAAAGTATTTCAATTACTTGAATTAAACCACCAGCAATAATTGCTCCTAAAATTGGTCCAATAACAGGCACTGGAGCATATTTTCAATCAGAACTTCCTTTATTTGCTATTGGTAAAATAGCATGAATAATTCTTGGTCCTAAATCTCGAGCTGGATTAATAGCAAAACCTGTTGGTCCACCAATAGCAAGTCCAATAACCATAACACCAATACCAACAGTCGCAGGTCCAGTAATAAACGCAGAACCACTATTAAATATTTTATAGTTAATAACTAAATTTTTAATACCAATAGTAGCACAAACAATCATAACTAGCATAAATGTTCCAATAATTTCTGTTATAGTATTTCAAATATAACTACGTTCGGCTGGGGCTGTTGCAAAAGTTGCTAAAATTTTATTATTATCTTCAGTAATGTTATATTGTTTAAAATATGCTAAGTAAACAACTAATTGTCCTAACATTGCACCTAAAAATTGAAATAAAATATAAAATGGAATATAAAGGAAGTTTTCCCCAATAAAAGCTGTTTTTTTATTAGCAACTCATAATCCAATAGTAACAGCTGGATTTAAATGTGCTCCTGAAATTCCACTTAACATTGCAGCAATAGCAACAGCAAATCCTCATCCAGTACAAATAACAAGCCAACCACTATTTTCTCCCTTTGTTTTTTTTAATAAAACGTTGGCAACAACACAATTTCCTAGTAAAATTAGGATAAATGTGCCAAATAGTTCACCAATAATTACTTGTGAGACTTCTGGCATAATATTTTCCTCCTTAAATTAAATATTTTTTATCATATTTGCTACTAGTAAAGCAATTGCTGGTGCTGAACTTAGACCTGGTGATTTAATACCAGCAACATTAATAAAGTTAGGATTATTACTAGCAAATTTTATGAAAAAATCATCAGTTTCAACACAAATTGCTCGTGAACCACTAATTACTTTACAAGTTTTATTAATATTTAAAGTTGGAATAATTTTTAGACCAATTTTATTAATAAGTTCAATATCTTCAATTGTAATTAATCTAGTATCACTTTTCGGTACATTTTCATGAGAAGTAGGACCCACCAAGATATGACCATCAAGCATTGGGGCAACTATTACTCCTTTACCATGAATAGTAGGTATCATAAATAGAATGTGATTATTTATAATATGATTTTCGGTTTTTTCAAGAATACAATACTGTCCTCTTCTAGTTTTTAAAGTGAAATCTTGACAATTTATTAACTTTGCAATATCATCAGCATAATGACCAGCAGCATTAATAATATATTTTGAAGTAAAAGTTACTTTTTTTTGATTATTTAAACAAGTAACTCGAAAACCTGAATTTAATGTTTCAATATTAATTACTTGATGATCAACTTTTAGTTGTCCTTTATTTTTAATCATGCGATTAATTAAAGATTGTGTTAATAATACTGGATCAACAGCATATGAAGCAGAACAAAGTAGTGCACTAGTAACTTTTGGATTAACATTAGGTTCTAATGAAATTACTTCTTCTCTTGTTAATATTGATAATTCTTTTTTAGCAAGACCATTAGTAATACCGCGTGCATATAATTTTTGTATTTCTGAGTTTTCTTCTTTGCTAAAAGCAAGTATTAAAGAATCAATTTTTTTTCATGGAAAATCTAAATTTTTAAATCAATCATTTTCATATAATTTTCTGCCCTCTAGATTTAATTTAGCATTTAGTTTTCCTGGTGTTGGATCAAATCCACCATGAATGACTCCAGAATTTCCTTCTGATGTTTCTTGGGCAATTCTTAAATTTTTTTCTAAAATAACTACTTTTAAGTTTCTTTTTGATAATTCATCACTAATAGCAGCACCAATAACACCAGCACCAATAGTAATAACATCAAAATCAAATTCCATTACTTTCACCTCTCTCTAAACATCATTAAGAACAAAAGTTCTATCTGTGTATAGTTTAATTATAATATATTTTTTATTATTAACTTAATTCCAAATATTAGGTTAATTTTTAAACATTTTTAAATGAGATTTTTTTAAAAAAATAAGAAAAATTTGTGTTATATTATAAATAACGATATAAGTTCAATATCGTTATAATTTTAATGAGTATATATAAAAAAGATATCTAATTATTAAAATTGTATTATTTAAAAGGTAGGTATATGAATGAAACAATTACTAATGACATTAAGTACATTAACAACATTAACTTTAACAAGTAATACTATTATTAATAGTATTAATGATAATATTGTTAATAACAGTAGCTTAACAAATAAATCATCAATAAAGAATTCTACAAATTCATTATTTAATAATCAATGAAATGTTTTAGATACTAGTGATTGAATTACTAACCAATCAATAACTGATTATAAGTTTTACAGTTATGATACTTCAGCATTAAAAAATTATACTTTTGCCAATGCTCAAAATACTTTTTTGGTAGATACAACAGGTAATCTAGTTTATAATACCAAAGTCATTGTTCCTGATAAAGATAAATCAGATATTGAAAATACTAAACAAGAAATGAATAATACTAAAAAAGTAACTACTATTAAAGATACATATAATCCATATAGTAAAAGTAAATATAGTACTTCTTATTTTAGTGGTGATAATCAAGATTGAAAGTTAATTCAGCAAGGTGGAATTGAAAAACACATTGATATTTCACAACAAGCAGGTGCTGATAAAGTTGAACATAGTGATAATTTAAGTGAAACATTGGGTCTATATTATATTGCTAAAGCAACATTATCTAATAAAATTGATAGAACGATTGCTCAACAATTAGCTAATTATTTTATTAGTCAAAGTAGTTTAAAAGAACAAATTAATAATGAATTAGTTACTAAAATTATTGATTTAATTATTGATAATAAAGATATTTATAATTTTATTTATAATCTACCATTTAATATTAGCGACAAAAACTATTCATTAAACTATATTTTTGATAAAGATAATAATTTAATTGAAATTTATTATAATAAATTTAAAAATGATAATATTACACAAAATGTAAATTTTAATTATACTACTAATTATAATGGAACAGATTCTACAAATGTTTGTATATGAGCAAATTTGGTGCTTTAAAATTGAACTAACTATGCTAAATCTTGGGATGACTTTACTACTTTATTTCCTAGTATAAGCTTTGATAATAATTCTTTTATTTCTGCTGGTGATTCAAGTCAAAGTACTCAAAAACATAATATTAAAATTAGCACAAAAGATATAACAGAAGCGATTGATAATTCTGCTAAAATTCAAAATAATTTTTCTGTAAGTGGTTTTATGTGACATGCATATATTAATTCATCTGTTTTTATTTAACATGATTTTTCTGGTATTTATATTAAATTTTGAATTGGTGAAGATTCATTTTTTTATAATGATAGTCTTACTTTTTCTATAGTATTAGATAAAACTACTTTTAATAATTCAATGAATAGTTAGTTTATATTAAAAGAATGTAAATTTGAAAAATATTTATTTAAGTATAAAGGATATTGAATTAAAAATGCTGGAAAATTACCAGCATTTTTAAAGTTTTATTTAATAATAAATTATATTAGAAAATTAAACTATTATTTATTCAAACTCTGATTTAGGAAATACATATTTATCGATAGCTTTTGCAACACCACCACAAGTATTTTTACTAGTAACATCATATGCTATTTCTTTTAAATTAGGATGAGCATTTTGCATTGCAATACCATATTTAGCCCACTTTATTAATTTATAATCATTCATACCATCACCACAAGCTAGTACTTGGTCAGGAGTAATATTTCATTTTTTGCATAAAAATTGTACAGCAGCAGCTTTATTAACACCAATTGGATTAATTTCGATAACACTATGAGAAGAAGTAGCAAGTTCTAAATCTTTTATAGTATTTAATTGTTCTAAAATTGGATTAATTTGTTTTTTCTTTTTACAAAATAATAAAATTTTATACATACCCTCATCGGTATTCTCATCAATTTGTTTAGTTGGTAGGTTATTAAAATTTTCCATAATTTTAACTTTTAGTGATCTGCGATTAATTAAGCCTGTTTTATTATCGGTACTATATCCTCACATTGCTAAATTATTTTTATTAGCAAATTTAACTATTGTTTGTATTTGCTCTTTTGTTAATGATTTTTCATACAATATATCTAATCTATTATCATTAGTAATATCAAGGATGTTACCACCATTATAACAAATAATATGACCGGTTTTTTCGTGCATTAAACATGCTTTTGCAATATCAATGGTTGAACTTGGTGCTCTTCCTGTTGCAATAATAACTTTAATATTTTTTTGATATGCTTTTTGAATTGCAATTAGATTTTTAGGATGAATTTTTCATCTACTTTTTAGTAAAGTTCCATCTAGATCAAGAACAATTAATTTAATAGCCATTATAAATACCTTATTTTACCATTTCTTCGATAATATTAGTCATATCTTTTTCAGAAACTAAACCAAAAGTTTTTTTAACTTCTTTTCCTTCTTTATTAAAATAAATTAATGTTGGAATTGATTGAATTTCATACTCTTTTGCTAGTTCTTTAGCTTTGTCAACATCAACTTTAATAAAATTAATATTTTTGTGTTTTTCGTCATTAGCAACATTTTCAAATCTCGGCCCTAACATTTTACAAGGACCACATCATTCTGCTGAAAAATCAATTACTGTTATTTTTTTTGATTGTAAAAGTTGCTCAACTTCTTTTATAGAATTAATATGTTGTATTTTGCTTTCATTATGCATGTGTTCACTACCTTTTCTTTTAATTTATTTTATGGTTTAATTCTATCATTAGTTTTAATTTTTAAAACATTAAACGATAAAATAATTTTTTTAATTTTAGTTATTACTATATAAATATTTATAATTTTTTTAGAATAAATTCATAAGAAAATTGTAAATTATTTTGTTTAAAATTAAAGAAATATCTTTTCAATTTTAGAATATATCTGTTATAATCTGAAATATATAGGTTAGGACTAAACAATTTGAGAAGGGGATAAATAAATTATTAGTATATTTTATAAAACTGTTTAATAAATAAATGTAAATGAATTTTAAAAGGTGTAGAGTTAATATTTATTTATGGTATTTCAAAAAAATAGTTTGGTAGAGAGTTATTTTTTAATTTTTAATATTATTTATTTTTCCACAAAAACAAAAATTGTAAAAACCTATGTGTTAAAGTATGTTTATATTAAGTTTTTAAGAGCAGGTTATTTGGGTTACTATAATTTATGCATCCTTTTAGAAGGAGAGTAAAAAAATGTCTGTTTTTAATAGACTTGCATGTGTTTTTAAGCCACCTGCAAAAAAAGAAATTTTTAGTGAAGACTTAAAGCAAGTTAATAAAAAATTTATTATTTTACGTAATCAAGTTTTTGGTTTTAGCATTTTATCATATATTCTTTACTACTTTACTCGTCAAGCGTATACAGTAGCGGGTTCTGCTTTAGAAAGCAATGGTAGCATAACTAAAATGGAGTATGCTTTAATGGGAACAATTTTTGCCGTTGTTTATGGTGGTGCTAAATTTATTGTTGGAAATGTCGCTGACCGTAGTTCAGGAAGAGTAATCATGATTGTTGGATTATTTGTTTCTTCTATTTTAAATATTATTATGGGTGGTGTAGTTGCTTTTGCTGGAACTAAAATTAGTGTTGGCCCATTTGTAATGATGTTGAGTTTGATTGCGATGTTGGCTGTTTTCCAAGGTATGGGTTGACCAGCTACAGCTAGACTATTTTCTCATTGATTTACTGATAAAGAACGTTCAGGACGTATTGGAATTTGAAACTCAGGACAAAATATTGGTGCTGCTTTATTACCAGTTGTTGTTATTTCTTTAGTAACAGTACTTGATCCGGGTGGAACAATTTATGGTTTATATTTTTGAATTCCTAGTATTTTTGCTTTAGCTATGATTCCATTATGTTTATGAGGATTACGTGATCGCCCCGAAGCAGAAGGGTTACCTACTGTTGAAAAATGAAAAGGTGTTCTAGAACATAAAGAAGAAAAAGCAGAACTTAATTGAAAAGAAATTTTTGTAAAGTATATTTTAAAAAATAAATTTTTATGAATATTAGCATTTGCTAATATTTGAGTATATGTTGTACGACAAGGACTGGCAGGATGAACATTAATTTTAATGAAAGATGTTCATGGTTTAGATTTAAAACATAGTAAATGATTTGCTGCCTGTTTTGAATTATCTGGTTTATTTGGTGGTATTTCTGCAGCATATTTTGCTAAGTGATTTTTTAATAATCGTAAAGCACCATTAATGATATTTGGATTATTAATTGCACTTTGTGGACTGGTTTTATTGCAAGTTGCTCCTCGTGGTAATATGCCTATGCTTATTACTGCTTTAATGATTGCTGGTTTTGGTGTTTATATGCCACAAGCAATGATTGGTGCTACTGCTATTGAACTAACAAATAAGAAAGCAGCTGCTACTGCTTCAGGATTTACAGGATTATCTGGTTATTTTCTTGGTGATGCTCTTTTTTCAAAAGTAGTAATTGCTGGTATTGGTAATGAAAACTGAGATTATGTATTTTATTACTTTTATGGTTGTATTGCTGCTGCTATTATTTCATTAGCTTTACTATGAACAAAAAATCAAGATAATAAAATATTATAAAAATATTATTAAATTAGCACCATAATAAGGGTGCTAATTTTTTTATTTAAAATGATATTTTAATAATAAAATTAATAAAATTTTATTGATTTTCAAAGTTTCGGTGTTATAATAAATTTAAGACACACAAAATTATTGGTTATTAGCCTACTAGTATTATTTTTTATTTTTACTAAGTAGTTTTTTTATGTTTTTTTGTAATGTCTTAAAGGAAAAATATATTGTTATTTTAAAATAAATCTAGTTATATATTCTTATTTTTTATTTAATGAAATTACAATATATTATTTATGGGGTTTTTCTTTTACATATTGATAGAAAAAATGAAATTTAGTTGATTCAATTATTCTTTGTAAGTAAAAGAATAATTTCTTATATATAAAAAATATATATTATGAACTTTTAGTTTTAATTTAAATAGTTCTCTTAAAAAGAGATATTGGAATAAAATCAAGAAATATAAGCAAATTGAATTAATATAGAAACATATAAATAGAACATTTAACATAAATATTAAAATTTCAAAATAAAACCTATATTTCTTTAAAAAGAAAAAGAAAATATTATGTTAATTTTAAAATATGTTTAAAAAATCTTTGGAAACTTTTCTCAATCTTTATGCAATAAAATTTTAATTATACATAATAGAGAAAACGTGTTATTAATATAAGTTTAAAAAGGAAAGAAGCAAAGACAAATGTGTCCAATAAATGGTAATAGTGCCAGTATAAGAAATCAAAATATGGAATCTTTAGTGGTGGGAGTAGAAAATAATAATGAAATAGTTATTACTAAAACTAAAAAAATTATTGCAGAACTTGCAAATATTAATTTAAGAATTCATTATTATACCAATTACATTAATCAATATTGAAATAGTGATGAACAAAAATATAAAAATAAAGCAAGAATATATTTTGATGATTTAGGAGAAATTTATGAAAATTTACCAAAATTTATTAAAAAAGAAAGTGAAATAAGTTCAAATAATTGTTGTTGAAAAACTATTGAATATTTATCTTCTCCAATTATATTATTAACAGGTATTTCAATTAGAGTAGCACAAAGATATTTTTCAATAGCTGTAGTATCAGAAAAGTCTATAATAGGTAAAACTTTTATAGAACAATTAGAAATATTAGGCAAAGGAATGTGAGAATCATTAAAAATTCCTGAAAATTATGCTATGGCTGGTGTTGATACACTTACATCTTATTTTTTATCTTACTATCCATTTGGATTAAAAAGTATTATTGATTTATTACCTTCAAATCAATTAACACAAAAAAAAGAATTAGATGAATATTTACCACTCGAAATTATTATTAATAAATTAGAAAAACATTTAGAATTTAAAGAATATGAAAAATTAAATAAAATTAATTCGAACTTAGATAATTTGTGTACTAATTTGTTAACAATTATCAAAAAACATGATGTAATAAATCATATTAAAGATGAATTAAAAAATATTGATTTTAATGATGAATTTACTTTTGAAAAATTTAATTCTTTAATTAGTGCAGAAATCAGTAATGATTTTTTAAAAGAACTTTTAAATGAATTAAGTGAATTATCAAAAACTGATTTAAAAAATGAAGACTATTCTATTAAAGAAATTATAAAAAATAGTTTATCCAATACTAACTTTTTTTAACAACATTATTAATAAATCATTTAGTTATTACTGCTTCTTCTGCTTATACTGCTGAAACATTAACATGAGAATCTTATACAGAAGATATAGTATCAATTAATAATATTATTTCAACTATTGTTCGTGCTACAGTAATGAGATTTGTTAATGAATATTTTATTAAAAATGCATTAAATACAATTTTTGAACCAGTAAAAAATTATTTTTGCCCTCAAAATAATGATCATACATTGCTACAATCATTTAAAAATTGAGTTAAAAATCAAAATAAATTAAGTCAATTAGGAGTCTTTATCTTTAGTTTTCTTTTTATTAGCGCCATTACTAATGCTATTAAAACTTATGCAGCAGATGTTACACAAAATAAAGGAGATTGAAAAAAAGCTTGAATTCAATTTAAAGAAACATTTCCAAAATTAGGAATGGTATTATCAGCACTTGGTGTAACTAGTTCTGATTTATATAATTTAACAAATAAAATGAAACCAGCTTTTAAATTAAAATATAAACAAAAAGAACAACAAAAGATTATTGATGAAGTATTATCTGAATTACCAAATATAATAAATCAAGCAAATGGAAATACTGCTAGTGATGGAAGAAGTTTTATTACTAGAAGAATAAATGGTCATATTAATAATATTAATGAATGAGATGAAAATGATGTGCAAGATATAAATAACTCAGATAGAGAATCTCTTATTCCTAATAATAATCATAATCATGATCGTTCTCTTATCCAATGCGTAACTATCTAATTATATTAATATAGTGAAAAGATTCCTACTTTTAATGAAATTAAAAGTAGGAATTAATATATGAAAAATATTTAAAAATATTAAAATCATTTTTATTTATAAAAAGTTTAAATTATAATAAATATTTTATACAATATTTCATTTTTTTTATTATAATTTAGTAGACTATTAATAAACATATTTTATAAGGAGTGAAATATATATAATGTTAAAAATGAAAGGTATTGGTGCTAGTAATGGCATTGCTCTAGCCAAAGCATTAATCTTAAAACATGAAACTATCAAAACTAATCCTAAAAAAATTAATGAAAAAGAAATAGAAGGAGAAGTTAAAAAGTTACATGATGCCTTAAAAATAGCAGGTGATGAAATTAAACAACTCATCCAAAATACAACAAAAACTTTGGGTGAAGAAAAAGCCGCTGTTTTTGAAGCTCATTTTTTAGTAACAACTGATCCAGTATTAATTGAAGATACTGAAAAGTTAATTAAAGAAGAAAAATATAATGCTGCTAATGCTTTAGAAAGTACTGCTAATAAAGCAATTGCAACATTGCAAGCAATGGATGATGATTATTTTCGTGAACGTGCTGCTGATGTTATTGATGTTCGTGATCGAATTTTACGTAAAATTTTAAATATTAAAACTATTGATTTAAGTGCAATTAAAGAAGAAACAATTATTGTTAGTCATGATTTAACACCTTCAGAAACAAGTCAATTGAATCCTAAGTTTGTTAAAGGATTTTTATGTGATATTGGTGGTAGAACTTCTCATGCAGCAATTATGGCTCGTAGTCTTGGTATTCCAGCAGTTCTTGGGTTAAAAAATGTTACTACAAAAGTAAAAAATAATCAATTTTGTGTATTAGATGGTAATACTGGTGAAATTGAAATTGATTTAAATAGTAGTGAAAAAAATAAATGAGTTGCTAAACAAAACGCATGAATTGAAGAACAAAAAGAATTATTAGTATTTAAAGGTAAATTAACTAAAACCAGTGATAATCATGAAGTAAAGTTAGAAGCAAATATTGGTTCACCTAAAGATATGATTAAAGCAATTGAATATGATGCACAAGGAGTAGGACTTTTTAGAAGTGAATTTCTTTATATGGAAAGTAGTGATTTTCCAAGTGAAGATATTCAATTTGAAGAATATAAAAAAGTATTGTCTGCTACTAAACATAAAGTTGTTATTAGAACTTTAGATATTGGTGGTGATAAAGAATTATCATATTTAGATTTACCAAAAGAAATGAATCCTTTCCTTGGTTATCGTGCCATTCGTTTGTGTTTAGATCGTAAAGATATTTTTAAAACTCAGTTACGTGCTTTAATTCGTGCTTCAGCTTTTGGTAAATTAGCTATTATGTTTCCAATGATTGCTACTGTTGAAGAATTTAAAGCAGCTAAATCATTATATGAAACTTGCAAAAAAGAATTAATTAAAGAAAAAGTTAAAGTTAGTGATGATATTCAAGTTGGAATGATGATTGAAATTCCAGCAGCAGCAGTTAATGCAGAAATATTTGCTAAATATGCGGATTTCTTTTCAATTGGAACTAATGATTTAATTCAATATAGTTTAGCCGCTGATCGTATGTCAGAAAAAGTGTCTTATTTATATCAACCATATCATCCATCAATTTTACGTTTGATTAAGATGACAATTGATGGTGGACATAAATATAATCGTCCTGTTGCCATGTGTGGTGAAATGGCTGGTGATAAAATTGCTGTTCCACTACTAGTTGGTCTAGGGCTAGATGAATTTTCAATGTCTGCATTTAGTGTTTTAGAAACTAGAAAAATTATTAGTACTTTAAATAAAAAGGATACAGAAATATTAGCATCAAAAGCATTACAATGTGAAACCAATGAAGAAGTTAAATCATTAGTAGAAAAATTTTTATGAAAAAAATAAAAATATTATTTATTTTTAAAGTTACATTATTTAATGTTAAAATTATAAACATCTAATTTACATAATTTTGAGGAGAATCGACATATGTTTTTCAAGAAAAAAAAACAATTACCTTTATTAATTTATGCACCAGTTACTGGTAAAGTTATTAACCTTAGTAAAGTTGAAGATCCAGTATTTGCTCAGGAAATGTTAGGGACTGGTTTTGCTATTATCCCTGAATATAAAGGTAAAGATGGAGTTGAATTTGTATCACCATTTGATGGAAAATTAGCAACAGTATTTAATACAGGACATGCTTATGGTATTAAAGATGTAAATACAGGTATTGAATGTTTAGTTCATATTGGTATTGATACTGTTGAATTAGCTGGTAAGGGCTTTGATATTAAAGTTGAACAAGGTAAACCAATTAAAAAATCAGAAGTAATGGTAGTTGCTAATTTACAAGAAGTTAAGAATAAAGGTAAAAAAGTAACAACACCAATTGTTTTCAGTAATGAAACAATGGAAGGTTATGTTGTAAAGCAAGTAGTAAAAGATGATGAACAAGTAACGGTTGGTCAATTAATTGCTGAAGTCACTAAGAAATAAATATTTTTATTAAAACAAAACCATTTAAGGTTTTGTTTTAATAAAAATAAAATTAATTTGATAAAATATTAGTAAGTATTTATATATTATTGGAGGGTATCATTTATTATGGATAATTTTTGGCAACATTATTGATGAGCAATACTTATCGTAGTTTTAGCTATGTTAATAATACTTTATATTTTATATAGAATTTATCAAATTTTCCATATTGATTATCACTGAGAACTGAATCGTCATTTTCCACAATGAAGTAACGAGGGAATCATTACTAGGGATAACTATTTTTTACATACTGAATTTAAATTTGTTGATAATAGTAAATATATTATTATTGGTATTCATGGTATGGGTGCCTCTTTAACAGACTTTAAAACAGCTGCTAAGTTTTTTACTAAACATGGTATTTCATTTTTAAGTTTTGATCAACGAGGTTGAGGAGAAAATGAAAAATGAAAATATCATACTTTAGGAACAACTATTAATGATATTAAAGATATTATAACGGTTTTGAATGAACGTTATCCTAATAAAAAAATTTTATTAATGGGTGAATCATTAGGTTCTGCATTAACAGCATTAGCAATTAAAAGATTAGCAAAAATGATTGATGGTGCAATTTTAACTAATTTTGTTACTAAGAAACAAATATTTAAAATAAAACCTTCATTAGTTTGTCATGCAATTTGAGGATTTCTATTTTATAAACATCATCCATTACCTATTACTTTTGATATGGAAACAATTTCTATTAATTCTAATTATATTAAAAAAGGGAAAATTAGAGCAATGACTAATATGAAATTTACATTATTATTTTCCTTACAAGCACAAAAATTAAGTAAACAAGTACCAAAAAATCTTAATAGTGCTAAATGTCCGGTTTTGATTGTTCAATCTGCAAAAGATATATTTGCTGATTTTGATAAAATTGCAAAAAATAATAAACGTTGAAGACAAGGGATAACTTATAGTTTTTATGAAGAAGGTAATCATGCGATTTTAAATGAACCCAATATTAATATTATTTTAGAAGATATTTTAACTTGAATAGAAAAAGAACATAAATAATGATTATTTATGATATTAGATCAAAAAATAATTAGAAAATTTAAAAATAGTAAATAATAGTTGATTGCGTAATTTTTATTTTATAGTTATAATAGTATTTATAATTTAATAATTGTTCATACCTAGTATAGTAATTTAACTATACTAGGTTTTATTAAATTAAAATTATATGTGAAAAGGAAGATAAAAATTATGAATATTATTACAGATCAAAAAGAATTAATGAATGAAATTGAAGGTTTATTAGAAGAAATTGAAAATAAAATTGAAGTAGAAAGAAGAATTGATAAAACTAAAAAAGAAATATTAGGTGATATTTCAGATTCTGTAGGAACTCCTGCCTATATGCAAACAGCTGGACTAGTACAATATATTAAACAACAATTAAACGAGGAGAAATCAAAAACAAATCCTAATATTAAACAATTAATGTCAATTATGTCAGAACTTAATGAAGTAAAAGAAAAAATAGATGTCACAGGTCAAGATTATAATTGACGTAATGCTAGAAAATATAAAACATCTAATAATCCAGAATTTTTAAAAAGAATTGAAAACCTTAAAGTTGAGTGTTTAGAAATTCACGAAGAATATTTAATTAATAATTCTAATCAAATGGCAGAAAACCAACCATCAGCATCTAATCAAAGTAGTGTAAGACAACATTCATTGTAAAAATAATGCCTTAATTAAGGCATCATTTTTTATATATTAAATTTAATTATTTTTTAAATTGAAAACTAATATTATCTAAATCAATTGCTAAACTACAACCAGCAATTAAATTTGGTGATGAAGTAACACGTGCATTTCATTGATAATAAATATTATTATCATCATGGTATACATAAAGTTCAATAATTGGAAGTTGAATAATAAGATCAGAAATTGCTACAACATTATAAGGATTTTGTAGTTCATATTTAATATTTTTATTAGTAGTAATATTATTAGTATCACCAGTAAGATTATTATTTTCTTTATATGTACCCATATTATTAATTGATAGTTTAGAATTATTAAAATTAAATTTAGGATAAAGTTGTGAAAATTGTTCTCAATTTTTTGCATATTTAGTTCAATTTAAAATGATTTGTTGATCACTATTTTTTGATCAATCATTTTTATTAATATTGCTAAAGTCTTCTTTATAATGATAGTTAATACTTTGTTTTATATTTTGGACATTTCATTTTGTATAGTAAATTGCTACTAAGTTATTATCATTATCAAAAATAAAATTTAATGAATAATCTTTTATATTTAGGAAAAGGGGTGAATTTTTAATAAAGTTAAAGATGTTATTATTTTTAACAATTAAGTTAATAATATTATTTGTTAATTGGTTACTAATTAGTTTGTTTAAACTGCTTTTATTAATGAATTGTTGACTAATATTATAAGCTATTGCTAAAGAAATTTTATTATTAATAGCAGCATCAGCAATGTAATATAATCCTAAATTCTCACTAAGATTGTTATTATTTTCAATTTTAGAAGCACCAGCAATGTTAGAAATATCAATATTTTGTTCAAGACCACCAAATTGTAAATATGTTCAATTATTGTCACCAATAAAATTATTTTGTTGATATTCACTAAAATTGTAAGCATCAGAATAATTAGGATTGCTTTTAAGTGATGTTACTTTTTTGTGGCTGTTCATTTCTTGTTTTGTATTTTCAATATTTAATTTATCTTCATTAGGAATAGTAACTTTGGTATTATAAACTAGGTTACCTGTTGTATCTACTAAGAAGACGTTTCTAGCATTGGTAAAAGTATAACTTTTTAATGCTGAAGTATCATAACTATAAAATTTATGATCGGTTGTTGATTGGTTAGTAATTCAGTCACTATTATTTAAATATTGATATTGATTATTAAATAATGATGTTTGATTAGTAGTGGCGTTTGCTTTTTGTAAATCATTTTTGCTACTATTAAAGTGATTCACACTAGTTAAAATAGTGGTACTTGTTGCTAGTGAAAAAATACCAACTGTTAAAATATTTATTGTTTTTCTCATATTTTATACCTTTAAAGTTAATATATAATTTTAATAAAGATATAAAGTTTATATCATCATTAAAATTATAACGATATTAAACTATCGTTATTTATATTATAGTACTTTTAGCGAAATTCTACAATTATGAGTTAAATATTTATTTAACTTTTCTCATAGATTCAAAAAAAGATTTAATTTGAAAATTTTCAGTACTTATTACTAGTCTAGAAGCTTTTAATTCTGTTAAAATTTGATTTAAAATTTTGCAAATTTCTTCTACAAATAATTTTAATGTTTTAATAACATTAAATCCAAAAATAAATATATAATTTTTTCTATTATCAATAAATTCATAATAATTATAATTAGTATCAACTCAAATTCATAAATAATTAGGATTTGAATTTATTTGATTGATTGAAATATATTTTTCCATTTTTTCTTCTTTAATAAGATTTAAAATTCATGTACTTCTTTCATTATCATTAACTATTTTAAAATAATGAATAAAACTATTAATAATTAAATTATCATAATCCATTTTTTTTAGTTGTTGATTAATAATTTTGTTTTTATTAAAAATCTGTTTTTCAGATAACATAATTAAATTATTTTTAACTGTAAAATTTAATTTTATTTTTAAATTTTCATATGATACTTGCTTTTTTTCTGAATTGTAACCTTGCATAAAAATACTATGTGTTAATAAATTACGCATAAATTTTAATCAAAAAATAATATTTAATTTCTCAAAATTATTTTTAATTTTATTTATTTTACTTTTATTTTTTTTAGTTAAATTTTTACTTTTATATATGTTTAAAATTTCAAAAGAAAAATAAACAAGTTCATACACATCATATAAATAATTTACTAAAGTTCTAATATTAGTGATAATACTACATTTAGATTTTTCTAATATAATTAAATCATTACTAATACTTGTAATATTAACTCTAGCATTTAGTAATTTTTGTATTTGTTTTTGATCATAAGATCACTTTTTTTCTTTAGAAGCCTCATTTAATAAAACTGAAGCAAAAAAATCTATATATTCAAATATATAACTTTCTAATTTAACTATTGCATTAAGTTTATCTTCATAGGAATTATTATTTTTCATATTATTATATTCCTTACTAAATTTGAAAATATTAATTTTATTTTTTAATTTAAATATGGGAATATTAATGGTTCATTAAAAATTTTAGCCCATAATTCCAGCTTCATATAAATGTTTAAAGTGACCTTCTTTAACTTTTAATTCATCAAAAGTACCAACTTGAACTAAACCTTTTTCTTTTTCTAAAACTAAAATCTTATCAACAGTTTTAATTGTTGATAAACGATGGGCAATAATAATACTAGTACGACCAATCATTAATTTATTAAATTGTGCTTGTATTTCCTTTTCGACAATATTATCTAAAGCACTAGTAGCTTCATCTAAAATTAATAGTTCTGGATTTTTTAAAAAGATACGAGCAATAGCTACTCTTTGTTTTTGACCACCAGATAAGTTAATCCCACGTTCACCTAAAATTGTATTATAACCATTAGGTAATTGTTCAATGTAATCATGTAAGTTAGCTTTACTTGCAGCAATTTTGATTTCTTCTAAAGTTGCTCCTTGCTTAGTATAACTAATGTTTTCGGCAAATGTGCCAAATAAAATTTGTGGATGTTGTTCAATATAGCCAATATGATGTAAGTATTGTGCTAAGTCAATATCACGTAAATCAGTATTATTATTAATTAAAATTCTTCCTTCAGCAGGGTCATAGTAACGTAGTAATAACTTAGAAATAGTAGTTTTTCCGACACCAGTTGCACCAACAATAGCATAACTTTTACCTTTTTCAAAAGTGAAAGAGAAGTTATTTAAAATTCAGTCTTCTTTTTCATCATAGCGGAAATTAACATTTTCAAAAATAATATCACTAGTAATTTGTTTTACTGGTAAGGCTTTTTCTTTATTAACTATTTTTGGTTTAATATTAAGAATTTCATTAACTCTTAAAATTGAAGTTGATGTTTTAACTCAATTACCTAAGAATTGAATACTTTGAATAACTGGGAAAATTAAAGTGTTGACTGCTAATAAAAAAGCAATTAGTTTTGGAACACTAATGATGTGTTTACTTACAAACATGAAACCAGCAACTAAACCAACAATGTTAATTCCTGTTAGTAATGTAATTAGTAATGCTCTAGTAAAACTTTCAAAAGTAATAGTTTTTTTTGCTGCTTTATAATATTTAAGATGTTCATTAGAAAATCTTTTATTTTCACTTTTTTCTGTAGCATTACTTTTAATTAAAGTAATAGTATTTAGTCGATCAGTAATATCAGCATTAACTTCAGTGTAAACTTTTCTTCATTTATAGTTTAAATAACGAATAATTTGAACATTTAATACTGATATTATTAAAATTGATAAAACAATACCTAAAACAATTAATGATAATTGTCAATTTAAAGAAAAAATAACGTAAATTGAACCAAAAAAAGTCACAATTGAACTAAGCATAGTTAAAGGAATAGATTGCATATTTTCACCAATAACACTAGTATCACTAATTAGTTTTGTTAAAGTGTCACCAATTTTGCGATCTTCATAATATGACATATCTAAATCTAGTAAATGTTTTAAAACTTTATTTCGATATTCAATTTCAACTTTAACACCAATGATGCTTCCTGTTAAATTACGAAAGTACATAAATAATCCTGATGCAATTTGTAAACTAATTAAAATATAAGCTAAAGTAGTAATTTTTTCTCATTGAAAACCATCGGGGGTAGCTAAAAAATTATTAGTAATTTTAGGAATAATTACTGAAATTATTGAAGAAGCAATAGTGGTTAGTATTGCAATTAGATAAAGTAGTGGATATTTTTTAAAGTATTTAATAACTGCGCTTAAGAAACCACTTTTTTTTATTTTTGCTGTTGTTTTTTCTTTTGTCGGCGAAGCAGTAATTTTTGTTTTATTTTTTTTGGACATAATATTTGATCTCCTTATTAATAATTTATTTTTTATTTGTTATAGTGGTAAACCCAATTCTTTTAATGGAATATAATTAAAAAAATAACGACAATTACTATCTATTATATAATTTAAAGTATTTTTATATTCTGGTTTTTTAAATCAATCACTTAATAAATATCAGTATTCAATTTTGCAATTTAATATTGATAAAAGTTTTTGTCATTGTTTTCTTTTAAAATCACAAGTTTGTAGTTTTTCATCAACACTTCCAGCAACATTTTGTGTTTTAATTTCAATAATAAAAAAAGTATTATTCTTATATACAAAAATACTGTCATCTGGTAGTAATTTTTTTGATAAAAAGTAATTTCAGTTTAAATTGTGGTGTTTTTCTAAATAAACATAGATTGCATGTTTTTTGAAAATATTTGCAACATGTTCTCCCATATAAAACAATTCAAATGCATCATTTCGTTTTAAATTGTGAATTCCAATCATATTTTTAATTTCATAATTTTCTTGTTTTTTAAAAAATGAATATAACTCTTTTTCTCCTTCAAAAGCGAGACCAGTTTTTGTATTTGCACCACCGATTCCATTTTTAACCATTATTATCATCCAATCTTTTTTTTGCTAGATTAAAATATTCAATATTATTTTCAATTCCTATGAAATTTCTATTGTGCATTTTACATGCAAGACCAGTTGTGCCACTACCCATAAACGGATCTAAGACAATATCATTTTCATTAGTACAAGCAATTATAATTCTTTTTAAAAGATCTAATGGTTTTTGTGAAGGATGTTTACCATAAATTTTTTCAAATGGTTTAGGAGTAGTTATTGCTCAAACACTTCGCATTTGCTTATCTTCATTCTTAAAATTATCTTCTTCTCATTTAGAATATTTCATATCTTTGTAATTAAAAACATGTTTAGAATTGCTATCTTTTTTTGCTCATATTAATGTTTCATGACTAGCAGTAAAATTTCTACAACCAATATTAGGTGTACAATTAGGTTTGTATCAAGCTATATCATTAAGAATGTGAAAATTTAGCTCTTGTAAAATAAAACCACAAATATAAATAGAATGATAAGTTCCAGTAATTATTAAAGTTCCATTTGGTTTTAAAATTCTTTTGCATTCTTTAATTCATTTTTGATGAAATTTATAATTTTCAAGAAAACCTTTACTTTTATCTCATTCACCTTTATTAACAGATGTTCTTTTGCCAGCGTTAACACTATAACCATTATTTGATAAAAAATAAGGTGGATCGATAAAAATAAAATCAACTAATTCATTTTTCATTTTTTTCATTTCAACAAAACTATCTCCAAAAATAAGATTTATTTTTTTAACTTGATTTGAATTTGAATTATCTATTTTAAGTTTAACTGTTTTTCCATTTTTGGTTTCTAATTCTTTACTCACTAAACTCATTATTAGTACTCCTTAGTTACAATTATTTGTTTATATTATTACAATACTATTTAGTTTATTAAATTTCCCTTTTCTTTAATATTATATATTAAATAATTAATAAATAAGTATTTTACTGTAGATACTATTTGTTAATTATTATTACTTCACGTTTCATATATTGTTAAAAACTTATTATTTAATGGTTTTTTTTGTTCTAGTAAATGCTTTTTTAAAATTTCTAGATAGTATTTAAAAGCAACAGTTAAATCTTGAAAGGCAAGTTTTCTTAATTCTTCAACATAATAATGGTTACGTTCAATTGATATTTTATCTGCTAATAATACTATTAATTCTAAAGGTTTCATTTCGTTTGCACCAGTAGTGTGTTTAGCAATTGCATGAAGAACTAAATCATCATGGTACTGATAATGATGTTTTAAATACAATGCTGCTACATAACCATGTCAAATTGGAAATGGTTCTTGTAAAATTTCTTTATTATATTTTGTTAAAAATTTAGTCATTTTATTTTTACTTCATTGTTTGCAAAGGTCATGATAAGTTCCTGCAATTAGGGCTTTATTAGCATCTTCGTTATAATGGATTGCTAATTTAACAGCCATTTTACCAACATTAATACAATGTTCAGTTCTATTGTTATCCAAATTTGCTTTTAAACGCTCATAACTATATATTAAATTATTGTTAATATAATCATTAATTTTTATATCAATTTGATTAATAATTTCACCATTTCTAATTTTGGCAGAGCTAATATCACTACTTGGTCGAACTACTAAATTTTGACACTTGTATTTTGACATTAGTTCTAATGTTTTACGATAATGAGGGCGATTAACAACAATAATTTTAACTAAATTAATTAACTGTTCAATTCCTTGTCATTTATTTAAGGTATATAAATTATCAGAACCAATAATAAAAAAGAATTTGTGATTTGGATAGTTTTCAATAAAGTAGTTAATAGTATTAATAGTATAACTAGGTTGCTTACTTGTTAGTTCATAATCATTTAATTTTATTCAAGAATAGTTTTTAATAACTAAATTAATCATATCGACTCTTTGTTGATCGCTGGCACTGCCACTATCTTTTAACGGATTTTGTTTTGTTGGTAAAATTCAAACTTCATCAAGTGAAAGTTTATGATAAGCTGTATTTGCAATGTTTAAATGTTGATTATGAAATGGATCAAAAGTTCCACCAAAAATGCCAATTCTTTTCATTATTTGTTAGTTCCTAATGATTCTAAAATTTCTTTATTATATTTTTTTGTTCTTATCATTTTAATTTCATGTAAATAAGGTGGATGACCATTAATTCATGGCGTTTCTAAAATTTTTATTTTAGTAAGCAACAATGGATGATAAATAATGTTAATTAAAGTTTGAAAACCAAGGTAACCCATTCCTAAGTTAGCATGACGATCTTTATGAGCATTGATTGGGTTTTTAGAATCATTAACATGAATAACTAATAATTTATCTAATCCAATAAGTTGATCAAATTGTTGTATTATTTGTTCTAAATTATTATTAAGATCATAACCAGCATCAGATAAGTGACAAGTATCTCAACAAACACCAATTAGTTCGGGTCTTTTTACATTATTAATAATATATTGAAGTTGTTCAAAAGTAGTTCCTACTTCACTACCTTTTCCTGACATTGTTTCCAAAGCAATTTTTACAGTTTGTTTTTCTAAACATGCTGCATTTAGTCCTTTAACAATTTGTTCTAAAGCAGTTTGTGGTAAAGCACCAACAGCGCTACCTGGATGTAAAACCAAAGTTTTAATGCCAATATCTTGACAGCGAATTATTTCTTGTCGTAAGAAATCTACTGCTAATTGGTAAGTACTTTTGTTAATACTATTAGCCAGATTAATAATGTAAGGAGCATGAACAATAAGATTATTAATATCAATATTTTTTTCAATTAGTTTTTCTGTAAATTCTTTAATAAATAATGCTTTGGTTGATTTACGAATTGTATTTTGTGGAGCACCTGTATAAAACATAAACGTATTGGCATTATAACTTAGAGCCTCTTCAAGAGCACCCAATAAATATTTTGGTGCTTTCATTGAAACATGAGATCCAATAATTAATTTGTTATTTTCCATCTTGCTTCCTCTTTCATTATTAATTTTCATCAAAAAGTTTTTTTCTTCTTGCAATTGCTTGTGTTTTTTTAATTTTCTTAATTGATGCTTTAATGTGTTGTTTTCTTGTTTCTTTTTTTATTGCTTCTAAATCTTTATTAAATTTTTTCTTATAACCAGGAGTTACATTTTTATTTTTTTTAAAGCGATTAATAACATATTGCTCTTCTTTATTTCTTTCTATTTTTCGTTTATGAGCAACGATGTTGTCATTACTAATTTCTGGTAGTAACTTATTATCTTTAATTTTATAGTATTCTATTGGAACATTTAAATTTTTTAACTTATGAATAGTAGAATTATCACTCTTATCATAAAATACATAAGAAATACCTGAATAGTTAGCTCGTCCTGTTCGACCTGCTCGATGAAAATAATATTCTAGATTATTTGTCGGTAATTGTAAAGAGATAACATGAGATACCCCTTCAATATCAATACCACGTGCTGCGATATCTGAACAAACAACATATTGATATTCAAAATTTTTAATACGTTTAAAAGTTTGAGAACGTTCTCGTGCTGGTAATCCACCATGTAAGATTGCTACTTTTTTATTTTCTTCAATTAAGACGTTTGCAATTTCTTCAATATTTTCTTTGTTATTAACAAAAATTAAGCATAAATAAGGATCAAACATTGTTAATAATGATTGTAGTTGTTTTTTACTATCTTGATGATGACGATTAATAAAAATATGTTGAATTTTTTGAGATTTATTATCAATACTAATTGTAGTAGCGTTAGTAATATATTTTTTTAATCAAGTAACTAGTTGGGGTAATATTGTTGCTGAAAAAGTCATAATTTGAGTATTTTTATTCATTTTAGTAATTAAAAAATCTAAATTTTCCATGAATCCCATATCAAATAACATATCACATTCATCAATAACTAAAGTGTTAGTAGTAGTAATTGCTAACATATTAAGTTCATATAAACGTTTTAATCTAGTTGGAGTTCCAATTACAATTTGTGGTTGATTATTACTTAAATTATTACTTTGACGAATAATATCTTTGCCACCCACTAAACAAGCAATGCTAATATTTTGATCTTTGATTAAAGCTTTTAAAAAATTGAACGTTTGTTGAGCAAGTTCACGAGTAGGTGTAATAATAACTGCTTGTGTTACTTTTAAAGTAACATTACAATTATTTAAAATTGGAATTAAATAAGTATGAGTTTTACCACTACCAGTAGCACTTTTAATAATTAAGTTTTTATTAGTTAATGCTAAAGGAATAATTTCGGTTTGGACTGGTGTTGGATTAATTAGTTTTTCTTTTTTTAAATTTTCAATTAGTCATGGTTGTAAATTAAATTGTTGAAATGACATGCGTTCACCTTTTTCTTTAATGCAATATTAATATTTTATCTTATTTTTACTAAGTTCTTTAAAAAATAAGATAAAAAACTTTATTAAAAGTAATAATAATTACTATTTTAATGTTTAAGATTATTAATTTTCAAAAAATAAAAAAATACATCAGTAATTTATACAACTAATTGTTTATTTAAATTTCTACTCTAATAAAAGTAAAATGTCAATAGATTATTTTTAATCATGTAAAATTAATTTTGAAAAAAATTAAGGGCTTAGAAAAGAGGTTTGTAATTTATGTCAGAAGAAGAAAAGAAAAAGAAGAAGAAATCAACAAAAATTATTGCTGGTCTTATCGGCTCTGCAGCTTTAATTGGAGCCACCATTGCTGGTGGTATGACAGCTATTGCCGAAACAGAAGGAGAAAAAGAAGAAGAAGAGGAAGAAAAAAATAAAAAAAAATCAAATGATTCGATCTCTAAACAATCATCAATTAGTGATAATAAACAAACTTTAGCAGTAATTTTCAAAAACAAAACAAATCTGCAATTAAAACCTGAAGACAAATTGAAAATGACAAGTCCAGAAACTGTAAAGGAGGTTATTAAAGAGAGACTAATTGAAAGTAATCCACAATCAAATTTAATAAAAGAAAAAATTATTTTAGGTAATTTAAAATATAATAATATGAACATTAAACCAACTACTTTAACAGTTGAAATGACTTATGATGACCCTTTAGTTATTGGAAGTGTAATTTTAAATGTAATTTATCCAAAATAAAAGATAAGAAGAACTTGTTTATAAAATGACGCAAATTTATATATTAAGAAAATTTAGGGGGTTATTTATATGCAAAATAATTTAAATATAATGTTTTTAGTTAATTGATCAGATTTTTCAATAAAGGACTGAATAATCATAGGATTATCAATATTATTATTAATGCTAACTTTTATTTTTATTTTAGTTATTTTTCTTTTTAAAAGAAAAAGATTTAAGTTTAAAATAAATAATATTATAAGTGATAATTTAGTAAAAATAGGTAAAAATAATTATAAATTTTCAAGTAGAAATGCTTTTATACTCTTTAATGAAATTAAATCAATAATTTTAGATAAGCGTTATAAGTATTTTTATAAATTTAAAAAGAGATATAAAGATGGTAGTTTAAATAATGAACTTTTTGATATAGTTCAAAAATATTATTTAAAAAATGAAAAAGAATTAAAGAAAAAACCAAAACCTTTATTTGAAAATAAAAAAAATGATAAACCCAGTGATGCTGTTAATAAAAAAGATGATAAAAAAGTTAAATTTGTTTTTGATGATCAAGAAATGACAGTAAAAATTGAAGAAGATAAATAAAACTACTCAATTGAGTAGTTTTATTTATCTATAACTATTTTTTTATATTTTAAAAATATGTATAAAAATTTAACACCAAATATTCTAGATATTATGATATAATTTTTTAAACTTAATTTAAGTTTTCAACTCATTATTTTAATTTTTAAAGTATATATAAATTAATTGCTGAAATTAAAGAAGAAATAAAACTTCCAGAAGGATTTGAAGAAAGAAAAATGTACCATGCTTGAATACAAGAACCACTTTGCAATGTTGTAGATATCACTTGATATTATGAAATTGATATAAAAATTCAAAATATTGAAAAAAGATTAAATGATAATATTAATAAAACTAGTTTAAAAGAAATCAAAATAGAATTGGAAAAAATAACAAAAGAAATTGATCAAAAAAATGGTTGAGATATAGAAAAAGATAATAATTTTATTGATGAAATAAATAAAATAAGTTTATCAATCCAACATAAAACTAAAATTAATAATAAATTTATAGCAAAATAAAAATAGTTACCATTTTGGTAACTATTTTTCTAAATTAAAAAAGATGCTAAAATCAAAAACATAAACTTAATATAAGTTTAATACACTATTTATTTTAAAAAGGAAATATAAAATATGGATATAATGTTAGAGAATAACAATAACGAAAAAACAAAAGATGAATCTATTTTTGTGCCTTCTCCCGCTATTTTTGTATAAATTTCATTTGAAAACATTAAAACTAAAAAACAAAAACATGCAGAAAGACAAAAACAATATTTAGAAAAAAATAAATCAAATCCTGAATTTATTAGAAAAAAAATAAAGAACTGCTTGATAAGCAAATTCAATTAATGATTAATGAAGTTAATAACTTTGCTAATTATGAAACAATACAGATAGAAGATATATTGCAAGAAAATCAAAAAATTCTGTCTTTAAATGATATTATTGATATTGAATCAGAATATTGAGTATCTACAGTTAAATGTGTAAATTATAATCCTTTTAATCTTTAAACAAAAAATCGTAAGTATTACTTACGATTTCTATTTTGTTTACGTTCATTTTCAGTCAAGAATTTTTTACGCATACGAATATTTTGTGGTGTTACTTCAACTAATTCATCGCTAGCAATAAATTCTAAAGATTCTTCTAAACTAAAAATAGTTGGTGGTGTTAATCTAACAGCTTCATCATTACCTGAACTTCTAGTATTTGTTAATTGTTTTGCTTTGCAAGGATTAACATCTAAATCTTTATCACGATTACTTAAACCAATAATCATTCCTTCATACACTTTAGTTTGCGGTTTAACAAATAAAGTACCACGTTCTTCTAAAGAATTTAAAGCATAAGGTAATGTTGTCCCTGTAATCATACTTACTAGAACGCCATTTCTATTATTATTAATTTCGCCTTTTAATGGTTCATATGTAAGGAAACTACGAACCATAACACCCGTTCCACGAGTAATATTAACGTATTGACGACCAAATCCAATTAATCCTCTTGTTGGAATATGAAAAATAATTTTATCACGAACATTATCAGAATCCATATTTGTCATAATACCTTTTCTTAGATTTAAATTATTAATAACAGTACTACTATATTCAGTAGGATGATTTAAAATAATTTCTTCGACTGGTTCAGTGGTGTGTCCTTTTTCATCTTTTTTAAATACTACTTCCGGTTTAGAAATACCTAATTCAAAGCCTTCGCGACGCATATTTTCAATTAAAACAGATAAATGTAATTCACCACGACCAAAAACTTTAAAACCATCAGCATTACTTCCGGATAATTGTTCTATTTTTAAACCAACATTAGTTTCTAATTCTCTTGTTAAACGTTCTTTAATTTTATTACTAGTTACTAGTTTACCTTCAGTTCCAGAAAATGGTGAATTATTGACAAGGAAATTCATTGACATTGTTGGAGCCTGTATTGTAATTGGTTCCATTGGCACAACATTATCTTTATCACAAATAGTATTACCAATTGTTATATTTTCAATACCCGCTATGCAAACAATATCACCAGCAACAGCGTTTTTAACAGCTACTCGTTTTAATCCTTGATAAACAAATAAATATTTTACTTTTGCTTTTCTTTTTAAATCATAATCATCAACAACAATTATTTCTTGTCCTTCAGAAATAGTACCTTGAAATAATCTACCAATTCCAATTCTGCCAATAAAACTATCATAATCTAATGAACTAATTTGCATTTGTAAAGGCTCATTATATTTTACTAATTTAGAAATTTTAGCATGTTTAATAATTGTTTCAAATAATGGTTCTAAATTTTCGCTTGGTTGATTCAATTCATATTGGGCAATACCTTGTTTAGTAATTCCATAAAGTGTTGGAAAGTCTAACTGTTCATCATTAGCATTTAATTCCATAAAAAGTTCTAATACTTCATCTTTTACTTCTTCAATTCTTTGGTCCTTTTTATCAATTTTGTTAATCATTAAAATTGGATTTAAGTTATGTTCTAGTGCTTTTTGCAATACAAAACGAGTTTGTGGCATTGGTCCTTCAACACTATCAACTAGTAAAATAACACAGTCTACTGTTTTCATAATTCTTTCAACTTCAGAGGAAAAGTCAGCATGACCAGGTGTATCAATAATATTAATTTTTGTATTACCATGCATGATTGAACAATTTTTAGAATAAATAGTAATTCCTCGTTGACGTTCTTGATCATTACTATCCATTATTTGTTCAACAATAACTTGGTTTTGATGAAAAATATTTGATTGCTTTAATAAAGCATCAACTAATGTTGACTTTCCAACATCGACGTGTGCTATCACTGCAATATTAATAATTTTTTGTTCAGCAGAAACTTTTTCTTGTTCAGACATTATTCATTCTCCGTTATTCTTAAATTTTGACATTATATAAATTATACGCAATATTTTTAAATTTAGTAAAATAATTAAAAAAATAATTTATTTAAAATGATTTTTTGACATATAATAATTATCTAAATCTTATGATTTGTGATTTTTTTTCATTTTCATCAGTTTTGTTTCTATATTTACTTTTATCATTATTATTTAAAAAATTATTTTGTTGTATTTGTTGGGTTAATAAATATGTTTGTATATCATTAAAATTATTTGTATATATAAAACTGCTACTAGGTTTTGATATTTTTATTTCAATAAATAAACTGTCTTTAGTGTGTGTTTCTAATGTATTAGTATAATGTTTTTTATTAATTAAAGATGTGTTAATTTTTGTTGTTAATTTTCATATTTGATTTTTATTTGGTAATGATAAATCTAATGGTTCTTGTTGTAGTCTTTGTTTTTTACTTGATAGTGATAAATCTAATGGTTTTTCATTTTTTAATTGTTCTGAAAATTGATGAGATATTGTAAATAAATATTGTAATTCTTCATCTGTTATGTTTTCTTGATTTATTAATTCACCTACAAGTAAATTTAATTCACTTAATATTTCAAATAATTGTTGAGGTTCTTTTTTATATTTATTAATAAAAAAACTAAATTTTTTTATTTGTGCTAAATATTTGTTTAAAATTTTATTTAATTTCTTTTTTATCTTTTTGTTTTTATTGAATTTTCTTTGAATTTTATTTCTATATTTTCTATTATTTTCTATTATTTTCTAATTCTAAAAAATATTTTTGTTGTTTATATAAATCATTATTGATACTTGCAATTGCATTAGTTATTTCAGAAATTTTAAATCTGTAATTAATTAAAGTACTAATTTTTAAATTTCTATTCATCAATTCAAGTAATTTTTGTTTTCTTTCATTCATATTTTTACCTCTTTCCATTTTTTTGATAGTCTGATCTCAAATTTCTTAATAATTATAATTTGTGTACAAGTACTAAAATCTCTATAATAACTAACTTATATCTATTTTTTAGATTTAATATCTATTTAATTTAAAATTTTTCTATAAACTTTTTTAAAAGTTTTACACACTTTAATAATAACACTTTATAGAAATTGATAAAATTATAATAAATATTTCATTTTTTTATAAAAACTGATAAAATCAAATTACAAAGTTATTTTAGATATTTCGGAGGCAAAAATAATGGCAAATAAAGTATTAGTAATTCGTTCTTCTATGATTAAAAAAGAACTATCTTATTCTGAAAGTTTAGTATCTCGTTTTGTTAAATATTATCGTGAATTTCATCCAGAAGATTCAATAATTGAATTAGATTTAAATCAAATACCAATGGCAAGTATTACTATTACGCAAAAAAACTTTACTTCATATTTTAATGAAAAAGATTCTGATTATTATATTAATCAACTAAAAAATGTTAATAAAGTTATATATACAACACCAATGACAAATTTTAATGTTACTAGCATGACAAAAAATTATTTAGATCACATCTTAGTTGCTGGTAAAACTTTTGATTATAAATATACCAAACAAGGTGAAGCTAGAGGATTATTACCACATTTAAAAGTTCAAATTTTGGCGACACAAGGAGCACCATATGGCTGATATTTATGAGGTAATCATGCAACTTATTTAAAAGGAACATGAGAATTTGTAGGTGCTAAAGTAGTAGAACCAATTCTTATTTGTGGTACTAAGGTTCAAGAACTTCATCAAAATGACGCTAATTTACTTATTGGTTCTAAAATATTAGCAAAAGGTGGAGGTTTACCAGCATTAGGACCAGAAAAAACGATGGATAAATTTGAACAGTATATTAAAGAAGCAGCAAAAAAGTTTTAACTTTAAAAAATAAAAATTTTTAGTCAAAAAATATAATTTTTGTGAATTTACCTTCAAAAAGTAGTAAAGTAAAATTAACTTCATAGAAGGATGAAAAAATGAAAAAAATATTGACAGCATTAAGTGTTTTAACACTTGCATCGGTTGCAGGAAATTTAACTGTAACTGTTTTAAACACAAATTCACAAAAAAATGATGTTTTAAATAATAAAACTCAACAAGATACAATTTACATTGATAAAAATGGCAAACAAATAACAACTAATGAAAGAGATTTATCAAATATAAATAGTAAAGAAATTGTTCAAATTGGTTTTTATAAAAATGATCAGGGAGAAATTCAAGTTGTTAATATGCCAAGAACAATTGAAAAAGTACCTAATCAATTACCATCAGAAATTACATCTTTACAATTTATGTTTATATTTTGTGAAACATTTAATCAAGATTTATCATCTTGAGATACTTCAAATGTTACGAATATGAATTGAATGTTTCATGGTGCTATATCTTTTAATCAAAATATATCAAATTGAGATGTATCTAATGTAACAGATATGGGTGGTATGTTTTGAAATGCAGCATCTTTTAATCAAAATATATCAAACTGAAATGTTTCAAATGTAACAGATATGAATTGTATGTTTGATAATGCAAAAGTTTTTAATCAAAATCTTTCAAAGTGAAATACATCAAACGTAATAGATATGAGCTATATGTTTACTTATACTTCATTATTTAATCAAGATTTATCATCTTGAGATACTTCAAAAGTGACAAGTATGAGCTATATGTTTGATAGTGCTTTATTATTTAATGGAAATATTTCAACTTGAGATACTTCAAAAGTAAAAAGTATGAATGGTATGTTTGCTCATGCTTTAAAATTTAATCAAAATATATCAAATTGAGATGTATCTAATGTTATGAAATACGAATGTTTTTCTTTTGAATCAGGAATTGATAACTCAAAAAAATTACCAAAGTTTAAAAAATTTTTAATAATTTAAAATACTAATTTAAAAATAGTGCTAATTAGCACTATTTTTAAATTAATTTAAGATTTTTATAGTTTTTTATCCTAAATCTTCGTCCTTTATTAGAATTTCACGACTAGGATTTTGTTCAATTATTAATTGTTTGTAAATTGTATCACGATATTTTACACAACCATCAATAACATTATCTAAAGGATTTGGAGCAGTCCGCACTTCAAAAAGATCTCCTTCATATTTTTGACGCATTGGTTTTGTACCTTTTTCAGTTTTAACTTCAATATAATATTCTTTAGCTAATTCTTCTTCAATAAATTTATCAACTTTTTTAATATAAGCTCCACCACCACAAATTGTGATTCCCTTACCTTTTTTCTTTAAATCACTAATACTTCCAGCAGCCTTATCACCAGCAGTTCTTAGTACTCTACGAATGGCTGGAATAATATGTTCTTTGAATTGAACTTGCATAACATTTTCACGAATTTCTTCTGGTGTAATTTCAATAGTTTTAGAAATTGACATTGTTTCTCCTGGCTGAGAATTTAATCTAGGTAATGAAAAACCCGAAATTGTGTATGGTTTTTCATCTTGATAT
This sequence comes from Spiroplasma endosymbiont of Tricholauxania praeusta, assembly GCF_964019535.1. NCBI lineage: Bacteria > Bacillati > Mycoplasmatota > Mollicutes > Entomoplasmatales > Spiroplasmataceae > Spiroplasma > Spiroplasma endosymbiont of Tricholauxania praeusta. The sequence goes on from NZ_OZ026450.1 coordinate 697,804, forward strand.
TTCATAAGTGAACCAATATTTTTAATAACATCTTCAGCTTCTTTTATTCCAACTTTTAAGGCATGTTTTTTTATAATATATTCTTGAACTTTTTGTATTAAATAGTCACCAGCACAATGTGTTGTATATGAATATAATATTGAATTATTACTAATAATAGCAACATCAGTACTGCCACCACCAATATCAATGCACATAATTGCACTTCCAAAAATATCTTGCCCTGAACCTAAGGCTGCCATTTTTACTTCTTCTTGTACAAATCCACGGAGTGCTCCTAAACGATATACAATATTTTCTAAAGCTTCTTTTTGTACTGAATTAATTTCACTTGGTGTTGCCATCAACACAATCAAGTTACGATTTTTATCTAATTTTTCATCTTTTTTTATAGAATTGTTTTTACTTTGTTTTAAATCTTTAATTTCAAGTCTAAAATCTTGAAAAATTTTAGTAAGAATACGTTGTAAAGCATCTGGATCAGCAATATTACCATCACGAACTGGACGTTTAATAATAACGTTTTCATTTGTTTTGTCAGTTAAAGCCTTAGCCTCTTCACCGTAAAGAATTCTATTTTTTTCATAGTCTTCAGCTAAATAGGTTGGAGCATCATATCTAAGACCTATATTAATATGTCTAGCTTTAAAGTTTTCTGTTCCGATATCTAAAGCTAATCATTGATAATCAGTTATTGATTTAAGTTTGTTATTTTTCTGATTTAAATTTTCTTTTCTTGTTTTAAACATTTCTCTAATTTTCCCTTTCTTTAAATACTTAAATTTTATCTAAATTAATTTTACATGATTTTATAAATAAGTTATTTATATTAATTTATAAGGAAATATGGGATTAATGTTGATAATTTTTATTTATTATATTTTGTTTAAAAAACAGCAAAAACTTTGAAGTATTTAATATATCTAATTTTATAAATATTAAATTTAATTGAATAAATAGTTAAAAATATATTTTAATTATCTGAAAAAATCTCTGGTTTTTATTAAAAAAAGGAGATAAAATAATCATTGGAAAGGAAGGTAAAATTGAAAATAACTAATGATTTATTAAACAACTCACATATTATTTTTGAATCTAATATTAAAAATCAAATAGAAGCACTAACTAAAATTACTGATTTGGCATTTTCATTAGGTTATATTACTAATCGTGATGAATTACTAAAAGCATTTCTTGCTCGTGAGCAAGAATCATCAACGGGTTTTGAAGGTGGAATTGCAATTCCACACGCTAGAATTAAATCAATTAAAAAACCTGCAATTCTAATATTATGTAATAATAATGGTATTGACTGAAAAGCAATAGATGGACAATTAACAACTTTTATTATTGCTTTAATAATTCCTGAAACACAAGCAGAAAATTTACATTTAGATATTTTAAGTACACTTGCAATCAAACTTGTAAATGAAGATTTTCGTAAAAAATTAAAAAATGCAACAAATTCACAAGAAATAATATCGCTTATTAATGATGAAACAGTTAAAAATAGTACTAAAAAAGAAATAAAAACAATGAAAAATAAGGAAACAAAAAAAATTGTTGGAGTTTCTTCTTGTACAACTGGAGTAGTTCATACTTACATGTGTAAAGAATTATTAGAAACCGCAGGAAAAGAACTAGGCTATCAAGTACATATTGAATGTCAAGGTCAAAAAGGACCAGAATATGTACTAACAGAACAAGAAATTAAAGAAGCGGATGTCGTTATTTTAGCAACAGATGTTGCAATTGACTTAGAACGTTTTATTGGTAAAAAAACATATACTTGTGGTACAAAACCAGTAGTTAAAGATGCTAAACAAACTATTAAAGAAAGTTTAACAAAAGCAAAAATATACGGTGAAACCAATGGAAATAGTGGTGATTTCATTTTAAATGCTTCGAAAGGTAAACCAGCAATTTTAAAACATTTATTAAGTGGAGTATCATATATGATACCATTTGTTGTTTTTGCTGGTTTAATTTTTGCTATTGTTGGTGGTATCGCAAAAGGCACTTTTGGTAATGGATTTGAATTTAAAAATTCATGAGAAGAACAACTTGCTTGATTAAAAACAAATCCACCGGGAGTTAATTCTGGATTAATTGGTGGTACAACGCTAATGCATGTATTAATGATTATCAATAACATTGCTGGTATTGGCTTTACATTGATGATACCAATCATGGGTGCTTATATTGCTTATTCAATCGCAGGACGTCCTGGTATTGCTCCAGCAATGATTATTACATTTTTATTAGTATCACCTGATACGGGAATGTGATTTGGATGAGGAGTGTTTAATCTTACTGCTAGTTCTAAAATTGATGCAAGTCAACCTTTTCAGGGTAATGCTAATGTTTCATGAACATTATTTGGTGCTCTTTATGGAGGACTAATGGCTGGTTATTTAGTTAGATTTGTAAATTCATGAAAAGTGCCAAAATGATTATTACCAATTATGCCAATTATTATTATTCCTGTTTTTTGTACAGCAATTATTGCAATTCCAACCGCTTTCTTTTTAGCAGCACCGTTTGGATATGTAATGGGTGCATTGGATTATGGTTTAAGTTGAATGGGGTTACATCCAAATATAGGGTTTTTAGTTGGATTATTATTAGGAGCAATGGTTGGATTTGATATGGGTGGTCCAATTAATAAAACAGCTGTTCTTGTTGCAACATCATTAATGGTACAAGATGGTGGTCGATTAATGGGACCAGTAGCAGCAGCGATTCCGATTGCACCATTGGGTTGTGCATTAACATCAACAGTATTTAGTCGTAAATTATTTACAAAACAAGAACAATCATTAGGGTGAAATGCCTGATTATTAGGGTTTATGGGAATTTCTGAATCTGCTATTCCATTTGCAGTGAGAGATACATGAAGAACAATAGTTGCTAATGTTATTGGTAGTGCTGTTGCGGGTGCTTTAGCATTTGGTTTTGGTGTACTTGGTCATGTTGGGGCTTGAGGTTCTTTTATTATTGCTTTATTTGGTGGTGTTACTAATATTGATGGTAGTTATATTGGTATTTTATGATATGCAGTAGCTATTATTATTGGTACGGTAGTACAATCTATTATTTATACTTCACTTTTATTGCAAAAGCAAGGATTATATAGATCTTCAATTTTAACGTTATTAAATAAAATTGGAATTAAAACTAAAAATAAAAAAAGAAAATAATATTAATATATGAATAATAAAAAAAATTGATGATTTGAAAATCAATATAGTCGAAGTACAATAACTATTGATGATAAAAAAATAACTATTTATCATAAAGGATTAACAACTTTTAGTTTAAAAAAACAAACTAAAAATACTATTATGATTAATAATATTAATTATTTAGTTCTTAGAAAGCCAACTTTTTGACAGTGTGGGTACCTTTATTTTGTTTTAAAAAATGAAATTGAAAAAACTAATAATCAAGAAATTTTATTATCTAATTTATGTATAGCCTTCAAACGAAAAAATGAATTTAAAGAAGCAGAAGAAATTAAGAGTATTATTGATAATTTAATTATTTAAACTAAAAAAGCATTTTAATTGACATATTAAAAAAAATAAATTACAATTCTAATTATAATTTAATAGATGTCCAATCCTAATATAGATATTTCTTTATATTAGGTTTTTTATTAAATTAAAATATTTGAAAGGAAGATAAAAAGATATGCCTAAAAATATACAAAATATACAAATGACAGAAAAAGAATATAAAAATTTTCAAAATTATAAAAAACAAAAAGCAATACAAGAAGAAATGATATCCAAAACAAAAAGTACAGCAAAAAAAGCGGGAAAAATTGCTACTAATCATGCACCAACATTAGGTGGTGCGATAGGGTTTTTAGCAGGTGGATTTGGTGCAGGACTTACTGATAATAATCCTAATACTATTTTTGATGTGCCTGTTGGAATTTCATCAGCTGTTGGTGGAGCAATAATAGGATCTGTTGTAAAACAAAATTACAAAGCTAATATTGCTGAAAAAAAAGCAAAACGACAAGAAAAATTACAAAACATGCTATTAGAAAATATAAATAATTCATCAGATTCAGAATCCGAAGAAGAATTTGAACAAAACAAAGAAAATAGTTTGTATACTGATTTTGAAAAAAAATTAGCATTAAAAGAAGAAGCAATAAAAAAGAGAGAACTTTTATTACGAAACATGAAATTAGATGCAAAATTTCAAAAGCAAGAACAACAATTAAAAGAATTGAGTATTCAAAATAATTCAGTCGATGATATTCTTACAAAAGAATTAGCAAACACATTATCTACTGCTCCTATGACTTTTGCTACTTTAAATAAGGGTAATCCTATTTCTCAAGATGTAATAAATGCTGCTAATTTAATGTCTATAAGTTCATCTTCAAAACCTGTTGCTGATAAACAAGAAAACCAAAAACCTCTTATTTCTATGTAATATCATATACGTTAATGAAACAAATAATAAAATCAGATATAGTTTAAAGGAGGATTACTTATGCATTTTGATCCTATCGAAGACTTGTTTAATGATTTAGGTTCACAGTTTCAGTCTTTTGGAAATGATACTGAAACTTTCTTTAATAATTTTAGTGATAATATAAGTTCAGAATTTGAAGTATTTACAAAAGATTTAAATACTAATTTTCAATATTTTAACAATGATGCAAGTAATGTCTTTAATGATTTAGGTAAGGAGTTTCAATCTCTTGGTAATGAAATTAGTGAAGGTTTTCAAATTGTTAGTAATGATCTAGAATTTTTTTTTAATGATTTAGGTAAGGAGTTTCAATCTCTGAGTAATGAAATTAGTGAAGGTTTTCAAACATTTGTTCATAATTTTGAAACTGCCTTTAAAGATTTTGGTAATAATGTAAAAACTTTCTTTAATAATATTGGTAATAATATTGAATCATTTTATAACGGTATTACTTCATTTTTTTCAGGAATTGAAACTTTAATTAAAATTATGCCATATGCAATTGGTGGAGTAATTGGATCAGTTATAGCATTTAAGATTTATAAAGCAAGAAAATCAATGTTAAAAAATGAAAGAATAAGAAAAATATATAAAATTTGTAAAAATCAAGAACTAAATAATGATATTAAAAATGTTAATTTTGACAAATTAAAACCAGTAGTAAATAATACAAAACTTACAACAAGTAAATCAAAAAAGTTTACTAAAAAAATTTTAGTAAAATAAAAATAAAATGCGCCATAATGATTTTATAATCTAATTACGGTGCATTTTTCATTTTAAAATATAAATTTTACTTAACTTCACTAAAGTAGTCATCCATTTTAAAATAATCAATACTATGATCAAAAGTTGACGAATAAATGATTTTAAAATTTAAAGAAATGCGATGTTCTTTATTTAATTCATCAACTTTATTATTTAATTTCTTTTTAATTCTTTTGATATTTCTAATATTACGATCAGTTTCTCTTCTAATATTAAATACAAAAAAACATTTAATTTTGTCAAAAGAAATTTCATGTTTTTTATCAATATTATGTTGAAAACAAATAAAGCTATCAGTAAATTTTTTTGATAAATCATTAATAATGTCTTCATGAAAATGTTTTTGAATTTTAAATTCAATGAATAAAAATTCATTTCTTTTATTATAAGTGATAGCATCAATTGACTTAATACCACGTGAATGACTACAACATAAAAGTTTAATATTATCACCATCAATTGCATATTCTTCAGAATCTGAAGAATATGTTTTAGAAGCAGTACTATAAGATAACAAACGAAATGTTTTTTTATTTTTTTTATAAATAAATATTAAATTATTTTTTAATGTCTCATTTAAATTCATATTCGTCTAACTCCCTATATGGATAACTTAAAGCTTCATTAATGTGATCTAAACTATTCTCTTCAATTATACAAGAATCAAAATTTTTATCTTTATTAATAAAATTATATTTAAAATTTAAGTTTTTAAAGTCACGACTTGCTAGTGAAGTTATTGTTTCAAGAATATATGGACTATGTGTTGAAATAATTAATTTAAAATTAATTATTTTAGAAATATTTAATAATAGTTTAGTAAATAAATATTGTCATTCTGGATGAATATAGGCTTCGGGTTCATCAATAATTACTAAGTTACCTTCTTTAAAAAAGTCACTTTTAACCATTTCTTTAAATGATTCAATAATTTTTAATCCACGTGAGGAGTTGGCAAGTTTAATGGTAATACCATTTTTAGTTAAACTACCATTTTCAAAGTTAATTTTATTTTCATTACCAAAATAGTTTTCAAGTTCTTGATTAATTTTTTGTTTAATTAATACTAATTTCAAATTACTATACTGTTCAATATTTTTTTGAATATTAATTTTATTTTTAAAATCATCTAAGTAGTGACACTTTTTAAATTTGAAAATGTTATTTAATGATAATTTTAATTTTTCACTCTCTAACATATATGATGATTGTTTTTTACTAAGACTTTCTTCAATCATTAAATTTAAAATTTGGTCAGTATCACTAATATAAGTAGCATCAATTATTGGATTTTCAATAATATTTTCTAAATAATTAAACTCATGTTCTAAAGAAAATTTATTATTTTCATTAATATTGATCGTTAAAGTTTTGTTATTGTCTAAACTAAGTTTTAAATAACTATCTTTATTATTATATTTTTTATTTCTTAAGTTTTCACCATGAAAGTTTTCACGAAGAATATTAGCCATTAAATATGAAATGATATCAGTATCTTTATTATTAAATAATTCTAAGGTTTGTAAAATATCATTATTAATAATATTAATTGTATATTTAATAATTTTAATTTTGTAACTATCTTTATTAGTATCTAATTCAATTCTTTGTAATGTTTTGGTAATTAAATCATCATTTATTTTTAGCAATTGATGATAGTCTGTTAATAAATTAATTCAAAAATTATTAAATTTTTCAATTTTATAGTTGAAATTTGTTATTCATTTTTGCATAAATGTTTTATTATTTAGATTAATATTATTATAAATAGATTCAATTTCTTTAAATAAAGTACTTTCTTTTTCACTACTATTAAAATTTGTTTCAAGAAAATTACTACCAGTATTTTCAATTTGTGTAAAAGTATCTTCAGCAAAGTTAAAAAAATTCTTAATTATTTCTGACTTAATATCACTAGTAGCAATTTTCACCATTGCAAAAACTAACCTACTTAAGTAACTTTTACCAGTATCATTAACACCAGCAATAATAGTAATATCACCAATATTTAAAGAAGTATCATTAAAAGGACCAATATTTTTTATTTTTAATTTCATTTATATCACCTATATATCATTTTAAACTATATAAATATAATAACATTTAACATTATTGAAATGTAGAAAAATAATAATAGTAAAAAATAATATATTATTGTTAGTATTGAAATATTAATAATAAATATAAATTATTAAATTTTAATGAATATAGTAATTGTTAATTATTTCACAATTTTCGATTGCATCTCAAAAATTATTATTTATTTTTACTTTTAAACCAATAATTAAAAAAGTTAATGCAATAGTAAAAAATCCAAAAATTGGAGTTAAAATTATACAAAAAATAACTCCAATTTGTAATTCTATTCAATTATAATAATTTCCAATATTTTGACTTATATAACATACGTATTTTGGTGAACATTCTAAAATATGATATATGCTAGTTATAGCTAATATTTGAAATCCATTTCTTTCTATATTTTCAAACTTTAACGTTGTTTGATTACGAATATGAGAATGATAATCACAAAAATCTATGAGAATTAAACCAGAAATTATAAATAAAATAGTTAAAATAAATAATAATATTGTTATTATTTGTATTTTTTTCATTTATTTTTGCTCCCTTAAATCTAATATAATAAAGAAAATTAATATATATTTTGAAAAATAAAAATATTTTTATTTATACAACGTAACAATATTAACAAATTTAATTAACTTTACAATAATATTTATCTATTTTTATAAATAATATGGAAACTATTTATTATTATTTTACAGTTATTTTTATTAAAATATTAATTTTTAAGAAAAGTTTTAGTAGTAGTTATCCAATTGATAACTTTCTTCTTTTTTCGCTATCATTTTTTTCTGTATTTTCTAATTTACGCTTTTCTTTGTTAACTTCTTCTTTTGTTAATCATTCTTTTACTTTATTAAAATCTGTTTTCTTTTCTTCTGATCAATTTGTATCATCTTCATCTAATATTGCATCTAGGTATATCTTAAAAATTGCTTTTTCATTATCAGATAAATTTTGATCAGTTTGATATTTTTTGAAATTATGAAAAGCAGTTACTCGTTGTTCTAAAACATCTTTTTGTAATTCATTAAAATTAGGACAATTTGGAAGTTTTTTAATAAATGTTATAATTTTTGAATCAACATATGATAAATCATCTAACATACTATCTACTTCTTCTTTTATCTCATTATCAAGAAGATAATTTTTATTTTTAAAAGGATTACTATCTATTTTGTTAATATCAGTTAATACACTATTAACCAAATAATTAGTAACTTCTTTTAAGTTATATTTAATAGCTAAAGTTCATCAAGTTAATCCTTCTCTAGTTATATAATTATTATAATTACATTCATTTGTTATTAAAAAATCAATAATCATCATTTCAATTTGATTTTGATTTCTTGGTAATTGATGTAATCAATCAATTATCATATCTTCAAATTTAAAAGGTTTTTCATTATTTTTATTTTTAATATCAAAATTAATTTCTAAATCACCATTTTCATTTTTTAATAATAGTGTTCTTATAATTTTTTTATTATTACTTCTAATTGCTCTATGTAATATAGTGTTATTAAACTCATCAATAGGTGTATTAATATCAAAATATTTGCAATTTTCTATTATTTCTAACATATCAAAATTGTTGTTTAGGATTGCTATTTCATAAGGTATATTACCATTATCATCTATTTGATAAAAATTAGTTTTTTTAGTGATGGCAAAATTAATTCTAAAATCAGTTTTATTACCTTCTTTAGCAATAATATGTAAAAGATTTTGATTTTTAATATTAACACTATTAATATTAAAATGAGAATTATTTTGAAAATCATTAACTAATTCACGAATTTCTTTATTTGTCGGATATGCATCAGCTTTATTAATTTCTTGTATTAATAATTTGCAAAATGGAGTTTCATTTTGCAAATTTACTAAATTGGGATTAACTTGTGAATTATTAATTAGTTGCTTTGCTATATTTTTAAACTCTCCTCCAAGTTTTCAGTCTACAATATATTGTTTCATAATTGCTAAATGTAAAGGTGAATTTCCTTCAATATCTTGTTGATTTAAAAATTTTTTATCATTTTTTTTAAAATTTATTAATCAATTAATAAGTTTTATTTTATTAGTTCTAAATTCTATTAATTCACTTGAAGTTTCTCAACCTTCCTCGTGTGGATCATAGTTATATTCATCTTCTATTTCTGCTCCTTCATCTAAATCTAATAAAAAACTATTATGAAGGGCATTTCTATTGTTATTATCTAAACCAATAACTTCCTCATCACTAATGTTTGGATTATTCATAAAATCTTCAATAATAGAAAATTGAATTTTTTTATTTTGAAATTGATCAATAAGGTAATTTAATGTTAGCATACTTTTATCTGTTCCTATCTATAATATGAAATTCCTGTTACTTTTAATAAAGTAACAGGAATACAAAAACTTTCTTTAGTTTTACACTTATTTATATCATAATTTTTAAAAAAATCGAATACATTTATCTTAAAATTAAAATTTAGTTTACAATCAGCGTTTATTAACCTTTATATATATCATTTTTAATAATTGACTAGCAATGAAATAAACAATGACAACGCCAGCTAAATAAGCATAAAAAATTAAAGGAATTGGTGTTAAACCAATAGTAGCTCCTAATTGTGTATATGGAATACTAATGCCAATAATAGTAATTATAATTGTTGTTAAAAATAGCTGATGAGATGGCATGCTTTGAATAAAAGGTACCTTAGAAGTTCGTAATAATTGTACAATTAATGTTTGTGAAGTAACTCCTAAAATAAATCATCCAGTATGAAATAATGATTGTTGATATATGCCAGCAGCACTATTAGGATCTACATTAGCAAAATTGGCAAATATATGTAAACCGTATCCTAAAAATAAAAAGGTGGTTATATCAAATATTGAACTTAGCGGTCCATTCCAGAATGCAAAAGGTAAAATGCTTTTTGCATTTCATTTTTGTGGTTTTTTAATAAAGTCTTCATCAACCCTATCTCAAGGAATTGCTAATTGAGAAATATCATATAATAAATTTTGTAGTAAAATTTGAATTGCCATCATTGGTAAAAAAGGTAATCAAATTGAAGCAATTAAAATACTTAATGAATTACCAAAATTAGAGGAAATAGTAATTTTAATATATTTTAAAATATTACCAAAAGTATTTCTACCACTGATCACTCCTTGCTCTAAAACATCTAAATCTTTTTCTAATAAAATAATATCAGATGCTTCTTTGGCAATATCAGTAGCACTATTAACAGATATTCCAACATCAGCGTGATGCAAAGCAACAGCATCATTAATACCATCACCTAAAAAGCCAACAGTGTGACCATTTAACTTTAAAATATCAATAATTCTTGATTTTTGTAATGGGTCCATTTTCGCAAAAATAGTAGTTTTATTTACTAATGCTTGTAAATGTTGATCATCCATATCTTCAATGTCACTACCTAATAAAGGAATTCCTGGTTCTAACCCCACCTTTTTACAAATTGCTTTAGTAACAATTTCATTATCACCAGTCAAAATTTTAACATCAATTCCGTGTTGATTAAGAGTTGTTATTGCTTTAATAGCACTAGGTTTAGGTACATCTAAAAAACCTATATATCCTAATAAAACTAAATTAGATTCATCTTCTATTTTAAAAATTGTTTTGTCACTAGCAAAATCTTGATAGCCAATTGCAATTACTCGTAAACCATCATTATTTAATTCCGTACTTAATTTTAAAATATTTTCTTTAATTTTATCAGTTAAGGTAATTACTTTCTCCCCAATTTCAACTTTAGTACAAATTTTTAATATTTCTTCTACTGCTCCTTTGCAAATTAAAGTATTATTAATTTTATCTTTTGAAACTACTATTGACATTCGTCTTCTTATAAAATCAAAAGGTATTTCATCAATTTTACGATAGGGCATTTCAACTATTTTATTATGATGAGCTTTAATGTGTTGGACAATTGTTTTATCAATATTATTTTTTAATCCAGTTTGTAAAGAACTATTTAAATATGCCATTTCTAAAACTTTGTTTGATTCAACACCTTCTGGATCTAAGTGTTTAACCAACTCAATTCTATCCTCAGTTAAAGTACCAGTTTTATCAGTGCATAAAACATCCATTGCACCAAAACTTTGAATACTAGTTAAATTTTTAACAATTACTTTTTTATGTGATAATCTAATTGCACCTTTTGCTAAGTTAGCACTAACAATCATTGGTAGCATTTCGGGGGTAATACCAACAGCAACTGATATTGAAAATATTAACGCTGTTAAAATATTATTTTTAGTAATTACATTAACAATAAATATTAATGGTACCATTACACACATAAAACCAATAAGAATGTAAGTAACTTTTTTAATACCTTTACTAAAACTAGTAACAGGACGTTTACTAGTTACTGCACTAGCAATTGATCCAAAATAAGTATTAACACCTGATGCAATAACAATAGCAATAGCACCACCTGAAACAATACTAGTACCCATAAAACATATGTTTTCTAATTCTAGGATACTACTTTTTTTATTATCATCTTTAGTATTAATAGCGTGTTTTTCAACAGGAAATGTTTCACCAGTTAGTGCCGATTGATTAATAAATAGATCGGTTGAAACTAAAATTCGAACGTCAGCAGGAATCATATCACCAGAAGATAAGAAAATAATATCACCCGGTACTAAATTTTCAATTAATACTTCTTTTGTAAAATTGGCAACACTATTTAAAGCATTAAAATCAATTTTTTTATTTTTATTACTAAATCTAAAAACACTGGCTGTTGTTTCAATTAATTGTCGTAATTTTTCTGAAGATTTATAGGAACGATAATCTTGAAAGTAAGATATAAAAACACTCAAAATAATCATTACTAAAACAATAATAGCACTGTACAAATCAACATTTTTATCAGTATTAGTATCAATAATACTGTAACTAATAAAATTATAGATAACTATTATCATTAAAACAATAATAAAAGGATTAAAAATATTGTGCATTAATTTTTTGTATCAAACAAATCGTTTATGAGAAAAAACATTTTTACCATATTTTTTAAGTCTGTCTTCTACTTCTTCCTTTTTTAATCCGTACATACTACCATCTAATTGTTGGATAACTTCTTCTTTCGATAGTTGCGAAAATTGTTTAAACATGGTTGTTGTTTTTTGTTCTATATGCTTCTTTTTAAAAAATTGCATTATCAACCAACCTTTCTTAAAACGTATAATTTAATTGTATACTAAAATCAAAAGAACTTTATTTTAGTGAATAAAGTTCTTAAAACTACCAAATATTTAAGAATAATATTCTTCTATTTTCAATAAAAATTTGTATTATTTTAAATACAAATTATTTATATCAAAAATAGGAGTAAACATCAATGATTTAAAAGGAGTTGAAATATAATTATAAATCTTCTAATCAATTTTCTATATTTATTAATCAAATATGATAGTATTTAGTTAAACTTGATATGAGTTTTTAAACTATTATTTTTAAATAAGAATAATAGTTTTTTATTTAGAAAAATGAAAGGAAATATAAATTAATTATTTAAAAAATAATTAATTTATAAAAGGTAGTTAAAATGACTGAAAAACAGAAAATAGAAATTAATCAACTAAATTTAGAAATAAAAAAATATCATGAATCAATATGAATTCTTATCGACAAATTTAATGAATTAAATAATCTTTATAAACAACAAAAAATAAAAATATCAAATACTAAAAAAGAACAAGAAAAATTATATTCTAAATATAAAAAAATACGTAATAAATATTTAATTGAAGATAATCCAGAATTAAGTAAAAAATGAGGACAAGAAATGAAAATTAGTGGACAAAAACATACAATGAAATGAAAAAAAGTAATGGAGCAAGAAAAAAGAGCACTAAAATTAAAAGAAGATTGCCAAATTTTGGAAAAAGAAATTAATGAATTAGAAATAATACTTAACCAAAAATTAGATAAAATACCTACCATTCTTAATAATAATTTTAATCATATAAAAAATAAGGCAAATGATGAAAAAATAGATAATTTACAAAATATACAACATACAGTAAAAGAATATAAACCAAATTTATAATAATAAAATTGTTATTATTCATAGTAACAATTTTATTAATTTATTACACATATATCTAATTTCTTATATCTTTTATTTTTTCTGATATAGTACTTAATTGTAAACTTAATATAAGTTTTAATTTTTAACCATTACTTTAGTTTAAAAGTAAATGGTTTTTTATATTTTAAAAAAGGAGATAAAAAGAAAAATGAAAATACAAAATAAAATTATACTAAGTTCAACCATTTTCGGTGAAGTTATAGGAAATATTGCTGGATGATATTCAATCCCAACAATGATTGCTGAATGATTAGATATTATGGAATATGATTTTATTGATAAATATATAAACAATGATTTTAATCCATATCGTTCTACAGTTAAGGGTGTTTTAATATGAGGTTTAATTTCAGCAGTAACAATGGCAATAACTTCAACTGTTAGTGTAAAAACTATTGAATATGTAAAAGTACTTTATGAAAATAGAAGACAAACAAATAGTAGAGAAATTGATGAAACAACACCTTTACTATCACAAACACAAATAAATTCAATAAATAATAATGAAGTAGAACCACCATTAGTATTAAATCCAGCAATAAGTGCAATTTTATAATTAATATGGAGTGGAAAAGATATGAAAAAAATATTATTACTACTTGCAATAAGTAATACTTTATCAATGATCAATAGTAATTTTTCTTATAATATTAATTCAAATTTAACAAGTATAATAAAAAGTAATGATGAAATTAATTTTTTAGCAACAGCAGATATTCATGCTGGATATCCTCAATCAGTTAGTGACAAAACAATTAGTGCCCTTGCTAAACATTTACCAGAAAATAATAATAGAGGTGTTATTATTTCTGGTGATTTAACAGGTTATGTTAAATATACAGGGAATTTATTTTCTTATAAATTAATGTTAGCATCAATCTCTAATCATCTTTTAGCAGGTTTTGGTAACCATGATTCTGATACTAGTTGTAAAGTTAACCAAACTTGACTTAACCAAAATATTGTTAAACAAAATGCTATGACAGCAGCTCATTTACTCTATTATACTTCAAAAAATGAAGTTCCTGTATATTCTTGAAATTGATTGGGTATACATTTTGTTCAATGCAGTTTAGCGCCAATTAATAAAGATACTTCAGGTTGAAATTTTGGAAGAAGTGATCCTGGGCCAGCATTAACTGAATTACAAAAAGATTTAGAAATAAATGTTGGTTTGAGTAATATGCCAATTGTTTTAGCTTTTCATTATGGATATGATGATTTTTCAATTGATCAAGAATGATAAAGTAAAGAACAAAGAACTGAATTTGAAAATGCAATTTTAGCAAAATACAATGTTATTTTAATGTTAACTGGAGATCAACACTTTGTGCCAACCAAATATGATGAAAAAATAATTGCAGTTAATGTTGGTAAAAAAACAATTTATGATGTTTTAAGTGGTAGTGCACTTTTTGGTGGTTATTCTGAAATTTCTATAAATAAAACTAACAAAGAAATTACAATTAAACGTCATAACGTACAACAAAATGATGAAATTGTTATTAATAAAAAAATTAAATATTAATTAAAATTAAAAAGTAAGTTTTAATAAAACTTACTTTTTTTAAATATACAAATTTTTTATTTATTATAATTTGGTGCTTCTTTTGTTAGTTCAACATCATGAGGATGTGATTCTCTTAAACCAGCACTTGAAATTTTTACAAATTTAGAATCTTGGATTAAAGATAAAATATTTTTAGCACCAACATAACCCATACCACTTCTAATACCACCAACTAATTGAAAAACAACATCTTGTACTTTCCCTTTAAAAGGAACACGTGCTTCAATTCCTTCTGGCACTAATTTTTTAATTCCTTTTTGAAAATAACGATCACTACTACCACGTTTCATGGCAACTAATGAACCCATACCAACATAATTTTTATATTTTTTACCATTGACAATAATTTCCTCACCTGGTGATTCTTCTGTTCCGGCTAAAATGCTACCTAACATTACACAATTGCTACCAGCAGCAATTGCTTTTACAATATCACCAGAATATTTAATACCACCATCAGCAATGACAGTTACGTTTTTATTTTTTGCTCAATTATAAACATCATTAATAGCAGTAATTTGTGGCACACCAACTCCTGCTATTATTCTAGTAGTACAAATGCTACCAGGACCAACACCAACTTTAATACAATTTGCGCCAGCTTCATAAAGTGCTTGTGCTCCAACTGCAGTACAAATATTTCCAGCAATAATATCTAATTTTGGATAAGTTTTACGAATTATTTTAACTGTTTTTAAAATCCCTAAACTATGACCATGTGCTGAATCAACAACTAATACATCAACTTTTGCTTTAACTAATGCCTCAACTCTTGCTAAAGTGTCTTCACCAACACCAACAGCAGCACCAACTCTTAATCGTCCTTGATCATCTTTACAAGCATTTGGATAATCAATAGCTTTATCAATATCTTTTGTTGTAATTAAACCAATCAATTTATTATTTGAACCAACAATTGGTAGTTTTTCAATTTTATTTTTTAACATAACTTGTTTTGCTTGTTCGATTGTTGTTGTTTTATCACCAACAATTAAATTTTTGGTAGTCATAATATTTTTAACTAATGCATTATCATTATCAAGATATTTCAAATCACGATTAGTAACAATTCCAATTAGTTGATTTTCTTCATTTACAACAGGCAATCCAGAAATTCGATAAGTACTCATAATTGATTTTGCTTCACTAATTAAAGTTTGAACACCAATAGTAATTGGATCAGTAATAAAACCTGACTCATTTCTTTTCACTTTTTGTACTTCTAAAGCTTGTTCAGCAATTGATAAATTTTTATGAATAATGCCAATACCACCAACTCTTGCCATGGCAATTGCTAGATCAGATTCAGTAACTGTATCCATAGCAGCAGATAAAATTGGAATATTTAATTCAATTTTATTTGTTAATTTTGTTTTTAAAGAAACTTGATTTGGTAAAACTTCTGAATATCCTGGAACTAATAATACATCATCAAAAGTAATTCCTTCACATATTATTTTTTGATTTAAATCTTTATTCATAGTTTACTCCCATTCTATAGTACCTGGTGGCTTTGATGTAATATCATAAACTACTCTATTAACACCATCTACTTTATTAATAATCTCATTTGCAACTTCATCTAGAAATTCTCATGGTAAATGTGAACTTGTTGCTGTCATAAAGTCAATTGTATTAACGCTTCTTAAACTAACAACATAATCATAAGTGCGATTATCACCCATTACGCCCACAGTTTTAACTGGTAGCAAAGTGGCAAATGCTTGTGATACTTGATTATATATATTTTTTTCTTTCAATTTGGTAATAAAAATATGATCAACTTCTTGTAAAATTAAACATTTTTCTTTTGTTACTTCTTCTATAACTCTAACTCCTAATCCAGGACCAGGGAAAGGATGACGATTAATTAATGTTTCAGGTAACCCAAGTTTTAAACCAATTTCTCTTACTTCATCTTTAAATAAGGTTTTTAATGGTTCTAACAATTTAAATTGTAAATCATCAGGTAAACCACCAACATTATGATGAGTTTTAATTGTTTTTGAACTTGCATGTTTACTTGAAGATTCAATAATATCTGGATAAATTGTTCCTTGTGCTAAAAAATCAGCCGTTTTAAATTTTCTTGCTGCTGTTGTAAATACATCAATAAATTGTTTACCAATAATTTTTCTTTTTTCTTCAGCATTTTTAACACCTTTTAAGGCAGTAAAAAAATGTTTACTTGCATCAATCATTTCAAGATTAAGTTTAAAATTTTGTTTATAAATTTCCATCACATCAATTGCTTCATTTTTTCTCAATAAACCTGTATCAACAAAAATGCAAGTTAACTGTTTACCAATTGCCTTAGAAATAATGGCAGCGGCAACTGAAGAATCAACTCCACCACTTAAACCTAAAATAACTTGTTTATCTTGGACTTTATCTTTAATTTCTGAAATTTGATTACTAATAAAATCATCTAAACTTCAATCTTTCGTGCAACTTGCTATTGTAAATAAAAAATTTTCAATTATTTGCTTACCAAATTCTGAATGGGTAACTTCAGCATGAAATTGGATACCATAAATTGGTTTAGTCAAATGTGCAATTGCTGAAATTGAAGAATCAGAATGAGCTATTTGTATAAAATCTTTTGGAATTTTTGTTACATGATCAGCATGACTCATTCATACTTTTGATTGATTAGCAACTTTTTTAAACAATTTATTATTTGGTTGATCAAGATATAAAATTGATTTTCCAAATTCTTGTTCATCTGCCAATTCTACTTTCCCTTTAAAATGATTTGTTAATAATTGCATGCCATAACAAACGCCTAAAATGGCAACTGGTAAATTAAAAATCGCTTGATCAATTTTATAAGCATTTTGTAAATAAACACTTGATGGTCCACCAGATAAAATAATTGCTTTTAAATTGGGATATGTTTTTATTTTTTGATAACTAATATTAAAAGATAAAACTTCAGTATAAACATTTGCTTCTCTTACTCTTCTTGCTAATAATTGTGTATATTGACTTCCAAAATCTAAAATCAATACTTGTGTATTTATCATTTTTTTTCCTCCAAATATAATAGTAATTAAATCATTTTTTAACAAAAAATAAAATAGATTACAGTAATAATTATTTTATGATAGATTTTAATTTCTTTAAAATATAATTAAAAATATTGATATTAATGATAAGAGCATATGAAAAAGAGTAATCATTTATTAATGATTACTCTTAAAAGTTAAAATATAATTTAAAGAAATTAAGTTGTAACTGATCTGGCTTCATTTTCATGAATTTTAATTCGTTCTAATTCTGTTTCGGGTTCATTAAGTAAATATTTTATTGCTTCTTCTTCAGTCATTAGTATGAATTCTTGATCTAATTGATTTTGATAATCTAAATTTGATGCTAAGCGTATTTTTAATTTTGGTTGATAATAAATAAAATATCAAATAACAGCAATTGCAATAAACATTCAAAACATTAAGAACTCAATAATAACAGCTATTAATACTTCGCCTCTTTTATTAATCATGTCATTAACCATACCATAATTAAAAACAACAAACTGACTAAGCAAAAATAAACCACAAGCAACAAAAATAATTCATTCTCAAATTTTAATTTTAATTTGTTTACGATAACCCATAACACATGTGGCAGCTAATACAAAAATATATACAGCAATAGTAATGTTAGTAGAAAATCCTAGTACTGTATTAAAATCAAAAGGTGCACCAATTAAATCTGGGATTATTAACATAATAATACAAGCAATAATAGTAATAATTAAATTAGCTGTACTAGCACGCATTGCAATATTTTCTTTATTTAATTTGGCTAATTTTTCAGTAATATATCCTTCTTTGGCTAATGGTTGAATCATACCACCAGAATATAAAGAATTTTGCATAGCACCATTTAATTTCAATGATAAAGTAGAAACAACTAGTACAATCATACCAGTAATACCAGCAATTCCTGATATAACATTATTTGGATTATATTCATTAGTAGCTCCAGATCAACCATTTTGGCCATTTGTACCGTCAATAGTAATGGCACCAAATATTAATACTGATACAGCTAAATAAAAAATAGTTGATAATAATAAAACTATTAAAATACCTTTACCAAAGTTTTTAGTTGGATTTTTAACATTTTTTCCAACAACAATAAAAGTTTCAAAACCAATAAAGAAATAGAAGAATCCACTAAATGCATTATTAATTTTTGGTAAAGTTAAATTAATGTTTTTTGTTCCTTCAGCCGCTTCTGAAAATGCTAAACCTTTATTAGTTACTACCAAAATAATAGCACAAACAATTAAAAACAAAGCAGAACCTCATTTAATAATACCAGAAATATTAACAAATCAACGAAATCCCTTCATTCCAAAATACATGCAACTAGCAACAGCAGCATAAATAAAAATACCAATACTATCAATAATTAAACTTGATCATCGTTCAGGAGCTCAATCAAAAATTGATAATTGATCTAAATTCACTCGAAACATAGAAATAATAGTTACAATAATTGTTGAAGGTAAAGTAATATATTGAATAAAACCAATTATTCAACCTCAAAAACGACCAAAAACTCCACGAACATAAACATAAGCGCCACCATTAGTGTCATGATAAACACGACTACATTTAGTAAAAGCAAGTGCAGTTCCCGCAGCAATTAAAGCACATAATAAAATAACTCATAGCATATGTAAACCAACGCCACCATTATTTCAATAATAAATGCCAATTAATGCCATTGGAAATGCAATACCACAAGTATAGTTAAAACCAATTCATATTAATTCATTAAGACTAATTTTTTCATTATTAGCACGAGATGATTTTGCTCAAAATTTTAATTTTTTTAAATTAAACATTCAATTAGTAATTCCTTTCAAAAAATAAATTATTTTTAATTATCAAAATTTTATGATATTAGAACAAAAGTAGTTTTAAAGTGATTAGCAAATTAAACAATAAAATATAACAAATTATATTATTATAATTTGTTATATAAAGAATTACTAATTATTTTACTTTTAATTTTCCTTAAATAATGAGTAAAAAAATCTTAATTTCTTCTTATTTAAATTTTGATATTTTTTATAATAATTATCAAAAAAAACATTAAACTTTACGAACTGGACTTTTTACTCAATAAGTTGAATTACCAGTAAAAACATTTGAAAAATCACCTTCATTTAAATATTTTAATCTGTGATTATTTGTTCCTCAAACTTCATCTATCTTACCATTACTATCACGATTTAATGATCATATTCTAATGTTTGCTAATTTATTTGTTTGTGCTCAATTATATAAATCTTTAGCATCTTCTAAAGTAAAATAGTTATTATTTACATCATTAATACCAATCATTGGTGTAATACCTAGTTTTTGATAAACATCAGTAAGTAATAAATTAGATTTTGGAAAATATTGTTTTATTAATTCAAAATATTGGTTAGCAGTACTTTTAATTGCTTGTTTAGCAATATCAAAAAAAGTTAAACCTTTATCAATTACTTCTTGTCCAACAATTTCACCATAATCCATAGCCATAATGTTAATTGTAAATAAATCTTCAACTTTTAAATCTGCTTTTTGATATATTTCTAAAGCTATTTTAATAACATTCTCAATATCTCTACCAACTAGCCCTGTTGGCATTACTGGTAATGTAACACTAAAGTTTCAATTTTGATTATTTCTTTTCATTTTTGTTAATGTAGTAAATAAAACCTTCATTCCATTAATATGATCACTATCAAAGTTTATCCCTTCAATATCTAAGTCTAAATTTAATGGCATATCTTTAGTTTCAAAACCTGCAAATTTAGTAATGCGTTCTTGATACTCAATCAAAGCTGGTTGTAGCATTGCTACTGCTTTATTAATATCTTTATTAGATAGCGTATATGCAACATCTCATGGATTATAACCAACAGCTGAAGCAGCACCACCATAAGCAACAACAATATTATTAAAACCATCATTCTTTACTAAAGGTTTAAGCACTTCTGGTTTCAATTTATTTTCTACTCAATAATCATATCCGGCGCCCAAAGACTGTCCAGCAATAGTTAATTCTAACTTATCTTTAATTGCAATTGCTTGCTGAACAAAAGCCAAAGTAATAGATTTTAAATCTTTTATTTTATTAAAAACTTTTTTACCATCATGTAATATAATTTCTTTACCATTAATTAAGTCTCTAGGAGTTGTTCCTATTCATAATCCTCCATCATAATAAGGTTGGAATAAATAGTTAGCATGTTGTTTAACTTTATTAGTAACTGATTGACCATCACGATTAGGGTTAACTTCAATTCAATTACGAATTAAACCTTTTCACGTTTCTAAATTTATTTTTATCATAATTACTTTTTTTCCTTTCATTAAAATAATAAGATTTATTAAAATATTAATTTTTCTAAAGTTATTTCAAAATAAAAAATAATTGGCAATTTAGCACCAATTTTAAAATATTATTAGGAAAATTAAATTAAAATAAATCTTAATTCTAATTTTATACTTGAAAAAATTAATTAAAAATACTTAAAAATGTCCAAAAAATAGACATTTTTAATAAAAATAAATTTATACAAATTTTTTAATAGCACTATGATTAGAACTAATAATTCTAATACCACCATGATTTTTATGAAAAGCAACTTGAATTTTATCACCAATTAATTTAGTAATAATACCTTTGCCAAAAATTTCATGAATAATTATATCTCCAACATTTCAATTATTAGTTATTTCAACCTTATCTTTATTATCAGCTTTATAGTAATTAAATTTAGAATGATTACGATTTTGATAAGTTGCTGCCATTTCTTGATGTTCGTTATTAATGATTTTTAAATATTTAAGATCTAAATCTTTTAAGAAACGAGATGGTTGTTTCATACGATCCAAGATATATGAATATCCACTGGCACTAGATAAAAATAATCATTTTTTTGCCCTAGTAATTGAAACATAAAAAAGTCGTCGTTCTTCTTCAATTTTATCTAAGTTTTCTATACTAGATTTACCTATTCCAGGCAAAATACCTTCATTAATGCCAACTATAAAAACAACATCAAATTCTAAACCTTTAGCACTGTGAATTGTCATTAAATTAACGGCTTTATTAGTACTATTTTCATCTAAATCAGTATATAAACTTACTTCTTGTAAAAATGACGTTAATAATTCTTCGCCTTGTAATTCATTATTACTACTATCATATTCAAGCAATTGTTCTAATAATTGTTGAACATTTTCAATTCTTTCTTTTTCAAGATTATCTTCTAGTTTTTTTAAATAATTAGTTTTATTTAATAAATTTTCAACCATGTTATGTAAAGAAGTAACATCTTTGATATTAGTTTGCATCTCATTAATTAAATTAATTAAAGGTTGTAAATGTTGACGATAATTTTTTGGTAATCCATACTGAAATTTAAATAAGTATTCATTTAAAGTTAGTGATTGTTCATTAGCAAGTAATAATAAGTTATCAATAGCTTTTGGTCCAATTTTAGGTGTTGCATTTAAAATTCTAATCATTGATATATTATCATTTCAAACAATAATTTTTAAATATGCCAAAATGTCTTTAATTTCTTTACGTTCAAAAAATTTATAACCACCAAAAATTTTATAATTTATATTATTATTAATCAAAGCTTGTTCTAAATCTTTTGATAAATAATTATTACGATAAAGAATAGCAATTTTATTCAAATCTAAATGATATTTTAAATGAATTTTTTTAACAGTTGTTGCAACTCAATGTGCTTCTTGATCACTACTACTAGCATGATACATAACAATATCATTACCAAGATCATTTTTAGTAAACAGTTCTTTTTCAATACGTTGAACATTATTTTTAATTAAACTATTAGCTGTATTTAAAATCTTAGTTGTTGAACGATAATTTTGATTTAAAATAAATGTTTGTGTATTAGGAAATTGTTTAGTAAAATTCAATATTAAATTAATATTTGCTCCTCTTCAACTATAAATAGTTTGATCGGGATCACCAACTACAGTAATATTTTTATGATTTTTAGCAAGTGATAATAAAATATTATATTGAATATCATTAGTGTCTTGAAATTCATCAACTAAAATAAAATCAAATTTCTTTTCTCATTTTGTTAAAATATGTGGAAATTCTTTAAATAGACGTTCAACTAATAATAATAAATCATCAAAATCTAAACATGAATTAATAAATTGATATTTTTTATACGATTCAAAAACTTTGATACGTAAAATTCACTCATCTTGATTTTGATAATCAGCTAATAATTCATCTTGAGAAAGATAATTATTTTTTCAGTTAGAAATATTAGAACTTAATAATCTTAACTCCTGCAATTCAGCTTTATGTGAAAATTCTTTTTGAAAAATATCTTTTAATATTTTTCGTTGATCTTCTTGATCAATAATATTAAAATTATTATTAATATTTAAATGATGAATATCTCTTCTTAATATTTTGGCACATAATGCATGATAAGTAACAATATTAACATTAATGTTAATATCATTTAAAAGTTGCATTATTCGTTCTTTCATTTCGCGTGCTGCTTTATTAGTAAAAGTTAATGCCAATATTTTTTCACTAGCAATTTTAATTACATTAATTAAGTAAGCAATTTTATATGTTATAACCCGCGTCTTTCCAACTCCAGCCCCCGCAATAATACGACATGGGCCATCAACATTAATAATTGCTTGTAGTTGTTGTTCATTTAGATTTTCTAAAAGTTTTGTTTTATCCATGTTATTTATCCTTAAGTTAGTAAGAGTATATACTATTAAAGACTATTTATATTTTCTAATTCGTCATCATTAATATTTCCTGGTTGAGAATAAACTAAATGAATATGTGGATCATTAACGTTAGTTAATATCTTCCGTTTATTAGTTGCAAGCGGTTTCTTGTTAATGACAAAAGTTTTATGATTACGATCAAAGAATAGCTGATGATATTTATCAATTTTAGTGACGATCATAATCCCACAATACCAAGCAAAATCAAAACTAACTACAGAACGAATAAGAATATTTAATCAAGAATTTAAAGTACTATTACTATTAATAGTAGCAATGTTTTCATTAAAAGTCAATTTCATAAAAAGAATTATTGAAGTGATTAATAATAAAGGAATAAAAACTAAAAATAGTTCACGATAAAAAAAATGTTTTAACTTTAAATCTTGATTTTTTTCATTTACTAATCTTATTTGAAAAATTAATTTTCCTAAAGTTTGACCCTTACATTTTCATGGGATAATAACAAAATATATAATAACAATAATTATATTAATAATAAAAATAATTATTAATTGTCATGATTCTTGATTACCTTTATTATCTAAATAATGGATTGCTAATCCAATTATTAATGGGATTAAACTAACAAAAATCACGTCAAAAATACGTGCAATAATACGTTTTCATGTTTTAGCTATTATATATGTTTCGGTTGTATCTAATTTTTTAATATTCATTTTTTTACTCTCAATATTTTGAATCATCTCTAATATTATTATCTTTAAAATATTTCTTAAAATAAGTACTTAGATCAGGAGCATAAGTAGTAAATTTATCATTTGGATTAATAGTATTAAAATAAGAATTTTTTTTAAAATTTTTAAATTTAAATTCAATAATTTCTTTGACACGATTATATGTTTTTTCAATTAATGCAGGTTTTTTAGAAATACTAATAAATCTTAAAAGAGTATATAGATAGTATCTAACAAAAGCATATTCCAACTCTTCATATAAAACTTTTTTAATTTTATAATTATTATAATAGTTTAAAATATGTATTCATTGATGCATTAGTTCAAAAATATTATCATTTTCCAATGTGTTATTTTTAGACGTTAATAATGTTTCATTAATTGCATAATATGTTTTACAATGTGCTAAAAATGAGTATAAAAATAAACTATCAAATTGGATTTCTTTACGAAATTGTAAATTATATTCATTAATAATACTAACTTTCATGATTTTTGTTGTTAAAACTGGTGTTGTTAAAGCAAAGACTATTTTTGCTTGTGTTGTATTTAAATTATATAATTTATTAACTTCAGTTCTAATTGTTGAATGAAAAACATTATTTATATCAAATTCATAACGAACACAATATTCAATACAATCTAAATCTTTATTATTATCTAAAATTTTATTAACTGTTTCAACAAAATTAACGCTAAGAATTTCAGTTGGATTTAAAATAACTACATATTGTCCGGAAATATATTTAAGACCAAGATTACGACTAATGGCAATACCTGATACTTGATAATTAGTAATCATTTTTAAATTTTGTGGATATAATTTAAAATATTTACTAAATATCTCCAAATTTTCATTGTTAATGCCATCATCAACAACAACAACTTCAAAATTAGTTTTTTTATTTACAAAAATCTTTGCTAAAAAAGAATCTAAGTGTTCGGATTCAAATGAAGTTGTATATAAAATAAAACTTAGTAGCATAATAAATATTTCCTCCCTTTTATAAATAATTATAACACTTCTTTAACAATTTTAAGTGAAGGTTTATCAACATTTATTTTTTATTTTTTTGATTACTATTTTTAAGTTTATTTTTAGATTCTAAAGTAGATTTTTCTATATTATCTCTTTCTTTAATAACTTTAACAGTCATATTTTTATGATCAAAAATAGTTTTTAAATTACCTTCAATAATAACGGTTTCAGTATTATTAGGTTTAATAACGTTTCGCTTTGCGGGCTTGGTAACTTTTTTCTTTTTTTGTCCTTTTAATATTTCTGCTCTTAATAAAGCACGTGTTTTTCTAATTTCAAATTTTTCAAATTTAAAAAGAAATGATTTAATAAACTTTTTATACGAATTAACAAAATATCGAAGTCTTTTCTTGCTTCGAGCATGATTATCATATTTTAATAAAATACAAACATAGTTTAATTCATTTCTTGCTTCTGATTCAATTAATGAATTAAAAAAACTGTGATAATTATGACTTAAGTTATATGGTTGACCAGATATTGGGCTTTTATAATGAGTAAAACCTAGATTACCAGTAGTTTTATAATACTTAAAATCAGCAACTCGTGTTGTCATTTGTCCCTTAGGATGTTCTGGTGATTTAATTTCTGATATTTTAAAAATATTATTTGTATCAAATTCTAAAAAATAGCAATATACCTTATGAACAAAGTTACCTGCAGTTTTAAAAGCAATATACAAATCTACTTTTGCTTCATAATTTAAATTATCAAAAATACTAACGTATGGTTGATAAAAATCATATTTTTTATCAATAATTTCTCATCCTTGTTTTTTAATAGTAAGTTCAATCTCATCAGCACAAATATTTGGATTTAAAATAATTTTCTTCATTTTCTACTCCTAACTCTAATATTTTCTAAGTCTATTTTATCAAATTATATATAAAGTGTGGGCTAAGAAAATTTTCCACTTTGATTAATAATTAAAGTACTTTAATTATTACTATTAAACAGCTAACAATACATCATAAAATTATCTTTAAACTATATGAATATATCATATATTTCTACACATAATAAACATTGCCTTTTTGTTCGCTAGTTATTAATTAAATTACACCACTTACTCCTTCCAATTTTGAAAATGTTTCATGGTTATTACAAAAGAAATTTTAATCAATTTATTATTAGAAACATGAGTATTAATTGAAAGCATAGTCCCTTAACTAGCAAAATATGTTATAGTAACATTATTAATAATTTTTTAATACATAAGTCATTTTCTTCTTTTACTTTTTTATGTTTTTTATTTTATAAATTAAGTTTTTTTGAAAAAATAATATATAACATTCTTTAAAGTACTCTATTTTTATTAGAAAATATTAATAAAAAAGGACACCTAAAAATATAATGTTTAATTTTCATCAGTAGTAGTTTTATTATTTAATGATGAAGAATTATTAACAACTAATTTAATTTTTTTATTTCCAACTTGATTTTTTGCATCTTTATGATCATATCATCAATTAAGTAACAATGATAATGGTACTAAAATAATAATAAATATTAATAAACAACCAATACTTCATAAAATAGTCATTGGATTAGGATTAATAAGAATTTCTCTTAGTCCTTTTATTGCATAACTAAATGGTAAAAAATTATACATTACTTGAAAAAACTTGGGTTCTAATTCAACAGGAAAAGTACCACTTGATGAAGAAAGTTGTAATATTAAAAGAATAACAATTAAAAATCTACCTAAATCATGATTACGAAACATTTGAGCAATTGATTGAACAACCAAGTCAAAAATAATTGCTATTAATCACATGTATAAAAACATTTGTCAAAAACGTTGTCATAAATCAATATTATTAAATAATAGTAATAATGAAGTTACTAAAATTGTTGACTGAATTAAACCAAAAATAATCATTCATGCTGATTTAGCTAAATAGTTTGATCAAAATTTAGTTTTTGGAATATCTTTATTTCTAATAAAAGTAAAAGTTAATAATAAAGTACCTACTCACATTCCAATACACATGAAATATGGTCCTAAACCAAATCCATAAGGAGATTTATCTTGACCTTCAATATTAATATTAAAATTAATAAAGTTAATAGGTGCCAATAAAGTATGATTCATTCAATAATCATGTTCTAAAACTTTAATATGTTTAATATCTCTGTTGCTTGTTACACTATCAATATTAGCATTAAATTGTTCAGCATGAGGACCTAAACCAGGAACAGCAATTGAAAGAATACCATAAATTTCTTTTAAAATTGGTTGTAAATGCTGATAACCTGAATCAGAAGCATCTTTATCTCAATAATCAAATACTTGATCACTAATAACAATAGGTAAAAACTTACTAAAAATATTATCTTTTAATGCATTTAAAGCAAAATCATTAATTTCACCTAAAATCGGACTAACTTTATATGAAGCTTGTAAACTAATTTTTGGTCTAATAGTAATTTGATTAATAAGATTCCAAATTCTTCCTGGAGTTTTAATATTTTCAATAACTACTTTAAAAGCTTTTTTAAAAAAATCATTAAAATCCTTAGTAAAACAACTATCAATAATAATTTCAGTTAAAAAAGTTTTGTCATTTTGATGTTGATAATAACTTTTTCAATCATCATAATAATAAACAGTAAATGTTTTTTTCTCATTGTTAATTTGTAAATCATTAATTTTAAATTCATAAGCACCACTACTATTAGGATTTTCATCATCCAAATTTAAATTATGTCTATTAATAACACGATTAATTCCTACTGCAGAACTATCATTATTAACTAAAGCAATTGGTAAACGATTAATATTTCCCAATGGATTAAAAAAAGCTCATAAAGCAATAAACGCATATAAAAATGGAATAAAACATAGTGCAATACTTTTAATAACTGTTCTTTTATTTTTATAAATGTGTTTAGTCCCCACTGCTTTAAAAACCACTTTAAATTCTTGAATCACAATTTTAAATTTATTTAAAATTTTTAACACTTTGTTACTCCTTAATAGATTATCTTTAATAAATTTAGTTATAATAATATTATAAATACATTTGATAAAAAGGGAGAAAAAATATTATGTTGCAATTAACAATTAAAGGTAAACCCGTTCATATTAAAAATGAAATAATCAAAGTTGGAGATACTTTATCATTTTCTGCAGTTAATAAAACAATGGATAATATGAATTTGGAAAAATTCACTAATAAATTTAAAATTATTTCTAGTGTACCAAGCATTGATACTAAAACTTGTGCTTTACAAACTATACACTTTAATAAAGAGGCCACTAAATTAAAAGATTTAGTTATTATTACTATTTCCAAAGATTTACCATTTGCTCAAAATCGCTTTTGTGAAAAACTAAAAATGAATAATAATTTTCATATTTGAAGTGATTATCGTAATAATGAAAATAATTTTAGTAATACTACTAATTTATTAATTGATGAAATCCAATTATTAGCACGTACTATTATCATTGTTGATAAAAATAACAAAGTTATATATTTACAAATTGTTAAAGAAGTAACATTAGAACCAAACTATGATGAAGTTCTAAAATTTATTAAAACTTTAACATAAAAAAAGTTAGGTAATATTTTTAAAATAAGTATTACCTAACTTTTTTTTATTTATCAGTAGACTTTTAAAAAACTATTTATTTTGAAAATGAAATATGTTTTTTTGATTGCTGTTCTTTTTTAGTACTATCTGCTTTTTCCTTTTCACGTGCTGCTTTCTCAGCTTTTTGTGCTAGTCTTTCTTTCATATCTTTAGCTCTTTGCATAGCTAATTTAGTAAGTATTTTATCTGCTTTTTCTTTTTCATTCATAATATTTTTTCTCCCTTTCTTTTAAATATTTATTTTTAAAAATATCCAAAATACAGTATAAAATTTTTCATAAAAATTAAAAGATAAAATAAATATTTTTAAATAAAATTATGATTTATTAACTCAAAAGTAAGGATGTTATTTTTTTAATTATTGTGCTTAAAAATTGAAAATATGTTATACTAACAACATAATAAACTAAATTATTAAAGACCATTAGGTTCGACTTATTCTTTTTTATTAGATAAGTGGAACCTAATTATTTTTAAATAAAAAAGGATGTGAAAAATTATGTCAGCACAACAACAGCAACAACCAAATAAAGAAATTTTTGATAAATTACAAGGTGAAAAAGATAAAAAAGAAAAAGCAAATACTTCTTCTGATGGTAGTAGTAGAAATTGAATTGTAAAATTTGCAAAAGATGTCGCTTATATTTCTTTTTTTCCATACATATGATTAAAAAAACTTTTAGTTTCACTATTTGATAATCGAACTAAAAAACCTAAACTAAATCAGTCAGTTAATATTATTAAAAATACAGATAATGTTAATCAAAACAATAATGTTATTGCTCGTAGTAATGGACAAGTTAGTTTTAAAGAAGTAGATGCACTAGATCCAGAAAATGAATCAGTAACAGAAACAACAGCAGAAGCACTAAAATTAAACGGTAATACTACTAATCCATTCCAAAATGTTGCACATAGTTGTAATCGTGAAGAAATTCCAGTAGTTTCAACAACAACTTCTGGAAAAAAATTAACTACTTAAATTATTTAAAATATTTATTAGTTCGTTCTAAATCAATAATATTATCAACATCCCAATGACAATCAAATGATAAAACATAAGGTTTTAATTCAAAATTATGTTTAATACTATTACTAATTAAATATTTACCAACCATTGTTGTTTGCAATACAAGTTCTTGTTGTGGATTTATTAAATCTTCACCAAGAACTTTTGCTCATTTTTTAGTAATATAACTTCATTCTCCTGCCAAGAAACTATCCTTTTTTTTACTTTTAAAAATATCAATAATATTACCATTCTTGTTTAATTTATAACTTCAATCTTCTTTGATATTATCATGATCACGATTAATAGCGGCCATCATATTAGTTGAAAAATTATTTAAAAAAATATTTTTTGTACTAATCATATCACCAGAAATAATAAAAATATCATCTTGACCATTAAAATATGATGATACTAATGTCAAAGCATAACCACTATTATAATCAAGGAAATGTTGATTATTTATTAAGATTAATTTTGAATATTTATGAGTAAGAAAATTAAATTCATCTTTTAAATGACCAGTAATGACAATAATTTTTTTTAAATCATGTATTTCAATTAAATGATTAATTATATGTTCAATTAAAGTTAAACCTTTAAATTTAATTAACGATTTATGAACATTATTTGAGATAGGTTGTAATCTACTGCCAATTCCTGCTGCAAAAATAATAGCAACTTTCATTATTCCTCCTTTACTTAACAACAAAATTAACAATCTTATTTGGTATACAAATTGTCTTAATAATTGTTTTATCTTGCAATCAATATTTTACTTTTTCTTCATTATTAACTACTTTTAAAAGTTCTTGATTATTTAAATTTTCTTTTACTACTAAAGTTATTTTCGTTTTACCATTAATCTGAATAGCAATAGTAACTTCACTAGTAATCAAAAATTTTTCATCATAACTTGGAAACTGACTTTTATTAATACTTTCTTTATTACCAAATTGAAATCATAATTCTTCAGCAATATGTGGAGCAAATGGATTTAATAATTTTAAAAAATTAACTAAATATTGTTGATAAATAGTTGGTGCTTTATAACAAGCATTGATAAAAATCATAAGTTGTGCAATAGCAGTATTAAAATTTAAATCGTTAATATCATTAGTTACTTTTTTTACAGTTTGATGATAAATTGTATCTAATGATTTATCATTCTTAGTAGTAATTTTTATTTTATACTCATCTTTATTAACAAGACGATAAATACGCATTAAAAACTTATAACAACCAACTAAACCACTATTTAATCACGGTAAAGATGCTGTTAATGGTCCCATAAACATTTCATATATTCGTAAAGTATCAGCACCATACTCATTAATAATATCATCTGGATTAACAACATTACCGCGTGATTTAGACATTTTTTCATTATTTTCACCAAGAATCATACCTTGATTTACCAATTTTAAAAATGGCTCTTTAACACTAACTAATTTTAAATCATATAGTACTAAATGTCAGAAACGAGCATACAATAAATGTAAAACAGCATGTTCTTGACCGCCAATATATAAATCAACTGGTAATCAATAGTTAAAACGTTTTTGCGCAATAGCACTATTAAAATCACAATAAGTACCATCATCATTTTTTAAAATATATGCTAAATAATATCAACAGCTACCTGCTCATTGTGGCATTGTATTAATTTCTCTTTTTCCTTTTACACCATCTTTTCTAGTTACATGTAATCAGGAATTTGGTGCATTAGTTAAAGGTGCATTCCCCGAATTAGATGGCTTAATATTAGTCATTTTTGGTAATAATACTGGTAATTGTTGTTCATCTACTGTTGAGATTGTACCATCTTCTCAATAAATTATCGGAAAAGGTTCACCTCAATAACGTTGACGAGAAAAAAGTCAATCTCGTAACTTATATGCAGTATGTACTTTTCCTTGTTTTAAAGTTAGTAATTTTTTAACAATTAAATTAGTAGCTGTTTCTAAATCCTTACCATTAATAAAATCAGAGTTAATATATTCACTAGTACCCAAAAATGGTTCATTTTTATTATTAGTTTTCATAATAAAATTGATTGGTAAATTTTTATTTTTAGCAAAAATAAAATCATGACTATCATGTGCAGGAACACCCATAATTGCTCCTGTCCCATAATGATTTAAAACATAATCACCAACTCAAATTGGTAATTTACTTTTAGTAAAAGGATGAATAGCATAACTTCCAGTAAAAACACCAGATTTTAAAGTATCATCTCCTTGACGCATTAAATCTGTTTTAGTTTTAGCATCTAAACAGTATTGAGTAACTGCTTGCGAATATTCACTAGTTGTTAAATCATGAATTAATGGATGTTCAGGAGCAAGTACTAAAAATGAAACACCAAAAATAGTATCAACCCTTGAAGTAAAAATAGAAACCTTACATTTATTATTTTCAACTACAAAATCAACTAGTGTTCCAACACTTTTACCAATTCAATTACGTTGTAATTCCTTAACACTATTTGGTCAGTCTAAATCATCTAATCCTTTTAATAATTTTTCAGCATACTTAGTAATTTTTAAAACCCACTGACGCATTGGTTTTTTAATAACTGGGAAATTACCACGTTCAGAAACCATATGACCATTAATGTTAATTATTTCTTCATTAGCTAAAACAGTTCCTAACTGTTCACAAAAATTAACTTCAACATCTTTAATTTCAGCTAACCCTTGTTCATAAAGTTTAATGAAAATTCATTGTGTTCACTTATAATATTGAGGATCTGTAGTATTAACTTCTTTATTATAATCAAAACTTAGACCAATACTTTGTAATTGTTTACGAAAATTATTAATGTTTTGTTTAGTAAATGTCTCTGGATTATTACCTGTATTTAAGGCATATTGCTCAGCTGGTAAACCAAAAGCATCTCAACCAATTGGATGCAAAACATTAAAACCATTCATTATTTTAACTCGAGAAATAACATCAGTAGCACAATAACCTTTAGGATGGCCAACATGTAAACCTGATCCTGAAGGATAAGGGAACATATCAAGAATATATGATTTTGGTTTTTTATTATCATCAATGTTTGTTTTAAAAGTTTCATTTTTTAATCAATACTGCTGTCATTTTTTTTCTATTTGTTGGTGATTATAACTCATGTTTTTCTCCTTTAATATGTTCAAGTAAAGTAATCATAAAACCATAATATCATAATCATTTAACAAGTTGCAATGTTTACTTATTGATTAAATTATATTTTAAATATTTTGTTAATTATCAATCAATGTTATTAAACCATTTGCTAATATTTATTTTCTACAAAAAAGAAATAGTTTTTATTGTATTTCAAATAAAATATACTATATAATTATCGTTAATATTAAATAAATTCAAAGGAGGATTCTATGAACACACAAAAAGTTTTAAATAAGTCTTTAAAACAAAAAACAAAGCAGCAAAAAATAGGCTTAGGAGAACTGGTGTGACTTTGGATTTAATTATACTTGCACAATAGCTTTTCCTATGTCTTTTATAGGAATATATTATTGAAATAATGGCGGAGTTGGATTACATCTAATCTGAATTATGATTTTAGGCGCTATAATGGCTAGTATTAGTGCATGTGCTTTTTTAAAATGTAGTAAAGTTTATGCTGGTAATAATGGTTGGAGCATATATTTATGTTAGAGCAACTTTTGGTCGTTTTTGAGGATGAATAACCGACTTTATGCAATATATCATTTTACCATCTACTGTTATTGGTGGTATTATTTCAATGTTTAGAATTAACTTAAACCAATTATCATTTTTTTCTTGATTACCTGATAGATGATCTAATTTATTTATTGATAGTTTAGGAATTATAGTTTATTGTTTGGTTACAAGTTGTATCTATTTTGGATTAAGAGGTTTTCGTTGATTTGTTAATATTTCAGGAATCATTAAATGACTGTCAACTTGTTTTTTGATTATTTGTGCCATTATTCTGGTAATCAAAAACGGCACTATAGTTTATCAACAAGCATTTGTTGGTACTAAACATCTTCATTTTACAAATAATATTTTTAATAATGCTTTTAGTAATTTTTTCTACTTTTTCCTTGGTTTTGAGACCTTTACTGTTATTGGAAAAAATGTTAAAAATCCTAATAAAAATTTAGGTAGGGGAACAATTATTGTCTTATTTTTGACAACTATTTTTTATTTAATGATTACAATTTTAATTATTGGTGCCATCAGTTCGCAGGGACCTAATGGTAATAACGGATGAGCAAATGGTGGTAATAATTATAACCCAAATAATGTTATTGCTGGCATTGCTGGTACAACGGGTATCATTTTACTAGTTATTTGTACTTTATCAATTAAATTGAATGGTGTAATACAAGTAGCGCTATATTCTGGAGCTATGCTACAACCATTAGCCAAAGAAGGATACATTAGTGAAAAAATAGCCAAATTAAATAAAGAAAATATTGCAATGTATGGTAATACTATTAATTTTATAATTACAATTATAGTTTGTATTATTATGCTAATAATTCCGGATTTAATTGGAATTAGTTTTAATTATAACCAAATGTTGGGATTTACAACTAATATAACAATCTTTGTTTATCTTTTTGTTATAGCAGCAACTTGTGTTATGGGTTATTATAAAAAAATAAAAATAAAAGTTATTGAATGAATTATGTTTATTATCTGTTTATTATTTTTAATTAGTCAATTCATTATTTTTAATTATAATATGATTCATGATTTAGTAGGCAACAAAGGAATCATATTAATTGCAATTGCGATTAAGTTTTTAATATTTTGAGTATTTATTATAATTGCTACTATTATTTATTTTACTTATTATAAACCAAAACTAAAACAAAGATTAATAACAAATCCAGAATATCAAAATCAATTAGATAAAGAATTTATTTTTAATTCTCATCTAGTAGTTAATTAAATTACTTAAAAATTATATTATCTTATTATCGCCAAAAATAAACTAAATGAGTTGCTGGTTTTTTACAAAAACAAGTACCAGTAGTAGTTGTACTTTTTAATTTAGCATATGCTTGAAAATGTTCAGATCAACCAATATCAATTGTATGTTGAGCATGTTTTCCTAATTCAATTGCTGCTAATACAACCTTTTTCTCATTTAATGCTTTATTCATTAATTTAATATCACCATCCATAATAATAATATCTTCTTTGATTATTTCATCATTTTTCATTATAATCACCCTTTCTATCAATTAATATTATAACGCTATTTAAAAAAGAAATAGTAATTACAATTACTATTCTAACGATATCTTTCTACATAGTGACTAACTAAACCACGATAAATAAAAGGTATTGTTAATTGCATAATTGGATAAGTAAACAAAAAAATATGAATAAAATTGTAAACTAATGAGTAAAAAAGAGGATTAAATCCTGATCAAATATTTTTACTTCCGTCAGCATTAGTAATTTGTGATCAAATAAAATATCCTGCTATTGTTTGTCAAAAATAAATAATTAAACAAACTAAAAAACAATGTAAAAAATAATTAATATAAGTAAAAATTGATTTATCAGCTTTTAAATTAAAACGTAATAATGAAATAATAGCGGGCGTTGTCATTGGCAAAAAATAATCTAATAAATAACTTCAAGCATTAATAACATAACCACCACCAATAAATAATAATGACATTAAAGCACTAATCATACCCGTTAATCATCCACCTGCAAAGCCAATAATATAACTAATAACCATTAAAGGTATATATTTAATAGCAATACCGCCGCCGTATGGCATTTTTGGTAATAAATTTTGTTCAATAAAAGCACAAGCAATAGTTACACCAGTAAATAAACCAATAATTGTATATTCAATAACTAATCATCGTTTAATACCAAATGCAAATTTAAAATTAGTTCATCATCTTGTTTTTAAAATGGCAAAAGTTTCTTCTTTTTGTCATTGATAATGTTTAATTAAATTAAAAATTAATGCAATGGGATTGATACTAAAAATTGATAGTAATGTAACAATAACAATATTTTTATGCATATCTTCTATTTTAACTGTTCATGTAATAACAGATAATAAAATTGATGAAATTAATAATAAACAAAGAATTAATATTAAATAAATTTTACTGCTATAAAATTGTCAACCAATAATAGTAGTAACTTTAAAAAAGTGATTAATACTACTAGCAGGTAAAATACTAATAATAACTGTTAATGTTAAAAGAGTAATTAAACTAAAAATGGCTGATGCTTTAATTAACATTCCTACCCCCAGTTTGCTTTTAATTTTATTATAATTGATAGTTGTTAATAGTTGTTCTTTAAACATAATAAAATGATAACTCCTTTAATTTATCTTACATAACAAAAAGGAGTTATCATTTTTTAAAATATAAAAAATAAAGTCTCCCTCCGCTAGTACTAACTAGATCAGGTTATAGGGTATTTCTCAGGCAATGCCACCCCTGCTTTATATAATATATGCAAATTAATCCATATTTACTACTATTATAACATTCAAAATATTTTTTTAAATATAAAATATATTTTTTTATGATTTTTAGTTTAAATTAAAATTTGTTCTATTTTTATTTGAAATTTATTTGAAAAAAAATAAAATATATTCACTTCTTAAAAAAAGAAGTTATTGGGAAAAAATAAAAAGGAGTTTTTTAAATATGAAAAAGATATCAACACTAATTACAACAACAATTTTAGCAATAGCAAGTACAAACAGTTTAAATACCTTATTTATCAATAACACAAATAATAAAATTAAAACAAGTATTAAAAATGAAAATAATAATTGAAAAATAAATGAAATTAAGTCTTTAACAACTGATAGAAATAGAAATATTTATGCACTTGCTAATAATACTGTTTATAAATGTTTAGCAGAACAAACAGAATTCGAAAAAATGATAGTACCTAAAGAATTTGCTAATGGTAAATTTATAAAAACTGATAAAGATAAAAATACTTATGTAGCAACTAATAATAATATTTATAAATGTCTTGCAACACAAACATATTTTCAACAAATGATAGTACCTAAAGAATTAGAAAATATTAGATTTTTAAAAATTAATGAGAGAGACGGAAATGTTTTTATAATAGCTAATAATAGTATTTATAAATGTTTAGCGGGAGAATGAGAATTTAAAAAAATGACATTACCAACTAACATTAATTTTCTGAGTCACATAAGTATTGATAAATATGGAAATATTTATATCACTGCTAATAATAATCTTCATGTTCCTTTTGCGAATAGTATTTATAAGTGTTTAGAAAATGACAACGAATTTAAACAATTAAATATAGATACAAATAAAGAAACATTACAAATTTCTCTTTTAACAACTGGTAAAGATGGACACATTTATGTAATTGCAAATAATAGTATTTATAAATGTCCAGCAGAACAAACAGAATTTATAATAATAAGTGAACATTGAGGAGTACTTGTTAATGCTATTTTAGTAACAGATGAAAATGGAACTATCTATATTGCAGATAATAATAATATTTATAAGTATTCAGTAAAAGAAAAATACTTTAAGAAAATAAATAATTCAGCAATAGATGGAATAATCAAAAAAATAATAATAAGTAATAAAAATATTTATATAATAACTAATAATAACTCTGCAATAAATAAAGTTTATAAATTTGATTTTTTACAATCAAATTTTATTGAAATGAAAGTGATTGATAATGATACATATGATGTTAGTAATATTACTTTTGATAGTAATAAAAATATTTATGTTTTAACTATTAATGGCATTTATAAATGTCCAGTAAAACAAACAGAATTTAAAAAAATGACAAAAATATGATAAAAAACAACAGAATTTCATTTTAATAACAGAAGACTAACTGATATAAGTTATTGAAAACAGACTAGAAATAATTCATTTATCCATACATTTGAATGAAATACAGAATATGGTTTACCAATTGATTATCGATATATTACTTTTTTTAATGAAAATGGTACAGAAGATTATGTAGATTCATCTTATAGCTGAGGCGATACAGGATATCCAACTATTAACATTAATCAAGTTGTTAAAAATCTAAATTTTCAAAAATATTTAATAAATGCAAAAGTAACAAAAAATGGACCTATTAACCCAGCAAATTTTTGTAATATTATCATATGTAATAATAAAGAAAATTTCTTACTTGCCAGTTTATTAATAACTATTAAATTAGGGTTAACTTTTTATGAAGAAAATGGAAAATGATTTTTTCAAATCATCATTGCTCATTATGGTGAAACATGAGGATCTGAAAGTGGAGGACAAATTAAAACAATTTTAGGGAACGGTTTTCGATTATACTCATAATTTATTTTTAAATATTCATACTCCTTTAAAAATAAATTTAAAGGAGTATTTTAATAAACCTATTATTTCAAAATATTGTTAATATATAAAAATCTAATTATTTATAAAAAATAATTAGACTATAAATTAATAAAAATAAGTAAGTTATTATATTAAAACATTTTCAATTTTTGATTTAAATTTGAAACATTTTCCAAATATTTATTTTCTAATTGATTTATTACTTTAGTATTTAACTTATCACTTTGTTTTAAATAGTTTTGTTGAGATGCAACTTCTGATAATAGTTCTAAATTTTCAAATTTATTTTGATTATCTAATCATGCTTTAACTTTATCAAAATAATTAATTGGTTGTTCATCAATAACATATTTTCTTATATTTTTAGGCATTGTATATTTTCACTCCTTTGTTATTTTATAATTCATTACATACTTTTATAAAAATTAATCAAATCATTTAAATAGTTTTCAAGTTAAATAATAAATGCCACAACTAATAAGATTTAAGGTAATAAATATACCCACTAAAATACCAACAACAGCACCAGCACCAATACTTGAAACTAATCCTTCACCAATAAGACTAGCTAAAAAGTAAGTTAAAATAATTAATGGCGCAACAATTAATAAACTAGTAAATAAACTAACAATTGCTTGTCCAGTACGACTTTTAATAATAACTGACATTAGCAAAGCAATACTAGTAATAGTAATAGAAAAAAATAATGTAAATAAAATAATAATTAATAATTGTCAATTAAAAATGGAACTAATCATTCCAGATAAAGGAACAACATAACCAATAATAATAACACCAATAAAAATAATAATATCAGAAATTAAAACTAAAGCTAAATTAAATATTGATGTTATAATAATAAACTTGGTTTTGCTAATTCTTGTTAAACCAATGCGTCGATAAACTACGCTTTGTTTTAAATCTAGTAAAATAGCTAAAAAAGTTTGAATTGAAAAGGAAGCAGTTTGTGTCAATCAAATAATCATCAAAATAAATCGTCCAATATTTTTACCAGCAGGTGATGATAATATTTGATTATTTCCACCAATTGATGCACCAATAAAAATCAATGGTGAAACGAAAACTGAAAAAATAATAATTGAACGATTACGTTTTAAATAACTTCAAAATAAATTAAGAAGAGATCAATCATTATTTTTGTTTTTTAAGGTGTTTTTTCAAGACTTAGCTCATTTTTCATTATTTTCCCCTCCTAATCTTTTTAATAACGCTTCGCTATCATACATACCTATTTTATATTCTTTAAATTTAGTTTTAACATATTCTTCAATACTTCCATATTCTTTAACAACAGTTTTAACATCATTTATACTAATAATTGAACCTTCAAACATGAAAATAATTTGTTGACAAAAACGTTCAATTTCTTGCATATTATGTGAAACAATCAATACTGAAAGATTAGGTTTAATAAAAACTTCTTTTTCTAGTAATTCATAAATTCGCTCACGTACCTCTAAATCTAATCCCGTAGCTAATTCATCTAAAATTAATAAATCTGGTTCAACAATTAATGCTAATAAAATATTAATTTTTTGTTGTTGACCGCCCGATAAAGTAATAATAGGTTTATTAATAAATGCTTCAGCGTCCAAATAGTACAATAACTTTTGAATGTCTTCAACAGACTTATTTAAACGATAAGCTCTCATATAATATTGGGCCATATCTCAACCAGTTAGACCACGAGGAAATTTAGTTTCTTGTAATTGCATGCCTATTTTTAAATCAGGTTTAATATTAATAGTACCTGTTGTTGGTTTACGAAGTTGGGAAATCATTTCACATAATGTTGTTTTTCCAGTACCATTGGGGCCAACAATACCAATTTTGGCACCAATAGCAATATTCAGACTAACATTTTTAATGACTTCATTACTATCATAGTTTTTACTGACATTAATGATTTCAACATTATTTTTTTTATCTTTAATCATAATTACTTCCTTCCTATAACTTTATAATTTTATCATAATTACTACATAAATATTACTTGTTTTTTAAGTTATAAAAATTAAAATATTATATAATATAGCTAACGAAAGTAATGTTTACTCATAAATAATGTAAAATAATAATATGTAATTTAAACAATTCTTGCACTTACAAGTATAATTCAGCAATAATTAAAATAGATTAGGAAGATTAAATTATGCCAAAACCATACAGTGAGGACTTACGAAGAAAAGTAATAGAAGTTTATGAAAGTAAAAACATGAAAATTAAAGAAATTTGTAAAGTGTTCAATATCACTAGAAAGACTTTATTTTTATGAAGAAAAAGAAAGCAAAAAACCGGAAATATAAAACCAATTTTGAATTATCAAAAAGGACATAGCCACAAAATAAAGGATTTAGATGAATTAAAAAATTATTTAGCAGAAAATAAAGATGTTACAGTTCAAAAAGTAATTGAAAAATTTGGTGATATGACAAAAGAAACAGTTTATAACTATTTCAAAAAACTAAATTATACATATAAAAAAAACTTTTCTATATGAACAAAGAGATAAAAATAAACAAGAAGATTTTTTAAAAGAAATAGCGAAAATAATGAATGAAGATTTGGTATATATTGATGAATCTGGAATTGATGATAATGAATTTTATAAATATGGTTGGTCTGAAAAAGGTAAAAGATTATTTGATAATAAACCTGCATATAAAATAAAGAGAATGAGTATAATTGGTGCACTAAATAAAGGTAAATTAAAAGCTCTATGAGCATTTGAAGGACATTGCAATAGTAAAATTTTTGAATCATATGTTAAAAATATACTAATTCCATTATTAAAGTGTGGACAAATTATAGTTTTAGATAATGCGACGTTTCATAAATCTAAAGCAACAAAACAATTAATTGAAAATGTTGGATGCAAACTATTATTTCTTCCACCATATTCTCCTAATTTAAATCCAATTGAACATTTTTGATTTGCTATAAAACATAATATAAGAAAAATATTACCAAATTATTGACCAAATATTAAAAACGCGATTGATTTTGTTTTTCAAGATATGAGTAAACATTACTTTCGTTAGCTATATATTGTAAACTTTATTAGGTTTTTACTCATTATTTGGGAGCGTGTCGAAGATGTCGATAACTAAAAAGTTTTAAAAATAGCTCCTTTCTTTTTTTACCCTTAAATTAAAAATAAATGACAAAAGACGAGAATAAAAATCTTGTCTTTTTTTGTGTAATTGTAAAATTTTAAAATTTTTAATAACCCTCTTTAACGCTATTATCAACACGTGTTAGGGAATTAAAACAGTGAACTACAACACAGTTGTTAAAAATAGTAGCTAGAGCATGTGGACTTGCATGGATAAATAAAAAGTGGAGTGATACCTAATAAAATATACTAACCATTAATGGTAATTCTTGGGGTGGGAGCGAATTGGAAACTAGTATATATAGACCTGTTGTAGGGACCTATTATATTAATTCTATTCTTTATTTAACCAACCTTGCCACTCCCAAGTGAGCAAGTGTTGGTTTTATTTTTTATTTTTTTTGAAAAAATTTTTTTTGGGCGAGAAAATAAATTTCAAACTTGTAAAAAAAATTGAGCGGTGCCGGTTCAATTAAAATATTAATTTGTTTAACACAAATTAAATAAATATTGAATCGAATGCCTCGATTTCTTTTTAAAATTTCACAATTTATTTTTGAGCCCAGAATTGCTGAAATGAATAAAACGAATAGTAGTATTATTAATAATCTAAAAATCAAAATATATGTTCTTTATGCTAGAAGCAACAGAACATATTAGGAAAGGATTATTATGCAAATAGAATTTAAAAAAGAACAAATTGTTAAAGATAAACCACAATCTATTCTTATTGATTATGTTGAATATAAATTATCACTTCCAAAATGAATGATTAAAAATAATTCTTTTATTGTTGATAACAGTTACACATATTGAGTTTTTAATTTAGAAAATATTAAAAGAGAATTAAGTGGTAATGAATTAATAAAATTATTAGAACCATATATTAAAGACCAAAAAATAACTGTTAATAAACAAGAAACACCCAAAGAATATTATCTTAATGATATCAAACTTGAACCATTAACATTTTATGAACAGCATAATAGTTGATTTATGGGTGAAATAACAGATAACAAAACTAATATTACAAATCCATGTTTTAAATACAACATTACATGAGAAGAAAATAGAAAAAGTTTTAAAATAAATAATCCATATAAACACGATGATTTACCAATTAATTATATAGTTACTTCATATAAGGAAATTTCAACTCATAATGAAAAAGTATTTTTGTTGAACATGTAAACAAAATAAATTAGATTATTTATTCTTTAATACTAATGATATAAAAACAAGAAAATATTTTTTAAGAGATAAAAATAGTAAAGCGATTTGTTATGACTGTATTTTAAATATTAGGTTAAGTAGGAGGCATAAATATGAATAAAGAATATTTAACTAAAAGAGGAACGATTTGCATACCAGACAGTGATGATATTGAATTTAAAATAGGGCTAATTAAACTGATTGATGATTTAAAAAAAGATAATTTAGTTTGTGGTCATAAAGAATTTATTGAAGAATGTAAATATTGTTGATGTAATTGTGATTTAGAAATTATTAAAACGGTTATTAGAGGTTAACTTAATTAATGCAATATGACTTAATTATTGGAATTGATCCTACTGGAATTGGTAATAATGGAATGGTTATATATTCAAGTGAAACTAATAATATTACTTTTAATGAAACATTCAAAACTAAAACAGTTTTAGAAAGTAAAAATATATATAAAGAATATTTTAAATTAATTAAAAAACAATTTATTAATCAAAAAATATTAGTTATTGTAGAAAATTTCTTTTTAAGCTCAAAACAATTATTAACTAATCCATTAGCAACACCTAAGATTATTGGTGCATTAATGGTATTAGTAGAAGATGTTATGAATTGAGATTATTTAGAAAGTGAACCAAAAAATAAAACTAATAATTTAGAAAATTATAAAGGAAATATAAAATTAACAAAACATGAACAAGATGCTTATAAGCATATTCAATACTATTTAAGGAATTATAAAAATGAAAGATAAAGCAAATTATGTCAAATTAAAAGTAAAACTGAGTAACACTATTGAAGCAAAATATTACGAAAAAGGTAATAAGGAATTATATTATAGTGTTCGTGGTCAATGAAATGGATTAAATTATGTTACTTTAATTTTTAATAACCCAAAATTTTATAGACGATGTATTTTATTAAACAAAAACGATGAAATTATTGTAACTGGTCAATTTTTTAATACTTTAAATATTCCTAAAAATCGTGCATTTTGTTCAATCAATGTTAAATGATTTAAAAAATGAAAAGAGTAAAAAAATGAATAAAGAAATTGAAAGATTGCAAAATTTTATTAAAACAAATGAAATTAGAATGACTGAATTAGAAATAATAAAAGATATTTTACAAAAAGGAGAAAAAATATAATG
Organism: Spiroplasma endosymbiont of Tricholauxania praeusta; assembly: GCF_964019535.1. Lineage (NCBI taxonomy): Bacteria > Bacillati > Mycoplasmatota > Mollicutes > Entomoplasmatales > Spiroplasmataceae > Spiroplasma > Spiroplasma endosymbiont of Tricholauxania praeusta. The sequence continues at coordinate 741,912 of NZ_OZ026450.1, forward strand.
AATTTTAATCAAAATCCAAAACAAATGACTGATTTAGTAATAAAAAAAGATATGGAAAAAGTATTAGAAAATTTAAAAATTAAAATAGGAACTCTTGCATTTAATAATATTCAAGAAGAAATGCATTATATAAATTTAATAATAAATAAAATGTCAGAACATATTTATTCATTAGAACAAGAAATAATTAGAAAAAATCAAATAATAAAAGATAAATTGGAATAAAAAATGATATTGTGAAAAATTTTATTAATAGTACCAATATTAATAACAAGTATAACACTAATAATAATTTTAATATTTATTATTAAAGAATTAAAAAATGAATATAAAGTATTGAAAATATTAAATGAAATTGCTAATCAAATTGAAAATAAGGAAATAAAATAATGAAATGTTTTCTTTGTATGGATGGAGAAATATATTCCCCAAAAACCTTATATAAAATAAAAAAACTGAAAAATTTAATTTATAAAGATAGAGATATTGATAGTGAAGATTTTAAAAAAAGATATGAATATCTTTTAAAAAAATTAGGTGACATTGATAAACAAATAATTTTAATAAATTTATTAATACATCAAGAAAAAAAATATAGAAAGGAAAGTAAATAATGAATAAAGAAAATATACCATGTTGTTTTAGTGAAGTTAATGAAGTTGGTAAACATATAACTAATTGTACTAATTTACCAACAAAATTAGATAAAGATAATGTTCAAATAAGATATTTTTGTGAAGAACATATGATTAAAGTTGAAAATATAAGAAGAAAAATGGCTCAAAAATATATTAATGAATATAAAGAAAAATTACTTGAACATATTAAAAATATAAATTTTAAAGGAATTTTCGGTTTATTAATTGAAAAAATAGAAAATGGTGAATTTGATAATGAATAAAGAAAAACTAATTAATCATATTAATAATTTAATTAAATTAGAACCAGAACGTAGAACTGATGTAACTTTATTTATTTTAAAGGAATTAATTGAAAATGGAGAATTTGACTAATGATAATATTACCTACTTTGTTTGAAAATAAAGATGAAATTGAAATATTATCACCATTTCCAAAAGCAATTCATACAAGTAATGATATTAGAGCAATTATTTTAAGACAATACCCAAATGTTAAATCCAAACACATAATTGTTTCTGACCCCGAAAGTAATGTTGCATTAATAGTTGGTGATAATGATGTTTATCAAGGTTGAATTAAAGTAACAATTAAAAAATTAGAAAATTAAAGGAGAATAAAATGCCAAGTATAGAAAATCAATCAAATTATACTTTAACTAAATTAATTAGAACTGGAATAAGTCCAATTTGTGCAATGATTGGTACAAGTGCTTATTATGGTCAAGTAATTGCTAATCCAATATTAGGTTCAATTAATAGTTTATTATTTGGTAAAAAATTAGGTTTAGATATTTGAAATTTAAATCAAAGACCAAATACTAAAACTAAATTAATTAATAGTTCTAAAAAAATAGCATTAGGATTAGGAACAATTGGTTTAGCAAATTATAGTAAATGAACAGAAAATAATATTAATCCTATTATTCCAACAACACCAATTCCAATAACTACTACAACTACAACAGAAGGTCCGCCATGATTACTATTAAATAAACAAGAAAATCAGTCATTAATGGATTGAGATACATATATTAGTTTAAATGCTTATGGTATATCAAATCTTATTAATGGATTAACGGAGTTAATACCTAATAAATTTGAAACAATAAGAAAGATTTGTAATATGGCAACTGGTGGATGTTTAATATCAAGTGGTGTAGCAATGGGTATTAATAATAATTTTAATAATGCTTATGCAGTACCTACAATTGTTGCTGGTGCAAGTGAAATTATCCATAATTTATTACCTATGGAAACTACACATCATAATGAAGAAATGCAAGAAACATCATTTAATGATGAAACTACAAGATTAATTAATGACAATAGATTTACTATTAATAGTGAAACTGCAAGTCAATATTATGGTAGTGATAATATGAGCGAAGTACCATTAAATCATGATAATGCTTCATTAAATTGAGATTATAATCACATGAGTTTATAAAGGAGGTGAATAATTTATGAATAAAGAAAAATTACTTGAATATTATAATAATGAAATTCATACATATAAAGAGAGAATGGAACAATTAAATAAAGAAATTGCCTTATTAGTAAGCATTATAAGTAATTCAAAATCGATGATTGAAAGAATTAATGGTGGTCAATTTGATGAATAATTAAAAATTAAAAATAAATAGTTGAAAGGAAAATATTGAGATGAAAGAATTTTTACATGAATTAATAATTATTGGAACAAGTGTTGGAACATTAATTTGCAGAGAAATTATTGTTTTATTAAAAAGATTTATCACAACTCCAAAACATGTTAGAGCAAATAACAAAATTATTAAACATCAAAAAAAATTAGCAAAGTTAAATGAAAAGATTAATAAAGAAAATAAATAAAAAAGTGGTGATGTAAATGTTAGAAAATGAAAATAATGTTCAACAAACAACTGAACCTTTAACTGAAAATAATGCTTCTTCACAAGAAATAGAAAATAAAGTTAATGAAGCAGAAAATAAGTTAAATAAACTTAATCAAGAAATTAAAGAAAAAGAAATGATTAATATATTTAAAAAATATCAAGTTAAAAGTGAATTTTATGATTATTTAAAATTTAAAACTAATAATTTAGAAAATTCAAAAATTGAAGAAACTATTAAAAAAATGATTAAAGAACAACCAGTATTTAAAGAAACAATTAATACAGGTGGCAAACCACAGACAATAATAACAAATCAACCAAATTCAATAAAAAGTACTTTATTGGATTATAAAAAGAAAAATAATTTATAACAGAAAGGAAAATAAAAAATGGCAGTACCATTCAATAAAAATTTAGATAATACCGAAAAATTAGTAGAAGCACCAGAGTTTATAGAATTTTATAAACAATCAAATTCACCATGAGCAAGTTTTTTTCCTATTGAAATGGTTAATTCTACAAAAATTGAATTTATAGTTAAAAAACCAAAAAATCCAGAAATTAAAGTACTAAAATGAAATGATAAAAGCAAAGGATTAGATGTTAGTTATGCTGAAACTATTAAAATTTTAAAAGAAATTAAAGAAGAAGCAGTTGCAGGTGAAATAATTGCTAATGTTGATTTAAATGCTGAAAATGGACAAAATTTATTAAATACAATGCAATATGAAGTTGCTAATGATTTAGCAGATTATTTAGCAAATAATGATACAAATGTAATTGCAAAATATGCAACTAAAGTAGATATTACTGATAAAACACCAGTAGGATATTTAAAATCAATGTTAGATGCTTGAAATACTTTATTTCAACTAAGAAATAGTAATAATTGTCGTTTTTTTATTACTAATAATCTTTATGATAGTATTGTTTATTTAGCTAATAATAAAGGTTTAATTACTGATAATCAGATTGCTCAACAATTAAGATTAAATGGAAATGATTTATATATTAAAGGTGTACTATGTCAAATTGTTATGGATGATTATATGACTTTTACTGATAATAATGAAACTAAAATTATGTCTTTTGTTTTAGCAACACCAAGAGCAATGAAAAGATATATGTTGCAAAATACAGTTGTATATGTTCAAGATATTGCTGATGGTAAAGTTGGAAGAAGATATTTAGTTGGTGGAGAAGTAACTGGTGAATCAATACCCTATATAACAGATGAAGAAACAACTTCACGTTGAATGTTATGTGCAATCATTAATAATGATAAAACTGATTTAAAAACTAAAATTACAAGTTTAACAATTGATATTACTGCAAATGTTAATAACAATAATAGTGAATTAAATACACAAATAAAAAGTACTAATGAACTTAAATCATTAAATCCAAATTTAACAAATCCAACTATTAAATATTTTAGTGATGCACAAGGAAAAACTAATGTAAGTAATCAAAAACAAAAAGCAGGTGATTTATACATAGTTATTTCTTCAAATGTTAATGATTTAAATTATAAAGGAACAACAAATCCAATTAAAATAACTCTTAAATAAAGGAAATTAATACCATGCCAATCGGTACAACTAGTACAGCAATACTTTTAAACATAAATAAACCAAAACATACTAGAATAAGTAAACAGCAAGAAAATAAAAGTTTTTGGTGAGAAATTTTAGAAATGATTGGTGTACAAGTTATAGCAGTAGCACTTGCTCCTTTTACTGGTGGTTTAAGTGAAAGTTTAGCACTTGGATTAGGTGCAAGTGATTTAATTGCTAGTATTAGTGCTGTTGGTGTAGAATTTTTAACTGATTTTACTATTAATCAAGTTTATGATTATTTAAAAGGAAATGTAACACCATTAAATACTTTTTTTAATATATTACCAGCATTTGCTGGAATTAATAAAATTAGTCGTGGTTATCGTACTACTAAATTTATTAATTTAGCACAAAAAACTAAAACATTAGAACAAGTTGGAATTAAAGAAGCAAAAAATTTACAAGAAATTATTAGTCAAGTAAGTGGAAAAGAAATTTTAACAGATAAAATTATTGGTAATAAACGTTATTTAATGAATTATAGTTTTACTCCTAATCGTGAAACAGTATTACGAGATTTAGGTTATGTTGCTGAAAGACAATATAAAAATAATTTTCAAAAATTAAAAGCACAAGAGTTAAAAGATTACTTATTATTACAAAATACATTAATAAAACTAAGTCCACAATTAACTCCTAAATTTAAAATTAAAGATATTGAAAAAGCAAATAACTTTTTAAAAAAATATAATACTGATTTAAAAAAAGTACTATCCATGAATCAACATGATTGATTAAATTTAGTTCATACAATACATACAGAAAATAGATATGGAAAAACTTTAATTTTAGATTTACAAAAAATTCGTGCTAATGCTATTAAATTTAATTTTAAAAATAATGTTATTCATCAACTTGTTTTAAAAGCAAATCAAACTTTTAAATATTTTGATATTAGATTTTATTTAAAAAAAGGTTTAAATAAATTTTGAAAAGATACTCCATATTTTGAAAAATTACGAGAAAGTATATATAAATTACAAGAAAAATTTGAAAAGTTAGAAAAACAAGCATTTGAAAAAATTAATAAATTAAAAGAAAAAGCAACAAATTTATTTACTAGTGCAGAGAAAAAAGCAATTAAACATGCACAATTAATTCCATTAAGTTCACCAGTATTTATGGGTTGTAAAATTCAACCTTTATCATTAAGTAAATGTGCAATTACTATTTATCATCGTAATCCTAAGTATAAACCAATTACAGTTGTTGATAGTATTATTAAAGCAGAAACTTTTGTTACTCAAATACATCCATTTCACTGATATAGATGATATAGTGGTTGATATATTGATTATGGAGTTAGTCGTAATAAATGATTAAAAGCAATTGCATTTGCTCCACCAGTTATTCAACAAGTAATTAGAGATAGTTTTAAAGTTTATAGAGAAATATTTAGAATAATAAGAACTTATCATAAAGTAGTGAATGTTATTAATAATCCTATTGAAAATATTAATAAATCATTTAAAAGTGTTGGTTTAAAATTTTCAGTTAATACTTTATTTGGTACTGGACTATTACATCATTTAGAAAAATTTGCATATAGTCAAATTGTAGAAAAAGGGAAAAAGAAATTACAAAAAGAAGTTATTCATATTGCACATAGAAAAACTAAAACAAAAACTAAACATTATAAAAAAGCATTTTTTAAGGAATGATAAATTATGATTAATAAACTTTGAACTGATGTCAGTTTAGAAAATTATAATAACTGATATCCATTAACTGGAAAAATTACAGAAACGCCACAGCAATACATACAAACATGACCTAATGTTAATGATTGATTTATAACTTTTGCTATTCGTGCTCAAAATGATATTAATGCTTATCTTGATTTTATTTTATCTAAATTTCCTTTTGATAGTTTTAAAGATGAATTAATTAAAGAAACATTAAGAGATATGGTTTATGTAATGGTTGAACATTGAGTATTTAATCGTACACCAATTGAATTTAATGTTGATGCTACTATTCAATTTAATAATGGTACTCAATTTAGTGCAAATAGTACTCCTACAATTAATGTTTGAGATTTAGCACCTAGTAGAATGAAAATATGAGCAAGATTAACAGAATTAAAACAAATATTTTCAAGTTATAATGATGATGAAATAGATGTTGAAAAAATTGACTTAAAAGCATTTTATACTAGAAATCAAATTGATAAATTAATTAAAGAACAAAAAGAATTTACATTATCAAAACAAATGAAATTGTATGATGATTTAGTTGATGATAATGAAAATGAAATATATAGAGGTCCTGTTACAAAATTTATAAATAAAGGTTATGTTGCAACAGATTATGATAAAGAATCTGAAACAATGATTTTAGATTGACCTGATGAAATTGGTACATTACCACCCGAAGCATTACAAAATAATCCACAAATTGGTGATTATACACATGCACCAACTTGTGATTTTTCTGCTAAACAACAAAAACGAATTACTACTAATGAAAATGAAATTACAAAATTAAATACTGAATTAATTAAAGCAAACGAAAATATTAATGATGTTAAAAATAATTGATTTAATATCGAAACTAGTCCCCTATGAAAAAAAGTTGAAAATAATAATATAGAAACATTTAAATGATATTTTATTAAAATCAGTTATCAATATTCAACAGAAAATGACTTTATGAAATTTTATAAAGTAATTAAAATTTATTTAAATAATGTTTTTAATGAATTTGAATTGTTAAATGTTGATTCCATGACTTATAATGAACAAATCTCAAATAAAAATATTTTAAATATTGGAACTATTTACTATGACAATAGAAATAAAAAATTTAGGGGTGGAGGTAATTCTTATCCTGAACGTGGAAAAATTAATTTAATTGGTGATATAAAAGAAATATATCAATATCAAGGAATAGATACGCCAACTGAATTTATAGCAGAAGAAAGTACTGAACGTGATTATTATACAAAAATAGAAACTAATAATTTATTAGATAAAAAGCAAAATAAATTAACTACTGGCGAAAATATTAAAATTGATGAAGTAACTAATACTATTAGTGCTATTGGTGGTAAAACTGATTTATCTGATTATTATAAAAAAGAAGAAGTTGGATGGGTTACACTTTATTGGACACTAATTACGTAGACAAGTTCACAAATTAGTTAAAAGAAAGGAAAATAATTATGGCCAATATTAACTCATATTCAGATGAATTTAAAAAACAAATAGTAGCTTTATATCAAAGTGGCAAGTCAGTATCTTGTCTTGTTAAAGAATATAACGTTACAAGAGCGGCTACTTATAAATGAATTAAGCAATTTACTAATTCAGGCAGTTTTAAAACCAAAGATAATCTTTCTGATTTAGAAAAACAATTAATTCAAGCAAATAAAGAATTAAAACAATTACGAATGGAAAATGATATTTTAAAGCAAGCAGCACTAATAATAGGCAGAAAATAGAAATTATTGCAAATAATAAATCTAAATATAAAATTCGCACAATGTGTCGTTTTTTAAAACTCTCTAAATCAACATATTATTTTAATTTAAAGAAAAAAAATAAAAATCAAAATAATATTTATGATGAAGCTGTTATTAGTGCTTTTAAAGAAAATAAAGAAGTTTATGGTACTAGAAGATTAAAAGTCATACTAGCAAACCAAGAAATTTATTTATCACGCAGAAAAATTAAACAAATTATGAATAAGCATAATTTAATATCAAAATACACTAAATTATCATTCAAAAATCATCATAATAAAGTCAATGATAGTCAAATTACCAATCTTGTTAATAGAAACTTTAATAATAAAATTAAAAATGAAGTTATTGTTAGTGATTTAACTTATGTTCAAGTTAATGGTAAGTGAAACTATATTTGCTTATTAATAGACCTATTTAACCGCGAAATTATTGGACATAGTGTAGGTACTAAAAAAGATGCATCATTAGTATATCAAGCATTTATGCACTCAAATCGCTGTTTAAAAGATATTGAAATATTTCATAGCGATCGCGGTAACGAATTTAATAATAAAACTATTGATAAACTTTTATTAGCATTCAACATAACTCGATCTTTAAGCAAAAAAGGCTGTCCTTATGACAATGCTGTTGCTGAAGCAACTTTTAAAACTTTCAAAACTGAATTTATTAATGATAAAAATTTTACATCATTAATCAAATTAAAATTAGAATTATTTGATTATATCAATTGATACAACAACATAAGAATTCACAGCACCTTAAACTACCTAACTCCAGTTAATTATCAAAAACAAGTGTCTACCAAAAAACAGTCCTAAAAAGGGTTGCCATTCCAAAAACAATTTCCATTAGATTTTAAATCATTCATTAATAATCCAAATTTAGAGCAAGAACAAACACTAAATATTAATTATATACCAATAGCAATTATGCGAAATAAAGCAAATGAATTAGCAGATTGTGATAAAGTAATGGATAAAATTAAAGCATTAGATGTTATTTATGAACAAATTGTTTTAGATACTATTTTAAACTCACCTAAATTTATTTTTAATCAAACTTATGGGAATGTTCAATCAGCATTAGAACAAATAGTAAGAACTTTGGTTACTAAAAACTACATATTTAAAAGTGGTGGAGATAATAACGAACAAAATGAAAATATTAATATGACAAATAGTAATTTTAAAGGTAAAAATTTAACTGATATATACGATTGAAATGTTAATGAAATATTTAAACGTTGTGGTATTCATATACCAAGTCAAAAGAAATCTGCACAACAATCAGTTCCCGAAAGTACAGCAGTAAATATTTCAACTATTAACTATATTGAACAAAAATTATGACAATTTAATATTGATATTCTTAAATTTATTCAAATATTAGTACGTTTAGATAAAGACTTATTAAATAGTAAAACATTTAATATTAATGATGAACAAGAAATTAATAATTTAACAGTGAGATTAAAATTATTTAATCCCGAAAATAACCAATTAATAGGAGAAAACAATGGAAAACAACAACAAACCACAAACGAAATTTCCACAGAAACAAACTAAACTTAATCAAGCAGAAGTAGAAAATGATTATTTAATTGATAATATTCCTTATGACTTTACTAATATGATGAGAGCAACTAGTGACCCCGATATTAATAGAGCATACGATGAATTTAAAAAAAGAACAATTTATATTTATGAAATTGAACGTTTATTTAAAAATAATGAAAATAATACTTTAAAATTTTCAGCAAATACTATTAAAATCGGATTTATTGATATTGAAAAAGTATTAAAAACTACTGCTGTTGAAACATCTGATTTTACTATGCAATTAAATCAAAGAGCAAGTACAAATATTAATGATAATACAATTGAATATAGTATGACTGATATTAAAAATTTAATATTTCAAGAAATAAATTTATTAAATCAATTTAAGTTATATGCAGTTAGTATTAATGAATCATTAACTGAAAATAATATTGATAATTTATATATTATTAATAATTATTCACAACCTTATCAAAATCCAAAAACAAGGAGTACTAAAAGTATTACTATTATTAAAATTAAAGATTTTAAAACAAGAGATGGTTATCCAATAATTATTAAATTACAAAAACCATTAGACAAAGATACAAAAGTAATTGGTTTAAAAATTAAAGCCCCTAGAAGCATGATTTTCGGGAATATAAAGGTACTTGGTGAAGTTGATAATATGGAAGTATACCCAAAGTTATTTATCAAGGATAAGATAGCATTTCCACTATTATCAATGCCTATTGAAACTCAACCAAAAGTTAGAATATTACAACAATGATTTAGTGAACAAATATTACCTTGAAATTTAGCAAAGCAATTTATAGGACAAGAAAAATCAGTTTTAGATTTAATTGCTATTGGTGGTGGAACTGAAACAAGAAAAGAAATTATTAATAATGCAAAAATAACATATGCAAAAATTGGTAAATATGATGGACCAGCACCAGTACCTAAAAAATTAGCTGATTTTGAAATGAAAAAGAATGAACAATATATATTATATAGTCATAGAGAACCAATCCCTCCATATCCTAGTAAATATATTGCTATTGAGTTATCACAGAACTTTAATGATATTGAAATTGAAATAAATGATAAACCACCAATTGATAGTTTACAAAAAGTATTATTAGATATGCTTACTTATACATATACTTATAATCGAAACTTTGATGGTGCATCATTAGACCCAACAAAATCACCAAATAAAATGGACATGTTAAGAGGAAAGTTTGAAAATCAAAAACCCGATGAAGTAATAACTAATTTATTTAAGCAATGAAAATTAGATTATCCTAATTATATTATTTTAGAACAAGTAAAAATATTTAAACAATTGATAATTATGTTGTCAAATAATATTTATTCAAATATGTCAATTAATAAAGGTTTAAATGATGATAATAAAATATTATTACCTTATTATTTTGAATTAAAATCAAATCCAATACATCCTACTAAGGAAGATATTTGAGAATTTAAAAATGCAAAAGTAATTTTAAAATCAGCATATTTTGACTTTACAGATATGAATAACATTAAACTAAAAAATAATGATATTAGTCAAAATGAATTATTTAAACTTGATGATAATCAATTTAACTGATTATCTATTACAAACGAATTAGAAAGTAATAATATACCCTCATTAATTCCTGCTGACTGAACATTAGGTAATGGAGAATATGGAAAATACTTTACAAGAATAATTATTGATAAAAATAAAATTAAAAATACTTTAAATTTATATGGTGCAAATAAATCACAATTATTTTCTAAATTAGAATTGTATAAAGAAATTATAAAAATTGATAATAATAGTGAATTTGAATTACAAATTGAAAATCCGATTAATAATTTAAATCGGATTGAAATTAGTGGAATATTTGGTGCTGGTAATTATGATTTAATTTTAATAACAGATAAAAGACATATTCCATAATTAAATTTAATCAATTGTCAATAATACTTTTTATAAATTTTTTAGTGTTATTAATTATAAAAGTTAATATTTTCCGAAAAAATAGTTTAAAAATAAGTTTCTATTTCGAAAACAAAAAAATGTTAATAATATTTTTATATTAACTTGATAATAATTTCAATTTTAAAAAATATATTTTTGATTTTTTTTATTTTAATGGTTTTATTTTATTAAAAATTTTACAAAGTAAGTTAAATCTTAAGTACATAAGTCTAAATTTACTTTTTCTACATTTATTTACTAAAATTTTGAATCTTTTTAATCAAGCAAAAACATGTTCAACTTTGATTCTAATTTTAGATACAATCTTATTATATTTTCTTTCTTGTTTAGTTAATTTTTTATTTTTACTTTTTTTAATTGGTATTATTGTATTTTCATAAATATTTTGTATACCTTGATATCCTAAATCACCAATAATTATTGTATTTTTAGAAAATACAAGATTTGAATTTTTTAATATTTGAAAATCATGCACTTTGCCATTATCAGCAAAAATATCAACAATATTTTTATTAAAAAAATCATATACAATTTGAAATTTTATAGAATACATTCAACTTTTACCAGAAAAATATTCTAACTGTAGTTTTTTTTAGTTGGTCTTTCAATTTCAATCTCAGTTGAATCAATTAAATAAAATTGAAATTCATTTAAATTTTCTTGTTTTTTATCATTTTTTGATTTATATTTTTCTTTTAAAAATTGATAATCTCTATCATTACTAAGTTTATTTTCAACTCAAGTAATATTTCGAAAACAGCTTGAAGGACTCATTTTATATTTAATACTCATTTGAAAAAAAGTATAATATTCTTTTCAATATTCAAGTGTCATCATCAATCTTTCTTCAACTGAAAGTTTATTTTTTCGACCTTTAGTTTTTTCTAATTTTTCTATTTCAATTAATTTTTCTAACATTTCATTAAAATGAAAATGTTTTATACCAAAATATCTATAAAATTTATCATTTTTTAATTTTTTTAAATTTTCAAAAGCCATATTTATCAACACCTTATTAATTCATTAATAAAATAAATTATAAAATTATTACTTGATTTTTCAAAAAAATAATTACGGAATATGTCTAAAGAAGAAATAGACTTAAAAAATATTAATTTATTTGATAAATATAACGAAAATATTTCTTATATAAATTTAGAAGTTTAATTATCAAAATAACCTTTTCAATATTTTCCATTTCATTTAATATCTACATCATGTAACTTTTTATTTGAGCAATATAAAGAATAATAAGAACCATTATACATATTAACTCATATTGGAGCATTACATAATACTACTGTATGGTCTGGTTTTTCATAAGAATTAAATTTTTTATTTTCATGGGTAAGCACCCCCCATGATTAATCCTATTGTTCCAGTTGTTGCACCAGTTAGTGCTAATGCTAATGTTATTTTACTTAAATTTGTTTTTATTCATGTTTTCATATTAAATTACTCCTTTTTTCCTTAATTTTACTTTTAAATTGTACTATTTTTGATTATTTTTACAAGTATGCTTTTAAATGCAAAATAACACCTAAATTAAAGATGTTTATTTTGTGAGACCTATACTATTAATTGTATTGCACTTGTTTATTATATTTTAAATATGAAATTAGTTTTTTTAAATATTTTTAATTTTATTTAAAATTACACTTATAATTTATATAATATAAAAGTAAATTATTTTTTTAAAAATATTTACAATAAATTTAGAAATTTAAAAAAATGGTTAGGAGAAAAAATGAATTTTAATATGGATTTTAATATTGATTTTAATTATAAGTGAACTTATAAAGAACAATATCCTAAAATTGATAAATTAATTTTACAACATTTTAAAAATAAATGAGAAAAATGAGATAGAAAAATATTTAAAACAAGAGATAAAAAGAAATATAAAATTGTTGACTATCAATATCGAACTAGAAAAACATTATATGGAATGGTAACTTATAAAAGAAGAATTTATGAATATTTTGATGAAGAATTACAAAAATGAATTCGTGTTTGTTTAGTTGATGAAATACTACAATTACCTAAATATAAAAGAATTGGTGAAGATATTGAAGACACTATTATTGAAAATTTTGCTGATGGAAAAAGATATCGTGATATTTGTGCTATTTGTAAAAAAGCAGGTATTAGTGTTAGTACTGTTCATAGAGTTTTTAAAAATTTAGAAATAAATGAAGCAAATCCAGTAAAAGTAAAATTGGAAAAAAATCAACCTATTTTTGTAGCAATTGATGATGGACATCGAAAATTTTGAGATTTTAAACGTAAAGGTACAAAACACTCTATGAGATTAATAGTAACATATACAGATAATATTAATCATAAAGTACAAAATAAAAGAGTAAAAGCAATTATAAGAAAAACAAGAACTCCAATTGGAGTTAAAAAAAGTGCTGAATTTGTTAAAGAACATTGTCAAAAATTTTATGAAAATATTGAACAAGCAAAAATTATTATTTGTGGTGATAGTGCAGGATGAATTAAAGAAGTTGCTGATTATCTAGGTGCACAGTTTGTTTTAGATAAATTTCATTTAATTAGAACACTATATCTTGGAATAATGGCTGGAAATAAAGAAAAATATTTAGAAGAATATAATCACTGTAAAAATTTAATTAATAATGGTCAATATGAACAATTAATTAACTATTTATATATAAAATTAGATAATCATAAAAAATTAAAGAAACAGTATTTTAAAAATAATAAACAAGGTATTGAAAATCAAGGTGCAAAGTGAAATATAGGTTGTTTTACTGAAACAAATATTTGACATGTTTTAAAAGAAATGCTTGGTAATAGAACATATAATATTTTAATTTATATTAAAATGGTTATTTTTAAATGTAATAAGATAAATTTAGAAACATAGTTTTAATGAATGTAATAATTATTGATTATTTCACAATTTGCAATAAAGTCTCAAAAATTTTTAATTTTAATTTTTATTTTTAAATAAACTATTCTTAAAATTAAAAATATAGTTATAAATATTAAAATTGGTACTAAAATCTCACAAAAAATAATTCCAATTTTAAATTGTAATAAAGAATAATGATAATAATTATGAACAGTATAATAGTTTCCAAAATTTTTAAGAGAAATGTTATTATTACTTAGAATATAATATAAACTATATTTACTTCATAATATAAAACCATTATATTTAAATATTTTTTTTAAAATTTTATGTAAAGAAATATCTTTCGAGATTACTACTTCTTTTCCATGAAATAAACCTATTAATCACAATCCTATAATTAAAGTTAAAATAGTTAAAATAAATAATGATACAGTTAATAACTGTAATTTTTTAAGTGTTTTAATTTTCATTTTTAAATTCTCCTTAACTTTATTCCATAAGTTTAGCACTTACTAAACTTAATTATAAGTATTTTAGTTGTAATATCTTTTAAAAAATAGTAAGATGAATGTACAATTTCATAAAAATGCAAATTATTTCTTGTCTAACATAATAATAAGACTATATAGATTTAATTTATTCCGGATTTTTGACAATCTCCCAAATGTTTATATTACCATTCGTAAATCATTTTGATTGAGACAAACACTATTATAATCAAAATGAATTAAATTTACAACAAACAGAAGAATTATTTAAAAAAATAGATGATTATTTATGAAGTACATGTGATAAATCTGTATATAAATCATATAGATTTAGAAAAAGAAAATTAAAAACAAAAAAAGGTTTATTAAATTATAAACGACGTATTTATACATATTATAACCCAAAAACACAAAAAAGAGAATTTGTTTCATTGCTAGATAACTATCTTGGTGTTAAAAAGTATAGTAAATTAGCACCAGATGTTATTAAACAAATTTTAAAATATTTTGCAGATGGTAAAAAATACCGTGATGTTTGTGATACTTTTATTGAAGATTTAATAAGTAATAGTACAGTTTGTAGAAGATATAAAAAATTTGAATTACCAAAAGCTAATATTCCTAAAATTGTATTACAACCAAATCAAATATTATATATAAATATTGATGATGGACATCGAAAATTTAAGTTTAATGAAAAACACAATACTAAAAATTGTAAAAAATGTTCTATGAGATTAATAGTATTTTGTACTGGTAAAAAGAAAAATGGAAAATTAATTAATAAAAGAGCAACCTGTCAAATAAGAGTATCAAAAACAGAAATTGGTTCTGAAAAAACTGCAAAATTAATTGAAAAATATGGTAATTTATTTTTTGAAAATTTTGACCAAGCAAATTTAATAGTTTGTGGAGATAGTGCAAAATGAATTAGAAAAACTGCTACAATTTTAAATGCTAAATTTATTTTAGATAAATTTCATGCTTTTCATGTTTTATTTCTTGGTATAATGGCTGGAAGAAGAAAAAATCAAATTGCTAAATTACATTATCAAAATGCAATAAATTTATTTGAAAAAGGTCAATATTATGAATTAATTGATTTTTTACAATCATTAACCTTACAATATAAAAAATTAAAAGTTGGTTATTTTATTAATGCCAAAGATGGTGTATTAAACCAAGCATTAGTTGAAAATATTGGTTGCTTTACTGAAACTAATATTAAACAAATTTTAAAGCATATGATTGGTGATAGAACCTATAACATTGATATGTATACAAAAATGGTTAATTTTAAATGCTATCAAATAAACACAGCAGTACAATTATTATAAAATAAAAATCCCTAATTAAGGGATTTGCCTAAGAGACCACGTACTTTACATACGCTTAGTAATCATAACGGTATACGGTTTATCTTAAAGGACTTTATTACATTATAACATATTAAAAACTTATTAAAGTAAACTTTAATAAGAATTTTTGACTTATAAAAGTAAGTATTATTGTTGACTAATATTTTACAAGTGTTAAGATTAACATACAATTGCATATTAAAGTCAAAATTATTCTCGTCTAACTTTAAAATTTTAAGACAAATTTGAATATTATTGACATCTTCGGTACGCTCCCCATTATTTTCATAAAAAGTAAATGAGTTTTTATTTTTAAAAGGAGAAAATTATGAAAAAAAATGCACAAAAAAAAGAAATAAAAAAATTAAAAAAAGAGAAAAAAGAATTAGAAAAAAGTTTGAATCCATTTAACAAAAATTTTAGTCTTAATAATAAAGAAAAGATATTAAAAGAAATTGCTTTAATCAATGAAAAAATTGTTAACTTAAAACAAAAATTATTAGTAGATTATGAAGAACATTTAGATGAAATTGAAAATGGAAATCTAGAATTTAATTTTAACCTCCAACAGTTAAATAATGAAGATCAATATTTAAAAGATAGTACTTTTCTAATAACTAATGATGATATAAATAGTATAAATTCAGAAGAATTAATTAATATGCAATATGGTAAAAAATGTTGTCCACCATGCACAATTTTTTAATTTTAAATATTTTTATATAAAAATATAAAAAAATATTAATAACAACACTTTGGGCGGTTGTCAAAGTTACGAAATAATTAATTATCATATTAGTAACTTATTTCCGAAATTACCATTTAAAAATGATGATAGACAAATTAAATTCTCTTTTACCCTTAAATTTATATTCGACGTATTTTAAAAAATATAGATTTTATAAGATAAAATAAAAATTATTAACAAGGAAAAAGACAAGAAATAATCTTGTCTTTTTTTGTAATTGTAAAATTTTAAAATTTTTAATAACCGTCTTTAACGCTATTATCAACACGTGTTAGGGAACTAAAAAAGTGAACTACAACACAGTTGTTAAAAATAGTAGCTAGAACATGTGGACTTGCATGAATAAATAAAAAGTGGAGTGATACCTAATAAATTATACTAACCATTTAATGGTAATTCTTGGGGTGGGAGCGAATTGGAAACTAGTATATATAGACCTACTAGGGAACCTACTATATTAATTCTATTCTTTATTTAACCAACCTTGCCACTCCCCAGTGAGCAAGTGTTGGTTTTATTTTTTATTTTTTTTGAAAAATTTTTTTGGGCGAGAAAATAAATTTCAAACTTGTAAAAAAAATTGAGCGGTGCCGGTTCAATTAAAATATTAATTTGTTTAACACAAATTAAATAAATATTGAATCGAATGCCTCAATGTTTTTTAAAATTTCACAATTTATTTTTGAGCCCAGAATTGCTGAAATGAATAAAACGAATAGTAGTATTATTAATAATCTAAAAATCAAAATATATGTTCTTTATGCTAGAAGCAACAGAACATATTAGGAAAGGATTATTATGCAAATAGAATTTAAAAAAGAACAAATTGTTAAAGATAAACCACAATCTATTCTTATTGATTATGTTGAATATAAATTATCACTTCCAAAATGAATGATTAAAAATAATTCTTTTATTGTTGATAACAGTTACACATATTGAGTTTTTAATTTAGAAAATATTAAAAGAGAATTAAGTGGTAATGAATTAATAAAATTATTAGAACCATATATTAAAGACCAAAAAATAACTGTTAATAAACAAGAAACACCCAAAGAATATTATCTTAATGATATCAAACTTGAACCATTAACATTTTATGAACAGCATAATAGTTGATTTATCGATGAAATAACAGATAACAAAACTAATATTACAAATCCATGTTTTAAATACAACATTACATGAGAAGAAAATAGAAAAAGTTTTAAAATAAATAATCCATATAAACACGATGATTTACCAATTAATTATATAGTTACTTCATATAAGGAAATTTCAACTCATAATGAAAAAGTATTTTTGTTGAACATGTAAACAAAATAAATTAGATTATTTATTCTTTAATACTAATGATATAAAAACAAGAAAATATTTTTTAAGAGATAAAAATAGTAAAGCGATTTGTTATGACTGTATTTTAAATATTAGGTTAAGTAGGAGGCATAAATATGAATAAAGAATATTTAACTAAAAGAGGAACGATTTGCATACCAGACAGTGATGATATTGAATTTAAAATAGGGCTAATTAAACTGTGGAATGGCAACCCTTTTTAGGACTGTTTTTTGGTAGACACTTGTTTTTGATAATTAACTGGAGTTAGGTAGTTTAAGGTGCTGTGAATTCTTATGTTGTTGTATCAATTGATATAATCAAATAATTCTAATTTTAATTTGATTAATGATGTAAAATTTTTATCATTAATAAATTCAGTTTTGAAAGTTTTAAAAGTTGCTTCAGCAACAGCATTGTCATAAGGACAGCCTTTTTTGCTTAAAGATCGAGTTATGTTGAATGCTAATAAAAGTTTATCAATAGTTTTATTATTAAATTCGTTACCGCGATCGCTATGAAATATTTCAATATCTTTTAAACAGCGATTTGAGTGCATAAATGCTTGATATACTAATGATGCATCTTTTTTAGTACCTACACTATGTCCAATAATTTCGCGGTTAAATAGGTCTATTAATAAGCAAATATAGTTTCACTTACCATTAACTTGAACATAAGTTAAATCACTAACAATAACTTCATTTTTAATTTTATTATTAAAGTTTCTATTAACAAGATTGGTAATTTGACTATCATTGACTTTATTATGATGATTTTTGAATGATAATTTAGTGTATTTTGATATTAAATTATGCTTATTCATAATTTGTTTAATTTTTCTGCGTGATAAATAAATTTCTTGGTTTGCTAGTATGACTTTTAATCTTCTAGTACCATAAACTTCTTTATTTTCTTTAAAAGCACTAATAACAGCTTCATCATAAATATTATTTTGATTTTTATTTTTTTTCTTTAAATTAAAATAATATGTTGATTTAGAGAGTTTTAAAAAACGACACATTGTGCGAATTTTATATTTAGATTTATTATTTGCAATAATTTCTATTTTCTGCCTATTATTAGTGCTGCTTGCTTTAAAATATCATTTTCCATTCGTAATTGTTTTAATTCTTTATTTGCTTGAATTAATTGTTTTTCTAAATCAGAAAGATTATCTTTGGTTTTAAAACTGCCTGAATTAGTAAATTGCTTAATTCATTTATAAGTAGCCGCTCTTGTAACGTTATATTCTTTAACAAGACAAGATACTGACTTGCCACTTTGATATAAAGCTACTATTTGTTTTTTAAATTCATCTGAATATGAGTTAATATTGGCCATAATTATTTTCCTTTCTTTTAACTAATTTGTGAACTTGTCTACGTAATTAGTGTCCAATAAAGTGTAACCCATCCATGTTGACTATCAATATCGAACTAGAAAAACATTATATGGAATGGTAACTTATAAAAGAAGAATTTATGAATATTTTGATGAAGAATTACAAAAATGAATTCGTGTTTGTTTAGTTGATGAAATACTACAATTACCTAAATATAAAAGAATTGGTGAAGATATTGAAGACACTATTATTGAAAATTTTGCTGATGGAAAAAGATATCGTGATATTTGTGCTATTTGTAAAAAAGCAGGTATTAGTGTTAGTACTGTTCATAGAGTTTTTAAAAATTTAGAAATAAATGAAGCAAATCCAGTAAAAGTAAAATTGGAAAAAAATTAACCTATTTTTGTAGCAATTGATGATGGACATCGAAAATTTTGAGATTTTAAACGTAAAGGTACAAAACACTCTATGAGATTAATAGTAACATATACAGATAATATTAATCATAAAGTACAAAATAAAAGAATAAAAGCAATTATAAGAAAAACAAGAACTCCAATTGGAGTTAAAAAAAGTGCTGAATTTGTTAAAGAACATTGTCAAAAATTTTATGAAAATATTGAACAAGCAAAAATTATTATTTGTGGTGATAGTGCAGGATGAATTAAAGAAGTTGCTGATTATCTAGGTGCACAGTTTGTTTTAGATAAATTTCATTTAATTAGAACACTATATCTTGGAATAATGGCTGGAAATAAAGAAAAATATTTAGAAGAATATAATCACTGTAAAAATTTAATTAATAATGGTCAATATGAACAATTAATTAACTATTTATATATAAAATTAGATAATCATAAAAAATTAAAGAAACAGTATTTTAAAAATAATAAACAAGGTATTGAAAATCAAGGTGCAAAGTGAAATATAGGTTGTTTTACTGAAACAAATATTTGACATGTTTTAAAAGAAATGCTTGGTAATAGAACATATAATATTTTAATTTATATTAAAATGGTTATTTTTAAATGTAATAAGATAAATTTAGAAACATAGTTTTAATGAATGTAATAATTATTGATTATTTCACAATTTGCAATAAAGTCTCAAAAATTTTTATTTTTAATTTTTATTTTTAAATAAACTATTCTTAAAATTAAAAATATAGTTATAAATATTAAAATTGGTACTAAAATCTCACAAAAAATAATTCCAATTTTAAATTGTAATAAAGAATAATGATAATAATTATGAACAGTATAATAGTTTCCAAAATTTTTAAGAGAAATGTTATTATTACTTAGAATATAATATAAACTATATTTACTTCATAATATAAAACCATTATATTTAAATATTTTTTTTAAAATTTTATGTAAAGAAATATCTTTCGAGATTACTACTTCTTTTCCATGAAATAAACCTATTAATCACAATCCTATAATTAAAGTTAAAATAGTTAAAATAAATAATGATACAGTTAATAACTGTAATTTTTTAAGTGTTTTAATTTTCATTTTTAAATTCTCCTTAACTTTATTCCATAAGTTTAGCACTTACTAAACTTAATTATAAGTATTTTAGTTGTAATATCTTTTAAAAAATAGTAAGATGAATGTACAATTTCATAAAAATCCAAATTATTTCTTGTCTAACATAATAATAAGTGAATTAATTTATTCCGGATTTTTGACAATCTCTCCAACACTTTTACTATTTATAATTTAATTTTTCAATTATAAAATTAAAATAATATATAATATAAAAACAAACTTGATCAAAGTTTTAACTCATTACTTTATTTTAAAAGTAAAGGGTTTTTTTATTTTTTAAAAGAGAGGAGACATTAAAAAATGGATATTAATGATTTAGAAAGAGAAGTTAACTTTATAGCAAATAATTATCATATTATTAATCTTTATTTACATTTTCCGATTGAAACTTATAGTAAAGATTACAATGATATTTTTGACTTTTGAGAAAATAATAAAAAAAATACTCAAAATCATTATCAATTTTTAAATAAAAAAATAAAAACTTTAGAATCCTTAAAAAAATTAGAAAATAATTTTATAAATTCAATAAATAACCTATCAAAAAAATTAAATAATAAAAAAATAAATAAAATAATGAAAATACTTACTATTGGATTATTTAATTGAAATAAAAAAATAGAAACAAAAATAACTATTTTAACAAAAATCAAAGAAATTAAACAACAAAATTTAGTAAAAATAAATGAACTAATATTACGAATTAACAAAAAAAATATAATTAAAAGTGTAAATTCGGAAATTAATTTTTCTGTAACAAATAAAAACAAATCAAATTTATCACAAATATAAAAAAATTTTATATAAAAAAAGTAAATACTTGTTTTTAGTATTTACTTTTTTAAAGTTATAGTTATTAATAATTTAATTAGATTTTAACCTTCATCAATAATACTTGAAGTTGGTTTAATATTATTAATAGGTGAGTGAATTTTTGCTTTATGTTTATTAAAAATAAAATCATATACTTCAAAATAAAATTCAACTGAAACAATATTTAATTTTTTCTTTACTTCTTCTGGAATATCTTCTAAGTCTTTTATATTAGCTTTTGGAATTAAAATTGTTTTTAGTCCACTACGATGAGCAGAAATTGATTTTTCTTTTAATCCACCAATTGGTAATACATGACCACGAAGTGTAATTTCACCTGTCATACCAATATCTTTTGATACAGGTCTACTTGTCAGAGCAGAAATAATTGCAGTTGTTAAAGTAATACCAGCACTTGGACCATCCTTTGGCACTGCTCCTTCAGGAACATGGATATGAATATCATGTTCTGCAAAGAAAGTATCAGGAATATTGAAAGTAATAGCATTTGCTTTAATATAATCTAAAGCAATAGTAGCAGATTCTTTCATAACTTCACCTAATTTACCAGTTAATACTAAATTACCTTTTCCTTTAAAGTAGTTTACTTCAATTGGTAAGATATCACCACCATATTGAGTATAAGCAAGACCAGTTACCACTCCAATTTGTGATTCATTTTCTTTTTTAGTATAATCGAAAATTTGTTTTCCTAAATAATCTTTAACATTATCAGCAACAATTTCTTCAGTACTAATTTTTTTATTCAAAAGTTTAACAATAAATTTACGAGCAATTTTATTTAATAATCTTTTTAATTGTCGAACACCTGATTCTCTTGTATAATATTTAATTATTTCTTCAATTGAATTTGGTTTAAATTTTAACATTTTATTATTTAAACCAGTAATTTCAATAACACGAGGAATTAAATATTTTTTTGCAATTTCAAGTTTTTCTAATTCTGTATATGAAGAAAGCTCAATAATTTCCATTCGATCTTTTAATGGTTCAGGGATACCTTCCATATAATTAGCTGTTGCTAGAAACATAACTTGTGATAAATCATAATTTTCTTCAATATAATGATCTGAAAAATTAGCATTTTGTTCAGGATCTAATACTTCTAACATAGCACTAGCTGGATCACCACGATAATCAGATGACATTTTATCAATTTCATCTAATAAAAATAATGGATTAATAACTTTAGCACGTTTCATACCTTGGATAATTCTTCCTGGCATCGCACCAATATAAGTTTTACGATGACCACGAATTTCAGATTCATCTTTAACTCCACCAAGTGAAACTTTAACGAAAGTACGCCCCATCGCTTCAGCAATTGATTTAGCTAAAGAAGTCTTACCAACACCAGGAGGACCAACTAAACAAATAATTTGCCCTGGCATTGCCTTAGCCATTTTTTTAACAGCAAGATATTCAATAATTCTTTCTTTAACTTTTTCTAAACCATAGTGATATTTATCAAGAATTTTTTTTGCATTAATTAAATCAAATTTTTCTTCACTTTTTTGAAATCAAGGTAAAGTCATCATTCAATCAATGTATGTACGAATTATATTTGATTCACTTGAAGCTTGTGGCATATCTTCATAACGACTAATTTCTTCTTTAACACGAGTTTTGATTGCTTCAGGAAACTCTTCTGTTTCTAAACGTTCTAAATAACGTTTCATTTCATTAGACTTACCATCAATTTCGCCTAATTCTTCTTTAATAGCACGCAATCTTTCTCGTAAATAATATTCACGTTGTTGTTCATCAATACGATCTTTAATTTTAGCTGTTAAATCCTTTTCAATAGCACCAACTTGTTTTTGACCACCAACATCTTTCAATAATAAATCTAAACGTTTATTAATATCAATTTCTTGTAAAATTTCTTGGCGTTTATTGATAGTTAAAAATGGTAAAAATTGAGCCATTTTATCAATAATTTCACTAGCTTTCATTCCATCGGTGATTTGACTAATTACACCTTGTGGAATTGAACCATGAACATCTAAAATCTGTTGTAAATTATTTACAATTCTTTGGATCAACTCTTCTTCTAATGATTTTGAAACATTAGGACTAACTAAAGTTTCAGCATCTCCTGTATAAAATTTATCATCATAAAACTTAGAAACTTTAACTCTTTGTTGTCCATAAAAAGATACGGTAAGTGTACCATCATTATGACTTTTTTGAATTTGCACTTTACACAAAGTACCATGATTGTAGACTTCACTTAATTGAGGATTATCTACTTTTGGATCCTTTTGCGAAACTAAAATAATTTCTGAATTAAACTTAGCTACCGATTCATTAATTGCCGCTACTGATTTATGTCTGCCAACTTCTAGTTCTATTTCAACTGTTGGGAAAACAAAACTTCCTCTTGTTACTAGTACTGGAATATTAGTAATATTTTTTATCTTCATTGTCTCACCTCAAATAATGTATTAATTGGATTATAATATAAAACATTAGCACTTGCAATACTTAATTGCTAAAATATCTAATTTTTGATTTATACTATACTATTACAGCAGCACTTATTAATTCATATTTAATTTATACTAGTATTATTTTATTACATTTATTTTTTTTTTGATAATTTTTACTTTTTGAAAAAAAATAAACGATAAAATAACCTAATTATTAAATTGGTAATTAGGTTATATAATAATTATCAAATTAAATTAATTAAGCACTTGTTGTTTGCTTTTGGTTTTTACCGTTACTTTCTCATAATAAATCAAAGGCTTTATTACGTTTTAGGGTAGTAGTCACTAAACTTAAATCTTTAATATTTGCTTTAACTTCTTCAATGCTTATTTTAAATTGGTCGGCAAATGTTGTTAATTGTTTTTGAACTTCTTCTTCGGTAATTTCTATTTTTTCTTGTTTAATAATTTCTTCAATAACTAAAAAATTCTGAAGTTGCATAATTGCATCCTTTTTTATTTCATTAATAATTTCTTCATGAGATAAACCGGTTGCTGCCATATAGTTTTCAATTGTAAAGTTTTGATTAGCTAATTGTTTTTTAAATTCATTTTCTAAACGTTCAGTTTCATTTTTAACAGCAAAATTTGGAATTATTATTTTTGAATCTTTAACAATTTTAGCAATAAGTTCTTCCATAAATTGTTCCTTAATTGTCATTGTTTTTTGTACTTCAATTTGTTTTTTAATATTTTCTAATAATTGTTCAGTAGTAGTAACATCTGGAATGTTAACATCTTTTACTAATTCTTCTAAATCTTCATTAATAACTTTTGTTTTTATTTCGTTTAATTCAATTTCAAATTGTACTAATTGACCTTTTAAATTTGGAACATGATAATCTTCTGGGAAAGTTACTTCAATAGTTTTTTTAGATTTAGGTTCCATACCGATCATTCCTTCTTCAAAACCAGGAATAAATTTACCAGAACCAATTTCTAATTCCATGTTTTTAGCTTCACCGCCAGGGAATTTTTTACCTTCTAAAAAACCAGTAAAATTAAAAACTGCAGTATCACCTTTTTCCAATTTTCCTTTTTCTTTTGGATTAAAAATAGCAAAACGATCTTGTAATAGTTTAATTTGAGTATCAATTTCTTCTTGATTAACAGTTGCTACAGGTTTTACTATATCAATACCACGATATTTACCAATAGTAATTTCTGCTGGTAAATCAAATACAAACATTATTTCACACTCTTTAATAGTAGATTTTTCCACATTAACTTCGGGTTGATTAGTAGGCATTAAGTTAGGTTTTTGTTTTAAGGCAAAATCATAAGCAATAGTAATAACTGCTTTAGTTGCTGTTTGTAAAGTTTGTTCTTCAGTTACATGTTTTTTAGCCATTTTAGTAGGAACTTTTCCTTTACGAAATCCAGGAATTTCTACTTGTGCAATCAATTTATTTTCAGCTTTTGCCAATTGATCTTTTCAAGTTTTAGCATCAATGGTAACATGTCATTTTCCAAGACCATTTTTTTCATCTTTTATAATATTTAATGTCATTTTTCAAATCTCTCCTTATGTAATTTGTTGTTGAATCATAATACTTAAGTATTTTTTTATTAAAGTAGTAGTAGTAGTTTTAAATTTGTTAGCACTTTCTACCAATTTTACACTAATAAATTGGAAACTACAAGCACGAATATACAAAGCAGCTGCTAATGCTGCTGCTTGATTTTTATTAGGTAATGTTGGAAACAAATTCTCAAAATAACTATCCAATAAAAACAAGCAAATACCATAAATACCTGGATTATCAATATGAACTTCATCTTCAAATATTTTTGTAATCTTTAAATAAACGAGTGATTCTTGTCATTGTGTTATTTTTTTTGGATTAATTTTAAATGTATCATGACCTTTTATTACTTCTATTTCTTCATCAATACCTTGATTATTTAATATAAATAATAGTTGTGTTTTATTTATATTATTTATATTTTTATTTGTAAGATAAATCTTAATTGTTGGCAAAATTAACCTAGCATTATGACTTTGTAAATAATAAAATGCCACCGGATGAAGATCTTCATCAAATGGATTCATTAATACATGACTTATTCTCTCTAAATTTCACTCATGACTTTCATTTTTACTATTTAATCTAATATGAGTAGTAATATTATGATGTAACTCTTGTAATGTAACTTCATGATGAATAGGAATATAAGGCATCTCTAATTCATGTTTGACCAACTTCATTGCTTGATCTCATTTATTTTCACTAATGAGGTGGTTAATTTTACCAATAATGTCTTGATAATAATTGTCATGATTTATCATTATTTAGTTAAACCTTCTTAGTATTTTAAAATTTAATGGCGCCCACGAGAAGATTCGAACTTCTGACCCCCGCCTTAGAAGGGCGGTGCTCTATCCACTGAGCTACGTGGGCATAACATTTACCATAAGTAATCTTAACTTGTTTGATTAAAAAATGCAATTATTAATTGGCTACTTTTCAATAAAATAATAATAATAATATATTTAATATTATTTTGATATTTCATTATGTACCTTTAAGTAATATTTTTTTTAAAAAAAATAAAATATTTTCATTTTTTTATATTATAATATTTTTTGTAATTTAATAATTGTTCATTCCTAATATAGAAATTATTTCTATATTAGGATTTTTATTAAATTAAATATTGAAAAAGAAAAGGAAGAAAAGTATTATGCCTAGTGAAATAAGTACAAAAAGAAAAGTAATTGCTGGTGTCACAATAACTACAGGAACATTAACAACAACTGCAGGAATAACAACAGCTTGTGTTGCTGCAGCACCTATGACTGGTGGTGCTTCATTATTACCAGTTGCTATTGGTACAATTGCTGTTGGTACAACTTTAATAGCTGGTGGAATGGCTACTACTACAAATTTTGGAAGAAAAGAATCAAGAATTAACAAATTTTTAAGAACAAATCCTACTATCCCCACAGTAAGAGTATCAAAAGAAAATGTTAATCCTAATGACATTAAAGAATCACGATTTAACGAATTTTTAAGATTAAGTGGTTTTGTTTCTACAAAAAAAGTATCAAAAGCAAATATTACTCCTGATTACATTAAAGTATCTAATGAACTAGCAAATTCATCAAAAGAACCAGTTATGAGAACCAGAAGTTTAACAGTAACTTCTATCTAAAAAAACAAATTACATATTCATTTAAAAAATATTAAATTATAATTCATAAAATGCATAATATAACAAAAATAATTAATTTATATTATAATTATTTTATAATTTAATAAATATTCATACCTAATATAGAAATAATTTCTATATTAGGATTTTTATTAAATTAAATTTAAATGAAAAGGACAAAGATTAAAAGATATGCCTACAGAAAATCAAATATTATTTAGCAAAGCAGAACTTAAAGGACTTACTAAAACACAAATACAATCATTTACAAACACTGTCAATAAACAAGAAATTGATAAATTTATTTTAAGTATCATTAAAGCAAATGATAATAATGGGTTACCAATTTGAAGACAATTATTGCAACTATTAAGCCCATATCAAGTTTCAACAATTAATTCCAACTTAATTCCCTTATTTACAAAAAATAATTTACTGCTTTATGCTTTTTCAAAAAAACAAATGAAAGCACTTACAAAAATACAAATACAAGCATTTACAACAGAACAAATAAAAAATTTCAGTTATAATAAGTTTTCACTACTAGAAAAAGGAATAAGAAAAGCATTAAAAACAATTAATAATCAATTAACAATAGAATATGATTTTTATGAATTTAAATTTCAAATTGAATCATTAACTCCAAAACAATTAGAATGATTTACTTCTAATCAAAAGGCAGCATTTACCAAAAAACAAATTCAAGTTTTTACAAAAGAATAAAAAAAATCTTTTAATAAACCATCTATACAAACAAGAAATCAACAATTAAATTCAAATTTTAATGTGAATAATATAAATGATATTTTTGAAACCGAAACATTACCTAAAACAAATAATCCAATAACACCTTCATGTTAAAAAGTAATGCCTAATATTTAGGCATTACTTTTTATTGTAATTAAATTATTTTGTTTTTATTTTTTTATAACTAAAATTTCATACTTTTTTTATATAAGAATAAGAATAAGAATTTTAATTAAGTTATAATTAAAATATGAAATTTGATTAAACATTAGAATAATGATTTAATATATTTTAATTAAAATATAGTTATTATTGTTAATTATTTAGTATTAAGAGAGGGAAAAATATATGAACCAAGATTTGCAAAAACTTTTCCATGAAATGGATTTTAATGATGTTAATAATGAATTTAATCATGCCACTATTAAAAAAGTACAATATTTTCATCATAATCAACAAGTAATAATTACCATCAATTTACCTAATTTTCTAACAACTACTACTTTAAAAAGTTTTGAACAACATTTTGAAAAATTACCTGTTTCGAATATTAGTGTCGATTTTAATGTTTCTCTTACTGCTGATGAATCAACTGTATTAACATATTTTCATTATATTAAAACTCATAAATTGCAACTATTAGCTGGCATTTATTATTCTTTACCCGACTCAGCAATTAATTATAAAAATAATATTATTACCATTACTATTCATAATAGTATTGAAGAGAAATTAATAACTAATGAATTTTTACAATTTATTAATTACTTTCAACAATATGGTTTTAAAAAAATTCAATTAAAAACTAAAATAAATAAAGCAGAGCAACCATTTATTAGTTATGAAAATGAATCTAAAACAGAAATTAGCAAAATTACCAACAATTTAAAAACTAAAATTACTAAAAATAATGTAAGTAAAAATTTTAGTACCACTACTTATCGCAAAAAAGCAAAAGTTAATTTAGAAATAACAGACCCAACTCATAGCATTAAAGATATCATTGGCGACGAACCCAATATTATTATTAGTGGTAAAGTTTTTAAAATTAATAAATTTTTAACCAAAACTCAAAAATGATTTTATTCATTTTGAATTACTGATTATAGCGATGCAATTACTTGCAAAGCATTTATTAATAGCGATCAACCAGATGAGAAATTTGATAATATTAAAGTTGATGATTGAATAAAAATTAATGCTAATAGTCGTTATGATAATTATAGTAAAGAACAAGTACTATGAATTGATGATTTAATTATCGATTTAAATAATAAAAATGCTAACAATAATGATGATGCTAAAACTAAAAGAATTGAATTTCATACTCATACTAAAATGAGTGCTATGGATGGTATTACTTCAGCAAGTGATTATATCAATCAAGTAGCTAAATGAGGACACCAAGCAATTGGTTTTACTGATCACTTAAATGTACAAGCATACCCAGATATTGCTAATGCTGCTAAAAAACATCCAAACTTAAAAGTAATGTATGGTGTTGAAATGGATTTAATCCCCAATAATATTAGTATTACTAAAAATAATATTAATACATCATTATTAGATTTAGAATACATTGTTCTTGACTTAGAAACAACTGGTTTATCAACCAATTATCACGAAATTATTGAATTTGGTTATACAATTGTTAAAGACAATATGATTTTAAAACAAGATACAATTTTAATTAAACCAAATAATCCCGTACCTGAACATATTACTGAACTTACTAGTATTACCAATGTTATGCTAAAAGATAAACAAACATTACAACAAATATTGCCAACAATTATTGAAATAATTGGTAATAAAACAATAGTTGCTCATAATGCTAACTTTGACTTTGGTTTTTTACAAGCAGCAATGAAACAATTGGGTTTCATGCCTTTAAATAATCCTGTCATTGATACTTTGCAATTATCTAGAGCAATTCTACCACAACTAAAATATTATCGATTAGGTACTATTTGTCGTACTTATGGCATTAAATATGATGATGAAATTGCTCACCGTGCTGATTATGATGCTAATGTATTAGCACAAGTATTTTTAAAAATGTTACAACAATTAAAAACAGAATTTAATTGTATTAATTTACAAGAAATTAATAACTTAATTAATGAACAAATTAATTATAAACTTCGTGGTGAACATATTACTATTTTTGCAAAAAATCAATTAGGTTTAAAAGATTTATATCAATTAGTTTCACTATCTCATACAAAGTATTTTTATAAAACACCAAAAATCATATCAGAAGCAATTAATGAAAATAGAAAAGAATTATTAATTGGTAGTAGTTGTATAAATGGTGCTGTTTTTGAAACAGCATTAAATAAAAGTGAAGAAGAACTAATTAAAATAATGAAGTGATTTGATTTTATTGAAATCCAACCACCTGCTGTTTATAAACACTTAATACAGTTAGGAAATATTACTAAAGAACAATTACATGATACTATTAAAAAAATTATTAATAATGCCCTTAAATTAAATAAATTAGTAATTGCTACTAGCGATGCCCACTATTTACATCCCCATGAAAAAATGTATCGTGATGTTATTATTAATAGCAAAGCAATTGGTGGTTTATTGCACCCATTATTTGATCGTAAAGGTAAAGTTACATCATATCCTGATCAACATTTAAGAACTACTAATCAAATGTTAACAGAATTTAATTTTTTAGATGACCCTAATTTAATTAATGATATTGTTATTAATAATCCTTTGCAATTAGCTAAACAATTTGAAATGATTAAACCAATCAAAGATGGCTTATTTACACCAAGTATTGTTAATGTTGATACTAAATTACGTAATCTTTGTTATGAACAAGCATGAAATCGTTACGGTAATCCATTACCAACATATGTAGAAAAACGTTTAACTCGTGAATTAGATGCAATTATTACTCATGGTTTTGCTGTTGTTTATTGAATTGCACACAAATTAGTAGAAAAATCTTTACAAGATGGTTATCTTGTTGGTAGTCGTGGCTCAGTTGGTTCATCTTTAGTAGCTACTTTTGCTAACATTACTGAGGTTAACCCACTACAACCACACTATTTATGTCCACAATGTAAAACTAGTGAATTTATTAGTAATGGTTCTTATAAGTGTGGTTATGATTTACCAAAAAAAATGTGTTCACAATGCAATATTGATTTAATTACTGATGGTCATGATATTCCTTTTGAAACATTCTTAGGATTTGATGGTGATAAAACACCTGATATTGATTTAAACTTTTCTGGTGAATATCAAAATAAAGCTCATGATTTTACTAAAGAAATGTTTGGTGAAGAAAATGTTTTTCGTGCCGGAACAATTTCAACAATTGCCAATAAAACAGCTTATGGTTATGTTAAAGCTTATGCAGAAAAAATTGGTCAATCAGATATGCGTGCAGCAAAACTAGAGTTACTAAGTCAAGGATGTGTTGGAATTAAAAGAACAACTGGTCAACATCCTGGTGGTATTATTGTTGTACCAAAAGAATATAATATTAATGATTTTACACCAATTAATTTTCCAGCTGATGATACTAGTTCTACATGAAAAACTACCCACTTTGATTTTAATGCTATTCATGATAATTTATTAAAATTAGATATTCTAGGTCATGTTGATCCAACAGCATTAAAAATGTTAGAAAATTTAACTGGTATTGATCCAAAAACAATTCCTAATCAAGATGAAAAAGTTTTATCATTATTTTCTAATTTAAGTTCCTTAAATATTACTAGTGATGATTTACTTGGCGAAAAAACAGGAGCAATTGGTATCCCTGAATTTGGTACTGGTTTTGTTCGTAAAATGTTAAGTGATACATTACCTACTTCATTTTCTGAATTAGTACAAATATCTGGTTTATCACATGGTACTGACGTTTGATTAAATAATGCTGATGAATTAATTTCACAACAAGGTTTAAAACTAAAAGATGTAATTGGTTGTCGTGATGATATTATGACTTATTTAGTATATCAAGGCTTACCAGCAAAAATTGCTTTTAATATTATGGAAGATGTCCGTAAAGGAAAAGGCATTAAACAAGAATATGAAAAGTTAATGCAAGAAAAGAAAGTTCCTAATTGATACATTCAATCTTGCAAAAAAATTAAATATATGTTTCCTAAAGCACACGCTACTGCTTATGTATTAATGGCATGAAGAGTAGCTTGATTTAAAGTTTATTATCCACATGAATATTATGCTACTTATTTTACAACAAGATGCGAAATTTTTGATATTAAAACTATGTTACAAGGTATTGGTGCTATTACTAATAAATTAAAAGATATTAATAACAGATTAAGAAAAAATGATAGTCAAAAAAATACAGTTACTACTAAAGAAAAAGATTTAATCCCATTATTAGAAGTGGCATTAGAAATGAATGCTAGAAATATTAAATTTAGCAATATTAGTTTAGAACATTCTGATGCTAAACTTTTTCAAGTTAAAGTAATAAATGGTGAAAAACAAATTTTACCACCATTTATTACTTTAGATGGATTGGGTGAAATTGTGGCTAATTCAATTGTTAAAGCAAGGAGTGAACAAGCAATTACTTCAAAAAATGATTTACAACTACGAACTAATATTACTAAAACTAATTATCAACTATTAAATGAGTTAGGAGTATTAGAACATTTAGAAGAAAATACACAATTAATGTTAGAATTATAATACAAAGAAAAAAGAAAAGATGTGGGATTATTATGTATAAATTAAGTAACAAAGCCAACTTTTATATACGTTTATCTGCATTAATAATGATAATTTTATTTTTAATTATTGATTTAATTAGTGCAATATATTATCCAATGGAAAAATTTGAACATTTAGGATATGGTGAACGAGTAAGTAACTACTATGCTTTTTTTACTACTGAGAGTAATTATATGGTTGTTATTTATTTTTGTGTTTATTTATTTGATTCTTATTTTCGTGGTACTAAACCAAGTTTTCAAACTCGATTAGCAGTAACTGTTTATATTACTATTACGATGTTAGTATTTTGAATAGGTATTTTCACTGCTGAGCAAGATCCAAAACAATACAGTGCTTATAATTGAATTGCAACATTAATTTTACACTTATTAATGCCAATAATTATGATTACTAGTTTTATTGTTACGTCAGGTCATCAATATATTAATATGAAACAACAACATAAAATATATTTATGATTAATTGTTATTTATCCAGCAATTTATTGTATTGTTATTCTAATTAGAGGTCATTTACGTTATTTAGATTTTATAGAAACTGGTCATCCACCAAGAGATACATGATATCCATATTTTTTCTTTGATTATTCAAATGGCGAATATGGATGATTAATCGCTGCTAGTGCCGTTGTTTTTGTTTTTGGTTTAGTTTTCAGTTTACAATATTTTTATATTTGAATTAATAACTTAATGTTCAAACGTTATCAAACTTCTGAACATCGTTTATATGATTTTTATCAAAAAATATTACGTCAACTTAATAAAAAAAAGAAAAGAAAAAAGTAAAAATTTAAAACATATGTTATATTCCTTACATGATAAATATTATTGATATAATTAAATAAAAAAGAAAAGTTAGGTGATTGTAATTGAAAATTAACTTGAAAACAATGTTAAAACATGCACAAATTAACAAATACGCAATCCCAAGTTTTAACTTTGATAATTTAGAAATGTTAATTGCAATTACTAATGCAGCCGAAAAACAAAAAGCACCAATATGTTTAATGATAACACCTAACACTATTAATTGTATTGATTTAAAATATGTACTTGCTATTATTAATAATGTTATTAATCGTGCAAAAGTACCAATTTTTTTACAACTAGACCACTGTCTTGATCCACACTTTATTAAAACTAAAATTACATCTGATTTTAGTTCAGTTATGTTAAATTACAGTAACTATCCAATTAAAGAAAATATTGAAAAAACCAAAGATATTGTTCATTTTGCTGCTATCAATAGTCATCATCAAGATAATAGACAAGATTTAAAAATTTCTCTAATTAAAGAAATTGCTATTAAAATGCCTGAAATTTTTTTAGTATTACATGATAATATTACTATTAATGATGAACAATTAACTCTAGCAATTAAAGCTGGTATTACTAAAGTTAATATTAGTAGTGATTTAAGAAAGATTTACGTTGAAAGTCTAAAAAAAAGTTTGCAAACTAATTCTAATTTGTCTAATCTTAATACATTAACAGAAAATGCAATGATAGCTATTCAGAAATTTGTTGAAGAAAAAATAATTCTCTTAGGAGCAAATAATCGATATAAATTTTAGTTTTTATACTTATAAAGTATATTTCAAAATAAAATAAAAAGTGAACAATATTGTTCACTTAAAATAGTAACTATTTTATTTTTTTAAAATATAAATAATTAAGAAAATTACTCAAAACTTTTTCATTCAAATTTATTATCCTATTTATAATAAGATTTTATTATAAAGTAAAGATTAAAAAAATATATCTTTAATAGTAATAGCAATAAAGATAACTAAAAATAATATAGCTCCAGCAATACTAACAATAATTTTATATTTTTCATTTAATTTTTTTCTTGTTACCGCTTCAACTGCATTTTCAACAAATTTATAACCATCCAACGGCGGAATTGGTAACATATTTAATAAAAATAAATTAGATGATAATAATGCTGCTCAACGAAAATATGTACTTGCTGCTTGTGTTGATGATAAATCAGGATTTAAAAAACTATTAGTTGATTTAACAATACCAACAGGTCCTGATAAATTTTGTCAATGAAAAGTAACTAATTGTCCTAATGCTTGTAAAAGACTGTAACTATCTTTAAAAGTATCAATGATACCATTACTAATAACTTGCCCTGCATTTAAATAATAACTACCTTGACTAACACCAATGAATAGTACACCTTTTTGTTCTACTGGTTTAAAAATAACAGTTTTATCATCTTTATTATCAAAAGTAATTTCATAATCAGCAATAACTGTACCATTAGTAGTCTTTTTATTATATTTACTTAATCATGCTTCTAAATCATAATATGATTTAATTGATTGTTTAGATTCAATATCACCAGTATTATAAATACTAGTAATAGCATCAGTATCTAAAATTTTAAAAGTTGGATTATGTTCATTATATTCTTTAACTGCTTCATATAATGGTCCTGTTGTTGCATAAGTTGGTGGCAAGTTAGGATCATATTTATGTGGATAAATTCCATATCCAATCATTAATAAAATAAAAGCTAATAATAAATTCATTAGTGCACCTGCACTAATGAAAGCTGCTTTTTTACCACGTTGCAAGTTTTCCATCATTCGTTTACCATCAATTACTTCATCTTCTCGTCCTTTAGGAGCATCAGCAATTTCTGAAGCAATAGAAACATAACCACCCAATGGTAATAGTCTTAAAGTATAACGTGTTTCTTTTTTACCTCACTGCAAAAGTTTTGGTCCCATACCAATAGCAAATTCATATACATATGCTCCTGATAATTTAGCAATTACAAAATGAGCAAATTCATGCAATGTAATTAAAAATAATATTGTAAATAAACCAATTAAAATGGCTAAAAATATATACATAACTTCATCCTTAAATTTTTTATTTTAAGCAATAGCTGCTAGAGTAATTAGAGAACCAAAAATAACTACTGTTGAAAATGAATCTAAACGATCTAATAATCCTCCATGTCCAGGTAAAATATTTGAAAAATCCTTAACATGATAATTACGTTTCAAATAAGAAAATAATAAATCACCCATTTGACTAACGATTGAAAGAATAAAACTAGTAGCAAAATAAGCAATATAGATTGGTGCTTTACTATTAACTTCTAAAAAAGGCAATGGATTATAATTACTTGTTTCTAAAAAAACAGTTACTGTTATCATACTTAAAATAACTGCTGTTATTAAACCAGTAATAGCACCTTCTCAAGTTTTATTTGGTGATATACTTGGTGCCATTTTTGTTTTACCATAAATTATACCACCAATAAAAGCACCAACATCATTAGACATAACAATAATGAATAAAAACAATAATGTTGGTCATCCTAGTTTTGAAAGTTTAATTTCTGATAACATTAAAAAATTAACAGCTTTAACAACAAATACTAAATAAATAATTCAAGTAAAAATAAAAATAACATCACTTAATTGAAAATTTTTACTTCGTCAAGCAATTAAAATAAAAATACAAATGAAAAATAATAAAGTTAATAAAGTCATTCAAGTTTCAAATCAATAATGATTATAAATATATGGACCAAAAGTTTCTTTACCAAGCGGAACTCATAAAAGTATGACTCCTGTTAAAATTATAGAAATTTTAAGTACAATTGATCAATTTGATTCTTTTTTTAAATTAATAATTTCTCATAAACAACCAATAAAAATTAAAGTATTAATTATCATAAATGTATAGGCTGATCACTGTGGTTTATTACCAAAAATTGGTTCTAAATAAACTGCCCCAATAAACATTCATAATACACCACAAGCAATTAACATAAAGCTTGTAAGAATACGATTTCGATAGGTTCTAAAAAAATTACTAAGTTTTGCAAAAAAAGAAATTTTAGATTTTATATTTTCTTTATTTATTATCTTTTTTTTCACAATATTTAACCCCTAACTTTTTATTGCTTTATTGCTAAATTTTCATTAAATCGACTTTTTTATTGTTTTCTATTAATACAAGTTCTTTAATTTTACTATCAGTTAAATCTTGAATTGTAGTTTCTGCATGCTTTTCTTGATCTTCTGGTAATTTTATTTTTTTCAGATTTTGAACAGCATCACGTCGACAATTACGGATTTTAACTTTATATTCTTCAGTTTTTTTACTCAAATCTTTAACTAAAGATTTACGAACGTCTTCTGTTAATTGTGGGAAAATTAAACGTATATTCTCTGCTTCGCTTTTAATTTGTAATTTCAAATCAGCTTTTGTAACAGCTTCTGTAATGTCTTTAATTAAACTGCGATCATATGGTTTAATTAATAATTGATGTGCTTCTGCTACTTTAACTTGCGCAATATTACTTAAACTATCAACACCACCATAACATTTAACATTAACTCCTTCTAAGATATTAGGATTAGCTCTTCCGGTGCGAATTTTGTTAATTTCATTTTTATAACGTAAAATTATTTCATTCATCAGATTTGTGGCTTCTAAAATAATAACTTCCATATTTGTTTTCCTCCTAGTTAATAATTTTAAGTTGTTTTTAAATCAAACTATAAAAATTATATAATAATTTTTATTAAAACCAATGGAAAACTATTTAAAAAAATAAAAAACATCATTAATTAATGATGTTTTTTATTAATATCTTTGGACTTTATTTTCATCATTGTTTAAATCAACTAATATAAAAATACCACCAATAATACCTAATGCAGCACCAAAGATAATTCCTAATATTGCTAAAGCAATTTTTTGATCAGTAGTCGCTTCATCTTTACTTACTTTTTTGTATAAAATAAAACCGGGTATTGTTCATAATAAAGGAATTATAAATATTGATTCTAAAATAAAAACAATAAATATTAATATACTTCCTGCTTTTAACATTTTTTTCTCCTTCTTTAATTTTTATAATTAATAATATCACTTAATAAAATTGAAAGATACAATTGTGTCCTCATTTAAAGTTTATTTTTTTAACTTATCAATGTTATAAATTTAATTTCTTCTGATTTCAAATGTCTAATTATTAATAATTTTCATTTGTATTAATAGTAACAAAAAAATATGATAATTAACAATAACTGTCATTATATTTTTTAAAATATTTAATGATTTAAACAGTTGGTGGTATACCACAATCTATTCTAGGTAAAAGATGCACATCACCAAAATATATTGCTAAATAAACTTTTAAATTTCTAAAATTTCCTGTTACTAATGGACCATCATCAACTCTAGCATAGAACTGAGTACTAACATTTGTATTCAATATTTGAACTAGAGAATCAAATTGTTTTTGTTTACTTTCTGAATTTATTACTAATTTAAAATCAGCAACAGAATCACCTTGTTTAAATCCTTGCGCAGCAGTTAATTTTAAACTATTTTTATCACTAATAAGTTTAGTAATAACTATCTTTGAAATATTTAATCCATCATTTTTAGAAGTATTGATAGTATAAGATTTTACTACACTATCATCATCTTTGCTTATAATATCAATTTGACAAGTACCAGCAAGAACTTTAAAATCAGTTCCTGTATTATTTTCTTCAGTTTTACCCGCTTCAGTACTTGTAATTTTTGCAGATAAGGTAGTAATTTTTTTAACATCATCAGATGAATATTCTTCATTTTCACTACCACTTGTAATCCCTAATTCTTTCAAAAATGCTGCAGCATCAGCATCTTTTGCTTGATTTGGATTTCTAATTTCGTTTGCGTTTAATAAACTGTTTTTAAAATTAGTCATCATAATTTTTGTGTCATCAGCCTCAATTGAATACTTCTCTTTACCAGTAGTTTTATCCCTCTTTAATTCTTGATTAATTAAACTTGTATTTTCATCACTATATCATCCTAATAATTTTGCATATTTACCATTTAATATTGGTCCTTTTGTTTCAAAATCACAGGCAACAATTGAACTTGCTACAGTTGTAATTAAAGTAGTAGCAGCCATTAATCGTAATAATGTTTTTATATTTCTCATATAATATTTTCTCCCCTTTTAGATAATTTTCTAAAAAATATAAATTATTTTCTGCTATTTATTATATATTCTTCTTGATTTGAAACAATTTTTATAATTTTAATTATTAATAATATTTTTTAAATGATAAAAAAAGAATATAAATTAAAAAAGATTGCAATTGCAATCTTTTAAAATATATTTAAGCTTGTGGAGTTCCAAAATCTAGAGTATTTGTAACTTTTACTTCTCCAAATTTTACGGTTAAGTATACTTTTTGAGCTGTATACTTAGGTATCACTGTTTGACCTTGATCATCAGAAGTTCAAACTAATGATACTTTATCTTTGCTAAATAAGTTAACTAAAGAATTATATAGATTTTTTTCTTTAGAATTCTCAGTTTTTCAAGGTAAAGACTTAAGTACATCTTTGCCTTGTTCAAATCCATTAGCTTTAGTTAAATCCAATTTTGCTGATTGTACAAGCGTATCTACTTGAGCAGGAACACCTAATGTATCTTTCTTAAGAGTACTAATAGTATATTTTTTTACAGATTTGGCATCATCTCCAGTTGCCTTATCCATAATATTAATTTGGCAAGTACCAGCTGCAACTTTAAAATCAGTTGTACCAACAGCTTCAATTTTACCTGCTTCAGTACTTTCAACTTTTGCAGATAAAGCAGTAATAGATGTAACTTCTTCAGCTTTATAAAAAGCAGTAGTGCTACCAGATGTAAATCCTAAATCTTTTAAAAACGCTGCAGCATCAGCATCTTTTGCTTTAAATTTGTCAACATCAGCACCGTCACCTGCTTTTAATAATTTTTCGTTAAATTTAGTTGCTGTAATTTTTGTACTATCAGCAGCAAGAACAGAAATTGAATAACTTTCTTTACCAGCAGTATCATCCTTTTTTAGTTCTTGATTAATTGTACTTGTATTTTCATCACTATATCATCCTAGTAATGCTGCATATTTGCCATTCAATGCTGGCGCTTTTGTTTGAGTTCCACATGCAACAACTGAACTTGCTGCAACTGTTGTTAAAGCAGCAGCACCCATTAGTCGTAGTAATGTTTTCATGTTTCTCATATTGTTTTTCCCCCTTAGATAATTTTTCTGAAAAATATAAACTATTTTGTGTTCATAATTATACATTCTTTTTTATTTGGTGTTCTTTTTTTTATATTTTAAATATTTATTTGCCAATATAATAGTAGTTAAAATTGAAACAATAATTATAGAAAATATAATAATTATAGTTATTCAAACATTATTAACAATTCATTTTTCTAAACCTTTAAATAATGACTTAATCAAAAATATAATAGTGATAATAATTATTAAAGAAATAAAAACTACAATACTAATATTTTCATTCTTTTTCTTATTTTTACTCATAATATTTACTCCAAATTTTTATTATTTAATAAAATTTAATAAATAAATCTTAACATTTTTACTAATGTTTGAAAATATTTTAAAAAAATATCTAATCTTTGATAAGCAGAATATATAGGAAATTAATATCAATATAAGAACAAATTAGTATTGAAAAACAATTTAATTCCCATTTATTTTAAAAAATAGAAACTTTAAAATGAATGTTATATCTTTCAATGATAATAGAACAAAAACAATTACGACTATATAAATAATTATATTTAATCAATTTAAAACTTGAAAATTACCATTAATATAATGAAAGATATTTCTACAATATAATCTACGATAATAAAACTCTATCCTTTAATAAATTTCTATTGTTTTCAAATTAATAATATTGTATAATGAACAATGAATTAGAATTATAGCAAGACAGCTACCAGCTGTCTTTATTATTTCTAGTGTAATATATTTTTTTATTTAAGTATATTTTCATTTTGAAATAAATCTATTTCAAATACTATTAAATAATAAACAACAATGTTTATAAAAAACAAGGAGGAGAAAAAGTGGACAAAGAAATTAGTCAAATCATTTTAAATGCCATAAATGAAATTGCTGAAGAAAAACAAATAGCAAAAGAAGATATCATTGAAGCTTTAAAAGAAGGACTAAAAAAAGCATATGAATATCAAAGTCATCGTGATGATAGTACAAATATCAGAATTGAAATTGATCAAAATAAAGGTACTATTAAAATTTTAAAGGATTTAATTGTTGTTCCAAAAGTTGAAGATCCTGAATTAGAAATTGCACTTTCAACTATTAAAACAAAGAATCCCGGCTTAACAATTGGTGATACATATACGCAAATAATTCCTAGTGATCAATTCTCTCGTTTATCAATTTTTAAAGCCATTCAAGTAGTTAAACAATCAATTCGTGAAGCAGAAAAAACATCAATTTATGATGAATTTATTGATAAAAAAGATCACATATTAATTGGTACTATTGAAAGCGTTGAAGAAACTTATATGTTAATTAAAATTGGTAGAGCCTATGCTTTCTTACCAAAACAAAATCAAATCCCTAGTGAGATCTTACCAAAAAATAAACCAATCGCTAATAATACTTATATCAAATTTTATGTTGAAGATATTATTAAAAATAAAAACTATGGTCAAATTTTAGCATCAAGAACTCACGTTAATTTTTTACGTTGTTTACTAGAATTAGAAGTTCCTGAAATCGCACAAGGTGTAATCGAAGTTAAAGATATTGCTCGTATTCCTGGAATTAGAGCTAAGGTTGCAATTGTTAGTCATGATCCAAGCATTGATGGGATTGGTGCATGTATTGGCCCAAAAGGCGAAAGAACAAAACTAATTACGCAAGAATTAAGTGGCGAAAAAATTGACATTATTGCCTGAAATCCTAATATAAAAGAATATATAATTAACGCTTTAACACCAGCTAAAGTTATTTCAATTGATATTAATAAAGAAGAAAAACAAGCAAATATTATTGTTCCTACTGAACAATTATCATTAGCTATTGGTAAAAATGGTATGGCTGCTAAATTAGTTGCCGGTGTAACTCACTGAAATATTAATATTACTTCATTAGAACAAGCAAAAGAAAATAATATTAAATTTACTTGAAATGGTAATATTAAAGAAAGTGAATATGAAAAGTTTATATCTGAATTATTAAAAAAAACACAATGAAAAAATAAAAATCAATAAACAATAAAGTAGGTCGTTATGAATAAAATACCTTTAATTCAACGTAAAAAAATACCAATGCGTAAATGTATAGTTACAAATACTATTTTACCTAAACGTGAATTAATTAGAATTGTTATTAATAAAGAAGGACAATTATTCATTGATAAAACTGGCAAACAAAATGGTCGAGGTGCCTACATCCAACCTAAACTTGAATTAATACCTTTGCTTATTAAAAATAAGGCATTAGAACGAGCATTAAAAACAAAAATTCCAAATGAATTTTATGAACAATTAATTAATGAAATTAAAAAAAATTGAGATTAATTTTCCCAATCGAAAGGCGGGATGCAAATGGCAAAAAAACGAATATCTCAACAAACACAAAATATTAATCAACAACTAAAACAAAAAACATCTCAAATTAATGAAAAAGGAGTATTTTTATATAACGAACCATTAACTATTTCAGAATTTGCTAAAGCATTGCATCATCCAGTAACTGACATTATTAAATACTTCATGAAACAAGGCAAACTATTTAATCAAAATCAAATATTAACTCAAGAATTAATGCTTGAACTTTGTTTGGAATGAAATATTGATTTTGAAAAAGCTAAAGTGGTAACATATGAAAACTTATTAGAAAATATTAATCTCGAAGATGATAAAAAAAATTTAGTAACTCGACCACCTGTTGTTACAATTATGGGCCACGTTGATCATGGAAAAACAACACTATTAGATACTATCCGTAATTCTAAAGTTACTAATCAAGAACACGGTGGTATTACTCAACATATTGGTGCTTATCAAATTAAAACTAATAATAAATTAATTACTTTTATTGATACCCCAGGTCACGAAGCATTTACTGAAATGCGTTCACGTGGTTCTAAAATTACTGATATTGTTGTTTTAGTAGTTGCTGGTGATGATGGTGTGATGCCACAAACTCGTGAAGCAATTGACCATGCAAAAGTAGCTGGTGTTTCAATTATTGTTTTTGTTAATAAAATGGATAAACCAAATGTTAATACTGATCGCATTATGAATGAACTAGCTAATTGTGATTTAACTAGTGAAGAATGAGGTGGCGATACTATTTTTGTTTATGGTAGTGCTTTAAAAAATCAAGGAATTGATGAATTATTAGAAGCAATATTAGTAATTGCTGAATTAAAAGAACTAAATGCTAATCCAAATCGATTTGCTAATGGAACTGTTATCGAATCTCATCATGATAAAAATGTTGGTTCAATTTGTACTTTATTAATACAAGGTGGAACACTAAAAGTTACTGATATTGTAGTTGCGGGTAGTGTTAAAGGAAAAA
Source organism: Spiroplasma endosymbiont of Tricholauxania praeusta (assembly GCF_964019535.1). NCBI lineage: Bacteria > Bacillati > Mycoplasmatota > Mollicutes > Entomoplasmatales > Spiroplasmataceae > Spiroplasma > Spiroplasma endosymbiont of Tricholauxania praeusta. The sequence goes on from NZ_OZ026450.1 coordinate 785,143, forward strand.
TTAAACGCCTTATTAATGATACTGGTAAAATAATTACTAAAGCCGGACCTTCAATGCCTGTTCAAGTTTTAGGATTTGAAACAGCCCCTACTCCTGGTGAATCTTTTATTGTTTTTAATGATGATAAATTAGCAAGAAAAGTAGCACTAGTACGACAAACAGAAGAAACAAATAAAATTAGAAATAATCGACAAATTAGTTTAGGTAATTTAACACAAGATGTTGCTACAGATGAATTAAAACAAATTAATGTTATTTTACGAGCAGATACTCAAGGTTCAGTGCAAGCAATCGTTCAAGCAGTAAATAAAATTAATGTTAATGATATTACTGTTAAGTTTATTAGAGCAACTATTGGTGGTATTAGTGAATCAGATATTAAACTTGCTCAAACTTCAAGAAGTATTATTTATGGTTTCAATGTTCGCCCCAATCATGTTATTCGTGAAGCTGCTAACAATGCCGGTGTTGAAATTAGATTACATAATATCATTTATAAAATAACTGAAGAATTAGAATTGGCTGCTAAAGGTTTATTAGAACCAACTTATGAAGATAAAATTCTTGGTCAAGCACGAGTTATTAAAACTTTTCATTTTTCAAAAGTAGGAACAATTGCTGGTTGTGTTGTCATTAATGGTTTCATTCAACGTAATAGCAAAGTTCATATCATTCGTGATGATGTTGTTATTTATAACGGTGAAATCAGTGGTTTAAAACATGAAAAAAATGATTTAAAAATTGCTAAAAAAGAAACTCAATGCGGTATTACTATTAAAAATTTTAATGACTTAAAAGAAAATGATATTATTGAATCATATTTAGTAGAAGAAGTGGAGACAAAATAGGATGTCTATCATTAAATTTGAACAACAAGAAAGTTTCTTAAAAAAAGAAATTACTAATATATTAAAAAAAGAATCAAAAAATATTCTTTTCAAAGATATCACTATTACTAATGTAAAAATAACAAAAGATAACAGTTATGCTACCATTTATTGAACAGTTTACTTAGATAATTTAGATATTAAAACCATTAGTACTGCTTTAGAAAAAGCGAAAGGTTTTTGTCGAAGCGCACTTGCTAAAACAAGTAATAAATATAAAGTTCCAGAATTACGCTTTAAATATGATAATACCAACACTAGAGTTAAAAACATTGAAGAAATATTAAAAAATATCAAAAATAATAATTCTTCAAATGAATAAAAAAAATAAAATTATTAGTATAATAAAAAAAGGAATCATCAATAAAATAAGGGAATTATTCAGTAGCTACTAAGTAAGAAAGGAAAGCTACTATTAATGGCACAAAAAATTTATTCAACACCAAATAGTGATGATTTTTATGTTATTCCTGAATTTTTAGAACATCAACAATGTTGAATGGTATGACCAGAAAGAACCGATAATTGAAGATTAGGCGCTAAACCAGCACAAGAAAAAATAAGTAAACTTGCTAATATTATTAGTGAACATGAACATGTAAATATGATTGTTAGTAAAAATCAATTTAATAATGCTAGAAATTTATTAAATAAAAAGGGAGCATACCGATGTTGTCAATAATATTCAAATTTGTCTTAAAATTATAAAGTTAGACGAGAATAATTTTGACTTCAATATGCAATTGTATGTTAATCTTAACACTTAGAAAATATTAGTCAACAATAATACTTACTTTTATAACTCAAAAATTCTTATTAAACTTTACGTTAATAAGTTTTATTTTATTTTTAGTTATTTTTTAAATTTAAGTTTTAATTTATAATAACTGGATGGCTGTATTTATTTGATAACATTTAAAATTAACCATTTTTGTATACATATCAATGTTATAAGTTCTATCACCAATCATATGCTTTAAAATTTGTTTAATATTAGTTTCAGTAAAGCAACCAATATTTTCAACTAGTGCTTGGTTTAATACACCATCTTTTGCATTAATAAAATAACCAACTTTTATTTTTTTATATTGTAAAGTTAATGATTGTAAAAAATCAATTAATTCATAATATTCACCTTTGGCAAATAAATTTATTGCATTTTGATAGTGTAATTTAGCAATTTGATTTTTTCTTCTTCCAGCCATGATACCAAGAAATAAAACATGAAAAGCATGAAATTTATCTAAAATAAATTTGGCATTTAAAATGGTAGCAGTTTTTCTAATTCATTTTGCACTGTCTCCACAAACTATTAAATTTGCTTGGTCAAAGTTTTCAAAAAATAAATTACCATATTTTTCTATTAATTTTGCGGTTTTTTCAGCACCAATTTCTGTTTTTGATACTCTTATTTTACATACAGCTCTTTTATTAATTAATTTTCCATTTTTCTTTTTACCAGTACACATTACTATTAATCTCATCGAACATTTTTTACAATTTTTAGTATTGTGTTTTTCATTAAACTTAAATTTTCGATGACCATCATCAATATTTACATATAAATTTTGATTTGGTTGTAATGGTATTTTGGGAATATTTGCTTTTGGTAATTCAAATTTTTGATATGTTCTACAAACTGTACTATTACTTATTAAATCTTCAATAAAAGTATCACAAACATCACGATACTTTTTACCATCAGCAAAATATTTTAAAATTTGTTTAATAACGTTAGGTGCAAGTTTACTATATTTTTTAACACCAAGATAGTTATCTAATAAGGATGCATATTCAGTTTTTTGTTTTTCTATGTTATAATAAGTACAAATACGTCGTTTATAAGTTAATAAACCTTTTTTTGCTTTTAGTTTTCGTTGTCTAAATCTATATGATTTATATTTAGATTTATCACATGTACTTCATAAATAATCATCTATTTTTTTAAATAATTCTTCTGTTTGTTTTAAACTTAATTCATCTTGATTAAAATCGTGTTTGTCTCAATCAAAAAGATTAGGAAATGGTAGTGTTAACATTTTTAATGTTCCTTTCTTTTAAATAATTTAATTTTAACTTATATATGTTAATAAGGAGTAAAATATGGCTTTTATTAGTAGTTATGCACAACTGAATAAAAAATATAATCTTAATTTTAGTGATAATAATTATAGTTTTAGTTGAGATATTTTTAAAGCATTTGTTGGTGATGAATGAGCAGAATATTTTACTACTAATTGTTTTTATCGTTTTATACCAACAGCACGTGGAACAAGAAAAACTTGAAACTGTTTAGCATTTGATTTATTTATATGTTGTAATTTTAGTGATAGTAGTGTCCAAGAAGTAAGAAGATATGAAAATACTCATAGTGAAACTACAATTGGTGCTTTAATGAATGTTTGTCAAGTTTTATTAGATACATATAATATTAATTTATTACCTAATAATCCACATGGCATTAAATGAAAAATTACTAAGGATGGGGGATGTATTATCTTTCCAAGTAATCAACAAATTGATTTTATTGGTTATGCTAATGGTAATAAAATTTTTGGAAAAGAAGCAGGTGGGTCAAGTTTTTTAGGTTCAAGAACAGATGAAATAATCATGGCAGAAGAAAAAGAAACACTTACTGATAAAGAATTAACATATCGCTATGAGCGATTAGAAATATCTATGTTTAGAAGTAACAGAATTAAAGTGTCAAATGAACCAATTAAAGAATGAAATTGAACTTTTATTGATAAAAATATATATAGCCCTACTTTTGGAAAAAAGATTACTCGTTATTTTTATAAAAACTTTTTTATGACTTTTACATGCAATCCTTATGATAAATATCATCCATTTTATTTAAAATACTGTACGCCATTTTTACCATTAAATAATGAAGTAATGGAAAATCTTAAAAAAATTGGCAAAGTTTATTATGAAAATAAAGACATGTTTAGTGGTTTAGGTTTATTTGTTTTAAGATTCACTATTAAACCATTTTGAGATAAGTTACCGGATATCCAAAAAAGAAAATTATTAGAAATGAAAAAAAGTAATGAAGATGAATATAATACTGTTTATTATGGTTTTGAATTTTTAGATAGTGATGCAACAATTTTCCCATTTCAAAAAACAGTAAAATATTGACAATCATATGATTTAAAACAATTTTATAATCAAGAAAAAGAAATGTATAAATTTGATTTTTATAGTGTTGGTATTGATTGAGCTACGGGACCAAAAGACCATACTGTATTTATGGTAGTTGGTTTTAAAGAATATAATAATACTGGTTATTATGATGCTTATATTATTTGTGAATTAGTAGTTACACCAAATGACTTTATAAATGAAAATGAAAAAATTAATGCTTATGTTAATGAAATTTTAGGATTAATGGATAATTTTGAAAATTTTGAACAAGCAATTTATTTTTATGATGATAAAGCAAGAACAGCAATGGATTGATTAAATCAAAAATTAATTGATGAATACAATACTATTTTAATAACACAAACTGCTATTAAACATGCTTCAAATTTAAATCAAGAAGCCGGATTAACTAATAGAGTAGTTTGAATGAGAAATATTATGAGTTATGGAAACTTTTACGCAAATAAAGATGATTTACCAAAAACAACTCAATGTTTAGAAGAATTACGTTATGATGAAACAAAAACTAATATTCCTGACAAAAATATGTATCAAGACCCTTATGATGCTCTGTTTTATGCACTGTATCCATATAAAAATGTAATTAGGGGTAAAAATAATGCTACTGTGAAAAAAAGTATCTTCACATTTGCTATATAATAAACAATTTCAATATAATTAATAGTATAGGTATTATAAAATAAACGCCTTTAATTTAGGCGTTATTTTGCATTTAAAAGCATACTTGTAAAAATAATCAAAAATAGTACAATTTAAAAGTAAAATTAAGGAAAAAAGGAGTAATTTAATATGAAAACATGAATAAAAACAAATTTAAGTAAAATAACATTAGCATTAGCACTAACTGGTGCAACAACTGGAACAATAGGATTAATCATGGGGGGGGTGCTTACCAATAAAATGGAAAATTACTATTTAAAACCAAATGGAGAAAAAGTATTAGGTACAACTACAATTTGATGAAATAAATGATATAGCCCTGATAAAACTAGATTGTATTTTTCAAAAATTAAACATCATGATGAAGATGTAAAATGAGATGGTACTTACACAAATAATTATTTTGAATAATTAAATTTCTAAGTTAATATAAGAAATATTTTCATTATATTTATCGAATAAATTAATATTTTTTAAATCAATTTCTTGTTTATCTGTTATTAAAATAAAATCATAATTTCCGGAACCAAAAACACCACTAATTTCAATCCGATTTAGATTATTAATCGGATTTTCGATTTGTAATTCAAATTCACTATTATTATCAATTTGTGATATTTCTTTATAAAATTCCAATTTAGAAAATAATTGAGATTTATTTGAACCATATAAATTTAAAGCATTTTCAATTTTATTATTACTAATGATTAATTTTGTAAAATATTTTCCATATTCGCCATTTGCTAATGTTCAATCTGATGGAATTAATGAAGGTATATTATTAGTTTCTAGTTCATTGGTTATAGATAATCAATTAAATTGATTATCGTCTAATTTAAATAATTCATTTTGACTAATATCATTATTTCTTAGTTTAATGTTATTCATATCTGTAAAATCAAAATACTCAGATTTTAATATAACTTTGGTATCTTTAAATCTTCAAATATCTTTACCAGTAGGTTTTATTGGACTCGATTTTAATTCAAAATAATAGGGTAACAAAATTTTATTATCATCATTTAAACCTTTATTAATTGACATAATTGAATAAATATTATTTGATAACATAATTACTAGTTTCTTAAAAATATGAACTTGTGGTAAATTTATATAATTTGGATAATCCAATTTTCATTGTTTAAATAAATTAGTTATTACTTCTTCTGGTTTTTGTCCTTCAAATTTTGCTCTTAACTTTGCAATTTCATTGTCTGGAACACCTTTATCATCATATGTTGCACCATCAAAATTCCTATTATAATTATATGTATAACTTAGCATATCTAATAATAGTTGTTGTAGACTGTCAATGGGTGGTTTATCATTTATTTCAATTTCAATATCATTAAAGTTCTGTGATAATTCAATAACAATATTTCTACTTGGATATGGTGGGTTTGGTTCTTGATGACTATATAATAAATATTGTTCATTCTTTTTCATTTCAAAATCAGCTAATTTTTTCGGTATTGGGGATGGTCCATCATATTTACCAATTTTTGCATATGTTATTTTTGCATTATTAATAATTTCTTTTCTTGTTTCAGTTCCACCACCAATAGCAATTAAATCTAAAACTGATTTTTCTTGTCCAATAAATTGTTTTGCTAAATTTCAAGGTAATATTTGTTCACTAAATCATTGTTGTAAAATTCTAACTTTTGGTTGAGTTTCAATAGGCATTGATAATAAGGGAAATGCTATCTTATCTTTAACAAATAACTTAGGGTATACTTCCATATTGTCAACTTCACCAAGTACCTTTATATTGCCAAAAATCATGCTTCTAGGGGCTTTAATTTTTAAACCAGTAACTTTGGTATCTTTATCTAATGGTTTTTGTAATTTAATAATAATTGGATAACCATCTCTTGTTTTAAAATCTTTAATTTTAATAATAGTAATACTTTTAGTACTTCTTGTTTTTGGATTTTGATAAGGCTGTGAATAATTATTAATAATATATAAATTATCAATATTATTTTCAGTTAAAGGTTCATTAATAGAAACAGCATATAACTTAAATTGATTTAATAAATTTATTTCTTGAAAAATTAAATTTTTAATATCAGTCATACTATATTCAATTGTATTATCATTAATATTTGTACTTGCTCTTTGATTTAATTGCATAGTAAAATCAGATGTTTCAACAGCAGTAGTTTTTAATACTTTTTCAATATCAATAAATCCGATTTTAATAGTATTTGCTGAAAATTTTAAAGTATTATTTTCATTATTTTTAAATAAACGTTCAATTTCATAAATATAAATTGTTCTTTTTTTAAATTCATCGTATGCTCTATTAATATCGGGGTCACTAGTTGCTCTCATCATATTAGTAAAGTCATAAGGAATATTATCAATTAAATAATCATTTTCTACTTCTGCTTGATTAAGTTTAGTTTGTTTCTGTGGAAATTTCGTTTGTGGTTTGTTGTTGTTTTCCATTGTTTTCTCCTATTAATTGGTTATTTTCGGGATTAAATAATTTTAATCTCACTGTTAAATTATTAATTTCTTGTTCATCATTAATATTAAATGTTTTACTATTTAATAAGTCTTTATCTAAACGTACTAATATTTGAATAAATTTAAGAATATCAATATTAAATTGTCATAATTTTTGTTCAATATAGTTAATAGTTGAAATATTTACTGCTGTACTTTCGGGAACTGATTGTTGTGCAGATTTCTTTTGACTTGGTATATGAATACCACAACGTTTAAATATTTCATTAACATTTCAATCGTATATATCAGTTAAATTTTTACCTTTAAAATTACTATTTGTCATATTAATATTTTCATTTTGTTCGTTATTATCTCCACCACTTTTAAATATGTAGTTTTTAGTAACCAAAGTTCTTACTGTTTGTTCTAATGCTGATTGAACATTCCCATAAGTTTGATTAAAAATAAATTTAGGTGAGTTTAAAATAGTATCTAAAACAATTTGTTCATAAATAACATCTAATGCTTTAATTTTATCCATTACTTTATCACAATCTGCTAATTCATTTGCTTTATTTCGCATAATTGCTATTGGTATATAATTAATATTTAGTGTTTGTTCTTGCTCTAAATTTGGATTATTAATGAATGATTTAAAATCTAATGGAAATTGTTTTTTATTATCACTAATACTATAAATTGCACGATTAATAGTTACTTGTTCATTATTTAATGTATAAATTTCAAATAATCTTACATTTTGTGCATTTTGTTGATAACTATCATAAAAAATAGTACATTGAATTAATTTACCGGTAATATCATAAACTCTTTGTTGAATATCTATTACTTGAAAATATAAATCATCATTAGCAATAAAAATTAAATAACCACTAATTCCTAATTTGCTTAATTTAAAAATAGAATTTCAATTTTTTCTATAAAATTCTTGCTGAATTAAGTATTTTTTAATAGTTTCATTATTAATATCTAATGGAGCATTATATAAATTAGCATTATTTTCTGCTACAAAATCAGTAAAATAAGTTTCATGGTTAAAATCATTAAAACCAAAATAATTTAAAATAGAAGCATGTGTACTTTTATTTTTATTAGTTAAAAATTTTACTTTTTCATTTTGATTATCACTAGTATTTGTTTTATCTTTTCTTTTAAATAAACTTAACATAATATTCACCACCTTTCTAAAATATTTGATTAATTTTTAATACAATTTTTACAATAATAAATATAATTAAACCAGCAGTTGCAGAAGATAATAGTACTCCAATTAAACCTAAAATAATTTTTATAATTTTAAAAAACATAATATTATTCCTGTAATTCTTCTAATTTTCATACATTACCTTTTAAATTACCTTTTCCGCTATAAATAGTAATCAATTTTGCATGTTGAACTGATAAAATTACTATATTAGCACTATCATTAAAGGTTTGTATTTGTACACCATCAATTTTTTTATCAGTTATAATAAATTCTTGTATAGTATAAACTGGATTATATATACTTCAAGAATAATAAACTCTATAATGTTTATTAACTATAAAATCATAAGTAATTTGTCAATTATCTCATTTATTTTTTTCTCTTGTTCCTACTTCTTTTCAATTTGAACGACTTGGACTTGGTGTTGGAGGAATATCTTTTAATTCATTAATAGCACCGGCAATAGTTTTATCAGTAGTTTCTAAATTAGGAATTTCAGTACTAATAGTATTGATAGAAAAAACATATTTAAAATGGTCTTTATCCATTTTATCTTCTATTTTTTTATCTACTTCTTCTTTTTTATAATAATCAGATAAATCAGTTTTACCACCAATAGCACTAATAGTATTAGTTACTTCATCAATTTTAATATTTTCGCCAGTAGTTAATTTATTTTGCTTTTTATCTAATAAATTATTAGTTTCTATTTTTGTATAATAATCACGTTCAGTACTTTCTTCTGCTATAAATTCAGTTGGCGTATCTATTCCTTGATATTGATATATTTCTTTTATATCACCAATTAAATTAATTTTTCCACGTTCAGGATAAGAATTACCTCCACCCCTAAATTTTTTATTTCTATTGTCATAGTAAATAGTTCCAATATTTAAAATATTTTTATTTGAGATTTGTTCATTATAAGTCATGGAATCAACATTTAATAATTCAAATTCATTAAAAACATTATTTAAATAAATTTTAATTACTTTATAAAATTTCATAAAGTCATTTTCTGTTGAATATTGATAACTGATTTTAATAAAATATCATTTAAATGTTTCTATATTATTATTTTCAACTTTTTTTCATAGGGGACTAGTTTCGATATTAAATCAATTATTTTTAACATCATTAATATTTTCGTTTGCTTTAATTAATTCAGTATTTAATTTTGTAATTTCATTTTCATTAGTAGTAATTCGTTTTTGTTGTTTAGCAGAAAAATCACAAGTTGGTGCATGTGTATAATCACCAATTTGTGGATTATTTTGTAATGCTTCGGGTGGTAATGTACCAATTTCATCAGGTCAATCTAAAATCATTGTTTCAGATTCTTTATCATAATCTGTTGCAACATAACCTTTATTTATAAATTTTGTAACAGGACCTCTATATATTTCATTTTCATTATCATCAACTAAATCATCATACAATTTCATTTGTTTTGATAATGTAAATTCTTTTTGTTCTTTAATTAATTTATCAATTTGATTTCTAGTATAAAATGCTTTTAAGTCAATTTTTTCAACATCTATTTCATCATCATTATAACTTGAAAATATTTGTTTTAATTCTGTTAATCTTGCTCATATTTTCATTCTACTAGGTGCTAAATCTCAAACATTAATTGTAGGAGTACTATTTGCACTAAATTGAATACCATTATTAAATTGAATAGTAGCATCAACATTAAATTCAATTGGTGTACGATTAAATACTCAATGTTCAACCATAACATAAACCATATCTCTTAATGTTTCTTTAATTAATTCATCTTTAAAACTATCAAAAGGAAATTTAGATAAAATAAAATCAAGATAAGCATTAATATCATTTTGAGCACGAATAGCAAAAGTTTTAAATCAATCATTAACATTAGGTCATGTTTGTATATATTGCTGTGGTGTTTCTGTAATTTTTCCAGTTAATGGATATCAGTTATTATAATTTTCAAGACTAACATCAGTTCAAAGTTTATTAATCATAATTTATCATTCCTTAAAAAATGCTTGTTTATAATGATGAGTATGTTTTTTTGTTTTTTTATGTGTTATATGTTCAATTTCTTTTTGTATTTTATTTTTACCTTTTTTTAATTTTTTCTTACTTTTTGTTACAACTTGACTATATGCAAATTTTTCTAAATGATGTAATAATCCAGTACCAAATAAAGTATTAACACTAAATTTTAAACCAACATTTTTAAATGATTTGTTAATATTTTCAATAGGATTATTAATAACATTTACTACTTTATGATAAGTTCTTATTATTCTAAATATTTCTCTATATACTTTAAAACTATCTCTAATTACTTGTTGTAAAACTGGTGGAGCAAATGCTATTGCTTTTAATCATTTATTACGATTAACACCATAACCAATGTATCAACCACTATATCAACGATATCAATGGAATGGATGTATTTGAGTAACAAAAGTTTTTGCTTTAAGAATACTATCAACAACTGTAATTGGTTTATATTTAGGATTGCGATGATAAATAGTAATTGCACATTTATCTAATGACAAAGGTTGAATTTTACAACCCATAAATACTGGTGAATTTAATGGAATTAATTGTGCATGTTTAATTGCTCTTTTTTCTGCACTAGTAAATAAATCAGTTGCTTTTTCTTTTAATTTATTAATTTTTTCAAATGCTTGTTTTTCTAACTTTTCAAATTTTTCTTGTAATTTATATATACTTTCTCTTATTTTTTCAAAATATGGTGTATCTTTTCAAAATTTATTTAAACCTTTTTTTAAATAAAATCTAATATCAAAATATTTAAAAGTTTGATTTGCTTTTAAAACAAGTTGATGAATAATATTATTTTTAAAATTAAATTTAATAGAATTAGCACGAATTTTTTGTAAATCTAAAATTAAAGTTTTTCCATATCTATTTTCTGTATGTATTGTATGAACTAAATTTAATCAATCATGCTGATTCATAGATAATACTTTTTTTAAATCAGTATTAAATTTTTTTAAAAAGTTATTTGCTTTTTCAATATCTTTAATTTTAAATTTAGGAGTTAATTGTGGACTTAGTTTTATTAATGTATTTTGTAATAATAAGTAATCTTTTAACTCTTGTGCTTCTAATTTTTGAAAATTATTTTTATATTGTCTTTCAGCAACATAACCTAAATCTCGTAATACTGTTTCACGATTAGGAGTAAAAATATAATTCATTAAATAACGTTTATTACCAATAATTTTATCTGTTAAAATTTCTTTTCCACTTACTTGACTAATAATTTCTTGTAAATTTTTTGCTTCTTTAATTCCCACTTGTTCTAATGTTTTAGTTTTTTGTGCTAGTTTAATAAATTTACTTGTACGATAACCACGACTAATTTTATTAAGTCCAGCAAATGCAGGAAGTATATTAAAGAAAGTATTTAATTTTGTTACATTTCCTTTTAAATAATCATAAACTTGATTAATAGTAAAATCAGTTAAAAACTCTACACCAACAGCACTAATACTAGCAACTAAATCACTTGCACCTAATCCAAGGGCTACACTTTCACTTAATCCACCAGTAAAAGGAGCAAGTGCTACTGCTATAACTTGTACACCAATCATTTCTAAAATTTCTCATCAAAAACTTTTATTTTCTTGTTGGTTACTTGTTCTAGTATGTTTTGGTTTATTTATGTTTAAAAGTATTGCTGTACTAGTTGTACCAATTGGCATGATATTAATTTCCTTTATTTAAGAGTTATTTTAATTGGATTTGTTGTTCCTTTATAATTTAAATCATTAACATTTGCAGTAATAGTTATATATAAGTCACCCGCTTTTTGTTTTTGATTACTTACATTAGTTTTTCCTTGTGCATCACTAAAATATTTAATAGTTGGATTTGTTAAATTTGGATTTAATGATTTAAGTTCATTAGTACTTTTTATTTGTGTATTTAATTCACTATTATTGTTATTAACATTTGCAGTAATATCAGTTGTTAAACTTGTAATCTTAGTTTTTAAATCATTTTTATCATTATTAACAATTGCACATAACATTCAGCGTGAAGTTGTTTCTTCATCTGTTATATAGGGTATTGATTCACCAGTTACTTCTCCACCAACTAAATATCTTCTTCCAACTTTACCATCAGCAATATCTTGAACATATACAACTGTATTTTGTAACATATATCTTTTCATTGCTCTTGGTGTTGCTAAAACAAAAGACATAATTTTAGTTTCATTATTATCAGTAAATGTCATATAATCATCCATTACAATTTGACATAGTACACCTTTAATATATAAATCATTTCCATTTAATCTTAATTGTTGTGCAATCTGATTATCAGTAATTAAACCTTTATTATTAGCTAAATAAACAATATTATCATAAAGATTATTAGTAATAAAAAAACGACAATTATTACTATTTCTTAATTGAAATAAAGTATTTCAAGCATCTAACATTGATTTTAAGTATCCTACTGGTGATTTATCAGTAATATCTACTTTAGTTGCATATTTTGCAATTACATTTGTATCATTATTTGCTAAATAATCTGCTAAGTCATTAGCAACTTCATATTGCATTGTATTTAATAAATTTTGTCCATTTTCAGCATTTAAATCAACATTAGCAATTATTTCACCTGCAACTGCTTCTTCTTTAATTTCTTTTAAAATTTTAATAGTTTCAGCATAACTAACATCTAATCCTTTACTTTTATCATTTCATTTTAATACTTTAATTTCTGAATTTTTTGGTTTTTTAACTATAAATTCAATTTTGGTTGAATTAACTATTTCGATAGGAAAAAAACTTGCTCATGGTGAATTTGATTGTTTATAAAATTCTATAAACTCTGGTGCTTCTACTAATTTTTCGGTATTATCTAAATTTTTATTGAATTGTATTGCCATTTTTTGATTTCCTTTCTGTTATAAATTATTATTTTTTTTATAATCCAATAATGTACTTTTTATTGAATTTTGTTGATTTGTTATTATTGTTTGTGGTTTGCCACCTGTATTAATTGTTTCTTTAAATACTGGTTGTTCTTTAATCATTTTTTTAATACTTTCTTCAATTTTTGAATTTTCTATATTACTTGTTTTAAATTTTAAAAACTCATAAAATTCCGTTTTAACTTGATATTTTTTAAATATATTAATCATTTCTTTTTCTTTAATTTCTTGATTAAGTTTATTTAACTTATTTTCTGCTTCATTAACTTTATTTTCTATTTCTTGTGAAGAAGCATTATTTTCAGTTAAAGGTTCAGTTGTTTGTTGAACATTATTTTCATTTTCTAACATTTACATCACCACTTTTTTATTTATTTTCTTTATTAATCTTTTCATTTAATTTTGCTAATTTTTTTTGATGTTTTATAATTTTATTATTTGCTCTAACATGTTTTGGAGTTGTGATAAATCTTTTTAATAAAACAATAATTTCTCTGCAAATTAATATTCCAACACTTGTTCCAATAATTATTAATTCATGTAAAAATTCTTTCATTTCAATATTTTCCTTTCAACTATTTATTTTTTTATTTTTGATTATTCATCAAATTCACCTTTAATAATTCTTTCAATCATACATTTTGCATCCATTAAAAGATTTGCAATTAAACGTTCATTCAGTCGTATGTCTTCTAAATCTTTTTCATGTTGTTTTAATTTATCATCATAATATTGAATTAATTTTTCTTTATTCATACTTTTCACCTCCTTTATAAACTCATGTGATTGTAATCTCAATTTAATGAAGCATTATCAGTATTTAATGGTACTTCGCTTAGATTATCACTACCATATTGACTAGTTGTTTCACTATTAATTGTGAATCTATTATCATTAATTAATCTTGCAGTTTCATTATTAAATGATGTTTCTTGCATTTCTTCAATATGATTAGTTGTTTCCATTGGTAGTAAATTATGGATTATTTCACTTGCACCAGCAATTATGGTAGGTACTGCATAAGCATTATTAAAATCATTATTAATACCCATAGCAACACCACTTGATATTAAACAACCACCAGTAGCCATATTACATATCTTTCTTATTGCTTCAAATTTATTAGGTATTAACTCAGTTAATCCACTAATAAGATTTGAAATACCATAAGCATTTAAACTAATATATGTATCTCAATCCATTAATGACTGATTATCTTGTTTATCTAATAATAATCATGGTGGACCCTCAGTTGTAGTTGTAGTAGTTATTGGAGTTGGTGTTGTTGGAATAATTGGAGTAATATTATTTTCTGTTCATTTACTATAATTTGCTAAACCAATTGTTCCTAAACCTAAAATAATTTTTTTAGAACTATTAATTAATTTAGTTTTAGTATTTGGTCTTTGATTTAAATTTCATATATCTAAACCTAATTTTTTACCAAATAATAAACTATTAATTGAACCTAAAACTGGATTTGCAATTACTTGACCATAATAAGCACTTGTACCAATCATTGCACAAATTGGATTTATACCAGTTCTAATTAATTTGGTTAAAGTATAATTATTTGTTTCCATTTTTTTCTCCTTTTATTTGTAATAATTTTTCTAAAACATAATGATTTTTATCAAATTCTCTAATCAATCATTTTTTTGTTTCTGACGGATTATTAGTACAAAGAATTAATCTTTCTATCATATAAATTAATTCTTTTTTATCTGCTCTATCAAAAATTACTTTTAAAATTTCATCTAACATAATTTATTCTCCTTTATTTGCTTTTAACATTTCTCTTACAATATCTAATAAAGTATTTACTTGATAATCATATAATTCAAATTCATGAATTCTAATTTTAATTTTTTCCTTCTGCATTTATTTATTCTCCTTTAATTTCTAATTTTTTAATTGTTACTTTAATTCAACCTTGATAAACATCATTATCACCAACTATTAATGCAACATTACTTTCGGGGTCAGAAACAATTATGTGTTTGGATTTAACATTTGGGTATTGTCTTAAAATAATTGCTCTAATATCATTACTTGTATGAATTGCTTTTGGAAATGGTGATAATATTTCAATTTCATCTTTATTTTCAAACAAAGTAGGTAATATTATCATTAATTATTCTCCTTATTTTTAATTTGATTAGCAATTTCAAGTTTTTCTTGTTACAATATATCTTTTATTATTTGATTTTTTCTAATTATTTCTTGTTCTAATGAATAAATATGTTCTGACATTTTATTTATTATTAAATTTATATAATGTATTTCTTCTTCAATATTATTAAATGCAAGAGTTCCTATTTTAATTTTTAAATTTTCTAATACTTTTTCCATATCTTTTTTTATTACTAAATCAGTCATTTGTTTTGGATTTTGATTAAAATTCATTATATTTTTTCTCCTTTTTGTAAAATATCTTTTATTATTTCTAATTCAGTCATTCTAATTTCATTTGTTTTAATAAAATTTTGCAATCTTTCAATTTCTTTTGTATATTTATTAATATTTTCTTTATGCTGATTAATTCTGTCATTAATATATTCTAATGGTGTATTTTTAATCATTTTTTTACTCTTTTCATTTTTTAAATCATTTAACATTGATTGAACAAAATGCACGATTTTTAGGAATATTTAAAGTATTAAAAATTTGACCAGTTACAATAATTTCATCGTTTTTGTTTAATAAAATACATCGTCTATAAAATTTTGGGTTATTAAAAATTAAAGTAACATAATTTAATCCATTTCATTGACCACGAACACTATAATATAATTCCTTATTACCTTTTTCGTAATATTTTGCTTCAATAGTGTTACTCAGTTTTACTTTTAATTTGACATAATTTGCTTTATCTTTCATTTTTATAATTCCTTAAATAGTATTGAATATGCTTATAAGCATCTTGTTCATGTTTTGTTAATTTTATATTTCCTTTATAATTTTCTAAATTATTAGTTTTATTTTTTGGTTCACTTTCTAAATAATCTCAATTCATAACATCTTCTACTAATACCATTAATGCACCAATAATCTTAGGTGTTGCTAATGGATTAGTTAATAATTGTTTTGAGCTTAAAAAGAAATTTTCTACAATAACTAATATTTTTTGATTAATAAATTGTTTTTTAATTAATTTAAAATATTCTTTATATATATTTTTACTTTCTAAAACTGTTTTAGTTTTGAATGTTTCATTAAAAGTAATATTATTAGTTTCACTTGAATATATAACCATTCCATTATTACCAATACCAGCGGGATCAATACCAATAATTAAGTCATATTGCATTATTCAAAGTCACCATTTTGAATTTTTTCTTGTAATTTCATTATTAATTTAAGTTTTCAATTACTAATAATAATTTTAATTACATCACTAATATCATCTTTAAGTAATTCAATAAATTCATTATCAAGATAATAAATTAATTTTTCTTTATATCTATTAATTACTTCTTTTTTAAATTTTTCTCTTAATTTTTCTTTATTAATTCAAAAATCATATTCAGTTTTACATTTACCATCATGATTAATAAAAAGTTTACAATCATCTATTGTACAGTTTGTTTTATCCATATTTATACCTCCTACTTAACTTATTTTTAAAATACAGTCATAACAAATTGCTTTACCATTTTTGTCTCTTAAAAATTTTTTTCTTGTTTTAATATCACTAGTAGTAAAGAATAAATAATATAATTGTTTTTGTTTACATGTTCAGCAAAAATAATTTTTCATTTAATATTCCTTTTCTAATATGTTCTGTTGCTTCTAGCATAAAGAACATATATTTTGATTTTTAGATTATTAATAATACTACTATTAGTTTTATTCATTCCATGAAAACTGGGCTCAAAAATAAATTGTGAAATTTTAAAAAGAAATCGAGGCATTCGATTCAATATTTATTTAATTTGTGTTAAACAAATTAATATTTTAATTGAACCGGCACCGCTCAATTTTTTTTACAAGTTTGAAATTTATTTTCTCGCCCAAAAAAATTTTTCAAAAAAAATAAAAAATAAAACCAACACTTGCTCACTGGGGAGTGGCAAGGTTGGTTAAATAAAGAATAGAATTAATACAATAGGTCCCTACAACAGGTCTATATATACTAGTTTCCAATTCGCTCCCACCCCAAGAATTACCATTAATGGTTAGTATATTTTATTAGGTATCACTCCACTTTTTATTTATCCATGCAAGTCCACATGTTCTAGCTACTATTTTTAACAACTGTGTTGTAGTTCACTTTTTTAGTTCCCTAACACGTGTTGATAATAGCGTTAAAGACGGTTATTAAAAATTTTAAAATTTTACAATTACAAAAAAAAGACAAGATTTTTATTCTCGTCTTTTGTCATTTATTTTTAATTCAAGGGTAAAAAAAGAAAGGAGCTATTTTTAAAACTTTTTAGTTATCGACATCTTCGACACGCTCCCAATAAAAATATTACAATTATCGAAATGTCTACTAATGATTGCTTTATTCGTGATTATGGTCCAATCTTTCTTCAAAATAAAGAAACAAAGAATATTAGAGGCTTAAAATTTAATTTTAATGCTTGAGGTGGAGAAATAGCAGGTATTTATTCACCTTGAAATGATGATGATATGATAGCATACAAAATATTTGAACTACAAAAAATTGATTACTATTTTCTACCAATCATTTTAGAATCTAGCATGATTATGTTAGATGGTGAAGGTACTTGTTTTGCTAGTTATGAAGGTATTTTATGCCAAGAACGTAATCCTAATTTATCACAAGAGCAAATAGAAATGTATTTAAAAGACTATCTAAATGTTGTAAATATTATTTGAATACCTTATGGATTACCATATGATGAAACCAAAGGAAGATTAGATAATATCATGTGTATAGTTGATAGTAATACTATTTTATTAAGTTGAACAGAAAATACTATTGATGATCGTTATCTTGCTGTTAAAAATTGTTGAGATGTATTATCAAAATCAATAAATGCTCATGGCAAAAAATATAAAATTATAAAAATTCCTTTACCAAAAAATGACGTTCGTAATAGTGATGATATTAAAATGATTGATTTTAACATTTATCATAATCGTATCCTAGCAAATCAAAAACTTGTCACTAGTTATCTTAACTTATATATAAGTAACAAAGTTGTTATTATTCCTACTTTCAATGATGAAGAAAGTGAAACTAAACTTCTAGATATTTTATCAAAAACAAATGTATTTAATAATAAACAAATTGTTTTATTTGATGCTCGAGAACTTATTCTTGGTAAAAGTGGCATTCATAGTTTAATTTGTCATCAACCAGCTTTAATATCTACTACATAATTTTATAAAGTTTTATCTTATTCTTTATCTTTAAATTAAAAAAATTAACTAGTTAAAACTTAATTATTTTAACTAGTTATTTCTATTTAAAAAATATAAAATTTATTAAATTTAATTTAAATTTTTAAAGATACTAAAACTAGAAAATAACTTTCAATCCTAATATAAATAAAACTCTAGTAAATATTATAAATTCTTTTTAGTTTCATTTTTCTTTCTATATTGTTCTTCTTGCATCTTCATCTCGTTTTCTATTTTTTTACATTCTTCTCTTCATTTCTTTGCTTCTTCTCCATGTTTTTTTTCTTCTTCTATTCTTTTTTTATCCATAATAACACTCCTTTCAAATATAAAATTTTAAATTATTTTTTTCTAACTCTTAAAAAATATCTAAAAAAAGTATATATTTTTTTAAAAAAATAAAATATATAATCATAAAAAATCACTCTTATAAAAAGAGTGATTAATATTAATTTAAACTAAACTATATCACAGTATATCGTGAATCTGAAAAATGCTCACTTACTGATGGTTGTGTTTCATTGATTTCATTTATATTAAATAAATTAAATTTTTTAAATAAACCATTTAAATTTGTTTTTTTGCTTCAGTTATTGCTTGTTGCTCTAATAAATCTTTTATATCATTTTCAGGATTATTAATAACAACTCCATCTTCAACATTATCATTATTTATAGAACCATATCCATTATCATTTTCATTATTTATACAACATGATTTTGTTTTAGTTCAAATTCATTTTGCTCCATTTAGAAATGGTTGTAATAGTGGTTTTTTATAATTATCTAACTGTAAATTTAAACCATCTGTTATTAACATTGCTGTAGCTGTTCCCAACATTCCTAAAGTAAAAAATTTATTAGGGAATATCGAACAACCATCTGTAAACCCATTTTCAGCAACAAGTGATGCTAAAGTTTTAAGTGCATTACTACTAAATGTAATTGCACCAAAACTAACAAGTGCAATAAAACCTTTTAAAGGGTAACATAATTCATTAATAAAATTAACTATTTTACTAAAAATATTTAAACAACAATTAAACTTATCAGATAATTGAAACTCATTATTTAATGTACTTAATGATCATTTAAAACCATTATTAATAGTTGTCATAGCATAAAGTCTAGCAATAGTAGATAAGATATTAAATTTATCAATTAATTTTCAGCCATAATTTGGTCAAGTAAAACTATCGAGAGTATACATTGCAGCAGCAGTAACAACTACATGATTACTAAATGTTGATCAAAGATGAATTAATGATGTAATAAAATATGAATTATTAACAGGGGAATTAGCAACACTTCTACTTTGACAACAAGGACTAATAACCTTACGCGATCATTTAAAAATTTCACCAGTAAGAAGACTAAAAATAATATCAGCACTTGCCATCATAAGATTATACTGTGTTTTTTCATTAGTAACGTCAAGAATATTAGCTATTCAATCACTAGATGGATGAGGTTTATTATCTGTAATATTAACTGAAAATACTCTTTGTGTAGTTCGTGCAAACACAACAATAGGAATAATTCCTAATGCAGCGATAATAAAATATCAATTAATAGGTGTTTTTTGTTTTATTTCTGTAAAAGTACTTAAATCTAATGATTTTAAATCACTAAGGTATGCATTTTCATTTTCATATATTTTAAATTTTTGTTCAAATTGATTATTTTCATCTAAATTTGATAATTCTAAAATCACTCTACCGTTTTTCAAACGAATAGTTTTCTGTCATTTTAAATCATTAGAAATATCAATAACATTTTCATGAATCATTATACCAGAATATACTACACCAGGTTCAAATCTCGTACGATATTTTCAACGTCTATTAATATCCAATCTTTTTTGTGTTATTCCACCATAACGACTATTAGTATCATCTATTCACTCTTCTTCATCGCTTGTTGAAGGTTGATCTTGACTTTCTGTTCTTGTGTAATTAATATTGTCTTTATTTCTAACTTCTAAATTTTCTTGATGATATCCATTAACATGTTCTTGACTTGTTGAAGGTTGATCTTGACTTTTGATTGCATGTCAATATCGAGTGAAAATTTCCCAAAATACTTATCAAAAAAACTAAATTATTTTGGGAAATTTAAACTATTTCAGTAAAATACACAAATTTTAAATAATCCTGAAAATTTTAGTTTCTATTTTTTATAATATAGAAATATTTAATATTTAAAAATTTATTAATTATAATATTGTTAAAAACTAAATATAGTTTTTAACCCATTGTTTTATTTTTAAACAAATAGGTTTTTATTTTGAAAGGATAGTTTATATGGAGACCAATTCATGAAATGATAGTATGCTATCGGTAATTATTAATAACATAACTACTTTACCATCTGTAATCTCAACTCCTGTATCAAAAATATTCAATAAAATAACAACAACTGAAATGACAAATTTCAATAATCAAACTAATAATGCTAATAATACTAGTACTGAACTTTTTGAAACAAAAAAAGATATATGAACAAATATTAAAAATTATTTAACTAATTTTTATGAGTCAGATTATTTTTGACCAACAACAGGTTTTATTGGTTATGGATTAATTACAACATCAATTATTATTGGTTATTGTATTTATAATTGTAAAATAAATAACAATAAAAAAAACTTATTAAAAGAACTTGAAAAAGAAGAAATAAATTCAATGGAGTTGACAAATCAACCTTCAACTAGTGGATATAATAATCGTGCTTTTTTTGCCTAAATTTTTTCAATTAACAATGAAAGTTCTTTTTTTCTAGTATTTTATAAAATACTAGAAAAAAAGAAAAAAAGAGTTACTAATGCTCTTGGATTTCAAAAAGACAAATCAAAAGTAAACAGTGAAGCTTCAACAAGCAAAAGTCAAAGTTCTAGTAGAAAATCACAAAAAAATGTAAAAGAGGAAGATATTGAATTTGTAATCTCTTTATATCTTTAAAATCAATTTTAAAGCACCAAATTTGCTCATATACAAACATTTTAAAAATTTATATGGTTTAGTATTCAAAAAATGTAAATCTTATATAACTTTAATTAGGAATTATTGATATCCATATCTTCAAGGATGATTTTTATTGGGTATATAAACTTTTTTAGTTTTTATCAAGTTGTCTTTAATAATTGGTTTTAGTGCTATTTCTTTTAGTTCATATATTTGATTATTGTAACTAAGATATAATTCATTAATAAACGATTTAAGTACAATTACATCAATTCGAGATTGTATGTATTGAACTTTGTTATTTTTATAAGGAAAATATTTTTTACCATAATATGTTATAGTTGAACCACTATCTGTTTTTCTTTTAGAAAATCTTGAAAGATAAATATTTATTTCTTCTTGTGTAGGAGCTTTAACCATAGCAGATTTATTATCATCAATAGGAAAGGCAAACTGTTTATTAAAAACGTTTATGTACATTTTGAGAAATTGATTAGCTTCATCTAATGTTTTAATTTTATTAAGTCGTAATTCACTAATTAATCGACTTTGAAGTGTTCCAAATAAACGTTCAATTCTACCTTTAGCTTGTGGAATTGAAGTTCTAATTATTTCAACACCCAAATCATTACAGCATTTTTGGAATTGAGTATAAGTGTCATTTTCTGTGTTTATTTTACCTGAATCAATTTTTTTCTTATATCCAAAAACTGTTCTATTATCAGTATAAAATGTTTTTGGTATGCCATAATTAGTTAAAATTTGATAAAAAACATTATAATAACCATCTAATGTTTCTTGATGATCAAATCATAGTCCAACAATATTTCCTATAGCATCATCAATTGCAGCATGTAAAAATGATTTTGGTTTATCGTTACCAAATCAATGATGATTACTTGCATCCATTTGAATTAATTCACCAAAATTTGTTCTTCGATTTCTTGTTGGATGTAAGTTATTTTTTTTATTTTTATGTCTTTTTGGTGAAGTAATTTTTTCTTTGATTAATATAGTATAAAGTGTGCTATATGAAATTTTAATTTTTTCTTCATTCATTAATTTCTCATGAAAATGTTGAAAATTAAAATTATAATATTTTGTTTTATACAAGTTGATAATCTTAATTTTGATTTCAAAATTTGTTGCCTTATTAGAAATTGTATTGCGAGATTTATGAATAAAACCAACTTTACCTTCTCTATTAAAAATTTGAATTAATTGGTTAATTCTTCTAATAGTTAGATTAAGTTTATTCTTGGCTTGATGTTTAGATAATTTATTAATAATAATATCATTTATAATTTTGTACTTATATTTTTCTTTCATAGTCATGCTTCTTTCCATTTTTATCACCAAGTATATTTAACTTCACTTTTGGGAAATTTTCACTCGATAACTAATAGGAAATTATCACTAAATAATGACATGACTTTTGATTGCATTGTAATTATTGTTATTTTTATTTAATAAAGGTGTTTGTTCTGAATTGTTTTTTGTTTTCATTTTTCCCCCTTTTAATTATAAAAGTCCTGCTTTACTTTTAATAAATAAAATAGGACTACTTAAACATACATTTCAATTGAATGACATTCTCTTTTAATACTTAGAAATAAAAATTATAATTAATAAACTAGATTGTTACTAAATTATTTTTATTGTTTTACAATAAAAGAGTGTAAATAAAAATTAGAAATTTTAATAGTAACTAATACTAACTATGATATATAATTTTTATGATTTAACTTTACCATATTTAATTAAAAAAAATAGAAAAATAATAATATCAGTATAGTTATTAAAATGGTTCAATATATATTTTATTAAAGAAGATTTTGTTGTGAATTTGAACAACTGTTTAAAAAGGGATTATTTAATTCTTCATCATTTGCTGATTGTTTATCAAATTTTTTTTCATCAGTTACTCTTTGATCTTGTAATAATGGCATAGTTTCCCTTGAAATTAATGGTGAATTTGGTGTTTCATTATTTTTTATCTCTAATAACAAATTTTTAATTTCAATATTTTTAGCATTTATTATTTCTTTTATTTCTTTATTTTTATTAATACATCCAAAACTAAAAATTTTAATAATAAAATTTAAAATTGGATTTATCTTTTTTTTCTCTAGCTTGACAATATCACTTTTTAATTTTGTTATTTTTTCTTGTTTTAATGATAATTTATCTTCTAAATGTCTTTCTTCTTGTTTTATTTTGTATTCTTCTTCAGTTATGAATATAATAAATGAAGATCCTAAACATGAGTTTATTTCACTTATTTTTTCTAATATTTGTTTTTGTTTATTAGGTGGATGACTATCAAATTCCGCTTTTGATAAGCAAATTTGTTTTATATCACGTGCAAATAAGATTCTAGAATAAACATGAGCCTCTATATAATTTCCTTCACTTTTACCATAATTACTATGAGGAACAAAATTTTTTCCATTAGCTTTATTAATTAAACTTTCTAAACAATTATATCCAAATAAATCATTTTGACAATATCTTATCAATCTTGGGAAGTGTAAAAAAGTAGATATTTTATCTTTTAATTTCCCACGAGTGAACGTAGGTGGTGAATACGTATCATAAGGACTATATGTACAATTATGTTTTACATAATCTTTTAGTATAATAAAAGATTTTCCATACATAGGAGCTCCACCCATAGGATTTTCCAAAAAATCTAATGCCGCATAGCAAGGTCTACTTGTTCACTGAAAATTAGCACTTCTTTTTGTTTGATCACCAGTAGGGGTTGAAAAACGTCCAAATTTTTCATATTTACTATTATCAAATAATTGATTTAGATAAAATGCAACTTCCTCTACACTTGCTCGACCTACATTATAGTTAGAAATTTCATTTGGTTTTTCCTTATAAGCAAAACAATTTAAAACCTCTGGTCATTTATTATTAATATCGTATATTTTTGAAAAATCAAAATTAATTGTTAACCTTGATGATTGTAATATTTTAGTAATCTTTTCTAATAAATCTTTTGCATTTTCTTGACTCATCTTGCATTTTTTAGATAATATTTTTAAAGCAGATTCATAATCTTCTTGTTGAGAGGATTCGCATAGTTCATAAATTTGATGTAAAATTTCACTTCTAAACAATTGACCATAAATCTCTTTTTTTAATCTTTCTTCATCTTTTGAATTATTTGATGAAGTTGAAGGCAAACCACCATTAATATGTGATAAATCAGATTGTTTGTTATATGCCATAATATTTATCTCCTCTATACTTAAGATGGACATTTGAAATCTATTTTATTGGTCTAAACAATAGAGTATTTCCAATACACCTATTGTATTTTTTATGTTTTTTATTTATTAAATACAATAAAAAATCATTTATTTTTTAAATTAAAATAATGAGTTAAAAAACCAATATTTAGTTTACACTTAGTCATTTTATTAAATTTTAGAAAAAATACAAGTTATTAATTAAAAAATGTCATTATTTAGTGATAATTTCCTATTAGTTATCGAGTAAAAATTTCCCAAAAGTGAAGTTAAATATACTTGGTGATAAAAATGGAAAGAAGCATGACTATGAAAGAAAAATATAAGTACAAAATTATAAATGATATTATTATTAATAAATTATCTAAACATCAAGCCAAGAATAAACTTAATCTAACTATTAGAAGAATTAACCAATTAATTCAAATTTTTAATAGAGAAGGTAAAGTTGGTTTTATTCATAAATCTCGCAATACAATTTCTAATAAGGCAACAAATTTTGAAATCAAAATTAAGATTATCAACTTGTATAAAACAAAATATTATAATTTTAATTTTCAACATTTTCATGAGAAATTAATGAATGAAGAAAAAATTAAAATTTCATATAGCACACTTTATACTATATTAATCAAAGAAAAAATTACTTCACCAAAAAGACATAAAAATAAAAAAAATAACTTACATCCAACAAGAAATCGAAGAACAAATTTTGGTGAATTAATTCAAATGGATGCAAGTAATCATCATTGATTTGGTAACGATAAACCAAAATCATTTTTACATGCTGCAATTGATGATGCTACAGGAAATATTGTTGGACTATGATTTGATCATCAAGAAACATTAGATGGTTATTATAATGTTTTTTATCAAATTTTAACTAATTATGGCATACCAAAAACATTTTATACTGATAATAGAACAGTTTTTGGATATAAGAAAAAAATTGATTCAGGTAAAATAAACACAGAAAATGACACTTATACTCAATTCCAAAAATGCTGTAATGATTTGGGTGTTGAAATAATTAGAACTTCAATTCCACAAGCTAAAGGTAGAATTGAACGTTTATTTGGAACACTTCAAAGTCGATTAATTAGTGAATTACGACTTAATAAAATTAAAACATTAGATGAAGCTAATCAATTTCTCAAAATGTACATAAACGTTTTTAATAAACAGTTTGCCTTTCCTATTGATGATAATAAATCTGCTATGGTTAAAGCTCCTACACAAGAAGAAATAAATATTTATCTTTCAAGATTTTCTAAAAGAAAAACAGATAGTGGTTCAACTATAACATATTATGGTAAAAAATATTTTCCTTATAAAAATAACAAAGTTCAATACATACAATCTCGAATTGATGTAATTGTACTTAAATCGTTTATTAATGAATTATATCTTAGTTACAATAATCAAATATATGAACTAAAAGAAATAGCACTAAAACCAATTATTAAAGACAACTTGATAAAAACTAAAAAAGTTTATATACCCAATAAAAATCATCCTTGAAGATATGGATATCAATAATTCCTAATTAAAGTTATATAAGATTTACATTTTTTGAATACTAAACCATATAAATTTTTAAAATGTTTGTATATGAGCAAATTTGGTGCTTTAAAATTGATTTTAAAGATATAAAGAGATTACAAATTCAATATCTTCCTCTTTTACATTTTTTTGTGATTTTCTACTAGAACTTTGACTTTTGCTTGTTGAAGCTTCACTGTTTACTTTTGATTTGTCTTTTTGAAATCCAAGAGCATTAGTAACTCTTTTTTTATTTTTTTCTAGTATTTTATAAAATACTAGAAAAAAAGAACTTTCATTGTTAATTGAAAAAATTTAGGCAAAAAAAGCACGATTATTATATCCACTAGTTGAAGGTTGATTTGTCAACTCCATTGAATTTATTTCTTCTTTTTCAAGTTCTTTTAATAAGTTTTTTTTATTGTTATTTATTTTACAATTATAAATACAATAACCAATAATAATTGATGTTGTAATTAATCCATAACCAATAAAACCTGTTGTTGGTCAAAAATAATCTGACTCATAAAAATTAGTTAAATAATTTTTAATATTTGTTCATATATCTTTTTTTGTTTCAAAAAGTTCAGTACTAGTATTATTAGCATTATTAGTTTGATTATTGAAATTTGTCATTTCAGTTGTTGTTATTTTATTGAATATTTTTGATACAGGAGTTGAGATTACCGATGGTAAAGTAGTTATGTTATTAATAATTACCGATAGCATACTATCATTTCATGAATTGGTCTCCATATAAACTATCCTTTCAAAATAAAAACCTATTTGTTTAAAAATAAAACAATGGGTTAAAAACTATATTTAGTTTTTAACAATATTATAATTAATAAATTTTTAAATATTAAATATTTCTATATTATAAAAAATAGAAACTAAAATTTTCAGGATTATTTAAAATTTGTGTATTTTACTGAAATAGTTTAAATTTCCCAAAATAATTTAGTTTTTTTGATAAGTATTTTGGGAAATTTTCACTCGATATTGACAGTTATTAATTAAAAAAATATATTTTTTTCAAAATTATTATCACTACTATTTTCCTATATTTCATCAATAAGAAATTATAAAAGATTCTGCAATTACTATAATAATGTTATATATGATTGTAAAAAATTATTGACGTTGAACATATATTATTGTATATCATAATATTTATATAAATTAATACATATAAGTATTAAGTTTAATATATAATTTTATTAATTTCTTTTTCTGTAATAAACTTATCAATCTTCCCTTGCGCTAAGATTGGGCTACCACCACCCTTACCATTATATGTTTTTAATATTTTTTGTAAAATATTATTACTTTGATACTGTTTATTATTATGCAATTCTTTACTTGAAGCAACTAATACTAAATATTCTTGATTATTAATTTTATTAATAAAAATAATAATAATATTTTGATATTGATTACGATAATGTTCAATTATTTCTCTTAATGTTTTAATATCTAAATTTTCAAAATTTGCAATTAATAATTTATAATTATTTTCATTTTTTGGAACTAAAGTTAAATATTTTTTCACTATCTTCTGACGATTTAATTCTTCAAAATTAATTTGTCATTTTTTAAATAAACCATGTAATTCTAGTAATAACATTTTTCCTTTTCTTCAATCAGCAGCTACCACTTTTAAGTTATTAATAGTATCATATATTTTTTCAATTTCTTCTTGCATACAATTATCTTTATTTTTTTGATATTGCATAAATAAATTATTGCTTTGTTCTTTAATCATTATTATTTGTTGTGTTAAGTATTCATTAATAGTTTTTAATGATGTTAAAGCATGAATTCGATAAGAACCAGAACCTTTTGATTCAACATTAGTTATTAATAATTGTTCTACTTCTTGTGAATTATAACAATGAGTACCCCCACAAAGTTCAATTGAAAAATCACCAAACTTAATTACTCGAACTTTTTCTTCATATTTTTCACCAAAAAAAGCTAAAGCTCCAATTTTGATTGCTTCTTCATATGTACAATAAATAATTTCACAAGGATATTTACCTTTAATTCATTTACTTACTTGTTGTTCTATACTTATAATTTGTTCTAAAGTTAACATTTGATAATGACTAAAATCTAATCGTAAATATTGATAATTATTAAAACTTCCAGATTGCATAACATGTAAACCTAATAATTTTCTTAAAGCAGCATGTAATAAATG
Source organism: Spiroplasma endosymbiont of Tricholauxania praeusta (assembly GCF_964019535.1). Lineage (NCBI taxonomy): Bacteria > Bacillati > Mycoplasmatota > Mollicutes > Entomoplasmatales > Spiroplasmataceae > Spiroplasma > Spiroplasma endosymbiont of Tricholauxania praeusta. Next base: position 813,840 of record NZ_OZ026450.1, read on the forward strand.
AGTTCCTGAATGATTTTTTCTTGTATAAAAACGATGTGAACTATTAATTTGTGCTTCAACAATTTCTGTTTGTGTTAATTCACCTTTTACTTCCACTTGATGAATATGCTGTTTTTGTGGTACTTGTTGTACATCAATAACAGAGGCCGTTCCATTTTCTCCTGTGATAATGCCATCATCAGATGCTTGTCCCCCCTTTTCTGCATAAAAAGGTGTTTCATTTAAAATTAAATAACCTTTTTCATTTTTTAAAAATTTTACCTCATGCTCTGATTTAAACATAAAAACAATATTTGTATTTATTTGTTCTTTATCATAACCAACAAAGGTTGAAGGAACTTTTAAATTAGTTAGTAATGAAGATTGAATTGTTAATGCTTGATGATTAATTCTTACTTTTCTTGTATTATCTTTACTGTTATCCAATAACTTTTGAAAACCTTTTAAATCAACAGTAGCATTTTCTTCATTTGCAATCTCTAATGTTAATTCAATAGGATAACCATAGGTATCAAATAATTTAAAAGCCGCAGTTGCATCTACTTTTTTATTATCACTAATAACTTGTAATAATAATTGTTTTCCTATTATTAATGTTGTTCAAAATTTTAATTCTTCGCTTTTAATAATATTAGTTACTAAATCGACTTTTTCATGTAATTCTTGATAATGTTGACCCATAACTTTTATAATAATTGAAACTAACTTAAACAAAAATGGTTCATTAATATTAAGTTTTTGTCCATATACAACAGCTCTTCTAATCAATCTTCGTAATACATAACCACGATCTTTATTACTAGGAAAAACACCATCACTAATTGCAAAAACTAAGCAACGAATATGATCAGCAATAATTTTAAATGCAGTATTAATAGTTTTTTGCTTAATCTCTTGTGTAAAATAATTATTAATATCATAACGAAAATTTGTCAATTTTTCACATTCATGAATAATATTTTGAAATAAATCAGTATCAAAGTTAGTTGGCACATCTTGTAAAATTGCTACTAGTCTTTCTAATCCTGCACCAGTATCAATATTTTTTCTTGGTAAATCAGTATAATTATTTTTGCCATCATTATTAAATTGTGAAAAAACAATATTTCAAATTTCAATATAACGATCATTTTCAATATCATCTTTTAATAATTTAATACCAATATTTTTAGGATCATATTTAATACCACGATCATAATAAATTTCAGTATTAGGACCACAAGGACCTTGACCCATATCTCAAAAGTTAGTAGATCTTGTACCTTTAATAATACGTTCTTTTGGTAATTTAATAATATTTAATCATAAATTATATGTTTCTTCATCTTCATTAAAAACTGTTACATATAATAAATTAGCATCTAAATTTAATCATTTTTTACTAGTTAAAAATTCTCATCCTCAAATAATAGCTTCTTTTTTAAAATAATCACCAATTGAAAAATTACCTAACATTTCAAAAAAAGTTTGATGTCTTGCTGTAATACCAATATTTTCAATATCATTAGTTCTAATTGCTTTTTGTGAATTTGCTAATCTTTTAGCAATTGGGGTTTGTCGTCCATCAAAATATGGTTTTAATGTAGCAACTCCAGAATTAATCCACAATAGTGAAGGATCATCATTTGGAACAAGTGATGCACTTTCTAAAATGTGATGATCATAACTTTTAAAAAAAATTAATCAAGTTGTTCTAACTTTATCTGTTGTTCATTTTATTGACATAATAATTTCTCCTCAAAATAATAAAAATTCCTATCAAAATAGGAACGTTTTTTAACGCGGTACCATCCTAATTCACTTACAAAGTAAATGCGCTTAATTAATGATTAAAATTGTTAAATTAGGAGCTTCTAATTAATAATGGTTAAGTGCTTACACTATTCACTCTCGCTGAAAACTAATTATTATTAATTATACTTATCTAATTTAGATTAATATAAATATTAATTTCAATTTTAATATTAACCATAAATATTAGTTATTACAAGCAAAAAGATAAAATTATGAAATATTTTTATAAATTAAAAAGAAAAAAATATTAATTATTAACTTTATATAATAAAAATTACAAGAAAGATTTTTTCTATTTAATTAAAAATATAATTTAACTGGTATTTTTTTTATTGTATATTCATTTTTTCAGATATAAACTTTAGTTAAGATTTGCTTAGAATAACTTTTAAAAAATAAAAATTTATCATTAAATTATATAAAATTAATTCATTTAATTCAATATTACTTACTATTTAATATAGTAACTAATTTAATATATTAATGCATTTTTTATATTTTTAAATCTATAATTTTGAATAAAAAAATATTTTAAGTAAATCTTAAATATAAAAAATAAAAATGATAATTAATTGAAATTTTACAATCAAATCTAGCATTAAAAATTTTATTAATTTATTAAAATTAATCCTTGTAAGAACAATAACTATTAAATTACTATTCATTTTTTTAAAATGAAATTTTAAACAACTGAATTTATTTATTATTTCAAAAAACAAAAAAAATAATTTAATTTCTACTCTAAATTTGTGTTTTATTAAAATATTACTATAAAAGGAGTCCAAAAATAAATCAAATTAATAAATAAAAAGGAGACAAATTTTATGTCAAGTAAACTAAATAATAATGAAATAGATAATACAATAAATGAATTTGAAGAAGAAACTGAAGAAGAAAAAGAAGAAATTCAATCTAAATTAAATGAAACACAAATTAAATTAGAAGAAGCCAACAAAGAAATAGAACAACTATTAGAAGAAATTGAAAACAATAAAGATAGTGAACAACTACAAGAACTAAAAAATAAACTAGAAAATACAGAACTTGAAAAAAAGCAATTGAAGATAAATTAAATGAAATAGAATCTAAGTTAGAAGAAGCCAATAAAGAAATAGAACAACTAAAAGAAGAAAGCAAAAACACTAACGATAATGAGAAAGTACAAGAACTAAAAAATAAAATAGAAGAAACTAACAAAGCAAAAGAAGAAATGCAAACTAAGTTGAATGAAGCCAATAAAGAAATCGAACAACTAAAAGAAGAAAGCAAAAACACTAACGATAATGAAAAAATACAAGAACTAAAAAATAAATTAGAAGAAACTAACAAAGCAAAAGAAGAAATAGAATCTAAATTAGAAGAAGCTAACAAAGAAATCGAACAACTAAAAGAAGAAAGCAAAAACACTAACGATAATGAAAAAATACAAGAACTAAAAAATAAAATAGAAGAAACTAACAAAGCAAAAGAAGAAATGCAAACTAAGTTGAATGAAGCCAATAAAGAAATGCAAGCATTATTAAACGAAATTGAAGAAATACAAGAACTAAAAAATAAGTTAGAAGAAGCTAACAAAGAAATCGAACAACTAAAAGAACAGATTAATGGTAAAAAAAGTGATGAAGAACTAAAAAATATTAAAAAGAGAGAAGAATTAGAAAAAAAATTAATAGAATTAGAAAAAAAATTATCAAAAAAAGAACTAGAAATTGAAGAAATAAAAACTAATTCAGACACAATAGAAAATATTGAAGATCATATTGAAGAAAAAGAAGCAATTGAAAAACAAATACAAAATATTAAAGATCAAATAAATAAATTAATTGAAGAAGAAAAAAATAGAGTTCATTTAATCAATTGTCAAGATCTATTAAAACAATTAAATGATATAAAAGATTCAATAAAAAATAATTATGAAATGATAGAAAAACTTAATCAAAAAAATAATAATGATAAATCAAAACAAGAGTTTGATGAAACAATACAACAAGAAATCAAACAATTATTACAAATATTAGTGGAAAATGAAAATACTATTAATGTCACACAAGAACAAATTTCATTTTTTACAAAAGAACAAATACAAGACTTTTGACCACAACAAATGCTAGTATTTACCAAAGAACAAATACAAGCACTCACACAAGAACAAATACAAGCATTGACAGAAAATCAAGTTTCATTTTTTACGCCTTTGCAAATTCAATCTTTTAAACCAGAACAAATTTCATTTTTTACAAAAGAACAAATACAAGCGCTTACTGAAGAACAAATACAAGCACTTACAAGTGAGCAAATTCAAATACTCACACAAGAACAAATCAAAAACTTTTGATTATGACAAATAAAATCATTTACAAAAGAACAAATACCAAAATTTGAACCAGAACAAATAGAAAAATTTACACCTTGACAAATAAACGTACTTAACAAAGAACAAATACAAGCACTCACAATTGAACAAATACCACATTTCACAATCCAACAAATTCCATTTTTTACAAATTTACAAATTACTTGACTTACAACTCAACAAATAGAAGCATTTACTGTTTGACAAATCACTTGATTTACCAAAAAACAAATACCACAATTTACAGAAACACATATAGCAACATTCACAAAAGATAAGATTTCTTGATTTACGAAAAAACAAGTACCCGCATTCACAATAGAACAAATAGAAATATTTACAAAAGAACAAATACAAGCACTCACAAGTCTACAAATACAAGCACTCACACAAGAACAAATTACTTGATTTACATCTGAACAAATTAAAAATTCACCACAACTTTTATTAAGAAAAGAAGAAATTAAAACTTTTAATTCAAAAGAAATAAATAACTATTATTTAAATAATAAAACTTTAAACAGTAAAATTAAAGATAATGAAAAAATATTATAGAAATTATTATAGGAAATAAGGCTTACAATAAGGCTTATTTCCTATAAGTTCTTATGGTTTTAATAACATAATTTTATTTTTCTTGTATTTAACTAAACTCAAATTTCCAATTCATATTTTTTTTATAATTTTTTAGGCAAATCAATTCTAAAAAAATTATCTAATTTTTCTCATGCAATATTACGTTGACTTTCTTCAGTATCTATTCACTGATCAAAGGCTTCGGCAAATAAATCAAAATGTGATTCTCGGCCATATTCACTTCTCACAATACCATATGCTAAAAGCTTTTGATAAATTGGATCGTTAATTTTTGTACCATTTGCTAATGATGAAATCATATAATTAGTTTCATCAGTTATTTCTCCTTTTTCTAGATTATCTTTTAATAAATAAGATGAATTAAAATAATTATTTCATCATTTACTAGGAACATTATCTGCAAGTGAATTTATTCTTTGTTTTCCTTGAAAATTTAAACGAATAAAAGAACCTAAAGCATGACCATATTCATGAACAATTGTTCTAATAATACTTTTTGAAGCTTTATAACCACTAACATATTGCCAATATTGAGTTCTTTTACTAAGAGAATTTGGATTTATTGCCATAACTTGAACTAATGAATAATTTTGAAATTGTGAATCATAAACATAATCAGATTTAACAAAGCCAAATAAACCATTTTTATTAATTTTAGCTACTCGATATAAAAGTTTAAGAACATTTTTTTTGCCATAAATTTGTGCAAATATATTATAAAATCGAACTAATTTATCTTTTATCTCTGCTTTTTCAGTAGCATTTATTGTAGATGAATTAATTAATGTATCCCAATTAACATTTGTATAAGTTTTGCCAAGATTAGTAGTATTAATTTGATTTTGTAAATCAGAAAAGTCTGTAAAATTACTCTTATTATTTGCTAACAAGTTAAATTCATTAATCGACTCTTTTTTTGCCTGATATTGAATTTTTTCTTCTAAATTAGTAACAAAGTTTAATTTTTTACTAGTTTTACTAAATCAATTTTGCGAATTTTTTAAATATCATTGTTTTAAACTAGCCACATCTTCGCCTTCAAAAAAATTTATGCGATCACTTACTACTTTATTAATTCTCTTATTGATATCAGGAACAATATAATTACCAGAAATATCTTGCTCATTTTCATCAGCAAAATCATAATCATTATTAGTACAACCTCACCTACAAGCAATAACATTTATTGTTGTTGCACTAACCAAAATATAATTTAAAAAAAATCTAATTATTTTTCTCATAACTTTATCTCCTGAATCTATATTTAAATAATTAGGGATTTATATTAATTTAATTATGTTATCATGAAATATTTAACTTATAATAAGGGATTTCTGTATAACTTTCTGATACTTTTGTTGAAAAAGCAAATATTTTTGATCCTGGTTTAGGAGTTATTTTTGCAGTTTTTAATTTTTTATTAAAACCCTCAATAAGAAATTCATTATATAAAATATCTTTATACTTATCAGCAAATTTTTTACCAAGTGTTTTTACTACAACATCATAAAATAATTTATTTTTATTATTTTCTGTATATAATCCTTCTAACTTAATATCAATTTCTTCATCATTTTTTGGTTGTTTACCTTGGTAGTTAATAAAAACTCGATTATTTTCTGTTGGTAATGGTAAAAAGTTTGCTTTAAATGATGAATAATTCATAATATTTTCAATTGCAAAACTAAATTCAATCTTTCCTTCATTATTAAAATTGGGAAAACTTAACTCATATATTTTTAATGCTGAACTAGTTAAAGCAGATGTAATCTCATTTTCATAAAATTTTATTAATTTATTACGATTTCCTAAATATTCCATAACTGTTGCAAATCTCCCAAATTGACTTGTTGGATGTAAGAATGTGCTTTTTTCATACATATCAGTATTAAAATAAATTTTTCCAAGATTTTGTTCATAAAAAATATCCGAAAATTCTACTGGCTTATTTAAAATATCTATTTTCCCTTGAAAGTGACTATTACTTTTTGCTATTAAAGAAATATTTTTATTATCTTGATTAATTAGTACATCTAAATCATTATTAGAAAACTTAGTACCATTCATAATATTAATTGCTTCTAAAATTAAATCTTTATCAACTATTCCGTTTTTTTCAAAACTTTTACTATAAGGCAATGCTTTTTTAGTTATTATTTGACTAATATCATTACTTAGTCAAAGCAAATTAACCTCTTTAACTAAAAAAGGTAAATCTGTTGTATCTGGCATATAACGAATAATAGCCTTTGTCATTCCATCTAACATATCAACATCAATATTATCAGTATTCATTTTTTCTTTTCTTAATTCACTTTTCAAACTAAATGAATTAGGAATTATAGTATAAGTTTCTTTAATACTATTATTTATTTTGCTTAGATTCGTACTTAATACATTTCCAAAAGTTCCTACAGTTGTTCCAAATGTTAAAAAACTTAATGTTGCTAATAATAACTTCATAAATTAAAACCCCTTTATATTGATAATGTAATTCTACATGATTTCTATGTTTACTTCTTTCTAATTATTTTTACTATTAATAGTATTCATTATTACAAATAATACTTAAGTTATTATTATATTTAATTTAAAAAAATGATTAATAAAGCATATACATTGCCGTAATCAAGAAAAAAATAAAAAAAACTTTATTAGTTATTGCAAATTATACTTTTCTTCAATATAATAATTAAGGTTTAGTAAATGCCCGGTTAGCTCAGCGGCAGAGCATTCGACTGTTAATCGAAGTGTCATAGGTTCAAATCCTATACTGGGCGCCATTATTCTAAACTCTTGTTTTCTACGGCTCGTTGGTGAATTGGTAAACACATAGGATTTTCATTCCTACATTACGGGTTCGATCCCCGTACGAGTCACCATTAATTAATATTTAGACTGCAAGTATTATAATTACTTGTTTTTTATTCCCCTAGATGTCTCGTTAGCTCAATTGGCAGAGCATCAGACTCTTAATCTGAGGGTTGTAGGTTCGAGGCCTATACGGGACACCAAAATGCGGAATTGGCGAAACTGGCAGACGCACCAGATTTAGGCTCTGGCGCCGAAAGGCATGAGGGTTCAAGTCCCTTGTTCCGCACCATACATTATTTTGTTAACCTTTATGTTTTTCATTAAAGGTTTTTTTCTTTTTTAACATTTTTATATAATAAAAAATTAAAATAAAATATTATATTTTAAACATAATATTTTATTTTAATTTAAGAAATTTTATTCTATGGAAATATATAGTATTTTATTATTTTATCTTTATAATATTAATAAAATAATAGAAAAAAAGAAAGCAGGAAATGATTGATGGTAAAAATAATTTTTACTGATGTAGATGGTACTTTATTTGATAGTGGCAGTGCCTTAAGTGAAATTAATCTTAATGCTTGTTTAAAAGCTCAAAAAAATAATATTAAAGTTGTAATTAATACAGGTAGATATGGTGAAAATGCTATTCGTGTTGGTAAAATGATTAATGCTGAAAAATATGATGGTTATATTATTGGTAATGATGGTGCTGAAATTTGATCATATACTAAACAAAAATGAATTTATTTACAACAATTAAATTCAGAAATAACAATTAAACTTTATGAATGATTAACCAAATATAATAAACAAATGATTTTACATTTTAATAGTATTGATACTTTGTATGTTAACCATGCGGCTAATAGTTGAAGTACATGAGTTGAAAATCTGCAAATTAAAATTATTAAGTTAACTAATAGTACTGATATTAAAATGCCAATCTCAAAAGTAATGGTTATTTTAGAAAAATATTGAAAGGCTAATGAAATTACAAAATTCATTAATAGTTTTGAAACTAACTTTCCAGATTTAACAATTGTTCAATATCATACAAATGTTTTTTCAATTGGTAATAAAAACATTAATAAAGGTTCGGCACTACAATGATTATGTAATCATTTAAATATTGACACTAAAGATGCATTAACGATTGGTGATGGATTTAATGATTTACCAATGTTTGAAGTATCTGGTCATCCAATAGTAATGGAAAATGCTAATATTGCTTTAAAACCATATGGTAAAACTATTGCTCCAAATAATGATGAACATGGAGTTGGATACATTATTAATAATTATGTTTTTAAAAAATAAAAACTTAATATTTTTAAAAATATACTCTTATAGTTTATTAACACACTAATAATTAAAATATATTATAATAATAATAATATAAGAAAAGTGAAAGGAGAAGGAAAATATGGCAGCAAAAAAACCTACTGTTTTTAATATTTTTATGAAAACTACATTGCCAAAGGTTAAAGCAGAACACCCAGAATTAAAACACACTGAGGCTTTTGGAAAAGCAGCAGCATTATGAGCTAATGCTGAAGAAAATCCCAAAAACAAATAGATAGACAGATAATTGCTTAAAAGAGTCAGATTTTAAATCTGACTCTTTTAAATATAAAAAAATATTGAAATTTTAAAAAAACACTAAAATTGCTATACAAATCAACAATGATAAAGTATAATCAAAATACTTACCTAGTAGGGTTATAGAGAAAGGTAAGTTTTAATTTTTAAAAATATAAAAAAAGTTACCAATTAAGGTAACTTTTTTTATATTTTTGATAAACTTCATTTATTTTGACTTGTAGATGGTTTATCAATATCTTCTAAATTAATTGTTTCTCAATCATTATTTTCTCTTTCTTTTACTAATAGAGAAAGTTTGTTCTTATAATCATCAATTATCAGTTGATTAATTCTAATCAACTTTTCATCAGGCTTTGGTTCAACATTATTTTTTTCTTCTATAATACCTATCATTTTTTGTAAAATAGATATCTTTTGATCAAGCTCTGCTTTTTTTTCTTCATTTTGTCTAGCCATTTAAATTCCCCCTTTTAAAAAATTAAAGTACTTTTTTATTTATTATTAATTTATATATTATCTAATATTTATATTTTCTTCATTTAAAAATTAATGAATTTCCAACAACAGTTATATCAGAAAGAGCCATTGCAATTGCAGCCAACGGTGGAATAATAAATCCGGCAGCAGCTAATGGAATAATGATAATATTATAACTAAATGCTCAAATAAAATTCATTCAAATATTATTTTTAGTTTTTTTAGTTAAAACAATAGCCTTATAAACAATACTAATATCATTATCAAGAATAGTAATATCACCAATTTTTTTAGCAATATCACTACCAGAGCCCATTGCAATTGCTAAATCAGATTGTTCTAAAGCAATAACATCATTAATACCATCACCAACAAACGCTACTTTTTTCCCTTTTGCTTGTAAATCAGCAACAATTTGTGATTTACCTTGTGGTGTAACATTAGGAAAATATGTTTCTATCCCAACGCGATTAGCAATAGCAAGTGTTTGTGATTCATTATCACCACTAATTAAAATAACCTCAATTCCCTGTTTTTTAACTTTTTCAATTGTTAATAATGCATTTGTTTGTAATTCATCTTCTAAAATAAAAATATTAGTAACAACTTTATTAATTGCCAATGCCAATACTTTCTGGCTAGGAGTAACTGTTTCAAAATCAAATGTTTTTAGAAATGGACTAAATGGCATTTTTGCTTTTTGTAAATTTTCAAGTGATGAAATTTGTAATTCTTCAGTTTGATATTTTGCTTTAATACCAAAACCAATTTGTTCTTTAACCTCCGTAATTGTCAATGATTGTCCAACATTATTAGTATTAGAATATAAAGAAAAAGCTAAAGCCAAAGGATGTGTTGAATGCTTTTCCATAGCAATTGCCTTATTAACATGTTTTTCTTGACCATAAATTTTAGTAATAACCAAATTACCAGTAGTTAATGTTCCTGTTTTATCAAAACAAATGGTATCAATCTTAGTAATTTTTTCAAAAGCACTAGCCTTATTATAAATGATTCCTATTTTTGCTGCTTTATTAATTCCAACAGCAACTGCTAATGGTGTTGCAATTCCTAATGCACAAGGACAAGCAATTATTAAAGTTGCAATTGCAATTTCTAATGATTCTTGCACACCATTACCTACTGCAAAATAACGAATAAGAAAAACTAAAATGGCAATTAAAATAACAGTTGGTGTAAATCACCCAGAGATTTTATCAGCCAATTTTTGTAATTTTGGTTTCTGAGATTGTGCATCTTCAACTGCCTTAATAATACTTGCTAATACTGTGTCTTTACCAATTTTAGTTGCTTTCATCCTAAAACTATCACCAATATTATTAGTTCCACCAATTAAATTTTGGTTAACTTGTTTCGTAATAACTTGCAATTCACCAGTTAACATTGATTCATTAATAAATGCTTCTTCACTAATTAATTGACCATCAGTAGGAATATTTTCACCTTTTCGAATAATTAAAATATCATTTAATTGTACATCTTCAATATTAATAAAAGTTTCTGATTTGGTATTATAATCATATTTTAAGATTGATTTTGGCTTTAATGACATTAAACTTTCTAAGCCACTAGTAGCCCTTTTCTGTGCAACAGCACTAATTAAATCACCAAGTAAAACAATCATAATAATTGAAGCACTAACTTCAAAATATAAGTGTTCGGTTTTATTAATTATCATTAAATAAATAGAAAAAATAAATGCCGTTGTTGTTCCTAGTGCTACTAAAGTATGCATACCAGGTCATTTTTGTTTAATTAATTCTCGATAAATACCAATATAAAATTTACGACCAAAATAAAATTGAATTGGAATTGCTAGTGCAAGTTGAACATAAGGATTACGTAAACTATCAAAAAATGAAGTATTAGGTATCATAATTAATAATAATGGTAGTAACAATATTCAACCAATAATAAGTTCAATTAAATCACGTAATTTAACATTATGTTGATGATTATGATGTTGTTCTGACATATGAGATTGATGTTGTTCACTACTATGACTATGACTACTATGATGACTATGACTACTATGATCATCTGTAATATCTTTCATATCAACTTGGTGACTCGTTTTTATATCTTTAATCTCAGTTTCAAACTTACAAATTTCATATCCTAAATGATGCATTGCTTTTTTAATTTTTTTTTCATTTCAAAACTTAGGATCATAACTAAATTGTGCTTTTTTAGTATCAAAATTGATACTAACAGTAATACCATCTTCTTTAGTAAAATGTCTTTCGATAACACTAGCACAAGAGGTACATGAAACATCTGACAGTACTGCTCTACTAATAACAAAATTATCATTTATATCACTTGTATTATTCATATTAACTTCATCTCCTCAAATTTTAATATTTTAATCTTTTTTATTATTTTTTAACACACAATATATACAAAAATAAATTATACACATTTTAATGTTAAAAAATATTAAAAACACTAAATCCCCAATCATGTTATTGGGGATTTATTACCTTAAAAAGTAATCAAGTATATAGGGGCTTTTGCCCCTAGTTGCTTCGCAACTCACCCCAGTGGCGTAAACGCCACGGCCAACCAACCAAGGTTCTGGTTGGCTTCGACCAATAATATAGGTTTACTCTATTTTAACATCTTTCTTATTTTTCTTAGAATATTTATTTCTATAATAACAAGTACGGCATACAGTATTTTCAGTTTCTTTCTTTTCAGTTTGTAATATATTATCCAACTTATCTAATCCTACTGCTCTAATATCATCAACAGTAAAATCTAATGCTTGTGATTGTTCATAGTCTTTAACATTACTTAATTCACTCTTTAAAGAATGAATATAATTTAAAGCACGACTATTATATCTTTGTAAATAAGACCTAGGAAATCATAAACTAAAAGTCATAGTTTCACCACTATAACTAGGTGGTAATCCACCACGTTTAATTATTCGCTTTGTTTGTCTTTTAGATAATACAACTTTATTATAATCATCAACATTAGTATAAATATTTAGTTTAAACTTAACTAAAAATAACAAAATACGCATTCTTTTAACTTGCACAATATATTCCACTTTTTCACGTGCTTGTTTTGGTATTCTATCGGGGTGTTGTTCAATCATATACATAATTCCATTAAAATTATGACCTATTAACTTACAAAACATTCCTAAACTTTCTTGTGTTTCTTTAAATTCGGGCGACAAATCATTACTATTAATTTTCAAACCTAACTCATCTAAAACAACCATATCACACTCTTTAAAAGCATAATTACTATTTAATTGATTAAATTTAAAAACATCATCATAAGAACAACGATAACTATACTCATTACGAACTTTAATAGGAATAGGACTTACTACCCTACCCTTATGTTTTTGTGCTAAACAACAAGCAAGAGCAGATTTACCAGTACGTGGTGGTGCTGAAATAATATAACTACCTACACGTTGTAATATCTTTATATTTTTTCTAGTTATTAAAAATGGATAAAATATTATTAATAATATAACTCCTAAAAGTAAATAACCATATCAAGGCATTATTTCAACTCCTAACCAACTAAAAATCCTACTGCTTTTAAAAATACTCATAAAGTTAAAACTTGTTCTAAACCACTAGTAAAATCAACATTTAAAACAGAACTAATAGTATCATCAAAAATACGTCTCAATAATCCATCAAGTTTAGTAAAAAATTCTCTTAATGGTTCTACCGGTAAAACTTTACCAACAACTCCATAAAGTACTCATCTAAAAGCATTACGTAAATGACCAAAAACATCATATCAACTAACTCGCTCATACTCAGGGTTAAAAGGACTATTTGGTGGAACTGGTGTTACTTTCTCACTTGAAAAAATATTAATTTGACCAAAATTTAATTGTGGTGAAAAAGTTGGTCTAGTTGATTCACCATGAACATCAAAAAATACTGTTAAATGTCTTAAATTTGGAACACGAATAGGCATAGTAACAAAATTATATAAATCTTGCTGGTAAATATCATTATCAACCTTACCTTTAAAAACATATTTTGTATCACCAACATTATCTAAAAAACTAAAAACAAAATTAGCAGTAAAAGTTTTAAAATATTCATATTCAAAATAAAACATAAAACCTTGAATATAAAAACTTAAAGGTTTATCAATTTCAAAATTTAACTGTGTTTGAAAATTTATAATACTTTTACCAGTATTAACAAAATTTAAATTATTAGTATTATTCTTTGCAACATAATTATGATTAAACATAATACGTGAAAATTCATCTAATTGTTTTCTATTAAAAGTATAAACACCAGTTCCCATATCTATCATTTGTGACGGAACACCAACTGTATCACTATAATAATAACACGTATATAAAACTTCATTATTACCTATAAATTCACCACTAACTAATTTTAAATCTGGTTGGTCAACATCAAAATAAGCAGAATTTCATGGAATTGTTGCTCAATCATCAAAATCATGATATTTAACATGTTTAACCATTTCTTTTGTAATATCATAATTAACAACATTAGGGTCATTTGAAGCAATTAAACTAGTGGGTGCTTGAACAGAAGTATTTACAACAAAAAATAATTTTGCAAACTTAAATCACATAATTATTTACCAAATAAACATTTTAAATAAACTGGCCATTTTCTTTGATTCTATTTTTACTTCAATTTGTGAATCTATATTATTTATAGCGGTTTTTTTATCTGCAAACTTATCATTGTCAACTTCAATTTGTCTTCTTTGTTTTTCATCAAATTTTTTTGCTGCATCTATGCCAAAAATAATAGCACCACCAACAGCAGCAGCACTAGTAGCAGCAGTTATAATATCAGTTTCTAATTGTTCTTCAGAACGGTTACTAACAGCACTGACACCACCCGCAACAGTAGCAGCAACTAAACCGCTCATTTGAGCAATAGGATTAATATACAAAGCACCAACAGCAGCACCAGTAGCAACACCTTTAGTCACTTTTATAATTTTTGCGGTTGTTCGATGTTTTGTTTTAAATTCTTTTCATTTTGTAGGTTTTTGTTCTACATTTTCTTCTGATTTTGCTTCAAGATTTTGTAAAATTTCATTTTTTATAGGCATTTCTTTTAATCTTCCTTTCAAATAAAAACTCATTTATTTTTATCAAAATAATGAGTTAAAAACTTATATTAAGTTTAATTATTATTATATTCTATTCTATACTGAATATTGATATTTTTAATAAATATATACATATTAAACAACTTTTATCTTTTTTTATAGCAACAAATATTATACTATTAAGTTTCTACTTCAACTTCATTAGTATTAACATCATCTGCTAATTTACTAATTACTAAATCAATTCCTTGTTTACTAATACTAGAAAATAAAATAATAGGAGTATTAGTGCTAAGTTTTAAAGTTGATAATATTAATTTTTTATTTTTTACTAATTGACTATTTTTCACTTTATCAACTTTAGTAGCAATTAAATGAATTTTTAAATGATAATGTTGTAAATATTCCAACATATCAATATCATCTTTACTGGGTGCATGTCTTAAATCTAATAATAAAAAAACTGCTTTTAAATTTTTTCGTGACTGAAAATATTCATCCATCATTGTCGCAAATTGGATTTTTTTTTCATTTGATACTTTAGCAAAACCATAGCCAGGAACATCAACAAAGCGACAAATATTATTATTAATTGTAAAAAAATTTAGCATTTGTGTTTTACCAGGTGTTTGTGAAACTCTAGCTAACTTACCATTATTACAAATTGTATTTAAAAATGTTGATTTACCAACATTACTGCGACCAACAAAACAAAATTCAGGAATTTCATCCTGCGGCCATTGTTCTTCTTTAATAGCACTAGTTAAAAATTGTGCTTGCTTAATTCGTTCCATTTTTTACCTCTTATTCAAAAATATATTATAGTTAATAGTTAAGATTTAAACTAATTATTATTTATTATTTTAATTTTTATTAATATTAATAAAATTAGTAAAATGAATATTATCTAATGGCCATATACCAAAACCAAAAAATAATGCAGCCAAAATGATACCACCAACAATAATACAAATAGCAAGTCATTTTATAATTTTAAATAATAACATAAAACTAATAATAGCAATAGCTATTATAATAATACCAACTATTACAAATGTATTCATGTTTACCTCCTATTATTTTAATTATTAAAGTAATACGTAACATTAATTAATAATAACATAAAATAAATTCGAATATTTTATAGTAATCATCTTTTTCTTAAAATTATATAAATTAAAAAAAGTTATCTTTTTAAAGAGAAACATGTTAAAATGTCAAAGGATAAAGGAGAGTGATATCATGACTGACAGCGATTCCGTTTATAATAAGAAAAATAATACTAATTTAAAAATTAGTAATTTTAAAAGTGTACTTTTAAATAAAGATTCAGTCAAATATTCTCCTGGTATTTTTACTAAAAAAATATTTTTTTAGCGTGTTAATAAATTTCTAAATCCTTATTTAAAAGTCTTAAAATAAGAAAAATAAGGAGGTAAAGAAATTATGAAGATTTTTTTAAACAAAATTTATTTTAAATTACAATTTAGTTTTAAAAAACCATTAGTTTACACAAATGGTGATTATATTAAACAAATTGCACATTTTAACCAAAAACAATTACTAAAAAATTTAGATTTACATAATTTTGGTCTTAAAACAGACCAAATTGAAATAAGAAGAAAAAAATATGGTATTAATACTTTAAAAAATACAAAATTTAATTGAATTTTAGAATTTTTAAAAGCATATTTTGGACCATTCAATATAATTTTAGCAATTATTACTATCTATAATTTATTCTCATATTTTACAACAAATGATACTTCAATTTATTCATTGGTTGCCGCTATTATTGTTGGAACTATGATTTTATTAAGTGGAACCCTAATTTACATTCAATCAATACGAGCTTTTTTTATTACTAAACATTTAACAATTTTGGTCAAAAATACAACTACTGTTATTCGTAATATAAACATTAATCAAATTACTAAAGAAAACTCAATTAAAATAATTAAACAAGCACAAGAAATAAATGTTAATGAATTATTACCAGGTGATTTAATTTATTTATCAGCGGGTGATTTAATTCCTGCTGATTTAAAAATTTTATTAAGCAATGATTTATTTATTAATCAATCATCATTAACAGGAGAATCACTACCTGCTGAAAAACACGCTATTAACGATCCTGCATATCAAAACTTATTTGATTTACAAAATATTTGTTTTATGGGAACAAGTGTTGTCTCTGGAAGTGCAATTGCTATTGTTATAGCAACAGCTACTAACACCTACTTTGCTACTATTGCTGATACAATAAATAAACAACGTCCATTAAGCAGTTTTTCCAAAGGAATTAAACGCGTTACTTTAATGTTAATTTGCTTTATGCTAGTAATGGTACCCATTGTGTTAATTATCAATGGTCTTTTAAAAAACAATTGACCTGCAGCATTTATTTTTTCAATTTCGGTTGCTGTTGGTTTGACTCCTGAAATGCTACCAATGATTGTTACCTCTAATCTAGCGCGAGGTGCTAGTAAAATGAGTAAACAAAAAGTAGTTGTTAAACAACTAGCTGCTATTCAAAATTTAGGTGCAATTGATATTTTATGTACTGATAAAACAGGAACTTTAACTAATGATAATATTGAAGTAGTCAACCATATAACATTGGATAATAAAACAAATAATGACTTAATTAAGTTTATTTATTTAAATAGTTATTTTCAAACAGGAATAAAAAATCCAATGGATAATTCAATACTTGAATTTGGAGAAAAAAACAAATTAAAAAATATAAGTAATTATTATCAAAAAATTGATGAAATTCCTTTTGATTTTAATAGTCGTAAATTAACAGTTGTTTTAGAAGATAAATTAAATAATAAAAAATTAATTTGTAAAGGTGCAATTGAAGAAGTTATTAATACATGTAATCGTATAGTTTATCAAGATAAAGTAATACCATTAAATTCTGATTTAATGAAAATGGTTAATAAAAAAATAACAAAATTAAATGAACAAGGATTACGTGTCTTAGGTGTCTCATATGAAGATACAAATCTTACTAATAATAAATATAATGAAACAAACGAAAAAAATTTAATTTTTCTTGGTTTTGTAACTTTTCTTGATACACCAAAACCTACAGCAACAAAAATGATCAAATTGCTAAAAACACATGGTGTTGATCTTAAAATATTAACTGGTGATAATGAATTAGTAACAAGAGCAATTTGTAATCGTGTTAATCTAGAAATTAAAGGATTAATTTCTGGTGAACAATTAACTGGCCTAACTGAATATGAATTAAAAAGAATTGTTGAAAATAATAATATTTTTGTTAAACTAAACCCATTACAAAAGGCAAAGATTATTCAAACTTTAAAAAGTAATGATCACGTCGTTGGTTTCATGGGTGATGGTATTAATGATGCTTTAGTATTAAGAAATGCTGATGTTGGAATTTCTGTTGATAATGCTACTGATATTGCAAAAGAAGCATCAGATATCATTTTATTAGAAAAATCATTATTAGTTTTAGAAAAAGGTATTATTGAAGGTCGTCGCATTTTTGGTAATATTTTAAAATATATTAAAATCACGATTGCTTCTAACTTTGGTAATGTCTTTAGTGTGCTAGTAGCATCAGCATGATTTGCTTTTGCACCAATGTCACCAGTACAATTATTATTTCAAAATTTATTATATGATATTTCACAATTTACAATTGCCTTTGATCGTGTTGATCCATCATTTTTATTAAAACCACAACGCTGAAATCCAAAAGGAATGTTACCATTTGCTTTTATTAATGGACCTATAAGTAGCATTTTTGATATCTCTACTTTTGCAATTTTAGGATTTGGATTTGGTGTCTTTGGTAATCCTTCTGCAGAAAATATTAATATGTTCAACTCAGGATGATTTATTGAAGGTTTATTAACACAAACATTAATAGTACAAATGTTTAGAACTGAAAAAATTCCTTTTATTCAAAGTCGTGGTACTTGACCGGTGAATATAATGGCAATTGTTATTTGTACCATTGGATTAGGTTTACCTTATACTTACATTGGTCATCAAATGAATATGATAGGACCACCGCCAGTCTATATTCCAATTGTTTTAGGAATAATCATGACTTATTGTGTGCTAAGTCAATTAATAAAAATGGGATACATTAAAGTATTTAAAAAATGATTATAACGGCTAATTAATATTAAAGTTTGCAATTTTAAATAGCAATTATCTATATTTACTATAGAAATAAATCTTATGATATAATTTTTTCAAACTTAATATAAGTTTTTAACCTATTTATTTTAGTTTTAAAATAAATAGGTTTTTTAATTTGATAGGAGAAAAAAATGTCTAATTTAAAAGAAATATCTAAATTAAATACAACTATAAAAATTAATAAAAATCAAAAATTAATTAAAGCCGCTAAACATGATGATTTAGAATTGACCCAAACTTTACTAAAAAATAATGCTGATGTTAATTATGTAGATGAACATCATAATAGTCCATTAACAATAGCTGCTGAACATGGTAATTTAAAAATTGTTCAAATTTTATTAAAAAATAACGCTAATATTAACCATATAAATGATTTTGGTGATGATGCTTTAAGAATGACTGCTAAAAAGGGACACACAGAAGTAGTTAACGCTTTATTAGCAACAAATAGTAAGATTATTAATCACAAAAATTGAATTGGTGATACTGCTCTAATATGAGCTACTGAAAACGGACACACAGAAACAGTTAAAGTTTTAATAACAAAAGATAATGACATTAATAATCATGTAAACAACCTTGGTGACTCTGCTTTAATAATAGCCGCCAGAAAAGGTTATTTGGAAATAGTTGAAATTTTACTAGCATATGGTGCTGATATTAATAATGTAGATAAAAACAAAAATAGTGCTTTAATATGAGCTGCCAAAGAAGGACACCTAGATGTAGTTAACACTTTAATAAAAAATGGAATTGACCTTAATCATGAAGATAACTTTGGTGATACTGTTCTAATATGAGCAGCTGAAAAAGGTTATGCAAAAATAGTTAACACTTTACTAGCATATGGTGCTTATTAATCATAAAGATACAAATGATGATACTGCCTTAATATGTGCCGCCAGAAACGGACACACAGAAACAGTTAACATACTATTAGCAGAAGATAATAATGCTAATGTTTATGATAAAGATATAGATGGCGATACTGCTTTAATATGTGCCGCCAGAAACGGACACACAGAAGTAGTTAACGCTTTATTAACAAAAAATAGTGATATTATTAATTATATAAATGACTTTGGTGATACTGCTTTAACAATATCCACCGAAAATCGACACACAGAAATAATTAATAATTTATTAAAACATAATGCTGATTTTAATTATATAGACAAAAATAAAAACACGTTTTTAATATTAGCTATTGAAAACGGACACACAGAAATAGTTATCAATTTTCTAAAAACAAAAAATGTTGATATTAATCACATAGATGCTAATGGTGATAGTGCTTTAATAATAGCCGCCAGAAAAGGTTATTTGGAAATAGTTGATACTTTAATTAAAATAAACTCTGATGTAATTCTACATAGAACTAAATTTAATAATACTGCTTTAATAATAGCGGCTAAAAATGGACACTTAGATATAGTAAAAATTTTAATAAAGAATGATATTAATATTAATCGCGAAAATAATGTTGGTGAAAATGCCTTAATATGAGCTGCCAGAAACGGACACACAGAAGTAGTTAACGCTTTATTAACAAAAAATAGTGATATTATTAATCATAAAACAAAATATGGTAATAATGCTCTAATATGAGCTGCCAAAGAAGGACACCTAGATGTAGTTAACACTTTAATAAAAAGTGGAATTGACCTTAATCATATTAATTATTTTGGTGATAATGCTCTAATATGAGCAGCCAAAGAAGGACACCTAGATGTAGTTAACACTTTAATAAAAAATGATATAGATATTACTCATTTAGATGCTAATGGTGATAGTGCTTTAAAATGAGCTACTAGAAATGGACATTTAGAAATACAAAATATAATTAATGAATCAAATTATTGAAAAAAACAAATAAATTCTATAGATTTACAAAATCATAATTTACAGAACAAATGTGATAAATCAAATTCTTTAAAAATATAATTTTTAAAAAAAGAAATAAAAAAATTAAAAGATAATAATATTTTTTTGGATTTTTTCATGATAAAATCTTAAATAACATAAAGTAAATCTAAAAGAAAAAAGGACATAACTATGAATAAAAAAACAATATACTATAGTTTATTAATAATTCCTATTTCTTTATTTGTATTATTACTTACTTTATTTTTAACAAATATTTGAAAACCCTCAATTGTTGCTATTATTTTTATTACTATTTTGTTAATAATAGTAGCAATTTTTACATGATATCTTATAAAAAATAGTTATTCACAATTTGATGAAGAACATATCCATAATTTTGAAGATAATTTTAAACAACGATTTTGAAAACTAGGAATAATTGGTTTTATTGCTGATTTTTGCGACACAATTGGTATTGGTTCATTTGCAGTAAGTATTATTTTATTAAAATTAACAAAACAAGTACGTAATGATAAAAAAATTTTAGGAATTATGAATGTTGGTCATAGTATTCCTACTTGCTTAGAAGCAATTATTTTTATTGCTTTAATTCAAGTAGCATGACCAACACTAGTTTCATTAATTTCTGCTGCAACATTAGGTGCCTATTTAGGCGCCATTATCGCAAATAAAATTAAACTTAGTTGATCACAACTATTTATTGGTATTCTATTATTTATTGTTTCAATTATCATGCTTTTAGGTCAAAAACAAATTGGAATTATGCCAACAGCGGGTAATAATAATAGTCTTGATATTTGATGAAAATATTTGGTTGGTATTAGTATATTCTTTATCCTTGGTGCTTTCATGGCATTAGGCATTGGTATTTATGCTCCAGCAATGGCAACTACTTATTTATTAGGTCTTAACGCTGAATGTGCTTTTCCAATTATGATGGGATCTGCAGCTTTTTTAATGCCAGTTGCTGGCACACGTTTTATTAAAGATAAAAACTATGAAATTAAACCACCAATTGCTTTCACACTAGGTGGATCAATTGGTGTTATTTGTGCTTACTTAAGTGTATTCTTATTATTACAAAATGGTCTTGGCTTAAATAAAGAACAATTTATTAATATCCTACTATGATTAATTATCGTAATAATTTGATATACATCTTCTTCACTAATAATTACATCAGTAAAAAATTTACGTAATTATAAAAAACAAAAATCACATCAGAAATTAATTATTGACTCTTAAACATCATAAAAGGTTGTTAATTAACAACCTTTTATTATTACTACTTAAATTTTATTATTGCTAAAATCATCAATTCCTTTTTTAATAATATTAAATACTTGCTTTGATAATACATCAGTAGATAATTTAATAAATTCACTTGGCTCAATTAGCTTATGAAAAATAAGATGAATATCTTTTTTGCCTTTATATTTTCGATCAAAAATTTGATAAGAATTAATAATAGTAACAGGGATAATTGGTACATAAGATTGATATGCCATATTAAAAGCACCTGATTTAAATTCTTGCAATTCTTGTTGATGACTTCTTGTTCCTTCTGGAAAAATCATCATTGTACGCGGAATTCTAATTAATTCCTTTGCTTCTTGAAAAGCCGTAACGGCTGTTCGTGGATTATTACGATCAATAAATAAAACATCAATTAAAAAAATAAATCTTCGTGCCAAATGGCTTTTTTTTAATTCTTCTTTTGCAATAAAACCTAAAGGTGCATATAAACTATAATCATTTACCGATAATACTAATAATGGATCAAAATTTGATTGATGATTGGCAACCATTACACAACCTTTTCTTTTTGGTCAATTCTCAATGTTATGAACGGTTAATTTAATATTATATAATCATTTAATATAACGCACACGTTTTTTCAATCAAATATATCGTTTTGCTTCAGAAACTAAACTTGGGTCTTTTAATACCTTTCTTGTCATTGAACCTGATTTACTATAAGTTTGTAATAAATAAGGTCATGTTAAAATTGCTTTTCAAATGTTCATTATTATTTTTTTTCCTTTCTTTGATACACATTCGCCACAAATTCTGCAAATTCTGTTGTTTTGATTAATTTAAAATCAGAAAAATTACTAATAGGAAATAAAAGATCACCATTATATAAATTTTTAATGACTGAAACATATAAATAATCAGCATAATCTCATGCCTGCTTATAAATTTCAGCACCACCAATAATACAAATATCTGTTTTTTTATTACCTTGATATTGTTTTAAATATGAAATAATATCATTTGTGAAAGTAATATTATTATCATTTAGAAATTGTTGATAACGTTCTTGATGATTAGTAACAACTATATTGTAACGATTTTTTAATGGTTTGCCAATACTTTCAAAAGTTTTTGAACCCATTAATACATTTTTATTTAAAGTAATGCTCTGAAAATATTGCATTTCTTCTTTAATTTTTCAGGGCAATTTATTATTAAAACCAATTATCTTTTCTTTGGTCATTGCTCAAACTAAAATTACCATTATACTGCAACCTGACCTCTAATCAACGGATATGGATCATATTGTTCTAATTTAAAATCTTCAAATTTAAAATTAAATAAATTAGTAATATTTTTATTAATAACTAAAATTGGTAATGATTTTGGTTTTCTACTTAATTGTTCATTAATTTGTGAAAAATGATTACTATAAATATGAGCATCACCTAAAGTATGAATAAATTCTCCTAACTGATAGCCACATATTTGTGCTAACATTATTGTTAATAATGCATAAGAAGCAATATTAAAAGGAACTCCTAAAAAAATATCTGCACTACGTTGATATAATTGACAAGATAATTTTTTATCATCAGAAACGTAAAATTGAATTAAAGTATGACATGGTGGTAGTGCCATATTTTTAATTTCTGCAGGATTTCATGCTGATAAAATGTGTCTTCGTGAAAAAGGATTGTTTTTTAAATTTTCTATTAACTCCTGCAACTGATCAACACCATTAAAATTACGTCATTGTCTACCATAAACAGGTCCTAAATCACCAAATTCAAGAGCGAATTGATGATCAGTTTTAATTTTTTCAACAAATTCTTCTAAAGTTTCATTTTGATATTTTTTACTTTCCATAAATTTCTTATAAGGTCACTCATTTCAAATTCTAACATTATTTTTAACTAAATATTCAATATTAGTATCACCAGCAATAAATCATAATAACTCATGAACAATAGAAGCAAAATGAACTTTTTTTGTAGTTAATATGGGAAAACCTTTTTGTAAATCAAAACGCATTTGATAACCAAAAGTAGAAACAGTACCAGTGCCTGTTCTATCAGCTTTTTTATATCCTTTTTCTAAAACATATTGACATAAATCTAAATATTGTTTCATAATCATTACCTCTTTCATAAATCAAATTAAATCAATTATATTTTAACAAAAAATATTTTTTTATCTAAGTTTTAATTTTATTATTTATTTTTGGAATGGCAACCCTTTTTAGGACTGTTTTTTGGTAGACACTTGTTTTTGATAATTAACTGGAGTTAGGTAGTTTAAGGTGCTGTGAATTCTTATGTTGTTGTATCAATTGATATAATCAAATAATTCTAATTTTAATTTGATTAATGATGTAAAATTTTTATCATTAATAAATTCAGTTTTGAAAGTTTTAAAAGTTGCTTCAGCAACAGCATTGTCATAAGGACAGCCTTTTTTGCTTAAAGATCGAGTTATGTTGAATGCTAATAAAAGTTTATCAATAGTTTTATTATTAAATTCGTTACCGCGATCGCTATGAAATATTTCAATATCTTTTAAACAGCGATTTGAGTGCATAAATGCTTGATATACTAATGATGCATCTTTTTTAGTACCTACACTATGTCCAATAATTTCGCGGTTAAATAGGTCTATTAATAAGCAAATATAGTTTCACTTACCATTAACTTGAACATAAGTTAAATCACTAACAATAACTTCATTTTTAATTTTATTATTAAAGTTTCTATTAACAAGATTGGTAATTTGACTATCATTGACTTTATTATGATGATTTTTGAATGATAATTTAGTGTATTTTGATATTAAATTATGCTTATTCATAATTTGTTTAATTTTTCTGCGTGATAAATAAATTTCTTGGTTTGCTAGTATGACTTTTAATCTTCTAGTACCATAAACTTCTTTATTTTCTTTAAAAGCACTAATAACAGCTTCATCATAAATATTATTTTGATTTTTATTTTTTTTCTTTAAATTAAAATAATATGTTGATTTAGAGAGTTTTAAAAAACGACACATTGTGCGAATTTTATATTTAGATTTATTATTTGCAATAATTTCTATTTTCTGCCTATTATTAGTGCTGCTTGCTTTAAAATATCATTTTCCATTCGTAATTGTTTTAATTCTTTATTTGCTTGAATTAATTGTTTTTCTAAATCAGAAAGATTATCTTTGGTTTTAAAACTGCCTGAATTAGTAAATTGCTTAATTCATTTATAAGTAGCCGCTCTTGTAACGTTATATTCTTTAACAAGACAAGATACTGACTTGCCACTTTGATATAAAGCTACTATTTGTTTTTTAAATTCATCTGAATATGAGTTAATATTGGCCATAATTATTTTCCTTTCTTTTAACTAATTTGTGAACTTGTCTACGTAATTAGTGTCCAATAAAGTGTAACCCATCCATATACATATTCAAAAATTTGTAAAATACACTTAAAAAATATTTAATTTTTATTATGTCTATGTATAATTAAAATAAAATATCAACATCATATTTCATGTTATTTGAAAGGAAAATTAAATTGAGTCAAAATCAAGTATTTAGTTGAATAGGTTTTATTTCTGGTTCTAGCTTACTTATTTCTTTTATATTACTTTTAATGTTTTTACTAATAAAATTTTTATTAAATTATAAGCAAAAAAACAAAGTTAAAAGAATACTTTCTTCAAATGATTTTAGTCAAATCATAGAAACGAAAAAAGAATTAAAAATAAAAGTAAGAAAATATTTTAAAGAAATATTTATTAGAGATGTTGATATAAATTTATTTAAAAAATTCCTAAAATCAGAAAGTGGAGTTAATAAAAAACCAACAAAAATTGCATGAAATTTTTTTATAATTTTGACAAGTTCAATATTAGTAAATAAATCCGAAGGAAGAGTTTCTGAAGCAATCAAAAGTATTTTTAATACTTTTGATGAAAGTAAACAAATATTATTAACTTCTGATAAAAATAACTTAGTAACAGATGTAATTTTAAAAATTATGAATTTAAAAATCAGACCAATCTTAATTGCTAGTAGATCACTAACAAAAATAGATACTAATGGTAATTTTATCATTAATGATGAAAATTTAAGCAAAGAAGAAATCGAAAATTTTTGAAAACAAATTGATAAAGTTAGAAAAGATTTAATAGAAAACAAATACTTATATTTTATTTCAATACTTTCACTTTCAACTGCAACTAATGAACAAATCAAAAAATTATTAAACTACACAGATCAGTATAAAATACATAAAAAAGCAACATTATAAAAATAATTTTTTTAAAAAAATTCTTATATTATGTTGCTTTTTAATAGATTTTTTTAATTATATATGTATATAATTAAAATGGAATATTATTATTAATATCATAATAATTTTCAACAAATATTAATAAGAAACTAAAATAAAATTAATAACTAACACAAAACAAGTAACTATTTAATTAAAAAATTATAATACTAAATTTTTTTATTTTTTTTAAACTAATACCCCAAATTATAAATATAAAAGTTATATATTTTTTTGTGCTATTATGTTTAACATTTTATGGATAAAACTAAGGAAAAGCAGATTGACTACAACTAAAATATTTAATTGAATAGCTTATATTTCAAGTATTGCTTTACTTATTTTTTTCATATTACTTTTAATGTTTTTACTAATAAAATTTTTATTAAATTATAAACAAAAAAACAAAGTTAAAAGGATACTTTCTTCAAATGATTTTAGTCAAATCATAGAAACGAAAAAAGAATTAAAAATAAAATTAAGAAAATATTTTAAAGAAATATTTATTAGAGATGTTGATATAAATTTATTTAAAAAATTCCTAAAATCAGAAAGTGGAGTTAATAAAAAACCAACAAAAATTGCCTAAAATTTTTTTATAATTTTGA
This sequence comes from Spiroplasma endosymbiont of Tricholauxania praeusta, assembly GCF_964019535.1. Lineage (NCBI taxonomy): Bacteria > Bacillati > Mycoplasmatota > Mollicutes > Entomoplasmatales > Spiroplasmataceae > Spiroplasma > Spiroplasma endosymbiont of Tricholauxania praeusta. The sequence goes on from NZ_OZ026450.1 coordinate 840,856, forward strand.
CAAGTTCAATATTAGTAAATAAATCCGAAGGAAGAGTTTCTGAAGCAATCAAAAGTATTAAAAATACTTTTGATGAAAGTAAACAAATATTATTAACTTCCGATAAAAATAACTTAGTAACAGATGTAATTTTAAAAATTATGAATTTAAAAATCAGACCAATCTTAATTGCTAGTAGATCACTAACAAAAATAGATACTAATGGTAATTTCATCATTAATGATGAAAATTTAAGCAAAGAAGAAATCGAAGATTTTTGAAAACAAATTGATAAAGTTAGAAAAGATTTAATAGAAAACAAATACTTATATTTTATTTCAATACTTTCACTTTCAACTGCAACTAATGAACAAATCAAAAAATTATTAAACTACACAGATTAAAATATTAAATGTTTAAATAAAATATAAGTAAAAAACAAATTTAAATTTTTAAAACAATATCTTTAAAATTACCTATTAAGACTTATGTTTTATAATCAAAAAAATTATAAAATATAATTTTTAATAATGTTAAAAAAAGGAGTTAAACAGTGAGAAAAATTTTTATTTCATATCATCATCTAAGAGAACAAGAAGAAAAAGACCAATTAGCAGAGTTAATTAAAAAGTATGCTAATTATTTAAATATAAAAGACATGTCTGTAGAAATAGGGGATATTGATACCACATCATCAAATAATGAAATCGCTAAAACTATTAGACAAAATCATTTAAAAGATACAACTATTACTATTCTTATTCTAGGAATACATACAAAATGTAGACAACATATTGACTGAGAAATTGAAGCTTCATTAAATAAATATGGAAGTTTAAATAGAAGAAAGAAGATAAATAGTTTTATAATACTTTTAACTGCTGATTTTATTAAAAAAGCAAAAATAAATTGTAATTTTAATAACACTTGTGATTATTCTTCTTTAATCACCCAAGAAAATGCTGGTCAAAGAATATATGAAACCGTAATAAATAAACATGCAATTATTGCTACTTATGATGAAATCTTTTCAGATATAATAATTCTTAAAAATTTACTTGATAAAGTTCAATCTAATCATAAAAAAGAAGAAATGTTTTATCAAAATGTTATCAGCCCTAGTTTTTTAAAACCAACTGTTTTAAAAGATAATACTAAAGATACTGTTTTTAATGAAAAAAAAGAAATAGATAATGCAATATTATCTTCAAATAAAGATAATGGTGTTAACAAAGAAAATGATGATAATGATAGTGTAGTACCTTCTAAATCAGAGGAAAAAATAAATAATGAAAAATTAACTTCAAGTCAAGATAGTGGTTTTAACGAAGATGATGATAGTAATATTGTAGTACCTTCTAAATCAGAGGAAAAAATAAATGATGCAATATTAACTTTGAGTAAAGATAATGATTTTAACAAAGATGATGATAGTAATATTGTAGTACCTTTTAAATTAGAGGAAAAAATAGATAATGTAATATTAACTTCAATTCAAGATAGTGAAATTAATAATCAATTACTACAAGAAACTACAACCAACTTTACTAAAAATGATAATAAAAGTAATCTTTTAAGAAAATTATCTTTAAAACATAATAGTAAAGATAGTGGAATTGGTAGTGAACTACAAAAAATAAGTATAATGAAAGATGAAAATTTTAAAAGAATACATCTCCATAAAAAAGGTAATTCAGAAGAATGTGAAGCAAAAGAAAAAGAAGAAAAAACAATGCAAGAGTTTACTAAAAAAACAAAAAAATTTATAAATTCTGGTAAAACTAATTATACACAAGAATGTCCAGAAATATATTTATCCTATCTTTAAAACATACAACTAGTAAAATTAAACATTAGAAAATAAAATATAAATATTTAAAAAGTGAGAATAAAATTCTCACTTTTTATTTTTATTTTAATTTAGTATTCTTCTTCAAGTGAAGAATTACCCATACCTATTAACTTCTCAGTTGGCATTAAACCAGTACCGGCCGGTATCAAGTTTCCTAAAATAACATTTTCCTTTAAACCACGTAAATTATCTTGTTTTGACTTAATAACAGCATTAGTTAATACTCTTGTTGTATCTTGGAAAGAAGCAGCAGCCAAGAATGATTCTGATTCTAATGGTGCTTTTTTAATCCCTAAAATAATTGGATGACCAAAAGCGGGTTTTTTACCAGCAACAATAATTTTGGCATTAACATTCTTAAATTCTTTGATATCAACAATCGCTCCAGGCAATAATGGTGAATCATTACCTTCAACTACAAAAATACGATTCAACATTTGTTTTACAATAATTTCAATATACTTATCAGAAATTTCAATTCCTTGTAAACGATAAACACGTTGTACTTCTTTTAAAATATATTGTTGAACTTCAATGATTCCTGCTACTTCTAGTAATTGTGTAATATTAATTGCACCTTCAGTTAGTTTTTGGCCAATCTTAACATTATCACCAATTTTAATTCTTACCTGCGCATTATATTGAGTTTTATATTCTTTATAGTCAAGTTTTGACTTTACAGTAATTGTATAAATTCCTTGCTCTTCACGAATATCTGTTACTTTACCATCAAACTCACTAATAATAGCAACAGCACCTTTGGGATTAGTAATATCTAATAATTCTTTAATTCTTGGTAATCCTTGGGTAATATCACTACCACCAGCAACTCCTCCAGTATGGAAAGTTCTCATCGTTAGTTGAGTTCCTGGTTCACCAATTGATTGCGCTGCAATAATTCCAACTGCTTCACCAATAGCAACAATAGAACCTGTTGTTAAATTAATACCATAACATTTTTGACAAACACCATAACTTGCTTCACAAGTTAAAACTGAACGAATATTTATTTTTGTAATTTTTGCCTCTAATATTGTTTCTACTAATTTTTCAGTAATTAATTCATTATTTGCAACAATTACATTATTCTTACTATCAACAACATCACCTTGAACAAAACGTCCAAATAAACGGTCACGTAAGGGCACAATAATATTATTACGTTTTTGGTCAACAACGTCACTAATTATAAAGCCATTACCGGTATTACAATCTTCTTCAGTAACAATAATATCTTGTGAAACGTCAACTAGTCTTCTTGTTAAATAACCTGAGTCAGAAGTTTTAAGAGCCATATCTGCCATTCCTTTACGAGCACCATGGGTAGAAATAAAGAACTCTGAAACATTTAATCCTTCACGGAATGAAGATTTAATTGGTAATTCAATAACTTCTCCTTTTGGATTATTCATTAAACCACGCATCCCTACTAATTGAGTAAAGTTACTAATATTAGTTCTAGCACCTGAATCTCACATCATAAAGATTGGATTTTCAATATCTTTTCTTAAAACTGTTTCTAGTTCAACTTGAATATTATTTTTAATACCACTTCATTTATTAATAATATGGTAATGACGCTCACGATTAGTTAACATACCTTGTTTATAAAACTTGTTAATTGTTTTAACATATTCATCTGCTTCTTTAAATAATCTTGTTTTACCTGAATAAGATACAACATCGCCTGCAGAAATTGTTGTTCCTGAAATTGTTGAAAATTTAAAACCAAGATTTTTCATTTTATCTAACATTTGTGCAGTTAATTGAGTTCCAAAAGTTTTAAAATATTTATGAATAATATCTGCTAAAGCTTTTTTCTTAAATGGTTCAACAATAACTCTTTTTTTAATAAATTCACGAAAATCAACATCAGTTGTAACTAAATCTTCATTATGGGTTTCAGTTAAATTAATAATATTTGGGCGATTAATAAATGGCATTCTTTCTGAAAACATTTGATTAAAAATAATCTTACCAATAGTAGTAATTAAAAATTTGTTTTGATCGGTAGCAGCAAATTTACTTGCACCTAAACTAGCAACACGAATTCCAATAATAGCATGTAATGAAACTTGTTTTGTATCATAAGCTTTAATTGCTTCATTAACATCTTTAAAAATTGAACCTTGACCTAATTCATCTAATTTTTCAATAGTTAAATAATAATTACCAAGAACCATATCTTGAGTTGGCGTAACAATTGGTTTACCATCTTTAGGACTTAAAATATTTTTTGAACCTAACATTAAACTTCTTGCTTCAGCTACTGCTTCTTGGGTAATTGGCACGTGAACAGCCATTTGGTCACCATCAAAGTCAGCATTAAAAGCAGGAGTTACTAGTGGATGTAAACGAATAGCTTTCCCTTTAACTAGAATTGGTTCAAATGCTTGAATTCCTAAACGGTGTAAAGTTGGGGCACGGTTTAATAAAACAGGACGATCTTTAATTACTTCTTCTAAAACATCTCAAATTCGTTCATCTTGGATTTCAATTAATTTTTCAGCAATTTTAATATTTAAAGCTAATTCTTGATGAACTAATCTTTGCACAACAAAAGGTTTGAACAAAATAATTGCCATATCACGAGGAATACCACATTGATACATTTTTAATTCCGGACCAACAGCAATAACACTTCGACCTGAATAATCAACACGCTTACCTAATAAGTTTTGACGGAAACGTCCTTGTTTTCCTTTTAATGTTGAAGTTAAAGATTTTAATGGACGTTTATCTCTTCCTGTTACTGGACGTGCTTTACGTTCATTATCAAATAAAGCATCAACTGATTCTTGCAACATTCTTTTTTCATTATTAATAATTAAGATTGGTGCTCCCATTTGTTTTACTTTTTTTAAGCGTTCATTACGAATAATAATTCTTCGATATAAATCATTAATTTCTGATGTTGTAAAACGACCACCATCTAACTGAATAATTGGACGAATATCAGGTGGAATCACCGGAATAGCGTGTAATACCATTCATTCTGGTTTATTTCCTGATTTAGCAAATGAATCAATAACATCTAAACGACGTTCTAGTTTTCTACGATCAGTTTGTGATTTCTTGTTTGTCAATTGTTTTTTAATGGCAAGAAATTCTTTTTCTAAATTAATATTTTTTAATAAATACTCAATAGCTGAAGCACCAATTCCAAATTTTGTTCCAGTATGTTTAGTAATAAATTGAGCACATTCATCCATTGAAAATGGACGTGAAGTATCTGCTAAAGTATCAGTTAACATTTGAGCACGAGTATAAGCAAAAGAAGAAGGTTCTAATTGTTCTAAAATTTGTGCAAATACTTTACGTAAACGATTACGAGTATCAGTTGAAGATTTAGCATTACCTAAATCCATAATCATTTTTTGTTTTAAACCTTTAGCGGTCCCTGGGTCTAAAACAATATAAGAAACAAAATATGCTACTTCTTCTAAGTCTTTAGCTTTCATATCTAATGCTAACGCAATTCTTGAAGGAGAAGCCTTTAACATTCAAATATGAGTTACTGGCTCTTCTAACTCAATGTGTCCTAAACGTTCACGTCGAACAATTGCTTCAGTAATTTCTACTAAACAACGTTCACAAACTTTACCTTTATTTTTTATTTTCTTATATTTACCACAAGTACATTCATAATTTTTAGTTGGTCCAAATATTCGTGCATCAAATAATCCATCTTTTTCAGGTTTTAATGACTTATAATTAATTGTTTCTGGCTTTGTAATTTCTCCATGTGATCATGAACGAATTTGATCGGGAGAAGCAAGAGAAATTTTAAGGGCAGTATAATGTTTTGAATTTTTTTGCATTTGCATATATTTATTACTCCTTTTCTAATCCTCAAGATAACTTTCGACTTCTTCATCGTAAGTTACCACTTTTTGTTCTTGACCTTTTTCGTCAATTAACACAATATTTATTCCTAAACCTTGTAGTTCTTTTGTTAAAACATTAAATGATTCAGGGATACCTGGCGTTGGAATCTGTTTATTACGTAGAATCGCTTCATAAGTTTTAATTCTACCTTTAATATCATCAGATTTAATAGTTAGGATTTCTTGTAAAGTATGAGCAGCACCATAAGCTTCTAATGCTCAAACTTCCATTTCTCCAAATCTTTGTCCACCATTTTGTGCCTTACCACCTAATGGTTGTTGAGTAATTAATGAATATGGACCCACATTACGAGCATGTAATTTATCATCTACCATATGTGATAGTTTTAGCATATACATAACACCAACAGAAATTTTCTTGGCAAACTTTTCACCAGTTAAACCATCATATAATGTTAATTTATCAAAATCATTATATTTTGCTTCTTTCATAATATCTAACAAGTCTTGATTTTTTGCACCATCAAAAACAGGGGTTGCTACTTTAATTCCTAAAGTTTTAGCAGCCATTCCTAAGTGTAATTCAAGAATTTGTCCAATATTCATCCGCGATGGTACTCCTAATGGATTTAACATAATATCAACCGGTGTTCCATCTTCTAGGAAAGGCATATCTTCAATTGGTAAGACTTTAGAAATAACACCTTTATTTCCGTGTCTTCCAGCCATTTTATCTCCTTCTCGGATTTTACGTTTTTGGACAATAAATACTTTAACTACTTCTTCTACTTCTGAAGGTAAGTCAAAACCATCTTCACGTTTATAACGTTTAATACCTTGAACAATTCCAGCACCACCATTAGGTACTCGTAATGAATTATCTTTAACATTACGTGATTTTTCACCAAAAATAGCTGCTAATAATTTTTCTTCAGCAGTTGATTGTGTTTGACTTTTTGGTGTAACTTTACCAACAAGAATATCTCCTTCTTTAACTTCAGTTCCAATTAAAACAATTCCTTCATCATCAAGATAACGTCTTGATTGTTCAGAAGTATTAGGGATTTCACGTGTAATTTCTTCTTTACCTTGTTTTGTTTTTCGACATTCTAAATTATATTCTTCAATATGCGTTGAAGTATAAACATCATCTTTTACTAAACGTTCACTAATAATAATAGCATCTTCATAGTTATAACCATGTCAAGTCATGAAAGCAATAATTACATTTTGTCCTAATGCAAGTTCGCCATCTTTCATCGAAGGTCCATCTGCTAAAATTTGATTAACTTCAACTTTATCACCAACTTTTACTAATGGCACATGAGTTACTGCTGTTCCTTGATTACTACGTTCAAAACGACTTAACTCATAAGTTGTTATTTCATCTTCTGATTTAATAATAATTTCATGAGAATCAACATATTGTACAACTCCCGGTAAATTAGCAACAATAGCTAATCCTGAGTCACGAGCAACAGCATACTCAACACCCGTACCAACAATTGGTGTTTGGGGTTTTAATAATGGAATTGCTTGACGTTGCATATTAGCTCCCATTAAAGCACGGTTAGCATCATCATTTTCTAAAAAGGGAATACAACTTGTAGCTATTGACACAATTTGTTTTGGTGAAACATCAATATATTCAACTTCGTTTGGTCCAACAATAATATTTTGACCATTACTACGAGCAATAACATTATTATTTTTAATAACATTATTAGTATCTAATTCAATATTAGCTTGTGCAATGATATGATTCTTTTCTTCACCAGCAGTTAAATATTTAATTTCATTAGTAATTTTACCTGCAATTACTTGACGGTAAGGTGTTTCAATAAAACCGTATTCATTAATACGAGCATAAGTGGCTAAATTATTGATTAAACCAATATTAGGTCCTTCAGGAGTTTCAATCGGACAAATTCTTCCATAGTGAGAATAGTGAACATCACGAACTTCTAAACTAGCACGATCACGTGATAATCCACCAGGTCCTAAAGCAGTTAAACGTCTTTTATTAGCCAATTCTGCTAATGGATTAGTTTGATCCATAAATTGTGATAATTGTGATAAGTTAAAAAACTCACCAATAACAGCTGTTAATGGTTTATTATTTGTAATATTTGCTGGTTTCATTTTATCACTATCAGTAGTTGACATTTTTTCTTTAACGTTTTTTTCAATACGTCCCATTCCAATACGAAATTGGTTTTGTAGTAATTCACCAATTGTACGAATACGACGATTTGCTAAGTGATCAATATCATCAGCATTACCAATACCATGAACAAAATTTAAAATATAAGAAAGAGTTGCTAAAATATCAGCAATAGTAATAATTACTTCTTTACATTTAGGATTAATTCCAACAACATTAATAACTTCATTTAATCTTTCTTTATCATTATAAACTTTAATTAACTGCACATAATGTTTTGGTTCACTATCACTGATTGATGTTTTTAAAGGTACTAAACATGCTCCTTCTTCTAATACTGTTTTTAGAATTTCTAATTGTGATTTACCAATTACTGTTTTTTTGGATAAAACAACATTACCTCTAATATCTTTAATATCTTCAGCTAGAGTGTAATTTAAAACACGATCTGTAATAGCTAATTTTTGAATTAGCTTATATCTTCCTGCTTTTGTTAAATCATATTTTTTTGAATCAAATAATAATCCAGTTAAAAATTTTGCAGCACCATCAACACTGGCAGTTTCTCCGGCTTTAATTTTTTTATAAATTTCTTGTACTGCTGCTGGTCAATTTTGATGTTCATCATATTCATAAGTATTTAATAAAACATCATCTTTACCAATGATATTAATAACATCATCTTTAGTTAATCCTAAGGCAGTAAGTAAAGTGGTTACTGCAATTTTACGTGATTTTTCAATTTTAACTTGAATAATATCTTTAATTGCATTTTTATTACGAACTAATTTATTACGTTTAGAATCAGTTTCAAATTCTAGTCAAGTTCCACGTGATGGAATTAAATCACCTAAAAATTTATATAATCCGGTTTTTGGATCAATTTCAATTTTAAAATATGCACCTGGTGAACGAACTAATTGTGAAACAACAACCTTTTCACTTCCATTAATAATAAATGTTCCTTTTTGTGTCATTAATGGAAAATCACCTAAAAATACATCTCCTTCACGAGTTAATGTATAATCAACAATTAAAACATCTTCTTCTCTACTTTTAATAGTAACTTCAATAGTTGAAAATTCACTATTAGCATGAACATTTTTTTCTTCAAAATAATATATATTATCGCTAACTTTTGGTTCATTAATGTTTTTAATACCAAATTGGTCTTTAATTCAACGCATTAAATAATCTAAAATATTATCTTTAGCAGCAATAGTTAAATGACGATTATTTTCATGAATTGATAGAGATAATTTTGTATAGATTGGTGCTTCATAAGTTTTTGACTCATCTTTTGCTTCTTTTAATGTTCTTCTTGGTTTACGAAATTCTCAATCAATCAATGATAAAATAATACGATTAGCATTATCAGTTACCGGAAATATTTCATTAAATACTTCTTGTATTCCTGTATCAATAAATCATTTATAAGTATCACGTTGAATTGAAATTAAATCAGGAAGATCTAAATTTCCTGATACTTTAGTATAGTCACGTCTTTTAGCATAATGACCAAATTGTTTTGTAGTATATGACATTGGTTCATCTCCAATTTTAAAAATTTATTAAAATCAAATAATTTGATTTCAGTTAATTAGTATTAAATTACTAATTAGTTTGATAAAATATTAAGTTTTAAGTTGATAATTTTTAGTTAAATAACAAACAGAAAACCAGTATTAATTAAAACTGGTTTTCATATAAATTTTTAATATTTGAACTACTTAACTTCAACAATAGCACCAACGGCTTTTAACGTTGCTTCGTGTTCTGTTGCTTTTGCTGTATCAATATTTTCTAAAATCTTTTGTGGTCCTGTTGCTACTGCATCAACCATTTTTTTAGCATCCATTAAAGACATTGTTCCACCAACAATTGCCTTAACTGCTTTAATAACATCAACTTTTTTGTCTCCTACTTCTTTTAAGATTACAGAAACTGTTGATGGTTTTGTTGCTTCTTCTTTAGCTGCTGCTGGTACAGAAGCAACTGCTGCAGTTACTCCAAAAGTTGTTTCAATTAATTCAACTAATTCTTTTAATTGAACTGCTGTCATTGTTTTAACATGTTCAATAATTTGTTTATTTGTAATATTTTCCATTATTTTTTCCTCCATATATTTTTTTATTTAATAAGTGTTAATTATGCGTTTTCTTTTTGTTGGGCTACTGCTTTAATTGCTAAAGCTAAATTGCGAACTGGTGCTTGTAAACAAGAAGCTAACATTGAAATTAATTCTAATTTTGATGGTAATGAAGCTATTTTTTGTAACTCACTTTGGTCAATAACTTTCCCTTCAAAAATGCCACCTCTTAATACTAATAATTTATTAATTTTAGCATAATTAGAAACTATTTTAGCTGTTTCTAAGTCGTTTTCAAATCCAAAGATAAAACCATTTGGACCAACTAAACTACTTTCAAGCGATGAATATTCTTTTTTTAAAGCACGAGCAACTAAATTATTCTTATAAATAGTGAATGTTGCACCTTTAGCTCTTAATTCCTTACGTAAAGAACTAATTTCTTCAACATTCATACCTTGATATTGTACAACAATTGTTGTTTTTGAATCATTAATTTGCTTAGCAATTAAATCAATAGTTTTTTGTTTTTCAACCATTGCTGGGCGCATAAGTACACCTCCTTATTATTCTGAAATAACTAGCAATAAGTAGTAAATAAAACTCGGAGCAAAACCGAGTAAATCACATGCATATATAATGATGGAAATTACCTGAGCAACATAATTAAGACAAAAGTCCGTTGCTGTCTTTGGCTTATTCTAGCTTGTATATTATATGATATATATATATTAAAATCAAGAAAAATTTACAAAAGATTAAATAAATAATTTTTTATTATATATCTTTTAAGTTATAAACACTATTTTTAATAACATAAATGCTAATTTCATCAATATCTTAATTAAGATTAAAAAAATAAATTAAAATAAACTTCATATTGAAGTTTATTTTAATTAAAAAAATTGTTTTTTTTTATAACTGGTTACTATTTTTACTACTAGAGTTTTTGCTTTCACTTGAAGAAGATTCACTATTTATTTTTGATTTATCTAACTCAAGATTTTTACAAACTCTTTCTCTTCTTTCAGATTCATTTTTTTCTCCTCAAGCTTTATTTATTTTATCAGCATTTTTAGCATGTGCTTCTTGTTTTAATTTATTATTCTCAATAGATTTTCATGGCATAATTTATTATTCCTTTCACTTTTTGAATATTTTTTCTATTTTTAAATACTCAATAAAATTATATATTTTTTATTAAAAATATATATAAAAATATATAAAAAATTATTCTTACTTAATTAAGTAAGAATAATTAAACTAATTATCGTTATATTTTAAAATGAGTAACGTCGTTGTCTTACATTTGTAGGAGGTTGCATATTATCCATAGAATTTGCTTTATCTACATCAAACTGATTTTCAACTGGAATTATATTATTTTCAACATTTATTATTGTTTTATCATTCATTAGTTCATTTATAGTTTTAAGTTTTCTACCATCCAGTTCTTGTTTTAATATATTAAATTGTGTTTCTAACTTAGTTTCTAATTTATCACTTGTTAAATCCTTAGATACCGATTTAACTTCTTTTTTTTCTTTTTCTTTTTTATCTTTATTATTTTTAAATATTTTATTATAAATTCATGATTCAACTTTTTTTGATGCAGTTGAAAAAACTGATGTAATTGCTTTAAAACCTCCACTAATAAAAACTGAAGCAATAGCAATATCAATCTTAATTGTTGCCACTACTGCAGCAGCCAAATAAGGAGCTAAAATCACAGGAAGCAAATTTGGAAGAACAGCAATAACAATAGTAATGACTAAAATAATAACCCAAACTTTTCACTCCGTTTTAGATGGCTTTGATTTTAATTCCATTTGTTCTTTTAATAATTCTTTAACTGGCATTGTCATAATATTATTTGCATTTTCTTTATCAATTAAACAAGTGCTTTTTTTATATTCTTCAATACTCTGGTACTTTTTAGTCTGTTTTCAAACTTCAACCTCATTTTTTTCATTATTATCAAAATATATTATTTCTTCAAAAATTGATTCATCATTATAAACTAAAGTTGTTATATAAAATATCTTATCTTCAATTGGAAAAATTTCTTCATAAATTTTTTGAACATTTTGACTTTTAATATTTCATTCTTTTTTTATTTCTTTTTTTAACTTAGAAATATTTTCTAATATTTCTAGTTTTTGCTCTTCAGTTAAATTCTCTTCATCAATTTTTCTTTGTAGTTCTATTCTTCTATTAATATTTTCTTTTAATGATAACGGCATCCAATCATCACTATAACTATCTAGTTCACTATTTAAATTGCTTATAGTATTTTCTAATTCTTCAATTTTAGAATTATTTTTTTCAATATTATTATTCAATTCTTTTTTTATATTTCTTTGTTCTTCAATTTCTAATTCTTTATCTGATATTGTTTCTTTAAGCGCAAAATATTCTCTAAATTCACTATCGGTTGTATTTTGTTTCTTAGTTTTATTTATTTCCATTTTTCTTTCTTTACGTTTTAAATCATCAAGTAATGGTTTAAGTTGAATAATTTCTAATTCAAAAAGATTTTCTCTAATAATAGTTAATTTTTTATTTAAATCATCATTTGTTCTTTTGACATCTTCTAATTGTTTTGTAAAATTAAAAATTTCTTCTCTAAGTTTACTTATCTTTTGATCTTCTATAATTGTAAGACAATTATATTTATATTTATTTAAAACATTACTATCATTATTTGCTTCATTTAAACTATTTTCACTTCTAGAAGATTTTATTGCTAAACCTCCATGTCTTTTTTTTATAGAACCATCGGTTTGAGCAAAAATATTTTCTGGATTATTTTCCATTATTCGCTGAAATGTTGTTGATTTTCTTTTATCATTATCACGCATTTTATACACCTTCTTAGTAAAATAAAACCCATTTACTTACAAACAAAGCAATGGGTTAAAAACTATATTTAGTTTTACACTTATCTTTTACCAAATTTTAGAAATTTTTACAATATTTTTTATTTTCATATTATATAAATAATTTAAATATTATTAAATTTTGAGGTATAGCTAACGAAAGTAATGTTTACTCATATCTTGAAAAACAAAATCAATCGCGTTTTTAATATTTGGTCAATAATTTGGTAATATTTTTCTTATATTATGTTTTATAGCAAATCAAAAATGTTCAATTGGATTTAAATTAGGAGAATATGGTGGAAGAAATAATAGTTTGCATCCAACATTTTCAATTAATTGTTTGGGAGCGTGTCGAAGATGTCGATAACTAAAAAGTTTTAAAAATAGCTCCTTTCTTTTTTTACCCTTAAATTAAAAATAAATGACAAAAGACGAGAATAAAAATCTTGTCTTTTTTTGTGTAATTGTAAAATTTTAAAATTTTTAATAACCCTCTTTAACGCTATTATCAACACGTGTTAGGGAACTAAAAAAGTGAACTACAACACAGTTGTTAAAAATAGTAGCTAGAACATGTGGACTTGCATGGATAAATAAAAAGTGGAGTGATACCTAATAAAATATACTAACCATTAATGGTAATTCTTGGGGTGGGAGCGAATTGGAAACTAGTATATATAGACCTGTTGTAGGGACCTATTGTATTAATTCTATTCTTTATTTAACCAACCTTGCCACTCCCCAGTGAGCAAGTGTTGGTTTTATTTTTTATTTTTTTTGAAAAATTTTTTTGGGCGAGAAAATAAATTTCAAACTTGTAAAAAAAATTGAGCGGTGCCGGTTCAATTAAAATATTAATTTGTTTAACACAAATTAAATAAATATTGAATCGAATGCCTCGATTTCTTTTTAAAATTTCACAATTTATTTTTGAGCCCAGTTTTCATGGAATGAATAAAACTAATAGTAGTATTATTAATAATATAAAAAACAAAATATATGTTCTTTATGCTAGAAGCAACAGAACATATTAGGAAAGGATTATTATGGTAATAGAAATTCTTGATTATGAAGCACTAAGAAAGATTGATAAAAAAAGAAGAAAAAGATGTGTTGAATGTAATGAATTATATGAAGATGACAAAATCCAAATGCTTTATCGCTTTAAAACAGAATTAGAAGCAGAACAACATGATATTAGAAAATTTGAAGATGATTATGATATTGATGAACATTTGGATTATACAAAACCATTTGGATATGTTTGTGATTGATGTAGAAGTGATTAATTATGCAAATAGAATTTAAAAAAGAACATATTAGAAAAGGAATATTAAATGAAAAATTATTTTTGCTGAACATGTAAACAAAAACAATTATATTATTTATTCTTTACTACTAGTGATATTAAAACAAGAAAAAAATTTTTAAGAGACAAAAATGGTAAAGCAATTTGTTATGACTGTATTTTAAAAATAAGTTAAGTAGGAGGTATAAATATGGATAAAACAAACTGTACAATAGATGATTGTAAACTTTTTATTAATCATGATGGTAAATGTAAAACTGAATATGATTTTTGAATTAATAAAGAAAAATTAAGAGAAAAATTTAAAAAAGAAGTAATTAAAGTAGCAATAATTGCAGAAATATTGAAACAAATATCTTCTGCAAATGCTATTGAAAAATTAATTTATTATCTTGATAATGAATTTATTGAATTACTTAAAGATGATATTAGTGATGTAATTAAAATTAATATTAGTAATTGAAAACTTAAATTAATAATGAAATTACAAGAAAAAATTCAAAATGGTGACTTTGAATAATGCAATATGACTTAATTATTGGTATTGATCCCGCTGGTATTGGTAATAATGGAATGGTTATATATTCAAGTGAAACTAATAATATTACTTTTAATGAAACATTCAAAACTAAAACAGTTTTAGAAAGTAAAAATATATATAAAGAATATTTTAAATTAATTAAAAAACAATTTATTAATCAAAAAATATTAGTTATTGTAGAAAATTTCTTTTTAAGCTCAAAACAATTATTAACTAATCCATTAGCAACACCTAAGATTATTGGTGCATTAATGGTATTAGTAGAAGATGTTATGAATTGAGATTATTTAGAAAGTGAACCAAAAAATAAAACTAAAATAGAAAATTATAAAGGAAATATAAAATTAACAAAACATGAACAAGATGCTTATAAGCATATTCAATACTATTTAAGGAATTATAAAAATGAAAGATAAAGCAAATTATGTCAAATTAAAAGTAAAACTGAGTAACACTATTGAAGCAAAATATTACGAAAAAGGTAATAAGGAATTATATTATAGTGTTCGTGGTCAATGAAATGGATTAAATTATGTTACTTTAATTTTTAATAACCCAAAATTTTATAGACGATGTATTTTATTAAACAAAAACGATGAAATTATTGTAACTGGTCAATTTTTTAATACTTTAAATATTCCTAAAAATCGTGCATTTTGTTCAATCAATGTTAAATGATTTAAAAAATGAAAAGAGTAAAAAAATGATTAAAAATACACCATTAGAATATATTAATGACAGAATTAAGCAGCATAAAGAAAATATTAATAAATATACAAAAGAAATTGAAAGATTGCAAAATTTTATTAAAACAAATGAAATTAGAATGACTGAATTAGAAATAATAAAAGATATTTTACAAAAAGGAGAAAAAATATAATGAATTTTAATCAAAATCCAAAACAAATGACTGATTTAGTAATAAAAAAAGAGAAGGAAAAAGTATTAGAAAATTTAAAAATTAAAATAGGAACTCTTGCATTTAATAATATTGAAGAAGAAATACATTATATAAATTTAATAATAAATAAAATGTCAGAACATATTTATTCATTAGAACAAGAAATAATTAGAAAAAATCAAATAATAAAAGATAAATTGGAACAAGAAAAACTTGAAATTGCTAATCAAATTAAAAATAAGGAGAATAATTAATGAATAGATGTACATTTTCACAAACTACTAAATTTACTAGTTTAATACCACCACATGATGAACATTTTGAACAAATACAATGTGAAAATATGACAGAAGAGCAATTTGATGAATATGGAAGAGTATATTGTAAAGAACATAGAAATAAAGTTGATGAAATTAATAATTCAAGACATAAAAATTGTATTAATAAAGAAAAAATAATTGAATATTTAATTGAACATGACACATTAGATATGGAATTAATAATTGAATATTTAGAAAAAGGTTACTTTGATAATGAATAAATGTGAACATGAAGATGTGAGTATTGAATTAGTATTTAGATGTGATAATTGTAAAGCTGTTCAATTTCAACATCCAAAAAATAATAAGGAGAAATAATTATGAAAATTTGTAAAAATTGTAAAGAAAATTATAATTGACCAAATTGCGAAAATTGTTTTAAAAATAATGATAATAAAAATTAAAAAGAATAATAAATGTGGTTATGGTAGAGTTTTTGCTCATAAATGTAATAACTTATGTAAACAAAAACAAAATAAAAGAGTTAGGAAAGAAAGGTTAAATTATGAATAAAGAAAAATTTATTAAATATATTAATGATTTAATTGAATTAGAGCCAGCACGGAGAACGGATGTAACATTATTTATCTTAAATAAACTAATAGAAAATGGAGAATTTGACTAATGATAATATTACCTACTTTATTTGAAAATAAAGATGAAATTGAAATATTATCACCATTTCCCAAATCAATTCATACAAGTAATGATATTAGAGCAATTATTTTAAGACAATATCCAAATGTTAAATCAAAACACATAATTGTTTCTGACCCCGAAAGTAATGTTGCATTAATAGTTGGTGATAATGATGTTTATCAAGGTTGAATTAAAGTAACAATTAAAAAATTAGAAATTAAAGGAGAATAAAATGCCAAACGAAAATACACAATCAAATTATACTTTAACCAAATTAATTAGAACTGGTATAAGTCCAATTTGTGCAATGATTGGTACAAGTGCTTATTATGGTCAAGTAATTGCTAATCCAATATTAGGTTCAATTAATAGTTTATTATTTGGTAAAAAATTAGGTTTAGATATTTGAAATTTAAATCAAAGACCAAATACTAAAACTAAATTAATTAATAGTTCTAAAAAAATTATTTTAGGTTTAGGAACAATTGGTTTAGCAAATTATAGTAAATGAACAGAAAATAATATTACTCCAATTATTCCAACAACACCAACTCCAATAACTACTACAACTACAACTGAGGGTCCACCATGATTATTATTAGATAAACAAGATAATCAGTCATTAATGGATTGAGATACATATATTAGTTTAAATGCTTATGGTATTTCAAATCTTATTAGTGGATTAACTGAGTTAATACCTAATAAATTTGAAGCAATAAGAAAGATATGTAATATGGCTACTGGTGGTTGTTTAATATCAAGTGGTGTTGCTATGGGTATTAATAATGATTTTAATAATGCTTATGCAGTACCTACCATAATTGCTGGTGCAAGTGAAATAATCCATAATTTATTACCAATAGAGACAAATCATAGTAGAGAAATGCAAGAAACAACATTTACAAATGAAGTTTCAAGATTAATAAATGATAATAGATTTACTATTAATAGTGAAACAACTAGTCAATATGGTAGTGATAATCTAAGCGAAGTACCATTAAATACTGATAATGCTTCATTAAATTGAGATTACAATCACATGAGTTTATAAAGGAGGTGAAAAGTATGAATAAAGAAAAATTAATTCAATATTATGATGATAAATTAAAACAACATGAAAAAGATTTAGAAGACATACGACTGAATGAACGTTTAATTGCAAATCTTTTAATGGATGCAAAATGTATGATTGAAAGAATTATTAAAGGTGAATTTGATGAATAATCAAAAATAAAAAAATAAATAGTTGAAAGGAAAATATTGAAATGAAAGAATTTTTACATGAATTAATAATTATTGGAACAAGTGTTGGAATATTAATTTGCAGAGAAATTATTGTTTTATTAAAAAGATTTATCACAACTCCAAAACATGTTAGAGCAAATAATAAAATTATAAAACATCAAAAAAAATTAGCAAAATTAAATGAAAAGATTAATAAAGAAAATAAATAAAAAAGTGGTGATGTAAATGTTAGAAAATGAAAATAATGTTCAACAAACAACTGAACCTTTAACTGAAAATAATGCTTCTTCACAAGAAATAGAAAATAAAGTTAATGAAGCAGAAAATAAGTTAAATAAACTTAATCAAGAAATTAAAGAAAAAGAAATGATTAATATATTTAAAAAATATCAAGTTAAAACGGAATTTTATGAGTTTTTAAAATTTAAAACAAGTAATATAGAAAATTCAAAAATTGAAGAAAGTATTAAAAAAATGATTAAAGAACAACCAGTATTTAAAGAAACAATTAATACAGGTGGCAAACCACAAACAATAATAACAAATCAACAAAATTCAATAAAAAGTACATTATTGGATTATAAAAATAATAATAATTTATAACAGAAAGGAAATCAAAAAATGGCAATACAATTCAATAAAAATTTAGATAATACCGAAAAATTAGTAGAAGCACCAGAGTTTATAGAATTTTATAAACAATCAAATTCACCATGAGCAAGTTTTTTTCCTATCGAAATGGTTAATTCAACCAAAATTGAATTTATAGTTAAAAAACCAAAAAATTCAGAAATTAAAGTATTAAAATGAAATGATAAAAGTAAAGGATTAGATGTTAGTTATGCTGAAACTATTAAAATTTTAAAAGAAATTAAAGAAGAAGCAGTTGCAGGTGAAATAATTGCTAATGTTGATTTAAATGCTGAAAATGGACAAAATTTATTAAATACAATGCAATATGAAGTTGCTAATGACTTAGCAGATTATTTAGCAAATAATGATACAAATGTAATTGCAAAATATGCAACTAAAGTAGATATTACTGATAAATCACCAGTAGGATACTTAAAATCAATGTTAGATGCTTGAAATACTTTATTTCAATTAAGAAATAGTAATAATTGTCGTTTTTTTATTACTAATAATCTTTATGATAATATTGTTTATTTAGCTAATAATAAAGGTTTAATTACTGATAATCAGATTGCACAACAATTAAGATTAAATGGAAATGATTTATATATTAAAGGTGTACTATGTCAAATTGTAATGGATGATTATATGACATTTACTGATAATAATGAAACTAAAATTATGTCTTTTGTTTTAGCAACACCAAGAGCAATGAAAAGATATATGTTACAAAATACAGTTGTATATGTTCAAGATATTGCTGATGGTAAAGTTGGAAGAAGATATTTAGTTGGTGGAGAAGTAACTGGTGAATCAATACCCTATATAACAGATGAAGAAACAACTTCACGCTGAATGTTATGTGCAATTGTTAATAATGATAAAAATGATTTAAAAACTAAGATTACAAGTTTAACAACTGATATTACTGCAAATGTTAATAACAATAATAGTGAATTAAATACACAAATAAAAAGTACTAATGAACTTAAATCATTAAATCCAAATTTAACAAATCCAACTATTAAATATTTTAGTGATGCACAAGGAAAAACTAATGTAAGTAATCAAAAACAAAAAGCGGGTGACTTATATATAACTATTACTGCAAATGTTAATGATTTAAATTATAAAGGAACAACAAATCCAATTAAAATAACTCTTAAATAAAGGAAATTAATATCATGCCAATTGGTACAACTAGTACAGCAATACTTTTAAACATAAATAAACCAAAACATACTAGAACAAGTAACCAACAAGAAAATAAAAGTTTTTGATGAGAAATTTTAGAAATGATTGGTGTACAAGTTATAGCAGTAGCACTTGCTCCTTTTACTGGTGGATTAAGTGAAAGTGTAGCCCTTGGATTAGGTGCAAGTGATTTAGTTGCTAGTATTAGTGCTGTTGGTGTAGAGTTTTTAACTGATTTTACTATTAATCAAGTTTATGATTATTTAAAAGGAAATGTAACAAAATTAAATACTTTCTTTAATATACTTCCTGCATTTGCTGGACTTAATAAAATTAGTCGTGGTTATCGTACAAGTAAATTTATTAAACTAGCACAAAAAACTAAAACATTAGAACAAGTGGGAATTAAAGAAGCAAAAAATTTACAAGAAATTATTAGTCAAGTAAGTGGAAAAGAAATTTTAACAGATAAAATTATTGGTAATAAACGTTATTTAATGAATTATAGTTTTACTCCTAATCGTGAAACAGTATTACGAGATTTAGGTTATGTTGCTGAAAGACAATATAAAAATAATTTTCAAAAATTAGAAGCACAAGAGTTAAAAGATTACTTATTATTACAAAATACATTAATAAAACTAAGTCCACAATTAACTCCTAAATTTAAAATTAAAGATATTGAAAAAGCAAATAACTTTTTAAAAAAATTTAATACTGATTTAAAAAAAGTATTATCTATGAATCAGCATGATTGATTAAATTTAGTTCATACAATACATACAGAAAATAGATATGGAAAAACTTTAATTTTAGATTTACAAAAAATTCGTGCTAATTCTATTAAATTTAATTTTAAAAATAATATTATTCATCAACTTGTTTTAAAAGCAAATCAAACTTTTAAATATTTTGATATTAGATTTTATTTAAAAAAAGGTTTAAATAAATTTTGAAAAGATACACCATATTTTGAAAAAATAAGAGAAAGTATATATAAATTACAAGAAAAATTTGAAAAGTTAGAAAAACAAGCATTTGAAAAAATTAATAAATTAAAAGAAAAAGCAACTGATTTATTTACTAGTGCAGAAAAAAGAGCAATTAAACATGCACAATTAATTCCATTAAATTCACCAGTATTTATGGGTTGTAAAATTCAACCTTTGTCATTAGATAAATGTGCAATTACTATTTATCATCGTAATCCTAAATATAAACCAATTACAGTTGTTGATAGTATTCTTAAAGCAAAAACTTTTGTTACTCAAATACATCCATTTCATTGATATCGTTGATATAGTGGTTGATACATTGGTTATGGTGTTAATCGTAATAAATGATTAAAAGCAATAGCATTTGCTCCACCAGTGGTGCAACAAGTAATTAGAGATAGTTTTAAAGTATATAGAGAAATATTTAGAACTATTAGAACTTATCATAAAGTAGTAAATGTTATTAATAATCCTATTGAAAATATTAACAAATCATTTAAAAATGTTGGTTTAAAATTTAGTGTTAATACTTTATTTGGTACTGGATTATTACATCATTTAGAAAAATTTGCATATAGTCAAGTTGTAACAAAAAGTAAGAAAAAATTAAAAAAAGGTAAAAATAAAATACAAAAAGAAATTGAACATATAACACATAAAAAAACAAAAAAACATACTCATCATTATAAACAAGCATTTTTTAAGGAATGATAAATTATGATTAATAAACTTTGAACTGATGTCAGTCTTGAAAATTATAATAACTGATATCCATTAACTGGAAAAATTACAGAAACACCACAGCAATATATACAAACATGACCTAATGTTAATGATTGATTTAAAACTTTTGCTATTCGTGCTCAAAATGATATTAATGCTTATCTTGATTTTATTTTATCTAAATTTCCTTTTGATAGTTTTAAAGATGAATTAATTAAAGAAACATTAAGAGATATGGTTTATGTTATGGTTGAACATTGAGTATTTAATCGTACACCAATTGAATTTAATGTTGATGCTACTATTCAATTTAATAATGGTACTCAATTTAGTGCAAATAGTACTCCTACAATTAATGTTTGAGATTTAGCACCTAGTAGAATGAAAATATGAGCAAGATTAACAGAATTAAAACAAATATTTTCAAGTTATAATGATGATGAAATAGATGTTGAAAAAATTGACTTAAAAGCATTTTATACTAGAAATCAAGTTGATGAATTAATAAAAGAACAAAAAGAATTTACATTATCAAAACAAATTAAATTATATGATGATTTAGTTGATGATAATGAAAATGAAATATATAGAGGTCCTGTTACAAAATTTATAAATAAAGGTTATGTTGCAACAGATTATGATAAAGAATCTGAAACAATGATTTTAGATTGACCTGATGAAATTGGTACATTATCCCCCGAAGCATTACAAAATAATCCACAAATTGGTGATTATACGCATGCACCAACTTGTGATTTTTCTGCTAAACAACAAAAACGAATTACTACAAATGAAAATAATATAACTAAATTGAATGATGAATTAACTAAAACTAATGAAAGTATTGATGATATTAAAAATAATTGATTTAATATTGAAACTAGTCCATTATGAAAGAAAATTAATAATGATGATTTTTATTTAGATAAATGAACTATAATTCTTTGAGTAATTGATTTACAAGATAAAAATGATAAAAAAATAGTTAATACTCTTAAAAAAGAAATAAAATTTTTATTAAATAACAATGAAAGTTATAATACAAAATCAATCATTCAAATAATATCATGAGAAGAAATGACAACAGTAGCAGATGCTACTAGAAGCGTAACTTTATTTTATGATTATAGTATAAAAAAAATTTTATTCGAAGTTTCTCCTACTCCTCCAACAATAGAATTTAATACAAATGTAATTAATCAAATTGAAGTATATCAATATCAAGGAACTGGGACACCAACTGAATTTATAGCAGAAGAAGGTACTGAACGTGATTATTATACAAAAATAGAAACTAATAATTTATTAGATAAAAAGCAAAATAAATTAACTACTGGCGAAAATATTAAAATTGATGAAGTAACTAATACTATTAGTGCTATTGGTGGTAAAACTGATTTATCTGATTATTATAAAAAAGAAGAAGTAGATAAAAAAATAGAAGATAAAATGGATAAAGACCATTTTAAATATGTTTTTTCTATCAATACTATTAGTACTGAAATTCCTAATTTAGAAACTACTGATAAAACTATTGCCGGTGCTATTAATGAATTAAAAGATATTCCTCCAACACCAAGTCCAAGTCGTTCAAATTGAAAAGAAGTAGGAACAAGAGAAAAAAATAAATGAGATAATTGACAAATTACTTATGATTTTATAGTTAATAAACATTATAGAGTTTATTATTCTTGAAGTATATATAATCCAGTTTATACTATACAAGAATTTATTATAACTGATAAAAAAATTGATGGTGTACAAATACAAACCTTTAATGATAGTGCTAATATAGTAATTTTATCAGTTCAACATGCAAAATTGATTACTATTTATAGCGGAAAAGGTAATTTAAAAGGTAATGTATGAAAATTAGAAGAATTACAGGAATAATATTATGTTTTTTAAAATTATAAAAATTATTTTAGGTTTAATTGGAGTACTATTATCTTCTGCAACTGCTGGTTTAATTATATTTATTATTGTAAAAATTGTATTAAAAATTAATCAAATATTTTAGAAAGGTGGTGAATATTATGTTAAGTTTATTTAAAAGAAAAGATAAAACAAATACTAGTGATAATCAAAATGAAAAAGTAAAATTTTTAACTAATAAAAATAAAAGTACACATGCTTCTATTTTAAATTATTTTGGTTTTAATGATTTTAACCATGAAACTTATTTTACTGATTTTGTAGCAGAAAATAATGCTAATTTATATAATGCTCCATTAGATATTAATAATGAAACTATTAAAAAATACTTAATTCAGCAAGAATTTTATAGAAAAAATTGAAATTCTATTTTTAAATTAAGCAAATTAGGAATTAGTGGTTATTTAATTTTTATTGCTAATGATGATTTATATTTTCAAGTAATAGATATTCAACAAAGAGTTTATGATATTACCGGTAAATTAATTCAATGTACTATTTTTTATGATAGTTATCAACAAAATGCACAAAATGTAAGATTATTTGAAATTTATACATTAAATAATGAACAAGTAACTATTAATCGTGCAATTTATAGTATTAGTGATAATAAAAAACAATTTCCATTAGATTTTAAATCATTCATTAATAATCCAAATTTAGAGCAAGAACAAACACTAAATATTAATTATATACCAATAGCAATTATGCGAAATAAAGCAAATGAATTAGCAGATTGTGATAAAGTAATGGATAAAATTAAAGCATTAGATGTTATTTATGAACAAATTGTTTTAGATACTATTTTAAACTCACCTAAATTTATTTTTAATCAAACTTATGGGAATGTTCAATCAGCATTAGAACAAACAGTAAGAACTTTGGTTACTAAAAACTACATATTTAAAAGTGGTGGAGATAATAACGAACAAAATGAAAATATTAATATGACAAATAGTAATTTTAAAGGTAAAAATTTAACTGATATATACGATTGAAATGTTAATGAAATATTTAAACGTTGTGGTATTCATATACCAAGTCAAAAGAAATCTGCACAACAATCAGTTCCCGAAAGTACAGCAGTAAATATTTCAACTATTAACTATATTGAACAAAAATTATGACAATTTAATATTGATATTCTTAAATTTATTCAAATATTAGTACGTTTAGATAAAGACTTATTAAATAGTAAAACATTTAATATTAATGATGAACAAGAAATTAATAATTTAACAGTGAGATTAAAATTATTTAATCCCGAAAATAACCAATTAATAGGAGAAAACAATGGAAAACAACAACAAACCACAAACGAAATTTCCACAGAAACAAACTAAACTTAATCAAGCAGAAGTAGAAAATGATTATTTAATTGATAATATTCCTTATGACTTTACTAATATGATGAGAGCAACTAGTGACCCCGATATTAATAGAGCATACGATGAATTTAAAAAAAGAACAATTTATATTTATGAAATTGAACGTTTATTTAAAAATAATGAAAATAATACTTTAAAATTTTCAGCAAATACTATTAAAATCGGATTTATTGATATTGAAAAAGTATTAAAAACTACTGCTGTTGAAACATCTGATTTTACTATGCAATTAAATCAAAGAGCAAGTACAAATATTAATGATAATACAATTGAATATAGTATGACTGATATTAAAAATTTAATTTTTCAAGAAATAAATTTATTAAATCAATTTAAGTTATATGCTGTTTCTATTAATGAACCTTTAACTGAAAATAATATTGATAATTTATATATTATTAATAATTATTCACAGCCTTATCAAAATCCAAAAACAAGAAGTACTAAAAGTATTACTATTATTAAAATTAAAGATTTTAAAACAAGAGATGGTTATCCAATTATTATTAAATTACAAAAACCATTAGATAAAGATACCAAAGTTACTGGTTTAAAAATTAAAGCCCCTAGAAGCATGATTTTTGGCAATATAAAGGTACTTGGTGAAGTTGACAATATGGAAGTATACCCTAAGTTATTTGTTAAAGATAAGATAGCATTTCCCTTATTATCAATGCCTATTGAAACTCAACCAAAAGTTAGAATTTTACAACAATGATTTAGTGAACAAATATTACCTTGAAATTTAGCAAAACAATTTATTGGACAAGAAAAATCAGTTTTAGACTTAATTAAAATTAGTAGTGGTTCTGTAACAAGAAGAGAAGTTATTAATAATGCAAGAATAACCCATGCTTGATTAGGATATGAGTTTAGTAATGTTTTAGGTGGTAAATGACCATTAAAAAGTCAAAAAGAATTAAAGGATAAAGAAGTTTGAGATTTTGTAGGTGAAAGTCAATTTTATCAATATGTTGCAACTAATAATAAATTTGATGATATTGAAATAGAAATTAAAGATGCACCAACTAATGATAGTTTACAACAGTTATTATTAGATATGTTAAGTTACACATATAACTATAATAGAAATTTTGAAGGTGCTACATATAATGAGAAAAATGGAAAACCAGAAAATGCTATTGCAAAATTAAAGGAGAAATTTGAAGGACAAAAGCCAGATGAAGTTATTACTAATTTATTTAGACAATGAAAATTAGATTATCCAAATTATATTAATTTAGAACAAGTTAAAATATTTAAACAAGTATTTATTATGTTATCAAATAATATTTATTCAAGTATGTCAATTAATAAAGGTTTAAATGATGATAATAAAATTTTGTTACCTTATTATTTTGAATTAAAATCAAGTCCAATAAAACCTAGTAAAAATGATTTTTGACAATATAAAGATATAAAGGTTATATTAAAATCTGAATATTTTGATTTTACTGATATTAATAACGTTAAATTAAAAAATAATGATATTAGTCAAAATGAATTATTTAAATTAGATGATAATCAATTTAACTGATTATCTATAACTAATGAATTAGAAAGTAATAATATTCCGTCATTAATTCCTGCTGATTGAACATTAGGTAATGGTGAATATGGTAAATATTTTACAAGAGCAATTATTGACAAAAATAAAATTCAAAATGCTTTAAATTTATATGGTTCAAATAAATCTCAATTATTTTCTAAATTAGAATTTTATAAAGAAATTTCACAAATTGATAATGATAATGAATTTCAGTTACAAATTGAAAACCCGATTAATAACTTAAATCGGGTAGAAATTAGTGGTATATTTGGTGCTGGTAATTATGATTTAATTTTAATTACTGATAAACAAGAAATAAATTTACATAATATTAATTTATTTGATAAATATAATGAAAATATTTCCTATATAAATCTAGAAATTTAATGATTAAAGTACCCTTCTGGATAATTTCCATCTCATACTATATCATCATTATTATGCTTTATTTTATCAAAATATAAATATATTTGATGATTATCTAAACTTTTATGTGACCATATAGTTGTTGTTCCTAATACTACTTGTCCATTTGTTTCTAGATAAGATTTAATATTAGTACCTATATTATGGGTAAGCACCCCCCCCATGATTAAACCTATTGTTCCAGTTGTAGCACCAGTTAGTGCTAATGCTAATGTTATTTTACTTAAATTTGTTTTTATTCATGTTTTCATATTAAATTACTCCTTTTTTTCCTTGATTTTACTTTTAAATTGTACTATTTTTGATTATTTTTACAAGTATGCTTTTAAATGGAAAATAACGCCTAAATTAAAGGCGTTTATTTTATAATACCTATACTATTAATTATATTGAAATTGTTTATTATATAGCAAATGTGAAGATACTTTTTTTCACAGTAGCATTATTTTTACCCCTAATTACATTTTTATATGGATACAGTGCATAAAACAGAGCATCATAAGGGTCTTGATACATATTTTTGTCAGGAATATTAGTTTTTGTTTCATCATAACGTAATTCTTCTAAACATTGAGTTGTTTTTGGTAAATCATCTTTATTTGCGTAAAAGTTTCCATAACTCATAATATTTCTCATTCAAACTACTCTATTAGTTAATCCGGCTTCTTGATTTAAATTTGAAGCATGTTTAATAGCAGTTTGTGTTATTAAAATAGTATTGTATTCATCAATTAATTTTTGATTTAATCAATCCATTGCTGTTCTTGCTTTATCATCATAAAAATAAATTGCTTGTTCAAAATTTTCAAAATTATCCATTAATCCTAAAATTTCATTAACATAAGCATTAATTTTTTCATTTTCATTTATAAAGTCATTTGGTGTAACTACTAATTCACAAATAATATAAGCATCATAATAACCAGTATTATTATATTCTTTAAAACCAACTACCATAAATACAGTATGGTCTTTTGGTCCCGTAGCTCAATCAATACCAACACTATAAAAATCAAATTTATACATTTCTTTTTCTTGATTATAAAATTGTTTTAAATCATATGATTGTCAATATTTTACTGTTTTTTGAAATGGGAAAATTGTTGCATCACTATCTAAAAATTCAAAACCATAATAAACAGTATTATATTCATCTTCATTACTTTTTTTCATTTCTAATAATTTTCTTTTTTGGATATCCGGTAACTTATCTCAAAATGGTTTAATAGTGAATCTTAAAACAAATAAACCTAAACCACTAAACATGTCTTTATTTTCATAATAAACTTTGCCAATTTTTTTAAGATTTTCCATTACTTCATTATTTAATGGTAAAAATGGCGTACAGTATTTTAAATAAAATGGATGATATTTATCATAAGGATTGCATGTAAAAGTCATAAAAAAGTTTTTATAAAAATAACGAGTAATCTTTTTTCCAAAAGTAGGGCTATATATATTTTTATCAATAAAAGTTCAATTTCATTCTTTAATTGGTTCATTTGACACTTTAATTCTGTTACTTCTAAACATAGATATTTCTAATCGCTCATAGCGATATGTTAATTCTTTATCAGTAAGTGTTTCTTTTTCTTCTGCCATGATTATTTCATCTGTTCTTGAACCTAAAAAACTTGACCCACCTGCTTCTTTTCCAAAAATTTTATTACCATTAGCATAACCAATAAAATCAATTTGTTGATTACTTGGAAAGATAATACATCCCCCATCCTTAGTAATTTTTCATTTAATGCCATGTGGATTATTAGGTAATAAATTAATATTATATGTATCTAATAAAACTTGACAAACATTCATTAAAGCACCAATTGTAGTTTCACTATGAGTATTTTCATATCTTCTTACTTCTTGGACACTACTATCACTAAAATTACAACATATAAATAAATCAAATGCTAAACAGTTTCAAGTTTTTCTTGTTCCACGTGCTGTTGGTATAAAACGATAAAAACAATTAGTAGTAAAATATTCTGCTCATTCATCACCAACAAATGCTTTAAAAATATCTCAACTAAAACTATAATTATTATCACTAAAATTAAGATTATATTTTTTATTCAGTTGTGCATAACTACTAATAAAAGCCATATTTTACTCCTTATTAACATATATAAGTTAAAATTAAATTATTTAAAAGAAAGGAACATTAAAAATGTTAACACTACCATTTCCTAATCTTTTTGATTGAGACAAACACGATTTTAATCAAGATGAATTAAGTTTAAAACAAACAGAAGAATTATTTAAAAAAATAGATGATTATTTATGAAGTACATGTGATAAATCTAAATATAAATCATATAGATTTAGACAACGAAAACTAAAAGCAAAAAAAGGTTTATTAACTTATAAACGACGTATTTGTACTTATTATAACATAGAAAAACAAAAAACTGAATATGCATCCTTATTAGATAACTATCTTGGTGTTAAAAAATATAGTAAACTTGCACCTAACGTTATTAAACAAATTTTAAAATATTTTGCTGATGGTAAAAAGTATCGTGATGTTTGTGATACTTTTATTGAAGATTTAATAAGTAATAGTACAGTTTGTAGAACATATCAAAAATTTGAATTACCAAAAGCAAATATTCCCAAAATACCATTACAACCAAATCAAAATTTATATGTAAATATTGATGATGGTCATCGAAAATTTAAGTTTAATGAAAAACACAATACTAAAAATTGTAAAAAATGTTCGATGAGATTAATAGTAATGTGTACTGGTAAAAAGAAAAATGGAAAATTAATTAATAAAAGAGCTGTATGTAAAATAAGAGTATCAAAAACAGAAATTGGTGCTGAAAAAACCGCAAAATTAATAGAAAAATATGGTAATTTATTTTTTGAAAACTTTGACCAAGCAAATTTAATAGTTTGTGGAGACAGTGCAAAATGAATTAGAAAAACTGCTACCATTTTAAATGCCAAATTTATTTTAGATAAATTTCATGCTTTTCATGTTTTATTTCTTGGTATCATGGCTGGAAGAAGAAAAAATCAAATTGCTAAATTACACTATCAAAATGCAATAAATTTATTTGCCAAAGGTGAATATTATGAATTAATTGATTTTTTACAATCATTAACTTTACAATATAAAAAAATAAAAGTTGGTTATTTTATTAATGCAAAAGATGGTGTATTAAACCAAGCACTAGTTGAAAATATTGGTTGCTTTACTGAAACTAATATTAAACAAATTTTAAAGCATATGATTGGTGATAGAACTTATAACATTGATATGTATACAAAAATGGTTAATTTTAAATGTTATCAAATAAATACAGCCATCCAGTTATTATAAATTAAAACTTAAATTTAAAAAATAACTAAAAATAAAATAAAACTTATTAACGTAAAGTTTAATAAGAATTTTTGAGTTATAAAAGTAAGTATTATTGTTGACTAATATTTTCTAAGTGTTAAGATTAACATACAATTGCATATTGAAGTCAAAATTATTCTCGTCTAACTTTATAATTTTAAGACAAATTTGAATATTATTGACAACATCGGTATGCTCCCAATTGTTTTGTTGCTTTAGATTTATGAAACGTCGCATTATCTAAAACTATAATTTGTCCACACTTTAATACTGGAATTAGTATATTTTTAACATATGATTCAAAAATTTTACTATTGCAATGTCCTTCAAATGCTCATAGAGCTTTTAATTTACCTTTATTTAGTGCACCAATTATACTCATTCTCTTTATTTTATATGCAGGTTTATTATCAAATAATCTTTTACCTTTTTCAGACCAACCATATTTATAAAATTCATTATCATCAATTCCAGATTCATCAATATATACCAAATCTTCATTCATTATTTTCGCTATTTCTTTTAAAAAATCTTCTTGTTTATTTTTATCTCTTTGTTCATATAGAAAAGTTTTTTTTATATGTATAATTTAGTTTTTTGAAATAGTTATAAACTGTTTCTTTTGTCATATCACCAAATTTTTCAATTACTTTTTGAACTGTAACATCTTTATTTTCTGCTAAATAATTTTTTAATTCATCTAAATCCTTTATTTTGTGGCTATGTCCTTTTTGATAATTCAAAATTGGTTTTATATTTCCGGTTTTTTGCTTTCTTTTTCTTCATAAAAATAAAGTCTTTCTAGTGATATTGAACACTTTACAAATTTCTTTAATTTTCATGTTTTTACTTTCATAAACTTCTATTACTTTTCTTCGTAAGTCCTCACTGTATGGTTTTGGCATAATTTAATCTTCCTAATCTATTTTAATTATTGCTGAATTATACTTGTAAGTGCAAGAATTGTTTAAATTACATATTATTATTTTACATTATTTATGAGTAAACATTACTTTCGTTAGCTATATATAATAATTATTTAAAATAAAAGAGTTACCAATAATGGTAACTCCTATTCACTGTTAGGTGCCAACCGCAATGAATATTTACTTACCCTTAACTAAGTAAGTATTTTTATTATACTACTAAAATAAAGTTTTTTTAGTTTTATTTACTAAAAAAAATAAAACCTTTTTAATTTTATATATTTTTGATAATAATTTGATTTAAAAAAAGAAATCAACAAATAAATATTGAATAGTTGCAGAAATAGAGTCTATATTATTCACTTTTGTTTTAATGTCTTCAAATAAATTTTTTTGTGATTTCTGTTTTTGTGAAAAGAGATAACAATTTAGTTTCTTTTTAGATTTTTTTTGACAATCTTCTATATTTTCTTCAAACAAATTTTTTTGTGATTTCTGTTTTTGTGAAGAGAAATAACAATTTAGTTTCTTTTTAGATTTTTTTGGACAATCTTCTATATTTTCTTCAAACAAATTTTTTTGTGATTTCTGTTTTTGTGAAGAGAAATAACAATTTAGTTTCTTTTTAGATTTTTTTGGACAATCTTCTATATTTTCTTCAAACAAATTTTTTTGTGATTTCTGTTTTTGTGAAGAGAAATAACAATTTAGTTTCTTTTTAGATTTTTTTGGACAATCTTCTATATTTTCTTCAAATAAATTTTTTTGTGATTTCTGTTTTTGTGAAGAGAAATAACAATTTAGTTTCTTTTTAGATTTTTTTGGACAATCTTCTATATTTTCTTCAAACAAATTTTTTTGTGATTTCTGTTTTTGTGAAAAGAGATAACAATTTAGTTTCTTTTTAGATTTTTTTTGACAATCTTCTATATTTTCTTCAAACAAATTTTTGGGCGGTTGTCAAAGTTACGAAATAATTAATTATCATATTAGTAACTTATTTCCGAAATTACCATTTAAAAATGATGATAGACAAATTAAATTCTCTTTTACCCTTAAATTTATATTCGACGTATTTTAAAAAATATAGATTTTATAAGATAAAATAAAAATTATTAACAAGGAAAAAGACAAGAAATAATCTTGTCTTTTTTTGTAATTGTAAAATTTTAAAATTTTTAATAACCGTCTTTAACGCTATTATCAACACGTGTTAGGGAACTAAAAAAGTGAACTACAACACAGTTGTTAAAAATAGTAGCTAGAACATGTGGACTTGCATGAATAAATAAAAAGTGGAGTGATACCTAATAAATTATACTAACCATTTAATGGTAATTCTTGGGGTGGGAGCGAATTGGAAACTAGTATATATAGACCTACTAGGGAACCTACTATATTAATTCTATTCTTTATTTAACCAACCTTGCCACTCCCCAGTGAGCAAGTGTTGGTTTTATTTTTTATTTTTTTTGAAAAATTTTTTTGGGCGAGAAAATAAATTTCAAACTTGTAAAAAAAATTGAGCGGTGCCGGTTCAATTAAAATATTAATTTGTTTAACACAAATTAAATAAATATTGAATCGAATGCCTCAATGTTTTTTAAAATTTCACAATTTATTTTTGAGCCCAGAATTGCTGAAATGAATAAAACGAATAGTAGTATTATTAATAATCTAAAAATCAAAATATATGTTCTTTATGCTAGAAGCAACAGAACATATTAGGAAAGGATTATTATGCAAATAGAATTTAAAAAAGAACAAATTGTTAAAGATAAACCACAATCTATTCTTATTGATTATGTTGAATATAAATTATCACTTCCAAAATGAATGATTAAAAATAATTCTTTTATTGTTGATAACAGTTACACATATTGAGTTTTTAATTTAGAAAATATTAAAAGAGAATTAAGTGGTAATGAATTAATAAAATTATTAGAACCATATATTAAAGACCAAAAAATAACTGTTAATAAACCAACTGCTCCAAAAGAATATTATCTTAATGATATAAAACTTGAACCATTAAAATTTTATGAACAGCATAATAGTTGATTTATAGGTGAAATAACAGATAACAAAACTAAAATTACTAATCCTTGTTTTAAATATAACATTACGTGAGAAGAAAATAGAAAAGGTTTTAAAATAAATAATCCATATAAACATGATGATTTACCAATTAATTATCTAGTTACTTCATATAAGGAAATTTCAACTCATAATGAAAAAATATTTTTGTTGAACATGTAAACAACATAAATTAGATTATTTATTCTTTAATACTAATGATATAAAAACAAGAAAATATTTTTTAAGAGATAAAAATAGTAAAGCAATTTGTTATGACTGTATTTTAAATATTAGGTTAAGTAGGAGGCATAAATATGGATAAAGAAAAATTAATTAGTTGATTAAATTTAATTTTAGATAGTGATATAGAACAATATAATAAAGAAAAAGACATATATTATTTAAATAAATTAAGAGGTTCAATTGATTTTATTAAAATTTTAATTAATAAAATACAATGAAGAGAATTTGATTAATAATGAAATATGACTTAATTATTGGAATTGACCCAGCAGGAATTGGTAATAATGAAATTGTTATATATTCAAATGAAACTAATAATATTGTTTTTAATGAAATATTCAAAACTAAAACAGTTTTAGAAAGTAAAAATATATATAAAGAATATTTTAAATTAATTAAAAAACAATTTATTAATAAAAAAATATTAGTGATTGTTGAAAATTTCTTTTTAAGTTCAAAACAATTATTAACTAATCCATTAGCAACTCCTAAAATTATTGGCGCTTTAATGGTATTAGTAGAAGATGTTATGAACTGAGATTATTTAGAAAGTGAACCAAAAAATAAAACTAAAATAGAAAATTATAAAGGAAATATAAAATTTACAAAACATGAACAAGATGCATATAAGCATATTCAATATTATTTAAGGAATTATAAAAATGAAAGATAAAGCAAATTATGTCAAATTAACAGTAAAACTTAGTAACACTATTGAAGCAAAATATTACGAAAAAGGTAATAAAGAATTATATTATAGTGTTCGTGGTCAATGAAATGGATTAAACTATGTTACTTTAATTTTTAACAACCCAAAATTTTATAGACGATGTATTTTATTAAACAAAAATGATGAAATTATAGTATCTGGTCAAATCTTTAATACTTTAAACATCCCTAAAAATCGTGCATTTTGTTCAATTAATGTTAAATGATTTAAAAAATGAAAAGAGTAAAAAATGATATTATGAAAAATTTTATTAATAGCACCAATATTAATAACCAGTATAACACTAATAATAATTTTAATATTTATTATTAAAGAATTAAAAAATGAATATAAAGTATTGAAAATATTAAGTGAAATTGCTAATCAAATTAAAAATAAGGAGAATAATTAATGATAATATTACCTACTTTGTTTGAAAATAAAGATGAAATTGAAGTATTATCACCATTTCCAAAAGCAATTCATACAAGTAATGATATTAGAGCAATTATTTTAAGACAATACCCAAATGTTAAATCAAAACACATAATTGTTTCTGACCCCGAAAGTAATGTTGCATTAATAGTTGGTGATAATGATGTTTATCAAGGTTGAATTAAAGTAACAGTTAAAAAATTAGAAATTATGAATTTGAATTAAATTCTTATGTAGTAGATTCCTTATTAGATGTTATAAGAGAACTGATAAAAACAAATAAAGGAGAATAAAATGCCAAACGAAAATACACAATCAAATTATACTTTAACCAAATTAATTAGAACTGGTATAAGTCCTATTTGTGCAATGATTGGTACAAGTGCTTATTATGGTCAAGTAATTGCTAATCCAATATTAGGTTCAATTAATAGTTTATTATTTGGTAAAAAATTAGGTTTAGATATATGAAATTTAAATCAAAGACCAAATACTAAAACTAAGTTAATTAATAGTACTAAAAAAATATTATTAGGTTTAGGAACAATTGGTTTAGCAAATTATAGTAAATGAACAGAAAGTAATATTAGTCCTATTATTCCAACAACACCAATTCCAATAACTACTACAACTACAACAGAAGGTCCTCCATGATTACTATTAAATAAACAAGAAAATCAGTCATTAATGGACTGAGATACATATATTAGTTTAAATGCTTATGGTATTTCAAATCTTATTAGTGGATTAACTGAGTTAATACCTAATAAATTTGAAACAATAAGAAAGATTTGTAATATGGCAACTGGTGGATGTTTAATATCAAGTGGTGTAGCAATGGGAATTAATAATGATTTTAATAATGCTTATGCAGTACCTACCATAATTGCTGGTGCAAGTGAAATTATCCATAATTTACTACCTATTGAAACTACACATCATAATCAAGAAATGCAAGAAACTTCATTTACAAATGAAACTGCAAGATTAATAAATGATAATAGATTCACAATTAATAGTGAAACAACTAGTCAATATGGTAGTGATAATATGAGCGAAGTACCATTAAATCATGATAATGCTTCACTAAATTGAGATTATAATCACATGAGTTTATAAAGGAGGTGAGTAATTTATGAATAAAGAAAAATTAATTGAATATTATAATCACGAAATAAAAACACATAAAGAAAGGATGGAACAATTAAATAAAGAAATTTCTTTATTAGTAACTATTATAAGTAATTCACAATCAATGATTGAAAGAATTAATGGTGGGCAATTTGATGAATAATCAAAAATAAACAATAAATAGTTGAA
Source organism: Spiroplasma endosymbiont of Tricholauxania praeusta (assembly GCF_964019535.1). Lineage (NCBI taxonomy): Bacteria > Bacillati > Mycoplasmatota > Mollicutes > Entomoplasmatales > Spiroplasmataceae > Spiroplasma > Spiroplasma endosymbiont of Tricholauxania praeusta. Next base: position 876,538 of record NZ_OZ026450.1, read on the forward strand.
AGGAAAATTTGAAATGAAAGAATTTTTACATGAATTAATAATTATTGGAACAAGTGTTGGAACATTAATTTGCAGAGAAATTATTGTTTTATTAAAAAGATTTATCACAACTCCAAAACATGTTAGAGCAAATAACAAAATTATTAAACATCAAAAAAAATTAGCAAAGTTAAATGAAAAAATTAATAAAGAAAATAAATAATAAAGTGGTGATGTAAATGTTAGAAAATGAAAATAATGTTCAACAAACAACTGAACCTTTAACTGAAAATAATGCTTCTTCACAAGAAATAGAAAATAAAGTTAATGAAGCAGAAAATAAGTTAAATAAACTTAATCAAGAAATTAAAGAAAAAGAAATGATTAATATATTTAAAAAATATCAAGTTAAAACTGAATTTTATGATTATTTAAAATTTAAAACTAATAATTTAGAAAATTCAAAAATTGAAGAAACTATTAAAAAAATGATTAAAGAACAACCAGTATTTAAACAAACAATTAATACAGGTGGCAATAAACAAATAATTATTAATAATAAAACAAATGATAAAGAAAATTTTTTAATTAATTATAAAAAGAAAAATTATTTATAAACGAAAGGAAAAAATAAAATGTCAGTACCATTTAATCAAAATTTAGACAATACAGAGAGATTAGTAGAAGCACCAGAATTTATAGAGTTTTTTAAAATCTCAAATAGTCCATGAGCAAATTTTTTCCCTACTGAAATTGTTGATTCAGTAAATATTGAGTTTATTGTTAAAAAACCAAAAAAACCAGAAGTGAAAATTATTGCTTGAGATGATAAAAGTAAAAGATATGAATTGCCATATGTTGATACAGATAAAATTAGTAAAAAAATAACTAAAAAATATCTTGCAGGAGAAATTATTGCAGATGTAGATTTAAATGCAAATAATGGACAAAATTTATTAGATAGTATGCAATATGAAGTTGCAAATGATTTAGCAGATAAATTAGCAATTGATGATACACAAGCAATTGCAAAATCTGCTACTAAAATAGATATTGAAGATACAACACCAATAGGATATTTAAAATCAATGTTATCTGCTTGAAATACTTTATTTCAATTTAGAAACATTGCAAATAGTAAATTTTTTATTACTAATGGTCTTTATGATAGTTTAGTTTATTTAGCAGATAATAAAGGTTTAATTACCGATAATCAGTTAGCTCAACAATTACGTTTAAATGGAAATAATTTATATGTAAAGGGTGTATTATGTGAAATCGTTCTTGATGATTATATGATTTTTACTAATGATAAAAATGAAAAACAATTAATGACTTTTGTTTTAGCAACACCAAGACCAATGAAAAGATATATGTTAGAAAGAACAGTTATTTATGTAGATTTTATTAAAGATGATAAAGCAGGAAGAGCATATAAAGTTGCTGGTGAAGTTGTTGGAGAATCAATACCTTATATTTCCAATAATGAAACAACATCAAGATGAATGTTATGCGGAATTATTAAAACAGAAAAAACTGATTTAAAAACTAAAATTATAAGTTTAACAACTGATATTACTGCAAATGTTAATAACAATAATAGTGAATTAAATACACAAATAAAAAGTACTAATGAACTTAAATCATTAAATCCAAATTTAACAAATCCAACTATTAAATATTTTAGTGATGCACAAGGGAAAACTAATGTAAGTAATCAAAAACAAAAAGCAGGTGACTTATATATAACTATTACTGCAAATGTTAATGACTTAAATTATAAAGGAACAACTAATCCTATTAAAATAACTCTTAAATAAAGGAAATTAAATGCCATGCCAATTGGTACAACTAGTACAGCAATACTTTTAAACATAAATAAACCAAAACATACTAGAATAAGCAAACAACAAGAAAATAAAAGTTTTTGATGAGAAATTTTAGAAATGATTGGTGTACAAGTTATAGCAGTAGCACTTGCTCCTTTTACTGGTGGATTAAGTGAAAGTGTAGCCCTTGGATTAGGTGCAAGTGATTTTATTGCAAGTACTATTAATTTTGGTATTTATGCAACAACTGATTTTACTATTAATCAAGTGTAACCCATCCAAAACAAGTAAATTAATTTTTTAAAAATATTTACAATAAATTTAGATTTTTTTAAAATAGTTAGGAGAAGTAAATGTGAATTTTAATTACAAATGAACTTATAAAGAACAATATCCTAAAATTGATAAATTAATTTTAGAACATATAACAAAGAAATGAGAAAAGTGAGATTGAAGAATAAAAAATACAAGAGATAAAAAGAAATATAAAATTGTTGATTTTCAATATCGAACAAGAAAAACAATGTATGGATTAGTAACTTATAAAAGAAGAATTTATGAATATTTTGATGAAAAATTACAAAAATTAGTTCATGTTTGTTTAGTTGATGAAAAAATGGAACTTCCAAAATATAAAAGAATTGGTGAAGATATCGAAGATACTATTATTGAAAATTTTGCTGATGGAAAAAGATATCGTGATATTTGTGCGATTTGTAAAAAGGCAGGTATTAGTGTTAGTAGTGTTCATAGGGTTTTTAAAAATTTCGAAATAGTTGAAGCAAACCCAGTTAAAGTAAAATTAGAGAAAAATCAACCTATTTTTGTAGCGATTGATGATGGACATCGAAAGTTTTGAGATTTTAAACGTAAAGGTACAAAACATTCTATGAGATTAATAGTAACATATACAGATAATATTAATCACAAAGTACAAAATAAAAGAGTAAAAGCAATTATTAGACCAACAAAAACAAAAATTGGAGTTAAAAAAACTGCTGAATTTGTTAAAGAACATTGTCAAAAATTTTATGAAAATATTGAACAAGCAAAAATTATTATTTGTGGTGATAGTGCAGGATGAATTAAAGAAGTTGCTGATTATCTAGGTGCACAGTTTGTTTTAGATAAATTTCATTTAATTAGAACACTATATCTTGGAATAATGGCTAGAAATAAAGAAAAATATTTAGAAGAATATAATCACTGTAAAAATTTAATTAATAATGGTCAATATGAACAATTAATTAACTATTTATATATAAAATTAGATAATCATAAAAAATTAAAGAAACAGTATTTTAAAAATAATAAACAAGGTATTGAAAATCAAGGTGCAAAGTGAAATATAGGTTGTTTTACTGAAACAAATATTTGACATGTTTTAAAAGAAATGCTTGGTAATAGAACATATAATATTTTAATTTATATTAAAATGGTTATTTTTAAATGTAATAAGATAAATTTAGAAACATAGTTTTAATGAATGTAATAATTATTGATTATTTCACAATTTGCAATAAAGTCTCAAAAATTTTTATTTTTAATTTTTATTTTTAAATAAACTATTCTTAAAATTAAAAATATAGTTATAAATATTAAAATTGGTACTAAAATCTCACAAAAAATAATTCCAATTTTAAATTGTAATAAAGAATAATGATAATAATTATGAACAGTATAATAGTTTCCAAAATTTTTAAGAGAAATGTTATTATTACTTAGAATATAATATAAACTATATTTACTTCATAATATAAAACCATCATATTTAAATATTTTTTTTAAAATTTTATGTAAAGAAATATCTTTCGAGATTACTACTTCTTTTCCATGAAATAAACCTATTAATCACAATCCTATAATTAAAGTTAAAATAGTTAAAATAAATAATGATACAGTTAATAACTGTAATTTTTTAAGTGTTTTAATTTTCATTTTTAAATTCTCCTTAACTTTATTCCATAAGTTTAGCACTTACTAAACTTAATTATAAGTATTTTAGTTGTAATATCTTTTAAAAAATAGTAAGATGAATGTACAATTTCATAAAAATCCAAATTATTTCTTGTCTAACATAATAATAAGACTATATGAATTAATTTATTCCGGATTTTTGACAATCTCCCCAAATTTTTTTGTGATTTCTATTTTTGTGAAAAGAGATAACAATTTAGTTTCTTTTTAGATTTTTTTGGACAATCTTCTATATTTTCTTCAAACAAATTTTTTTGTGATTTCTGTTTTTGTGAAGAGAGATAACAATTTAGTTTCTTTTTAGATTTTTTTGGACAATCTTCTATATTTTCTTCAAACAAATTTATTTCTTTGAAAAGATCAAAGTTTTTTTTCAATTTTTCAGTTTTAACTTTATCTTGACATTTATCAAGTAATTTTTTAAACTTTAAAGGATTTGAAACTACATTTGAAAAACTTTCAACGATTGCATAGTTATTTATTACATTTTCATAAATTCTTGGAGTAGAATTTTGTTCATTAATTAAAGTTTTGTAATCATTATCATTAAAATCACAATTTTTTTTTGCTTTTTTAATAAAATCATCAGGTAAAAGTATTAATAAACCATTTTTTCCCCTTCGATGAAGACTACCATATATTGATAATGAAGATGCAATTTCTCAATCAATATGTTTTCTACATTTTGTATGTTTTCCTAAAATAACTACAGTAATATCTGAATCTTTTAAATACTCTTCTCTAATAGTTTTAAATATCTTTTTAGGAGGCAATTGCGGATCAATATCACCTAGTTTTACAGATACGTCTTTCACTTCAAAATATTCTCCATAACACTGCAAAATTAATTCTGATAATTCATCCTTTGCTTTTTGTTCTCTTAAATGATGATATGAAATAAAAATTTTTAACATTATTCATTAACCTCTTTTTTAAAATTTTAAAAATATTTTTTATAAACTTTAATAAGTTTATACTTTATTATAAAATAATACTCACTAAAAGTAATATTTTTAACTTTTAAGTTTTATAAAATCTTATTATTAAAATAAAGTAAATATTATACAAATTTCAAGTAATTACTAGTATAATGATTTAAGAATAAAAAAGAATAATTAGTACAAATAAAACTTGTTATTTTAAAGGAGAATAATATACATGAATAAAAACTATAAAGATACATTATTAATGCCTCAAACTAACTTTGAAATGCGTGCTAATTTAACTATAAAAGAACCACAACTACAAAAATATTGACAAGACCAAAAAATATATCAACAACTAATTAACAAAAATAAAAAATCTACGAAAACTTTTATCCTTCATGATGGACCTCCATATGCTAACGGTGATCTACATTTAGGACATGCATTAAATAAAATTTTAAAAGATATTATTGTTCGCTATTATAATAGTAGCAATTATTATGCACCCTATATTGCAGGTTGAGATACGCATGGTTTACCTATTGAAACAGCAGTTACTAACTCAGGAATTAATCGTAAAACAATAGCAGTATCAGATTTTAGAAAACAATGTCAAAAATATGCAGAACTGCAAGTTGCTAATCAAATTAATCAATTTAAAACATTAGGATTACTAACAGATTTTGAAGATCATTATGTTACTTATGATAAAAAATATGAATCTGAACAAATTAAAGTTTTTGCTAAAATGGTAGAAAAAAAACTAGTATATCGTAATTTATATCCTGTATATTGATCACCATCAAGTGAAAGTGCCTTAGCTGAAGCTGAAGTTGAATATTTAACAAAAACTAGTGCTGCTATTTATGTTGCCTTTTTACTAAATGATGAAAAAAAAATATTTAACTTACCTACCTCACTAGTAATTTGAACAACAACACCATGAACCATTCCTAGCAATCAAATGTTAGCAGTAAATGAAGAATTTACATATAGTATTATTAAGACTAATGAACAACAATATATTATTGCACAACCATTGATTGATTCTTTTACTAAAGCAAACAACATCACCGATTTTATAATTGTTAAAACAATTTCTGGTAAAGATTTAATTGGATTAACAGCATTACATCCATTATATCAAAGAAAAACCCCAATCGTTCATGGTTCTCATGTTACTATAAATGATGGAACTGGAATTGTTCATACTGCTCCAGCGTTTGGTGAAGAAGATTTTGATTTAGGATTAAAACATAATATCAAAATTCTTTGTCCAATTAATGATCAAGGTCAATTTACAGCAGAAATCAATGATGAACAATTAGTCAATAAGTTTTATGATGATACTAATAAAATTATTGTTGAGCGCTTAAAAAATAATGGTACATTAATTGGTATGAAATGATTTAAACATCAATATCCACATGATTGACGAACTAAAAAACCGGTTATTTATCGTGCAACTTTACAATGATTTATCGCTATTGAAAAAATCAAACCATTACTTACTAAAAATATTCATAAAGTAAATTTTGTTCCTGAATGAGCAAAAAAAAGAATGTTATTAATGACAAATAATCGCTATGATTGATGCATTTCTCGTCAACGTGCTTGAGGATTACCAATTCCAATTTTTTACACTGAAAAAAAAGAACCAATCATGGATATAAACCTTATTAATCATGTGGCTGATTTATTTGCTAAACATGGTTCAAATATTTGATTTGAAAAAGAAGCAAAAGATTTATTACCACCTAAATATCAACATAAAGATAGCCCAAATGGTATTTTTTATAAAGAACAAGATATCATGGATGTTTGATATGATAGTGGTGTTTCCCACTTAGCAGTTATTAAAAATAATAATTTACCTTGACCAGCAGATTTATATTTGGAGGGTAATGATCAATTTCGTGGTTGATTTAATTCAAGTTTAACAACAGGAACTATTACTAATAATAGTAGTCCATATAAAAACTTGTTAGCACATGGTTTTGTAACTGATGCTAAAGGCAATAAAATGTCAAAATCAATTGGTAATGTTATTAGTGTTAAATCAATTTGTGATACTAATGGTGCTGATATTTTACGATTATGAGTAGCCAGTGTTGATTTTACTGATGATACAAGAATTGGTACTGAAATTTTAAAACAAGTTAGTGAAAACTATCGTAAAATCAGAAATATTTTTCGTTTCTTACTAGGTAATTTATTTGATTTAGATATCAAAACTATTGAAAATAAAACAGAAGAAGAAATTATTAATAGTTTATCAGAAGTTGATCAATATATTTTAAATAAATTAAACGGATTAGTGATTAAAATTAATGAAAATTATCAAACTTACCAATTTAATACTATCTATCATTTAATTTTAAATTTTGTTACTAATGATTTGTCTGCTTTTTATTGTGATTTTACTAAAGATATTTTATATGTTAATAGCAAAAAAGACATTAGAAGAAAACAAGTACAAATAACAATGTTTTTAATAGTAAAAACTTTAATTGGTTTATTAGCCCCTATTTTACCACACACTACTGAAGAAGCATTCCAAAGTTTAACTAAAAAAGATTTAAACACAAGCAGTGATTCTATTCATTTAAAAAAATTTCCACAACCATGAAATTTAAACAAACCAACAAAACTAATGGAAAAATGAGAATATTTTATTAACTTTAAAAATGAAGTTAATAAAGTTATTGAACAAGCTAAAAAAGACAAAATTGTTAAAACAGCCCTAGAAACAATAGTAACTATTATTTTTAAAGATAATCATAATATCTTATCAACAATTGATGAAAAAGAATTAGCACAATTATTAATTGTTAGTGAAGTTAATATTAATTATAATAATAGCAACGTTAATGATTGAACTATTAATGTTAAAACAAAAGATGGTACTAAATGTCCTCGCTGTTGATTAATTGTTAATGAAACAAAAGAAGATGTTTGTAATCGTTGTTTTGAAGTGTTATCCTTAATAATGTAAATAACTAATATTAGTTTAGAAAGAAGTAATTATGGAATTTTCTTGATTAGCAATTAAAAATCATTTAAAAACACGTGATTGAAAATGATTAACTAAAATAATTTGTTTTTGCGCAATTATTATTCTAATTATCACTGATCAAATGATAAAATTAGCAGTACAAAATGGAATAAAAGCTGGTGAAGAATATAAATTCATACCCGGATTTATTAATTTAAAATTTATTATTAATTATGGTTCTGCTTTTAGTTTTTTTCAAAATCAAAGAATCTTTCTAATAACTTTTGCTTTTCTAGTAGCAATTGCTAGTAGCACCTGACTATTATTTACTAAATCTATTAACAGAGCACTAGGTCTCAGTTTTGTTATTGCAGGAACAATCGGTAATTTAACAGATAGATTTTTACACAAAGGTGGTGTTATTGACTTTTTATTATGACAACTATTCCCACCATATACTATTTTTAATACTGCGGATATATTCATTACCATTGGTATCACAATTATTATTCTAAAAATAATTATTGGAACCATAATTAATGCCTATCAAGAAAAGTTTGGAGAACACAATAATGAAGTCAACAATGGAACATTTACAACAATCATCAATGACAGAAAATCAAAAGATGATAAAACTAAAATATCATGAAAACAAAAATATCCGCATCGATAAATATTTAGCAATGGTATTAACAGAACATCATTATTCACGAAATTTTATCCAAAATTTAATCACTAATGGGCAAGTAATAGTTAATAATAAAACTATTTCATCAGCTAACTTATTATTAAAAAATAATGATGAAATAAATATTATTATTAAAAATGACAAAGATAACACTTTAAAAGCAACTGCAATTGATTTTGAAATAGTTTATGAGGATAATGAAATTCTTGTTATTAACAAACCTAATAATTTGGTTGTCCACCCAGGAGCAGGTAATTGAGATAATACTTTAGTTAACGGATTATTATTCCAGTCTAAAATTGAAAATATTGAAGAAAATAATTTACGTCCAGGCATTGTTCATCGTATTGACAAACAAACGACAGGATTATTATTAGTAGCTAAAAATAAAATTAGTCATCATATTTTAGCAGAACAATTACAAAAACATGAAATTAAACGAATTTATATTGCATTAGTTCATGGTACAATTAAAGGTAGATCAGGAACCATTAAAGCACCTATTGCTAGAAGCAATAATAATCGTCTAAAAATGATGGTCAATGAACAAAATAGTAAGAAAGCAACTACTCATTTTACAGTTATTGAGCGATTTAAAGACTATACTTTAGTTCAATGTCAATTAGAAACTGGTCGAACACACCAAATTCGTGTTCATTTTGAGTGAATTGAACATCCAATTGTAAATGACCCTTTATACAGCAAGTTTAAATTGGAAAATGCTAATATTGGACAATACTTACATGCTAAAGTCATTACTTTTACTCATCCCACAACTAAAAAAGTTATGACTTTTGAATGTAATTTACCTGATTTTTTTGAAAATAAATTACAATTATTACGAAAGGAAAGTGTTAAATAATGGATGATAATATTCTAGATATTTTAGGTTTACAATTAGTTGATTATTTTATTAGTCATCAAGATTATCGACCATTTAATGTTCCTAAAGAATTAAAACTACATGTTAAAGGTGAAGTATATCTAACTAATAAAGATAGTAATACTTATCATATCATTAAAATTATTAAAGAAAATAATTTTAATCCTCACCATTTAAAAAACAAAGATGAAGTTTATGAAATTTTACATAAACAATTAGCAGATGAAGGTGTTAAAGATATTCGTTATTTAATGGTTATCTTAAATGATGATAACCAAAACGAAAATCGAATGTCACCAGCAGTTGATGTTATTATTGCTACTAGTGATAAAATTGTTCAAGAATTATCTAAATTTTATCCTAGTATTACTAAATTTATTAAGGTAGACTTACCCCAACTTGAAACTGAAACTGAAAATAATGAAGAGACTAATGAAGATAATAGTACTGGAACTTTAAGTGATAATTGAAAAAAAGTTAATTTTCAAAATCGTCGTTACTTAAGCGAAACATTAAAAAAATGTACTAATGCTAATTTGGCAGTTACCTGATTTCTTTTTATAATTCCTATTATTACACTTGTTGTTTTTCTAGTAATTATAAATCTTAGTCAAGATGATTGATTAGCATTAGATTATAAAAAACAACATTTGCTTTTTGGTTCCAATTATCATAACTTAATATTTGGTGCTTATCAATATTGAAGGTGATTAATTTATCCATTTGCTGGTAATGATATAAATCCTTCAGCTCCTATTAATTTAATATTTTCACTTTGAATGTTTTATCGTGTTGGCAGATTTGTTGAAGGATTTTATGGATGATGAAAAGCAATTTTCATTTGAATTGGTGCAATGATTCTAACTGGTATTTTACAAAGTGTTGTTGATAATATTAATATCATGTCAGGATTTTGAGTTTTTCCTGTAATTTCATTAGGAGCAATGTTACCTTTCATTTGAAATTATAAATTATTTAAAACTCCAATTATGAGTCGTTTCTTTACAACTATTTTATTAATGTTAATATTTTGATTTATAACTGATCAACAAGTAGTGACATTATTATATTGAATGATTGCTTTTGTCACAGGATGATTATTTGCTTCTTTAATCGGATATCATAATCGTAAAATAACTGTGTATTATGCTTTTAGTCCAATTGCTATTGGTTCATTAGTATTATTTGCTGGTTTGCTTTGAGGTTTAAATAATTATTATCCTGTTGATGATAATAACTATACTTTAGAAGTATTAAAACAATATCAAAAACTTGGTTTAATTAGTCAAAGTACTATTAATAGCATTATGCTTAATTACTTTCATATACAAGTATAAAAAAAATTCTATATTTTTTTTAATGCGTCAAATAAATACTTTTCTTCCTCTTTTGTAAGAAGATTAGTATTAATAACTATTTGTCTACTATTAATATCAATAATTTTAAAATCTATAGCAATATATGAATAATTATTAAAATTAATTTTTAATCTTTCTGATCATTCAATTATCATAAAATTATTCATCATTATTTCATAATATTCTTCTAAATGAGTATTAATTAAACGATAAGCATCCATATGAATTAAATTTCATTCATATTTAGTTTGATACTTATTTCAAATAATAAAAGTTGGTGAATTAATAATATTTTTAACTCCAAGTAAATTACCAATTAATTTAGTAATTTGCGTTTTACCACTACCAAGCGGACCATTTAATAATAAAATTAAATTTGGTTTAGCAATTTTAGCAATTATTTTGGCAAGAGTATTAGTGTCATCTAATTTTTTTAATATATATACATTTTTTTTCATAATAACCTTCTTTGATAATTATTTTATACTTTACAAACTATTATACAAAATAATAACTTATTTTCTAAATTATTATTTTTCTTATTTAAAAGTTATTACTGCTCATATGTTTCTTTTTTAACTACTACTTTTTCTTTACTTCTTACAAAAAATCATTGATAAAAACCAAAACCAGAATTACCAAGAGCAACAATTCACATTAATAAAAGATTTACATCCAAACGATTATGAGCAGCTCCCGAATACATAGCTATTTGAAAAATATTAACGATTATTCAAAAAATTCATTGTTCACGAAAACGTAATAACATTAGTATTTGCGCAACAATACTTAAAGAATTAGTTAATGAATCTAGAATATGTGGTAAAACTTGTTGAAAAGTATTACCATCAAAATCATATTTCCCTAAAATTACACGTGAAAATTCAGGAATTTCAAAATAAAAAAATACGCAATTGAACAATTGCAAAGTAAATAGTAACAATACTTGTTTTTAAATTTAAACGTTTAGAAATTATTTCTTGTTGTGAATCTAAATGAAATTTCCATAAACTATAGCCAATAAATTGAAAAGGCAAAAAGAAAAATAAATTCAACTGCATATCACCAACATAATCTCAAACTAAAGCAATACAACCATAAATACTAACAGCAAAAAAACCTCAAAAAAAATTAGAAATTTTACCAAACGAAATTAAAATTATACAAATAACATTAGTAAAAGCAGCAATACCATTTAAGAATAATAATACTTGCTGTCAAGGATGATAAGCTTGACGATTTACAATAGTTCAGACCGAAGGATATAAATTAGGATTAATAAAATGATTCAAATCAAAAAATGTATTTCATAACATAAAAATCCCCAAACAAATAATAGCTACTTTAGCAGAAAACGGAATTTTATTAAGATCTTTGGGTATTGATAATAAAAATTCTTTTATATTTTTCTTTCTTTTTATAAATTTAAATTTTATATCTTTAAACATATTTTCTTCCTTTTAAATTTATTTATTTATGTTCACTATTGTATTATTCAATCGTAATTTTCCATAAATTGCCAATGTAAGTGAATCATTAACTTTATCTAGTTCACTCTCATTAATAAAAATACCATTAATACCATTTTCACCAATACTACCATCACCTTTACCAAAATAACTTAACTTTAAATCTAAATTCAAACTAGATAAATCAACAGCATAAAAATGTCATATTTTTATTGAAGTTTTATTAGCATAATAACTACCAAGTCTATAAATACAATCAAGTTTTAAACTGCTAATATTAATTCCTGTCTCTTCTAAAATTTCATTCTTAACAGTTTCTAGTGATGATTTACCTAATTTACAACCACCTGTTAGAGTACTAAAAAATGATATCTTTTTATTTTCAAATAAAGGATTATTTTCTTTCATTAATAAAAATCAATATTGATTATATTTATATACAAAAGGTAAAACTGCAACTCCTTCATTATTACATCATGGTTCACTAACACCTGTCATAAAGCCATTAGTAATTAACTTTAAAAATTTGCCCATAATAAACCCCCTTTACTATAAGTAATATTATAACATTAACTTAAAATTGAATTTCAAATTTTATACTAACTAAAAATAAAATTTATCCCAAATATTAATGAAAAAAATCATAAATAATTCCCTACTAAGATAATAGTTAATATATAATTTATTTATTATATAAAAATAAATAGGAGGAACAATAATGATTTACACAATTAATAATTTATTTATTAATAGTAACGATAAAACTAAAAAAATACCAACACAAGTAACTGTTAACGGTTGGGTTCGTTCTAATCGAAATAGTAAAAAAGTTGGGTTTTTAGATTTAAACGATGGTTCTTCAATTAATAACTTACAAGTAGTATATGATCCAAATTTAGAAAATAATAACAATTTAACTAATGTTACTACTGGTAGTGCTGTTACTATTACTGGTAATTTAATTTTAACACCAAATGCAAAACAACCATTTGAACTAAAAGTAATTACTGCTACTGTCTACAACATATGCGCTAATGATTATCCAATCCAAAAAAAAGAACATACAAATGAATTTCTTCGTGAACACGCACACTTACGTGTTCGTACTAATACTTTCTTGTCATTATTTAGAATTCGTGATCAAGTATCATGATCTATTCATAAATTTTTCCATGATAATCAATTTATTTACCTACATAGTCCTCTTATTACAGCTAATGATGCTGAAGGTGCTGGTGAAAATTTTATTGTTACTACTATAACTAATGATAAATATGAAAAGGATTTTTTTGGGAAAAAAGCCTCATTAACTGTTAGTGGTCAGTTAAATGCTGAAGCCTACGCTCAATCTTTACAAAAAGTTTACACATTTGGACCAACATTTCGTGCTGAAAAATCTAATACTACACGTCACGCAGCAGAATTTTGAATGGTAGAACCAGAATTTACCTTTAGTAATCTACAAGATAATATTATACTAGCCCAAAAACTAATAAAAACTGTTATTAGAGATGTTCTAAATAATTGTAATTCTGAATTAAAATTCTTAGAACAAAAACAAGAAACTAAAAATGAACAATCACTAATTGAAAAATTAGAAAAAATTGTCGATTTTAAATCTGATTTTAAAGTTATTACTTATACAGAAGTCATTGAATTACTTTTAAATGCACAAAAAAAAGGAAAAAAATTTGAATTTAATGAAATTAAATGAGGAATTGATTTACAATCAGAACATGAAAGATATTTATGTGAAGAAATAACTAAACAACCAACTTTTGTTATTAACTATCCACAAACCATCAAAGCTTTTTACATGAAACTTAATCCAATTGATAGTAATCATCCACAACAAAAAACAGTGGCAGCTATGGATTTATTAGTGCCAGGGATTGGTGAATTAATTGGTGGTTCTGTTCGTGAAGATAATTATGAACAATTACTAAAAAATAAAACTCAATTCAAAATTGAAGGTAATGATCTACAATGATATTTTGATTTAAGAAAATATGGATATGCACCAAGTGCTGGTTTTGGTTTAGGTCTAGAAAGATTTTTAATGTTTATTACTGGTATTAATAATATTAGAGATGTTATTCCTTTTCCTCGTACACCAAATAACTTATTATTCTAAAATAATAATATTTTAATAATATCTTTTTAAATTAAACTTATAATGTTATTTAAAAATCCTATTACCACATTAAAATCCAACATAATATATAATTAATTTAGTATTAAATAATTATTTAATAAGTTAAAAAAAAGAAAGGATATTTATATGCCAAAATCATATGAAATTATAAAAACAATAGGGAGCGTGTCGAAGATGTCGATAACTAAAAAGTTTTAAAAATAGCTCCTTTCTTTTTTAAACCCTTAAATTAAAAATAAATGACAAAAGACGAGAATAAAAATCTTGTCTTTTTTTGTAATTGTAAAATTTTAAAATTTTTTATTATTAACATCCTTTAAATATCTACTACACGCAGTGACCAAGTAGGAGAAAGTTAATAATTAATAACCCTCTTTAACGCTATTATCAACACGTGTTAGGGAACTAAAAAAGTGAACTACAACACAGTTGTTAAAAATAGTAGCTAGAACATGTGGACTTGCATGGATAAATAAAAAGTGGAGTGATACCTAATAAAATATACTAACCATTAATGGTAATTCTTGGGGTGGGAGCGAATTGGAAACTAGTATATATAGACCTGTTGTAGGGACCTATTGTATTAATTCTATTCTTTATTTAACCAACCTTGCCACCCCCCAGTGAGCAAGTGTTGGTTTTATTTTTTATTTTTTTTTGAAAATTTTTTTTGGGCGAGAAAATAAATTTCAAACTTGTAAAAAAAATTGAGCGGTGCCGGTTCAATTAAAATATTAATTTGTTAAACGCAAATTAAATAAATATTGAATCGAATGCCTCGATTTCTTTTTAAAATTTCACAATTTATTTTTGAGCCCAGTTTTCATGGAATGAATAAAACTAATAGTAGTATTATTAATAATATAAAAAACAAAATATATGTTCTTTATGCTAGAAGCAACAGAACATATTAGGAAAGGATTATTATGGTAATAGAAATTCTTGATTATGAAGCACTAAGAAAGATTGATAAAAAAAGAAGAAAAAGATGTGTTGAATGTAATGAATTATATGAAGATGACAAAATCCAAATGCTTTATCGCTTTAAAACAGAATTAGAAGCAGAACAACATGATATTAGAAAATTTGAAGATGATTATGATATTGATGAACATTTGGATTATACAAAACCATTTGGATATGTTTGTGATTGATGTAGAAGTGATTAATTATGCAAATAGAATTTAAAAAAGAACATATTAGAAAAGGAATATTAAATGAAAAATTATTTTTGCTGAACATGTAAACAAAAACAATTATATTATTTATTCTTTACTACTAGTGATATTAAAACAAGAAAAAAATTTTTAAGAGACAAAAATGGTAAAGCAATTTGTTATGACTGTATTTTAAAAATAAGTTAAGTAGGAGGTATAAATATGGATAAAACAAACTGTACAATAGATGATTGTAAACTTTTTATTAATCATGATGGTAAATGTAAAACTGAATATGATTTTTGAATTAATAAAGAAAAATTAAGAGAAAAATTTAAAAAAGAAGTAATTAAAGTAGCAATAATTGCAGAAATATTGAAACAAATATCTTCTGCAAATGCTATTGAAAAATTAATTTATTATCTTGATAATGAATTTATTGAATTACTTAAAGATGATATTAGTGATGTAATTAAAATTAATATTAGTAATTGAAAACTTAAATTAATAATGAAATTACAAGAAAAAATTCAAAATGGTGACTTTGAATAATGCAATATGACTTAATTATTGGTATTGATCCCGCTGGTATTGGTAATAATGGAATGGTTATATATTCAAGTGAAACTAATAATATTACTTTTAATGAAACATTCAAAACTAAAACAGTTTTAGAAAGTAAAAATATATATAAAGAATATTTTAAATTAATTAAAAAACAATTTATTAATCAAAAAATATTAGTTATTGTAGAAAATTTCTTTTTAAGCTCAAAACAATTATTAACTAATCCATTAGCAACACCTAAGATTATTGGTGCATTAATGGTATTAGTAGAAGATGTTATGAATTGAGATTATTTAGAAAGTGAACCAAAAAATAAAACTAAAATAGAAAATTATAAAGGAAATATAAAATTAACAAAACATGAACAAGATGCTTATAAGCATATTCAATACTATTTAAGGAATTATAAAAATGAAAGATAAAGCAAATTATGTCAAATTAAAAGTAAAACTGAGTAACACTATTGAAGCAAAATATTACGAAAAAGGTAATAAGGAATTATATTATAGTGTTCGTGGTCAATGAAATGGATTAAATTATGTTACTTTAATTTTTAATAACCCAAAATTTTATAGACGATGTATTTTATTAAACAAAAACGATGAAATTATTGTAACTGGTCAATTTTTTAATACTTTAAATATTCCTAAAAATCGTGCATTTTGTTCAATCAATGTTAAATGATTTAAAAAATGAAAAGAGTAAAAAAATGATTAAAAATACACCATTAGAATATATTAATGACAGAATTAAGCAGCATAAAGAAAATATTAATAAATATACAAAAGAAATTGAAAGATTGCAAAATTTTATTAAAACAAATGAAATTAGAATGACTGAATTAGAAATAATAAAAGATATTTTACAAAAAGGAGAAAAAATATAATGAATTTTAATCAAAATCCAAAACAAATGACTGATTTAGTAATAAAAAAAGAGAAGGAAAAAGTATTAGAAAATTTAAAAATTAAAATAGGAACTCTTGCATTTAATAATATTGAAGAAGAAATACATTATATAAATTTAATAATAAATAAAATGTCAGAACATATTTATTCATTAGAACAAGAAATAATTAGAAAAAATCAAATAATAAAAGATAAATTGGAACAAGAAAAACTTGAAATTGCTAATCAAATTAAAAATAAGGAGAATAATTAATGAATAGATGTACATTTTCACAAACTACTAAATTTACTAGTTTAATACCACCACATGATGAACATTTTGAACAAATACAATGTGAAAATATGACAGAAGAGCAATTTGATGAATATGGAAGAGTATATTGTAAAGAACATAGAAATAAAGTTGATGAAATTAATAATTCAAGACATAAAAATTGTATTAATAAAGAAAAAATAATTGAATATTTAATTGAACATGACACATTAGATATGGAATTAATAATTGAATATTTAGAAAAAGGTTACTTTGATAATGAATAAATGTGAACATGAAGATGTGAGTATTGAATTAGTATTTAGATGTGATAATTGTAAAGCTGTTCAATTTCAACATCCAAAAAATAATAAGGAGAAATAATTATGAAAATTTGTAAAAATTGTAAAGAAAATTATAATTGACCAAATTGCGAAAATTGTTTTAAAAATAATGATAATAAAAATTAAAAAGAATAATAAATGTGGTTATGGTAGAGTTTTTGCTCATAAATGTAATAACTTATGTAAACAAAAACAAAATAAAAGAGTTAGGAAAGAAAGGTTAAATTATGAATAAAGAAAAATTTATTAAATATATTAATGATTTAATTGAATTAGAGCCAGCACGGAGAACGGATGTAACATTATTTATCTTAAATAAACTAATAGAAAATGGAGAATTTGACTAATGATAATATTACCTACTTTATTTGAAAATAAAGATGAAATTGAAATATTATCACCATTTCCCAAATCAATTCATACAAGTAATGATATTAGAGCAATTATTTTAAGACAATATCCAAATGTTAAATCAAAACACATAATTGTTTCTGACCCCGAAAGTAATGTTGCATTAATAGTTGGTGATAATGATGTTTATCAAGGTTGAATTAAAGTAACAATTAAAAAATTAGAAATTAAAGGAGAATAAAATGCCAAACGAAAATACACAATCAAATTATACTTTAACCAAATTAATTAGAACTGGTATAAGTCCAATTTGTGCAATGATTGGTACAAGTGCTTATTATGGTCAAGTAATTGCTAATCCAATATTAGGTTCAATTAATAGTTTATTATTTGGTAAAAAATTAGGTTTAGATATTTGAAATTTAAATCAAAGACCAAATACTAAAACTAAATTAATTAATAGTTCTAAAAAAATTATTTTAGGTTTAGGAACAATTGGTTTAGCAAATTATAGTAAATGAACAGAAAATAATATTACTCCAATTATTCCAACAACACCAACTCCAATAACTACTACAACTACAACTGAGGGTCCACCATGATTATTATTAGATAAACAAGATAATCAGTCATTAATGGATTGAGATACATATATTAGTTTAAATGCTTATGGTATTTCAAATCTTATTAGTGGATTAACTGAGTTAATACCTAATAAATTTGAAGCAATAAGAAAGATATGTAATATGGCTACTGGTGGTTGTTTAATATCAAGTGGTGTTGCTATGGGTATTAATAATGATTTTAATAATGCTTATGCAGTACCTACCATAATTGCTGGTGCAAGTGAAATAATCCATAATTTATTACCAATAGAGACAAATCATAGTAGAGAAATGCAAGAAACAACATTTACAAATGAAGTTTCAAGATTAATAAATGATAATAGATTTACTATTAATAGTGAAACAACTAGTCAATATGGTAGTGATAATCTAAGCGAAGTACCATTAAATACTGATAATGCTTCATTAAATTGAGATTACAATCACATGAGTTTATAAAGGAGGTGAAAAGTATGAATAAAGAAAAATTAATTCAATATTATGATGATAAATTAAAACAACATGAAAAAGATTTAGAAGACATACGACTGAATGAACGTTTAATTGCAAATCTTTTAATGGATGCAAAATGTATGATTGAAAGAATTATTAAAGGTGAATTTGATGAATAATCAAAAATAAAAAAATAAATAGTTGAAAGGAAAATATTGAAATGAAAGAATTTTTACATGAATTAATAATTATTGGAACAAGTGTTGGAATATTAATTTGCAGAGAAATTATTGTTTTATTAAAAAGATTTATCACAACTCCAAAACATGTTAGAGCAAATAATAAAATTATAAAACATCAAAAAAAATTAGCAAAATTAAATGAAAAGATTAATAAAGAAAATAAATAAAAAAGTGGTGATGTAAATGTTAGAAAATGAAAATAATGTTCAACAAACAACTGAACCTTTAACTGAAAATAATGCTTCTTCACAAGAAATAGAAAATAAAGTTAATGAAGCAGAAAATAAGTTAAATAAACTTAATCAAGAAATTAAAGAAAAAGAAATGATTAATATATTTAAAAAATATCAAGTTAAAACGGAATTTTATGAGTTTTTAAAATTTAAAACAAGTAATATAGAAAATTCAAAAATTGAAGAAAGTATTAAAAAAATGATTAAAGAACAACCAGTATTTAAAGAAACAATTAATACAGGTGGCAAACCACAAACAATAATAACAAATCAACAAAATTCAATAAAAAGTACATTATTGGATTATAAAAAAAATAATAATTTATAACAGAAAGGAAATCAAAAAATGGCAATACAATTCAATAAAAATTTAGATAATACCGAAAAATTAGTAGAAGCACCAGAGTTTATAGAATTTTATAAACAATCAAATTCACCATGAGCAAGTTTTTTTCCTATCGAAATGGTTAATTCAACCAAAATTGAATTTATAGTTAAAAAACCAAAAAATTCAGAAATTAAAGTATTAAAATGAAATGATAAAAGTAAAGGATTAGATGTTAGTTATGCTGAAACTATTAAAATTTTAAAAGAAATTAAAGAAGAAGCAGTTGCAGGTGAAATAATTGCTAATGTTGATTTAAATGCTGAAAATGGACAAAATTTATTAAATACAATGCAATATGAAGTTGCTAATGACTTAGCAGATTATTTAGCAAATAATGATACAAATGTAATTGCAAAATATGCAACTAAAGTAGATATTACTGATAAATCACCAGTAGGATACTTAAAATCAATGTTAGATGCTTGAAATACTTTATTTCAATTAAGAAATAGTAATAATTGTCGTTTTTTTATTACTAATAATCTTTATGATAATATTGTTTATTTAGCTAATAATAAAGGTTTAATTACTGATAATCAGATTGCACAACAATTAAGATTAAATGGAAATGATTTATATATTAAAGGTGTACTATGTCAAATTGTAATGGATGATTATATGACATTTACTGATAATAATGAAACTAAAATTATGTCTTTTGTTTTAGCAACACCAAGAGCAATGAAAAGATATATGTTACAAAATACAGTTGTATATGTTCAAGATATTGCTGATGGTAAAGTTGGAAGAAGATATTTAGTTGGTGGAGAAGTAACTGGTGAATCAATACCCTATATAACAGATGAAGAAACAACTTCACGCTGAATGTTATGTGCAATTGTTAATAATGATAAAAATGATTTAAAAACTAAGATTACAAGTTTAACAACTGATATTACTGCAAATGTTAATAACAATAATAGTGAATTAAATACACAAATAAAAAGTACTAATGAACTTAAATCATTAAATCCAAATTTAACAAATCCAACTATTAAATATTTTAGTGATGCACAAGGAAAAACTAATGTAAGTAATCAAAAACAAAAAGCGGGTGACTTATATATAACTATTACTGCAAATGTTAATGATTTAAATTATAAAGGAACAACAAATCCAATTAAAATAACTCTTAAATAAAGGAAATTAATATCATGCCAATTGGTACAACTAGTACAGCAATACTTTTAAACATAAATAAACCAAAACATACTAGAACAAGTAACCAACAAGAAAATAAAAGTTTTTGATGAGAAATTTTAGAAATGATTGGTGTACAAGTTATAGCAGTAGCACTTGCTCCTTTTACTGGTGGATTAAGTGAAAGTGTAGCCCTTGGATTAGGTGCAAGTGATTTAGTTGCTAGTATTAGTGCTGTTGGTGTAGAGTTTTTAACTGATTTTACTATTAATCAAGTTTATGATTATTTAAAAGGAAATGTAACAAAATTAAATACTTTCTTTAATATACTTCCTGCATTTGCTGGACTTAATAAAATTAGTCGTGGTTATCGTACAAGTAAATTTATTAAACTAGCACAAAAAACTAAAACATTAGAACAAGTGGGAATTAAAGAAGCAAAAAATTTACAAGAAATTATTAGTCAAGTAAGTGGAAAAGAAATTTTAACAGATAAAATTATTGGTAATAAACGTTATTTAATGAATTATAGTTTTACTCCTAATCGTGAAACAGTATTACGAGATTTAGGTTATGTTGCTGAAAGACAATATAAAAATAATTTTCAAAAATTAGAAGCACAAGAGTTAAAAGATTACTTATTATTACAAAATACATTAATAAAACTAAGTCCACAATTAACTCCTAAATTTAAAATTAAAGATATTGAAAAAGCAAATAACTTTTTAAAAAAATTTAATACTGATTTAAAAAAAGTATTATCTATGAATCAGCATGATTGATTAAATTTAGTTCATACAATACATACAGAAAATAGATATGGAAAAACTTTAATTTTAGATTTACAAAAAATTCGTGCTAATTCTATTAAATTTAATTTTAAAAATAATATTATTCATCAACTTGTTTTAAAAGCAAATCAAACTTTTAAATATTTTGATATTAGATTTTATTTAAAAAAAGGTTTAAATAAATTTTGAAAAGATACACCATATTTTGAAAAAATAAGAGAAAGTATATATAAATTACAAGAAAAATTTGAAAAGTTAGAAAAACAAGCATTTGAAAAAATTAATAAATTAAAAGAAAAAGCAACTGATTTATTTACTAGTGCAGAAAAAAGAGCAATTAAACATGCACAATTAATTCCATTAAATTCACCAGTATTTATGGGTTGTAAAATTCAACCTTTGTCATTAGATAAATGTGCAATTACTATTTATCATCGTAATCCTAAATATAAACCAATTACAGTTGTTGATAGTATTCTTAAAGCAAAAACTTTTGTTACTCAAATACATCCATTTCATTGATATCGTTGATATAGTGGTTGATACATTGGTTATGGTGTTAATCGTAATAAATGATTAAAAGCAATAGCATTTGCTCCACCAGTGGTGCAACAAGTAATTAGAGATAGTTTTAAAGTATATAGAGAAATATTTAGAACTATTAGAACTTATCATAAAGTAGTAAATGTTATTAATAATCCTATTGAAAATATTAACAAATCATTTAAAAATGTTGGTTTAAAATTTAGTGTTAATACTTTATTTGGTACTGGATTATTACATCATTTAGAAAAATTTGCATATAGTCAAGTTGTAACAAAAAGTAAGAAAAAATTAAAAAAAGGTAAAAATAAAATACAAAAAGAAATTGAACATATAACACATAAAAAAACAAAAAAACATACTCATCATTATAAACAAGCATTTTTTAAGGAATGATAAATTATGATTAATAAACTTTGAACTGATGTCAGTCTTGAAAATTATAATAACTGATATCCATTAACTGGAAAAATTACAGAAACACCACAGCAATATATACAAACATGACCTAATGTTAATGATTGATTTAAAACTTTTGCTATTCGTGCTCAAAATGATATTAATGCTTATCTTGATTTTATTTTATCTAAATTTCCTTTTGATAGTTTTAAAGATGAATTAATTAAAGAAACATTAAGAGATATGGTTTATGTTATGGTTGAACATTGAGTATTTAATCGTACACCAATTGAATTTAATGTTGATGCTACTATTCAATTTAATAATGGTACTCAATTTAGTGCAAATAGTACTCCTACAATTAATGTTTGAGATTTAGCACCTAGTAGAATGAAAATATGAGCAAGATTAACAGAATTAAAACAAATATTTTCAAGTTATAATGATGATGAAATAGATGTTGAAAAAATTGACTTAAAAGCATTTTATACTAGAAATCAAGTTGATGAATTAATAAAAGAACAAAAAGAATTTACATTATCAAAACAAATTAAATTATATGATGATTTAGTTGATGATAATGAAAATGAAATATATAGAGGTCCTGTTACAAAATTTATAAATAAAGGTTATGTTGCAACAGATTATGATAAAGAATCTGAAACAATGATTTTAGATTGACCTGATGAAATTGGTACATTATCCCCCGAAGCATTACAAAATAATCCACAAATTGGTGATTATACGCATGCACCAACTTGTGATTTTTCTGCTAAACAACAAAAACGAATTACTACAAATGAAAATAATATAACTAAATTGAATGATGAATTAACTAAAACTAATGAAAGTATTGATGATATTAAAAATAATTGATTTAATATTGAAACTAGTCCATTATGAAAGAAAATTAATAATGATGATTTTTATTTAGATAAATGAACTATAATTCTTTGAGTAATTGATTTACAAGATAAAAATGATAAAAAAATAGTTAATACTCTTAAAAAAGAAATAAAATTTTTATTAAATAACAATGAAAGTTATAATACAAAATCAATCATTCAAATAATATCATGAGAAGAAATGACAACAGTAGCAGATGCTACTAGAAGCGTAACTTTATTTTATGATTATAGTATAAAAAAAATTTTATTCGAAGTTTCTCCTACTCCTCCAACAATAGAATTTAATACAAATGTAATTAATCAAATTGAAGTATATCAATATCAAGGAACTGGGACACCAACTGAATTTATAGCAGAAGAAGGTACTGAACGTGATTATTATACAAAAATAGAAACTAATAATTTATTAGATAAAAAACAAGATAAATTAATTGCTGGTACTAATATAACTATTGATGAAAATAATAAAATTAGTGCTACTGGTGGTGGAATTGACCCAACTAATTATTATACAAAACCAGCAGTTGATAAAAAATTAGAAGATACAAAAGCATTATTTCCAATTACTTTTTTTATGAATGCTATTGGTCAAGAAATTCCTAATTTAGAAACTACTGATAAAACTATTGTTGGTGCTATTAATGAGTTAAAAGAAAAAATAAAAGATAAAAAATTTTCAAATGATTATTTTAAATATAATACTGAAACAAATGAAATTTTACTAAATGATGAAGAAAATTCATTACTTTGTAAGGATTTATTAGAAAATAATGAATATAAATTATTAAAAACTCAAAATAAAAAATTATTACAAGCAATTAATGAAATATTAGAAAAACAACCACAACCAAATCCAAGTCGTTCAAATTGAAAAGAAGTAGGAACAAGAGAAAAAAATAAATGAGATAATTGACAAATTACTTATGATTTTCAAGAGAATAAACATTATAGAGTTTATTATTCTTGAAGTATATATAATCCAGTTTATACTATTCAAGAATTTATTATAACTGATAAAAAAAATGCTGGTGTACAAATACAAACCTTTAATGATAGTGCTAATATAGTAATTTTATCAGTTCAACATGCAAAATTGATTACTATTTATACTGTAAAAGGTAATTTAAAAGGTAATGTATGAAAATTAGAAGAATTACAGGAATAATATTATGTTTTTTAAAATAATAAAAATTATTTTAGGTTTAATAGGAGTTTTATTATCTTCTGCAACTGCTGGTTTAATTATATTTATCATTGTAAAAATCATATTAAAAATTAATCAAATATTTTAAAAAAAGGTGGTGAATATTATGTTAAATCCATTTAAGAGAAAAGAAAAAAGTAATATTACTGATAATCAAAATGAAAAAGTAAAATTTTTAACTAATAAAAATAAAAGTACACATGCTTCCATTTTAAATTATTTTGGTTTTAATGATTTTAATCATGAAACTTATTTTACTGATTTTGTAGCAGAAAATAATGCTAATTTATATAATGCTCCATTAGATATTAATAATGAAACCATTAAACAATATTTAATTAATCAAGAGTTTTATAGAAAAAATTGAAATTCTATTTTTAAATTAAGTAAATTAGGAATTAGTGGTTATTTAATTTTTATTGCTAATGATGATTTATATTTTCAAGTAGTTGATATACAACAAAGAGTATATGATATTACTGGTAAATTAATTCAATGTACTATTTTTTATGATAGTTATGAACAAAATGCACAAATGGTAAGATTATTTGAAGTTTATACATTAAATAATGAACAAGTAACTATTAATCGTGCAATTTATAGTGTTAATGATAGTAAAAAACAATTTCCACTAGATTTTAAATCATTCATTAATAACCCTAATTTAGCACAAGAACAAACACTAAATATTAACTATATACCAATAGCAATTATGAGAAATAAAGCAAATGAATTAGCAGATTGTAATAAAGTAATGGATAAAATTAAAGCATTAGATGTTATTTATGAACAAATTGTTTTAGATACCATTTTAAATTCACCTAAATTTATATTTAGTCAAACTTATGGTAATGTTCAATCAGCATTAGAAGATGCAGTAAGAACTTTGGTTACTAAAAACTACATATTTAAAAGTGGCGGAGATAGTAACGAACAAAATGAAAATATCAATATGACAAATAGTAATTTTAAAGGTAAAAATTTAACTGATATATATGATTGAAATGTTAATGAAATATTTAAACGTTGTGGTATTCATATACCAAGTCAAAAGAAATCTGCACAACAATCAGTTCCCGAAAGTACAGCAGTAAATATTTCAACTATTAACTATATTGAACAAAAATTATGACAATTTAATATTGATATTCTTAAATTTATTCAAATATTAGTACGTTTAGATAAAGACTTATTAAATAGTAAAACATTTAATATTAATGATGAACAAGAAATTAATAATTTAACAGTGAGATTAAAATTATTTAATC
This sequence comes from Spiroplasma endosymbiont of Tricholauxania praeusta, assembly GCF_964019535.1. Classification (NCBI taxonomy): domain Bacteria; kingdom Bacillati; phylum Mycoplasmatota; class Mollicutes; order Entomoplasmatales; family Spiroplasmataceae; genus Spiroplasma; species Spiroplasma endosymbiont of Tricholauxania praeusta. Next base: position 902,551 of record NZ_OZ026450.1, read on the forward strand.
CCGAAAATAACCAATTAATAGGAGAAAACAATGGAAAACAACAACAAACCACAAACGAAATTTCCACAGAAACAAACTAAACTTAATCAAGCAGAAGTAGAAAATGATTATTTAATTGATAATATTCCTTATGACTTTACTAATATGATGAGAGCAACTAGTGACCCCGATATTAATAGAGCATACGATGAATTTAAAAAAAGAACAATTTATATTTATGAAATTGAACGTTTATTTAAAAATAATGAAAATAATACTTTAAAATTTTCAGCAAATACTATTAAAATCGGATTTATTGATATTGAAAAAGTATTAAAAACTACTGCTGTTGAAACATCTGATTTTACTATGCAATTAAATCAAAGAGCAAGTACAAATATTAATGATAATACAATTGAATATAGTATGACTGATATTAAAAATTTAATATTTCAAGAAATAAATTTATTAAATCAATTTAAGTTATATGCAGTTAGTATTAATGAATCATTAACTGAAAATAATATTGATAATTTATATATTATTAATAATTATTCACAACCTTATCAAAATCCAAAAACAAGGAGTACTAAAAGTATTACTATTATTAAAATTAAAGATTTTAAAACAAGAGATGGTTATCCAATAATTATTAAATTACAAAAACCATTAGACAAAGATACCAAAGTAATTGGTTTAAAAATTAAAGCCCCTAGAAGCATGATTTTTGGCAATATAAAGGTACTTGGTGAAGTTGACAATATGGAAGTATACCCAAAGTTATTTGTTAAAGACAAAATAGCATTTCCGCTTTTATCAATGCCTATTGAAACTCAACCAAAAGTTAGAATATTACAACAATGATTTAGTGAACAAATATTACCTTGAAATTTAGCAAAACAATTTATTGGACAAGAAAAATCAGTTTTAGATTTAATTAAAATTAGTAGTGGTAATATAACAAGAAGAGAAGTTATTAAAAATGCAAGAGTTACACATGCTTGATTAGGATATGAATTTAGTAATGTTTTAGGTGGCAAATGACCACTAAAAAGTCAAAAAGAATTAAAAGATAAAGAAGTTTGAGATTTTGTAGGTGAAAGTCAATTTTATCAATATGTTGCAACTAATAATAAATTTGATGATATTGAAATAGAAATTAAAGACGCACCAACTATTGATAGTTTACAACAACTTTTATTAGATATGCTAAGTTATACATATAACTATAATAGAAACTTCGAAGGTGCTACATATGAAGACAAAAATGGTAAACCAAAAAATGAAATAGCAAAATTACGAGCAAAATTTGAAGGACAAAAGCCCGAAGATGTTATTACTAATTTATTTAAACAATGAAAATTAGATTATCCAAATTATATTAATTTAAAACAAATAAAAATTTTTAAGCAAATATTTATCATGTTATCAGAATATATTTATTCAATATTATCAATAAATAAAGGTTTGAATGATGATAATAAAATTTTATTACCTTATTATTTCGAATTAAAATCAAGTCCAATACATCCTACACCTGATGATATTTGGCAATTTAAAGATGTAAAAGTGATATTAAAATCTGCATATTTTGATTTTACAGATATCAATAATATTAAGTTAAAAAATAATGATATTAGTCAAAATGAATTATTTAAATTAGATGATAATCAATTTAATTGATTATCTATTACAAATGAATTAGAAACAAATAACATACCTTCATTAATTCCTGCTGATTGAACATTAGGTAATGGTGAATATGGAAAATATTTTACAAGAGCAATTATTGAAAAAATTAAACTTGAAAATTTATTAAATTTATATGGCTCAAATAAATCCCAATTATTTTCTAAATTAGAATTTTATAAAGAAATTTCAAAAATTGATAATAATAATGAATTTGAATTACAAATTGAAAATCCAATTACTAACTTAAATCGAGTTGAGATTAGTGGTATTTTTGGTGCTGGTAATTATGATTTACTTTTAATAACTAATAAACAAGAAATAAACTTACAAAATATTAATTTATTTGATAAATATAATGAAAATGTTTCTTATATAAATTTAGAAATTTAATTATCAAAATATCCATCAGGATAAATACCATCTCATTTTATATCAGTACTATCAAGCGGTTTAATTCCAAAATATAAACTTATCTTATATTTGTCTTTTGTTTTATATGACCATATTGTTGATTTAGCCCCCCCCCAGTAGACTGTATAGTCATGTCCTAAATATGATTTATAACCATTAGTTTGATTATGTGCTAGTGAACCAATTATTAAACCAGTTACTCCACTTACTGCACCAGTTAGTGCTAATGCTAATGTTATTTTACTTAAATTTGTTTTTATTCATATTTTCATATTAAATTACTCCTTTTTTCCTTGATTTTACTTTTAAATTGTACTATTTTTGATTATTTTTACAAGTATGCTTTTAAATGCAAAATAACGCCTAAATTAAAGGCGTTTATTTTATGAGACCTATACTATTAATTATATTGAAATTGTTTATTATATAGCAAATGTGAAGATACTTTTTTTCACAGTAGCATTATTTTTACCCCTAATTACATTTTTATATGGATACAGTGCATAAAACAGAGCATCATAAGGGTCTTGATACATATTTTTGTCAGGAATATTAGTTTTTGTTTCATCATAACGTAATTCTTCTAAACATTGAGTTGTTTTTGGTAAATCATCTTTATTTGCGTAAAAGTTTCCATAACTCATAATATTTCTCATTCAAACTACTCTATTAGTTAATCCGGCTTCTTGATTTAAATTTGAAGCATGTTTAATAGCAGTTTGTGTTATTAAAATAGTATTGTGTTCATCAATTAATTTTTGATTTAATCAATCCATTGCTGTTCTTGCTTTATCATCATAAAAATAAATTGCTTGTTCAAAATTTTCAAAATTATCCATTAATCCTAAAATTTCATTAACATAAGCATTAATTTTTTCATTTTCATTAATAAAATCATTTGGAGTAACTACTAATTCACAAATAATATAAGCATCATAATAACCAGTATTATTATATTCTTTAAAACCAACTACCATAAATACAGTATGGTCTTTTGGTCCCGTAGCTCAATCAATACCAACACTATAAAAATCAAATTTATACATTTCTTTTTCTTGATTATAAAATTGTTTTAAATCATATGATTGTCAATATTTTACTGTTTTTTGAAATGGGAAAATTGTTGCATCGCTATCTAAAAATTCAAAACCATAATAAACAGTATTATATTCATCTGGATTACTTTTTTCCATTTCTAATAATGTTCTTTGTTGAATGTCAGGTAATTTATTTCAAAATGGTTGAATAGTAAATCTTAAAACAAATAAACCTAAACCACTAAACATATCTTTATTTTCATAATAAACTTTACCAACTTTTTTAAGATTTTTCATGACTTCATCATTTAATGGTAAAAATGGTGTACAGTATTTTAAATAAAATGGATGATATTTATCATAAGGATTACATGTAAAAGTAATGAAAAAACTTTTATAAAAATAACGAGTAATCAATTTTCCAAAAGTAGAACTATATATATTTTCATCAATAAATGTTCAACTTCACTCTTTAATAGGTTCTTTTGATACTTTAATACGATTACTTCTAAACATAGAGTTTTGTAATCTTTCATATCGATATGTTAATTGCTTTTCTGTCAAAGTTTCTTTTTCTTCTGCCATTATTATTTCATCTGTTCTTGAACCTAAAAAACTTGACCCACCTGCTTCTTTTCCAAAAATTTTATTACCATTAGCATAACCAATAAAGTCAATTTGTTGATTACTTGGAAATATAATACATCCCCCATCCTTAGTAATTTTTCATTTAATGCCATGTGGATTATTAGGTAATAAATTAATATTATATGTATCTAATAAAACTTGACAAACATTCATTAAAGCACCAATTGTAGTTTCACTATGAGTATTTTCATATCTTCTTACTTCTTGAACACTACTATCACTAAAATTACAACATATAAATAAATCAAATGCTAAACAATTTCAAGTTTTTCTTGTTCCACGTGCAGTTGGTACAAAACGATAAAAACAATTAGTTGTAAAAAATTCTGCTCATTCATCACCAACAAATGCTTTAAAAATATCTCAGTTAAAACCATAATTATTATCACTAAAATTAAGATTATATTTTTTATTTAATTGTCCATAACTACTAATAAAAGCCATATTTACTCCTTATTTTTTAAAAAAAATTAAACTTAAATTATTAACAAACAAAAATTAGAAAGGAACATTAAAAATGTTTATATTACCATTCGCAAATCATTTTGATTGAGACAAACATGATTTTAATCAAGATAAATTAAGTTTAAAACAAACAGAAGAATTATTTGCAAAAATAGATGATTATTTATGAAGTATATGTGATAAATCTGAATATAAATCATATAGATTTAGACAACGAAAATTAAAAGCAAAAAAAGGTTTATTAACTTATAAACGACGTATTTGTACACATTATAACACAAAAACACAAAAAATGGAGTACGTATCATTATTAGATAATTATCTTGGTGTTAAAAAATATAGTAAACTTGCACCTAACGTTATTAAACAAATTTTAAAATATTTTGCTGATGGTAAAAAGTATCGTGATGTTTGTGATACTTTTATTGAAGATTTAATAAGTAATAGTACAGTTTGTAGAACATATCAAAAATTTGAATTACCAAAAGCAAATATTCCCAAAATACCATTACAACCAAATCAAAATTTATATGTAAATATTGATGATGGTCATCGAAAATTTAAGTTTAATGAAAAACACAATACTAAAAATTGTAAAAAATGTTCGATGAGATTAATAGTAATGTGTACTGGTAAAAAGAAAAATGGAAAATTAATTAATAAAAGAGCTGTATGTAAAATAAGAGTTTCAAAAACAGAAATTGGTGCTGAAAAAACCGCAAAATTAATAGAAAAATATGGTAATTTATTTTTTGAAAACTTTGACCAAGCAAATTTAATAGTTTGTGGAGATAGTGCAAAATGAATTAGAAAAACTGCTACAATTTTAAATGCTAAATTTATTTTAGATAAATTTCATGCTTTTCATGTTTTATTTCTTGGTATAATGGCAGGAAGAAGAAAAAATCAAATTGCTAAATTACACTATCAAAATGCAATAAATTTATTTGCCAAAGGTGAATATTATGAATTAATTGATTTTTTACAATCATTAACTTTACAATATAAAAAATTAAAAGTTCGTTATTTTATTAATGCCAAAGATGGTTTATTAAACCAAGCATTAGTTGAAAATATTGGTTGCTTTACTGAAACTAATATTAAACAAATTTTAAAACATATGATTGGTGATAGAACTTATAATATTGATATGTATACAAAAATGGTTAATTTTAAATGCTATCAAATAAATACAGCCATCCAGTTATTATAAAATAAAATTAAAGATTTTAAAAAAACAAAAATAAAATAAAACTTATTAAAGATGCTTTAATAAGAATTTTTGAATTATAAAAGTAAGTATTATTGTTGACTAATATTTTTCAAGTGTTAAGATTAACTCACAATTGCATATTGAAGTCAAAATTATTCTCGTCTAACTTTATAATTTTAAGACAAATTTGAATATTATTGACAACATCGGTACGCTCCCAAACAATATTAAAAAATAATACTTTTAAATTAAAAAGTAAACGTTTAAATTTAGAAATAATGATTGATTATAATCAAAAAGATCTAATTAATGTTCAACACTCAATTTACAATAGTTCAAAAGCAACCATTTTTTCTAAAGAATTACAAGAATTTTTAAAAAATGCTTACCATAATGCAGTTGCATCTAAAAAAATAGATATCCCATGAGTAATAACAGCAACTTTTAATTTACCAAAATTTGAAATTAATCAAAAAAAATTACCAAATTCATCATATATAACTGAAATTAATGACTTAAAAAATAAAATTATTAAAGAAGGTATAACTATTAAAAATGATGAAACATACTTTGAAACTAAACTTTCTTTAAAAGAAATATGTGAAAACTTTAATATTGAAAATTCTAACATAAAAGAATTACTAAATAATTGCTTAAAAATCCCAGATAATAATTTTGAAAAAATCAAACAACAAAGTAATTTAGATACTAAAGAAAACAAAACTTATAATTGATTTTTTACTTCTATAATTTTTACCCTATATGTTTCTTTAATACCTTTAATATCAACAATATCACCAACAACACAATTCATAATTGATACTGCTAATGGGCACTCATTAGAAATTAATCCTTCAAATGGATTACTTTCAATACTTCCAACAATTTTAAATTTTTCTTCTGATTCAGAAACAATTTTACCATCTTTAATTTTTACAATTGTTACTCAACTACCAACACGAACTGCTTTGATATTACTATTTTTACGTTGTTTTTGTTCTTCAAGAATAACAGCACTAGTAATAATCGTTTCAAGTTCTTGAATGCGTGCTTCATTTTTGCCTTGCTCTTCACGCGCACTAGTATAATCAGCATTTTCTGATAAATCGCCATCAGCCCTAGCTGCTTTTAATCGTTCTTTTATTGATTCACGTTCAACATTAATTCGTTTATATAATTCAGTTTTTAACTTTTCTAAACCTTGTTCTGAAATTATTATTTCTTTATTTTTGTTAATTTCGCTCATTAAATGCCTCCATTTATATAATTTAATATTTTAAAACCATTTACTTTATTAATTTTTCTTCTTTTAATAAAGAAATAATTTCTGATTTAACTTCTTCAAGTTTTTTATCTTCTACTTTTTCATCCATTTTTGTAATAATAAAAGCAATTTTACTAAAATTTTTTGCTTGTAAACCTAGAAAATTAAGAACTGACTTAGCTTTAACTTTAGTTTCATTACCAGTAAGTTTTACCGACTTAGTAATATCTGCATTATCAGGTAATTTAATGACTTCTACCTCAATATTTTTATACTTACTAATAGCAGCTGCAATTTTGGCTATTGGTCGTGCATGTAAACCAATCTTTTTTTCATCATCAATTTGCACAGCATAAATAATACAATTCATTTTTTTCCTCCAAGATTTCTTAAAAATTTGTATAATATAGTTTATTTATAACATATTTTTTATTTTTTTAAAAAAAATATATAATTTAAATTTTTCTTATTAAAATAATGACCTAGTAAATATTCAATTTTTTACAAATAAATTTTAATTTTTTTTAAAATAAATAAATAAATATGGTATTATTTATTAGTTAAAACATTAATAAGGAGAAAATAACTATGGCAAGAAAATGTGCTTTAAGTGGTATTGGTCCACTAGCTGGTAACAACCGTTCGCATGCGATGAACTCTTCTAGAAGAAAATGAAATCCAAACTTACAACCAGTAAAAATTGGTGGAAAAACTTTAATGATTAGTGCTCGTACTTTAAAAACTTTAAAGAAAAATAATGCTTTAGATAATAAAAAATAAAGTTATTTTATCTTTTGAAATATATAAATAAAGAATACTAATAAAAGAAAGAAATACTTTTGTTTTATTTTTTATATTAAATTAAAAATATTTAATAAAATGGTATTAAGTTAACTTAATACCATTTTTTAATTAATAAAAAATATTAATAATATAGTCTAGAACCTACATTTTTTATAAAAATGAAATAATTTTTCTAGTTTTTATCAATTATATTGTTATAATACGTGTATGATAAAGAAAACTCTCAGTTGGGTGGATTTATATGCTAAAAAAAAGAATTTTGTCATTATTTTGATTAATCACAATGATTAGTATTTTTATTGTAACTTTAGTTAGTCATAAACCCTATTTTATTATGGGGGGTTCAACTTCAGTAGCACCTTTAATGCATACATTAATGGAAGACTATCCCGATAATCATAAAGAAGCAGACTTTACTTATAACAGTTTAGGTTCAGATGCAGCAGTAATTCCAGTTAATAAAAATATGTTTGGTATTGGCTGACTTTCAAAAGAATATACAACTCCTAATAATAATTTAATTTCTTTTGTTTTATCAAAAGATGGCATGATTTTAGTTTATAATTTGCCACAAGATTGCTTAGGTAATAATAAACCTCTAAATTTTACACAAGATAAAGTAAAAAAAATGTATTTATCGAAATCACCTATTTTCTGAAGAGATTTATTTCCACAAAATACTTCAGAACCAAATCAAGGTTGAATCAAACCAACTTGTGACCTCAAAATTTTAGCTTATACTAGAGAAAATGGTTCAGGAACACGAGATGTTTTTAATGAAAAAGTTCTGGGTGATTCAAAAGCATATTATCCACAAGCAATAACTGTTAATTCAAGTACACAAATGTTTAATATGTCTAGTGGTGGTGTTGGCTATAGTTCATATTCAGATAAAAAACAATTAGATTCGAATAAACAATTCACTAATATTCATATTGCTAATTGAGAAAATATTGCTCCAAGTTTAGACACCATTAAAAATGGTACTTATCAGTTATCACGACCATTTACAGGTTTAATAAATAAAAATTTTAAACAAATTAATACTTTAGTTAAATTTCTAAAATTCTTGTTTATTCCTGACTATCCAGGTCATAACGAATACGTAGTTCCTGCTTTTTCAGAAACTCAGTACGCACAATCAGCAGTAGCATTAACTGACAAATTAAATTATGATTTAAATCAGTGATTAAACAATTTTCCATAAAGGAGTATTAATAAATGAAATCCAAATCTTTTAAAAAGTTTTGACATAAAATAACTTTTAATCATTTTAATAAAAATCATGATCCAAAAAATGTTTTTATTAGTGAACAAAAAAAACATACTTATGATCTGATTGCTAAAATTTGTGTATTGTCTATATCTTCATTAGCACTAATTGCCGCTTCATTATTAATTGGTTTTATTATCGGTCAAACATTTAGTAATATGAGTTTTCTAAATTGATTTAAAATGTTAGGAAATAGTAAATGATTACCTAGTGCTAATAGTTTTGGTATTATTGCCTTTATCGTTGCCACTTTTTGAGTTGCACTATTTTCAATGATACTTGCTATTCCTTTAAGCTTACTAACATCATTATTTATATGTGAATTTTTACCACCAAAATTAAAAAAAACAACATTAACTTTAGTAGAATTATTATCTGGTATTCCTTCAGTTGTTTTTGGTGCTTTTGGTTTAATGACCATTGGCCCTATTTTTGTAAAAATGGGAGCACCAACCAAAGAAAATATGATGACAGCAAGTTTTATTTTATCAATGATGGCATTACCAACAATTATTTCATTATCTGTTAATGCTATTACTCGAGTACCAAAATCTTATCTATATGCATCATTAGCACTAGGTATTAGCAGGACTGACACTAGTTTTAAAGTCATTTTTAAAGCGGCAAAAACCAAAATCATTGGTGCAATAATTTTTGGATTTGGAAGAGTCATCGGTGAAACAATGGCCGTTGTCATGATTGCTGGTAATAGTACTCTAACCCCAAATTTTGCACATGGTCCACTTGCATTTTTATTTAGTTCAATTTCTACTTTAGCGGGAGTAATTGGACTAGAAATTGGAGAAGCAGTTAGTTCTCAACAAATATCAGCATTATATGGAATTGGTTTATTTTTATTTATTATAGTTTCAATCATTAACTTTATTGTTTTAATAATTTATAAACGTAGTGATAAAAAAGCAAAAGGTCATAAAAAACCACGAAATTATAATTTAAAAAAAATAAATCTATCTGATAATCAACTAATGTTAACTATTAGTGAAAAAACTATTAAAAATCAAGGTTGAAAACACTTTAAAGACTATTTTCGATTATTCTTTATGGGGCTAGCTTGTTTTATTACTATGGGATTAATTATTTGAATTATTGGTGATATTATTATTAATGGTATCTTCAACATTAGTGGTAATGCTGGTAGTAGCATTTTCAATTTTAATTTTGCAGCTTTAATTTCAACAACTGGTGATGAAGGTTACTTATCAATTATCACAATGACATGTTTATTGGTATTAACAACAATTACTATTGCTATGCCATTAGGTATTATTGGTGCAATTTATCTTCACGAATATGCCAAAAATGGTTGATTTGCTTCAATATTACGTTTTGTGCTAAATACCTTAGCTTCTACGCCATCAATTATCTTTGGTATGTTTGGATTTACTTTTTTTATTACTTTCTTACAAATAAGTTTCTCAACAATTGCTGCTAGTTTAACATTAACAATTGTTATTTTACCACTTATTATTAGAGCAGTAGAAGATACATTAAAATCAGTACCTATTGAATATCGCGAAGCATCATTAGCACTAGGTGCTAGTAAATTTGAAACAATAAGAAAAGTAGTTATTCCGGCTGCCATTGGTGGCATTATTACTAGTATGATTTTATCAATGGGTAGAATTATTGGTGAATCAGCACCAGTTTATCTAACATTAGGAAGCACTGTTGCTTTTCCCAATAAAGGTTTCTTAAGTTCAGGACAAACTTTAACAACCCATATTTTATTAGTTAATAAAGAATCAAATGACCCTAATAAATTAGGAATGATGTACCAAACAGCACTAATAACAGTTATACTAATATTTATTTTAAACTTTATAGCAAAACATTTTGAAAAAAGTTTAACAACAGGAATCGGGGTGAAAACAAAATGCTCAATTGAATTATTAAAAGAAAAAATGAAAGCAAGAAAGAATCAGCGAATAGCAATAAAAAAAGAAAAGTAAATGTAATTAAACCTTACTTTTTAAAAGTGAAAGATAAATTTAAGAAAAAACCAAATAACAAATCAAATAATTTATCAAATATAGAAAATATTCCAAAAAGTAATTATGTTTTTACTATTAAAAATTTAAATTTCTTCTATAATCATGGCAAAAAACAGGCTTTATTTAATATAAATTTAGAAATAAGTCGTAATCAAGTAACCGCTTTTATTGGACCAAGTGGTTGTGGCAAATCAACATTACTACGAACTTTAAATAGAATGAATGATTTAATTGATGGTGTTAAAATTAATGGACAAATATTATTTAATAATGAAGATATTTATGAAAATAAAAAAAATATCATTTCATTACGAACTAAAGTTGGAATGGTATTTCAAAAACCTAATCCCTTTCCAATGTCAATTTATGAAAATGTGGCATATGGCCCAAAAAATCAAGGCATTAAAAATAAAAAGATTCTAAATCAAATTGTCGAAGATGCTTTAAAAAAAGCGGCTTTATGAGATGAAGTTGCTCAACACTTATTCGATTCAGCATTATCATTATCAGGTGGACAACAACAACGTTTATGTATTGCTCGTGCTATTGCCCTAAAACCAGAAGTACTATTAATGGATGAACCAACTTCAGCTCTAGATCCGATTGCCGCATCTAAAATTGAAGACTTAATGAATGATTTAAAATCAGACTTTACAATTATTGTTGTTACACATTCAATGCAACAAGCAGCACGAATTTCTGATAAAACTGCCTTTTTCTTAAATGGAGAAGTCATTGAATATAATAATACTAAAAAAATATTTTCACGACCAAAAGATAAAAGAACAGAAGATTATATTACCGGCAGATTTGGTTAAAAATATATATAATTAATTATAGAGAAAGGAGGAAAAAATGAAAATAATTAACCGTAGATTTGATTTAGATATCATAAATTTAAAACAAAACTTATTAACTTTATTAAAAGAAGTAAAAAAAGAACATAAAGACGCTTTAATAGCAATGGAAACCCAAGATTTTGACATGTCAAAAAGAATTGTTGAAACCGATAAAGAAATTAGAACAGTCGCTGAAAGTTTAACAATTACTGCAATTTGAAGTATTGCTCAACAAAATCCTTTTGCTACTGACTTACGTACTATTATTGGCTATATGAATATTATTCGTGATTTAGAACGTATTTCAAATTATGCTAAAAATTTATCCAAATTTAATGTCAAATATAAACCAGAAATTAAATTAACATCTCAATTATCAGGATTAATGAAAAAAGTATTTAAAATGATGGATTTAATTGGTGAATCTATAAATGAAAATGATATTAATAAAGCTTATCAAGCAGCAGAATATGATATTGATATTGATAATCGTTTTCGTGAATCAATGAAAAACATTGTCAATATGTTAAAAGTAAACAAAAATAATGATCAACTCTCTCAATATACATCAACAATGCAACAGTTGAAATATATTGAAAGACTAGGTGATCACTTAGTTAACATTTGTGAAACAATAGTATATATTATTAAAGGTAAATTTTATGATTTATCTTCAACAAAAATATCTGAATAATTTATCAATCAGTGTTAAAATAATTACTTTTTTGCAAGTTTCATTTAAATATTTTTAAGTCATACTTTAATATGATAATATTTATTATTATTTTATTTTTAATTGTATTAAATTAAGGTATGATTTTTTAATTTAATATTAAAATTTCTAAAAAGGAATATTTAACTTAGTTCTTCTATTTTAATATTACTATTAATATTTTTTTTGTTATCTACATTTTGCTTATTTTTATTATATAATAAAGAAATTCCTATTATTAAACCAATTAAATTTAATGTTAAAAATAATAATATGATGCCTAATGCATTATTACTATTACATAAACTTATACCTCAAATTAAAAATACTATTCAAATTACTAAACATATTCATATAATAAATGTAATTAAACCAATACTCATTGCCTTGCACCTTTTTCTTTCTAAAAAATAATTAAACTAAATAAAATATAGTATTTTCTATTAGATTCTTATAATTTAATATTTTTTTCTTTATACAAGTATTTACTCTATATAAATATAAGAAAAATGCATGAAAATATGCATTTTTCTTATATTTATTAAATCAACCCCCATCTATACCCTTTTCTTATGATCAATTTATTTCATTTGGTTTCATTGGTTTTTCATTATTCTTTACACTAATAATTTTACCATTTTTAACGTTAATAACAGTATTTGCAACATATTGGAAGTTAGGATTATGAGTAACCATAATAATTGATGTTTTATATTCTCGATTAACATCCAATAAAATCTCTAATACCTTACGCCCCATTTCCTCATCAAGTGCTCCTGTTGGCTCATCACAAAATAAAATTGTCGGATTTTTTGCTAGTGCTCTACCAATCGATACTCTTTGTTGTTGTCCACCTGATAATTGACTTGGAAATTTATTCATATGTTCATCCATTTCAATAACTTGAAAAATATCATCAATACTCATATTTTTATTTTTATTTTTAGCAAGATTTTCACCAACTTCAGCATTTTCACGAGCAGTTAAGTTAGTTAATAAATTGTATTGTTGAAAAATAAAACCAACATTATCTCGTCTAAATTTAGTTAAATGACTATCTTTTAATAAAGATAAATTGTATCCCGCCACAAAAACATCACCAGTATTAGGTTTATCCAATCCCGAAATAATATTTAATAATGTTGTCTTACCACTTCCCGATGGTCCTAAGATAACAACAAAATCGCCTAATTTAATTTTTAAATTAACTCCTTTTAATACTTCATATTCTAAGTCTCCAGTTAAGTAAGATTTTTTAACATCAAATAATTCAATAACATTAGTTTGAGTATCAGGAGTATTATTAGTCATTGATATAATTTTACCTGCTAAAATTTCTTTTGAATGAGTTTTTGTTAATTTTTTAATTGCTTTTTGATTATCTTTAAAAGCTTGTAATTTGGCTTTATTAGCTTCTATTTCTTCCTTTGATTCTGGTTTATCATGAGATTTATGGGTTACTGGTGGTATTGCACCTTCATTTTTAGATACTGACTTCTTTGTAAAACTAGATTCTAACTTATTTTTAGTTACTTGTTCACTTGAATTTTTAGTGTTTTTTTTATCATTTTTCATGTTTTTATTCCCTTCTGCTTTTAATCAATTTCATTTAAAGTTTTAATTGGATTAATCTTCTTCATGGCATATCAATCAATAATAAAGGTTGTTGCATAAATACCAAAGACAATTAAACCAACCACAAGTGGTAATCATCAAACAAAGAATAATGGTAAAACCCATGTTGTATTAGCAGCTAAATAGTTAAGAATAAACTTAACAATTATTCATCCTACGGGAAAACCAATAACAAACATAACAGCAATCACTGGTAAATACATACCAATAACAATATTAGTTATTTTTGCATCACTATAACCAAGTGTTTTCATTGTTGCTATTGTTTTACGATTTTCATAAATTACTAAATTACTTGTTAATAAAATAATAAAGAACGAAATGATTAATGAAAAGATAATAAATGCAACCAATACTGTATCAACTAAAGCAGTAATTTGATTTAACAACTGATGATGGATATCTTGTAGCGTAATATTAACAGCACTACCTGCACCATAACCTTGATAAGTACCAGAACCATCAGTACCACCATTTAAACCAAAAGCACTGTAATCTCCATACATTTGCGAAGTTGAAAATGAATTAGTTATATCTGGTAATGATTGCGAATTTGAAAATTTAAAATTAAAAATTGGATTTTCATTTTCAAATATTTGATTAAGTTTATAAATAACGGGATCATTTAATTGATTAAGAAAATTTTGATATTCATTAAATGATTTTAATTTACCAAAATCAACATCACAAGTTGTTTTTTTGTCTTCTCATTCTTTTTTAAATAATAAAAATAAAAATTCTTTTGTTTTATTAAATGATAAAACTTTATCAGCATTAGTTTTACTAATATAAGCATTAGGTTGACGATAACCATTATATATACCAACTACTTTATACGTTGGTGTTTTAGAACTTATCTTATCATTATAAGAATTAACAACCTTACCAGCAGTAACTTCTTTTAACATATTTGTAGCATTAATACCCATATTATCATAAGCCCCATCCTTTAACTCATCAACTTGTGTATAACCAGTTTGTTGTTTTAATAATGTAACATTATTAACATTTTTACTATCACCAACAATGTTATCAATATTAATTTTATCCAAATCAAAAGGTTTCAATTTATTATTATCTTTAAATTTCATAGTATTACCATTACTACTCATTTTAAATTCATCATTTATTTTTAAATTTAATTGTTTAGCAATCGTTTGATTAATAACAAGACTAATACTATCATCACTATTTTCTTGTTCTAAAAGTGGATTTAATGAAGAACCTCCAGCATCATATAATTGCATCATTGAAGGTTTGCCTAACTGTTGTTGATTTTGTAAACCATAAACTTTCATTAAATATTTGTTCTGTTTAAATAATTTTTCAGGAGTACCAATAAAGTAAGTTCCTAATTCATCAGTTTCTTTATCAAAAGGCACAACATTAAAAGCAACATTAAAAGGAGCATTGGGATCACTATAAGCTTTGGCAATATTTTGACGAATAAAATATGGGCTTTTAGTATAAGCACCTTGCACTACAGTTTGTCCCATTCTATTATAAAATAAAGCACCAAATCAAATTCCAACTTTATTAATTCAACTATCACGCTCTTTGTCACTAATTTCAGATGCATTATTATTCAATAATTGTGTTTCATTAGTTAAATGTCATGGATATAATTTATCGCTAGTATCAAAACTTAAATTATCAATATCATTAATAAAAGTAGGACCCTTACTTGAGGCATTTTTGTAAGCAGGAATATTACTATTTGCTCAATCTTTGAATTTTGTAATATCTAAATCATTAGGATTAGTACTAATCTTACCAGTCTTTGAAATCGTACCACTAATATTCATTGCCACTGTTGTTCGATAGTTTTGATAAAATTTTCTAATAATATTATAAGTATTCTCACTATAAAAACTGTTAATATTAGTATTTTTTAAAACTGTGTCATACATTGGTAATGCATTTGGTCAAGCCATTTGTACCATAATTCTAACAATCACAGAAGCACCTTTAATATCACTAGAATCTAATCCATTTAAAAAGTTTTTAGTAAGCATTTTACCATTTAAATACGTTAAACCAGTATATCCTAAATCACTAATAGCACCACCGGGATTAGATTCATCTGACATTGGAGCATATGCTTCAGCATTAATATTATTTTCTAATAATTCTTTAACAAAAGTATCATTTAATGGTCCAGAATTATCAAAACGTGGTGGATATCAATATGTATCACCAGTAGTACTATCAACAGTAGAAGTATAAGTTCAATCATCTTTATTACTTGGATTATAAGTTTTATAAAAACTATATGGAGAATTATAAGTCGGAATGTCATATTCAACTAAGGAGTGATAATTCATACCAGTAAAAGAAAGTAATTTATTATCAGCCATAATTTTTGGACCAATAATAGATGTTGTCATTAACGTTGTTCCTAAAAACATAGTTAATGATGCTGCTGCCATTTTTCCAATTGATGATGTAAATAGTGATAAACGGAATCTTGTTAAAAATCCACGATTAATACTTTTTGTTTTAATAATTCGACTAAAGCGAGAATTAACAGTAGCTGATTCGTTTTTAATTAAATCTATTGGTTTTTTAATAACTGTTAAAGCGCTAATAACTCATGCAATAATTGATAAAAAACCAAATATTAAAATTAAACAATATATAAATCCTAAACCATCAAAAATAAAACGACCAAAATCTAGATTAAAATAGTTGGCAAATGTTTGAACTATAATTACTTGTAAACCACTTGCTGGTAAAAACACTAAAATAGTACCAATAAGTGCTGCTACCATTGGATAAGCTAAAGATGTAATTAAAATTTTAATATTACTATAACCTAATGATTTTAAAATTCCAATTTGTGTTCGTGAATTATCAATATTTTTATAAGTAATTAATATTACTGTAATTCCTGTAATAATTAAAACAATTAACAATAAACCAATTAATAAACTTTTAAATCCAATAATAGTTGCATTCAAAGTAGCAGTACGATTATTAAACGTATACTTATTATTTCCTAACTTATATACTAAAGCAGCATCAGAATCAATAGGATTAATATATTTACTTCTTAAACTTTGTGAAATTAATTTAATATCATTAATTTTACCTATTGTTGATTTTCCAACAAAATAAATTTCGCGATCATTATCAGAAGAAATTGTGATTTTTTCATTAGCTTTATCATATGATCAAATATAATTATTTTTTTCTAACCTTTTACTTAAACCAAATTGCATTGGATCAACGTATAATAAACCTTCACGAGTTTTATTTGGAATTGGTGTAGTTTGATCAATAATTGGGGTTGTGAAATCAGCAGATACACCATATCCAACAATTTTTAATCAATTATAACTACTATAAGCAGCATCATTTAAATCATATCCTGAAACTTTTAAACTACTTCCTAATTGATCTGATTGCACACGAATTGTATCATTAATATGCAAATTATTTTTTTGAGCAAATTCTTTATTAATAACTACCTGTTTTCAACTTGGAGTTTTATTTGGATTTTTACTATCTCCTATTTGATAACCATCACTAATGATTAATTTATCAATACGAGCATCTTGATTATAAGTTAATATTTTTAAAATTCTAGGATTACTATTATTATCTAATTGCATAGTTCTGCCTTCAACACGATCTCATATAAATTCATTACCAGCATCATTTGCAATATTGTTAATATCAAAATCATTCTTTTCATCAACAGCAGTTGTTGATGTTGAGATTTTATTAGAAACAGTTTTTGGAGTAGTATTAGATAAATCAATAACAAAATCATGTAAATTAGATTTTGCAACTAATGTTGAATATTCATCAGAAATTCTTGCTAAACTTGTTTGCATTAATGAAAAAATAGTTGATGATAATAATAGTAAAACAATTAAACCAACTAATTGAATTTTATTACGAAATGCTTGTTTAAACGCATTTTTAAAAAGCAAAAATGATTGTTTTTTCATATTCGTTCTTCCTTTCTTTTAAATTTTAAAACAAAAAAAGTTATTGAATTAAAGCCATTTTTCAACCATTAATTAAAGTTTTTAAATCTTGAATAGTTTTAGTAATAAGTAGTGTTAATTGGGCACTTAAAAAATAAGTTAAATTCTTCTTAAAAATAGCAATTAAAAGTTTTTTATTATTATCAGTAATAAAAACTTGGTGGTCAAAATTAGTAAACATTTGTTTTTTAAATTGCCATGTTAAAATGATAATTTTAGTTTTAGTATATGCTTTTACTGGAAATTGTTTATTAATAATATTAGGTAATGAAGAATTACTAAATAATGTCACTCAAGTTTTTTTCATTAAATTAAAAATTGTAAATAAATTATCACTAAACATTTTTCATGAAAAAAAACCTAATCAATAGTAAAAGAACACTAAAATTAGTATTGAAACAAAGTTATTTATTGATGGTAACGATATTTTAATCATAGTAAAATTAAATTGTAAAATAATGGCAATTATAATAATTGACAAAATAGTAAAACGCATCACTTTCATAATCTGATTATTATTACGGCTTAAAAAACTAAAACAAATAAATAAATGTAAAATCGAAATCAATGATAGCATTGGTAAACTTTCTAAATCTAAAAAATTAATATTAATTACCATTTCTTGAACTGGTAATAAAAATAAACAAAATTGTGCTAAAAATCATAAACTAAATTGAAGAATAATGATTTTTGTTTTATTAAATATTTTTTTATTATTAATACTATTTTTATGAAAATTAATAGTAATTAAAAAAGTTAATTTCATAATTAAAAGTAAAAAAAGAACTGGTAAACCAAAAAAAATAAATAATTGTTCAAAATTATTAATACTATTAATTTTTAAAATATTACTACTACGTAACATTATATTCACCTTTAAATAAACTTTGCTATTATTATAATTATAAACTATTAAAATTAAATAATGCAATTATTTAGTTTTAGATAGTGTTTAAATATTAAAAAAAAAGGAAAAAAAGAAAATGTTATGAAACTGCTGTATTAAATTCTTTAGTAATAATTTTGATAATGAATATCAATATTTACAACCTATGGATTCAAACTATATGTACTACCCCACTACTAATTATCAAACTACTACATCTACTACTAAAACAATAATTGTTGAACAACCAACTAAAAATACATCAACAGTTTTTTCAAATAGAAAAATTATTTCAAAACCATTGAAAAAAAAGATACAAGAAATTAATATTAATAATATTACTATTTTTGAAGAAGAAAGTGAAAATCAAACTAAACATATATCTTTATAAATAAAAAAGAGTTAATAAATATTTATTAACTCTTTGTTTTTAATTTATAACTATCTTTAACTTTTTTAAAAACCATTGTTTTGTAATCTTTGTTACGATAATCATCAAAAACAAATATACCTATAAAATGATACCATGGATGGGTTACACTTTATTGGACACTAATTACGTAGACAAGTTCACAAATTAGTTAAAAGAAAGGAAAATAATTATGGCCAATATTAACTCATATTCAGATGAATTTAAAAAACAAATAGTAGCTTTATATCAAAGTGGCAAGTCAGTATCTTGTCTTGTTAAAGAATATAACGTTACAAGAGCGGCTACTTATAAATGAATTAAGCAATTTACTAATTCAGGCAGTTTTAAAACCAAAGATAATCTTTCTGATTTAGAAAAACAATTAATTCAAGCAAATAAAGAATTAAAACAATTACGAATGGAAAATGATATTTTAAAGCAAGCAGCACTAATAATAGGCAGAAAATAGAAATTATTGCAAATAATAAATCTAAATATAAAATTCGCACAATGTGTCGTTTTTTAAAACTCTCTAAATCAACATATTATTTTAATTTAAAGAAAAAAAATAAAAATCAAAATAATATTTATGATGAAGCTGTTATTAGTGCTTTTAAAGAAAATAAAGAAGTTTATGGTACTAGAAGATTAAAAGTCATACTAGCAAACCAAGAAATTTATTTATCACGCAGAAAAATTAAACAAATTATGAATAAGCATAATTTAATATCAAAATACACTAAATTATCATTCAAAAATCATCATAATAAAGTCAATGATAGTCAAATTACCAATCTTGTTAATAGAAACTTTAATAATAAAATTAAAAATGAAGTTATTGTTAGTGATTTAACTTATGTTCAAGTTAATGGTAAGTGAAACTATATTTGCTTATTAATAGACCTATTTAACCGCGAAATTATTGGACATAGTGTAGGTACTAAAAAAGATGCATCATTAGTATATCAAGCATTTATGCACTCAAATCGCTGTTTAAAAGATATTGAAATATTTCATAGCGATCGCGGTAACGAATTTAATAATAAAACTATTGATAAACTTTTATTAGCATTCAACATAACTCGATCTTTAAGCAAAAAAGGCTGTCCTTATGACAATGCTGTTGCTGAAGCAACTTTTAAAACTTTCAAAACTGAATTTATTAATGATAAAAATTTTACATCATTAATCAAATTAAAATTAGAATTATTTGATTATATCAATTGATACAACAACATAAGAATTCACAGCACCTTAAACTACCTAACTCCAGTTAATTATCAAAAACAAGTGTCTACCAAAAAACAGTCCTAAAAAGGGTTGCCATTCCAAAAAATTGTAAAAAATGTTCTATGAGATTAATAGTATTTTGTACTGGTAAAAAGAAAAATGGAAAATTAATTAATAAAAGAGCAACCTGTCAAATAAGAGTATCAAAAACAGAAATTGGTTCTGAAAAAACTGCAAAATTAATTGAAAAATATGGTAATTTATTTTTTGAAAATTTTGACCAAGCAAATTTAATAGTTTGTGGAGATAGTGCAAAATGAATTAGAAAAACTGCTACAATTTTAAATGCTAAATTTATTTTAGATAAATTTCATGCTTTTCATGTTTTATTTCTTGGTATAATGGCTGGAAGAAGAAAAAATCAAATTGCTAAATTACATTATCAAAATGCAATAAATTTATTTGAAAAAGGTCAATATTATGAATTAATTGATTTTTTACAATCATTAACCTTACAATATAAAAAATTAAAAGTTGGTTATTTTATTAATGCCAAAGATGGTGTATTAAACCAAGCATTAGTTGAAAATATTGGTTGCTTTACTGAAACTAATATTAAACAAATTTTAAAGCATATGATTGGTGATAGAACCTATAACATTGATATGTATACAAAAATGGTTAATTTTAAATGCTATCAAATAAACACAGCAGTACAATTATTATAAAATAAAAATCCCTAATTAAGGGATTTGCCTAAGAGACCACGTACTTTACATACGCTTAGTAATCATAACGGTATACGGTTTATCTTAAAGGACTTTATTACATTATAACATATTAAAAACTTATTAAAGTAAACTTTAATAAGAATTTTTGACTTATAAAAGTAAGTATTATTGACTAATATTTTACAAGTGTTAAGATTAACATACAATTGCATATTGAAGTCAAAATTATTCTCGTCTAACTTTATAATTTTAAGACAAATTTGAATATTATTGACATCTTCGGTACGCTCCCTAATTTATATATACTTTCTCGTAATTTTTCAAAATATGGAGTATCTTTTCAAAATTTATTTAAACCTTTTTTTAAATAAAATCTAATATCAAAATATTTAAAAGTTTGATTTGCTTTTAAAACAAGTTGATGAATAACATTATTTTTAAAATTAAATTTAATAGCATTAGCACGAATTTTTTGTAAATCTAAAATTAAAGTTTTTCCATATCTATTTTCTGTATGTATTGTATGAACTAAATTTAATCAATCATGTTGATTCATGGATAGTACTTTTTTTAAATCAGTATTATATTTTTTTAAAAAGTTATTTGCTTTTTCAATATCTTTAATTTTAAATTTAGGAGTTAATTGTGGACTTAGTTTTATTAATGTATTTTGTAATAATAAGTAATCTTTTAACTCTTGTGCTTCTAATTTTTGAAAATTATTTTTATATTGTCTTTCAGCAACATAACCTAAATCTCGTAATACTGTTTCACGATTAGGAGTAAAACTATAATTCATTAAATAACGTTTATTACCAATAATTTTATCTGTTAAAATTTCTTTTCCACTTACTTGACTAATAATTTCTTGTAAATTTTTTGCTTCTTTAATTCCAACTTGTTCTAATGTTTTAGTTTTTTGTGCTAAATTAATAAATTTAGTAGTACGATAACCACGACTAATTTTATTAATTCCAGCAAATGCTGGTAATATATTAAAAAAAGTATTTAATGGTGTTACATTTCCTTTTAAATAATCATAAACTTGATTAATAGTAAAATCAGTTAAAAATTCTACACCAACAGCACTAATACTAGCAATTAAATCACTTGCACCTAATCCAAGTGCTAAACTTTCACTTAAACCACCAGTAAAAGGAGCAAGTGCTACTGCTATAACTTGTACACCAATCATTTCTAAAATTTCTCACCAAAAACTTTTATTTTCTTGCTGTTTACTTATTCTAGTATGTTTTGGTTTATTTATGTTTAAAAGTATTGGATGGGTTACACTTTATTGGACACTAATTACGTAGACAAGTTCACAAATTAGTTAAAAGAAAGGAAAATAATTATGGCCAATATTAACTCATATTCAGATGAATTTAAAAAACAAATAGTAGCTTTATATCAAAGTGGCAAGTCAGTATCTTGTCTTGTTAAAGAATATAACGTTACAAGAGCGGCTACTTATAAATGAATTAAGCAATTTACTAATTCAGGCAGTTTTAAAACCAAAGATAATCTTTCTGATTTAGAAAAACAATTAATTCAAGCAAATAAAGAATTAAAACAATTACGAATGGAAAATGATATTTTAAAGCAAGCAGCACTAATAATAGGCAGAAAATAGAAATTATTGCAAATAATAAATCTAAATATAAAATTCGCACAATGTGTCGTTTTTTAAAACTCTCTAAATCAACATATTATTTTAATTTAAAGAAAAAAAATAAAAATCAAAATAATATTTATGATGAAGCTGTTATTAGTGCTTTTAAAGAAAATAAAGAAGTTTATGGTACTAGAAGATTAAAAGTCATACTAGCAAACCAAGAAATTTATTTATCACGCAGAAAAATTAAACAAATTATGAATAAGCATAATTTAATATCAAAATACACTAAATTATCATTCAAAAATCATCATAATAAAGTCAATGATAGTCAAATTACCAATCTTGTTAATAGAAACTTTAATAATAAAATTAAAAATGAAGTTATTGTTAGTGATTTAACTTATGTTCAAGTTAATGGTAAGTGAAACTATATTTGCTTATTAATAGACCTATTTAACCGCGAAATTATTGGACATAGTGTAGGTACTAAAAAAGATGCATCATTAGTATATCAAGCATTTATGCACTCAAATCGCTGTTTAAAAGATATTGAAATATTTCATAGCGATCGCGGTAACGAATTTAATAATAAAACTATTGATAAACTTTTATTAGCATTCAACATAACTCGATCTTTAAGCAAAAAAGGCTGTCCTTATGACAATGCTGTTGCTGAAGCAACTTTTAAAACTTTCAAAACTGAATTTATTAATGATAAAAATTTTACATCATTAATCAAATTAAAATTAGAATTATTTGATTATATCAATTGATACAACAACATAAGAATTCACAGCACCTTAAACTACCTAACTCCAGTTAATTATCAAAAACAAGTGTCTACCAAAAAACAGTCCTAAAAAGGGTTGCCATTCCAGTATTGCTGTACTAGTTGTACCGATTGGCATGGTATTAATTTCCTTTATTTAAGAGTTATTTTAATTGGATTTGTTGTTCCTTTATAATTTAAATCATTAACATTTGAAGAAATAACTATAGACATATTCCATAATTAAATTTAATCAATTGTCAATAATACTTTTTATAAATTTTTTAGTGTTATTAATTATAAAAGTTAATATTTTCCGAAAAAATAGTTTAAAAATAAGTTTCTATTTCGAAAATAAAAAAATGTTAATAATATTTTTATATTAACTTGATAATAATTTCAATTTTAAAAAATATATTTTTGATTTTTTTTATTTTAATGGTTTTATTTTATTAAAAATTTTACAAAGTAAGTTAAATCTTAAGTACATAAGTCTAAATTTACTTTTTCTACATTTATTTACTAAAATTTTGAATCTTTTTAATCAAGCAAAAACATGTTCAACTTTGATTCTAATTTTAGATACAATCTTATTATATTTTCTTTCTTGTTTAGTTAATTTTTTATTTTTACTTTTTTTAATTGGTATTATTGTATTTTCATAAATATTTTGTATACCTTGATATCCTAAATCACCAATAATTATTGTATTTTTAGAAAATACAAGATTTGAATTTTTTAATATTTGAAAATCATGCACTTTGCCATTATCAGCAAAAATATCAACAATATTTTTATTAAAAAAATCATATACAATTTGAAATTTTATAGAATACATTCAACTTTTACCAGAAAAATATTCTAACTGTAGTTTTTTTTAGTTGGTCTTTCAATTTCAATCTCAGTTGAATCAATTAAATAAAATTGAAATTCATTTAAATTTTCTTGTTTTTTATCATTTTTTGATTTATATTTTTCTTTTAAAAATTGATAATCTCTATCATTACTAAGTTTATTTTCAACTCAAGTAATATTTCGAAAACAGCTTGAAGGACTCATTTTATATTTAATACTCATTTGAAAAAAAGTATAATATTCTTTTCAATATTCAAGTGTCATCATCAATCTTTCTTCAACTGAAAGTTTATTTTTTCGACCTTTAGTTTTTTCTAATTTTTCTATTTCAATTAATTTTTCTAACATTTCATTAAAATGAAAATGTTTTATACCAAAATATCTATAAAATTTATCATTTTTTAATTTTTTTAAATTTTCAAAAGCCATATTTATCAACACCTTATTAATTCATTAATAAAATAAATTATAAAATTATTACTTGATTTTTCAAAAAAATAATTACGGAATATGTCTTATGTATAAATCACCTGCTTTTTGTTTTTGATTACTTACATTAGTTTTTCCTTGTGCATCACTAAAATATTTAATAGTTGGATTTGTTAAATTTGGATTTAATGATTTAAGTTCATTAGTACTTTTTATTTGTGTATTTAATTCACTATTATTGTTATTAACATTTGCAGTAATATCAATTGTTAAACTTGTAATTTTAGTTTTTAAATCAGTTTTATCATTATTAATGATTGCACATAACATTCAACGTGAAGTTGTTTCTTCATCTGTTATATAGGGTATTGATTCACCAGTTACTTCTCCACCAACTAAATATCTTCTTCCAACTTTACCATCAGCAATATCTTGAACATATACAACTGTATTTTGCAACATATATCTTTTCATTGCTCTTGGTGTTGCTAAAACAAAAGACATAATTTTAGTTTCATTATTATCAGTAAAAGTCATATAATCATCCATAACAATTTGACATAGTACACCTTTAATATATAAATCATTTCCATTTAATCTTAATTGTTGAGCAATCTGATTATCAGTAATTAAACCTTTATTATTAGCTAAATAAACAATACTATCATAAAGATTATTAGTAATAAAAAAACGACAATTATTACTATTTCTTAGTTGAAATAAAGTATTTCAAGCATCTAACATTGATTTTAAATATCCTACTGGTGTTTTATCAGTAATATCTACTTTAGTTGCATATTTTGCAATTACATTTGTATCATTATTTGCTAAATAATCTGCTAAATCATTAGCAACTTCATATTGCATTGTATTTAATAAATTTTGTCCATTTTCAGCATTTAAATCAACATTAGCAATTATTTCACCTGCAACTGCTTCTTCTTTAATTTCTTTTAAAATTTTAATAGTTTCAGCATAACTAACATCTAATCCTTTGCTTTTATCATTTCATTTTAGTACTTTAATTTCTGGATTTTTTGGTTTTTTAACTATAAATTCAATTTTTGTAGAATTAACCATTTCAATAGGAAAAAAACTTGCTCATGGTGAATTTGATTGTTTATAAAATTCTATAAACTCTGGTGCTTCTACTAATTTTTCGGTATTATCTAAATTTTTATTGAATGGTACTGCCATTTTTTATTTTCCTTTCTGTTATAAATTATTTTTCTTTTTATAATCCAATAAAGTACTTTTTATTGAATTTGGTTGATTTGTTATTATTGTCTGTGGTTTGCCACCTGTATTAATTGTTTCTTTAAATACTGGTTGTTCTTTAATCATTTTTTTAATAGTTTCTTCAATTTTTGAATTTTCTAAATTATTAGTTTTAAATTTTAAATAATCATAAAATTCACTTTTAACTTGATATTTTTTAAATATATTAATCATTTCTTTTTCTTTAATTTCTTGATTAAGTTTATTTAACTTATTTTCTGCTTCATTAACTTTATTTTCTATTTCTTGTGAAGAAGCATTATTTTCAGTTAAAGGTTCAGTTGTTTGTTGAACATTATTTTCATTTTCTAACATTTACATCACCACTTTTTTATTTATTTTCTTTATTAATCTTTTCATTTAACTTTGCTAATTTTTTTTGATGTTTAATAATTTTGTTATTTGCTCTAACATGTTTTGGAGTTGTGATAAATCTTTTTAATAAAACAATAATTTCTCTGCAAATTAATGTTCCAACACTTGTTCCAATAATTATTAATTCATGTAAAAATTCTTTCATCTCAATATTTTCCTTTCAACTATTTATTTTTAATTTTTAATTATTCATCAAATTGACCACCATTAATTCTTTCAATCATCGATTTTGAATTACTTATAATGCTTACTAATAAGGCAATTTCTTTATTTAATTGTTCCATTCTCTCTTTATATGTATGAATTTCATTATTATAATATTCAAGTAATTTTTCTTTATTCATAAATTATTCACCTCCTTTATAAACTCATGTGATTATAATCTCAATTTAATGAAGCATTATCATGATTTAATGGTACTTCGCTCATATTATCACTACCATAATATTGACTTGCAGTTTCACTATTAATAGTAAATCTATTGTCATTAATTAATCTTGTAGTTTCATCATTAAATGATGTTTCTTGCATTTCTTCATTATGATGTGTAGTTTCCATAGGTAATAAATTATGGATAATTTCACTTGCACCAGCAACAATTGTAGGTACTGCATAAGCATTATTAAAATTATTATTAATACCCATTGCTACACCACTTGATATTAAACATCCACCAGTTGCCATATTACAAATCTTTCTTATTGTTTCAAATTTATTAGGTATTAACTCCGTTAATCCATTAATAAGATTTGATATACCATAAGCATTTAAACTAATATATGTATCTCAATCCATTAATGACTGATTTTCTTGTTTATTTAATAGTAATCATGGCGGACCTTCTGTTGTAGTTGTAGTAGTTATTGGAATTGGTGTTGTTGGAATAATAGGATTAATATTATTTTCTGTTCATTTACTATAATTTGCTAAACCAATTGTTCCTAATCCTAATGCTATTTTTTTAGAACTATTAATTAATTTAGTTTTAGTATTTGGTCTTTGATTTAAATTTCAAATATCTAAACCTAATTTTTTACCAAATAATAAACTATTAATTGAACCTAATATTGGATTAGCAATTACTTGACCATAATAAGCACTTGTACCAATCATTGCACAAATAGGACTTATACCAGTTCTAATTAATTTGGTTAAAGTATAATTTGATTGTGTATTTTCGTTTGGCATTTTATTCTCCTTTATTTGTTTTTATCAGTTCTCTTATAACATCTAATAAGGAATCTACTACATAAGAATTTAATTCAAATTCATAATTTCTAATTTTAATTTTTTCCTTTTGCATTTGTTTAATCTCCTTTAATTTCTAATTTTTTAATTGTTACTTTAATTCAACCTTGATAAACATCATTATCACCAACTATTAATGCAACATTACTTTCGGGGTCAGAAACAATTATGTGTTTGGATTTAACATTTGGGTATTGTCTTAAAATAATTGCTCTAATATCATTACTTGTATGAATTGCTTTTGGAAATGGTGATAATATTTCAATTTCATCTTTATTTTCAAACAAAGTAGGTAATATTATCATTAATTATTCTCCTTATTTTTAATTTGATTAGCAATTTCAAGTTTTTCTTGTTCCAATTTATCTTTTATTATTTGATTTTTTCTAATTATTTCTTGTTCTAATGAATAAATATGTTCTGACATTTTATTTATTATTAAATTTATATAATGTATTTCTTCTTCAATATTATTAAATGCAAGAGTTCCTATTTTAATTTTTAAATTTTCTAATACTTTTTCCATATCTTTTTTTATTACTAAATCAGTCATTTGTTTTGGATTTTGATTAAAATTCATTATATTTTTTCTCCTTTTTGTAAAATATCTTTTATTATTTCTAATTCAGTCATTCTAATTTCATTTGTTTTAATAAAATTTTGCAATCTTTCAATTTCTTTTGTATATTTATTAATATTTTCTTTATGCTGCTTAATTCTGTCATTAATATATTCTAATGGTGTATTTTTAATCATTTTTTTACTCTTTTCATTTTTTAAATCATTTAACATTGATTGAACAAAATGCACGATTTTTAGGAATATTTAAAGTATTAAAAATTTGACCAGTTACAATAATTTCATCGTTTTTGTTTAATAAAATACATCGTCTATAAAATTTTGGGTTATTAAAAATTAAAGTAACATAATTTAATCCATTTCATTGACCACGAACACTATAATATAATTCCTTATTACCTTTTTCGTAATATTTTGCTTCAATAGTGTTACTCAGTTTTACTTTTAATTTGACATAATTTGCTTTATCTTTCATTTTTATAATTCCTTAAATAGTATTGAATATGCTTATAAGCATCTTGTTCATGTTTTGTTAATTTTATATTTCCTTTATAATTTTCTATTTTAGTTTTATTTTTTGGTTCACTTTCTAAATAATCTCAATTCATAACATCTTCTACTAATACCATTAATGCACCAATAATCTTAGGTGTTGCTAATGGATTAGTTAATAATTGTTTTGAGCTTAAAAAGAAATTTTCTACAATAACTAATATTTTTTGATTAATAAATTGTTTTTTAATTAATTTAAAATATTCTTTATATATATTTTTACTTTCTAAAACTGTTTTAATTTTGAATGTTTCATTAAAAGTAATATTATTAGTTTCACTTGAATATATAACCATTCCATTATTACCAATTCCAGCAGGATCAATTCCAATAATTAAGTCATATTGCATTAATTAAGTTAACCTCTAATAACCGTTTTAATAATTTCTAAATCACAATTACATCAACAATATTTACATTCTTCAATAAATTCTTTATGACCACAAACTAAATTATCTTTTTTTAAATCATCAATCAGTTTAATTAGCCCTATTTTAAATTCAATATCATCACTGTCTGGTATGCAAATCGTTCCTCTTTTAGTTAAATATTCTTTATTCATATTT
This sequence comes from Spiroplasma endosymbiont of Tricholauxania praeusta, assembly GCF_964019535.1. Classification (NCBI taxonomy): domain Bacteria; kingdom Bacillati; phylum Mycoplasmatota; class Mollicutes; order Entomoplasmatales; family Spiroplasmataceae; genus Spiroplasma; species Spiroplasma endosymbiont of Tricholauxania praeusta. Next base: position 932,058 of record NZ_OZ026450.1, read on the forward strand.
ATGCCTCCTACTTAACCTAATATTTAAAATACAGTCATAACAAATCGCTTTACTATTTTTATCTCTTAAAAAATATTTTCTTGTTTTTATATCATTAGTATTAAAGAATAAATAATCTAATTTATTTTGTTTACATGTTCAACAAAAATACTTTTTCATTATGAGTTGAAATTTCCTTATATGAAGTAACTATATAATTAATTGGTAAATCATCGTGTTTATATGGATTATTTATTTTAAAACTTTTTCTATTTTCTTCTCATGTAATGTTGTATTTAAAACATGGATTTGTAATATTAGTTTTGTTATCTGTTATTTCACCCATAAATCAACTATTATGCTGTTCATAAAATGTTAATGGTTCAAGTTTGATATCATTAAGATAATATTCTTTGGGTGTTTCTTGTTTATTAACAGTTATTTTTTGGTCTTTAATATATGGTTCTAATAATTTTATTAATTCATTACCACTTAATTCTCTTTTAATATTTTCTAAATTAAAAACTCAATATGTGTAACTGTTATCAACAATAAAAGAATTATTTTTAATCATTCATTTTGGAAGCGATAATTTATATTCAACATAATCAATAAGAATAGATTGTGGTTTATCTTTAACAATTTGTTCTTTTTTAAATTCTATTTGCATAATAATCCTTTCCTAATATGTTCTGTTGCTTCTAGCATAAAGAACATATATTTTGATTTTTAGATTATTAATAATACTACTATTAGTTTTATTCATTCCATGAAAACTGGGCTCAAAAATAAATTGTGAAATTTTAAAAAGAAATCGAGGCATTCGATTCAATACTTATTTAATTTGTGTTAAACAAATTAATATTTTAATTGAACCGGCACCGCTCAATTTTTTTTACAAGTTTGAAATTTATTTTCTCGCCCAAAAAAATTTTTCAAAAAAAATAAAAAATAAAACCAACACTTGCTCACTGGGGAGTGGCAAGGTTGGTTAAATAAAGAATAGAATTAATATAGTAGGTTCCCTAGTAGGTCTATATATACTAGTTTCCAATTCGCTCCCACCCCAAGAATTACCATTAAATGGTTAGTATAATTTATTAGGTATCACTCCACTTTTTATTTATTCATGCAAGTCCACATGTTCTAGCTACTATTTTTAACAACTGTGTTGTAGTTCACTTTTTTAGTTCCCTAACACGTGTTGATAATAGCGTTAAAGACGGTTATTAAAAATTTTAAAATTTTACAATTACAAAAAAAGACAAGATTATTTCTTGTCTTTTTCCTTGTTAATAATTTTTATTTTATCTTATAAAATCTATATTTTTTAAAATACGTCGAATATAAATTTAAGGGTAAAAGAGAATTTAATTTGTCTATCATCATTTTTAAATGGTAATTTCGGAAATAAGTTACTAATATGATAATTAATTATTTCGTAACTTTGAAAACCGCCCTTTTAATCATTTCAATATTACTATCAATATTTTTTTCAATCTCGCTTAAATATTGCATTGAATCATTTTCATCAAAAATTTGATTTACAATTTTCGTTAAAGGTAATGGAGAAGTAACTGGTTTTTGAAACATTTCAAAAATAATTTTTGACAAATCAAAAATATTTTGAATTTTTAATTTAATTCCCTTAATTTTCAATTCATTCTTTTTAGATTTATTATTTTTAAAATCATAAATTTTATTTTCATATTCATCGAATAAATTTACAATTTCCTTTTTAAAAATTTTATCAAGTTCTTCAATATTTAATTTATATGGAATTTCAGAATTACTATCTTTAACTAAAATATCCTTAAATTTATTTTCTCTTGACATTATGTCCTTAATTTTTTCATATTCATTGCTTGTTAAACTAATTTTATTATCGCAATCTTCATCAGTAACAAAATATTTTGATTGATTAGCAATAAAGTTATAAATATTTAATACACCTAATTGATGATTTTCACAAATTGATTTAAAATGTTTTAATATTTCAAAATTATTATTTAATTGCTCTCTTAGTTTATTTAGGTTATTTAAGTCCTTACACGAACTAATTTTTTTAATAAAAAAAATATTATCATTTTTCAGGATTTCTATTTTCGTTTTCATAAATTCAATATTAGTAATATCTTTTTTAATAAAATCACTAAAATCACTAAATAATAAAGGATGATTAAAAACATTAATTATTAAAATAATTGAAATCAAACTTTTCAAACTGTATAAATTGGCTTGATCAATATATTGCAAAGAACTATGCAAATTTTTTCTAAACAATTGACTATCAAATTTTTCATCTTCCTGTTGATAATATTTGGCAATATTATTAATAGAACTATCAATAGCATTATATTCTGCACAAGTTATATAAATAATATTAAGTGCAGTAATAATATCTTCTTTAGTTAATGTTGGTACTTGTGATTTTATTTTTTGTAAAATGTTAGTAATTAAATGTTTACCTACTGACATTATTTTTACTCCTATCTTTTTTAATCAATTAAAAGCTCATATAGCTATTAAATAGTTATATGAGCTCTAGTAGCTTTAATATTATATTGTAATAATCACTTTCAATTATAGATTAACTTTAGCTTTAATATTCAAAGTTGCTGAATTTTGTAACTGTGCCTTTATTGCATTGGCTACATGTTCAACATCGGTACCAATAACAATTTGCAAAGCTTCTTTACTCAAAATTTTAGTACCAAATGCTCCTGCGGCCTTAACTTTTGCCAAATTAACACGTGATGTATCTTTAACAATCAAACGTAACCTAGTAGCACAATTATCAATTTCAACAAAATTATCTGCACCAATTGCTTCAATTAATTTTGTTGCCATTAGTGTATATTTATCACTTTTAAGATTTTTATTGCTTAACTCTGATTTTGTTGTTACTTTACTTTCTTCAACACCAAAATCTTCTTCTCTTCCTGGTGTTTCAATATTCATTTTAGTAATTAATGTATAAAATACAATAAAATAAACTCCACCAGCAGCCACAATTAATAATAATACTCATAGTGGATTTGAAGTAATATGATAAGCACCAGTAGCATGATTAGCAAATCCTCATGATTGAGCAAAAGAAATGCAATAGTCAATAATTCCAGCACTAAAACCAAAACCAACTTGGATATGCAATGCTGTCGTTATTGCAATAAATATCCCTGTTAATAAGGCATGAATTACCAATAATAATGGGGCAATAAATACAAATGAAAATTCAATGGGTTCAGTGATTCCACTAATAAAAGAAACTAAAGCAACTCCTCCTAAAAATCCTGATACCATTTTTCTATTTTCTTTTTTAGCTGCCATAATCATAGCTAAGGCAGCAGCGGGAATACCACCCATCATAATAGGAAAGAAACCTGATTGAAAAAATCCAGATCCTTCAATACCTCTAGTAAAAGCATTAATGTCTCCATTTACTCATTCTGTTGTTCCAGATGCAGCACCTGTAATTGGAGATATTATCTGACCATTAATTGGTAATTGAAATCAAAAAAAAGTATTTAAGATTTGATGTAATCCAAAAGGTAATAATAAACGATTTAATATTCCATAAACAGCTGTTCCTGGAATAGCAACTGCTGGATTATTTGGATTAGCAACTAATTGACCAAATTTCATTAATACTAATTGAATTCATGGTCAAACAATAGCAAATGCCAAAGCAGTGGGAATAGTTATTGCTAAAGCCACCATTGGTGCAAATCTTCTACCACCAAAGAATGATAACGCTTGAGGAAGTTTGATTTCTTTATATTTATTATATAAAACTGCAGATAAACACCCCGCTACAATTCCACCAAAAACACCAATGTTTAATACATAAATACCACCGATAATAGTTTTACCATCTGTTCCAAATTTTTCTACATAAAATAATGACGAAAATTTTTCACCTTTACTTGATGTAAAAGTTAAAACATTTTTATATAACATTTCTGGTAATGAGTGTTCAATTGACGTCATTGCAGCTATTGCTAAATAAAATACTGCTCCAACTAATGCAGCTTCACCACGATGATCTTTAGCTAAACCAAATGCTAAACCCAAAGCAAATAATAATGGTAAATTATCAAATACTATTTTTCCTGGTTGTTGAATAATATATGAAATTCAATAACCCACTTCATTAGTAACATGCATAACACCAGCATCAGTTGTAGTAGTAAATGTAAGTCCTAATGCTCCAAATCTGTTTAAAATAGCAGCGAATGGTAATACTGAGATTGGAAACTGTAATGCTTTACCTAAGTCTTGTAAAAATTTTAAAACATTATTTCAAGGACTTTTTTCTTTTGAGGTTTTTAATTCAATATTACTATTTTTTGTTTGATTTTTTTCTTTATGTTTTTTTCAGAAAACTAAACCCATATTTTAACCCCTTCCTAAAACTTTTTCTTAATTTTTCAAAATTAAAACATTGAACTTATTGAAACTGATAATAGCACAATGGCACCAACTGTTGCACAAAACATTAAAAATATATAAAGAGCTTTATTTCAAAAATGAAAAACTTGATATGTAACTTTTTTTGGTTTAAATAAAAATTGCTCGTTAATCAGGCTCCTTTCTTTACGTAATTTTCTTTTAAATAAAAAAAACACAAGAAAAATAATACCAACACAAATCAAACCAATGATAAACATTATTCACATTGCCGATGTTGATAAACTTTTATTGTGCGATTCTAATGTTAAAAAATTTAGCATAATCATTTACACTTTCTAATCATTAGTTTTTTATCTTAATAAATATTATTATACAATAATTTTCTTTAAAATAAATATAATCACAAAATTTTACACTTTTTTATTGTTTATTATACAATGACTTACGCATTCTAAATCTTAATTTAATTGGTACACCCTGAAAACCAAATCGTTCACGAATTTGATTAATTAAAAAACGTTCATAAGAAAAATGACATCGTTGTGGATCATTTACCATTAAAATAAAAGTAGGCGGATTTTTTTCAACCTGTGTTGTGTAATATATCTTTAATCTACCACCTTTAAAGTAAGGCGGCTCATTAATTAATTGAGCTTTATTAATTATTTCATTAAGAATACTTGTTTTAATTCTTAAATTCATATTAACTAATACTTCATTAATAGTAGCAAATAAAGTATGAATTCTAGTATTTTCTAAAGCAGATAAATATACAACAAAAGAATACTCAAGATATTTAAATTTTTCTTTAATTTTTTTAGTAAACTCTTGCATTGTTTTTTCATTTTTTTTAACTAAATCTCATTTATTAACAATAATAATAACTGGCTTATCTAAATTTTTTGCCATTCCTGCTATTGTTAAATCTTGTTCTTGAATTTCAACACTACCATCTAATAAAAACAAAACAATATCACTACGTTCAATGGCATTAGTAGTTCTAATTAAACTATATTTTTCTAAATCTTCAGTAATTTTTCCTTTTCTACGAATTCCCGCAGTATCAATAACACAATATTGTTTTTTATTATAAACAAAATTACTATCAATAGCATCAGTTGTTGTTCCTGCTATTGGTGAAACAATAACTCTATTCTCTTGAAGAATAGTATTAACTAAACTTGATTTACCAACATTGGGACGACCAATAATTGCTAAATTAATATTTTCTTTTTTTTCTGTATGAACCTCTTTTGGTAACTTAGTAATTATCATATCTAATAAATCACCAAAACCAACACCATGACTAGCAGATACTAAAATTGGTTCGCCAAAGCCAACTTTTAAATAATCATAAATTTTATCATTATCTTTTTGAACATTATCATATTTATTTGCAATAATAATAACCGGTTTCTTAGTTCTGTATAATAATTTGGCAATATCTTCATCTTCGTGAGTTAGACCTTCTTGATAAGAACAAACAAATAAAACAATATCAGCCTCAGCTAAAGCAATATTAACTTGTTGATTGATTTGTTGAGTAAAATTAGTAATCGTTTTAGTAATACCACCCGTATCAATAATCACAAAATTTTGTGTTAATCATTCACCAATGCCATAAATTCGATCTCTAGTTGCTCCAGGCATATCTTCAATTATTGCTACTTTTTTTTGTAATATACGATTAAAAATTGAAGATTTACCAACATTAGGGCGTCCTACAATTACTACTTTTGGTAACTTATTCATTTTATTCAAATCCTTATATTTAAAATATTATTTTTTATGACTAAAGTAATTATCATATAAAATTTTTAATTTATCAACGGTCGTTTGTAAATTATAATCACTATTATCTAAAATAACTGCATCTTCAACAATTACTAGTTGGCCAGTGCTACGAGTTTTATCAACATTATCACGAATTACCATATCGTTATATACTTGTTCTTGCGTAATATTAATACCCTCTTTAATATACTGTTTATATCTTCTTTCACTACGAGCGTGTAAACTAGAAGTTAAAAAAATCTTTAATTGAGCATCAAGTAAAACAACACTACTAATATCTCTGCCAACGACAATAAAGCCTTGACTTCTAACCATTTCTTGAATTCTAGCAACCATAACTTTTCTAACTTCAGATAACGAAGCAATTATTGGTACTTTACTAGTAACATTTTTATCATAAATTTCTTCTGTTGGTGGTTGATCATTAAATAAAAAATGACCATTAACTCATCTTATATCAAAAAGTTGTAGTGCTTCAAGTATTAAATCTTCACTTTCAAAAGCAATTTTATTTTTTAAACAATGATTAGTAAAACTACGATACATAATTCCTGTATCCATAAATTGATAATCAATTTTTTTAGAAAGCAAATATGCTGCCGCTGATTTACCACTAGCTGCTGGACCATCTATTGCAATATTAATCTTTGGGTACATTGTTTTTCTCCATTCTCTACTTAATAAATAATATTAATGATAATACTAACACGACTATTAAAATTAAACAAATAATGATAATACTAAATACTGTTAAACTTCATTTATAATTATGCTTAATTTTAATTTTTTGTAATTCATCTTGAAAATTATTATGTTCTTGATTAATTTCTTTTAGTCCTTTATTAAGATCACTATTATTTATTTTATACTTTTTATATTTAAATTCTAAATTTTTAACAAAATTTTTGACATCATGAATTTTACTTTCTAAGTCTTTTTGAAATTCATTTATTTTATTATGCATACTATTAATTAACGTTTGATATTCCAAGTTAGTACTTATTAATGGCACATCAACTATTTCAAAATCAATATTTTCACTATATTTTTTTAAAATATTATTAATATTTTCTAACATATTTTCCAATATTAATTTATCATTATCATCTAAATGTTGTTCATTATTTTTAATAAAATAATTTTCAAAATTAACTAAATTTAAATCAGAATTTAATTTTTGAAAAATTGGCTCAAAATATGATTGATCAATTTTTATTAGTTGCTGATAATAATTTTCTATTTTTTGTTCTTGTTCTCAAAGCTTACTATTTTCTTTAATTTCTTTAGTAATTTGTTCACGTAAACTTTTATACTTTTCCATTCTTGTCATTAAAGCACCCACAAATTAATATTTAAAAAATTCCAATACTGATTTATTTTTAATAGTAATAATAATTTTCTTGATTATAACATAAATATATAAAATCATTATAATATACAAATTTAACTATTGATAATATTGATAATATTTTAAAAAATAATTGTTTTTGCTTAGTTTTGTTTTAAACATTAGACATATTCCGTAATTATTTTTTTGAAAAATCAAGTAATAATTTTATAATTTATTTTATTAATGAATTAATAAGGTGTTGATAAATATGGCTTTTGAAAATTTAAAAAAATTAAAAAATGATAAATTTTATAGATATTTTGGTATAAAACATTTTCATTTTAATGAAATGTTAGAAAAATTAATTGAAATAGAAAAATTAGAAAAAACTAAAGGTCGAAAAAATAAACTTTCAGTTGAAGAAAGATTGATGATGACACTTGAATATTGAAAAGAATATTATACTTTTTTTCAAATGAGTATTAAATATAAAATGAGTCCTTCAAGCTGTTTTCGAAATATTACTTGAGTTGAAAATAAACTTAGTAATGATAGAGATTATCAATTTTTAAAAGAAAAATATAAATCAAAAAATGATAAAAAACAAGAAAATTTAAATGAATTTCAATTTTATTTAATTGATTCAACTGAGATTGAAATTGAAAGACCAACTAAAAAAAACTACAGTTAGAATATTTTTCTGGTAAAAGTTGAATGTATTCTATAAAATTTCAAATTGTATATGATTTTTTTAATAAAAATATTGTTGATATTTTTGCTGATAATGGCAAAGTGCATGATTTTCAAATATTAAAAAATTCAAATCTTGTATTTTCTAAAAATACAATAATTATTGGTGATTTAGGATATCAAGGTATACAAAATATTTATGAAAATACAATAATACCAATTAAAAAAAGTAAAAATAAAAAATTAACTAAACAAGAAAGAAAATATAATAAGATTGTATCTAAAATTAGAATCAAAGTTGAACATGTTTTTGCTTGATTAAAAAGATTCAAAATTTTAGTAAATAAATGTAGAAAAAGTAAATTTAGACTTATGTACTTAAGATTTAACTTACTTTGTAAAATTTTTAATAAAATAAAACCATTAAAATAAAAAAAATCAAAAATATATTTTTTAAAATTGAAATTATTATCAAGTTAATATAAAAATATTATTAACATTTTTTTGTTTTCGAAATAGAAACTTATTTTTAAACTATTTTTTCGGAAAATATTAACTTTTATAATTAATAACACTAAAAAATTTATAAAAAGTATTATTGACAATTGATTAAATTTAATTATGGAATATGTCTATTATTAAAATAAAATATTAGAAAAATTTATATTTTTATGCAAGCATTATTTTTTTATTGTATATTCATTTTTTCAATTATAGACTTAAATTAAGATTTACAAAAAATATTTTTATCTAATATCACTTTCACATTATTATAAATATCTTACTATTATCGATATTAAAAATAAAAAAATATTACATTAGGTAAATCTTAATCTTAAAATAAACTAAAACTAAAAATAATAATTTATTTTAGTAACAAAGGAGAATAAAATATGCAAAAAACTACATTTATTTTAGGGCATTTAAAAATTGAACATACAACTACTACTGGAAATACTGATAGTAATAATATTAATGTACTAGATAACGTTGATCCTATTAGTGTGCAAGCTAACTTAAACAGTATGGTTCCATATATTAATCAAATATTAGAAGCTTTACCAGCTACAGAAAAAGTTGCGTTTTTAAAAGATGAACAATATCCAAATGGAACATTCGTATTAGTAACAAGTGCTGGTATAACACCAATTGTACCACAATATTTACTTACTAGACTTCAAGAAACAGCTCCAAAAGCATATATATTAGCACAAGGTCAACAATGAGGATGATCAATTGCTAGTCAAACAGATGTTTCTATTAACGATTTAGAAAATCAATTTGAAGAACATACAAAAAAATGTTTAAATGCATATATAGCTTCAGGAGATGAACTAGATTATAAAATGGATTTCATTTATAAAGTTGTAGCAACCGTACCTAATGCGCCACAAGTAACTGCTAGTTCATCAGTTAAATTCCACTTTACTGTTAAAGCAGTTAAAAAAGCGTAATTAAATAATTTTAGTAATTCATAAAATATAATATTTTTTATATTTTCTTAGTACCTAGGTCAATTTAGTATTACTAAATAACCTAGGTTATATTATTAAATAAAAGGAGAAGTACTAATGAACAATAAAAATATCAATGAAAAAATTAAAATTATAATGAAAACAAAAATAACCAATAACGAAGAAAAAAATGAAAATAAAAATAACACTAATAATAATTATGAAACGGTAAGATATAAAGTACCTGTTTTTGATTTTAATGATGTTAATCAAATTAAAGAAAACTTAAATAGTATGACTATTTATATTACTCAACTTTTAGACTTATCACCACTCACTAGAATATTCTTATTAAAAAATAATGACTATCCAAGTGGAATGTTTGCAGTAAGGGATAGAAAAACAACAACAGAAAAAAAATATAACATTATCGCCGAACAAGTAACATTAGATTATATGCGTAATTTGTTTCAAGCAGCTTATAACCAAGCCAGTATTAATAAAACCTGAGAATGATTCATTAATGATTTAAACAATGTTACTATTCCAAATTTAACAAATTCATTTAAAGAACATTTAGAAAAATGCAGAATAGAAGCAATTTCAGTAGGTGATCAATTTTTAAACTACAAAATGAATTATCCAATAACAATAAAGGTAATGATTGAAGGCAAAGTTGTTGATGTAACTTCAAGTGAAACTTTTGAATATACTGTCAAAATTGCTGATTTTAATAATAATGATTAGATTCATTAATTAACTAAATAAAAATACATAAATTCTAATAAATATTTATCAAAAATAATGTTATTGTTATTTTACTTTTTAGGAAATTTAAAAATATAATAATTATATAAAAAACAAATTATACTTATAGATAAAAATATAGGAGTTAAAAATATTGTAAAAACAACACCACATCTTACATTTGAAATGTTAAATCAATCATTTAAATTATTATTAAATACATCTAAAATTCCATTTAAATGAGAATACTCTTTATATTTTCCTGCGATTAATCCAAAACCATTAGTGACTAATTCTGTATGACTTCCTATTAACACTTTGCTAGTAAGTAAACTTAATCCAATTATCATAAATAAAAACCCAAGAATAATAATTGCTAAAATAAATCAATTAATTTTTTTATAATTTACCATTTTTTACCCCAGTTTCTTTTTTATTTTCTTAAGCAGAGAATTTACAATTACTTAGTTTTGTAAATCATTATTTTTTCTTTAATTTAATATTCATTAATTATACATACATTTATTAAACATTTCTGTTAAAAACAATTTTAATTGCATTAATTATTAAAAATAAAAAAAATGATCATTGTTGATCAATAGTTTAGAGGTGAATACACATGAAATCAAAAGTTATCGTAATCACAGGGGCTTCTAGTGGTATTGGTATGGAAACAGCTAAGTTATTAGCAAGCGCCGGTCATAAATTAATTTTAGCTGCAAGAAGAGAAGAAAAACTTAAGGCATTAGTTACTAGTATTAAAAATAAAAATGGTGAAGCAAATTATTTAGTAACTGATGTCACCAAACATCATGAGGTAGAAAAACTAGCACAATTTGCAATTAAAACATTTAATAAAATTGATGTTTGAATTAATAATGCAGGAATTATGATACTAACATCTTTAAAACAAAAAAACATTAAAGACTGAGATGAAACAATTGATGTCAATATTAAAGGAACACTTTATGGTATTGCTGCATCATTACCATTAATGTATCAACAAAATTCAGGTCATATCATTAATATTTCATCAATTGCTGCTCATTTTGCTCATGCTGGTGAAGCAGTTTACTCAGCAACAAAATGAGCAGTTAGAGCAATTAGTGAATCATTAAGAGAAGAAGTAGCAAAGGATAAAACTAATATTAGAATTACAGTAATTTCACCTGGAGCAATCAATACTGAATTATTGAATAGAGTAACTGATAAAGAATTTAGTTCTGAATTTAAAGAATATTATAAAACTTATAGCATATCTGCCGAACGAATAGCACTAACAATAAAACAAGCAATTGAATTACCTGCTGATGCTACTTGAAATGAAATTATTATTAGACCAACCAATGAAATAATGTAAAAATAAAAAAAATAAAGAATATTTATCTAATTTTTGAATTTTAAAATACTTTAGACAATTCTTTATTATTTTAGGGTAGTAACACGTTAATGTTACTACCCTAAATTTATTATTTTTTAATTTTAAAAGAGAGAGAAATTTAATATTAAGAATTTTTATATTTTTAATTGTTTTAAGAAATTATTCTTTCAAAGTATTGTCACTATAACTTACAATTTTATTATTTAAATTTAAATTTTTATTAATACCAATATTGGCAATTGTATTAATACTTGATATTGGTAATGTTTTTACTCTAAAAGATAAATCATGAATTTCAGTTTCATTTAAGACACGAAGTTCTCCATTGATTAAGTATTCATCACCAATTCTAAAGTTTTTAATTCAAGTTGCACGATTAAGATCAGCATAACTAATATCTTCCTCGCGAAAACTTAAAATAGAATTATTATTAGATTTTTTCAATTTAATAATAGATAAGTTATCACCTAATAAGCCTAGGCTTTGCTCATGTTGTTCAATTGAATTTCTAATAATAGGAATTATTAAACATTTTTGATTAGGAGTTTGTGTTCAAATGATAACCGTTTCAAGTTTGCAACCATTACAATATTGATAATTACAATTTATATTTTCACATCTAGTTTCGTTAGTTGTTTTTGTTAATGGCACATTGGCAAAATAAATGCCACAATTTATAATATTATGCATTTAATAAACCTCATTTTCTAAAGTTTTAATAATACTTTTACTATAAACAAACTTAATTACCATAAAAGAGTAAATTTGACCTTAAACTTAATACTTTTAAATTATAATGATATAAATTTTAAAATGTTTTTAATTATTAGTCTGTATAAATTTTGGTTTAAGGGTAAGTGGGAATATTAATTTATGAAATTGGAATAGATATTAAATTGAGTTTTTAAACTAAATTAAAGACTCATATCAATAAATTAAAATACAAAACCCTTACATGAAAATTACTCATATAAGGGCATAAAGCCAAATTTACAATTTTAAATTAATTAAACTGATGTTTTGTCCTAAAGTTTTAGGACAAATATAATAATAACAAATTTAAACCAAATTACAATAGAATCTCATACTGTATATAATATATTTTGATTAATCATTATTATAAATTATTATTAATGCTTTAATTAATTTTATAATATAAATATTATTTATTTTATTATAATTATTTTATTTTAAAAAACAAAAAAATAAATAAAAGTAATACTTAAGTACTACTTTTATAATATAATTTCTCTAATTAAGTTAAAAAAATAATATTTTAAACTATAAATTAAAATTCATGCAAATTTAACTTTAAACTAGTAGTAAAATAACCTCTTACAAACTGAGTATCTTTTTCATTATTTGCTGTAACTGTTTCAACACTAACAAATTTAAAAATAAATGCTTTTTGATTTCAATCATAATCGTAACTAACTGTTTGTTGAACTTTATTCATATTTCCTTCATGTGAAATACTATTATCAATAAACTTTGTATCACTAGATACAATAACTGAATTCTTACTTTGATCATTATAATAATAATCTTTTCCATTTATATGAAAATCGACATGACTTTTTATATCAGTTAATTCTATATATTTTAATTTTGAAGGATCACTAAAAAGAACAATAACATTTTTTTCAAAAGTTTTAGTTGTAGTTTCTCCATTATCAGCAAAAATAGGGTATTCAACAATATCAATTTGTTGTATTACATCATGTAAATTATCAACATTTATTAAATTGGAATTTTTTACATATGAATTTAATATCGAAGAAGTTGAAAATATTGATGCTGCTGATAATGCTGCTGTTGTTAACATTGATAAATATTTTTTCATAAATAACACCTCTTTTTTAATAACTTCTTAAAATCTTAAGAAGTTGGATACATCATAAACCTTTCTTTTAAAAAAACAATAAAAAATATTTATAATAAATAAATGTTTTTTAATAATTTTTACGATTAAAATAAAAAATGAAATTCATTATTAGCGATTTTTTTGATAATTATATACTAATTTAAGTACTGTTTTTAAAGGTAATATTCTAATAATAGTTCTTGTAATTTTATTAGAAATTCCTATAATAATAAAACTTTTTCTTTTTGTTTTTAAGGCTGTTTGTAAAGACTTTTTAGCATAAGTTTCAGTATCTAAAACTGGTAATAATGAACTATAATGTTCTTTATTTCCTTTACCATTACTACTACGATTTCAAAATTCAGTTTTTAATGGACCTGGACAAATTGTAATTACTCTTACTTTACTTTTTGCTCTTTTTAATTCATAATTAACTGCAACACCTAAACTTCAAACATATGATTTAGAAGCATAATAACTAGCAAAAACAGGCCCTGGACTAAAAGCTGCCATACTTCCAATATTAATAACACGACCATAATTATTTTTACTAAAACGTTGAACAAATAACTTTGTTAAAATATGTAAACAAGAAATATTTAAATTAATCATATTTAATTCTTGTTCTAACATACTATCTGCAAATGTTCCTCAAACACCATAACCAGCATTATTAATAACTACTGTTACATTTAATTCTTTTGATAACTCAAATAATTTATAAATATTTTTTAAATCAGATAAATCTAAATCATAATTTTTAACTTGTAAGTGTGGATACTTATCTGCTAATTCTAATATTTTTTTACTATCACGTGATACCCCTAATACGTGATAACCTTGTGCTAATAATGCTTGACAGTAATAATATCCCAATCCTTTAGACGCTCCTGTAACTACTGCTCACTGATTCAAAACAATTACTTTATTTATCATTTATATTAATACTCCTTTTATTTTTAGATATTAAACATTTTTTTACTATTTGAACTAATATAATTATAAGCACTAAAAATACTTAATACTGTAGCAACGTACATTGGTATCATTACTAATTGATTAATTAAACCATATTGATCATTATTACTATGACCATTAACACTACCATTTAAAAATCGTCAATTAATAAAAAATAAAATTGTAATTCCTAACATTTGTACTGCTGCTTTTATTCTACCATATTTATCAGCAACCATTACTGTGCCTTTAGTAGCCAAAATTTGACGAACTACATCAATAATAAAATCACGTAATACCAAAATAACTACCATTCAAACCGGAATTATAGTACCACATGCCATTACAATTAAAACACCATTAGTTAAAAGTTTATCTGCAATTGAATCAAAAAATTTACCAAAAGTTGTTACCTGATTAAATTTTCTTGCTCATCATCCATCAATAAAATCACTAATGGCAGCAATAATAAATAAAATTGCTGCTATTAACCAACTAATTGGTAAACTATAACTATTAATATTAATACTTGTTATTCAAAGATGATAAAAATTATCATTATCTATTGGACCGATAATCATTAAACTAACAATAATTGGAACTAATATTAATCTTATTAAAGAAATAATATTGGGAACATTCATATTTAAAATCCTTTCATATAAGTTTATTTATAATATTTAACATTATTATGTACTTACCTTTTTTAGCATAATTTATAAAAAGTAAAACTTATATTTTTGATCTATTCATGAAATAAGTATATCGTTATTTTCTATATCTATCAATAATATACATTTATATATTAAAATAAATATTCTTTTATATACAATTTCTTAACTATTGTTTGTTTTTTATTTTTCTGATTTTTCTCTTTCGGCAGCAGCTTGTGGATTTTTTCTTTTCTCAATATAATAGAATAAGCCAATATAACTTAAATAATAATCTTTATTAAAATCAATTAAACGTGAAGCATTTGTAACAGTTGCTTGTCCTGCCGGTTTACTTCCTCATTCATAAAACGGAATTAAACGTGTTTTTGCTGGATTATGTTTTGCTAAAAAAATAACAGCAGTATCAAAATCTAATTTCATTAACTCACTACCTGTAATTAATTTTTTACCTTGTAATGATGAATTAATATTATCAGCTTTTTTATCTTTATTACCAGAATGGCTATAATTAATAATTGTTTTTTCACCGAACATATCTGAATATTTATTAGCAGTTTGTAAATCCATAGTTTGCAAAAAAGTATGCAAAATACAGTTATTAAAAATAGTTTCTGCTGTTTCTTTACCATATTTTTGTGTTAATTGTTGTAAATCTTGCATAATCATCATGAAAAAAATATTACGACTTCGTGCAACAGTAATCATTTGTGCCATACTAGCAATCGTTGGTATATTACCAAACTCATCAAATAAAAAGTATAAAGGACGTGGTAATTTAATATCAGGCAAAGTACTTGCATAACGAATTGTATTTTTATATAACTGTGCAATAAACATTGATACAAAAGCATTACGTTCATTACTTTCATCAGGTACAACTAAGAAAACAGCACTTGGTTTTTTTACAATTTCATCTAAATTTATATCATTACTACAACTAATATTTCGTGTCACTGGATCAGTAAATAAACGTAATCCATTAGCAACCATTTGACTAATTGATCCTGCAGTTTCTTCAGCACCTTCTAATGCACCTAAACCAATTTGACGAGCTAAACTATGAGTTGGCATTTTTTTTAGAATTTCAACATATCTTTGACGATTAGTAGCAACAATAGCAGCATTTGACATACTAAAGTATTTTAACGGAACATCAGGTTGATCTTCAAGTTGTTCTAGCATAAATAACATAATTGATTTAACAACTTGCATCGCTGATTGATTTCAAAATTTTTGTTTTGGATCTGATTCAGGAAATAAGGCTTCAACAATATCATTAATTCATGATAATGCCATTGATTCATAAGTAATTGATTCATTTAAAGGATTATTTTCTTTTTTTAAACGCATTGACTCTACATAAAAATCATATACTTTAACAAAAGGATTTCATGAATTAGATACTGATGTATCACGTAAATTAATAACATAAACATCGTAACCATTATCTTTTAATATTTTAGAATGATTTTGAAATAATTCTCCTTTTGGGTCAGTAATAACCATTGATGGTTTAATTTTTGATTGGGCATTTAAATATATAGTTGGAATAACTAATTTTTGAGTTTTACCACTTCCTGTTCCCCCAATTACAATATTATGAGCATCAGACTTAATATTAAATTGGACACCACCAATTTTAGTCTTTGTTGTTTGAACAACAATACCGTAATCATTTTCAACAGTTTTTGATAAAGGAAAGGTATTAGCAATTTCAGTGGGTGTTAATCAAGCAGCAGATCCATACACTTTATTTTTTGAATCACGTAAAAAGCGACTTTTATTATGAGTTTCACGATAAATTTTATATTTATGAATCATAAAGTAAGATAATAAAACTGAAAATTCAATAAGAAATAGAATTAAAAATATTAATCAATAATTAATAACATCCTGTATTAAAAATTTAAGTGTAAATGGTTGTTGATTATCTCCACTATGAGAAAACATGTTACGAACAAAGACTAAAGCATAAACTAATAAAGTATTTATTAATACTAAAAAGGGTATAACAATTATAATTACTGCTGGTAGTACTCATTTTTTTTGACGAATAAATTTCATTTTTATGTTCCTTTATTTTTTATATATTTTATAATAATTTATATTTTACCCATATTGAGAAATAACACCAGCAATACCTGATATTATTAATAATAAAATACCAATAGTTACATTACGTCTTCAACGATAACTTTTTTTCTTTTTAAATTCATTTTTTGTTTTTTTAAATTTCATGATTATTTCTCCAAGATTTTAATATTTTACTTTTTTATTCATCAGAATCTCCTCTTCTTGCATTCTTTCTAATATTATTTAAATTTACAACAGGTTCTTTAAAAGCAGCATTAGCCATATTTTTTAATCCAACAAAGGGACTTTTTAAATTCATTTTTTGTTTTTTTAAATTTCATGATTATTTCTCCAAGATTTTAATATTTTACTTTTTTATTCATCAGAATCTCCTCTTCTTGCATTCTTTCTAATATTATTTAAATTTACAACAGGTTCTTTAAAAGCAGCATTAGCCATATTTTTTAATCCAACAAAGGGACTTTTTAAATTATTTTTTGTATCTTGTCATTTAGTACCATGATCATTAGAATTTTGAAATTTACCAATTCCTTTAGCAATTCCTTTAGTACCTTTACCTAAATAACCCGTGATACCATTTTTTAATAGTCCATTTGCTTTCTTTTCGCTACCATCAGGATTTCTTCCATCTTTAGCACCACCAAATGCAATTTGTTTTCCAAGTTTTAATGCACCAGCACCACCGGCTGCAAGGCTAGCAAAAGTACGAGCTTTACCCATAATATTTCCAGCAATAGCTGCTCCATTAGAATCAATAGCACTTTGTACACCTAAGTTTTGTGTTACTAAGTGATTAATAATTTTTTGAGTTCTTAAACAACTAATAGCACCGGCTGTACAAAATAATGTATATAGAACTTGTTTTTCAAGTCAACTAAAATTAGTATTATTAGTAATATCTACTATTGCTTTTGGTAATATTTCAAGAAATATATAAATAGGTAACATCGTTCCTGGACCAATAATAAACTTACCTATTACCATTTCTTTTCAAACACCCAATCTTTTTCCTTGATCAACAGGCATTATAGCGGCAACAATTGGTGATATTGAAAATAAAAGTAATAAATCAATAATTCTTTCAACCAATGTCATTGATGCAACAAATAATACATATAAAGTAAATCACACCGCAACAATTTCAAGAATAAAGTTTCAATGTTTTAAATACGAAATATCAGGCATTGAAAAAACACCATTAGGATGCAAAGAACTATCATAATCAGGAGCACCAATACCTCATAATAAATCAGCTAAACTAGCATTTTTTCCTAAAGCTGTAATTTGTAAAACTGCCAATAATCCTGTCATTAGATAATTTATAGCACTCATAAAAAATGGAATGAAAACAATTACTAAAAAAGCTAAAAATGTATTTTTTATAGCTTTACCTAGTTTTTCTCTAATTGTATGTGTTTCAGTAAATTGGATAATAATTAATTGCATAATAAACATAATAAGTATTACACCAATTGAAACAACAGCTAATACTGAAAAAAATATTGGTAAGTTTTTACTATTAAGTGGATCTTCATTAAATTTTCCAAAAATTAAATTAGTTATTGCATCAGTTGTTAAATAATCAAATATACCATGTGGTCTTAATAAAACAGCAATTAAATATAATGGTCCTTGAATGAAAATAAGTCAAGGTATAAATAATAAAGCTCCTAGTATAATATCTGTTAGTCAATCCATATTTTCATCTCTTTTCTCTTCATAACTTAATATCAAGTTAATATATAACTTTCTTTAGTTAGTAGGAAGAATATTTGGATTACCACCAAAGGCCTGCACAAGAGCAATTATTATTGCTGATGCAGTAATACCAATAATTGGTGCAATTAATGTATACATAAACGCTTTTTTAATCTCACTTCTACGTTGTGGATCATCACCAGCAGCCGCTAAATCTTTTGCCAATATAATTATTTTAAAAACACTAAATGCAATTAAAGCAGCAATTAGCAATCCTGCAACTGCCGAAACATAAGGTTTTGCTACATCAATGATTTTATTTATATCAGGTCCATCTGATAGATAATTAAAAATCATAAGTTTTTCCTCCTTAAATAATAAAAAAATAAAATTATTTACTAATCAAAATTGTTTATAAAGCATGAATTTATCTAATAATATAATAAGCCCTATTTTACTCCTTAAAGAGATAAATTAGGACTTACAGTCAAATTCATATGTTATAAATAATGTTGATACACATTAATTATAGTTGGTTTTAAAATAAAGTAAATAAAAATTTTCAATTTTATCAACTTATTTTTTATTATTTTATAAAATTTATTATTTAAATAAAATCATATTAATAAAACTTATAAGTTTTATTAATATGAAAGTATCTTTATTTAATTTAAAAATAAATTAACAATTATTGATGAAATCGATAATGTATAAAAAATATACTAATTTTCAATTTCTTTATTTTTTATATTTTTAATTGCTTGTTTTTCAGCATCACTAACATTAATATTTAAACACATACGATATAAACTAGAAATAGCAAAAAGACATTCACCAACTTTAGCACGAGCAATAAAATCAGTTTCATTAGCAGAAATGCCACCATATGAAGAATACAATTCATTTAATGCTGCTAAATCATGAGGTTGTAAGTTTAATACTTTTAAATATTGACTTGAGTTAATAATAGCAGTAGTATATTTTTTAATTTCTTCAGAACCAAGAAAATCGTTAATATTTTGTGTAATAATATTTATCATACCTGTATACTTACGAATTCTCTTAACAATTTGATACATAAATAATAATGCTGCTGGAAATTCTTTATCAATAAGTAAATGGGCTTCATCAATAGTAATTGAAATTCATTGTTGTTTATTATTAATTTCATTATCATTTTTATTCTTTCGTACTTCATTTTCAATATATTTCAAAATTAAAAACATTTGAGCGTTAACTAAACGTTTATTCCCTGATTGCGTTAAAGTATATAAATCATAAACTTGTAATAAACTACTGCTATTAATATTAGTATGAGCATTTCATAAATTAGCATCAGTACCACCAGTTGCAAATCTTGATAATGTAATTAGTAAATTTTTTAATTCATTTTTACTTCTAATCTCTTCTTCTTTAACCATATCAGATTCAATAATATCATATAAATCTTGAAAAATTGGAAATTGATTTGGTTTTAATAAATGAATTTTTGTTCGAGAAGTAATACCAAATTTTTCATACATTAAATTTACATAAATCATTAATAAACTTGATTCATTTCTCGTTAATCCACCAGTAGCAACGTTTAAAAATTGTTCTAAGAATTGCATATGTGGTGCTAAAATATCACGAGTATTATTATCATTAGTATTATCATCACTCAGTGCCAATGTAATTTGAAATGGATTAATATTGCCAGAAGAACCATCACCAACATCAATTCAACTTCCATCATGATAATTACATAAATCGCGATATTCACGTTCAGGATCAATAACAATTACTTTATGACCAAGCATAATTTGATAATTTACTTCTTTTTTAGAAGTATAAGATTTTCCTGAACCACTAGTACCAATAATTAGTTGATTATGATTTTTACGAGTACTACTTTTAGTTCTTTGATCAAAAAATACTTTATTACCACTTTCATTAAATCCAAGAAATAATCCTTGTTTATCATTTAATTCTTGATTTAAAAAAGGAAAACTAGCACCTATTGTTAAACATGGCATTTCGTGACCTGTTTCTTTAAATCAATCAGCACTATCTGGCATTACTGATAAAAAAGCTTCTAATTGACGATAATATAATTTATCAAACTTCATATTATTATTATTTATTTCGTATTCGGCAGTACTAATATTTTGTTTAAGTTGCTTACGATCAGCACCATTAATTAACAAATACATATTAGTATTAAATATTTTTTCACCACCACCAGCAATTTGATCTAATAATTCATTTAATGATTGATAATGATAATCATAATCTCTTCGTTCTGATAATGATTTTGTCATAAAATTTAAAGTTGCTAAATTTTGCATAGCTTTATTCAATTGTTTTTTAGCACTTTCTTCACTGATACTATTAAAAGTAAAGATTAAACTAGTATTAGGAATATTTACTAAATTTGCTAATCAGACTGCTGAAACTTCAAATGGATAATCATATATGTTATAAACAGTTTGAAAACAATTAGCAAATTCTAAATTATTCTTATGAACTAATAATTCTTTAATCGCCAAATCATTAGTTAAATCTTTACTTTTAACAGTTTCTTCTTTTTTTGTAGTAAACATTTCTTCTAAGGAAGCATTTTCATTAGAATTTATTAATTTACTATAAACAACCATCATTTCAAAACAATTAATATCACTAGCTTTAACACCACTACGACTGATATAATTTTTAAAAGCATTTACTTCTTCTTTTAATTTTTCTTGATTTGATGAATAAAAAAATAAGTAAAAAAATGGTTGCGTCATTTCATTTTGATTTTGAATTTCATTATTAGCATTAATTGCTGATATCATTTGAAATTTTCTTGCTAATTTTGCTTTTTCACTAATATTTTCTAAATCAATTTTTTCGAGTTGTTCTTTATAAAAATTAGTTTGTACAGTTATATCTAAAGGCATATCAATCTTTATTAAAGACATAGAAATATTAATAATTTTAAAAGCTGCAGCTAAATCTTTAATTTTATTTGAGGCTTCTTCATTAGATAATAATGTAATATTAAAACCCTCCAATAATAAAGCTCTAGTATAATTTGTATTTTTCACATTTAATTGCATCACATTCTTACTAATAATTTTTTTAAATGGTACTAATATTTGTGAATTTTTTTCAGATTTATAATAACGATTTTTACTATGAAATTTAAATCATAATAAAATAATTTCTCATCCTTTTTTTCTTGGCTGTCAATAAAAAGTAAGCGGAATAGTAGCACAACCAACTAAAATAACAGCTAATATTTTAAAAATAATATCAATTTGCAACAATAAAATAATAATTGAAGCAAATCCAACTACCATTAAAATAATTAATAAATCAATTAAACCAACACTTCTCCAAATTTGTAATTTTACAAATTTAATAGTTTTAGGAATTAAAAATTTCATTTATCTTTTCTTTTGAAATTTCATTAGAATTTAGCGCTGAATTTGGTTTACTGTTTATTTTCTCTATCTTTATACTATTAACACGCTTCTTAAAGCCACAACGACTGCAATTAACTTGAATATTTATTCCTTCTAAGTAATCAGCTATCAAAATTACTCTACCACATCGATAGCAAGCAAAAGAATTTTGTGGCTTTTGAGCTAATCGAACAGATGTATACGTATCTTTCATAATCATTGTCTCCTAACTGAATTTAATTTGTTTACTAAACACAATTCAAAGTTATCTTGTTCCCTAAATATTATTAAGCAACTGAAAAAGAAAAAATAAATTTTTGTTATATTTTTAATTTAAAATAACCCACTATTTAAACACTATTTTCTTTTTAAAATCTAGTTTTACTTTAAAAAATAAATTAAATTTTTAAAAACAAAGAAGAAAATTTAAAAAAATTTTAATAAAATAATATCTATAAAAACTCAAGAAATCAAAGTTTTATACATTTCTTGAGTTAAATAAATTTTAACAAATTAACAAAAAATAACAAATTTTTTTTATTTTTCTAACTTTTTATTAACTTATCTAATCCTGGAATATTTGGCATTTCTCCTTTTTTAATCTGACCAGCAATTTGATCCATAACTTTTTTAGTTTTTTCAAATTGGTTTAACACTTTATTTAATTCTTTTTCTGAACGACCTGAGCCTTTTAATACTCTTGCTTTTCTAGTTGGATAACGTAAAATTTGTGGCTTTTCACGTTCTTGAGCAGTTGTTGAAGCAATAATATATTCTGCTATTTTTAAATCAGTTTCAGCATCACTAATTTTAGCATCACTAATTTTAGCAGACATACCAGGAATCATTTTTACAAGTGATCCCAATTTACCCATTTTTTGAATTTGCTTCATTTGATTAACAAGGTCATTCAAATCAAATTGACCTAACATCATTCTATTCATAGTTTCTTCAACATCACGAGTTGAAACTATACTTTCGGCCTTCTCCATTAATGTAGTAAGATCACCCATTCCTAAAATACGTTCTGCCATTCTTTCTGGATAAAAAACCTCTAAATCAGTTATCTTTTCACCCATTCCTAAGAACTTAACAGGAATCTTTGTTAAATAAGAAATTGAAAGAGCTGAACCACCCTTAGCAGTACCATCTAATTTAGTGATTATGCTTCCAGTAATAGGAATAGTATTATTAAACTCAATAGCAACATTAATTATATCTTGTCCTGCCATACCATCACAAACAAGTAAAACTTCTTTTGGTGAAGTAATTTTTCTTATTTCTGCTAGTTCTTGCATTAATTTTTCATCAATGTGTAATCTTCCAGCTGTATCAATTAATATTACATCAAACTTATTTTTATTAGCATATATTTGAGCATTTTTAACAATATTAGTAGGGGTTTCATTTTTTTGGGAAAAAACTTCAATATTCAATTGTTTTCCTAAAACTTTTAATTGTTCAACAGCAGCTGGACGATAAATATCTCCTGCAACTAGTAAACATTTTTTTTGATATTTATCTGTTAACAACTTTGCTAGTTTAGATATTGTTGTTGTTTTACCAGAACCTTGTAAACCAACTATCATAATAACAGTAGGATTAGTAGATAAATCTAATTCAACATTCTTAGTACCCATAATTTTTGTTAATTCATCATGAATAATTTTAATTAACATTTCTTTTTGATCTAAGCCTTCTTTAATAAATTCACCTTTTGCTTTATTAATAATTTCATTAGTTAAAGTTTTAACCACCCTAAAATTAACATCAGCCTCTAACAAAATTAATCTGAATTCTTTAATTGTTGCTTCCATATTTTCCATGGTTAAAGTTTTTTTACTTAAATTTTTTTCTAATGTTTTTTGTACTTTTTTTGACATAATGTCAGCAAAACTCATATTTATATTCTCCTCTATTTTTAAGACTATATTATTTTAACACTAAAATAATAATGAAAAAATAAATTAAGCATAAAAAATAAATATTTGAATTAACAAATTATACATTTTATAAAGTTAAAAGAGAACCTAAAGGTTCTCTAAAAAACAATTAATTAATTTTTTAATTAATTAATTCTGTTGCTCTTACTTCACGAATAACAGTAATATGAATATCGCCTGGTATTGTAATCATTTGTTCTAATTTTTGTTTTAAGTTTCTTGCTAATATATGAGCATCAAAATCATTAATAACTTTAGGATCAACAATAACTCTAATTTGTCTTCCGGCCTGAACAGCATATGCTTTTTCTACGCCTTTAACAGATTTACACAAATCTTCAATTTCTTTAATTCTAGTTATAAATTCTTCTAATGAATTATTTCTTGAACCAGGTCTAGCTGCTGATAATGTATCAGCAGCTGAAACTAAAGAAGAATAAACATTATCTTTTGCAACATCACCATGATGAGAATGAATAGCATTAATAATAATATTACTTTCACCATATTTTTTTGCTAAAATCACACCATTATAAACATGTGAACCTTCTAATTCATAATCAGCGGCTTTACCAATATCATGTAATAAACCAGCACGTTTTGCAATATTAACATCTAAACCCAATTCAGCTGCCATTGCTCCTGCAAGTTTGGCAACTTCAAAGGAATGCAATAAAACATTTTGACCATAACTTGTACGATATTTTAATCTTCCAATATAAGATACTAACTCTGGTTCAAAACCAGTTAATTTTAACTCATCAATAATTTTTTTACCATCAACTTTAAAACCTTCATTTAATTCCTGCTCATGAAATCTCAAGATTTCTTCAATTCTAATTGGATGAATTCTTCCATCTTTAACTAAATCTTCTAAAGCTCTAGTTGCAATTTCTCTTCTGATCGGATTAAATGAAGAAATTTGAATTGTTTCTGGCGTATCATCAATGATAATATCTACACTTGCTGTTAACTCAAAAAATTTAATATTTCTACCCTCTTTACCAATAATTCTGCCTTTCATTTCTTCATTAGGTAACTTAACGTATGATACTGACTTATCAACAATAAAATTACTTGCATAACGTTCTATTGCTTCACTAACAATATTATTGGCTAACTCTTTAGATTGAAGTTTAATATTATATTCATGATTTTTAATAATTTTATTAAATTCTAATGATAATTTTTCTTTTAATTTACTAAACAATTCATCTTTTGCTTCATTTCGACTCATACCAGAAATTTTTTCTAATTCCATAATAATTTGATCAATTTTTTGATGATATTCTAATTTAACATTTTTTACAATTTCACGTTGATGATAAAGATTTTGTGTTTGTGTTTCAATTATTTCTTCATGTTCACTTAATTTGCGTTCTCTTTTATTTAAAAGTTTCTCATATTCTAAATTTTGTTCTTTACGATATTCAATCTCTAAATACAAATCTTTTTTCATTTTACTTATTTCAATTTTTGCATCGGCTCTTGAGGATTGAATTAATTTTTGAGATTCTTTTTCTCTCTTTAAAATATTAGTAAAACTTTGTTGTTCTTTAATTTTTAAATACATTTTTCTAATTAGAAATCCAGCAATTATCCCTACTATCATTGCTAGAAAAATTGATATACCTACTCACATTCCAAACTGTTGACTACTTATATTTGATAATATAGCTAACATATTTTTTTCCATTTATATTTCTCTCCTTGCTGTAAAACACCTACAAGAAAAAGAATCATTACACTCAAAAAATTAAATAAAATTAAAATTTTATATTTTTCTTCTTTAATATCTACACACAAATAAGCAGGATAATAATCCTACAATAATTTTAGCATGTTTTAAATATTAATATTTAAAACATGATTCGTTCCTTAATTTGTTCTAAAAGAAAAGTATTTGCTTCTAAACTTTCTTTTGCTTTTATTTTTCCTTGTCCTAATTTTACATCTTCATAAGTGTATCAGCCACCAGATTTATTAATAACTTCTTTCTCAACAGCAATTGTAATGATTTCACTAATTTTTGAAAATCCTTCTTCAAAACAAAAATCAAGACTTGCTGTTTTAAATGGTGGTGCTACTTTATTTTTTACAACTTTTATTTTTATTTTATGACCAATTATTTGATTACTTTTGATTAATTGTTCACCTTTACGTACTTCTAGTCTAATTGTACTATAAAAACGTAATGCTTTTCCTCCGGGTGTTATTTCAGGATTACCATATATAATACCAACTTTTTCTCGAATTTGATTAATAAATAAAACAATACAATTAGTTTTTGCGATACTTCCACTAATTTTTCGTAATGCTTTAGACATTAATCGCGCTTGAGCACCAATTGTTTGATCATTCATATCACCATCAAGTTCAATTTGTGGAACTAATGCAGCTACTGAATCAACAACAATCATATCTAAATCCTCTGATTTAACAAGAATATCTAGTATTTCTAATGCTTGTTCTCCTGAATCTGGTTGTGTAATTAATAAACGACTAATATCAACACCTAATTTTTGACTATATTGACGATCTAATGCATGTTCAGCATCTATAAATGCTATTCTACCATTTTGTTTTTGAACTTCTGCTAAAGCCATTAATGCTAATGTAGTTTTACCTGCAGATTCTGGTCCATAAACTTCAATAATACGACCTTTTGGAAAACCTTTAACACCTAAAATATCATCTAATAATATACTTCCTGAACTAATAACTTCAATATCGCCAATACCACTATCACTTAGTAACATAATAGCACCTTTGCCAAATTCTTTTTCAATTTGCTTAATGGCCTTTTCTAATAATTGCTCTTTTTCTTTAATGTTTATTTCCATAAAATCACCCTACAAAATATTAATAACTCTGTAAGATAATTCCTTTTTAAATTTTAAAAACTTAATAAAATTTTTTTTAAAATAACTACTGCTTTTGCTACTATAGTTGATCTAATTTCGTTTCTATTACCTGAAATATTTAACACTTCACATCAAACATTATCATTGATAACAATACCTACATATACTAAACCAACCGGTTTATTTTCTAGAGCATTAGGTCCTGCATTTCCAGTAAAACTAATAGCAATATTTGTTTTTAAAATTTTTTGTGTATTTAAAGCCATTTCTATAGCACATTGTTTACTTATTACACCATATTTTTCAATGGTTGTTTTTTTAATTTTAACAATATTGATTTTTGATTCATTAGTATACGTTATAAAACCACCACTAAAATATTTAGAAGCACCAGCAATACTAGTAATCTCTTGAGCAAAAAGTCCACCAGTAATACTTTCACAACAACTAATTCTAAAATTAAATTTATCTAATAAAACTAAAAGTTCAGTCATTTTTAAACCTTCAATCAAATAATTTAAAATACAAAAAAAGAATAAAAAAATCATAAGCCACGTTCTGTTCTTGCTTCTTGCAAGTGCTAACCATTTATCTACTATTGTAAACAATAGTTCGGTTTATTATTCATTTCTAATAAACCAATGCCCCTACCTAAATTTGGGTTTCTCGCTTGTGGGGTTTATCTCGTTCCAGCTTTTAAGTTTCCTTAAAACTCGTCTCTATGACACTTTTATAGACTAGAACCTTATTTAATAAAAAACTTAGGTTTTTGTCAGCCGTCAGAATTACTGCTTAGAGTTATCGTTTTCTCTAACACAAACATTACTTTCATCACAGAAAGTGCGAGCGTGGACTTTCCTCTACATACTAATGCAGCGATTAGCTCATTTTTTATTCTTTTAGAAGAAAATTATAACATATTTATTCTTCATGTACAATACTTTCTAATTTGCTTAATCTCGTAATAATATCAACATTTTCTACACCTTTTTCTTCTAATTTTTGTTTTTCTTGTTTTAAAACTAAAATTTGTGTTTTTAAAATATCAATTTCTTTAAGTAACTTGTAATTATTATTTTCTAAAATTGCATTTTGCTTTTTTAGTTTATTTACAAATTCTTCTAGTATTTCATAATTAGTAGCTACTAAATCAAGAAATAAATCTACTTCTTTAGAATCATAGCCTTTATAATCAACAGTAAATTCTTTATCTATAATATCCTTTTTACAAATATTCATATTTATACCTCCTTTAATTAAAAGGAAAACTATTCCAAAGTTAGTAATATTCTATATGTAAGGGGGAATTAAAATAATGTTTTATGCTAACCGCGGAATGTTTCTTGAAACTATAATTAATTATACTATTGAAATTATAAATAATGAAAAACAAGCACTAATTTTTAAACAAAATCCACCAAGTTTATATCAAAACAATAAAATTTTTAAAGAAAAAAGTAATGTTGATTATCATGGAGTTTATCATGGTAAATATTTGTGTTTTGAAGCAAAAAGTACTAAGTCTTTAACATTACCATGAAATAATTTTAAAAAACATCAACTTGAATACTTAGAAAATGCTTTTTATCTTAATGCTATTAGTTTTGTTATTATTTATTTTTCACAACATAATGCCTTTTTCTTAGTTTTTTTAGAAAAATTAAAATTTTTAAAAGTTCAAAAAAAAGCACTGACATATAAAAAAATAGAACAAAATGGATATAAATTAGAAATTATATATCCATTTTATCTTGATTTTTTAAAATTTTTAATTTAAGAAGCTAAAGTTTCTGTTTGTTGATTAGTATGTTTTTTAAATTCAGAACTAGCTTTAAATTTAGGTGCTTTAGAAGCACTAATTACAATAGATTCACCAGTTTGGGGATTACGACCTGTTCTTGCTTCACGAATAATAGTTTCAAATATTCCAAATTTTGGTATATTAATTTTACCACCATTTGCAACTTCAACTTTTATCTCTTCAAAAAATAAATCAATAATATTAGTCGCTAAGGCAATTGTGACGTCAGACTTTTGCGCCACTATCTTAATAATTTCTGTCTTTGTTTTAGAATTACTTTTTGCCATAAAAGATTTCCTCCTAATGTTTTAAGAATTATAATTATAATGTCTATTATAGATATTATTATAACTACGTTATCTTCAAACCAATTTAAAAATGTTACTGGTCTGTAATCAAATTATATAGTAACATTTTATAAAGTGAACCATAAAATGTATTTTTTTTCTAAAAAAATGATAAAATTACTTTAATAATATTTTTTTTACACTTATAAAGGTTAAAAAATAAAAATAAAATTTAATTTTCAATACTGATAATAAAATATTAAATAAATATTTTATTAAAATTAAAATGAAAAAAATTATTAAAGTGAAAAATAATTAATTAAAAAAAAGAAAAGAAAATCATGTAAAATATATTTATAGTTGTTCAAGTTTTAATAATTAATGATGCTAATTTTATATTACTATTAATTATTTAATATCACCTAAATAACTTAAAAATAACGCTACATTTTACTAATATATTCAATGATGCAAAACATAATAATTTTAGAAAGAGTGATAAACTATGAAAAATATTATTCATACTCCTAATGCTCCTACTGCCATTGGGCCATATAGTCAAGCAATAATTGCAGGTGACTTTTTATATATTTCTGGGCAATTACCAATTAATAGTAAAACAGGTGAATTTATTGGCACTGACATTTCTTCACAAACTAAACAAAGTTTATTAAATATTAAAGCAATTTGTGAAGCTGCTAATATTACTTTAAATAATATTGTAAAAGTTAATATTTTCTTAAAAGACTTAAATCACTTTGTTGAAATGAATAAAGTTTATGGAGAAATATTTGGTGCACACGCTCCAGCAAGAGCAGCAGTTCAAGTTGCTAGAATTCCCAAAGATGCATTAATTGAAATTGAAGCAATTGCTTATTTAAAATAATTTTTCTAATTTTATTTTTTTATTGCATATATAAATTTTTAACTATAAAATTAAATCAAGATTTATTTAGAAAAAGTACTTTAAAATTTAAAAAGTTTTATTCATATAATAATGATATTAGTAAAATAAACTAATATCATTTTTAATGATACATTACTACACTTTCCAATTTAATATTCTTACTACAATTTCACACTTTTCTCAAAATTCTAAATATTTTATACTTAAAACAATAATAAAATACATTCTAAATAAATCTTAACTTTAAAAATAAATTATAAATTAACAAAAAATAATATTCAAGATTACTTAAAGTATAAATAAAATAATAATTGAATTTAAAATATAAATTTAAAGATTACTAGTAAAAAGTAACCTTTTTTATATTCCAATTGATAATTAAATTTTAATACATATAATATAGATTTTAATTATAATAAATTATTTTTTTAACATAAAATTATTTATTGCATATGTAAACTTTTGAATATAAAATTAAATCAAGATTTATTTAGAAAAAGTACTTTAAAATTTAAAAAGTTTTATTCATATAATAATGATATTGTAAAATAAATTAATATCATTTTTAATGATACATTACTACACTTTCCAATTTAATATTCTTACTACAATTTCACACTTTTCTCAAAAGTCTAAATATTTTATACTTAAAACAATAATAAAATACATTCTAAATAAATCTTAATCTATATAAAATATCAATAATAAACTAAAATTATGTTAATTAATAAAAACTATAATAAGTATTGAATTTAAAATATGAATTTAAAGATTACTAGTAAAAAGTAACCTTTTTTATTTAAAAAAAATTTACTATAAAATAACAAAAAAATATTGTAGTATTTTCATATAAAAATTGAATATTAGATTATAACTACTTTTTTAAAACAAAATTGTTAACATTAATCTAAGATATTTATATACTTTAATAAAACTTGCTACCTTTATTTTATATAAAAGGTAGTTTTAAAATAGAAATTAAATGGAAATAACATAAAAATAAAATAATTTTATATCTATAAGGAGATAATTATGACAAAAATTAAAAAAAATAAAAATAATTACCACATTGCAACTAAATTAGTTCATTGTGGTAATTATAATGATAAATTTGGAGCCGCTCTACCTCCTATTTATCTATCAACAACTTTTGCTTTTGATAGTGCCAAACAAGGTGGTAGGATATTTAATTTACAAGAAGAAGGATATGTTTATACAAGAATTGGTAATCCAACAACAACTGTTTTAGAAAAACGAATGGCACATTTAGAAGGAGCAGAAAAAGCAATTGCTTTCTCATCGGGTATGGGTGCCATTGCATCTACTTTTTGAACATTATTGAATGCTACTGACCATTTATTATCATCAAAAACAATTTATGGTGGTACTCATTCACTTATTGAAAAAGGAATATCACGCTTTCAAATTGAAGTTGATTTTGCTGATTTTACTAAACTTGATGAAATTAAAAAAAATTAAAACCAAATACTAAAGTTGTTTTTTTCGAAACACCAGCTAATCCTACTTTAGAAATTTTAGATATTAAAGCAATTAGTGATATTGTCCATCAATATAATCCGCAAATTCAAGTAATTGTTGATAATACTTTTTCTACACCAATCATTACTAAACCATTAATTTTTGGTGCTGATATTGTTATCCATTCAGCAACAAAATATATTAACGGTCATTCTGATGTTATGGCCGGAATTGTTTGTGGTAAAAGTACTTTAATAAATAAAATTCGTTTTGAAGGATTAAAAGATTTAACAGGAGCTGTATTATCACCTCATGATGCCTTTCTTGTTTTAAGAGGACTATCAACTTTAGAATTACGATTATGAAGAGCTTGCAAAAATGCAAGAATAATTGCAGCAAGATTAAAAGAACATCCTAAGATTAAAAAAGTATTTTATCCTGGATTAACTAATTCAGCAACAGAACAAGTACTTTATGAACAACAAATGAAATTACCGGGAGCAATGATTAGTTTCGAATTAAAATGTGGATATGATGGAGGAATCAAACTATTAAATAATTTAAAATTAATAATTTTGGCAGTTTCTTTAGGTGGAGTTGAGTCATTGATTGAACATCCCGCTTCAATGACACATTCTACTTATAATGCACAAGAATTAGCAGATGCAAATATTTCAGAAGGTCTTGTTCGTCTTTCAATTGGTATTGAATATGTTGAAGATTTATGAAATGATTTGGAACAAGCATTAAAAAAACTATAATAATTATTTATATATAAAACAATTTATTAGCAATATGCAACCATCAATAACATGTTTCCACTTAAACAAAAATCAGTATAACCATTTGGTAAAATAAATGAGTCACCTTTTTTAATACTAGTATCATCAATTATACCATTACCATCCAATACTGAGATTTGCAATCATCTAGTATTAGGATAACTATAATGCTTAATTCCCTCATTAATTAATTTAATTAACTTAAAAAACTTATTATCAACTAAATAATTATCATGACCATTAGCTTCACTACTATTTAAATCAGGAGCTAAAACAATAGTTGATGCTTCTTTCAAATGCAAATTTCGTAAATTACCAAGTTCATCTTTACGACCATAATCATATAAACGATATGTAATATCTGATGATTGTTGTAGTTCAAAAACCATAGTATGTGCCAATAAGCCATGAATTTTTAGAGAAGGAACATAAATAAATTGATCTTTTTTAATTGGAATATATTTTAATAGTTTATGTCATTGTTCTTTTGCCAATCATTGATTAAACTGATCTTTGGTTTTAGCATTATGACCCAAGATAACTTTACCTTTGGGTAAGCATTCTAATATATACCAACATTCAGTTTTTCCTAAACATTGATGATTTTTTTCTGCGAATTTATCATCAGGATGAATTTGAACGCTTAAACTATCATTTGCGTCTAAAATTTTTGTTAACAACGGATATTCTTTATTAATCACATTACCTGAACTATCAAGATTAGCAAATAAACTAGGTTGCTGTTTAAATAATTCTGCTAAACTTAATCCCTTATACTCGCCATTTAAAACATAACTCATTCCATTGGGATGAGCACTAACTAATCATGCTTCACCAATTGGTGTATTTTTAGGTAAATCAAAATTAAATTTGTGTGCTAATTTTTGACTACCTCATAATTTGCGAATAAAAGCAGGTTTTAAAAAAATTATTTGTGATGTGCTATTATTCATATTCACTCTCCTAAACTTTGATTATTTGTTCAATTAAACTTTATTTTTACTATTTTTAGATTTAGATTTTTTACTATTAAATATTTTCATGATTCTTTCATTCATTAATTTAAAAACCTTAATATTACGTGATTGAATAATTAATAATCCACCATATACTAAACAAGTAACAATACTTCCAACAATAATGGATAAAAAGAATAAAAGAATACTTACCCAAAGCACATAATTAACTGAACTAACTGCACCTAAGATAGCAACAATAGGACCACCATGACCCGCAGCATCAGTTAATAAGAAAGCACCAGCAATACTACCAGCAACAGCACTACCAATAATATTACTAATAATAGCACGTTTTGGATCTCTTACTGCAAAAGGAATCGCACCTTCAGAAATACCAATACACCCCATTAACATAGCTGTTAAACCTAATGTACGTTCACTTTCATTAAAGAATTTACGAAAAATCAAAGTTGTTAAACCCATTCCAAGTGGTGCAACAGGAATAGCTGCAGCTACCGCTCCCATAAATAATTGTGAACTAGGATCAGCAGTTATCGTTGTTGAAGCTGCTAAAAAAGCAACTTTGTTAATTGGACCACCCATATCAAATCCAATCATGGCTCCTAGCAACATTCCAATTGCTGCCATTGCTTCACGTGGCATGTGGGTTAACCCATTTTGAAATTGTTCCATTATTCAACCAATTGGAGCTCCAATTGCATAAATAAAAGTGAAACTAATTAAAAATGTTACTACAATAGGAATAAAGAAAATTGGCATAATTGGAGCAATAGTCTTTGGTACTTTTCAAGTAATAATTCATCTTACTAAATATCCAACACTTGGACCAATTAATAATGCTCCTAAAAATCCAGCAGAAACCTTTGGCTCTAAACCAGCAATTGGATAAACTAATCCTGCTGTATTAGCAACATATGCACTTACCATTGCCGGAACCAAGGCAGCACGTCCTGCAATTGAATTAGCGATAAAACCAGCTAAAATTGGAATCATTAATGTAAAAGCAATACTTCCGGCTTGATTCATAAAATAAAGAAAATGATTGTGTGGTAACTTGGAAATATCAAAATCAGCACCATAAACTGCTTTAGCAATACCAATTGATAATGCTAACATAATTCCACCAAAAACAACAAATGGAACCATATAGCCAACACCAGCCATAATATGTTTCATAATTCCTTGTTTATCAGTAGTAAATAAATCATTTGATTTATTTTCTTTTTCCGCTTTTTGTCCCGATTCTGACTTGTTTATTTCATAAGGTTTTGCGTTAGCAAAAGCATCATTAACAATACTTTCAGGATTTTTAATAACTTTGCTAATTTCTACTTTATATAATGGTTTATTATTAAAACGTTCTAATTTTAAATCTGCAACACCGGCTGATACTGCAATAATAACTAAATCAGCATTGGCAATATCAGTTGCTGTAAAAGCACCTTTAATACCAATACTACCATGAGTTTCAACTTTAATATTATAGCCTAAATTTTTTGCAGCAATTTCTAATTTATCTTGTGCAATATAAGTATGTGCTACCCCAACTGGACAAGCAGTAATTGCTATAATATTTTTAGTTTTTTTTGAAGAACCTTTCATATCTTCACTAATAGTTTTACTACTAGTTTCAACATTAGGTTTATTATTAATATTTAGTGATTGAATAATTGCTTTTTTATCTTTTGAATTAAATAATATTGATTGAAATTCCGGTTTTGTTAATCTTTGTGCCACTTTTGATAAAATTTCCAAGTGTTCATTACCAGCACTTTTTAGTGGCATAATTAAAGCAATTATTGCTTTAACGGGTTGTTCATCTAGTGCTTTCCAAGGAATTGGCTGTTTAAAACGCATAATAAAAATTCCTGATTTAACAATATCTTCATTACGAGCATGCGGCACAGCAACACCATCACCAAAACCAGTAGTTCCTTCTCCTTCTCTTTGTAGAAAACTATTAACTAGTGATTTTTCACTAATATTTTTTTTCAAAAAACCTAATTTTTTAGCAGAAGTTGCTATTTCTTGAAAAGCTTCTGCTTGTGTTTTACAATCAGATTCAAGAAAAACGTGTTCTACTGTCAAAATATCATCTTGTTTAGACAACATACTTCATCTCCTTACTTAATAAATATTCATGACATAATATTAAATTATTATTTTAAAAAAAACAGTTTTTTTATTTAAAAAATTAATTAAATTTTTTAATTACTTTATTAGTTTTAATTCTTTTTTCTAAATATCAATCTTTATGCTTTGATTTTAATAAATATGTTGTTACTAAATCATTAAAATAAGTAATAGCAAATAATGGAGAAATAAATATTTCTTGTGCTTCATAAAGTCCTGAAGAAACAATATTAAATGTTCAATCAGCATAAGTCACTAATTCAGTTTTATCTTGTGATGTAACAACTGCAATTTTAGCATTATTCTTTTTAGCAAGTTTAGCTGCTTCAACAATAGTAGCGGTTTTACCTGATAATGAAAAAAGAATTATTACATCTTCTGGAATAATTAAAGAAGCATGCATTAAAATACTATCATCATCTTTATTTAAACAGATTGATCGTAAACCAAACCGATATAATTTATTTGATAAATCCTCCGCACCTAAACCAGAATGACCAATGCCTGCTAAATAAATACAAGCTTTACGATTATCATCTATTCAATTAATAAATCTTTGTAATTCCTCATAATTAATCGTTGAATCATTTAAATCCATCAGTTTTTTATAATGTTCTTTTAAAACACTACGATCACCAAAAAAGTCACGATTTAAAGCTTTGAAAGTAGTTTCTTGCGCAGCTAAACTAATGATAAATTCACGATAACCTTTAAATCCCAACTTCTTAATTAAATTATAAACAACACTATAACCAACAGTATTTTCTTTAGCCAAAGAACTAATAGTAACTTGATCCATTTTTTGACTATTCTTATTAATATAGTTAATAAGAACTTTTTCTTTTTTTGTGAAATTATTTTCTTCCTTTGATACTCTAGATCAAAAATTATCATTGATAAGCATGTAAAAACTCCTTTTTAAACTAATGTAAAATATTTAAATATTATTATTTTTTAATTATGTGATGAAAATGCATCATTAATATAATATGGTTGCAAATCTTCCATGTTTTTTACTTCGATAAAATATGGTGACAACTTTTGAAAATTTTCCACAATATTACACTTTTCTAAATTTTCAATTATTTTATAATCTAGTAAATCACTAATAATACCAATTTTAGCATTTTCATCTACTAATTGCGGCTGAATAATTATTTTTCCATTATCACATACTGCCAAATAACTTTTATTATTGTATGCTGACAAAACACTTATTGATTTTATTAATCCTGCCTGTAATAATAAACTATTAATAGTAAAAACCGTTAAAAAACTATTCAAAACTTTAAGTGTTTTGACAAAAGTAATTGCTACTCTAATTCCAGTATAACTGCCAGGACCATTTGCAATAACTACTTTTGAAATATCTTTTAATTTTATTTTACATTTTACAAGTAAATTATTAATAGTTGGAATTGCCAATTCTGTTTGTTTTTGTCAAGCAATAAATGATGAACTTGCTAAAATTTTATTAGCTTGCAAAATCACCACTGTTAATTTGTTATTTGTTGTATCTAAATATAATTGATACATAACATCACCTTATTATTTCATTTAGTTGCTATTAATAATTTTCTAATATCTTACATACTTATTATAATATCATGTATAATGTAATTAAAATAGAAAAAATATAGAATTGTGAGTTGATCCATATGGGAATAAGAAAAAATATAGGATTTAAAAGTAAATTTTCTGATTTTTTACTTTGATCTGGGCTAATTATTGCTGTTATAGGTCTAATAATGCAATTTGCAATAGTTTTAATTGAGTATAAACCAATAACAGTTGGAACACCTAATCCTCATAATTTATGAACTCCAGATGGCCCATGAGTTGGTATTTGAACAATGATTTCTACCTTTACTATGCAATCAAATTTTTTAGTTTTTCTTTTCTTTTGTTTTGTATTAACAAATCGTTTTCATGACAATCGCGCACAATTTGTTTTTGGGCGATTTTCATTAGCAATTAGTGTTTATATTACCGTAACTCTTATCGTATTTTTTGCTGTATTATTTAAACCAATGATAAATAATTTAGATAGTAGTAATAGTATTAGCATATTAAATTTTATAAATACATTTTTATTACATTTAATAGTACCAGTGATAGTGATTTTATATTTTATGTTTTCTGCTGGTAAATACTACTGAAAACTCGGAAAACAAACATATCTTTGAATACCAATTATTTCTATTTACATGTTTGCATATTTAGGTTATGCACTTGCTAAAGGAAATTTTGTTGGTTTTTTAAGAAAAGGAACGACAGAAATTGATTATTCATTTCCATATCCATTTTTAGATTTTCATAAAAGTTTAACTACTTTCTTTATTTATATCTTTGCAATTTTAATCTTATACATAATTTTGATGTTACTTTTTACTCTTTATAATAATATTCTTTATAAGAAAAATAATAAACCAATAGCAGCTTTAAGAGATACAAATTTTTAATGTAAAATAATTTATAAATAAAGTGTACTAGTTTATAAACTAGTACACTTTATTACTATTATTTATTATTTAAAAAATATTGAAAAATAATTGTAGGGAGGAATATATATTTGTGAAAAGTAAAATTTGAAATTGTATTATTTTTTTAAATATTATTTTGTTATTTTTTCCCTCCTTTTTCTTAATATATTTTATTTTAAAATTATATAAAAACTCCTTGTATGCTATATATGCTATACAAGGACTTAAAGTCAAATATAAAATTAAAACCGGCATTAGTTAAATATTTTCTAAACATTTATAACTGCCATTTTTATTGTAACTCACTAAAAATAAAAAACAAGTAATAACATTTTTTACACTTATCATTTTATATTTTTATATAATATATTGCATTTTAACAAGTACTACTTAAAAATAATAAACTTTATTTTAAATATTTCTTTTTACGAATAATAACAACAACTATTGGAATTATAGTTAAAAAACTAATAATGAAGCCACAAATGATAATAATATTTCAATTATTAACTAACATTTTAGTTGTTAATGGTATATTAACATCTCAGGGACGATCTGAATTATTACTTTGTAAATAATTAACATAATTTTGTTTAGTAATATCACCTTGATATTGAATAAATCATGATAAAAACTCACCAGCAGCATTATTTTTTAAATCTTCAATTTTAATACTATTATTAGTAGCACTAGTTAAATATTGTTGAAAACCTGCTAATAAATTATTAGTTTTTTCAAAAAAATCAGTACAATTTGGAAAATTAGGTATTTTTGTATTGCTTCTATAAACAGTAATATATTGTTCAGAAGCAGCTTGACGTTGTAAGTCAGATGTATCTAAACCTATACAATAAACTTGAAAATTACTTCCTTGATTAAGAGTTAAATTATCACCATCTTTAATAGGTGTTCCTGAATCATTTTTTGCTTTTTGTAAAGTTTGTGAATCAACTTTTCATTTTAGTCAATGTTGTTGTGAATCACTAATATTTACTTTAGCTTTCTCAATAGCTTTATTCATAACTATTAATGTATTTTTATTATCTTGTGAATTATTTTGAACTAAATATTGAGGTGTAATTACAGGATTTTCTTTAACTTTTTCATCACTAATAGTACTAAATTGAATATTTGAACTATTATTTGTTAACTTAATAGTTTTACTATAGCCACTATCTTTAACACTAACATTAAAACTAGTTGATTTTAAAGGATGGTCTGGTTTATGATTTAATATTGCATAACTAATTGAACCATTATCAAAAACTTCATCATTTTTATCATTTATTAATAATTGTTCATTCTTATCATTTTTATTTTTTGCTAAAATAGCTAACATTGGTTGATTAGTATCATTGGGATTACCATTATTAAGTGGTAAAATTGCTAACCGATCTTGAACGCTTTTATGACTATTTAAAAAATCATCGCTTGGTTTAATCATATAAGGAATACTAAAATAATTATTAAAATCTGCCCTAGGATTTACCGTTGCAAAAATACGATTGTTAATCTGTGCTGGTAAACTATTATCATGGTAACCAACATAAACATAACCAAAACTAGCAATATCATTAAAACTTTGTTTAGCAACACTACGACCAATAACTTTATCAGTAAAATATTTAATACCATTATCTGGTAAGATATTATTAGCTTTGTTTTCGATTTGTTCCTTAAATTTCTTATTAACTTCTTTACTAATATCATCATTTGAATTATTATTAACCTTATTAATAAGGTCTGATCAATCATTAAATTGTTCTGTTATTACTTCTTTATGCAATCTAATAAAATCTTCATACTTATTATTAATTGAATTTCAAGTATTGGCTTCACTAATTAAATTTTTATTATTTTCCTTAACAGTAATATGAAACCCAGAAAGTTTGTTACTGTCATTAACAGTACTAATATTAGATTGATGATTAGTAACTATCATTAAACTACTAGTAAGAGATAATGCCAAAGCCAAACTTATTGTTTTAAAACTTTTAGTTTTAAAAAAACTAAAAGATAAGAAATTTGTCATTATGACTACTCCTTTTTTACCTATTATTTGTGTTTATAATTATAATATTAAATTAAGTATATTTAATTAAATACTTAAAATCTTAGTTTTAATAAAATAAAACTAAGGATATATAATCAATTATTAAACTTTTTGTTAAATCAACATATATAATTTTAATACTTATATAATTACTTATATATTCATTAAAATTATAAGGATAAAATTATATCCTTAACATTAATAATAAACTTTATTACCAAAAAATCAAGATTAAATAATTAATATGTCATTATTTAGTGATAATTTCCTATTAGTTATCGAGTAAAAATTTCCCAAAAGTGAAGTTAAATATACTTGGTGATAAAAATGGAAAGAAGCATGACTATGAAAGAAAAATATAAGTACAAAATTATAAATGATATTATTATTAATAAATTATCTAAACATCAAGCCAAGAATAAACTTAATCTAACTACTTAATCTAACTATTAGAAGAATTAACCAATTAATTCAAATTTTTAATAGAGAAGGTAAAGTTGGTTTTATTCATAAATCTCGCAATACAATTTCTAATAAGGCAACAAATTTTGAAATCAAAATTAAGATTATCAACTTGTATAAAACAAAATATTATAATTTTAATTTTCAACATTTTCATGAGAAATTAATGAATGAAGAAAAAATTAAAATTTCATATAGCACACTTTATACTATATTAATCAAAGAAAAAATTACTTCACCAAAAAGACATAAAAATAAAAAAAATAACTTACATCCAACAAGAAATCGAAGAACAAATTTTGGTGAATTAATTCAAATGGATGCAAGTAATCATCATTGATTTGGTAACGATAAACCAAAATCATTTTTACATGCTGCAATTGATGATGCTACAGGAAATATTGTTGGACTATGATTTGATCATCAAGAAACATTAGATGGTTATTATAATGTTTTTTATCAAATTTTAACTAATTATGGCATACCAAAAACATTTTATACTGATAATAGAACAGTTTTTGGATATAAGAAAAAAATTGATTCAGGTAAAATAAACACAGAAAATGACACTTATACTCAATTCCAAAAATGCTGTAATGATTTGGGTGTTGAAATAATTAGAACTTCAATTCCACAAGCTAAAGGTAGAATTGAACGTTTATTTGGAACACTTCAAAGTCGATTAATTAGTGAATTACGACTTAATAAAATTAAAACATTAGATGAAGCTAATCAATTTCTCAAAATGTACATAAACGTTTTTAATAAACAGTTTGCCTTTCCTATTGATGATAATAAATCTGCTATGGTTAAAGCTCCTACACAAGAAGAAATAAATATTTATCTTTCAAGATTTTCTAAAAGAAAAACAGATAGTGGTTCAACTATAACATATTATGGTAAAAAATATTTTCCTTATAAAAATAACAAAGTTCAATACATACAATCTCGAATTGATGTAATTGTAGTTAAATCGTTTATTAATGAATTATATCTTAGTTACAATAATCAAATATATGAACTAAAAGAAATAGCACTAAAACCAATTATTAAAGACAACTTGATAAAAACTAAAAAAGTTTATATACCCAATAAAAATCATCCTTGAAGATATGGATATCAATAATTCCTAATTAAAGTTATATAAGATTTACATTTTTTGAATACTAAACCATATAAATTTTTAAAATGTTTGTATATGAGCAAATTTGGTGCTTTAAAATTGATTTTAAAGATATAAAGAGATTACAAATTCAATATCTTCCTCTTTTACATTTTTTTGTGATTTTCTACTAGAACTTTCATTGTTAATTGAAAAAATTTAGGCAAAAAAAGCACGATTATTATATCCACTAGTTGAAGGTTGATTTGTCAACTCCATTGAATTTATTTATTCTTTTTCAAGTTCTTTTAATAAGTTTTTTTTATTGTTATTTATTTTACAATTATAAATACAATAACCAATAATAATTGATGTTGTAATTAATCCATAACCAATAAAACCTGTTGTTGGTCAAAAATAATCTGACTCATAAAAATTAGTTAAATAATTTTTAATATTTGTTCATATATCTTTTTTTGTTTCAAAAAGTTCAGTACTAGTATTATTAGCATTATTAGTTTGATTATTGAAATTTGTCATTTCAGTTGTTGTTATTTTATTGAATATTTTTGATACAGGAGTTGAGATTACCGATGGTAAAGTAGTTATGTTATTAATAATTACCGATAGCATACTATCATTTCATGAATTGGTCTCCATATAAACTATCCTTTCAAAATAAAAACCTATTTGTTTAAAAATAAAACAATGGGTTAAAAACTATATTTAGTTTTTAACAATATTATAATTAATAAATTTTTAAATATTAAATATTTCTATATTATAAAAAATAGAAACTAAAATTTTCAGGATTATTTAAAATTTGTGTATTTTACTGAAATAGTTTAAATTTCCCAAAATAATTTAGTTTTTTTGATAAGTATTTTGGGAAATTTTCACTCGATATTGACAGATTAAATAATTAATAAGTTAATTTTTTTAACTTATTAAGTGTTTTAAATAATCAGTTAGTAAATATTAATAGTGATAAGAAAAAACTTGATATACTAAATAAGTAGCATATTCAATCATAATAAAAAATTAAATTTCCTATCAAAAATTTAATTAAATTTAATTCTAATATAAATAGGAGAAAAAATATGAATTGAAAAAATAGTAGTGAATACCGATTAAAAAAAAGAAATCTTATTAAATTTATTTGACGTTTATTTGGTCTACTTATTATTTCTTTATTCTTAATTTTTGATTTAATAATTACTATTAATTATCCCAATGCTTTCATTGTTCCTAATGTTGATAAACCAACTGAAAGATTGGCAATTTATTATTTTTATTTTACAACTCAAACTAATTATTTAGTACTCATTTATTTATTTGCTTTTTTATTTGAAAGTAAATTTAAAGAAAATTCAAAACCAAGTTTTTATATTTTATTAAGCATTACTATTTATATTACAATTACAATATTAGTATTTTGAATAGGTATCATTAGTAATAGCCAAGAAAGAAGTAAATATGGAACTGATATTTATTTATGATTTAAAACAATAATTCTAAATCTAATTATGCCAATTGTTATGATTTTAAATTTTGCTTTATCATGTGGACGTGATTTTTATTCACTAAAAAATCATCATAAACTTTATATGTGATTTATTTTATTTTATCCTTGTTTTTATGTAGTAATGGTAATGGTTCGTGGTGTACTACGTGTTAAACAAGGAGAAAATATTAATACTTGTTATCCTTACTTTTTTTTCAACTACCAAAAATATGGTGTAGGAGTATTAGTTACTGCTATTATTTTTCTGTTAATTATTAGTATTGGTTTACAATACCTTTATTTATGAATTAATAACATACAATATAAAAAAAAGCATGATGATGATAAACCAAATTTTCCAATCATTACTTATCCTTATGGTTTTAAATTATAAAAAATAAAATAAGGCTTTAGAAATTAAAAGCCAACCTTATTTATATAATTTATTAAATATTTTTAATTATTCATTTACCATAGAAACTACTTCTTCTGGTTTATTAGTAACTGGAAGATATTTACCAATAATTAATAATACACCTGAAGCAATATTAAGTCCTAAAAAAATAATATTAATACCACTAATAAAATTAAAATTTGATGAAAACATAACTATTAAAGAAAAACCTGCTAAAACCAAAGTTACAATTCCAACAGCTAAACCACTATTAGCATTTCCTTTTAAAATATTATTGCACATAATAATTATTGCAATTGAAAATCCAATAGCAATTAAAAGTCCAAAAATCAATCCAACAATAAATATTGTACTAACTCCTGATGTTAATGAAGTGTGATCATATTTTGTAAAACTTTTAAAAATGACACTACTTGCTGTTGCTAAAATAATTGTAATAATTAAACTTCAAATAATATTTATAATATTTGTTATGAATCCAATTTTAGCTCCAATATATAATTTTTTATCTAATTTCTTTTCAACCTTATCCATTTTTTCTCCTTTTTTCTTAAAATCTTTTTTACATTTTAATACTCTCAATCTTAACATAAAAAAAATTTAAATTTTAAATTAAATACTAACACAAACAAAAAAATTTGGCATCGTGCTATTTTCCCATTGCTGGTATTTTCGCCGCTGGAGTGCTTAACTGCTGTGTTCGAGATGGGAACAGGTGTGACCACTCCGCCATGGACACCAAATAGTTTAGCAATTGCTCCCTAAAAACTAGAAACAGACATCTTTAAATTTGATTACTTTTGATTTGCAATAGAGAATATATTCTTCAATAAATCCTCGATCTATTAGTATCAGTAAGCTGAACATATCACTATGCTTA
Organism: Spiroplasma endosymbiont of Tricholauxania praeusta; assembly: GCF_964019535.1. Taxonomy (NCBI): domain Bacteria; kingdom Bacillati; phylum Mycoplasmatota; class Mollicutes; order Entomoplasmatales; family Spiroplasmataceae; genus Spiroplasma; species Spiroplasma endosymbiont of Tricholauxania praeusta. The sequence continues at coordinate 976,636 of NZ_OZ026450.1, forward strand.
CACACCTGACCTATCAACCTTGTAGTATTCAAGGGATCTTACTTCTTTCGAATGAGAAATCTCATCTTGGAACTGACTTCGCGCTTAGATGCTTTCAGCGCTTATTCATGCCCTACATAGCTACCCAGCTGTGCCACTGGCGTGACAACTGGTGCACCAGAGGTAGGTCCATTCCGGTCCTCTCGTACTAGGAACAGCTTTCCTCAAATTTCTTGCGCCCACGACAGATAGGGACCAAACTGTCTCACGACGTTCTGAACCCAGCTCGCGTACCGCTTTAATGGGCGAACAGCCCAACCCTTGGAAGCGACTACACCTCCAGGATGCGATGAGCCGACATCGAGGTGCCAAACCTCCCCGTCTATATGAACTATTGGGAGAGATTAGCCTGTTATCCCCGGGGTAACTTTTATCCGTTGAGCGACGGCCTTTCCACACAGCACCGCCGGATCACTAAGCCCAACTTTCGTTCCTGCTCGACTTGTATGTCTCGCAGTCAAGCACCCTTTTACCTTTGCGCTCTACATATGATTTCCATTCATATTGAGGGTACCTTTGGGCGCCTCCGTTACTTTTTAGGAGGCGACCGCCCCAGTCAAACTACCCACCAGACACTGTCCTTAGACCAGATTATGGTCTCAAGTTAGAATTTCAATATAGCAAGGGTGGTATCCCAATGGTGACTCCATGCCTACTAGCGTCTGCATATCAACGTCTCCCACCTATGCTGTACAAACTACACCAAAATTCAATATCAAGTTGTAGTAAAGCTCCACGGGGTCTTTCCGTCTAATCGCGGGTAACCTGCATCTTCACAGGTACTAAGATTTCACCGAGTCTATAGCCGAGACAGCGTCCGGATCGTTACGCCTTTCGTGCGGGTCAGAACTTACCTGACAAGGAATTTCGCTACCTTAGGACCGTTATAGTTACGGCCGCCGTTCACTGGGGCTTCAGTTCAAAGCTTCGCTTACGCTAACAAATCTCTTTAACCTTCCAGCACTGGGCAGGCGTCACCCCCTATACATCGTCTTACGACTTAGCAGAGAGCTGTGTTTTTGCTAAACAGTCGCCCGGACCTCTTCACTGCGACTCATATTGCTATGAGCTCCCCTTCTCGCTAACTTACGGGGTTATTTTGCAGAGTTCCTTAGCTATAGTTATCTCGCTTGCCTTAGGATATTCTCCTTGACCACGTGTGTCCGTTCTCGGTACAGGCACCATGGTGATGTCTTTAGAAACTTTTCTTGGAAGTATGGCATCAAATGCTTCGTTACTAAGCGAACCGTTCACTCCCTATCGTACTTCAAGGTTAACGCTGTGCGGATTTGCCTACACAACCCTCTTTGTACTTAGCCCAGCACTACCAACCACTGGGACATTTTAGCCTTCTCCGTCATTCCATCAGTCACCATGGTGGTACAGGAATATCAACCTGTTATCCATCGACTACGCCTTTCGGCCTCGCCTTAGGTCCTGACTAACCCTGGGTGGACGAACCTAGCCCAGGAAACCTTGGTCAATCGGCATGAAGGATTCTCACCTTCAATCGTTACTCACGCCGGCATTCTCACTTCTAAACGCTCCACTAGTCCTTCCGGTCTAACTTCGTCGCAGATTAGAACGCTCCCCTACCGCCCACAATATATGTAAACATATATATATATATAGACCCATAGCTTCGGTACAATGCTTAGCCCCGGTACATTTTCCGCGCAGAATCATTCGACTAGTGAGCTGTTACGCACTCTTTAAAGGATGGCTGCTTCTAAGCCAACCTCCTAGCTGTCTGAACAATTCCACATCGTTTTCCACTTAGCATTGATTTGGGGACCTTAGCTGATGATCTGGGCTGTTTCCCTCACGTCCATGGACCTTATCACCCATAGACTGACTGCCAGATATGTAACAATGGCATTCGCAGTTTAATTGCATTCAGTACCCCGAGGTGGGGCCATCATACATTCAGAGCTTTACCTCCATTGCACTAATTCTGACGCTAGTCCTAAAACTATATCGGGGAGAACCAGCTATCTCCAGGTTCGATTGGAATTTCACCGCTAGCCACAAGTCATCCACGGTCTTTTCAACGAACGTTGGTTCGGTCCTCCATTAACTGTTACATTAACTTCAACCTGCTCATGGCTAGATCACCTGGTTTCGGGTCTACGACCACATACTAAACGCCCTATTCAGGCTCGCTTTCACTTCGGCTCCGTCTTTTCAACTTAACCTTGCATGTAATCGTAACTCGCCGGCTCATTCTACAAAAGGCACGCCGTCACCCATTAACGGGCTCCGACTTGTTGTAAGCATATGGTTTCAGAAACTATTTCACTCCCCTCTCGGGGTACTTTTCACCTTTCCCTCACGGTACTGGTTCACTATCGGTAATTGGTTAGTATTTAGCCTTACGCAGTGGTCTGCGCAAATTCCGACAAGGTTCCACGTGCCTCGCCGTACTCAGGATACTGTCAAGAGATTTATACATTTCGCATACTGGGCTTTCACCATCTATGGCGTTGCTTCCCAACAACTTCTGCTATATATAAATTTTGTAACTCTTCATAGGTCGAACCTAATAGACAGTCCTATAACCCCAGTCTGACGACTGGTTTAGGCTGCTCCCTTTTCGCTCGCCGCTACTAAGGGAATCGCATTCGCTTTCTTTTCCTCTAGGTACTAAGATGTTTCAATTCTCTAGGTATCACTCTGCACAACTATGAATTCATTGTACAGTACTATCTGATTAAAGATAGTGGGTTTCCCCATTCGGACATCTCCGGATCAAAGCTTATTTCCAGCTCCCCGAAGCTTATCGCAGGTAATCGCGTCCTTCATCGTCTTCCAATTCCAAGGCATCCACCATACGCTCTTAATAATTTATTTTTAGAATATCCTATTGCAAGATAAAAATTATCTTATTTTTTTAAAAGATGTCTATTATCCAGTTTTTAAAGAACAATTGCTCAGAGAAAACAATCCCTGAAAACTAAACAGAACAAAAGAAGTAATCCAATAAATCATCCATCTAATTTTTCTTGTTGTCTTGGTTTCTTATTAGAAACTAAACTCCATAGAAAGGAGGTGATCCATCCCCACCTTCCGGTAGGGATACCTTGTTACGACTTAACCCCAATCATCAACCCTGCCTTTGGCAGCTCCCTCCTTGCGGTTAGGACACCGACTTCTGGCATTGCCAACTCTCGTGGTTTGACGGGCGGTGTGTACAAGACCCGAGAACGTATTCACCGCGACATTGCTGATTCGCGATTACTAGCGATTCCGACTTCATGAAGTCGAGTTGCAGACTTCAATCCGGACTTAGACTGACTTTTTGAGATTTGCTTGACCTCGCGGTTTAGCGACTCTTTGTATCAGCCATTGTAGCACGTGTGTAGCCCAGGTCATAAGGGGCATGATGATTTGACGTCGTCCCCACCTTCCTCTAGCTTACACTAGCAGTCTCCTTAGAGTCCCCAACTTAATGCTGGCAACTAAGGACAAGGGTTGCGTTCGTTGCTGAACTTAACCAAACATCTCACGACACGAACTGACGACAACCATGCACCACCTGTATCCTTGTTAACCTCTACTATATCTCTATAGCTTCGCAAGGTATGTCAAGACCTGGTAAGGTTCTTCGCGTTGCTTCGAATTAAACCACATGCTCCACCGCTTGTGCGGGTCCCCGTCAATTCCTTTGAGTTTCACTCTTGCGAGCATACTACTCAGGCGGAGTACTTAATGCGTTAGCTACAGCACTGCCTCATGGCAACACTTAGTACTCATCGTTTACGGCGTGGACTACTAGGGTATCTAATCCTATTTGCTCCCCACGCTTTCGTGCCACAACGTCAGTAATAGGCCAGTTAGCCGCCTTCGCCACTGGTGTTCCTTCATATATCTACGCATTCCACCGCTACACATGAAATTCCACTAACCTCTCCTATACTCTAGTAATGTAGTTTCCAAGGCGGTTAGGGGTTGAGCCCCTAAATTTAACCTCAGACTTGCAAAACCGTCTACGCACGCTTTACGCCCAATAAATCCGGATAACGCTTGCCACCTATGTATTACCGCGGCTGCTGGCACATAGTTAGCCGTGGCTTTCTGGTAAGGTATGGTCGATACTAAAATCATTTCCTATTCTAGCACTTCTTCCCTTACAACAGACCTTTACAATCCGAAGACCTTCATCAGTCACGCGGCATTGCTCCATCAGGCTTTCGCCCATTGTGAAAAATTCCCTACTGCTGCCTTCCGTAGAAGTTTGGGCCGTGTCTCAGTCCCAATGTGGCCGTTCATCCTCTCAGATCGGCTACGCATCGTTACCTTGGTAAGCCATTACCTTACCAACTAGTTAATGCGCCGCATCCCCATCAATTAGCGAAGCAAATGCTCCTTTCATTATTTATCATTGCAAATAAATAACATATGCGGTATTAGCTGTCGTTTCCAACAGTTATTCCCCACTAAATGGTAGGTTAGATACGTGTTACTCACCCGTTCGCCACTAAAGTATTGCTACTTTCGTTCGACTTGCATGTATTAGGCATGCCGCCAGCGTTAATCCTGAGCCAGGATCAAACTCTCAATAAAATTGTTTTTGTTAAAAGATGATGTCTGACTTATTTAATTTTTAATAAAAAATTGACGGATTAATTCTTGTTCTATTTAGTTTTCAAAGATCGTTTTTTCTAGTTTGTAACCCATTTATTTTTGGGACAATAACAATAGTACAACATGCCATAATTATTGTCAACCTAATTATCATAAAAAAACATTATTTTTTTAAAATTAAAATCATTAAAATTTTTTATAAAATTAAAAAAATAAAATATTATTTATTCTACTAAAAATTTAATAGTAATATAATCACTCTTAATTGTTAATTGATATTGACCAATACCAATAAAGTCATACAACTTTAAAGCAAGATTTTTAAATTTTTTATTACAATCATTATTTAAAAATAATATTTTTTCAATATTATTATTTTGTAAATCTTTCACTAATTTTGAATTAATCGTTTTATTTTCTGGTATTGATCAGTAATATTCTTTTGTTAATTTATTATAACTAGTTAATTTACCATAATTTGTTCCATCAATATCTGCAAAAATTACTGATTTATTTTCATTAAATGTCAAATGACCCGCTTGAAAGGCAATAATTTTTAAAGGTCCAAGTTTTTTATTAAAATTAACACGATTAATTGTACATAGTGCCTGATGCACAGTAAATGTTGATTGATAAGATAATAAAGGATAATCTTGATTAAAATGTTCATTAAGTAACAATGTTTCATAATCTAGTTTATATTTAAGAATAATTTTTAGTTCATTAACAACCAATTTGTTATTTTCAATGAAATTTGTAACTAAACATGGTATTTCATTAAAATTTGGAAAAATATGATTAAATACTTTATTACTTGTAACCTCATATAATAATGATGCTATTAATAAATTGTCATAATGATAATTAATTAATTCAGTATCTAATTCTTGACTTAATCTTAAATAAAAATAATTAACTATTTGATAATCATTTAAAAATAAGAATTGTTTTAAGATATTTTGATTACGATTAGTATCATTATCATGGGTTTGATAATTTTTTATTTTTTTTGCTATTCGTAAATAAAAATCATTTAAAAAATTATAAAATTCTTGAATTGTCAAATCATAATCAATTAATATTTTAAAAATAGCATTATCATTATAAAGTTGATAATATGATTGAATTACCAAATAAATTTTTTTTCGTGATTGATATCATTGCTTTAAATTAGTTAAAATGACGTTTTGACTTCTTGGTTCTAAAGTAATAGTACATCCATAAGGTAAATTAAAACTATTAGTTAATTGTTTATTAACATTTATAATATGTGAGTTCGAAAGATTTTTAATACCAATGGTTATGTCATATTTTTTATCAATATTAGCAATTAAATCATAAACCTCTAAACAATGTTTAGTTTCTGTTTTTCTCAATCCTCTTCCTAATTGCTGTAAATATACTGTTTTTGAATTAGTTGGTCGTAATAAAATAATAGTATCAATTTCAGGAATATCAATTCCCTCATTAAAAATATTTACTACACATAAATAATTAATAATTCTATTTTTAAAATCATTAATTATTTTACTACGATTAGTTTGATTTTTACTTGTTAAAAAATCTGCTTTTAAGCCCTGATTTTGCAAAAATCTAGCAACAATTTGTGCATGAGTAATGTTAATACAAAAAATTAAACAAATCCGATTACTATAAAATCCAATATAGTCATTAATTACATCTAATAATAACTTATTTCTTGCTTCAGTATTTAATTTTTTAAATAATTGTTGATCATTATTTAAATCAATACCAATTAAATCAGCAGTAATGTCATCAATACAATAATAATCAAATGGTGATAAAAGTTTTTCATTAATTGCATCTCACAATCGTAATTCATGTGCAAACTCATTATCAAAATAATTAATAATGTTTTTATTATCTTCTCGTTCTGGTGTTGCTGTTAAACCAATAATTTGTTTAGGATGAAAATAATTTAAAATTGTCTGAAAAGTTTTGGCAGCCAAATGATGAGCTTCATCAAAAATAATAATATCAAATTGTTGACGTTTAAACTTATTTAGATGTCTATGTACAGTTTGTACTGTTGCAAATAAATATTGTTCTTGAAAATTATTTTGTTTACTATTTAAAATAGTTGCAAATTTTTTATCATTTATTACTTTTCGAAAAGTAATAATTGCTTGTTCAATAATTTCTCTTTGATGTGCTAAAAATAAAATTGAAGGTTTTTGATTATTATTTTCTTTGATTTGATTTAAATAGTCAAAAGCAGATACTACTGTTTTACCAACACCTGTTGCCATGACAATTAAATGTTTTGTTTTTTTAAGTTTTCTTCTTAACTTTAATTTATTAATTAAGGCAATTTGAAAATCATAAAGAAAATAATTAGTTGCTAATCATTGTTCATCTTTTTTATTTACAAGCAATCGATTATATTCAATTCGTGATAGTAATTGTAATCGTTGTTGTTCATCATTTAAATCAACTAAATTATCATTTCATAATTTATAATACTGATTTAAAATATTTTGATATAGTTGCTTATTATCAAATTCATTAATTTTAATATTTCATTCACGACCACTAGCTAAACCTTTTTGCGTTAAATTTGATGAACCAATTATTGCTGAAGAAAAACCTGAATTTCGTTTAAAGATAGCAGCTTTAATATGAATTCTTTCACTACGTTTTTCTAAATTATTTTCAACTTTAACTTTAATATTAGGATACTTTTTTATTATTTTAACTAATGCATATAAATTAACAAATAAAGCCATATCATCAAAAGTAGTAGTAATAAAATTAATAGTAATATTATGATTTAAAGCATAAGTAAATGATGAACGTAACTTATTAATAATTGAATTTGATATAAAAGGATAAATGAAGTATACTTCATCACAAGTTCTAATTTCCTGATTTAAATGATTAATTAATGCTTGTTGGTTTTCATTAGTAAATAAATAATTATCACTTAATCTAATATTAGAAGTTAAATGATTATCTATGATATTATCATTTACTTGTAATAAAATGTTATTACTAAATTTATTAGTAGTAAAATTACTTATGATTTGATTTAAAAAATCAATTTTTGCTTCTGGTGATTTAATCGTTTTTAATTTTTCAATTAAAGTATTATTTAGTTGTTTAACTAAATAATGATCAATGTCTTTAATTAATTCTTTTTCATCATTAATATGTGATGTTTGGAAATTATTGCTAATATCATCACTAATCTTTAATAATAAATCATAATAGCCCTTATTTTTCATACTCTACACTTCCTAATAAATAGTGTCTATTTTAATAAATTATAATCTATATTTTAATATATTATTAACTATTATAAAATAATTTTGTAAAGTAAAAAACCTCTAATATTTAAAATAATATTTTAAATAAATAAGAGGAAGGTAATCTAAGATAAGATATATTCATATTTTATTTTTTTTCTGTTGATGATGTTTTTTCTGCTTGTAATGGATTAGTAATACTTACACCTTTGTATGTCTTGCATTTCATACAGGCATGATGTGGTTTAGTAATTGCTCCACAATTTAAACAGTTAGTTGTAGTTGTTGCAGATAAACTATCATGGGCACGACGTGTATTTTTACGCATTTTTGACGTTCTTCTTGCTGGTACTGCCATAGTCTGTTGCCTCCTTACTTTCGTATCTCATAAATTATATATTGATTTATCAGAAAAATCTATTTTTTTTGATAAGTTTTTCAAATTTTTGGAAATAAAATACTAATAAATCAAATATTTTATTTGGAATGATAAAAAGATTGGTGAAATATTTAAAAATAGAATGTATGGAATGGCAACCCTTTTTAGGACTGTTTTTTGGTAGACACTTGTTTTTGATAATTAACTGGAGTTAGGTAGTTTAAGGTGCTGTGAATTCTTATGTTGTTGTATCAATTGATATAATCAAATAATTCTAATTTTAATTTGATTAATGATGTAAAATTTTTATCATTAATAAATTCAGTTTTGAAAGTTTTAAAAGTTGCTTCAGCAACAGCATTGTCATAAGGACAGCCTTTTTTGCTTAAAGATCGAGTTATGTTGAATGCTAATAAAAGTTTATCAATAGTTTTATTATTAAATTCGTTACCGCGATCGCTATGAAATATTTCAATATCTTTTAAACAGCGATTTGAGTGCATAAATGCTTGATATACTAATGATGCATCTTTTTTAGTACCTACACTATGTCCAATAATTTCGCGGTTAAATAGGTCTATTAATAAGCAAATATAGTTTCACTTACCATTAACTTGAACATAAGTTAAATCACTAACAATAACTTCATTTTTAATTTTATTATTAAAGTTTCTATTAACAAGATTGGTAATTTGACTATCATTGACTTTATTATGATGATTTTTGAATGATAATTTAGTGTATTTTGATATTAAATTATGCTTATTCATAATTTGTTTAATTTTTCTGCGTGATAAATAAATTTCTTGGTTTGCTAGTATGACTTTTAATCTTCTAGTACCATAAACTTCTTTATTTTCTTTAAAAGCACTAATAACAGCTTCATCATAAATATTATTTTGATTTTTATTTTTTTTCTTTAAATTAAAATAATATGTTGATTTAGAGAGTTTTAAAAAACGACACATTGTGCGAATTTTATATTTAGATTTATTATTTGCAATAATTTCTATTTTCTGCCTATTATTAGTGCTGCTTGCTTTAAAATATCATTTTCCATTCGTAATTGTTTTAATTCTTTATTTGCTTGAATTAATTGTTTTTCTAAATCAGAAAGATTATCTTTGGTTTTAAAACTGCCTGAATTAGTAAATTGCTTAATTCATTTATAAGTAGCCGCTCTTGTAACGTTATATTCTTTAACAAGACAAGATACTGACTTGCCACTTTGATATAAAGCTACTATTTGTTTTTTAAATTCATCTGAATATGAGTTAATATTGGCCATAATTATTTTCCTTTCTTTTAACTAATTTGTGAACTTGTCTACGTAATTAGTGTCCAATAAAGTGTAACCCATCCACATTACATAATTTTCAATTTTGTTTTAAATATTGTTCTAAACCATTTGGAAATAACCCTTTATCTTGTCTTTCATCAATCCTAAAATTAATTTCACTTTCATCTTCAAAATATTCTTTAATATTTTCAAACATTTTATTTAACATAACTTTAGTTAAAAAATTATATTTATCTGCAATATGTTTTATATTTTTTAAAAGTTTTGGATTTTTTGTATTAATATAAATTCCTATTAATTTAACATCATTTAAGGTTAATAATTGATTTATAAAAATTGCTTTTTCTGTAACATTTAAATCTGTAGCTTTTATTTCAATTTTAGGGAGCATACCGATGTTGTCAATAATATTCAAATTTGTCTTAAAATTATAAAGTTAGACGAGAATAATTTTGACTTCAATATGCAATTGTATGTTAATCTTAACACTTAGAAAATATTAGTCAACAATAATACTTACTTTTATAACTCAAAAATTCTTATTAAACTTTACGTTAATAAGTTTTATTTTATTTTTAGTTATTTTTTAAATTTAAGTTTTAATTTATAATAACTGGATGGCTGTATTTATTTGATAACATTTAAAATTAACCATTTTTGTATACATATCAATGTTATAAGTTCTATCACCAATCATATGCTTTAAAATTTGTTTAATATTAGTTTCAGTAAAGCAACCAATATTTTCAACTAGTGCTTGGTTTAATACACCATCTTTTGCATTAATAAAATAACCAACTTTTATTTTTTTATATTGTAAAGTTAATGATTGTAAAAAATCAATTAATTCATAATATTCACCTTTGGCAAATAAATTTATTGCATTTTGATAGTGTAATTTATCAATTTGATTTTTTCTTCTTCCAGCCATGATACCAAGAAATAAAACATGAAAAGCATGAAATTTATCTAAAATAAATTTGGCATTTAAAATGGTAGCAGTTTTTCTAATTCATTTTGCACTGTCTCCACAAACTATTAAATTTGCTTGGTCAAAGTTTTCAAAAAATAAATTACCATATTTTTCTATTAATTTTGCGGTTTTTTCAGCACCAATTTCTGTTTTTGATACTCTTATTTTACATACAGCTCTTTTATTAATTAATTTTCCATTTTTCTTTTTACCAGTACACATTACTATTAATCTCATCGAACATTTTTTACAATTTTTAGTATTGTGTTTTTCATTAAACTTAAATTTTCGATGACCATCATCAATATTTACATATAAATTTTGATTTGGTTGTAATGGTATTTTGGGAATATTTGCTTTTGGTAATTCAAATTTTTGATATGTTCTACAAACTGTACTATTACTTATTAAATCTTCAATAAAAGTATCACAAACATCACGATACTTTTTACCATCAGCAAAATATTTTAAAATTTGTTTAATAACGTTAGGTGCAAGTTTACTATATTTTTTAACACCAAGATAGTTATCTAATAAGGATGCATATTCAGTTTTTTGTTTTTCTATGTTATAATAAGTACAAATACGTCGTTTATAAGTTAATAAACCTTTTTTTGCTTTTAGTTTTCGTTGTCTAAATCTATATGATTTATATTTAGATTTATCACATGTACTTCATAAATAATCATCTATTTTTTTAAATAATTCTTCTGTTTGTTTTAAACTTAATTCATCTTGATTAAAATCGTGTTTGTCTCAATCAAAAAGATTAGGAAATGGTAGTGTTAACATTTTTAATGTTCCTTTCTTTTAAATAATTTAATTTTAACTTATATATGTTAATAAGGAGTAAAATATGGCTTTTATTAGTAGTTATGCACAACTGAATAAAAAATATAATCTTAATTTTAGTGATAATAATTATAGTTTTAGTTGAGATATTTTTAAAGCATTTGTTGGTGATGAATGAGCAGAATATTTTACTACTAATTGTTTTTATCGTTTTATACCAACAGCACGTGGAACAAGAAAAACTTGAAACTGTTTAGCATTTGATTTATTTATATGTTGTAATTTTAGTGATAGTAGTGTCCAAGAAGTAAGAAGATATGAAAATACTCATAGTGAAACTACAATTGGTGCTTTAATGAATGTTTGTCAAGTTTTATTAGATACATATAATATTAATTTATTACCTAATAATCCACATGGCATTAAATGAAAAATTACTAAGGATGGGGGATGTATTATCTTTCCAAGTAATCAACAAATTGATTTTATTGGTTATGCTAATGGTAATAAAATTTTTGGAAAAGAAGCAGGTGGGTCAAGTTTTTTAGGTTCAAGAACAGATGAAATAATCATGGCAGAAGAAAAAGAAACACTTACTAATAAAGAATTAACATATCGCTATGAGCGATTAGAAATATCTATGTTTAGAAGTAACAGAATTAAAGTGTCAAATGAACCAATTAAAGAATGAAATTGAACTTTTATTGATAAAAATATATATAGCCCTACTTTTGGAAAAAAGATTACTCGTTATTTTTATAAAAACTTTTTTATGACTTTTACATGCAATCCTTATGATAAATATCATCCATTTTATTTAAAATACTGTACGCCATTTTTACCATTAAATAATGAAGTAATGGAAAATCTTAAAAAAATTGGCAAAGTTTATTATGAAAATAAAGACATGTTTAGTGGTTTAGGTTTATTTGTTTTAAGATTCACTATTAAACCATTTTGAGATAAGTTACCGGATATCCAAAAAAGAAAATTATTAGAAATGAAAAAAAGTAATGAAGATGAATATAATACTGTTTATTATGGTTTTGAATTTTTAGATAGTGATGCAACAATTTTCCCATTTCAAAAAACAGTAAAATATTGACAATCATATGATTTAAAACAATTTTATAATCAAGAAAAAGAAATGTATAAATTTGATTTTTATAGTGTTGGTATTGATTGAGCTACGGGACCAAAAGACCATACTGTATTTATGGTAGTTGGTTTTAAAGAATATAATAATACTGGTTATTATGATGCTTATATTATTTGTGAATTAGTAGTTACACCAAATGACTTTATAAATGAAAATGAAAAAATTAATGCTTATGTTAATGAAATTTTAGGATTAATGGATAATTTTGAAAATTTTGAACAAGCAATTTATTTTTATGATGATAAAGCAAGAACAGCAATGGATTGATTAAATCAAAAATTAATTGATGAATACAATACTATTTTAATAACACAAACTGCTATTAAACATGCTTCAAATTTAAATCAAGAAGCCGGATTAACTAATAGAGTAGTTTGAATGAGAAATATTATGAGTTATGGAAACTTTTACGCAAATAAAGATGATTTACCAAAAACAACTCAATGTTTAGAAGAATTACGTTATGATGAAACAAAAACTAATATTCCTGACAAAAATATGTATCAAGACCCTTATGATGCTCTGTTTTATGCACTGTATCCATATAAAAATGTAATTAGGGGTAAAAATAATGCTACTGTGAAAAAAAGTATCTTCACATTTGCTATATAATAAACAATTTCAATATAATTAATAGTATAGGTATTATAAAATAAACGCCTTTAATTTAGGCGTTATTTTCCATTTAAAAGCATACTTGTAAAAATAATCAAAAATAGTACAATTTAAAAGTAAAATCAAGGAAAAAAAGGAGTAATTTAATATGAAAACATGAATAAAAACAAATTTAAGTAAAATAACATTAGCATTAGCACTAACTGGTGCTACAACTGGAACAATAGGTTTAATCATGGGGGGGGTGCTTACCCATAATATAGGTACTAATATTAAATCTTATCTAGAAACAAATGGACAAGTAGTATTAGGAACAACAACTATATGGTCACATAAAAGTTTAGATAATCATCAAATATATTTATATTTTGATAAAATAAAGCATAATAATGATGATATAGTATGAGATGGAAATTATCCAGAAGGGTACTTTAATCATTAAATTTCTAGATTTATATAGGAAATATTTTCATTATATTTATCAAATAAATTAATATTATGTAAATTTATTTCTTGTTTATCAGTAATTAAAATTAAATCATAATTACCAGCACCAAATATACCACTAATTTCTACCCGATTTAAGTTATTAATCGGGTTTTCAATTTGTAACTGAAATTCATTATCATTATCAATTTGTGAAATTTCTTTATAAAATTCTAATTTAGAAAATAATTGAGATTTATTTGAACCATATAAATTTAAAGCATTTTGAATTTTATTTTTGTCAATAATTGCTCTTGTAAAATATTTACCATATTCACCATTACCTAATGTTCAATCAGCAGGAATTAATGACGGAATATTATTACTTTCTAATTCATTAGTTATAGATAATCAGTTAAATTGATTATCATCTAATTTAAATAATTCATTTTGACTAATATCATTATTTTTTAATTTAACGTTATTAATATCTGTAAAATCAAAATATGCAGATTTTAATACTACTTTTACATCTTTAAATTGTCAAATATCATTTATAGTAGGATGTATTGGACTTGATTTTAATTCAAAATAATAAGGTAACAAAATTTTATTATCATCATTTAAACCTTTATTAATTGACATACTTGAATAAATATTATTTGATAACATAATAAATACTTGTTTAAATATTTTAACTTGTTCTAAATTAATATAATTTGGATAATCTAATTTTCATTGTCTAAATAAATTAGTAATAACTTCATCTGGCTTTTGTCCTTCAAATTTCTCCTTTAATTTTGCAATAGCATTTTCTGGTTTTCCATTTTTCTCACTATATGTAGCACCTTCAAAATTTCTATTATAGTTATATGTGTAACTTAACATATCTAATAATAACTGTTGTAAACTATCATTAGTTGGTGCATCTTTAATTTCTATTTCAATATCATCAAATTTATTATTAGTTGCAACATATTGATAAAATTGACTTTCACCTACAAAATCTCAAACTTCTTTATCCTTTAATTCTTTTTGACTTTTTAATGGTCATTTACCACCTAAAACATTACTAAACTCATATCCTAATCAAGCATGGGTTATTCTTGCATTATTAATAACTTCTCTTCTTGTTACAGAACCACTACTAATTTTAATTAAGTCTAAAACTGATTTTTCTTGTCCAATAAATTGTTTTGCTAAATTTCAAGGTAATATTTGTTCACTAAATCATTGTTGTAAAATTCTAACTTTTGGTTGAGTTTCAATAGGCATTGATAATAAGGGAAATGCTATCTTATCTTTAACAAATAACTTAGGGTATACTTCCATATTGTCAACTTCACCAAGTACCTTTATATTGCCAAAAATCATGCTTCTAGGGGCTTTAATTTTTAAACCAGTAACTTTGGTATCTTTATCTAATGGTTTTTGTAATTTAATAATAATTGGATAACCATCTCTTGTTTTAAAATCTTTAATTTTAATAATAGTAATACTTTTAGTACTTCTTGTTTTTGGATTTTGATAAGGCTGTGAATAATTATTAATAATATATAAATTATCAATATTATTTTCAGTTAAAGGTTCATTAATAGAAACAGCATATAACTTAAATTGATTTAATAAATTTATTTCTTGAAAAATTAAATTTTTAATATCAGTCATACTATATTCAATTGTATTATCATTAATATTTGTACTTGCTCTTTGATTTAATTGCATAGTAAAATCAGATGTTTCAACAGCAGTAGTTTTTAATACTTTTTCAATATCAATAAATCCGATTTTAATAGTATTTGCTGAAAATTTTAAAGTATTATTTTCATTATTTTTAAATAAACGTTCAATTTCATAAATATAAATTGTTCTTTTTTTAAATTCATCGTATGCTCTATTAATATCGGGGTCACTAGTTGCTCTCATCATATTAGTAAAGTCATAAGGAATATTATCAATTAAATAATCATTTTCTACTTCTGCTTGATTAAGTTTAGTTTGTTTCTGTGGAAATTTCGTTTGTGGTTTGTTGTTGTTTTCCATTGTTTTCTCCTATTAATTGGTTATTTTCGGGATTAAATAATTTTAATCTCACTGTTAAATTATTAATTTCTTGTTCATCATTAATATTAAATGTTTTACTATTTAATAAGTCTTTATCTAAACGTACTAATATTTGAATAAATTTAAGAATATCAATATTAAATTGTCATAATTTTTGTTCAATATAGTTAATAGTTGAAATATTTACTGCTGTACTTTCGGGAACTGATTGTTGTGCAGATTTCTTTTGACTTGGTATATGAATACCACAACGTTTAAATATTTCATTAACATTTCAATCGTATATATCAGTTAAATTTTTACCTTTAAAATTACTATTTGTCATATTAATATTTTCATTTTGTTCGTTATTATCTCCACCACTTTTAAATATGTAGTTTTTAGTAACCAAAGTTCTTACTGTTTGTTCTAATGCTGATTGAACATTCCCATAAGTTTGATTAAAAATAAATTTAGGTGAGTTTAAAATAGTATCTAAAACAATTTGTTCATAAATAACATCTAATGCTTTAATTTTATCCATTACTTTATCACAATCTGCTAATTCATTTGCTTTATTTCGCATAATTGCTATTGGTATATAATTAATATTTAGTGTTTGTTCTTGCTCTAAATTTGGATTATTAATGAATGATTTAAAATCTAATGGAAATTGTTTTTTATTATCACTAATACTATAAATTGCACGATTAATAGTTACTTGTTCATTATTTAATGTATAAATTTCAAATAATCTTACATTTTGTGCATTTTGTTGATAACTATCATAAAAAATAGTACATTGAATTAATTTACCGGTAATATCATAAACTCTTTGTTGAATATCTATTACTTGAAAATATAAATCATCATTAGCAATAAAAATTAAATAACCACTAATTCCTAATTTGCTTAATTTAAAAATAGAATTTCAATTTTTTCTATAAAATTCTTGCTGAATTAAGTATTTTTTAATAGTTTCATTATTAATATCTAATGGAGCATTATATAAATTAGCATTATTTTCTGCTACAAAATCAGTAAAATAAGTTTCATGGTTAAAATCATTAAAACCAAAATAATTTAAAATAGAAGCATGTGTACTTTTATTTTTATTAGTTAAAAATTTTACTTTTTCATTTTGATTATCACTAGTATTTGTTTTATCTTTTCTTTTAAATAAACTTAACATAATATTCACCACCTTTCTAAAATATTTGATTAATTTTTAATACAATTTTTACAATAATAAATATAATTAAACCAGCAGTTGCAGAAGATAATAGTACTCCAATTAAACCTAAAATAATTTTTATAATTTTAAAAAACATAATATTATTCCTGTAATTCTTCTAATTTTCATACATTACCTTTTAAATTACCTTTTCCGCTATAAATAGTAATCAATTTTGCATGTTGAACTGATAAAATTACTATATTAGCACTATCATTAAAGGTTTGTATTTGTACACCATCAATTTTTTTATCAGTTATAATAAATTCTTGTATAGTATAAACTGGATTATATATACTTCAAGAATAATAAACTCTATAATGTTTATTAACTATAAAATCATAAGTAATTTGTCAATTATCTCATTTATTTTTTTCTCTTGTTCCTACTTCTTTTCAATTTGAACGACTTGGACTTGGTGTTGGAGGAATATCTTTTAATTCATTAATAGCACCGGCAATAGTTTTATCAGTAGTTTCTAAATTAGGAATTTCAGTACTAATAGTATTGATAGAAAAAACATATTTAAAATGGTCTTTATCCATTTTATCTTCTATTTTTTTATCTACTTCTTCTTTTTTATAATAATCAGATAAATCAGTTTTACCACCAATAGCACTAATAGTATTAGTTACTTCATCAATTTTAATATTTTCGCCAGTAGTTAATTTATTTTGCTTTTTATCTAATAAATTATTAGTTTCTATTTTTGTATAATAATCACGTTCAGTACTTTCTTCTGCTATAAATTCAGTTGGCGTATCTATTCCTTGATATTGATATATTTCTTTTATATCACCAATTAAATTAATTTTTCCACGTTCAGGATAAGAATTACCTCCACCCCTAAATTTTTTATTTCTATTGTCATAGTAAATAGTTCCAATATTTAAAATATTTTTATTTGAGATTTGTTCATTATAAGTCATGGAATCAACATTTAATAATTCAAATTCATTAAAAACATTATTTAAATAAATTTTAATTACTTTATAAAATTTCATAAAGTCATTTTCTGTTGAATATTGATAACTGATTTTAATAAAATATCATTTAAATGTTTCTATATTATTATTTTCAACTTTTTTTCATAGGGGACTAGTTTCGATATTAAATCAATTATTTTTAACATCATTAATATTTTCGTTTGCTTTAATTAATTCAGTATTTAATTTTGTAATTTCATTTTCATTAGTAGTAATTCGTTTTTGTTGTTTAGCAGAAAAATCACAAGTTGGTGCATGTGTATAATCACCAATTTGTGGATTATTTTGTAATGCTTCGGGTGGTAATGTACCAATTTCATCAGGTCAATCTAAAATCATTGTTTCAGATTCTTTATCATAATCTGTTGCAACATAACCTTTATTTATAAATTTTGTAACAGGACCTCTATATATTTCATTTTCATTATCATCAACTAAATCATCATACAATTTCATTTGTTTTGATAATGTAAATTCTTTTTGTTCTTTAATTAATTTATCAATTTGATTTCTAGTATAAAATGCTTTTAAGTCAATTTTTTCAACATCTATTTCATCATCATTATAACTTGAAAATATTTGTTTTAATTCTGTTAATCTTGCTCATATTTTCATTCTACTAGGTGCTAAATCTCAAACATTAATTGTAGGAGTACTATTTGCACTAAATTGACTACCATTATTAAATTGAATAGTAGCATCAACATTAAATTCAATTGGTGTACGATTAAATACTCAATGTTCAACCATAACATAAACCATATCTCTTAATGTTTCTTTAATTAATTCATCTTTAAAACTATCAAAAGGAAATTTAGATAAAATAAAATCAAGATAAGCATTAATATCATTTTGAGCACGAATAGCAAAAGTTTTAAATCAATCATTAACATTAGGTCATGTTTGTATATATTGCTGTGGTGTTTCTGTAATTTTTCCAGTTAATGGATATCAGTTATTATAATTTTCAAGACTGACATCAGTTCAAAGTTTATTAATCATAATTTATCATTCCTTAAAAAATGCTTGTTTATAATGATGAGTATGTTTTTTTGTTTTTTTATGTGTTATATGTTCAATTTCTTTTTGTATTTTATTTTTACCTTTTTTTAATTTTTTCTTACTTTTTGTTACAACTTGACTATATGCAAATTTTTCTAAATGATGTAATAATCCAGTACCAAATAAAGTATTAACACTAAATTTTAAACCAACATTTTTAAATGATTTGTTAATATTTTCAATAGGATTATTAATAACATTTACTACTTTATGATAAGTTCTTATTATTCTAAATATTTCTCTATATACTTTAAAACTATCTCTAATTACTTGTTGTAAAACTGGTGGAGCAAATGCTATTGCTTTTAATCATTTATTACGATTAACACCATAACCAATGTATCAACCACTATATCAACGATATCAATGGAATGGATGTATTTGAGTAACAAAAGTTTTTGCTTTAAGAATACTATCAACAACTGTAATTGGTTTATATTTAGGATTGCGATGATAAATAGTAATTGCACATTTATCTAATGACAAAGGTTGAATTTTACAACCCATAAATACTGGTGAATTTAATGGAATTAATTGTGCATGTTTAATTGCTCTTTTTTCTGCACTAGTAAATAAATCAGTTGCTTTTTCTTTTAATTTATTAATTTTTTCAAATGCTTGTTTTTCTAACTTTTCAAATTTTTCTTGTAATTTATATATACTTTCTCTTATTTTTTCAAAATATGGTGTATCTTTTCAAAATTTATTTAAACCTTTTTTTAAATAAAATCTAATATCAAAATATTTAAAAGTTTGATTTGCTTTTAAAACAAGTTGATGAATAATATTATTTTTAAAATTAAATTTAATAGAATTAGCACGAATTTTTTGTAAATCTAAAATTAAAGTTTTTCCATATCTATTTTCTGTATGTATTGTATGAACTAAATTTAATCAATCATGCTGATTCATAGATAATACTTTTTTTAAATCAGTATTAAATTTTTTTAAAAAGTTATTTGCTTTTTCAATATCTTTAATTTTAAATTTAGGAGTTAATTGTGGACTTAGTTTTATTAATGTATTTTGTAATAATAAGTAATCTTTTAACTCTTGTGCTTCTAATTTTTGAAAATTATTTTTATATTGTCTTTCAGCAACATAACCTAAATCTCGTAATACTGTTTCACGATTAGGAGTAAAACTATAATTCATTAAATAACGTTTATTACCAATAATTTTATCTGTTAAAATTTCTTTTCCACTTACTTGACTAATAATTTCTTGTAAATTTTTTGCTTCTTTAATTCCCACTTGTTCTAATGTTTTAGTTTTTTGTGCTAGTTTAATAAATTTACTTGTACGATAACCACGACTAATTTTATTAAGTCCAGCAAATGCAGGAAGTATATTAAAGAAAGTATTTAATTTTGTTACATTTCCTTTTAAATAATCATAAACTTGATTAATAGTAAAATCAGTTAAAAACTCTACACCAACAGCACTAATACTAGCAACTAAATCACTTGCACCTAATCCAAGGGCTACACTTTCACTTAATCCACCAGTAAAAGGAGCAAGTGCTACTGCTATAACTTGTACACCAATCATTTCTAAAATTTCTCATCAAAAACTTTTATTTTCTTGTTGGTTACTTGTTCTAGTATGTTTTGGTTTATTTATGTTTAAAAGTATTGCTGTACTAGTTGTACCAATTGGCATGATATTAATTTCCTTTATTTAAGAGTTATTTTAATTGGATTTGTTGTTCCTTTATAATTTAAATCATTAACATTTGCAGTAATAGTTATATATAAGTCACCCGCTTTTTGTTTTTGATTACTTACATTAGTTTTTCCTTGTGCATCACTAAAATATTTAATAGTTGGATTTGTTAAATTTGGATTTAATGATTTAAGTTCATTAGTACTTTTTATTTGTGTATTTAATTCACTATTATTGTTATTAACATTTGCAGTAATATCAGTTGTTAAACTTGTAATCTTAGTTTTTAAATCATTTTTATCATTATTAACAATTGCACATAACATTCAGCGTGAAGTTGTTTCTTCATCTGTTATATAGGGTATTGATTCACCAGTTACTTCTCCACCAACTAAATATCTTCTTCCAACTTTACCATCAGCAATATCTTGAACATATACAACTGTATTTTGTAACATATATCTTTTCATTGCTCTTGGTGTTGCTAAAACAAAAGACATAATTTTAGTTTCATTATTATCAGTAAATGTCATATAATCATCCATTACAATTTGACATAGTACACCTTTAATATATAAATCATTTCCATTTAATCTTAATTGTTGTGCAATCTGATTATCAGTAATTAAACCTTTATTATTAGCTAAATAAACAATATTATCATAAAGATTATTAGTAATAAAAAAACGACAATTATTACTATTTCTTAATTGAAATAAAGTATTTCAAGCATCTAACATTGATTTTAAGTATCCTACTGGTGATTTATCAGTAATATCTACTTTAGTTGCATATTTTGCAATTACATTTGTATCATTATTTGCTAAATAATCTGCTAAGTCATTAGCAACTTCATATTGCATTGTATTTAATAAATTTTGTCCATTTTCAGCATTTAAATCAACATTAGCAATTATTTCACCTGCAACTGCTTCTTCTTTAATTTCTTTTAAAATTTTAATAGTTTCAGCATAACTAACATCTAATCCTTTACTTTTATCATTTCATTTTAATACTTTAATTTCTGAATTTTTTGGTTTTTTAACTATAAATTCAATTTTGGTTGAATTAACCATTTCGATAGGAAAAAAACTTGCTCATGGTGAATTTGATTGTTTATAAAATTCTATAAACTCTGGTGCTTCTACTAATTTTTCGGTATTATCTAAATTTTTATTGAATTGTATTGCCATTTTTTGATTTCCTTTCTGTTATAAATTATTATTTTTTTTATAATCCAATAATGTACTTTTTATTGAATTTTGTTGATTTGTTATTATTGTTTGTGGTTTGCCACCTGTATTAATTGTTTCTTTAAATACTGGTTGTTCTTTAATCATTTTTTTAATACTTTCTTCAATTTTTGAATTTTCTATATTACTTGTTTTAAATTTTAAAAACTCATAAAATTCCGTTTTAACTTGATATTTTTTAAATATATTAATCATTTCTTTTTCTTTAATTTCTTGATTAAGTTTATTTAACTTATTTTCTGCTTCATTAACTTTATTTTCTATTTCTTGTGAAGAAGCATTATTTTCAGTTAAAGGTTCAGTTGTTTGTTGAACATTATTTTCATTTTCTAACATTTACATCACCACTTTTTTATTTATTTTCTTTATTAATCTTTTCATTTAATTTTGCTAATTTTTTTTGATGTTTTATAATTTTATTATTTGCTCTAACATGTTTTGGAGTTGTGATAAATCTTTTTAATAAAACAATAATTTCTCTGCAAATTAATATTCCAACACTTGTTCCAATAATTATTAATTCATGTAAAAATTCTTTCATTTCAATATTTTCCTTTCAACTATTTATTTTTTTATTTTTGATTATTCATCAAATTCACCTTTAATAATTCTTTCAATCATACATTTTGCATCCATTAAAAGATTTGCAATTAAACGTTCATTCAGTCGTATGTCTTCTAAATCTTTTTCATGTTGTTTTAATTTATCATCATAATATTGAATTAATTTTTCTTTATTCATACTTTTCACCTCCTTTATAAACTCATGTGATTGTAATCTCAATTTAATGAAGCATTATCAGTATTTAATGGTACTTCGCTTAGATTATCACTACCATATTGACTAGTTGTTTCACTATTAATAGTAAATCTATTATCATTTATTAATCTTGAAACTTCATTTGTAAATGTTGTTTCTTGCATTTCTCTACTATGATTTGTCTCTATTGGTAATAAATTATGGATTATTTCACTTGCACCAGCAATTATGGTAGGTACTGCATAAGCATTATTAAAATCATTATTAATACCCATAGCAACACCACTTGATATTAAACAACCACCAGTAGCCATATTACATATCTTTCTTATTGCTTCAAATTTATTAGGTATTAACTCAGTTAATCCACTAATAAGATTTGAAATACCATAAGCATTTAAACTAATATATGTATCTCAATCCATTAATGACTGATTATCTTGTTTATCTAATAATAATCATGGTGGACCCTCAGTTGTAGTTGTAGTAGTTATTGGAGTTGGTGTTGTTGGAATAATTGGAGTAATATTATTTTCTGTTCATTTACTATAATTTGCTAAACCAATTGTTCCTAAACCTAAAATAATTTTTTTAGAACTATTAATTAATTTAGTTTTAGTATTTGGTCTTTGATTTAAATTTCATATATCTAAACCTAATTTTTTACCAAATAATAAACTATTAATTGAACCTAAAACTGGATTTGCAATTACTTGACCATAATAAGCACTTGTACCAATCATTGCACAAATTGGATTTATACCAGTTCTAATTAATTTGGTTAAAGTATAATTATTTGTTTCCATTTTTTTCTCCTTTTATTTGTAATAATTTTTCTAAAACATAATGATTTTTATCAAATTCTCTAATCAATCATTTTTTTGTTTCTGACGGATTATTAGTACAAAGAATTAATCTTTCTATCATATAAATTAATTCTTTTTTATCTGCTCTATCAAAAATTACTTTTAAAATTTCATCTAACATAATTTATTCTCCTTTATTTGCTTTTAACATTTCTCTTACAATATCTAATAAAGTATTTACTTGATAATCATATAATTCAAATTCATGAATTCTAATTTTAATTTTTTCCTTCTGCATTTATTTATTCTCCTTTAATTTCTAATTTTTTAATTGTTACTTTAATTCAACCTTGATAAACATCATTATCACCAACTATTAATGCAACATTACTTTCGGGGTCAGAAACAATTATGTGTTTGGATTTAACATTTGGGTATTGTCTTAAAATAATTGCTCTAATATCATTACTTGTATGAATTGCTTTTGGAAATGGTGATAATATTTCAATTTCATCTTTATTTTCAAACAAAGTAGGTAATATTATCATTAGTCAAATTCTCCATTTTCAATTAATTCCTTTAAAATAAATAAAGTTACATCAGTTCTACGTTCTGGTTCTAATTTAATTAAATTATTAATATGATTAATTAGTTTTTCTTTATTCATAATTTAACCTTTCTTTCCTAACTCTTTTATTTTGTTTTTGTTTACATAAGTTATTACATTTATGAGCAAAAACTCTACCATAACCACATTTATTATTCTTTTTTATTTTTATTATCATTATTTTTAAAACAATTTTGACAATTTGGTCAATTATAATTTTCTTTACAATCAGTACACATTTTCATTAGTTATTTCTCCTTATTATTTTTTGGATTTTGAAATTGAACAGCTTTACAATTATCACATCTAAATACTAATTCAATACTCACATCTTCATGTTCACATTTATTCATTATTTATTCTCCTTATTTTCAATTTGATTAGAAATTTCACTTAATATTTTCAATACTTTATATTCATTTTTTAATTCTTTAATAATAAATATTAAAAATATTATTAGTGTTATGCTTGTTATTAATATTGGTACTATTAATAAAATTTTTCACAATATCATTTTTTATTCCAATTTATCTTTTATTATTTGATTTTTTCTAATTATTTCTTGTTCTAATGAATAAATATGTTCTGACATTTTATTTATTATTAAATTTATATAATGTATTTCTTCTTCAACATTTTTAAATGCAAGAGTTCCTATTTTAATTTTTAAATTTTCTAATACTTTTTCCATATCTTTTTTTATTACTAAATCAGTCATTTGTTTTGGATTTTGATTAAAATTCATTATATTTTTTCTCCTTTTTGTAAAATATCTTTTATTATTTCTAATTCAGTCATTCTAATTTCATTTGTTTTAATAAAATTTTGCAATCTTTCAATTTCTTTTGTATATTTATTAATATTTTCTTTATGCTGCTTAATTCTGTCATTAATATATTCTAATGGTGTATTTTTAATCATTTTTTTACTCTTTTCATTTTTTAAATCATTTAACATTGATTGAACAAAATGCACGATTTTTAGGAATATTTAAAGTATTAAAAATTTGACCAGTTACAATAATTTCATCGTTTTTGTTTAATAAAATACATCGTCTATAAAATTTTGGGTTATTAAAAATTAAAGTAACATAATTTAATCCATTTCATTGACCACGA
Organism: Spiroplasma endosymbiont of Tricholauxania praeusta; assembly: GCF_964019535.1. Lineage (NCBI taxonomy): Bacteria > Bacillati > Mycoplasmatota > Mollicutes > Entomoplasmatales > Spiroplasmataceae > Spiroplasma > Spiroplasma endosymbiont of Tricholauxania praeusta. The sequence goes on from NZ_OZ026450.1 coordinate 1,001,702, forward strand.
ACACTATAATATAATTCCTTATTACCTTTTTCGTAATATTTTGCTTCAATAGTGTTACTCAGTTTTACTTTTAATTTGACATAATTTGCTTTATCTTTCATTTTTATAATTCCTTAAATAGTATTGAATATGCTTATAAGCATCTTGTTCATGTTTTGTTAATTTTATATTTCCTTTATAATTTTTTAAATTATTAGTTTTATTTTTTGGTTCACTTTCTAAATAATCTCAATTCATAACATCTTCTACTAATACCATTAATGCACCAATAATCTTAGGTGTTGCTAATGGATTAGTTAATAATTGTTTTGAGCTTAAAAAGAAATTTTCTACAATAACTAATATTTTTTGATTAATAAATTGTTTTTTAATTAATTTAAAATATTCTTTATATATATTTTTACTTTCTAAAACTGTTTTAGTTTTGAATGTTTCATTAAAAGTAATATTATTAGTTTCACTTGAATATATAACCATTCCATTATTACCAATACCAGCGGGATCAATACCAATAATTAAGTCATATTGCATTATTCAAAGTCACCATTTTGAATTTTTTCTTGTAATTTCATTATTAATTTAAGTTTTCAATTACTAATATTAATTTTAATTACATCACTAATATCATCTTTAAGTAATTCAATAAATTCATTATCAAGATAATAAATTAATTTTTCAATAGCATTTGCAGAAGATATTTGTTTCAATATTTCTGCAATTATTGCTACTTTAATTACTTCTTTTTTAAATTTTTCTCTTAATTTTTCTTTATTAATTCAAAAATCATATTCAGTTTTACATTTACCATCATGATTAATAAAAAGTTTACAATCATCTATTGTACAGTTTGTTTTATCCATATTTATACCTCCTACTTAACTTATTTTTAAAATACAGTCATAACAAATTGCTTTACCATTTTTGTCTCTTAAAAATTTTTTTCTTGTTTTAATATCACTAGTAGTAAAGAATAAATAATATAATTGTTTTTGTTTACATGTTCAGCAAAAATAATTTTTCATTTAATATTCCTTTTCTAATATGTTCTGTTGCTTCTAGCATAAAGAACATATATTTTGATTTTTAGATTATTAATAATACTACTATTAGTTTTATTCATTCCATGAAAACTGGGCTCAAAAATAAATTGTGAAATTTTAAAAAGAAATCGAGGCATTCGATTCAATATTTATTTAATTTGTGTTAAACAAATTAATATTTTAATTGAACCGGCACCGCTCAATTTTTTTTACAAGTTTGAAATTTATTTTCTCGCCCAAAAAAATTTTTCAAAAAAAATAAAAAATAAAACCAACACTTGCTCACTGGGGAGTGGCAAGGTTGGTTAAATAAAGAATAGAATTAATACAATAGGTCCCTACAACAGGTCTATATATACTAGTTTCCAATTCGCTCCCACCCCAAGAATTACCATTAATGGTTAGTATATTTTATTAGGTATCACTCCACTTTTTATTTATCCATGCAAGTCCACATGTTCTAGCTACTATTTTTAACAACTGTGTTGTAGTTCACTTTTTTAGTTCCCTAACACGTGTTGATAATAGCGTTAAAGACGGTTATTAAAAATTTTAAAATTTTACAATTACAAAAAAAAGACAAGATTTTTATTCTCGTCTTTTGTCATTTATTTTTAATTCAAGGGTAAAAAAAGAAAGGAGCTATTTTTAAAACTTTTTAGTTATCGACATCTTCGACACGCTCCCCAATTTTATTTTTTAAACTTTCTTTTAAATTATTTTTTACTTTGTTATATATAAATTTTACTTTTCTTATATCTTTACATATATACCCTGCTATGACAAAATATTTATGTCTATTATTTATTTATAAAGTCCCGGATTCATCTAATATTATAAATACCATTATATACTACACCATTTCATAAGTTATCAAATTTATTATACTTGAATCATATATAAAAGTATAGTAAAATACAATAAAGTCCTTTAAGATAAACCGTATACCACTTGATTACTAAGCGTATGTTAAGTACGTGGTTTCTTAGGCAAAATCCCTTTAATTAGGGATTTTTTACATATAATTAATTTTTTTAAATATCTTAATTTCTTTTATTATTTATTATAATTGTCAATATATCTATTTTAATAACCAGCCTTAGCTTCTTGTCCTGAAATAATAGCAACACCATTACTAGTACCAATTCTAGTAGCACCAGCATTAATCATCGCCATTGCATCATCTTGATTTTTAATACCACCAGAAGCTTTAATTGCAACATGAGCACCAATATTTGCTTTCATTAATTTAATATCAGCAACCGTTGCACCACCATTAGCAAAACCAGTTGAAGTTTTAATAAAATCTGCTTTTACTTTAGTTACTAACTGACAAGCAATAATTTTTTGTTCTGTTGTTAATAAACTACACTCAATTATTACTTTTAAAATAATATTTGACGGACATGCATTACGAACTGCTTGTAGATCTTGCAATACAAGTTTTTGATCATTATCCTTTAGTGCCCCAATATTAATAACAACATCAATTTCTTGAGCACCATCTTTAATCGCATTAATTGTTTCTGCTACTTTAGTTTGTATAGTATTGGCACCCAATGGAAAACCAACCACTGTACATACTTTAACATTACTATTTTTTAATAAAGTAACAGCACGATTAACATAAAATGGATTAATACAAACTGCTTTAAAATAATAAGTTTTAGCTTCTTTACATAATGTATCAATCATTGATAATGTTGCTTCTGGTTTTAATAATGTATGATCAATATATTCATTTAAATTAATATTACTTTTCATAAACTTCAACTCCTAATTCATTTTCACTTTTAATAATTGCTTCAATAACTTCAAGATTCATTAAACTATGATTTAATCAATAATCTCGACTTAAATAATCTTTATTTTTAATCATTTTTACAAAGTCATTTAATTCATATGTCATTAAACTTTCTTCATTGGTATTATCTGCGATTTCTTTTATTCCGTTTTTAGTATAAACCTTAATTCCACTTAATGGATGAACTTGTGATAAAACAAGACTACTATTATGACCTATAAATTCACTTTGTGCATAAGAGGTTACTCCTTTACTACAAGTAATAGTAGTAATAGTTCCATTTTCATGCTTCAAAATAACATGATTACTTAAATTAACACCATTAGGTAATTTAATTGCCATCGCTTTAACTGTTTTTACTTTACCTAATAAATACAATACTAATTGTAATGGATATACTAAACTATCATAAGTTGAACCTTTACCAAAATCTTTATCAAAAACAGAATCATATATTCCTTTTTCAACTGATGGCATTCTTGAAGAAATACGATTAAAATTAAGGTTAACTACTTCTGGATTTATTTCATGCACTAATTTTTTTAATTTAGAAAAAATAGGTAAATGAACAGTAACATAAGCTTCTAATAAAATTATTTTTTTACTTCTTGCTAAAGAAATTAGGTTTTTAACTTCTTCAACTGTAAAAGTAATAGTTTTTTCTACCAAAACATGAATATTATTATTTAAAAATAATTTACTTTGTTTGTAATGCAAACCATTTGGTGAAGCAATATAAATAGCATCAATATGTTCTATCATTTTATTTAAATCATCAGTACTATGGACAATATTATATTTTTTTGCTCATGTTTCTGCTTTATCTAAACTTCTTGAATATATACAAGTTATTTTAACTTTTTTATTAGTTAACGCTTGCTTTATAAATCTTTGAACAATTTTTCCAGTTCCAATAATACCAATTCTAATCATCTTGTACTCCTCTAACTTTTTAAACTTGTTTCATAATTAATGATTGACATTAAAAATAAAGGTGCAGTTTCAGCACGTAAAATTAATTTTCCTAAACTAATATTACTAAAATTAAGTTGTGTTAAAGTTGCAATTTCTTCTTTAGTAATTCCTCCTTCGGGTCCAACTATAATTGTTATTGATGATAATTTATTATTTATTTGACTAATTCAACTAGTTTCTGATGAATTTTCATATGCAACCAAATTAAGATGAGACCGATATCGCTCTAATTGTTTTAAATCAAAAACAACGGGTGTAACAATCGGAATTAAATTGCGATTTGATTGTTTGGCAGCAGCTTTTGCAATATTTTGTCAACGTAAAACTTTCTGTTCTGCTTTTGTTCTTGTTAAAACACTAACACATCGTTTTAACTGCAATGGCACAATTTGATAAACTCCCAATTCTACTGCTTTTTGAATGACTAAATCAAATTTTTGTTCTTTTAATAAAGATATTACTAATGTGATTTTACATCTTAATTCTGAATTACTATTTGGCACTGTTTTTATAATTTCGCATTTAATAACTGATGTAATTTCAATAATTTTTGTTAAATATTTTTGTTCTTGATGAATAATAACTATTTCATCATTAATTTTATGACGTAATACTTTAATTAGATGTTTACTATCTTCTTCATCCAATATTAAAATATTATTAGTTTTATGGTTAGTAAAGTAGCATTCCATAGTCCACCTCTAATTTGATTATAACATAAGATAAAACTCAAATTAACAAGTTTTAACTATCATCTTTAATTTATAAAATATAAAATTTCTTTTTTCTTTTATCATGAAACTAAATTAAAAACTACTTAATTAATTAAGTAGTTTTTAATTATTTATAAAATAATACATTTTGCAACTTTAGTAATAGCATTATTATCTATGTTTACTAAAGGTTTATCATTTATTATGTTCTTATTTTTATTACTTTCAAATGTATCAGCAACTTTTTCTCGTCTTTCTCTTTCTTTTTCTTTTCCAAAACTATTATTTACTTCATCTATTTTTTTTGCAAGTGAATCTTTATCTTTTGTACTTCATTTTTCATGTGGTTCTCATGGCATATTTTTTACTTCCTTTATTATTCTTTGAATATTTTTTCTACCCTTCAAGTATATAGGGACTTCGTCCCTCGCCACTACGTGGCTCACCCAAATTATAGTCCCAGTAGGTTCACTGGGACTATAATCATTTTTATTTATCTTTATTTTTAGGTTTATCTTTTTTCTTTAAAATATTATCCAATTTATCCAAACCAGCAGACTTAATATCACTATAAGTCATATCAATACTACTTGCTTCTTTAAGGTATTTCTTAGGTGACAATTCACTTTTAAGTTCATGCACATAATGTAAAGCACGTGAATTATACCTTTTTAACCAGTGTCTAGGAAAAAATAAAGTCATAGCCATTGCTTCACCACTATAACTTGGAGGCATAATACCTCTTTTAATCATTTTCTTTGTTCTACGACGTGAAAATACTACTTTATTATAATCCTCAATATTAGTATATAAATTAAGATTAAATATAACAATAAAACCCAAAAAACGCATACGTTTAACTTGAACAACATACTCAACTTTTTCTCTTGCTTGTACTGGTATTCTATTAGGGTGTTGTTCAATCAAATACATTGTACCATTAAACATATGACCTATTAACTTACAAAATTGTCCTAAACTTTCTTGTTGATTTTTAAACTGTACTCCTAAATCATTAGAATTTATTTTTAATGCTAATTCATCTAAAATTATTAAATCTTCTTCCTCAAAAGCATAATTACTTGCTAACTGATTAAAAGTAAAAACATCGTTATAATTAACCAAATAAGAATAACCAGTCTTTAACTTAATAGGGAAAGGACTAACTACTCGTTTCTTATGAGTCTGTGCTAAACAACAAGCAAGGGAAGATTTGCCAGTTCTTGGAGGTGCTGAAATAATATAACTACCAACTCGTTTTAAAATTTTAACATTACGAATAGTTATAAGAATTGGATAAATAATTATAATCAAACCTATAACTAATAACACATAACCATATCAATGCATAATAAACTCCTAACCTATAATTAAACTAATTGCTCTAACAAATAATCATAAAGGTATAATATTTTCTATTCCACTAACAATATCAACATTTAAAGCAGTACTAATCGTATCTGAAAAAATATGTCGTAATAAACTATCTGTTGTAAAAAGAAATTGTCTTAATGGTTCAACTGGTAAAACCTTACCAACAACACCATAAAGTACTCATCTAAAAGCATTACGTAAATGTCCAAAGATATCATATCAACTTGGTCTTTCATATTCCGGATTAAAAGGACTATTTGGTGGCACTGGCGTTATATTTTCACTTGAAAAAATATTGATTTGACCAAAATTCAACTGTGGTGAAAAAGTTGGTCTAGTTGATTCACCATGAACATCAAAAAATACTGTTAAATGTCTTAAATTTGGAACACGAATAGGCATAGTAACAAAATTATATAAATCTTGTTGATAAATATCATTATCCACTTTACCTTTAAAAACATATTTTGTATCACCAACATAATCTAAAAAACTAAAAGTAAAATTAGCAGTAAAAGTTTTAAAATATTCATATTCAAAATAGAACATAAAACCTTGAATATAAAAACTCAAAGGTTTATCAATTTCAAAATTTAACTGTGTTTGAAAATTTATAATACTTTTACCAGTATTAACAAAATTTAAATTATTAGTATTATTCTTTGCAACATAATTATGATTAAACATAATACGTGAAAATTCATCTAATTGTTTTCTATTAAAAGTATAAACGCCAGTTCCCATATCTATCATTTGTGACGGAACACCAACTGTATCACTATAATAATAACACGTATATAAACCTTCATTATTACCTATAAATTCACCACTTACTAATTTTAAATCCGGTTGGTCAACATCAAAATAAGCAGAATTTCATGGTATTGTTGCTCAATCATCAAAATTATGATACTTAACATGTTTAACCATTTCTTTTGTAATATCATAATTAACGACATTAGGGTCATTTGAAGCAATTAAACTAGTAGGTGCTTGAACAGAAGTATTTACAACAAAAAACAATTTAACAAATTTAAATCACATAATTATTTACCAAACAAACATCTTAAAACTCATCATAAACCATAAAATATAATAAATCCAATAAAAAACTGTGTTCCATAAACTACTAAATTTCATAAAATAGTAGTAAATTGGTCAACTGGACTTCCTATAAACATAGTTCAATAATCAACTATACATTGATGTATTTTATTGTAAATATCTCAAACACTCATACTTAACACCTACCCAAACAATGACCTAAAAATAAATTTAATACTACGATAAATAAAATTAAAAAATACACCTAATACCAACCAAAAAGTCAAATTAAACAAAATATAAACTTCATCAGTAATATTAGTTTGATTTAAAAATATACCAATATCATTACTAGAAAATATAAAAATTAAATGCAATATACTATTCACAAAATCACTCATAATTAATTACCAACTCCTCAACCACTAGATGTTCCAGTAAATTTATTACCACCAGCACCACCTTTAAACTTACCTTGTTTTTTATTTTTTTCTTTTAATTTATCAATACGTTTACTATGAACCTTAGCAATTTTTTTACCAACAAATTTTGAACTGCCTTTAATATTTCTATAACTTTGCTTTACAGTCCCCGATGTAGAAACTGGCTGAATGTCAATATTTAAAAAAACTGACATAGCAAACTTTATTAAAAGAATAAAAACAACAAAAGTTCCCAAATTAAAACCTAAATCTGCCATTGGCAAATTTCAAAATTTCATAAAAATTTGTCCAAATAGTTCTAAAACTTTTGAAATAAAAGCAACACCCATAATAAAGTACTCCTATATTATTTTTAATAATTTTAAAATTAATGAAAAAGTAAAAAGTACTAAAATAATTGCTAACAATGGTACTGGCATAGAAACTATTTGTTGTGAACTATCACCAAAAATAAAACTTTTAATAACCAAAGACAAATTATGTAAACCAGAAAAATCAGTAATATAACTTTGCAAAATATTTTGCACAATATTATTTAAAGAAGGTAAAAGTTTACCTAATAAAGGAAAAACAAAAATTATTGCAAAAAATAATTTAATCATAACTATTACCTCCTAAAAACAATTCTAATTTTTTCTATCTAAATCCACGAATAATATGTCCAATAAATTCTTTAATAAATACTAAAACCATCATAAATATTGGAATTAAAACCGGTCAATTTGTCATTATTGAATCACCAGCAAATACTCAGTTAAAAACATAACTAAAAGATTCTAATAATTTTTGGCCAATACCTCCAATCATTTCTATTAAAGCACTTAATCCTTTTGGCATACTAATCACCTCCCTCCTCTAACTCTTTTCTTGCTCTTTCTTTACGCTTTTGTTCTTTACAATATCAACAATCTGGGTCAACTATATTGTGTTTTCTATGTTTAAATTTTCAAACTAACTTTTTAATAGTACCTTTAAAAGCCCAAGAAGTACCAAGCACAGCAATTATTACAACTATTCACTTAACCATTATTTTTTACCCCCTAATAAAAAATCATCATAATTCATATTTTCACTTAATCTTTGGTCAAAATTTCTTTTTGCTTTTTTCTTATGCAACTTTTGTCTTGACATATTTTTTCATTTATCTTTTTTCATAAAATTAATTCACTCCTTATAAAATAAATGTTCTTATAGTTTTATTTTGTTCATTATTTCTTAAATTTTCATTATTAATTTCTAATAATTTACTTTAGACATATTCCATAATTAAATTTAATCAATTGTCAATAATACTTTTTATAAATTTTTTAGTGTTATTAATTATAAAAGTTAATATTTTCCGAAAAAATAGTTTAAAAATAAGTTTCTATTTCGAAAATAAAAAAATGTTAATAATATTTTTATATTAACTTGATAATAATTTCAATTTTAAAAAATATATTTTTGATTTTTTTTATTTTAATGGTTTTATTTTATTAAAAATTTTACAAAGTAAGTTAAATCTTAAGTACATAAGTCTAAATTTACTTTTTCTACATTTATTTACTAAAATTTTGAATCTTTTTAATCAAGCAAAAACATGTTCAACTTTGATTCTAATTTTAGATACAATCTTATTATATTTTCTTTCTTGTTTAGTTAATTTTTTATTTTTACTTTTTTTAATTGGTATTATTGTATTTTCATAAATATTTTGTATACCTTGATATCCTAAATCACCAATAATTATTGTATTTTTAGAAAATACAAGATTTGAATTTTTTAATATTTGAAAATCATGCACTTTGCCATTATCAGCAAAAATATCAACAATATTTTTATTAAAAAAATCATATACAATTTGAAATTTTATAGAATACATTCAACTTTTACCAGAAAAATATTCTAACTGTAGTTTTTTTTAGTTGGTCTTTCAATTTCAATCTCAGTTGAATCAATTAAATAAAATTGAAATTCATTTAAATTTTCTTGTTTTTTATCATTTTTTGATTTATATTTTTCTTTTAAAAATTGATAATCTCTATCATTACTAAGTTTATTTTCAACTCAAGTAATATTTCGAAAACAGCTTGAAGGACTCATTTTATATTTAATACTCATTTGAAAAAAAGTATAATATTCTTTTCAATATTCAAGTGTCATCATCAATCTTTCTTCAACTGAAAGTTTATTTTTTCGACCTTTAGTTTTTTCTAATTTTTCTATTTCAATTAATTTTTCTAACATTTCATTAAAATGAAAATGTTTTATACCAAAATATCTATAAAATTTATCATTTTTTAATTTTTTTAAATTTTCAAAAGCCATATTTATCAACACCTTATTAATTCATTAATAAAATAAATTATAAAATTATTACTTGATTTTTCAAAAAAATAATTACGGAATATGTCTTTTGAAATTCTAATGTTTGTTTTAATTCTTTTACTTGATTATTTAAATTTTGAAATTTTCTTTCTAATTTTTGTTTTTCATATCTTTTTCTTTCAACTTTTAAATCATTCTTTTTAATAAATTTATTTTCTTTTCTCTTAAAAACTCAATTTGTTATTTTACTTTTAATATTATTTCATGGAATACCAATATAACCCACAACAATACCAATTAAGATAGATACTGGTTTAATTGCAACAATTCCTAAAACTATAATGCTAGGAATTAATCCTAAAAATATACTAAATGTAATATAGCTAACGAAAGTAATGTTTACTCATAAATAATGTAAAATAATAATATGTAATTTAAACAATTCTTGCACTTACAAGTATAATTCAGCAATAATTAAAATAGATTAGGAAGATTAAATTATGCCAAAACCATACAGTGAGGACTTACGAAGAAAAGTAATAGAAGTTTATGAAAGTAAAAACATGAAAATTAAAGAAATTTGTAAAGTGTTCAATATCACTAGAAAGACTTTATTTTTATGAAGAAAAAGAAAGCAAAAAACCGGAAATATAAAACCAATTTTGAATTATCAAAAAGGACATAGCCACAAAATAAAGGATTTAGATGAATTAAAAAATTATTTAGCAGAAAATAAAGATGTTACAGTTCAAAAAGTAATTGAAAAATTTGGTGATATGACAAAAGAAACAGTTTATAACTATTTCAAAAAACTAAATTATACATATAAAAAAAACTTTTCTATATGAACAAAGAGATAAAAATAAACAAGAAGATTTTTTAAAAGAAATAGCGAAAATAATGAATGAAGATTTGGTATATATTGATGAATCTGGAATTGATGATAATGAATTTTATAAATATGGTTGGTCTGAAAAAGGTAAAAGATTATTTGATAATAAACCTGCATATAAAATAAAGAGAATGAGTATAATTGGTGCACTAAATAAAGGTAAATTAAAAGCTCTATGAGCATTTGAAGGACATTGCAATAGTAAAATTTTTGAATCATATGTTAAAAATATACTAATTCCAGTATTAAAGTGTGGACAAATTATAGTTTTAGATAATGCGACGTTTCATAAATCTAAAGCAACAAAACAATTAATTGAAAATGTTGGATGCAAACTATTATTTCTTCCACCATATTCTCCTAATTTAAATCCAATTGAACATTTTTGATTTGCTATAAAACATAATATAAGAAAAATATTACCAAATTATTGACCAAATATTAAAAACGCGATTGATTTTGTTTTTCAAGATATGAGTAAACATTACTTTCGTTAGCTATATATTGCTATTTTTGTCTTTTTATTTGTTTCTTTCTTTGATGCAACAGGTTGTTTATATTCAATTACTCATCAAATTAATGAATAAATTAATAGTAATTATGAATTAAATAAAAAAGCATTAATGGCTGATTCATTTGGTACATTATCAGGTAGTTTAATTGGTTGTTCACCAATTACTACTTATATTGAATCTTCAACTGGTGTTGCACAAGGTGCTAGAACCGGATTTTCAGCAATAATTACTGGAACAATGTTTTTAATTGCTATTATTTTATATCCAATATTTAAACTAATTACTCCTTGTGTTTCTGGAGCAGCTTTAATTTTTGTTGGTAGTTTAATGATAAAACAATTAATAAACATCGAATGAAAAAAATCTGAAATTAGTATTGCGGCTTTCTTTACAATTATTATTATGATAATTACTTATTCAATTACTAATGGTATTGCAATTGGTTATTTAATTTATACTTTGGTATCAATAATTAATAAAAAATATAAAGATATTCATATTATTACTTATATTCTTGATCTAATGTTCATTGGTTACTTTATTGCTTATGCTTTTGTTCAATAATATATATGATATATTATCAGTGTCATTTACTAAACTACTTTTACTCATAAAACTCAATTTATAAAATTAATATATAATTTATACTAGAATACTATTTATGGGGGTACAAATATGAGAAGTATAAAAATAACATTAAAAATGATGAGTGCAATTACTTTAACTTCTATTAGCACAAGTTCACTTATTGCTTGTGAGTATGATTCAATAAAAGTGCCTGATTTAAATTCTAGATATGCAAAATTATTAGGATGATATAATTCAGATAACTCAATAAGTTTAATCCAACAAAAATTGAGTTATGATAGTAATAAAGAAAAATATTTAATTATTGCCGATGATTCATCAATTATACCCGATAATCTCTTTAAAAATAAATTATTAATTACAGGTTCTACTTCAAAAAAATATAAAGCAAGAAATGAGCATGCTGCTGCATTTTTACAAGAATTAGGATATACATCTGGTAATGAAAATCAGGATTATTCAAACTATGATGTTAATGAAATTAGTAATTTAATTGCAAAAGTTAGAAATAGTAATCCAAGTAAAATTACAGAAAATAATGAAAATGACTTTCAAGTTAGTGACGGTACTTGTCAAATTGATATTGTAAACAAAGATGACAAAATTGATAAACTTATTACATCTTATACTATCAATACAAGCAAAAATAATCAATTGGGTATTAATAATATAATTATTACTAATATTATATTTAATAAAAGTACTTTAAAATTAACAACAGAAGAAGGTTTTAGACAAGGTAATCCAATTACTAGTTTTAAATTAAAATTTAAAAGTGATGATAAACAAAAGCAATTTGATGAATTAGTTAAATTACTAAATACAAAAATTTCTACACAATTTTTTAGTGATATTAATAATTGAACACCAGTAACAGGAAATTTTCCAAACTCAAAAGTTTTTTTAGAAATTCATTTTGGTAATGTAAGTATCCATAGAATTGATTGTGGACTAGCTCCTACAGAATAAATTAAATTCGATTTTCATTACTTTCAAAATTTTAAAAATCAACTTTCAATAGCCTTACTTAAATAAAATTCTTCAATAATATAAATAAACATACAAAAAGTTATCAGAAATGATAACTTTTTTGTAAATAAATTAAATATAAATCTTATATAATTACTTCAATTATGTTAATTTATTATGTTAATTTACTATAACTTGTATTGGGTTTATTACTATCATTATACTTTTTTTCATGATTAACAATACTCTTAATGTTATTGAAATTATTTTTTTGTTGTTCTAAAATTCTAATTTTTTTATCTTTTTCTATCCTTAATAAATTCATTTCGGATTTTAAATTATTTTTTTCTTGTTCTTGATTTTTATTTAAAAATTCTAAGTTAATAATTTTTCCTTCAATATATTTAATATGTCTTCAATGAAATGTAATTCTTTCTCTCATTGCTCTATTTTCTTGACAATTTCCACTTTTTTCTAAACATGGTGAAGATAATAATTTTTTATGTTCTGAATCTTCTCTTTTAAGTTCTTCTAAAAAATTAGATACTTGTCTTTGATTATCACTTATATTTTTGATACAAGTTTCTAAATTACTTTTAATAATAGCCATTTTTTGTTCAATTAAATTTATTTCTACATTTAATATATTTATTTCTTGCTCTCTATTCATCTTTTTTTCCTTTCAATCTAAACTCATTTATTTTAAAATAAAAACTATATTAAGTTTATAATAATTATAAATTAACAATTTTTAATTTTAATTTTTTAACTTACTTTGTATATCCTTTTTTAGTTATTTACTTAATTTATATAAAAAAATATTAAAAATGAGAGTATTATCTCTCATTTATCTTTTTAATAAAATTAATATTTCAAAATTATATGATTAACAGTAAAACTAAATAAATATAATCTGTTAAATTCTAACTAAAGGTTACACCTTGCAAGTTAATATTCCATACTCGATCACGGAAACATTTAACTGTATCAACGCTTCAATTAATGCTTACATAAACATTTTCTTCATCATGTCAAATATGAATATAACCATGTAATTCAAGAAAGGCTCCTCAAAATCAACCATCATAATAGTAACTAAGCTCAAATATATTTTTGTTTCTATCATTACTAATATCATTAGTACTAATACTTAATTGCGAACCTTTTAATTTTTGATCAGTATAAGTATTACAATAAAGACTAAAATACGAATTATCACCAAAACTTAATTTACTAAACTTATTAGAAAAACTATCTCAATCTGGTGCATAATTTGTTCAATTAGATAATAGAGGAATATCAGAGCTGGTTCAAGTACTTTTTAACGAACCAACACTATTAGTTTCATTATAATTATAATTTAGTTGATCATTATTAATACTACTACTATCAACAGTAAAATCAGCAACTATCTTTCCTTTATAAATAGTTTCATCACCACTAATAGTTACTTGTTGATTAGTAATATCATCTTCACTAAATTTAATTGCATCTAGCTTTACATTTGGATTACTTTTGCTAATCGCAGTTTTAATTTCTTCAATATTTGGTTTTGATAATCCATTAGTTTTAATTGTTCCTAAATTTAAATTTTTAAAAACATCACTTAAAAGCTCTGTTTTATCACAATCATAAGTAACAACAATACTATCATTGCTATAAAATTTACCATCACCATTAATAACTGCACTATTATCAGTAATTTTATCAACTATAATTTTGCTTACATCAAGATTATAGTTAGCGGTTTTAAGTGCTAAAATTAATTGCTCTTTACTTGGTGTATTTTGTCCAGGAATATTCAAAGTTGGTAATTTATTATTTAAAACACTATTTAAATCAATAAGTAAATTATTAATTACTACATCAGCACCAGTGTATACATATTGATTAATAGATTTAATAGTAACACTATTATTTTGCAACGTTACTTGAATAGCATTCATATTTAACCTTGAATATTGTTTTTTCAATGCACTACTAACATCTTCTAAAGTTATTACTTTTCCTATAATAGCAATTTTATCTAATCCCTTATTAATAACGTCTTTAAGAGCAATTCTAATATCAAGATTTAAATTTAGTATTACTTTACCGGTATATTTTTTTTGATTTGTACTAGTAATAGTGGCACTATTAGTAGCAGTAATTTCTATTGCAATAAAAGAAGTATCTAACTTTTCTTGGTAAGTATCACGTAATGCTCTCATTACATCATTATTTGATGGTATATCATGACCATTAGTCTTAACCATTAAATCTTTTTTATTAATAATAGTACTTAAATCAACACTATCATTAGTACTAAATGTAACTGTTACCTTACCAGTATAAAGAGGAATAACATCAGCACCCGTAATACCTGTAATAGTTGCTTCTTTATTAGAAATAACATCAATTTTAAGGCGATCCATTTCTAAATTAGAATATTTTTCTTGAATACGACTGTAAACGGCTTCCACAGTAGGTTTTTGACCATTAGTACTAAAATTACCAATGGATGCTCCATCAACAATTATTGTTCTAATATCAATAGTTTGGATTTGATAAGTAATTTTAATTTTATCTTGATTATAAAAAATACCATCACCAACAACAATAGCATAATTAGTTGTTTTATTAATAATTTTAATATTATCAGTATGAAGTTCATGATTTAAAATAAATAGTTGTGATTTTAATTCATAATCTGTAGGTATTGTTCCTCGATGTTCCTCTGGTACAATTTTTAAATCTGTTTGTGTTAAATCTTTTTTTAAATCTTTTTTGAATATAGTTAGATTATTACATGCCGTTGTACTAGCAGTGACTGCACTTGATAATAATAATGCACCCATAAATGATAATGGTTTTTTCATATATATACCTCATTTAAATATTGTAAAAAATTAATAATTATTTTAAAGTAATTATATCATAATTTAAAAAAAATTAAATTCTAGATTTTTAAATAATTTTATTAAAAAATAGCGTGTTATATATTTTACATTTTTAATGTATGTACTTTTAATGAAGGAGTCGAAACGGAAATATTTTGTACATCTTTATTAATTTTATTAATAACAAAATTTGATATTTTATTATCATTTTCTAAGTTTTTCTTTAGACATATTCCATAATTAAATTTAATCAATTGTCAATAATACTTTTTATAAATTTTTTAGTGTTATTAATTATAAAAGTTAATATTTTCCGAAAAAATAGTTTAAAAATAAGTTTCTATTTCGAAAATAAAAAAATGTTAATAATATTTTTATATTAACTTGATAATAATTTCAATTTTAAAAAATATATTTTTGATTTTTTTTATTTTAATGGTTTTATTTTATTAAAAATTTTACAAAGTAAGTTAAATCTTAAGTACATAAGTCTAAATTTACTTTTTCTACATTTATTTACTAAAATTTTGAATCTTTTTAATCAAGCAAAAACATGTTCAACTTTGATTCTAATTTTAGATACAATCTTATTATATTTTCTTTCTTGTTTAGTTAATTTTTTATTTTTACTTTTTTTAATTGGTATTATTGTATTTTCATAAATATTTTGTATACCTTGATATCCTAAATCACCAATAATTATTGTATTTTTAGAAAATACAAGATTTGAATTTTTTAATATTTGAAAATCATGCACTTTGCCATTATCAGCAAAAATATCAACAATATTTTTATTAAAAAAATCATATACAATTTGAAATTTTATAGAATACATTCAACTTTTACCAGAAAAATATTCTAACTGTAGTTTTTTTTAGTTGGTCTTTCAATTTCAATCTCAGTTGAATCAATTAAATAAAATTGAAATTCATTTAAATTTTCTTGTTTTTTATCATTTTTTGATTTATATTTTTCTTTTAAAAATTGATAATCTCTATCATTACTAAGTTTATTTTCAACTCAAGTAATATTTCGAAAACAGCTTGAAGGACTCATTTTATATTTAATACTCATTTGAAAAAAAGTATAATATTCTTTTCAATATTCAAGTGTCATCATCAATCTTTCTTCAACTGAAAGTTTATTTTTTCGACCTTTAGTTTTTTCTAATTTTTCTATTTCAATTAATTTTTCTAACATTTCATTAAAATGAAAATGTTTTATACCAAAATATCTATAAAATTTATCATTTTTTAATTTTTTTAAATTTTCAAAAGCCATATTTATCAACACCTTATTAATTCATTAATAAAATAAATTATAAAATTATTACTTGATTTTTCAAAAAAATAATTACGGAATATGTCTTTTATAAAAAATTGTTTTTTATAACATTCAAAATACTGTTCTTTTCAATATTTAACTACTTCTTTTTCTTTTTTATAAAGTTTAATAGAAAATTTATATCAGAATTTATTTATTGATAATTCTAACTCAAGATTATTAAATAAGAATTCATTATTTATATTTTTACTTAATAAAAAGTTTTGATGATCTAAAAGTTGAATTTTTATTTCTTGAAAATTATAATTTTTTTCTAAAATTGAATCTTTTATCATATCTATATCTTCGTCACAATAGTTATTTTTATTAAATATGATTTCATTTAAAATTTCATTATTACGTTTATATAATTTTTTTATATTTAATATTTTTTCATTTATCTCTTTTAAATGTTCTTCTTTCATTTTTTTTCCTTTCAAAAAAATTCATTTATTTTAATTTTTAAAATAAACTATAAATAATAATAATAATAAATGATTATCTAAAAAACATAAAAAATGCTTTTAACACTATTAAAGTTTTTATTATTACTTTTTTGAAATTTGACTTATTTTGAAATAATATAAGAGATTCTAACGTTGACAAATTTTTTTTATTTTCTATACTGTATATAACTAAATATTAGTTTTTAATCCATTTACTTTTTATGAAAGTAAATGGGTTTTTATTTTGAAAGGAAAATTGAATATGCCAAAAAAATCAAATTTTGAAAAAAAAGATTGAAAAGAAAAAGAAAAATTTGATGAAGAAGAAATAATCAACTCAAGTATTTTTCATACAATAACAATTTTAGAAGTTTTAAATGATAATTCTATAATATTTTTTAAAAAATTAAATCATATTATTAAAGAACTATATATAGAAACTATTTTATTAAAAATGCCAAATACATATGGTTCAAATGCTAACTCAGAGTTTTATTATATAAATCAAAAAGCACAATATGATTACTTTTCAATTACTGTAAATATTGAACAAAAAACGTTAAAATTATTTTTTTATTCAAAAAGTTTATACCTACAAGGATTTACTTTTGAAATAACTTATTATTATTTTGAAGATAGCACATTAATAAATCCTAATATAAAAAATATTATTTGCCAATCTTTACCTTTTGTAGGAAGTTATGTAGCAAGTAATGGACTCCAAGCACATAATAATTATTCTTGACAAACAATACATAATGATTTTTTATTGTTAACAAATTCTAACTTAAATGAAAATCAAATTAAATGCTCATTAATAGGAGTAATTCTAGCTACATCAGAAAGTATTCGTTTCAGAAGTGTTAAATATTTTATTCTTCAAAGTCAAAGACCTATAAATCCAATAATACAAAGTTGAGTTTTTTTTCAAAAAATTATAAGAAATTGAGATCGCGGAACACATAATGCTATTAATTATCTTTTAAATAATAAAGGTAACTTAAATAAATATTTTCACCAAGAATTAAGTAATAATGGATTAAGAATAATGGTTTTTAACACAAGCATGTATCATGCAATTAACAATTATCAAAATCCACCATTAATAACTTCAAATCAAAAATGAAAAATAAAAAAATTACAAGATTGAATAGATACCGGTATTAAAATCTGTGAAAAACAAAAATACGCTATTGCTAAAGAAAGAAATAAATTTCAAAACTTAAATAATCTTATTGAAATACTGAAAAATTTTAAAAATGATATTATTACAAATAAAAAATTACAAGACGAAATAAAAACAGCAAAAGATTTTGCTGATAATATTATTGAAATAAATAAGGTTTTTGATATAAAGACAAACCCAGAAAATATAAAAAGTTGTTATATTTAAAAAATAAATTATTCTTTTATTTTAACTCTTTTGACTCAATTTCATCAATGTGGTTACTTCTTCTTCTGTCAAATAACGATATTCACCCATTGCTAAACCTTTTAAAGTAATATTAGCAACTTGTAAACGCTTTAAAGTAATTACTCTACTTCCTACTGCTTTAATCATACGTTTAACTTGTTGATTTTGTCCCTCATGAATAGTGAGATGTAGTAAAGTATTTTCTTTTTTTATATTTTTATAAATTATTTTAACAATAGCAGGAGAAGTTGTAAATGAAGTTGATAAAATAATACCGTCTTGTAGTTTTTTAATAGCATTTGATGACAAAATACCACTTGCCAATACTTCATATACCTTATCTATTTTATAACGAGGATGAATAATAGCATTAGTAAATTCACCATCATTAGTCATTAACAACAAACCTGAAGTATCAAAATCTAAACGACCGACTGGGTAAATTCTACTATTAATATTAGTAAAATAATTCATTACCGTTGGTCGATTTTTAGGATCACTGACTGTTGTTAAACAATTAGGTGGTTTATAAAATGCTAAATAAATATGATTAGATTGCTTAATAATTTGATTATTAACTTTAATAACATCACTACTTGTAACTTTAAAACCTAACGTTGTAATAATTTGCCCATTAACTGTTACTTGCCCATTAATAATTAGTAATTCTGCTTTTCGTCGTGAACATACTCCAGAATTAGCAATAACTTTTTGCAAGCGTTCTAAATCATTATTCATTAGTAAAGTTGTAGATTTCTTGTTCATCATTTTGGTTATTAAATTGAGGCAAAGTGGGTAATTGAGTTAAAGATTCGATATTAAAATGATCCATAAATTCATCAGTTAAATCATATAAAATTGGTTTTCCTGGTAATTCACTACGACCAATCTCGGTAATTAAATTTAAACTTTTTAGTTTAAAAATAATAGAATCACAATTTACACCACGAATATCTTCAATTTGTGGTTTAGTAACTGGATGATTATAAGCAATAATAGCTAGTGTTTCTAAAGCTGCTTGTGATAAACGTATTAAAGGTTGTTTTAATACTTGATAGCGATTATAATGAATAGGTTTTGTTGTTAATTTATAAATATTACCAACTTTAATTAAACTTAAACCACTGGTATCATCATCATTTAATTTCATTTGTAAAGACGCAATTAAATTTTCAACAGTCTTTGGTTTTTTTGTTAATTCTAAATATTCAGCAAGTGTTAATAAATCAAGGCCTTCATTGCCAGCAATAAATAATAAACCTTGTAAAACTGCTAATCTTTCGTTTGTTTTTCAATTGCTATTATTCATTTTTCTCACCTCGATAAATTACTGTAATTTCAGTAAAAGTATTAGTTTGTATAATATGTAAAATTTGATGATTTGCAAGATCTAAAATTGCAATAAAAGTAATAATAAAATAATGTAAAGTTAATGCTTTAGTAAAAAATAATTGTTCTAAAGTAAAGTGTTGCTTGGGGTTTTTTTTCAGTAACTGTTTAATTTCTTTAGCTCGATCTTCAGCTGAAATTAAGTTTAATGCTAAATTAACTGGTAATTTATTTTGATTTTGTAGTCTATTAAATAAGTTTAACATTGCTTGTGTTAATTTATTAATATTATTTTTTACCAAAATTGGTGTAATTTCATCAACTAAATATGTTTTTAAATCACTAGGTGTTTTTGTTAATAATTGGGTTCTATATAAAGCCTGTTCTTTAAAATAATTACTTATTTCTTTAAATTTTTTATATTCTAATAAACGAGCAATTAATTTTTGACGATTAACTTCATTTTCATAAGCACTATCTACCACTAGTTCTTGTTTTGGTAATAATTGTTTTGATTGCAATTCTAATAAATAAGCAGCAATCGGTAAATATTCACTTACTAAATCAATGTTTTTAATTAATTCTTCATTAATAAAATGAACATATTGGTTAGTAACATCATTTAGATTTAAATCTAAAATATCAATATTTTTTTCTTTAATTAAATGCAAAAGCAAATCCATTGGTCCTTGAAAAGATTCAATTGTAATTACTGGTTGTAACATTATTCTCGTTCCCTCAATATCATTTTATACTTATTAATATTAATTATAACTTAATTTAATAGTACTTGATTAATCTTTAATAAATAAAAAAACTTATTTTTAATTTTTTAATGATTAAAATAAGTTTTAAAAGTTATTATATATTTAAATATTATTATTTAACTTCACGTAACGTAATATGAATATTTTCAACATTTATTTCAAATTTTGAAGATGTCTCTATATCTGGAAAGCCTTTACTTAGGTCATATTCTAATTTAAAGTTTAAATTAAAATAACCATTTTTTTCGTTAGGATTAAGATTAAATACACTTTCGGGATTAGTAATAGTTATTACACTATCATTTCATTTGGGAACAAGAATACTATAAATTTTATTAATATTAGCAAAATAACCATTTGTTATAACTTGTTTTTTTATTTTTCCATCTTTGTCATAAACTGAATAATTATCTGAAGCTTTTGGTAATTCCTGTACTGTATCAACTGTTCACTCAGAAAATATTTTTGAAATTTGTGTTGTTGCATCAACAAAAGTTTGGTTAATCTGAATAGCAGACTTACTTTCAATATCACCAGTATTAAAAGTAGATTTACCATCATTACCAACTAAGAAATCAATAGTAATATTACTAACATTACCCTTAAATACAATTGATTTATCATCATTATTGGTCGCCGTTGGATCTGCCATTTTAAATAAAGTTGATTTAGCATCATCTGAAAAATCACCTGAAAATTCAAAACTTAAACTTAAACCAGAATATTGAACTTTATCTTTGATGGCAACATTTAAATTTTGTTTAATATATGATAACTGAGTTCTGACAATATCTTCTTTTGAAGGTGCATCAATTTTTGCGCTAATTGGTAAGTTTTCAACATTAACATTTAAAACATTATCTTTAATTTCTCCATTAATAAGTTTCTCAATAAAATCTTTAATTGCATCAGCTTTTTTTTGATCACTAGTATGACTTGTATCATTATTAATTGTAATTTTAATATCTTTAGTAACTGATGGTAAATTTAAATAAGAGATTTCCGCTTTTACTCATAAATGACCATTGACTAATTCACTACCAGTTGGTAAAACAAACTTAGGTTTTTCTTTTTCATCATTATCATTATCTTTTTTTGGAACATAGTCCATAATTTTGACATGTGCATCAGGGTGATATCAATTTGTTGGATGTTCATTGGTACTTTCTTTAAGTTTACTAGAGAAAAAGTTACCAATAGCTGTTTGCACAGAAGTATCTAATTTGCTAAAAATTTTACCTTTCATTTCTCCTATATTGGTATCATCTGATAAATTAAGATCAGCCTTAATTTGCACACTACTATCAGTAACAAAAGAGGTGGCAAAATTAAGAATATCCCTTGGAGTCATTTGATTATTTTCACTACCACAAGCAACAACTGTTACAACTGGTGTTGTTGCTAAAGCAAGTGTGCCCAGTAATTTTAATAAAGATTTCACAAAAACGCTCCTTATCATTTCATTTAATTAATATTTTTAAAATACTGTAACATTATAAACAATTTTAAACTAAATTACATTATTATTTCTAAAATTATTGGTTTAATATCGTATTTTTTATTAGTAATCTGAAATGTAGAAATTGCCAAATCTAAAAATTGTTGATGGAAATGTTGATCTTTATTAGTATGGAGTTCCATAATTACACTATTTTTTTCAACTTTTTGACCATGAATTTGTTTTAAATAAATTCCTGCCACCGGATCAATGATATCAGTTTTCGTAGTTCTTCCTGCTCCTAATATTACTGATAATTCACCTAAAGCATAATTATTAGTAAAATCTAAATAGCCCGATAATTGCGCCTTAACTTTAATAATATATTTAGCTGGTGGTAATTTATCAATATTATCAAGATATTTAGTATCTCCACCTTGACTTTTAACAAAATCATAAAAAATTTGTAGTGGTTTTTCACTAGTAAACATAGCATTAACTTTATCAATACCCTCTTTTAAGGTTTTTACCTTTTTAGCTCCCAATAAGGCTAAAGCTACTAAATTACTAACAAGGATCTTCAAATCTTCTGGTCCTTTATTTTTTAAACTTAAAATAACTTCTTGTAATTCTAGTGCATTACCAATTGTTCGTCCTAAAGGCTTATTCATATCACTAATAATAGCATAAATTTTTTTATTAAAAGCTTTACCAATATGTACCATTAATTTTGCTAACTCTCTTGCAGTTACTATATCCTGAACAAAGGCACCTTTTCCGCATTTAATGTCTAGTAAAATTAAATCAGCGCCCATTGCTATTTTTTTAGACATAACACTAGCAGCAATTAATGGTAATGAATCAACTGTTCCTGAAACATCACGTAATGCATATAATTTTTTATCAGCAGGCACTAAATTACTAGTTTGACTAATAATACTCATACCAACTTTATTAACAACTTTAATAAAATCTGATATTGCTAAATCACATTTAAAATTTGGAATTATTTCCAGTTTATCAATAGTACCACCAGTAATACCCAATCCTCTTCCAGAAATTTTTGCAACCTTTAATCCACAAGCAGCAGCTATTGGACCAAATACTAAACTAGTTTTATCACCAACACCACCAGTTGAATGTTTATCAATACTAAAACCAGTAATTTGTGATAAATCCATGGTTTCACCACTATTAATAATAGCTTTTGTATATTCTACTAATTCATCATTAGTCATTCCCTGAAAATAAACAGCCATTGCTCAAGCACTAATTTGATAGTCTGGTATTGTTTCATTGGCAATACCTTCTGTTAAAAATTTTAGTTCTTCTTTATTTAAACTTTGTCCTAATTTCTTTTTAGAAATTAAATCAATCATATACATTTTAATAAAACACCTTACTTTCTTTTTATTAAATAACAATTGCAATTGCAATTGCATTAGTTTCATTATGTGATAAAGATAAAAGTAATTGATAATTCTTAATGATAGTTATTGGTTGATTATATTGATTATAGCTAATATCAATATTTTTAAATGTTAACTTTTCTTGTGGTAACGCCTTAAAAATTGCTTCTTTTAATGCTCATCTTCCTGCCAAAAATTCCTGTTGACGTTGTAAAGAATATTGATTAAAAAGTATAATTTCTTTTTTACTTAAAATTCTTTTAGCAAGTTCTTCAATATTTTCTATTCGATTTACTTCAATAATATCTATACCTACACTACGCATTGTTAACTCCTTATATAAAATAAAAGGTTAAAACCCTAAAATCCTTGTTTTTATTATATAATTAATATGAAAGAAAGTGTGATATTAATTTCAATAAATCAAATAAATTTTGAAAAGATGGTGGTATATTAATGACATTTTACTTAAATCAAAAACAAAAATCATTAATTAAAGAACACTACCAAAACTATAAAGTTGATAATAAAAATAGTAGTTATGAATTATTTCAATATCATAATATAACAATTGAAATTTATCAAGAAAAAGTTATTTTTAAAGGTACTAAAGAGGATATTATTGCAGAATATCGCAGTATTTGAAATCAACTTGATGAAAATCAATCACCAGTCATTGGCAATGCTGAATTTGGTATTAATAATTTTTTTGGTCCACTTGTTATTATTAGTTCTTATATTGGTTCAGGTAATTTAGAAAAATTACGTTTACTTAACATTCGCGATTATAAAGACTTATCACAAAGTAAATTTATTGAATTAGCACAAGATATTATGAAAACAATTATTTTTGAGTCAGTAATCATTAACAATCGTAAATATAATCAATGAATTGATGCGGGTTATAGCCCCAATATTATTAAAACCTGAGGAGAAAATCAAGCATTAGTTCGTATGTTACAACATAGAATTCAATATGATACTATAGTTATTGATCAATATATTAATGAAGATACATATTACAAATACATTGAAAATATGAAAGATAATCGTAATAAAATTATTAAAGATAAAGTTCAATTTGTTACTAATGCAGAAAGTAAGTATTTAGCTATCGCTTGTAGTACTATTATTAGTCGTTATTTATTTTTAGAAGAAATTAAAAAAATAAAAGGTATTGACACTAATACAATTCCATTAGGTACTGGAAAAGAAGTTAATGTATTTTTAGAAAAAATTAAAAATGAAAAAACAATTGAATTTAATAAATTTCTTGAACGTCATAGCAAAAAATCATTTACTGAATTTTTTAAATAAATAATTAAAACTTAATTTTTATTAACTATATATAAAAAGATATTTTTTATTTAAAAACTATTAAATAAATGATATAATCCAAATCAGATATATGTTTAAATATATTTTTAAGTCCTATTTTGTTTATAAAAACAAAATAGGACTTTGGGCGGTTGTCAAATTTACGAAATAATTAATTATCATATCAGTAACTTATTTCCAAAAATGAATTATTTGCAAAATAATGAAAATTAGACAAAATTACTCTCTTTAACCCTTAAATTTAAATTTATATTCGACGTATTTTAAAAAATATACATTTAAAAAAAATTATTCTCAAAGTTATTAAGGAAAAGACAAGAAATAATCTTGTCTTTTTTTTGTAATTGTAAAATTTTAAAATTTTTAATAACCTTCTTTAATACTATTATCAACATGTGTTAGGGAACTAAAAAAGTGAACTACAACACAGTTGTTAAAAATAGTAGCTAGCATGTGGACTTGCATGGATAAATAAAAAGTGGAGTGATACCTAATAAAATATACTAACCATTTAATGGTAATCCTTGGGGTGGGAGCGGATTGGAAACTAGTATATATAAACCCGTTAGGGGAACATACTATATTAATTCTATTCTTTATTTAACCAACCTTGCCACTCCCCAGTGAGCAAGTGTTGGTTTTATTTTTTATTTTTTTTGAAAAATTTTTTGGGCGAGAAAATAAATTTCAAACTTGTAAAAAAAATTGAGCGGTGCCGGTTCAATTAAAATATTAATTTGCTAAACGCAAATTAAATAAATATTGAATCGAATGCCTCAATGTTTTTTAAAATTTCACAATTTATTTTTGAGCCCAGAATTGATGAGATGAATAAAACTAATAGTAGTAGTATTATTAATAATCTAAAAATCAAAATATATGTTCTTTATGCTAGAAGCAACAGAACATATTAGGAAAGGATTATTATGCAAATAGAATTTAAAAAAGAACAAATTGTAAAAGATAAACCACAATCTATTCTTATTGATTATGTTGAATATAAATTATCACTTCCAAAATGAATGATTAAAAATAATTCTTTTATTGTTGATAACAGTTACACATATTGAGTTTTTAATTTAGAAAATATTAAAAGAGAATTAAGTGGTAATGAATTAATAAAATTATTAGAACCATATATTAAAGACCAAAAAATAACTGTTAATAAACAAGAAACACCCAAAGAATATTATCTTAATGATATCAAACTTGAACCATTAACATTTTATGAACAGCATAATAGTTGATTTATGGGTGAAATAACAGATAACAAAACTAATATTACAAATCCATGTTTTAAATACAACATTACATGAGAAGAAAATAGAAAAAGTTTTAAAATAAATAATCCATATAAACACGATGATTTACCAATTAATTATATAGTTACTTCATATAAGGAAATTTCAACTCATAATGAAAAAGTATTTTTGTTGAACATGTAAACAAAATAAATTAGATTATTTATTCTTTAATACTAATGATATAAAAACAAGAAAATATTTTTTAAGAGATAAAAATAGTAAAGCGATTTGTTATGACTGTATTTTAAATATTAGGTTAAGTAGGAGGCATAAATATGAATAAAGAATATTTAACTAAAAGAGGAACGATTTGCATACCAGACAGTGATGATATTGAATTTAAAATAGGGCTAATTAAACTGATTGATGATTTAAAAAAAGATAATTTAGTTTGTGGTCATAAAGAATTTATTGAAGAATGTAAATATTGTTGATGTAATTGTGATTTAGAAATTATTAAAACGGTTATTAGAGGTTAACTTAATTAATGCAATATGACTTAATTATTGGAATTGATCCTGCTGGAATTGGTAATAATGGAATGGTTATATATTCAAGTGAAACTAATAATATTACTTTTAATGAAACATTCAAAACTAAAACAGTTTTAGAAAGTAAAAATATATATAAAGAATATTTTAAATTAATTAAAAAACAATTTATTAATCAAAAAAATATTAGTTATTGTAGAAAATTTCTTTTTAAGCTCAAAACAATTATTAACTAATCCATTAGCAACACCTAAGATTATTGGTGCATTAATGGTATTAGTAGAAGATGTTATGAATTGAGATTATTTAGAAAGTGAACCAAAAAATAAAACTAATAATTTAGAAAATTATAAAGGAAATATAAAATTAACAAAACATGAACAAGATGCTTATAAGCATATTCAATACTATTTAAGGAATTATAAAAATGAAAGATAAAGCAAATTATGTCAAATTAAAAGTAAAACTGAGTAACACTATTGAAGCAAAATATTACGAAAAAGGTAATAAGGAATTATATTATAGTGTTCGTGGTCAATGAAATGGATTAAATTATGTTACTTTAATTTTTAATAACCCAAAATTTTATAGACGATGTATTTTATTAAACAAAAACGATGAAATTATTGTAACTGGTCAATTTTTTAATACTTTAAATATTCCTAAAAATCGTGCATTTTGTTCAATCAATGTTAAATGATTTAAAAAATGAAAAGAGTAAAAAAATGATTAAAAATACACCATTAGAATATATTAATGACAGAATTAAGCAGCATAAAGAAAATATTAATAAATATACAAAAGAAATTGAAAGATTGCAAAATTTTATTAAAACAAATGAAATTAGAATGACTGAATTAGAAATAATAAAAGATATTTTACAAAAAGGAGAAAAAATATAATGAATTTTAATCAAAATCCAAAACAAATGACTGATTTAGTAATAAAAAAAGATATGGAAAAAAGTATTAGAAAATTTAAAAATTAAAATAGGAACTCTTGCATTTAATAATATTCAAGAAGAAATGCATTAGACATATTCCATAATTAAATTTAATCAATTGTCAATAATACTTTTTATAAATTTTTTAGTGTTATTAATTATAAAAGTTAATATTTTCCGAAAAAATAGTTTAAAAATAAGTTTCTATTTCGAAAACAAAAAAATGTTAATAATATTTTTATATTAACTTGATAATAATTTCAATTTTAAAAAATATATTTTTGATTTTTTTTATTTTAATGGTTTTATTTTATTAAAAATTTTACAAAGTAAGTTAAATCTTAAGTACATAAGTCTAAATTTACTTTTTCTACATTTATTTACTAAAATTTTGAATCTTTTTAATCAAGCAAAAACATGTTCAACTTTGATTCTAATTTTAGATACAATCTTATTATATTTTCTTTCTTGTTTAGTTAATTTTTTATTTTTACTTTTTTTAATTGGTATTATTGTATTTTCATAAATATTTTGTATACCTTGATATCCTAAATCACCAATAATTATTGTATTTTTAGAAAATACAAGATTTGAATTTTTTAATATTTGAAAATCATGCACTTTGCCATTATCAGCAAAAATATCAACAATATTTTTATTAAAAAAATCATATACAATTTGAAATTTTATAGAATACATTCAACTTTTACCAGAAAAATATTCTAACTGTAGTTTTTTTTAGTTGGTCTTTCAATTTCAATCTCAGTTGAATCAATTAAATAAAATTGAAATTCATTTAAATTTTCTTGTTTTTTATCATTTTTTGATTTATATTTTTCTTTTAAAAATTGATAATCTCTATCATTACTAAGTTTATTTTCAACTCAAGTAATATTTCGAAAACAGCTTGAAGGACTCATTTTATATTTAATACTCATTTGAAAAAAAGTATAATATTCTTTTCAATATTCAAGTGTCATCATCAATCTTTCTTCAACTGAAAGTTTATTTTTTCGACCTTTAGTTTTTTCTAATTTTTCTATTTCAATTAATTTTTCTAACATTTCATTAAAATGAAAATGTTTTATACCAAAATATCTATAAAATTTATCATTTTTTAATTTTTTTAAATTTTCAAAAGCCATATTTATCAACACCTTATTAATTCATTAATAAAATAAATTATAAAATTATTACTTGATTTTTCAAAAAAATAATTACGGAATATGTCTATTATATAAATTTAATAATAAATAAAATGTCAGAACATATTTATTCATTAGAACAAGAAATAATTAGAAAAAATCAAATAATAAAAGATAAATTGGAATAAAAAATGAATATAAAGAAAAATTACTTGAAC
This sequence comes from Spiroplasma endosymbiont of Tricholauxania praeusta, assembly GCF_964019535.1. Classification (NCBI taxonomy): domain Bacteria; kingdom Bacillati; phylum Mycoplasmatota; class Mollicutes; order Entomoplasmatales; family Spiroplasmataceae; genus Spiroplasma; species Spiroplasma endosymbiont of Tricholauxania praeusta. Next base: position 1,030,810 of record NZ_OZ026450.1, read on the forward strand.
ATATTAAAAATATAAATTTTAAAGGAATTTTCGGTTTATTAATTGAAAAAATAGAAAATGGTGAATTTGATAATCAATAAAGAAAAACTAATTAATCATATTAATAATTTAATTAAATTAGAACCAGAACGTAGAACTGATGTAACTTTATTTATTTTAAAGGAATTAATTGAAAATGGAGAATTTGACTAATGATAATATTACCTACTTTGTTTGAAAATAAAGATGAAATTGAAATATTATCACCATTTCCAAAAGCAATTCATACAAGTAATGATATTAGAGCAATTATTTTAAGACAATACCCAAATGTTAAATCCAAACACATAATTGTTTCTGACCCCGAAAGTAATGTTGCATTAATAGTTGGTGATAATGATGTTTATCAAGGTTGAATTAAAGTAACAATTAAAAAATTAGAAATTAAAGGAGATTAAACAAATGCAAAAGGAAAAAATTAAAATTAGAAATTATGAATTTGAATTAAATTCTTATGTAGTAGATTCCTTATTAGATGTTATAAGAGAACTGATAAAAACAAATAAAGGAGAATAAAATGCCAAACGAAAATACACAATCAAATTATACTTTAACCAAATTAATTAGAACTGGTATAAGTCCTATTTGTGCAATGATTGGTACAAGTGCTTATTATGGTCAAGTAATTGCTAATCCAATATTAGGTTCAATTAATAGTTTATTATTTGGTAAAAAATTAGGTTTAGATATTTGAAATTTAAATCAAAGACCAAATACTAAAACTAAATTAATTAATAGTTATAAAAAAATAGCATTAGGATTAGGAACAATTGGTTTAGCAAATTATAGTAAATGAACAGAAAATAATATTAATCCTATTATTCCAACAACACCAATTCCAATAACTACTACAACTACAACAGAAGGTCCGCCATGATTACTATTAAATAAACAAGAAAATCAGTCATTAATGGATTGAGATACATATATTAGTTTAAATGCTTATGGTATATCAAATCTTATTAATGGATTAACGGAGTTAATACCTAATAAATTTGAAACAATAAGAAAGATTTGTAATATGGCAACTGGTGGATGTTTAATATCAAGTGGTGTAGCAATGGGTATTAATAATAATTTTAATAATGCTTATGCAGTACCTACAATTGTTGCTGGTGCAAGTGAAATTATCCATAATTTATTACCTATGGAAACTACACATCATAATGAAGAAATGCAAGAAACATCATTTAATGATGAAACTACAAGATTAATTAATGACAATAGATTTACTATTAATAGTGAAACTGCAAGTCAATATTATGGTAGTGATAATATGAGCGAAGTACCATTAAATCATGATAATGCTTCATTAAATTGAGATTATAATCACATGAGTTTATAAAGGAGGTGAATAATTTATGAATAAAGAAAAATTACTTGAATATTATAATAATGAAATTCATACATATAAAGAGAGAATGGAACAATTAAATAAAGAAATTGCCTTATTAGTAAGCATTATAAGTAATTCAAAATCGATGATTGAAAGAATTAATGGTGGTCAATTTGATGAATAATTAAAAATTAAAAATAAATAGTTGAAAGGAAAATATTGAGATGAAAGAATTTTTACATGAATTAATAATTATTGGAACAAGTGTTGGAACATTAATTTGCAGAGAAATTATTGTTTTATTAAAAAGATTTATCACAACTCCAAAACATGTTAGAGCAAATAACAAAATTATTAAACATCAAAAAAAATTAGCAAAGTTAAATGAAAAGATTAATAAAGAAAATAAATAAAAAAGTGGTGATGTAAATGTTAGAAAATGAAAATAATGTTCAACAAACAACTGAACCTTTAACTGAAAATAATGCTTCTTCACAAGAAATAGAAAATAAAGTTAATGAAGCAGAAAATAAGTTAAATAAACTTAATCAAGAAATTAAAGAAAAAGAAATGATTAATATATTTAAAAAATATCAAGTTAAAAGTGAATTTTATGATTATTTAAAATTTAAAACTAATAATTTAGAAAATTCAAAAATTGAAGAAACTATTAAAAAAATGATTAAAGAACAACCAGTATTTAAAGAAACAATTAATACAGGTGGCAAACCACAGACAATAATAACAAATCAACCAAATTCAATAAAAAGTACTTTATTGGATTATAAAAAGAAAAATAATTTATAACAGAAAGGAAAATAAAAAATGGCAGTACCATTCAATAAAAATTTAGATAATACCGAAAAATTAGTAGAAGCACCAGAGTTTATAGAATTTTATAAACAATCAAATTCACCATGAGCAAGTTTTTTTCCTATTGAAATGGTTAATTCTACAAAAATTGAATTTATAGTTAAAAAACCAAAAAATCCAGAAATTAAAGTACTAAAATGAAATGATAAAAGTAAAGGATTAGATGTTAGTTATGCTGAAACTATTAAAATTTTAAAAGAAATTAAAGAAGAAGCAGTTGCAGGTGAAATAATTGCTAATGTTGATTTAAATGCTGAAAATGGACAAAATTTATTAAATACAATGCAATATGAAGTTGCTAATGATTTAGCAGATTATTTAGCAAATAATGATACAAATGTAATTGCAAAATATGCAACTAAAGTAGATATTACTGATAAAACACCAGTAGGATATTTAAAATCAATGTTAGATGCTTGAAATACTTTATTTCAACTAAGAAATAGTAATAATTGTCGTTTTTTTATTACTAATAATCTTTATGATAGTATTGTTTATTTAGCTAATAATAAAGGTTTAATTACTGATAATCAGATTGCTCAACAATTAAGATTAAATGGAAATGATTTATATATTAAAGGTGTACTATGTCAAATTGTTATGGATGATTATATGACTTTTACTGATAATAATGAAACTAAAATTATGTCTTTTGTTTTAGCAACACCAAGAGCAATGAAAAGATATATGTTGCAAAATACAGTTGTATATGTTCAAGATATTGCTGATGGTAAAGTTGGAAGAAGATATTTAGTTGGTGGAGAAGTAACTGGTGAATCAATACCCTATATAACAGATGAAGAAACAACTTCACGTTGAATGTTATGTGCAATCATTAATAATGATAAAACTGATTTAAAAACTAAAATTACAAGTTTAACAATTGATATTACTGCAAATGTTAATAACAATAATAGTGAATTAAATACACAAATAAAATGTACACTGATTTTGGGTATTTTAGATGTATAAGAATAAATATGCCAAAAAAATAGTGAGAAAGGGATTTTTATGGATGAAAAAAATAAAAGAGAAAAAGAAATAGCAAGAATAAAAGAAAAAATTGCAGCTAATAAATTAAAAAAAGAATCCGAAAAAGCTGAAAAAGAAAGACAACAACAAGAAATCGAAAATAAGAAAAAAAATGAAAATAAAAAAACTTTATAAAAATAATATTTAAAGAAAAAATCACTTAATAATTAAGTGATTTTTTTATAAAAATGAATAATTTTAATATTTTGGTTTTCTTTTTCATTTTGAATTATTATCAACATTACGTTTAAAATCATTTCTATTGTTATGAGATGAAAAATTTAATTTAGTCGGTACTTTAACAACATTTTTAGGTAAATCTCAACCTGTAGTATCTAGTAAAGTAATTTCGTGATTTTGATAATATTGAATTTCTTGAATTTCATTATATTGAACTCTATTACTTACTAAAGTAATAGCAGTGCCTTGTGCTCCAGCACGAGCTGTTCTACCAATACGATGAGTATAGTACTCATATTCGCGTGGAATATCATAATTAAAAACATAATCAATACCATTAATGTCAATTCCTCTAGCAACAACATCAGTAGCAATTAGTACTTTAACCTTACCATTTTTAAATTGTCTCATTGCTTCCATACGTTCTCTTTGACTTTTATCACCGTTAATAACAGCACATTTAATATTATTTTGTTCTAATAATTGTGCGATTTTGTTAGTAAAAGCTTTTGTATTTGAAAAAACAATACTTAATTGTGGTTGTAATTTTTGATATAAAGCAACTAATGCAGTTTCTTTTGTTATATTACGACAATCAAAATAATATTGTTTAATATTTGCTTGTTGTAATTTTTGACTTTCATCTTCAACACTAATACTAACTGGATTACTTTGATAATCATCAGCAATTTTTAAAACTGGTTTTGACATTGTCGCTGAAAAAAGAACAGTTTGAATATTTTGAGGTGAATTTTCAAATAAGAAGTCAATATCTTTTTTAAATCCCATTTTTAACATTTCATCTGCTTCATCTAAAACTAATGTTTTAATTGAATTTAATCTTAAACTGCCACGATTAATATGATCAGTAATTCTTCCTGGTGTTCCAACAACTATGTTACTAGTTCTTAAATCATATAATTGATTTCTAATATTAACACCACCGCATAATAAAGCAACATTAACGCCATTTAAAAAATAAGCATATTTTTTTACTTGTTTAGCAACTTGGATTGCCAATTCTCTAGTTGGACAAACAATAATAGCTTGATTACGATATAATTTTATATCTAAATTATGTAATATAGGTAAGACAAAGGCAGCAGTTTTTCCGGTTCCGGTATGGCTTTTTCCAATAATATCTTTTTTTTGTAAAGAAACTGGAATTGTCTTCTTTTGAATTGGTGTTGGGGTAGTATAACCTCATTTAGCAATAGCAGCAGTTAATTCTTGTTTTAAATTTAGTTCTGTAAAACTCATATATTTCTCCTTAAAAATAAATTTGGAATAAATTTAGAAAAAATGATAATTATAACCTGAAAAATAACCTCTAAAAGAGGATTATTTTAAAAAAGGATTAGTTTTATTTATTATTTATATATAATATACTTACTTACATTTTAAAGTATTAATTCATCTAATTTTTCTAAAATTAAAAGTTGTCAAATAATTTCATGATATTATTTATTTCTTTGACATCATTAACAACTTTTTGATATTTTTTTATCAATCATATCTTAAAAGAAAATTGCGAATTAATCAACAACTTAAATATAATACACTATTTTTAATTAAATGTAAAGATAAATTTATAGAAATGAAAATATAAAAATAATAATTAAAACACTATACAAATTTTTAATTTTAATAAATTTAAAAATTTAAATTATATTAGAAATTTTTTATCATAACAAAAAAATTGAAAAATAATATAAATTATCAAACATTAGTATCTGCTTTTTTAATAATTCAATTATCAAATAAAATATGATTATTTTTATGATTCTTAATCATTCCAGTTAAAAAACTAGTGTTTACATAACGAATAGTTAAATAATTATAACCATGCATACCACCCGCATTTCTTTTAACTTTAAATGTATTATCATCTAATTTTTCCACACTAGTTCTATCACTTAAAGTAGGATTTTTTGCTCCTTTTCAAAGACCATTTAAAGTAACTGAAATATTACCTTTAATAAGACCTTCGGTTGTAGCTTTAGAATTTATTTTTGAACTAATATAATCACTAATATCACTCATTGTTTTATTATTTTGAACAAAATTATCAAAATCTCCGGGATTCATATATATTGTTAAATTATTATCAGTAGTGATATCAATACGCCCTTTAGCAAATTCACTTTTTGTATAAAATATTTTACCTAATGCTGTTGCTGTTTGCTCTGCTCATTCATCTTGCGTTTGATTAGGGCTAATATTAATAAAATCTAAAGTCATTGGCGTTAATCTTAATCCTGAAATGCTTCAATCACTAATAGTGATTTTTCCAAAAGCATTAATTTTATTTTTACTTTCTTCAGGCACTCCTTGTTTTCCAACAAGTCACTTAGTAATCTCATCTGAAAAAGCTGTTGCTGTTGGTGATAAATAATTTTTCAAAGAATCAATTGCTTCATCAATTGTAGATTTAGTAAGCGCTTCATACATATGATCACCACTAGCATAAACATCATTTTTTTGAAGAACTTCTGATTGAGCATTAATATCAACTTTAGTAATATTAACTTTATTGTTATTAAGTTTTCTAGTAATTAATTCTTTTGCTTTTTGTAATAAACTTTCACTATCAGTAGTGGTGCTTTCTATTTGTATCATAAAATCTTTTAATACTTTTGTTACATTACCAGTTGAAGCTTCAATTAAAGACTTTAAATTAGCGCCAGTATTAGCGTAATTAAAATCAAAAATATTAGATACTTCAATTTCTGTCTTTTTGTTACTTTCATCTTTATAAGATAATTTTAATTTTAAGTCTGCAGCAAGTTTATATCACATTGTTATGTTATACGTTGCTGGATCATAATTTTCAATACCAAAATCAGCTTTTTCCTTAGTTCAATTGAATTGTTTATTTGTCATTGTTGTTCCATTAAAATCAATTTTTAAAATTTCACTAGTAGTTATATTATTAAATAATGGTTTTAAATCAGATGGTTGTAATAAATAATCCTCAATAATAAGATTTGTAATATCTTTTTGAAGCCTAGTTAAAAATATATCTTTTATTTTACTATCAACCAGAGTGTCACTATCTTTAGATAAACTATTTAAATTATTAGTAATATCTTTTCCAGATTCACCAAATTCATCTTCAAAAGTTAAATTCTTATATTCACTAATTAAATTTGCAAGTCCTAAACTAATTTGCTCTTTAGCTTTTTTTAATAATTCTTGTACATCAGCATTTTCCGATACTTCATCATCAGTATCAGAACTATTACCATTTCCACATGCCACTACATTTACTGCTAATGGTGCTGTTAATCCAAAAATTGCTAATAATTTTAATATTCCCTTCACTCTAGTACCCTCCTAAAATTTCTTTTAATATATTTTATTAAAGTTTTAGTATATTCTATAATATTTATAATTAAAATGTTGTGAATATATTAACTTTAATATTTCAGTAAACTAATAAGTTTATAAAAAATCAAGTTTAATTTAATAATTAAAAAATAAGCATTGTAATCATAATTATTAGATTATCTTTTATATCAAAATTTGTTAAATTTTATTACTTATAATTAAAATGTTTAAATAATATTTCTTTTTTTATGCAGTTTAATAAAAAATAATTTTTCTTTTTCATTAAATTATATTTTATAAACAAAAAAAATAATTGATTATAATTGATAATATGTAAAGGAGAAAAAATAATGGACAGATTACTAGAAACCACAACGAAAACTATAGAAAAAACTAAAACCAAAAAGGCAAGTTGATTTAAGTTATTTAGATTAATTATGATTAAAATTAGTTACAGTTTTATTACGGCATTTTTATTTTTATTTTCAATAGTAATTTCGGTATTGAGCATTAGTGTTTTGTTTTTTTTAAATTTATCAATAGAAGATTTTATTATTGATTTACAATATTATATTATGATTTTTTATAGTATATTTTTATTTATTTTTATTTTATTAAATGCTATAAAAATTTTTGGTACTCAATTTGAAGATAGTTCTTTCTTATTATTACTTACTAAACCTTATACAAGAAATGTTATTATTTTAACTCAATACGCTGCTTTATTTTTTATCAGTTTAACTTTTATTTTCATAAATATTATTGCTTTATTAATATTTGGCGGGATTTGTGGAATTATTATAAAAGTTTCTTATTTAGCTTTTTACGTATTAACTATCCTAAAGTTTTTTGGCTTTTGCTCTTTATTTGCTGTTTTAGTTACTGTTGGTGTAGTAACAATGTTAGTTTTTACTCCATCACAAACAGTTTTTTTAATTTTTGTTATTTTCTGTAGTCTATTTTTATTAGGTGGTTTGCCTTACTCATTAACCAAAATAAATAGTGACATTATTAAAATTAATTTTGAAAATAATATCCAATATACTGTTAGTGAAATCAAAGAAGCAATTTTATTTAAACAAAATTTAGAAAAAGGATTAATTAAATATCCAAATTTAACAAAAGCTATTTTTGATTTTTATTCTAATCTTAGTGATCAAGAATTAAAGGATATTAAAAAAAATAATGTTATTAATAAGCGTATTGATTTTTATCAAAAATTAGGATTTATTAAAACAAATCCTACTGTTAAAACTCTTAGTGGTAAAACAACCACTTGAAAACCAATTGAATTTCAAAATAAAGATATATTTATGAAAATTACTTTTAATAGTTATTTTAAAAACTTAGATGAATTAAAAAATAATGTTGATAATAATCAAATTACAGAAGACTTAATTAATATAATTAATGATTATGATAAAAAGTATAATATTGATTCATTTATGGATCTGCAAAGTGGTAAAGCACCTTCACTATTAACATACGATACTGATATTAATAATACTTATATACAAATTACAGGTCCAATATTAGAAAAACCCGTTCCACTATCACCCAAGGAAATTAAAAATATTTTTATTGATACATATGCATATAAATTTGATTTTCGTAATGAATTTAATAAAATTTTTTATAATCCTGTTTATTTTTTAGTTAGAACAACCGAAGAATATATTTATAATCAAATTCATACTTATCGTCAGATTACTAATAATTCTGTTACTAATGATAAAAATTATAAAAATTACATTAGTATTGCAAATAGTTATCAATTTATCAATGCAATAAATTTTATTGAACATTGAAATCAAATTTGAACTTATTTTATGGACTACTATGGTGATTTTTGATTTGAACCTTATGCAACATCTAGTATCGATTTTGATACACAAAAAAATACTTTATTTAGTTATCCTGATTTTAAACTAACACTAAATAATAAAAAAATAAAAACTGATAACATTGATTATTTTCAAAATAATCAATCAGTTCTTGAAATATATTGTGGATTTTCTATCTTTTTATTCTTACTTTCTTATTTAATGTATAATCGAAAAATTGTTAGTTAGGAGAAAACTTATTATGGGAACTACAGAAGACATTATGATTAGTGTCAGAAACTATAACAAAAAATTTAAAAAGTTTAATATTAGTAATATAAATTTTACTGTATTTAAAGGAACTATTCATGCTTTGGTTGGTCAATCTGGTAGCGGAAAATCTGTTTTATTAAAGTCTATCATTGGTGCAATGCCTAGTAACAGATACAGTGGTACAATTAAGGTTAATGATTACAAAGCAGGAAGTGCAAAATCAAAATTAAGTTTAGGTTATTCCTTAAATTTAGAAAACTTTCCACAAGGTTTAACAGCTTATAATTTTCTAAAATATTTAGGACAAACAACCACTATTACCGATAGTGCTCTAGAAGTTAATTTACAAAAATTATTAAATAATTTTAATTTATGAGAACATCGTAATAAGGGTTTAAATTCTTTCTCTTCAGGAATGAAAAATAGAATTATGCTAATTCAAGCCTTAGCACATGATCCAGAACTAGTAATTCTTGATGAACCTGGTGCAAACTTAGATTCAGAGTCACGAAAATATTTTACAAATGTATTAAAAAGATTAAAAGCAGAAGGTAAAACTATTTTCTTAACAACTCATATGATTAACGAGGTTAAAGATATTATTGATGATTGTACTATTATTGATTTGGGAAAAATGCTTTATAGTGGACCAATAGCAAAATTTGATGTTGGCAAAATTTTTATTTTGACTACTAACAATTTACCATTAACAGCCACTATATTAACAAAATATCAATATCAATTTAAATATCTTAAAGATTTAAATGAAATCTTAATTCGCTTAGATACACAAGAAAAAATTGATAATCTTAGTTTAATTTTAAATAAATATAAAATTGGTATTCAAAATCTTTATGAAAAAGAAATAGATTTATCACATTTAAAAAATTTTTTATAAAATAAAAAACAAAAATTTAACTATAAAATTTCTAATCTTTTTAATTTCTTATAGTATAATTATTTATAAACTTAATATAAGTTTAATTATTTTAAATAAATACCTTTTCATTTTAATAAGGAGAAAAAATGCAAAAAGTTAATGAATGAATAAATAAACATCAACATGAATTTAAGAAAACACTTGAAGAAAAAAATCAAATAAAAATAAATTGAGAACAAGAATACAAAATAATTAATAATTTAAAAGAAGAAATAAACAACAAATATAAAAAAACTAATTTAATAAAAAAATAAGTTACTCTATAGAGTAACTTATTTTTTTATTAACTATTACATTTTGCTAATTTTGCTTGATGTTCTAAATTAAAAGTAAATTCACTATTCAATTCTACTTGTAAATTAGGATTTGTTTTTAAACGAATTTTATATTTTTTATAGTAATAAGCAAAGTATCAAGTTATTGCAAAAATCACATTACTTAAAATAAATACTAATTCAATAACCATAGCAACTATTGCACTTGAATCAGTTGCTGTAACTGCATCATAAATAATAGAATAATAATGTCAAACAAACATTAAACCTAAAGTTACTAAAATAAATGGAAAAGTAATTTTTTCATATCAATTTAGTTTTAATTTTTTATCTAATGCTAATTTTAATACTGTAATTAAAACCATGATATAAATAAACATTGTAATTACAGAAAAAGCTGATGATAAATTAGCAACATTAAAAGCTGATGAATATTGTTGATCAGGATGTGAAACTAACCAAATTCCTTTAATCAAATCAGGAATAACTAATCATAAAATTAACATAACAGATGTTACTATTAAATTAATAACTGCTGCTTTAACAGGAATTCCATCTTTATTTAAATTAAATAACTTATTAGAAATATATCCTTCTTTAGAAAGCGGCTGTAATGTGGTACCACCATATAAAGCGTTTTGCATTGCGATATTAATTTTTAAAGCTAACCCACTAATAATCATTATAATTGGACCACCATAGATAATTATTTTGCTTGTAAAAGGACTTCACGCACCCATATTCATATTTTGCACAAAGACTCTATATCCTAAAAAGAAAATTAATGAAATAACAACATAGAAAACTGTCATAATTATCATAATTAAAGTAATACCTTTACCAATATTTTTTTCAGGATTATTAACGTTTTTACCTGCTGTTGAAAAAATTTCAAAACCAGCAAAGAAAAAGAAACATGAAGTAAAAGTATTCATAAATCCAGCAAAAGAAAATGTACTCTCAGTAGTTCAGTAATTTCAATTTGATGAACCATTAGTTATTGCTAAACTAATTCCAGCAATAACTAAAAATCCGGCTGTTAATCACTTAATAATTGATGTTGTATGTGCCATTTTTTTATATATTTTAATCCCAGCAAAAATAACAGAAGCTGAAATCATATAAATAAAAATTCCAATGAAATCTAAATATAAATCAGAAAATGGTCCTCAATTAGCACTATACCATTGTGGTTGACCATTACTAATAAATTCTGGAGAAAAAGTTCCTCTAATTAACATCATTACTTGAATTGTCACAACAAATGGTAAACAAGCATATTGCATAAAACCTACTAATCAACCTCAGAATCTACCAAAAGTTGTCCTAACATAGATATATGCACCACCATTATTATCAGAATTATGAATTCTAGATAATTTTGCAAAAGCTCATGCACAATTACCCGCCACAAAACCAATTAATAAATACACTCATATTGCATTAATTCCAATTGAATTAGGTTTTCCAATATTAGATAATATTGCAAAATTACCAATAAAACCAATTCCTACTGCATAATTAAAACCTAATCAAACAAATTCTTTTAATGACAATCGTTTATGAGATTCATCACTCTTCATTATTTTTTCCTCCTTAATATTTTTAAAATTAATTGTAACATTTAAAAAGAAAAATAACAAAATATTTTTCATTAATTGTCATTATTTAGTGATAATTTCCTATTAGTTATCGAGTAAAAATTTCCCAAAAGTGAAGTTAAATATACTTGGTGATAAAAATGGAAAGAAGCATGACTATGAAAGAAAAATATAAGTACAAAATTATAAATGATATTATTATTAATAAATTATCTAAACATCAAGCCAAGAATAAACTTAATCTAACTATTAGAAGAATTAACCAATTAATTCAAATTTTTAATAGAGAAGGTAAAGTTGGTTTTATTCATAAATCTCGCAATACAATTTCTAATAAGGCAACAAATTTTGAAATCAAAATTAAGATTATCAACTTGTATAAAACAAAATATTATAATTTTAATTTTCAACATTTTCATGAGAAATTAATGAATGAAGAAAAAATTAAAATTTCATATAGCACACTTTATACTATATTAATCAAAGAAAAAATTACTTCACCAAAAAGACATAAAAATAAAAAAAATAACTTACATCCAACAAGAAATCGAAGAACAAATTTTGGTGAATTAATTCAAATGGATGCAAGTAATCATCATTGATTTGGTAACGATAAACCAAAATCATTTTTACATGCTGCAATTGATGATGCTACAGGAAATATTGTTGGACTATGATTTGATCATCAAGAAACATTAGATCGTTATTATAATGTTTTTTATCAAATTTTAACTAATTATGGCATACCAAAAACATTTTATACTGATAATAGAACAGTTTTTGGATATAAGAAAAAAATTGATTCAGGTAAAATAAACACAGAAAATGACACTTATACTCAATTCCAAAAATGCTGTAATGATTTGGGTGTTGAAATAATTAGAACTTCAATTCCACAAGCTAAAGGTAGAATTGAACGTTTATTTGGAACACTTCAAAGTCGATTAATTAGTGAATTACGACTTAATAAAATTAAAACATTAGATGAAGCTAATCAATTTCTCAAAATGTACATAAACGTTTTTAATAAACAGTTTGCCTTTCCTATTGATGATAATAAATCTGCTATGGTTAAAGCTCCTACACAAGAAGAAATAAATATTTATCTTTCAAGATTTTCTAAAAGAAAAACAGATAGTGGTTCAACTATAACATATTATGGTAAAAAATATTTTCCTTATAAAAATAACAAAGTTCAATACATACAATCTCGAATTGATGTAATTGTACTTAAATCGTTTATTAATGAATTATATCTTAGTTACAATAATCAAATATATGAACTAAAAGAAATAGCACTAAAACCAATTATTAAAGACAACTTGATAAAAACTAAAAAAGTTTATATACCCAATAAAAATCATCCTTGAAGATATGGATATCAATAATTCCTAATTAAAGTTATATAAGATTTACATTTTTTGAATACTAAACCATATAAATTTTTAAAATGTTTGTATATGAGCAAATTTGGTGCTTTAAAATTGATTTTAAAGATATAAAGAGATTACAAATTCAATATCTTCCTCTTTTACATTTTTTTGTGATTTTCTACTAGAACTTTGACTTTTGCTTGTTGAAGCTTCACTGTTTACTTTTGATTTGTCTTTTTGAAATCCAAGAGCATTAGTAACTCTTTTTTTATTTTTTTCTAGTATTTTATAAAATACTAGAAAAAAAGAACTTTCATTGTTAATTGAAAAAATTTAGGCAAAAAAAGCACGATTATTATATCCACTAGTTGAAGGTTGATTTGTCAACTCCATTGAATTTATTTCTTCTTTTTCAAGTTCTTTTAATAAGTTTTTTTTATTGTTATTTATTTTACAATTATAAATACAATAACCAATAATAATTGATGTTGTAATTAATCCATAACCAATAAAACCTGTTGTTGGTCAAAAATAATCTGACTCATAAAAATTAGTTAAATAATTTTTAATATTTGTTCATATATCTTTTTTTGTTTCAAAAAGTTCAGTACTAGTATTATTAGCATTATTAGTTTGATTATTGAAATTTGTCATTTCAGTTGTTGTTATTTTATTGAATATTTTTGATACAGGAGTTGAGATTACCGATGGTAAAGTAGTTATGTTATTAATAATTACCGATAGCATACTATCATTTCATGAATTGGTCTCCATATAAACTATCCTTTCAAAATAAAAACCTATTTGTTTAAAAATAAAACAATGGGTTAAAAACTATATTTAGTTTTTAACAATATTATAATTAATAAATTTTTAAATATTAAATATTTCTATATTATAAAAAATAGAAACTAAAATTTTCAGGATTATTTAAAATTTGTGTATTTTACTGAAATAGTTTAAATTTCCCAAAATAATTTAGTTTTTTTGATAAGTATTTTGGGAAATTTTCACTCGATATTGACAAATATTTTTCATTAAATATTTTGTTATTAATTAAATTAATGACATATATTCTAATTTTAATGATAATAATTATTAAAACCATTTAAGTAAATAACAATCTACTATGTTCACTTATTGAATGTTGATTTTGCAAATCAACATTATTTATTGAAATTATTTCATCTTGTAATAAAGGAATTATTTCTCCTTTATGATGCTTTATTTCTTGTTCAATTTCTTTTTGATGTTGATCTAAATCTTCATTACTTACATTATTAATTAGAGATACTGTTTTCATATTTAGTTCTGTTTGATGAAATTGTCGTTCAATAGTAACTAACTCTGTTAAATTCTCTAAATTATTTTCTGCTATTGTTTTATCGATTTGTGATTTTAAAGAAAATGGTTTATTATAAACAAAACCAAACCCCATTGAAACAAAAAATAACACAAGCTAAAAATAATAATCATTCATTTCCAACAAAATTATCTTTGGCATTTACTAATACTTTTTTTATACTTTGTAATTGAAATGAATTTATTTCATTTCAATCAATATTATCTATACGTTGTTGAATTTGACTTTTTATATTTTCGACTATTACTGGCAAACTTTTATATTTAAAAATATATTCAATTTCTTCTTTAGTAATTTTACTGAAAATACTACATATTTCGATTATTTTACTAAATGCTATTTTATTATCTTCTATTACTTTTATTGAATCCTTTTTTAATTATTCAATTAAAATTTGAAAATCTAAATTTGAAATTTGCCTTCTTTTTATTACTAACATTTCATGCACTATTTTTATATTTGGCGCTACTTCATGACCATTACGACGATAAGGGTACGGATATTTCATAACTATTTCAGCTGAAGCACCACCAAGTACAGATCTAAGTCAAGAATATATATATTGTATATTTTCAACATCTGTTATATTGCCAGTAATATTAAGTTTGGTTATTCCTGTAACGTGTTCTCTATTAAAAACTTCCATTGAAATAATAAAATCTTTAAAAAAATCAGAATTAAAATCATTCATAATATGTCCTGCTTCATGTATACAACTTTTAATTTTACCATCTCATGTTTTAATGTTAAAACTATTACCATTTATAATTGATGTAAAATATTGTTTTTTCAATGGTGATAGTTGCACTAATTGACTTGGTTTTAATTCTAAAATTTGTCATAAATAAAATGAACTTACTTGTTGTTTCGTCAATGATTTAACTTGTACTGGGGTCAATGATCTAATTTGTAGTGGTAAAAACTCTTGAATTTGTTTTTCCGTAAATTCTGAAATTTGTTCTTCTGTAAATTTTGAAATTTGTTTTGGTTTAAATCATGATATTTGTTCTGGTTTAAAAAATTTAATTTGTATTGGGGTCAATGCTTTAATTTGTTGTATTGTAAAAACTTCAATTTGTTCTCTTGTTAATGATTTAATTTGTTCTTCTGTTAATGCTTTAATTTGTTGTATTGTAAAAATTTGAATTTGTTCTTTTGTTAATGCTTTAATTTGTATTGGGGTCAATGCTTTAATTTGAGAAATTGTTAATAATAAAAAATGTTCTAGAGAAATTTTTGAAATTTGCTCTGGTGCTATTTCTGAAAATTGTGTCGGTGTTAATCAAAAAACTTCTCATAAAAATAATTTAGTTTTTTCTGGTGTAAACTTGTTAATTTGTTCTTCTGTAAAGGATTGAATCTGTTTTTGTGTAAAATACTGGACTTGTTCTGAAGTAAATCATGGGATTTGTTCTAGTTTAAATCATGGAATTTGAATTGGTGTAAATGCTTGAATTTGAGATGGTTCAAGCGATTTCATTTGTTTTTTGGTAAATGATTGTATTTGTTTTTCTGTAAATTCTGAAATTTGTCATGATTTGAATCATGAAATTTGCTCTGGTTTAAATCATGATATTTGTTTTTCTCTAATTATTGTAATATCTCATACTTGAATGTTTTGAATTTGTTCTTTTGTTAATGCTTGAATTTGTAATAAATTTAATTCATAAATTTTCATTATATTTATATTATCAATTGAATTAGTTTCCCTTTTAATTCTATTTAAATTAAAATCTAATATCGTTGTAATATTTTTATTATCAATTAACAATTGATTTCTTGTTATCATTTCATTATTTGTCATAGGTATTGCTATTGATAGATCATGTGTTTTTTTATTTTGTTGGTCAAAACTAAAAACAGTTAACGTTCATACTTTAAATCAATAATTTGGATTAAAAATTTTCATAATTTATACTATCCTTTCTTTTTAGAAATAAAAAAACCACTTACTTTCAAAAATAAAGTAAAGGGTTAAAAACTTATATTTTTTTAATATTATCGTAATAATACACTATTTTAAAATAGTGTTATAAATAATGCTATTAATTGAAATTTTTATAAAAAAGATAACTTTTAAAAACATATTTAAAAAATATTAACAATATTACTTAACTAAAAATAAAAAATGATTTACTCATATTTTAATTGTTAACAGCAGCAAGATGATATATAATGATTTATTAGAACCAAATTTAGATAGTGAAAATAGTAGTTTAAATTGAAAGGAGAGCAAATAAAAAATGTTAGAAAAAGAAACCAAAACAAATTTAACAGAAACAACACATGAAAAAAGAATTAAAAATAGTGACTTTCTAATTAATGCTACTGACATTGTTAAAGTATACGGTGATAAAACGGTTTTAAATAAATTAAATATTCAAATTAAAGCTGGTGAGCGAATTGGAATCATTGGTGCAAATGGTAGTGGTAAGTCAACACTGACAGAAATTATTGCTGGTATTAGACATGCAACTTCAGGAGTTATTGAAAAAAAAGAAGGTATTGTTATTGGTTTCCAATTTCAAGAATCAAAATATCCACCAGGGATTACTGTTATGGATATGCTTACTTATTATTTAGAAACATTTAATATCGAAATCAATGTTGGTCAATTAAATGAATTATTAAATACCTATCAATTATCAGCTGCTAAAAATAAAAATATTATGTTTCTATCTGGTGGTCAACAACAACGACTTAATATATTATTAAGCGTTATTCATAAACCTGACTTGGTTATTTTAGATGAAGTATCAACTGGTTTAGATATTGAAGTTAAGGAAGAAATATTTGATTTTTTACAAAAAAATATTGTTGAAAAAAATGTAGCAATGATTTTAGTTACTCATAACATGAGTGAAATTGAACATTTCTGTACACGTATCATTTATATGCACGATGGTGACATTATTGAAAAACGGACTGTTAAAGAGGTTGTTAAAGAATATGGTTCAGTTCATAACTATACATCTCAACAATTTCAAAAATATAAAAAAACTACTATTGCTGCAGAAAAAGAAGCATTATCTAAGAAAAAAGGTCAGCAAGATCCAAACAAAATTGTAAATGCCGCAAAAACACGCCCTTCTAAACAAATACCGTTATTGAATTTAATGTTTAAATATTATCTAAAAGGCTTCTTTGTCCCATTTTTTCTAATTGTTTATCCAATTCTAATCTTGGGAATTCAAGGAGAATCAATACGGCATACTGGTGCTGATGTTGCTGGCACCATTACTGCCGTTAAACAAATGATTGCTGGTATTGCGATTGTTAATATTATTTCAGTTGGAATATTTATTATTCCTCAAACAATTATTGAATTTAAATTATCTGTATTACTAAAAAGAATTGGTGCAACTAATATTCATCCCTTATTTTTTGTTACTGCTGTAATTATCATCGGTGTATTTGCTTCAATAATTTCTTTCTTATGAACATTATTATGAGGTGGCATTTACTTTGGTGGTACGTATGGCTGAAGTGTTATTGCTCTTCCTACTCAAATTGTTGCTTCGATTCCATGAATTATTATTATTTTTATTACTACTATTGGTTTGGGAATAATGTTAGCATCATTATTTAAAACTATTACTTCATTTATTGCTGTTGCTAACGTATTATATTTACCTGTTGCTTACTTAAGTGGCTCAATTATGCCTATTGATTGAATTACAAGTAGTAAAGTATTAAATATTATTAGTTATTTCTCACCATTTAAATACTCTACTTTACCTTACTTTGAATGTTGAAATGGAACATTTAAAATGACATGAGAAATGTATTTATATGGAGGTATTAGTTTAATAATACTAGCAATTTTTATGGGAATTGCTGCTCGCAAATTAAAATGACAAGATTAATAATCTAAATTTAAAAGTGATTGGGAATCCCAATCACTTTTAATATTTTTTAATTATTTAAATAATAATCCCTTACTTAAATCTAAACTTACTACTCATTGATAAGAGTTTATTATAATATCTAATGTAAAATTTAACATTTCAACAATATTTTCTAATAATTTTTCTTCACTATTAGCAATAACTAAATTTAATAAATTAGCAGTAGAACTATTATCAGAACCAATATTCATATAAGGAAACATTAGAGTGACTTGATTTTTATTAACATAAATACGTAGTATTTTTTCTTGTGCATTTGCTAAATCAACCATTTTGCTCATTACTTTCGGCACTAATAACTTTCTTAACTTAATTGGATCACTATAATCAAGAGCAAATAACTTTTCAAATGCTGCTGATTCAAGTTGATCACCACGATTTGAACCCATAATTCTTGAACCTAATGTTTCAGGAACAATCGTTGTTATTACATCTTGTATATCAATTAAACACGTAAAATAAAGATATCGATTATATGTAGTACTAGTAGTTGTAGTTTTTCCTGTCTTGTAAGTTCTAGTAATCTTTTCTAACATTGTTCCACAATTAAAATTTTTATCATTAATACTACCAATAATAACTTTTTCAGTTCAAACACGATGATTAAAATCACTACCAATAACTAAGAATTTTTGTGGTACAATGGTAAAATTCTTAGTAACATTAGTAATTTCAACTACTTTAAAAGTAGAATTAACTGCCATTTTTAAATAATTAATATTATATTCTAAAAATTCTCGTTTTATTTTTTTGGAAAAAGTTTGTCCAACTGTTACTAACAATGTTCCAACTAAAATAAAAATAATACCAATAATAACTATTACTAAATAAAATGTGCTAGACACTTTTTCAGGTAATAAACTACTCAGAAAAATTATCCCTAACATAATAATAAAAAAACCTAATGCCAAAATAATATAAGCAATAATTTTATATACATTGCTTATAAACATTCGCTTAAAGGAAGTATTTAAAATCTTGTTATAAATTGAATGTATATTTTCTTTAATAATTTTTAATTCATTCTCATTAAACTTTATAATACTATTATTTCTGCTCATTTTTCCTCCCATATATTAATTTATTAAAATAATTATACTTAAAATTATTATTTTTACTATCAACTTAACCATTAATATCTTATAATAAAATTTAGAATACTAAAATATAGTAAGAATTTAGGAGAGAAAGATATGGAACTTACAATTAATATTTTATCTTGAATTGGAGCAATTTTAACTAGTATTGTTTTAATTCCCCAAAGTTTTAAAATAATTCGCACCAGAGATACAAAATCATTATCATTATATATGTATATTATTTTTGTACTATCAGCAATAACATGAATTATTTTTGCAATATTGTCTAATCAACCTGCTATTATTACAACTAATACTATTGTATTATTTTTTGCAAGTATTATTTTAATTCTAAAAATTAATAATATTTTTAGAAAAAAAGAAAAACCATAGTTTCAATTAGCTAATAAGAATTAAAGGATTTTCATTAATATATTTAATTCATCATTTAAAACCATGAGCACCATTTTCATCAATTACTAGATTAGTAGTAATTTTTCTATTAGTTAATATTTTTTTTAATTCAATAGTATTACTTTCATAATTTGTTACTAATTTGCCTTCAAAAAACTTTGGTTCTTTTTTTCCTACCCATAGTTCAACTATTAAAGGTTGATTATTATTTAAAACTTTAGTTTTTAAATCTTCAATAATTTGTGAATTAAATCAAATTGCTGGCGAAAATAATAATAATTTTGTAAATTGTAATTTTGATAAATATAACATTTGTAAACAAAAATATGCCCCCAAAGAACAACCAATGGCATTTAAATTTTTAATTTTTAAATTAAACTTTTTAATAACAAATGGTATAACCTCATTAATAATAAATTCTAAGTAATTTTTACCATTACCACCAAGAAAATCAATGTTACTTTTTTTTAATTCAGGAAAATATTTTGTCATTAATATTTTTACATCATCATTGGTATAAGTTGCTAAATCATTAAAACGAGTCATATTATTGGTACTACCAATACCAATAAAAATACAATTACTATTATTTTTAAATAAAATATTACTATTACTATTAAGTAACATATCTTTACCATCAAAAACTAAATAAACTTCATAAGCAATATTTTGATCATAAATAGAAGGTAAAGCAATAATAATATCTTTATTAATATTTAAAAATTTACTTTTAATATTATCAACTTTTACATCATAATTATTCATATTTTTTCTCCTTAATTTATTGATAATTTCCTAACAAAGAATAATTCATTATTCTAATATAAAAATTAAAATTAGTTTGTTCTAAGCGCATAGCGCATTTAACCAATTCATCTAAAATTATCAACTTATTAGTAAATAAAGTTTCATATGAAAAAAAAGCTTTTAAATTTAAATCAGTACTATCTTTTGTCAGCAATGTTTTTCTAGTTTCTAAATCCAACAAATAAAATAACATTAATAAACTTCCAAACTCAAAATTATTTTTTATGTTTGTTTCATTCTTAGTTAAATTAATAAAAATATTACCACTAATATTTACCAATCTTTTAATTATTAGCAAACTTTCTTTTTTAAAATTAGAATTATTTATCAAAAAATCAGGTAATACTACTTTTGAAGTATCATCAAACCAAACTTTTATCTGATCTTTACATCCAAGTAATAATAAAAGTTCCTTGGCATTTTGATAATCATCTAACTGTTTTTCTTGACGCTTAAAAGTAGGAATTAAAGCAGAAATAGTTAATATAAAATTTGCAACTAATCTTAAATATTCTTTATAAGAAATTTTATTGAAATATAAATAAACACTTATTATTTTCATAAACATTAAATTTTGATTACTATTAAATATTAAGTTATAAGTATTACGATAATCTTTTGCTTTTAAATGACCTAATTTTTTTTTAATTTCGCGCTTAAAAAAATAATTACTTTTTAAAAGCAAAAGATGGTTAAATAATCGATATTCGGGAATCATTTTTTACTTCCAATCTAATTATATATTTTTAAATTTAATCTTAAAATAATTATAACATTGAAATAAATAAGTACATAATGTTACTTATTTATTATATTTAATTGCCAATAATATCATTGATAATTAATTATATTTAATATATAAATTTAAAAAGTTATTTTAAATAATAACTTTTTAAATCCATTCTTAACTAAAATCTTTTTTTCTTATAAAGAATTTATTGATCTCAAAGAAGAACTTAATTTTTCTTCTGTTTTATCTTCATTTGGCAAACTAAAACAAGATTGATTTTTTTCAATATCTGTTTCAAAACCAAGTTCACTATATTGACTATTAACTCTTGAAATTAATTCTTTTTTACTAGAAAAAGGATTCTTTTCATCAAATTGCTTTGATATTTCATTTTCTGAAATTAAATTTAATTTATTAAAAATTTCTTCATTTTTTTCATTTGTAATTTTATTAATCAAACTGACTTGTAAATTAATAATATTTTCAAAAATATTTAATTTTAAAACTTTAAGTGGTTTAATATTTTTTTCATTTTCATTTATTTCTTCTCTTAAATTTCTTGTTTTCAATTTTATTTTTTTAATTTCTTTATTAACTTTTTTGTTTCTAACATATTTAAAAATACCAAAACTAATAGTATTTACAAAAGTTATTTGTCAATTTTTTTCTGCTTTTTTTTCTCTTAAATCTTGAATATCACATTCAAGTAAATCAATTTTATCTAATATTTCTTTATTTTTTTCTTCAAAATCAAATATTTTTTGTTCTAAATCCTTAATTTGAGTTGCTGACAAACTAATACTATCAAATAATTCTGTATCACCATCTTCTTCAAAAGGATTTTTCTTAGATGGATATATAGAATGTTCTAATTCTTCAAAGTTTTTATTTTTTAAAATAGAATCTAATTGTTCAAATATTTCTTTATATCTCTTAACTTCATTTTCATATAACTGACCTTGTAAATCAATAATTTCTTTTAAAATATTTAATTTTGAATTTTTAAATGGTTGTGCATTTTTTTCATTTTCATCAATTTCTTCTATTAAAGTTTTTATATTTAATTCTGTTTTTTTAATTTGTTTATTAATATTTGAAAATAGTTGTATTTTTTTTGATTTTTTTAATTTTTTTAAACGTTTAATTTTATTTTCTAAAGATTCAATTTGCTCAACTATTTCTTCACTTTTTTTCTCAATAAAAAATATTTCTTTATCCAATTCTTCTTTTGCTTTTTTTAATATATTAATTTTTTCGATTAACATTTTTTTCTCCTTTAAAAATTAAAAAAACCCATTTACTTATAAATAAAGCAATAGGTTAAAAACTATATTTAGTTTATAAACTAAATTATACTTACTTTTTTATTTTTAATTATTATTTTTATTTTTTTCACTAATATGTTTTAAAAAAAGTATTTTAACTAGTTAAAATACTTTTTTGTAAAATAGGAGGTACTGTAGAAAAACTTTTCGCGAAATTATTTATTAAATTTTGACTAAAACAACAACTTCCAAATATTTTAGCATCTTCTTCTTCCACTGATTTAGAAAGTACTTCAATATCACTATCATCATCTTCATTAAAACCACTATCTTTACTTGAAGATGTTATTGTAATTTCTTCTTCTGGTATATCTGATAATTGTCTTTCAAAATTGATAGTGCTTGACTTTGAATATATTTTTACATTATCATTTTCTTGTTCTAACTCAGAAAGTACTTCAATATCACTATCATCATCTTCATTAAAACCACTATCTTTACTTAAAAATATATCATCTTCTTGCTCGGATTCAGAAAGTACTTCAATATCACTATCATCATCATTAAAATTTAATTTATTAACAGTAACATCTACTTCTATTTCTTCACTAAAGATACTTTTTTTATTTAAAGATATTTTTAAAATATCATCTTTTTTCTCAGATTCAGAAAGTACTTCAATATGACTATCATCATCACTATTATATCCAGAAGAATTTTGTTCTAATGAAGAATCATTATTAATAGGATCTACTATTTTTGCTATTTGATTTTTTAAATTATCTAACTGTTGAAAAAATTCTTTATTAATTTTAATTAATCGATTGTTAACAAAAAATAAGTTTTTTAAAAGAATATTAGTTTTTTTAATAATTTTTAATTTTTGAATTTTTAACAATTTAATAATATTTTTATTATTATTTATCGTTTGTTTCAAACATTCTCTCTTAATTTTTATTTCTTTAATTTGCTTATCAATATTTTTGTTTTTATAATATTTAAAAATACCAAAAGTAAATACATTTAAAAAAGTTAGTTTTCAATTTTTTTGGTTTTTTTGTTTTTCTAGAACTTTAATATTTTTTTCTAATACTTTAATTTCTCCTATTAATTTTATATTTTTATCTTCTTCATCAAATATTTGTCCAGTTAATTCATTGATTTCTTCATCTAATGTAAAAAATTCCTCCTCTTCGATTAATGAAATATTTAATTTTAATTCTGTATTTTTTTTATCAATATAAGATATTTTTTCATCTAATTTATTAATTTCTTTATCTAATAGTAAAAAAGATTCTTCTTTAGTTAATGGCATATATACTTCTCCTTTTTAAAAACAAAAGAACCCATTTGCTTTAAAAAAACAATGGGTAAAAACTTATATTAAGTTTATTAAAGTATATTATACTTTATTTTTTTATTTTTTAACTATTAATTTTTAAAAAATAGTTACATTGAACAAAAATATTACATTATAACATAAAAAATATCTTTAAAATAAGATAATATATTTATATTAGAAATATAGTTATTAACTAAATTCAATCATATACTAGTTATAATTACTTATTTATTTTATCTAAAACACCATTAATGTATTTATAAGCATCATTTGGACAATAAGCTTTAGTTATAATAATAGCTTCATTAATAATAATTTTTTTATCTGTTTTAGTATGGACAATTTCATACACTGCTAAAATTAAAATTGCTTGTTCAATTGGTTTTAAATTTTCAAAATCTCATCCTTGTTTTAAATTTTTATTAATTAAATCTATTAAATCATATTCATAATCAATTATTTTATTTAATATCTCACATTGTTCAGTAATTAAATTCTTACCTTCTTCTTCAAAAAGAAATTGTTTAAATGCTTGTTGTGATTGGCCTTCAAGGAAATATTGATATAATACTTCCATCATGCCAATTCTTTTATGATGCTGGGTTATCTTCTTTTGTTCTTGCATTGTTGATTTCTACTTCCTTAGCTTTAGCAATAAATATTATATGAATATTTAATAAAAATAAATTTAAAGCTGATTCAGTACGTCTTAAAATTAAATTATTAATTTTATTTTTTAAATTTACTAAATCTTCATTTGGATTAACAATTAATTTTATTCGCACAACAATATTATTATTAATAGCAGTAATATCATTTGTTTCTAACATTAGAACTTCAACATCTTCTAATGTTAATTGATAGTTATCATTAATTAATAACATATAAATAAATTTTTTAATAACTAACGAAGATAATTTTAATGTTCCAACTTTACTTTCTTCAATAAGTATTTCCATAATATTCACCTTTCTTAAGCGCGAGTTTTGTATTTCCCTTCATCTGTACTTACTACAATTTTATCACCATTATTAATAAACATTGGTACTTGTAATTGTAAACCAGTTTCTAAAATAGCTGTTTTTGTCGTATTAGAAACACTATTTCCCTTGACTCCTGGTGGAGCATCAACAACCGCTAATACTACCGAAGGAGGTAAATCAATACCTAATATTTCTAAATTTTTATAAACCCTTAATGATACTTCATTACCAGGAACTAAAAATTTTTTTTCTCATGATAAGCGTGATTGATCAATCCTAATTTCATTATAATCTTCATTATCCATAAAAACTGAATACATACCATCATCATAACTATAAATTGCTGGTCGTTTATCAATAATAGCTGGATAAACTGTATCACCACCGGTAAAAGTAATACTAATAATAGCTTGTGTCCTTAAATTTTTTGCTTTTATCTTCACATGCGCTTGTCCACGTCCACTTTTAGAATGTGCTGATTCAATAACTATTAAAATATCAGTTTTATTATGTAAAAAAGTAATTCCTGGTTTAAAATCATTAACGTTAATCATTTTTATTTTTTCTCCTTTCAAATGTCAATTTCACGAGATGATTTTGTTAAAATTTGATAACCATCTTTGGTAACTAAAATATCATCTTCAATTCTAACACCACCTAAATTAGGAATATAAATACCTGGTTCAACAGTAATAACCATTCCTGGAACTAAAATAGTAGATTCATTTTTAATAACTCAAGGCGATTCATGAATTTCAATACCAAGTCCATGACCAGTACCATGAGTAAAATATTGTTCATAACCCTTTTCTTTAATATATTCTCTACAAATCTTATCAATTTCACCAATAGCTATACCTGGTTTTACAGCCTTAATTCCTGCCATTTGTGCTGATTTAACTATTTCATGAATTTCAATTAATTTTGGATTAACTTTACCAATCGCAAAAGTTCTAGTCATATCTGAACAAAAACCTTCATATACACAACCAAAGTCACAAGTAATTAACTCATTATTGCCAATTTTTTTATTACTAGCTTTACCATGAGGCATTGCTCCTCTTTCTCCAGAAGCAACAATAGTATCAAATGATGCTTTTGTTGCACCATTTTTAACAAATGAACGTAATATTATATCTTCAACATCTTTTTCACTAACACCAGGTCGGATAAAGCTTAAAACTTCATTAAAAGCCAAATCACCAATAGCACAAGCTTTTGCAATTCGTGCAATTTCGATTTCATCTTTAATCATTCTTAATGAACTAACATAAATTGGAACAAATTCAATATCTTTAATTTCTTGCTTTCAACTTTCTAATTGAGCAATAGTAATATATTCTGCTTCAAAACCAATTTTTTTAATTTTTTGTGATTTTAATAAATCTTTCAACGAAGAAAAAATATTACTAAATTGAATGCATTTAACATTTTTGGCATTTTCTTTTCCCTCAGTAATATATCTTCCATCTAATAATAAATTTGCATCATTTTTGCTAATCAATAAATAACCTAACGTTGAAATAAAATCACTATATCAAAAGCGATTTTCGGGAGAGTAAAATAACATAGCATCTATTTTATTTTTGGTTAATATTGTTTCAATAATTTCTTTTTTATTTAAATTTTTCATTTTAAATTCAATCCTTTTAATAAATCATTAATTAATAACTAAGTATATTGTACTGCAAATTAAAGAAAAGAAATAAGTAAAACTTATTTCTTTTCTTTATGTAGTGTATGTTGATTACAACGAGAACAATGTTTTTTTGTTTCTAATTTTTCAGGCTTAGTTTTTTTATTACGATCAGCAATATAATTTTCTTCTTTGCAAACTTCACATCTTAAAGTTAATCCATCACGCATTGTGCGCCTCCTTAATAATAATTGAGTTATATACAATACAATATTATTGCATAATTAAATAGTTAGTTCAATTAAATAAAGGAATTATTTTTAAACTTCCTTATATGAAAAAATGTTACTAATATTAAAAATACAAAATATCAGTAACTAGGTAATTATTTAAATAATATTATTTAAAACACTTGATATCAATATAAGTCATCAGTTTTATACTGTGTAAAAATACTAACTGTTTTATTATATCTATTAATTTCGCCATTCATTCCATCAGGAATACTTTTAGTATCAACTTCTAAATTCTCAATTTTGTTTATATTTGCATCAATATTAAGAACATAATTTGTATTATTTAATGTTTTAACGAAAAAATTAGTTGAAGATTTACCCTTATTTTCTTGATTATTTAATAATTTTATTTCACTTATTTCATTAGTTAAATTTATTGTTTTTAATACAACTACTTCATTTTCAGAATTAAGATTTCTCTCAATTATTCTAACTGTCATTTTTTGTTGTCGATCAAATAAAAGTAATAATTGACTATTAATATTCAATAAATCATAATCATCAGAAATTTCAAAATTATATTTTCCTTTAATAACTTGACCTGATGAATCAATAATTTGAATATTTTTACTATCTTCTTTTAAAATATATGTTTTACTATTTAATCTAATAATATCAATTCCATAAAGATCTAATTCAGAATATGTATTACTTACATAATCATAAATTAATACTTGATTATTATCATCTTTAATTACTCAAACTTCTCTATTAGTTTTAAAAAAATATTTTGCTGTTCACGATAATTTATTAATAGTAAAATCGGAATTACTTACTAAAAGACTATAGTCTCCATTATCTGACTTAATAATAACTTCATCATCACGAATATAGTTAATTTCTTTTATTGTATGAAATAAAGAAACAAATTTTAAAATATACTTATCAAATAACTTCTATTTACAATTAATTTATTTTCATAAAATTAATAAATCCATTACTTAAAACTAAAGTAATGGATTAATTTTTATAATATATTTATAATGTTATTTTTGGTAATTCTTTTCTAAAGATTAAATAATACATACCAGGTAATAAAATACCACCACCAATAAAATTACCAAATAAGGTTGGAAGTTGTACTTGATAACCAAATTGTAAAAAGTCATTAAATCCACTATGAATTCCATAAATATTAAATAAAGGCCCTAATCCTCAAACATAAGAATTTGCTACAACGTGAGAAAAACCAGATAAGGCAAAAACCATAATTACTAATCCTATTAATAAAAATTTAGCAGTAGATGAACGAGTGGCATGAGAAATATAAACACTTCCTGCTACTAAAAAATTACATAATATACCACTAAAAAAGGCTTTTCATCAAGACATTACTAATTTATGATTAAAAATACTAACAGCATTATCCAAAAAAGCTTGATTATCAAAAAAGCCTGCTCATCATGTAAATAATGAAAGAATAAAACAACCTATAAAATTACCAATTAATACTACTAATAAGTTAATTAACATTCTTGTTAACTTAACTTGTTTTTTTATTAATGGCATAAATATCATGGAATTAGAAGTAAAAAGTTCACCACCCATAAAGACAATCATAGTAATTGCTAAAGTAAAAATAAAACCAAATGTTAAATTTTTAATACCATTATCACTTAATCCTCTACTACCAAAAATAGCCGCAATATAAGCAATAGCAACAAAAAGTCCAGCCGCAATACCCATTAAAAAAGTTTTTAATAACGGACTTTCTGCTTTCTTTAATGCATACTTATAAACAGCAATATAAGTTTCAATACTTGTTAATGTTTCTTCATTATTGATATTTTCTACACTTGTATTCACGAATAAACTACTCCTATCTTTTATTTAATAGCAGCAAAAGCTGTTTCTAAAGTTTCTTTAATAATTGCACAAGATTTATCAAATGCCGTTTGCTCTTCTTTCGTTAATGGTAACTGAACTACTCTTTTTCAACCTTTTTCGTAAAGTATTGTTGGTACACCAATATAAAAACCTTGCTGTCCATATTCTCCCTGTAAATAAGCACCTGCTACTAAAACGTGATTTTGTCCTTCAAGGATATTTCTTACTAATAATGCCAATGCTGCACCAATACCATAAAAAGTTGCACGCTTTAATTTAATAATTTTATAAGCTCTTTGTGCTACTTCTTTTCTTAATTCTTCTAAATCTTTTTCTTTAATTCTACCTTCAGTAATTTGTTGATAAATAGTTTTATTACCTACCGAAACCGAACTTCAAGGAATCATTGAAGAATCACCATGTTCACCAATTACATAAGCAGCAACTGACTTTGGATTAACTGCAATTTTTTCTCCAATTAAATATTGTAAACGTAAGGTATCTAAAATTGTACCAGAACCTAATACTTGATGATAATCAAATTGTGTAATTTTTTGATAAACAGTTGTCATAATATCAACAGGATTAGATGCAATAATAGTAACACCTTTAAATACTGATTTTTTAATTTCTAAAGCAATGCTCTTCATAATTTTGGCATTATCTGCTACCATATTTAATCTTGTTTCACCATCTTTTTGTGGTCTTCCGGCAGTAATAACAATAATATCAGCATCTTTACAATCGCTGTAATTTCCCGCCTTAATTGAAATAAAAGGATGATCTAAAGCTGCTTGACAATCAGCAAAATCAATCGCATTACCTTCAGCTATACCTTCAAAAGCATCAATTAATACATATTCTTGGGCTAAACCTTGATTAATGGCACTGTAAATAAAACTACTACCAACAGCTCCACATCCAACAAGGACAATTTTTCGTTTTGCCATATTTACCTCCATATTTTTTGCATTTCATGTAACAGTACTTTATCCTCGGCACTATTTTAATAACTTACTTTTTAAAATAAAAGTTACAATGATATGTAATATTTTTATTATGCTTTTTATATAAGAATGTTAAAAAAATAAAAATCTAATTAACAAGGACAAAAATTTATTACATTTTTATCTTACCACTATTTTAATAAAAAAATAAAACTTATTTTTTTATTAAAATAAGTTTTATTTTTTCTTTTAAATTTTTGTTTTTCAATTAATAACAATCCCTTTTGGTCTAGTAAAAGCAAGTAACGAAGGACGAATACCTTGTACGCCAAGACCCGAATCCTTAACACCAACAAAAGAAAAGTGATCGGGACCACGTTGTGACTGATCGTTAATATTAACACTTCCAACTTCTAATAATTTAGCAATACTCATTGCACTATTAATATTAGTAGTAAAAACAGAAGCTTGTAAACCATATTGTGAATCATTTGCAATATTAATTGCTTCTTTTACTTCATCAAAAATAATAATCGGCAACAATGGTGCAAAAGGTTCTTCTCATGCTAAATTCATTTTTGTTGTTACGTCAGTAATAATAGTTGGTCACATTAAATTTTCTTTAAATTTATTACCAACTAAACAATTGGCTCCTTTATCTAAAGCATCTTTAATTAATTTTTTAGCATTATCAACTGTTGGTTGATCAATAACAGGAGTAATATCACAATCATCTGTGGGCAAACCAACAGTTAACTTTTCAACTTTTTCTTTTAAAATTGGAATTAATTTGCTACTAATTGTTCTTTGTACTAACACTCTTTTAATAGCAGTACAGCGTTGTCCTGAATAACTAAATGCACCTTTAATGATTTTGGTTGCTGTATCTTCAAGATCAGCATCATTAAGCACTATTGCTGGATCTTTACCTCCTAATTCTAAAATCAAATCAGCTTTTAAAGATTTCTGTGAAATACGATTACCAACAACAGCACTACCAGTAAAAGAAATAACATTAATTGCTTCATTTTCAACTAAACTATCACCAATTTCACTACCTTTACCACTTATAGCATTAAAAACACCATTAGGAATGTTAGCTTCTTTAGCTAATTTAGCTAAGTGTAATCCCACCAATGATCCTTGTGTTGCGGGTTTAAAAACAACACTATTACCAGTCACAAGTGCTGGAAATATTTTAGAGACTGATAAATTTATCGGATAATTAAAAGGGGAAATAGCAAGAACAATTCCTTTTGGTACGTATTCAAAAACAGCTAATTTGTTCATACTTCCTCAACTATCACCTGTATAAGATTCAGGATGAAGACGTAATGCTTCTTGTAAAGTATATTCAATATATTCAACTGTTCTATCAATTTCACTGCAAGCTGCTTTTGTGCCTTTAGCAATTTCATTAGTCATTAATTCAGCAAGTATTAATTTATCGCGAATAATTAATTGTTTTCAAGAATTTAAAAAAGAAATTCTTTTTAAAATAGGCATTTGTTCTCAATTTTTTTGAGCAAATTTTGCAGATTCATATACTTTTTTAATTTCAACTTTAGTTAAGGCAGGAACTTGGCCTGCTATTTTATTAGTGGTGGGATTGATAACTGATATTCAATTACCATTTTCATACAAGTCACCATTAATTAGAGATTGATATTTAATAATATTATTTGTCATCTATACTTCCTCCTTAAATCACTACCATAATAATTATAGCAATAATTATAGCATTGATATAAGTCATATCCTATTCACTCTTAACTAAAATTATTATTTAAATTTATATTATGAAAATCAAAAAAACTAATTCTTTAAAAAGTCCATAATTTTCAACAAAAAAGTTTATTTTAAATACCATTGTTGCTTTCTTTTCCATCAAAATTTTCTGATATTGATGATATATCAGCATCAATAACATCAGTTTTTAAATCAATCACTAAATTACTACCGCCAGCAATAATATCATCAGCAACTACTTTGCCAGTTCCTTCATTTACCTTGCTAAGATTAATGTCACTTGCTTTAATCACTAATCATTTTTCTTTTTTCGTTAATATATTAATAAAAGATGTTGCTGGTGATAAGAAAGTTTTAATAATACTAATACTTTTACTTTTAGGAACTTTTATTACTTTATTACCTTTTGTTGTTCGTGAAGTTTGTTCAATAGTATTGAATAACATTCGTTTAATTGTTCCAACTGATGTTAACATTGCATAAATATCATTACTATTACCACAAGCCATTCCTACCACTTCATCTTCTTCAGAATTAATTTTCAAAGCTTTAACACCTGTTGCAGTTTTAGTTAATAATGGAACTTTCGTTTCTAAATATTTTAAAGTCATACCCTTGCGAGTACTAATAACAATAAAATCATGACCGGTAGTACTATTAACACTAATAACACTATCGTTCTCTTTTAACTTAACATATTTGGCGGTTTTATTAAATCTGGTAGTTGCTAACTCTAAAAGTGGCATTCTTTTAATTAAACCATATCTAGTAGCGACTACTATATTTACATTTGGCTGTTCAAAACTATTAACTTGCGCAACACTAATAATTTTTTCATTTCCTTCAAGTTTACATAACGTATTAACATGAATACCATTATCTTTCCATTTATTTTCTTCTAATTTAAAAATTGGTATTAAAAAATAATTACCTTTATTTGTAAAAAATAATAAATTATTAAAATTATTGAACATTGCTCCACCAATAATAACATCATTTGGCTTACGCCCAAAATCTTGATTATCAAGATTTTGTAAAAATACTTTACTACTTATTACCTTAATTCAACCATCATAACTAATACTAACAAATACATTTTCTTGTCGCAATGTTGCTTTTTCATCAATTGTAATTTCAGAAATTTCACCTTGAATTTGTGATTTTCTTAATCCAGAAAAATGAGAATTAATTTGTTCTAACTCAGTAATAATAACTTGACGTAGTGAATTTTCATTATTAAGAATTTCTTGTAAAACAATAATTTTACTTTCAATATCTGCTTTTTCTAAAACTAATGATTGAATATCAGTAGCAGTTAAACGATATAAACGCAATTGTACAATTGCTTCTGCTTGAATATCAGTAAAATTAAAAGCTGATATTAAATTTAATTTTGCTTGCATACGGTCAGTTGATGTTCTAATAATTTTAATTACTTTATCAACTTCACTTAATGCAATAACTAAACCATTAACAATCTCTAATCTTCGTTCTAATTGTGCTAAGTCATATTGTGAACGCTTAGTAACAACATCAATTTGATGATTAATATAAAAATCTAACATATTAATTAAACTCATTTGTACTGGTTTTTTGTTAGCAATTGCTACTAAATTAAAGTTATAATAAATTTGTAAATTGGTATTTTTAAATAAATAATTTAAAATTTCTTGTGGTTTACTATCTTCTACTAAATCAATAACTATTCGTAAACCAAAACGATCCGTTTCATCACGTACTTCTTTAATACCATGAATTTTTGCTAATGTTTTAACATCATCAATTTTTTTAATTAAATCTTGTTTAATAACTTCAAATGGAATTTCGGTAATAATTATTTGTGGAATTTCACCTTCATTATTAATATGAGTTTTGGCACGAATTGCAATTCGCCCCTTACCAGAACGATAAGCTTCTTTAATACCTTTAATCCCTTGAATAATTCCTCCGGTTGGAAAGTCAGGACCCTTAATAACACGCATTAATTCGCTTAAATTACATTGTGGATTATTAATTCTCATGACAATTGCATTAATTACTTCTTGTAAATTATGAGGTGGAATATTAGTTGCCATTCCAACGGCAATTCCAGAAGCACCATTTACTAATAAATTTGGAAAATAGGCAGGTAAAACTGTTGGTTCTGTTTCTGATTCATCAAAATTTTTAATTAAACTAATAGTATTTTTCTTAATATCCTTCAGTAATAATTCTGAAATTAATGATAAACGTGCTTCTGTATATCGCATCGCAGCAGGATTATCACCATCAATTGAACCTTTATTACCGTGCATTTGTACTAATGGTCATGCTACCTTTCACTCTTGTGCCATTCTACACATCGCAGCATAAACCGCTGTATCACCATGAGGATGATATTTACCAATTACTTCTCCAACAACACGAGCTGCTTTTTTATATGCTTTATCATTGGTTAAACCCAAATCATTCATAGCATGCAAAATTCGACGTTGAACTGGCTTCAAACCATCACGGACATCGGGCAATGCTCGTTCTAAAATAATATATTTGGCATATCGACCAAAACGTTCTGCAACAATATCATCAATAGGATAAGATAAAATTTGTTCATTATTTTGTTGAATCTCTTCTTTACTATTCATAACTTATAAACTCCTTTTTTTCTTAATAATCACTAGCTTCAAAAGAAATATTTTCTTCAATTCATTTTCGTCTTTTTTCTGGTTTATCACCCATTAATATTTGAATTTCTGTTTCTGCTGATAGAGCATCCTCAATAGTAATTTTAATTAATTGACGGACGTTTGGGTCCATAGTTGTTTCTCATAATTGTTCAGCATTCATTTCTCCTAAACCTTTATAACGTTGCAGGTCATATTTACCTTTAATTGTTTCAACTTTATCTTTTAATTCTAACTCATTTCAAACATATACATGTTTCTCTTGCTCTTCTTCTTTAAAAGAAATTTTAAATAAAGGCGGTAATGCAATATAAATATTACCCGAAGTAATTAAATCTCGCATATAACGATAGAAAAAAGTTAGTAATAAAATTTGAATATGGGCACCATCAGTATCGGCATCAGTCATAATAATGACTTTATTATAATTACAATTTTCAATACTAAATTCGTTACCAACACCAGCACCAATCGCATTAATAATCATACTAATTTCCTCATTATTAAAAAGATCAATTACTTTAGTTTTTTCGGCATTAATTACTTTTCCTTTTAACGGTAATATCGCTTGGAACTTACGATCACGACCTGACTTGGCACTGCCACCAGCGGAATCTCCTTCCACTAAAAATAATTCATTAATATTAGGATTTTTACTTTGTGCGGGCACCAATTTACCTACTAAAAATTTTTGCGTATCTTTACTTTTATTACGCAATGATTCACGTTCTTTTCTTAAAGCATTACGAATATCACGAGCCTTAATGGCTTTATCAATAATTTTTTTAGCAGCATCACTATTTTCGTGAAGTCAAAATGAAAATCTTTCATTAACAATATTATCAACAACAATTCTTGCTTCGGGCGTTCCTAATTTACCTTTTGTTTGACCTTCGTATTGAATTAAATTTTCAGGAATACGCAACGAAACAATAGCAACCAAACCTTCTCGCAAATCATTACCTTCTAAATTTTTATCTTTTGCTTTTAATAATTCTTGTTTTCTTGCATATTCATTAATAGCTTTTGTTAAACCACTTTTAAAACCAACTAAATGACTTCCACCATCAACAGTTTTAACGTTATTGGCAAACCCTACTAACGTTTCGCTATAATCTTCCGTATATTGTAATACAATTTCAACGTCAATATTATTTTGTTTACCTTTTAAACTAACAATTGGTGATAAATTTTTTTTATCTTTATTTAAATATTGCATAAAAGCAACTAAGCCATTTTCATAATGAAAAGTTTCTTCAGTACCTGTCCTCTTATCAATTAATTGAATACTTAAATCATTAATTAAAAAAGCACTTTCACGTAAATGTTGTTCAAATAAATGAACATTTCAATCACAACCTAGAAAAACACGATGAAAATCAGGTAAAAATTGTACCCTAGTTCCTGTTTTATAAGTGTTACCAATCATTTTTAAACTTTGATCAATCTTACCACCATTTTTAAATTTAATTTCATGAATTTTTTTATCACGATGAATAGTAACAATCATTCAATTACTTAAAGCATTTACTACTGAAGCACCAACGCCATGTAAACCACCCGAGGTTTTATAACTATTAGTGTCAAATTTTCCACCAGCATGTAAAACCGTATAAATAACTTCGGGAGTACTTTTTTTTGAAGCATGCATACCAGTTGGAACACCACGACCATTGTCTTCAACAGTAACTGACTTATCAACATTAATAGTAACAACAATACTAGTACAAAAACCAGCTAATGCTTCATCAATACCATTATCAACAATTTCTCAAACTAGATGATGAAGACCACGATTATCAGTAGAACCAATATACATTCCAGGTCTTTTTCTAACTGCTTCTAGACCTTCTAAAATTTGAATTGATGATTCATTATAAACACTGTTTTTTGGTTTATTTGCCATGAAAAAAACTCCTTACTACAATTTATTTCATTTTAATTTTATCATATATTTATTTATTTAAAGATAATGTCGATAAAAGAACTAAATCAATTTTATAATTTAAAGTTAAAGGTTTCTATACAAAATTTAAGATAATACATTTAAAATAAATATTTAACTAATAATTTTTAATTATTAATAAAACAGCTATAAAAATAAATATAAAAAAACTATTAACTTTTAAATTAATTAAAAGTTAATATTTGAATCATAAAAAAAATAAATATAATAATCTTATAAAAATTATAGAATTTTATCGCTTACTTATTTTAATGTTTACAAAATAAATGGGTTTTTTATTGTTAAAGGAGTAAAAAAATGAATGACGATTTAAATGAAAAATTAAGAAATAGTGCTTGAAATGGCGATTTAGATACAATTAATATTTTACTGATAAATAATTGTGCTGATGTTAATTATTTAACTATAAATAATTTTAGTGCTTTAACACTAGCCGCCTGAAATGGACACTTAAATATCGTTAAAACTTTACTAGAAAATGATGCTAATATTAATCATGCTAATATATTTGGTAATACTGCTTTATTATTAGCTGCTGAAAATAATCATATTGAAATAGTTAATACACTAATAGAAAATAACGCTAATATTAATCATGAAAATAATGGTAATGAAACTGCTTTAATCTTAGCTGCTAAAAACGGACACTTAAATATCGTTAATGTATTAATAACACATAATGCCAATGTTAATCATATAAATGAAGATAATGATGAAACCGTTTTAATCTTAGCTGCCAGAAACGGACACCATGAAATCATTAATCTCTTAATCGATAATTTTGCTAATATTAATCATGAAAATCGTTATGGTGATACAGCTTTAATATGAGCCGCCAGAAACGGACACTTAAATATTGTTAATAGCTTAATAATGCAACATAATATTAATATTAATCATGAAAATATAGAAGGTTACACTGCTTTCAAGTGAGCCGCTACAAACGGATATTTAGATATAGCTAATGTTATAATAGCGCATAATGCTAATGCCGATCATACAAATCAAATAAATAATAATGCTTTAATATGAAGCGCGCGAAATGGTTATCTAAATATAGTTAATAGTTTAATAATACCAATATTAATTATGTAAATGAAAAAGGTGATACAGCTTTAATATGAAGTACTTGAAAAGGTTATTTGGAAATAGTTAACACTTTACTAGCAAAAAATGTTAATGTTAATTATTCAGATCAATCTGGTTACAGTCCTTTAATGATAGCTGCTGAAAATGGTTTTTTAGAAATTACTAATGCTTTAATAAAAAATGGCGCCAATGTTAATCATACAAATCAAGTTGGTGATACGGCTTTAATCTTAGCTGCTGAAAATGGTTTTTTAAAAATTGTTAATAGTTTAATAGAAAATAACGCTAATCTTAATTATGCAAATCAAAATGGTAATACAGCTTTAATGATGGCCAATAAAAATAACCATATAAAAATAGCAAGAATAATCAAGCAAATAAATCAACTAAAGGCAGAAAATTTAATAAATGCTAAAGAAATGATACTAAACATTAATAATGTTTTAAATGAACAACTAAAAAAAAATAATGAAATAAAAGATAATCAAAATGATAATGAAATTTGAAAAAATAATCAAGAAGAAATTATTGAAATCATTGATAACTATAAACATAATTTAAATCAAAAACTTAAAAATATTAATTCAGAACTTAATAATCATTCTCTAAAAAAAGATTTTATTAATATTCTAAAGTTTGGAAAAGAAAATTATTCATTATTACATATAGCAGTATTAAATGATTGACAAAAATTAGTAACTTATTTAATAAATGAATGACCAGTTGATATTGATTATCAAGATAATTCGGGAAATTCGGCATGAAATCATGCTTGTATGTTATTACAACCAAAAAATACTTTGACTATTAAAAAAGAACATCAATTAACTTATAAAAATAAAGTATTTATAAAACAATTAATTCCTTCATCTCCAAATTGAAATCCAATTGAAAAAAAAGAAATTAATAAAAATGCTAGTGAAAATAGAAAAAAAATTATTGACTATTATATGCCAAAAGATAAAAATAGTATTGAGAGTTGAGAACATATTAGTAGTATCGATTTACAAATGCAAAATTCTTTCACAAACGAAAGCAATACGTTAAAATTTTCAATATCTTAAAACATTAAGATATTTTTTATCTAACTTTTGATATTTTTACATTAGTAACTTAGATAAATATCTTATTTACGTTATTATTTATTTCTTAATAACATATTATTCAAAACTATGTAATTCTTTTCATAGTTTTTCTAAAATTACTTTTGATTTAACTAATGATGAAAGTTCTGTTTTTGTAGCATTTTGCAATAATTGTCAAGTTGGAAATTGCTGTAATATTTTATTTTGTAATTGTAAACCAATTCCTGGTACTGATGATAAAACACTACTTATCATTGATTGACTTCGCTTTGCTTTATGATATTTAATTGCATAATTATGAACTTGATCTTGTAATTTACTCAAAAATAAAAAACAAGCATCAGTCTTAGGAATATTAATAATTTGCATTTTATCATTTATAATTTTATCAGTTTGATGTTTTTTATTTTTAACTAATCCAATAATAGGAATTGTTAAGTTTAATAATGTTAGTTGTTCTAATGTAGCACTAATTTGTGGTTTTCCACCATCAACAATAATTAAATCAGGAAGTGGCAATTTATTAATAACTAAGTGATGATATCTACGATAAATCATTTCACAAAAACGATGATAATCATCAACAATTTTTGGATCTAATAAAAATTTGCGATAATCATTAAAACTAGGATTACCATTCTTATAAACAATCATACCACCAACACTAGCACTTTGTTGAAGATTAGAAACATCAAAAACCTCTAAATGATTTAAATTAGGAATTTTTAATCATTGTGATAATACTTTCATCATATTTAACGGCGCATTAAACTGATTAGTCTGTAAATAATTATTTCATGCATAAATGGCATTGGTTTTTGCCAATGTTAAAATATGTTCTTTTGTTCCTTTAATTGGATTAATAAATTTTATTTGTGGAAATAATAATTTTAATTGTTTTAAATCAATATTTGATGGTAAATATATTTCATTTGGCAATGTATTTTTACTATATAGTTGTTGACAATAATTACGAATTAAATCTTGAATTTCTAAGTAATTATTTTGAACTATTTGTTCATCTTTAGCTTGCAATTTACCATTACGATAAAATAAATTAATTAAAACAACCATTTCATCTTCAATTAAAAAATTAATAAAATCGCGATTTCCATAATCTTGAAACTCAACAACTTGTTGTGATAAAAATAGATCTATTTTTGATAACAAAATTTTAATACGATTAGCATTTTCAAATTGTAAGTTTTCAACACTAATATTCATATTATTAATTAATATTTTTTTAACAGCAGTAACATTCCCTTTGAAAAATTGATCAATTTTACTAATCATATCTTCATAATAAGTAATAGGTACTGATTTAAAACAAGCGCCAGAACATTGCTGTAAATGATAATATAAACAAGGTTTACCAAGATTACCAGCACATTTTCGTAATGGAAAAATTCGTTCCAATAACTTTAAAATTTCACGCGCACCAGTACCATCGGGAAATGGTCCATAATAATGTCCCTCTTTTTTAGTAGCACTACGTACATAACGATATTGTGGATCACGATTATTAGTGATTTGAATATAAGGATATTTTTTATCATCTGCTAACAAAATATTATATTTAGGATGATGTTTTTTAATCAATGTTTGTTCTAAAATTAAAGCCTCTTTTTCATTAGATGTCGTAATGTATTCAACATCATGAATATCATTAACTAATAACATTGTTTTAAAATTACTGGCTTTATTTAAATATGAAGTTACTCGTTTTTTTAATGAATTAGCTTTACCAACATAAATTAAATTATTATGTATATCTTTAAATAAATAGCATCCAGCAATATTAGGTAAAAGTTTAATTTTCATTTGTAGTAAAGATTTTTCTGCCATTAGTTCACCTAAATTTATTAACAAATTAAAAGATACTTTGATTTTAACATTAATATAATGTTTTATCCTAAAGTAAACTCTTAATTTTATTCATTATTAATTACTTATGATTCGTTATTAATAATAGTCTCGTTATCATTAATAATTTCACGATTTAAAATACTATCTTCTAAACTTTTTTTAACTACCAGAGTACCTTTGCTATTACTCATTACATCTTTTTGTTTTTCAGGGTCAATTTTTCCAAAAGGAGTTAAATAACTATTTTCATTAAAATAAACAATAGGTGAAGAAGGTTTATTGATAATGTCACTATTATCATTTTGTTTTATTTCATTTTGTTTTATTTCATTTTGTTTTATTTCATTTTGTTTTATTTCATTTTGTTTTATTTCATTTTGTTTTATTTCATTTTGTTTTATTTCTGCTTTTTTTACTGGTGATATAGGTGGTTCCTTCTTTGATTCCTTATTAAAATTATTTTCTTTTCTAAAAGATTTTTTAACTTGTTTATCAATTAATAATTTTTCTTTTTTTAACTTAATATGTTTTTGTTTTAAATCAGCATTTATTTTATTTTTTTGCTTTTTATTTTTATTATTAATAATAATTTGTTTAATAATTTGTTTCATTTTGCTAAAGAAAATAAAAGGTTTATTAAAAATAAATAAACAAGTTAAAGAAAAAATACTAATAAAGTTTGCAATTAAATTAGTAACAAAAAAACCATAATTAAAAATACCTATTAAAACATTACTAATAATGCCACCAGTAGCATATGCTGGAAAAAAGGTTTCAACACTAAAGTCTTTAAAAGAAATTGGTGAAGCAAAAAAACCTAGATAATTATTTATAGCATTTGTATTTCATCATGTTTTAACGTATATTTCACTAATATTTAATAGGTTTAAATTATAATAACTAGTTCATAAATTATTCTTTCCTAAAATTATTAAAGTTAAAGTTTGTGTTGTCCAACAACTAATCACTAAAAATAAAAAAGTAACAAAAATATACTTCAATTTAAATTGCATGCGATAACCAAAAGCTAAAGGAATAATCATTAAAAAAAGAAAGAAATAAACAGCATATTTCACTCATCCAAATAAAAAAGAAAAAAGAAAATCATCAAGTACTTTACCAATTATTGAAAATCTAGTTAAACTAACTATTAGGAAAAAGAAGATTACTAATAAGAAAAAAAGTAACCCAACTTCATCACCACAAGATTGAGATTTTGATATTTTAATGCCATTTTTAATCATAAGAATATCACCTCTTAACAGTCTCCACAAAATAACTTATAAAAATAGTATAACATAATTGATATATGTAATATCTTTCTATAATCGATTTTTGATTTATTATTGCAAAAGAACAATAATATTTTTTTAATACTTTTATCATAAAAAATGTATTATTTAAATTTCATATTCATTATTTTCTAGATTTTAAAAATTTAAAATAAATCATTTTTCTTATTTATATTTATTTAACAATTAATTTATATAATATTATATAATCATTGTAAACTTAATATAAGTTTTACCCTTTGCTTCATTTAAAGTAAAATGGGTTTTTATTTTCTAATTTTAAAGGGGACATAAACAATGTGAGGTTTTAATAAAAATAAAAAGAAGAACAAGAAAGACAAAAAGAAGCCGAAAAACAAGCAGAACAACTACGAAAAATTGAAAGAGACCAAGCTAAATTAAAAGCCGAAAGAGAAGAAAGAAAAAGACAAAAAGAAGAACAAGAAAAAAAAGAAAGACAAAGAGAAGCCGAAAAACAAGCAGAACAACTACGAAAAATTGAAAGAGACCAAGCTAGATTAAAAGCCGAAAGAGAAGAAAGCCAAAAACAAAAAGAAGAAAGAGAAAGAGAAGAAAAAAATAGAAAAGCCGAAGAAGAAAGCCAACGTGTAAAAGAAGCAAATGAATATATGGAAAAACAAAGAATAGAAAGAGAAGCAAAACGAGAAAAAATTTTTCAAGAAAAATTAAAAGAAGATAGAGCTAAAGAATTAAGAGAACGTGCCAGAGCAGCTGAAGAAGATGAAAGGCAAAAAAGAGAACGTGCAGAAGCAGAAAATGCAGCAAAAATAAAAGGTAAAGGGCATTATAATCCATGAAATTTTTAAATTTTAAATTTTTCTATTAATTTATATAATGTAGTTTACAAAGTTATTGGATTTTTAATTAATAAAATAAAAAATTTCTTCAACCGAAACTAATATACAAGTTGAAGAAATTTTTTTATTACTTTCAAATTTTCCAGCAATAATTTTCATGTTTTTTTACTAAATGCACTATAAATTATTTTAAATTGATTTTCAATAGTCTTTAGTATTTTTCTAAACTGGTTCTAATTTAGTAAACATTATATAAATTTTAAAATTAGTTTAAATATGAAAAAATTATATAATTTAAGGTTAATGATATTATCATTAACCTTAAATTTCATTAACAACTGTTAAAATCATAGGTAACTTACCAGTTTCTTTTTTAATATAATCTTGTAAATCATTTTTCATTTTAGTCTTAACTTCACTAAGACTAAAAGCAGTATTAGTTTTATATTTTTCA
The DNA here is from genome assembly GCF_964019535.1 of Spiroplasma endosymbiont of Tricholauxania praeusta. Taxonomy (NCBI): domain Bacteria; kingdom Bacillati; phylum Mycoplasmatota; class Mollicutes; order Entomoplasmatales; family Spiroplasmataceae; genus Spiroplasma; species Spiroplasma endosymbiont of Tricholauxania praeusta. The sequence continues at coordinate 1,073,464 of NZ_OZ026450.1, forward strand.
ATAACATTAATAATAATGTTTTGCAATTTTTTCAACATTTCTTCATTATTAGTTAAATAAACAACACCACGCATTTGTGCATCAATTAAAGAAACAATTTCTTTAGTTTTACGATTTATTGTCACTCCTGTAATTAAAATACCATCACGTTGTAATTGTTTTCTTTCACTAATAACAATTGAACCAATATCACCAACACCAATACCATCTACATATACATCACCAGTTTTTATTAAGTTATCTGTTGTTTTATTAGTAGCATTTTTATCATTAAAACGAGAAGGACGTGCAACATACTGTTTAACAAAATTATCAATTAATTTACCATTTTCAAAAGTAATAACTTCACCATTATCATGAATTAAAGCATTGTTATGTAACACACCAGCATCAATGGCTGCTGCTTGTGCTGCTACAAAATCTTTATATAAACCTTTAACTGGTAAAAAATATTTTGGTTCAATAATATTAACCATTAACTTAATATCTTCATAAGAAGCATTTAAACTTCAAGCTTGTTTTTCTGATATATTAATAACTTTAACATCAGTACGTGCTAAGTCATCTAATAAGGCTGCATGAGCCAATTCATTTCCTGGAATTGGTGGAGTTGCTAAAATTATTGTATCTTGCGATTCAAGTTTTAAATAATCATCATTACCAATAGCAATTTTATTCATTCTAGTAAATAAACGTTCACCACTACCAGTAACAATAATTACTGTATCTTTAGTACCAATTGTTTGTGCTAAATTAATAATTTGTGATTTATCAATATTGAAAGCGTTTAAATCATTAACTTTTAATAAAATATCATATAAAGTTGCACCATAAACTGCAATTTTACGTTTAGAGTCAGTTTCTTTAATAGCATTAAGAATTTCACTAACACGATATAAATCTTGATCATAACATGCAAGAATAACCCTTCCTGGTGCTTCTTTTAATACTGGCTCAATAATAGTTTGAATTTTATGCTTAGGAGCTGTAAAAGCTTTTCTATTGGCACATGTTGCTTCACTAATTAATAATAAAACATCATTTTTAGAAACACTAGCTAAATGTTGAATATCAGTAGTAAAATCACTACGATGTTCACCATCAAAAATATAATCACCCGTATAAACAATTGTTTCATTTAATTTAATATTTTCACCATTATTTACAGTTAGAACAAAACCTAAACTACCTGGAATTGAAGTAGTTGTTTTAAATGTTTTAACAACAACATTACCAAATGATACTTTTTGTTCGGGTTCAATAGTTTTAATTATAATTTCATTTTGATTAATAAAACGAAAACGTTCTAATTTCTGCTTAATCATAAAATCAGTTAATTTACTAGTAAAGATTGGAACTTTATACTCGGGTTTTATTTTATTAAAATCTTTTAAAATATAAGGTAGTGCTCCAAAAGCATCATCAGATGGTTTTGAAATAAATATACCTTGAATACGATGTTTATTTTCTTTTAAATATGTATAATCTGGAATAATAATATCAATTCCTAAAATTTCTCTTTCTGGGAGTCTAATGCCGGCATCAAATACAAATATCTTATCATTTACTTCAACAACATATAAGTTTTTACCACGTTCATCTAATCCACCCAGAGCAAATACTTTTATCTTTGCCATGTTTTCACCAGTTTTCAACTTTCTTTATTTTTATTTTATAAAATTTAATATCTTAGAAGAACATAAAAATTAAAATTTTAACTTAAATTCCCAAGATGCTGCTATATTATGTTATTAGTATTTTAACACTAATTTAATAATAAAACTGTAATTAATTTTCATTAAAAATAGTTTCAAATTATTTATCAATAATTTCTAAGCTAAGCTTACTATTATCTTCAACTTTAATTACTCGAACTTTAATTATATCATTGATTTTAACGACATTATTTAAATTATCAATACGTTTATTAAATTTTTTTGAAAATTCTGAAATATGAATTAAACCATCAATCTTATCTTGTAAATTAACAAAAACACCAAAATTAACAATTTTTACAACTTTACTATCAAATTCAGAACCGATTTTAATTTGAACAGGATTAACAATACTTTCAATAATTTGTCAAGCTTTATCAATGGCTGATTGTTCATTATGATAAATCATCAATCGTCCATCATCTTCAATATCAATTTTAACATTATCACAGTCGGTAATAATTTTATTAATAACTTTCCCACCAACACCAATAATATCACGAATTTTATCAATTGGAATTAACTTTTGAATAATTTTTGGAGCATTAGGTGCCAATGTAGTTCTAGGCTTTTTAATTACTTCATTCATGTTTGCTAATACTTGTAATCTCGCAACTCTGGCTTTTTCCAAAGCTTGTGTAATAATATTAAAATCAATACCAGTAATTTTAATATCCATTTGTAAAGCACAAATACCATTGGCTGTTCCTGCCACTTTAAAATCCATATCACCTAAGTGATCTTCTAATCCTTGAATGTCAGTTAAAATTGTAAAATCTTTTTCTTCTTTAATTAAACCCATGGCAATACCAGCAATTGCAGCTCTAATTGGTACACCACCAGCCATTAATGCCATTGATGAAGCACAAATTGCTGCTTGTGAAGTTGAACCATTTGATGCTAATACTTCTGATACTAATCTAATTGTATAAGGGAAATCTTTTTCAAGAGGAATAATTTGTAATAATGCTTTTTCACCAAGGGCGCCATGACCAATCTCACGTCGTGAAGGAACACCCATTCTTCCGGTTTCACCAACAGAAAATGGAGGAAAATTATAATGATGAATAAAACGTTTATACTCTTCTTTACCTAATCCATCAATAATTTGATGTTCAGCAAGTGCACCCAACGTTAAAACTGATAAAACTTGTGTTTCACCACGAGTAAACATTGCACTACCATGAACAATAGGTAAAACATCAATCATACTTGTTAATTTTCTAATATCATCAGCTTTTCGTCCATCAACTCGTACATTATTTTTTAAAATCATAGTACGCATTGCTTTTTGTAATAATTGATCAATACTTTTGCGTAAATTATGAATAGTTGTTTCTTCACCAATATTTAAAACTTCTTGATTAAATTCATTTTTAAAACTTTGAAATGTTTCTTCAACTAAATTTTTAATCAAGTTGCTTCGACTTTTTTTATCAACAGTAGTACTAATTTTACTAATTTGTGATTGACAATTTGTTTCTACAAATTGTTCAATATTAACAGGAATTAATGCTAACTGTGGTTTAAATTTATTTGGTTTTAATTTTTCAATGATACTTTCTTGAAAAATTATTAATTTAATAATATGTTCATGTGCAAATTTTAATGCTTTAATCATATCTTTTTCTAAAATATCATGACATCCAGCTTCAACCATATTGATGGCATCTTTTGTTCCACCAACAATCAATTCCATTTTTGAATTTAATAATTGCTCTTGTGTTGGATTAAGGACAAGTTCATCATTTATTTTACCAACAACAACAGTAGCACTAGGACCCTGAAATGGCAAACTACTTAATCCTAAAGCAAGTGAAGTACCAAAAGCTGCATTTACTCTAACATCACAAGCATCATCTAACGCAAAAACATTATTTACAACTTGTACTTCATTAACAAAACCTTTTGGAAATAATGGACGGATTGAACGATCAATTAATCTAGCACATAGTGTTGCATATTCACTAGGTCGACCTTCACGCTTTAAAAAACCACCTGGAATCTTACCAACTGAATATAACTTTTCTTGAAAAACTATTTGTAATGGAAAAAAATCTTGATTATTAATAACTTCATTATAAGATACAGTTGTTAATACAACTGTATTTCCATAAGTAATTTTTACTGATTTTTCTGCTAAATTAGCCATTGTACCTAATTCAACAATTAATTCATATTTTCCTTCTTTAAAAAGGAATTTTTCTTTTAACATTATTTTGCTCCTTAACTTCCATTTTTTGTCACAACTATGAGCATTATAGCATAATAAAATGTTAAAATAAGTTATAGAACAATTTTATTTTAGGAGGTCATAACTTATGTTTAAACATAAAATACAAAATGAAATTTCAATTTCAAATAAAGACTTTGATAAAATTAAAAATAAAGCTTTAATTATTGATGTTCGTGATGTTGCTGAATATCAAATTTTAAAAAAAATAACAAATGATAATGGTGAACTTAATATTGTTAATATTCCTTACTATGATTTGATTAAAAATCCTAGTAAATATATTGAAAGCAAAAATCAAGTGATTATAACTATTTGTAATGCAGGAAATCGTTCAACTGCTGCTGCACTAACACTCAGAGAATTGGGCTATACTAACACTTATGTTTTAATTAATGGTATTTATGGATATTACAAAAAATAACTTATTTCTCATTATTTAATTTAATAAGATCATTAATAGCAATACTTAAATTATTACAATAAGTTCCTAGGACTAAACTAACACTATCGTCTTGGTCTAAAATACCACGATTTTTAATTTTTTTAAGATTATTAAAATTAATTTTTGAATGATCAATAATCTCTACCTTAATTTTATTTGCTGTTGCTGTTGTCCCTTTAATATTATCAATTCCTCCTAAATCAACAATAAAATTTTGTAATTTAAATGGGAATTTTTGTGGTTTATTAATGGGTTTTAAACTACTTTCTTGTTGATTGCGTAATTTTTTAGCTGTACTAACATTTCATATTCAAATCCCAATACTAGCCACAGCAAATAACAATGCAATAACTAATAATACTATTTGTCAAATTGGCATGATTACCTTCCTTAATTAATATATTTTTAAATATTTTCTTAATCTTCTTGAATAAAAGCTTTTTTTACTTTAGCAAGTAAAGAATAATGATTAAGTCGATATTCTAAAACTTGTAACGTTAATTTTGATAATTTAATTGTTACCTTATCATTTAGTTTATCATTAAAATCAAAAGTATCAACAATTAATTTTCCAAAATCACTCAATTTACTATCTTTTTGAATATTTTTCAAAGTAATTTCATGATTTTCATCCAAAATTAGTGGTGAATTTAAACTGCGATAACTATTATTAGCTACTGGAGCAATTTCATGAAATTGCATTAAGTTATGATTTGAAATTAAAACAGCACCACCAAGTGATTTCATTAAACCCGTCGAACCAGTTCTTGTTGCAATAACTAAACCAGAACCACGAAAGTTTTCAAATAATTGATTATTAATTAACACTTGACATGAAAGAGTTGTTGTTAAATTAACAAATTTAACTTCATTAATAGCATATAAAATCTTATTATTAATATTTACTTCTAATAATGAAAATTTATTTACTATTAAATTATTATCATTTTTATCAATTCACATTAATACTTTGTCAACTTCTGTGTTTAAAAAGTTTTCATAAAAACCAAGATTACCACATTTAAAACTAACAAACTTAACAGTATTGAGTATATTATTATAATCATGAACAGCTTTTAAAAATGTTCCATCACCACCAATAATAAAAACAATATCTGGAAAAGAAGTATCTTCAAGTGCTTTAAGGGCCAATAACTTGGCCCTTAATTCCTTAGCTAATGATTGAGAATTCTCATATTTATTAGCAATAATTGTAAATTTATAATTTTTCATCATGTATTCCAATCATATTTCAATTAAAATATTTCACAAGAATCTTCAAATTCGTTTTCAATAGAACCACGTAAAAATAATTCAATCTCATCTTCATTATAACCAATTTGAATACGTTGTTTATTTTCTTGAACAATAATTGGACGTTTTAAAACAGTTGGTGAAGTTTTAATTAAATCAAAAACTTGTAACATTGTTAACTTTTCAATATTAATAGCATGTGTTTTAATAAACTTTGCTCTTGTTGAAATAATATCACCAACACCATTTGGTACAAATCTTAATAATAATTTAATTTCAGTATCGGTCAATGGATTATGGATAATATTACGTTTAATATATGGAATTTTATGTTTATCAAAAAATTGAATAACTTTTTTTGAAGACAAACAACTTGGCGAAACATATATTTTAATCATGACAATACCCCTCTTTGCTTTTAGACTACATTTGATTTAAATACTCTTTTTTTAAAATTAATATTTTTTTATCTTTTAAAGATAAAAGTTAATAAACTCTACATTACTATAATAATATATATTTCCACACTATCTTTGACCAAACTTAGAAAATAAGTACATGAAAGACCTTTTCCGCTATATCCTTCACCCACATATTATATCATATTATTTTTTGAAAAATAGATACTTTTATTCCTTAAATTTTATTTATAATTTGAATTATAATATAATGAAATTATAAAATTAAATTTTCTTTATTTTAAAGTAAATAATTAAAAATAAATAATTTTTATGCGTAAAAAAACAAGGAGTTAACTAAACATGCCTATTCAAAATAATAACAGTAAATATTTTAAAGAATTTATAATTGGAACTATAATTAGTTCCACCGGAATATTATTAACTGGTCTTAGTTTATCAACTATTTTATTTTTTTATGATAATACAAGAAATGGAAAATCAATAAAAGATAAATTAAATACTATTTTAAATCCAAATAATTTAGTAGTATGCATAATGGGTTCTGTACCTTTAATTCATAGTTTAAACATAACACAAGTTGGTAATAAAAAAATAACAAATGCCACTAAAGGATTAGTAGAAAATATGCTAGTATCATTTTCAAAATCTAAAAATAGAACTCCTTTATTAGCAAATAATGATGTAACGAACATCAATAACTTTGAATTACAAAACCCAGTCAATAATATAAATAATAAAGTAACAATTAATACTTTATAAATATTTATCTTTTAAAGACAAATAAAATTTAATTTAAATACTTTAATAAATTAAACTGATCTTATCATTTTAATTGATTCTGTTGTTATATCAATACCAGAATCGTTAGTGTCATTATTTAGTGATAATTTCCTATTAGTTATCGAGTAAAAATTTCCCAAAAGTGAAGTTAAATATACTTGGTGATAAAAATGGAAAGAAGCATGACTATGAAAGAAAAATATAAGTACAAAATTATAAATGATATTATTATTAATAAATTATCTAAACATCAAGCCAAGAATAAACTTAATCTAACTATTAGAAGAATTAACCAATTAATTCAAATTTTTAATAGAGAAGGTAAAGTTGGTTTTATTCATAAATCTCGCAATACAATTTCTAATAAGGCAACAAATTTTGAAATCAAAATTAAGATTATCAACTTGTATAAAACAAAATATTATAATTTTAATTTTCAACATTTTCATGAGAAATTAATGAATGAAGAAAAAATTAAAATTTCATATAGCACACTTTATACTATATTAATCAAAGAAAAAATTACTTCACCAAAAAGACATAAAAATAAAAAAAATAACTTACATCCAACAAGAAATCGAAGAACAAATTTTGGTGAATTAATTCAAATGGATGCAAGTAATCATCATTGATTTGGTAACGATAAACCAAAATCATTTTTACATGCTGCAATTGATGATGCTACAGGAAATATTGTTGGACTATGATTTGATCATCAAGAAACATTAGATGGTTATTATAATGTTTTTTATCAAATTTTAACTAATTATGGCATACCAAAAACATTTTATACTGATAATAGAACAGTTTTTGGATATAAGAAAAAAATTGATTCAGGTAAAATAAACACAGAAAATGACACTTATACTCAATTCCAAAAATGCTGTAATGATTTGGGTGTTGAAATAATTAGAACTTCAATTCCACAAGCTAAAGGTAGAATTGAACGTTTATTTGGAACACTTCAAAGTCGATTAATTAGTGAATTACGACTTAATAAAATTAAAACATTAGATGAAGCTAATCAATTTCTCAAAATGTACATAAACGTTTTTAATAAACAGTTTGCCTTTCCTATTGATGATAATAAATCTGCTATGGTTAAAGCTCCTACACAAGAAGAAATAAATATTTATCTTTCAAGATTTTCTAAAAGAAAAACAGATAGTGGTTCAACTATAACATATTATGGTAAAAAATATTTTCCTTATAAAAATAACAAAGTTCAATACATACAATCTCGAATTGATGTAATTGTACTTAAATCGTTTATTAATGAATTATATCTTAGTTACAATAATCAAATATATGAACTAAAAGAAATAGCACTAAAACCAATTATTAAAGACAACTTGATAAAAACTAAAAAAGTTTATATACCCAATAAAAATCATCCTTGAAGATATGGATATCAATAATTCCTAATTAAAGTTATATAAGATTTACATTTTTTGAATACTAAACCATATAAATTTTTAAAATGTTTGTATATGAGCAAATTTGGTGCTTTAAAATTGATTTTAAAGATATAAAGAGATTACAAATTCAATATCTTCCTCTTTTACATTTTTTTGTGATTTTCTACTAGAACTTTGACTTTTGCTTGTTGAAGCTTCACTGTTTACTTTTGATTTGTCTTTTTGAAATCCAAGAGCATTAGTAACTCTTTTTTTATTTTTTTCTAGTATTTTATAAAATACTAGAAAAAAAGAACTTTCATTGTTAATTGAAAAAATTTAGGCAAAAAAAGCACGATTATTATATCCACTAGTTGAAGGTTGATTTGTCAACTCCATTGAATTTATTTATTCTTTTTCAAGTTCTTTTAATAAGTTTTTTTTATTGTTATTTATTTTACAATTATAAATACAATAACCAATAATAATTGATGTTGTAATTAATCCATAACCAATAAAACCTGTTGTTGGTCAAAAATAATCTGACTCATAAAAATTAGTTAAATAATTTTTAATATTTGTTCATATATCTTTTTTTGTTTCAAAAAGTTCAGTACTAGTATTATTAGCATTATTAGTTTGATTATTGAAATTTGTCATTTCAGTTGTTGTTATTTTATTGAATATTTTTGATACAGGAGTTGAGATTACCGATGGTAAAGTAGTTATGTTATTAATAATTACCGATAGCATACTATCATTTCATGAATTGGTCTCCATATAAACTATCCTTTCAAAATAAAAACCTATTTGTTTAAAAATAAAACAATGGGTTAAAAACTATATTTAGTTTTTAACAATATTATAATTAATAAATTTTTAAATATTAAATATTTCTATATTATAAAAAATAGAAACTAAAATTTTCAGGATTATTTAAAATTTGTGTATTTTACTGAAATAGTTTAAATTTCCCAAAATACTTATCAAAAAAACTAAATTATTTTGGGAAATTTTCACTCGATATTGACATACCAGAATCGTTAGAATTACTCTTTTCTAAGAGCGGCTTTACTTTAGTAAATGGTTCTATTTCTAAAAGTTGTTTTTTTGTTTCAATTTCTACTTCTATCTTAAAATTATCTAAACTAGAATCTGAAATAGATGATTTATTTTCATTAATTTTTATTTTTAATTCACTTTCTCTTACTATTAGTGTTTCTATATCTTTATCAAGTTTATCTAAACTAATGGCATTTAATGAATTTAATTTATCACTTTTTTCTTTTTGAAGTATTTCTAAATCAGTTAATGGTTGCATATTTTCAATTGAAATATTTTTTAATTTTTCTCTTTGTTGTTTAATTTTTAGTATTGTATTTTCTAATAAAAATTGTTTTTGACTATTAGTTACTTTTAAATCTTCTATTTCTTTAGTACTATTCTTTTTGTTTAATTGTGATTTTAATGAAAATCAATTTTCCTTTAATGTATTTGTCTCTTTTTTATGTTTTAATATTTCATCAGACAAATTTTTTTTGTTTTATTTTATTTTCATTTGTCATTCGTAAATCAGTAATTTCTTTATTTATATTACTTCGATTAACAAATTCTTTATCTAATTTTTTTTGAACACTTTTGTAATTACAAAAAATGCCAAAAGTTAATAGTGAAATAACACGACGTCAAATACTATCTCTTCAATCTTGCAAAACTATAATATTTTGAAAAATATTTTCTGAATCTTTTAGTTTTAAACTAATATTTTCTTCATTACTTTTAATTTCTTTTTCTAAACAAGAAATTGAATTAGTTTTTGCATCTATATTGTCATTTAATGTTTTAATATTTAAATTTATTTCATCTATTTTTGTGATTAATTGTTCTTTAGAAGTTTCATTATCATTAAAAATAGATTGTATTTGACCGTTATTTACATCAATCTCTGTTGTTAATTGTTCCTTGTTTTTTTCTAATCTTTCAATTTCTAATTCAATTTCTGATTTTTGTTTTATTAATGCAATTAACTTTTCTAAACTTTGTAATTCCGCTTTCAATTCTTCTTTTTTTAAAATTTCTTTTTTTAAATTTAATATTTTAGTTTTTTCTTCTTGTAATTTTGTCATATTTTCTTTTAATGCTTTTAAACTATCATTAAAAAGATGATTCTTGAATTATTTTTTTTAAATTAAATAATTCATTTCTAATTCTTTCTAAGGTTCTTCTGTTATCTACTCTGTCTAGATTTCTATTTTTTATATCTTTACTAGTTTCTTTACTTTCAACTTCTAAAGTATATATATTCATTAACTGCTTTTAATTTATCAGTCATCTGATTAACATATTGTTCAATAAATGTTTTTTTATCTTCACTATCTTTGATATTTATTAATTGACTTTCAGCTTTCTTCAATATATCTTCTAGTTGTTTTCTTTCAAATTCAAAACTTGCTTGTTTTTCGGCAATATTTTGTTTCTTGATTTCTAATTCCTCAAGTTTTAAGCCAAGAGTTTGAAGATATTCTTTCACATTGTTTCGATCTTCTATTTTCTTTAAATATTTTTGTAAATCATCCTTATATTTTTCTTCTCCAAATAACATAAAAAACTCCTTTATAAAGTAAAAAAACCCATTACTCTTAAAAAATAAAAGCTATGGGTCAAAAACTATTTTTAATTTATGTTTTTATTATATCAAAATCAAACAAATTTTAATATAATTAATTGAATTATTTAACTTTATCATTGATAATTAATTATATTAAAAAATTAATTTGGAGGAAGCAAAATATATGGCTCGTATTATATCTGGAATAACTAGCACTGGAAAATTAACTCTTGGTAACTACTTGGGAGCAATTAATAATTTTTTAAAATTGCAAGAAGAACATGAACTCTTAATATTTGTTGCAAATTTACATGGATTAACACTACCAATAAAAGCACAAGAATTAAGAGATAATATTAAAGATATTGCCGCTTGATATTTTGCTGCTGGTATTATACCAAATAAATCTCATATTTTTATTCAATCTGATGTTTTAGCCCATAGTCAATTAGGATATATATTATTATGTAATAGTTATGTCGGTGAATTAGAACGAATGACACAATTTAAAGATAAAAGTCAAAAAATGACAAATCAACAAAATAAAACGATTAGTATTCCAACAGGTATTCTTACATATCCAGCATTAATGGCTGCTGATATTTTACTATATGACGCTGATTTTGTGCCAGTTGGTGTTGATCAAACTCAACATTTAGAATTGACAAAAACTTTAGCAACAAGAATGAATAACAATTATAAAACTGATTTATTCAAAATTCCTAAAATAATTATTGATAAACAAGCACAGAAAATTATGAGTTTACAAGAACCTGAAAAAAAAATGTCAAAATCTGATACTAATCTAAAAAATACTATTTTTTTAAGCGATAGCAAACAAGAAGTTACCAATAAAATTAAAAAAGCAGTTACTGATTCAGAAAATATTATTAAATTTGATCCAGAACATAAGCCTGGAGTTAGTAATTTATTAACTATTTATGCTAGCATTACTAAAAAAGATATCAAAACTTGTGAACAATACTTCAGCAATCACAATTATGGTTTTTTAAAAGAAGAAGTAATTAAAGTAATAAATGATTTATTAGAACCAATGCAAAAAAAACACCAAGAATTTATTAACGAAAAATCATCACAATTAGCAAAATATTTAGAAGAAGGTGCAAATTTTGCTAATAATATTGCTACTAAAAAATTAAACTTTGTTCAAGACACAATGGGTATTAATTTTATCGAGAAAGAAAGATAGGAGGAAGAGATAATGTCTTTATACAATAAAAAACAAAAACATTTAATCCTAGTTGATTTAGATGGTACTCTATTAAAAAGTGGTGGTCGAGAAATTCATATTAATACTAAAAAAGCACTAATTGATGCTCAAAAACAAGGTCATATTGTTTGTATTGTCACTGGTCGACCTTATCGTGGATCAATTAAATTTTATCGTGAATTAGGTCTTAATACATTACTATGCAATTTTAATGGTGGGCATATTCATGATCCAAAAATCAAAAAATTCAAACGATTAGTTTTTCCAATTTCTGAAACAATTGTTAAACATATTTTAAATGAAGACTATATTTTTCAACAAATTGAAAACGCGATTATTGAATATTACAACAAAGCAGTATGTTGAAAAAAAGATGATTTCTTTGAAACTTATTTTCATTTAGATACTATTGAGAATGATACTTTTACAATTAGTAAATTAATTCGTGATTGAAAAGGGAGCGCTAATGCCATTTTAATTGAATTTAAAGAAAATACTAATCTTGATCAAGTATATCGTGACTTAGAAAAATATTCAAACTCAATTAAGGTAAATACTTGAAATCGCTATGATAATAATAAACTAATCTTTGAAATTTCAAGTAAATTTATTGATAAAGGAATGACAGCTCGCATTTTGGCTCAATATTATAATGTTGATATTAGAGATGTTATTGCTTATGGTGATGAAATTAATGATAAAGAAATGTTGATGGAAGTTGGCTATGGTGTAGCAATGAAAAATGGTAATATTGTTATTAAAAGTATTGCCAATGATATTACTACTAAAACTAATGATGAGGGTGGAGTTGGTGATCATTTATCAAAATTATTAAATCTTTATGAAGAAAGTGAAATTTATATTTAATAGGAATGAAAATATATTAACTATTATTTCTATATTTGTAATATGATATAGTTTTTAAAAATTAATATAAGTTTTTAACCTATTTACTTTATTTTTAAAGTAAATAGGTTTTTATTTAAAAAAGTTTTTTATAAATTTAATATACTAAAATAAAAAAACCTATTGTTTTATTTTTTAAAACAATAGGGCATTAATTTCTACTAAATATAAATATTTTAATACTATTAATACAAAAAAACTATAAAACCTCTAAAGGCAAGAAGTCAAAAATTTCTGGGTGATTGGCACAAAACTTTAATTCCGAATCATTTTTTTGTTCTTCAATTTTAATTTTTAATTCATTTAATTGCTTTTTTATTTTAAGTAATTGAGCAGGTGCTGGTGGTTGTTTATCTCATTCATCAAATAATATTTTACCTGTTTTAAAAAGTTTTTCATACTGACATTTTAAACAACTTTTTTGCTGTGATTCATGATCATGGATATTTTTGCCAAACATAAAATTACCTACTTTCCTCAATTCTTTTATTTAAATTTATTATACCAAATAATAAAAAAGGAGAATTATTTCTCCTTTTTAACTAGTAAAATGCTATAAAACCGTTGGTAAATAATGTAAGAAAAAACTATTTTCTAATTCTCATCCTCAATCACGCTGATTCTGGGGCGTTAAAATTCACCTAGCAAAACTTTCGGCAAAAAATTCATCATCAAGATTTATATTATATTTACCATTAAATCAGGCACTACGACCATAATTACTATTAACTGTTATTAAACCAAATAATAATTTTTGCTTAATATTAGTTAATTTTGCTTGTTGACCTAAATAATCAATTAAATATCAAGTACGATCATAAATTTGTTTGTTATCATTGTTAACGGTTAGTTTATGAGAAACTGATGTCATATTAGTATTAATATCACTATAACTGCTATCTGGTCACTTTCAATTAGCATTAAATGAATTTCTTTCATCAGCACTTAAACCAATAAAATTACTTAAAGCATGACCATATTCGTGAGTTGTAACACTAATTATTTGATCTGAAGATCAAAATCCCTCTTGAAATTGTTGATCAATTAAATTAATATTTGCAAATTCAGGACCATAACCCATACGTTGATTATCAGCTTCTGAATTAAAAGCAGTTCATGCTACTGTGCTATCACTTACAGCAACTGGTGCTACTTTTTGAATTAGTTTAATAACAGTGTTTTTATGAAAAACTTTAGCAAAAATATTATAAAAACGTAATTGTTGTTGCTCTGCTAATTGTAATTGTTCATTATTTAAACCAGCTTTTTTATAGATTTCAACTCAATTAACATCAATGGTTTTACCACCAATTTTAGTATGAGTTAAATCATATTGTAAACTATCATAATTACTTCAAATTACATCACTTTTATTATTATCATACAAGTTATTAAATTCATCAATACTTTCTTTACTTGCCATTTGATGTATTTTATATTCATATTTTTTTACCATCTTTGCATCTTCTGGTGAAAGTTTTCATTTTAATAAACTAGCATTAGCATCATGCTTATTTAAATAGACATAATGATCACTGTCTGGAGAAAACGTTAACATTAAACCATTAACTGTTACAAGATTTAATGCTGTAATCATAGTTACTAATTTAATACCTTTTTTCATAATTAACCTCCCCTTCATATCATAATTATAATTATGATTTTACATTGTAGCATTTAAATAAAAATACTGCACTAACTATTCTCATTTATTTTTAATTTTTTTATTAGTAAAAATTTCAACTTCAAAAACAGCAAATTCTTTGCGAACCTTTATAACTTTAAATGAAAAATTTCGAAATTTTAAAAGTGGGCTATTTTTCCTTACTTTCTTTACTTTTGTTTTAAACATATATCATTCTTGGACAGTTTGTTTATTATAATTTGGAGGTTTTCTTTTTAAATAACGTTTAAATAATACTTCAAGTTTTGAAGAACCATCAACACGAAACTTATGTGTTCCTATTTCTTGTATCAATCCAATTTCATCAGTTTCATCATAAATTTCACCAACTAATTCTTCAAGAATATCTTCAAGTGTAATAATACCATTAAAATCTTTTTTATCTTTATTATTGCAGACAATAGCCATATGCATTCTTTCGGTTTGTAAAATTTCCAATGCTTCATTTAACTTAGTACGCTTAGAAATAAAAATTGCTGGTAACATTAATTGTAATAAATCTGGATTTTCATTTTCTAACATATTAATAATAAATTCTTTAATATTTAAAATACCAATTACATTTTGATTAACATGATCTAAAACAGGAATTCTACTATATTTTTCTTCTAAATATAGATGTTTAATAACTTTAGGTGGCGTATCATCATAAATATATTTAATTTTACTTTTGGGATGCATAGCTTGAAAAACTGATTTTTCATCAAATTTAATTGCAGATTCAATTAAATCACGTTCTGCTTTTTCAAGAACTCCTTCTCTTTCAATTATTGAAATCAGTTCAATAAGTTCTTGTTCAGAACTTGTTGGTTTTTTACTTTTAAATTGAAATAAAGTAACAATAAAAGTTATTGGATAAAAAATAATATTAAGAATATACAAAATATATGCATAATTTAAAGCTATTGTCTCAGGATGTAATTTTGCAACACTTTTAGGTATAATTTCACCAATAATTAAAACAACAATCGCCGAAACTAAAGTTGATATTAAAGGACCATAAGTAGGAGAAACATGAAAAGAATCAATAAATAATATGGTACTTAAAGTACCAATTCCAACATTAATTACTGTGTTACCAAGTAAAATTGTTGTTAAAGTTACATTATAATTTTTAACTAACTTAAATACAATATTAGCACGACGACTTTTCTTACTACGTAATTTACCAATAGATTTAATTCTTATAACATTTAAAGAAGTTAATGATGTTTCAGCAGATGAATAAAAACCACTTAAAAATAATAAAACTAGCAATATTATTAAATAAATATACCAATTACTGTCCATATAGAAAAAAAACTACTCCTTTTGATTTTTATATTGTTATCAAGATTATAACATAGTATACTTAGTACGTTATATTTAATTATTAATTTATTACTCATATAACTTTATGATATTATATTGAAGGTGATGAAAATAAATGCGTAAAAAATTTGGACTAATAGCAGCCTTAATAATAGGCACAACAACCAGTTTACAAGTTAGTGCTTGTACAGATGATTCAAAATATCAAGAATTTATTAGTGATGTTAATAGTGGGCATGCTTTTTTTGGTATCCTTGGTGCTGCTGATAATCCACTTTCTAAGCAAATTATTGACGGTTTACACACAATGCAAATCAAAAATAATAATGTACCAAGTAAATGAGATAACTGATTAACAGAAAAGAAAACTGAAATAAACAGTGTTACTACTAATGGGACTATTGATATTAAAATTTATGAAAAATCTCCTTATGCCAACCCTAGTAGTGATATTGTTAACCAATTTTGAAATGATAAAAAAATTAGTTGACAACAACAAATTTATCATTGACTACTTGACCATAAAATTTCTGATAATAGTTCAGCACCTGTTGCTGATTCAGGTGTCAAGGAAATTCAAAATCCTGTTGATAAAGAAAGAGCATTTAAAGCTTTACCAATTGTTTTTATTGTTAATAAAGGTAAACTAATAACTGTTGGTCAAGAATGAGGAACTATTGATGGTCCAAATCAGTTTTTTGATCAACTAACAGCTTTAATCACAGGTAATCTATTAAAAACTGCTGCTAAAAAAACTATATAATTTTTAAAAGAAGATAATTATATATCTTCTTTTACTTTTTTATTTCTTAATATTTTTTATTCCATTTTTTATAAATTGATATAACTAAAATACGTGTTTATTTTTTATTGTATTTTATTTATAAGGTGCTAAAATTTTAGTAGATAAGCAGATTTAGTAAAAATAACAATAATTCTAAACATTTCTAACTCATTACTTTTTTTAAAGTAATGAGTTTTATAGTTAAAAAGAGGTATCTAAAATGAATGATTTACTTATTAATAATACCAGTGAATTGGTAACTTTTAATACTAACAGTACAGATCCTACTAATATAAAAAATATTACTTGAAAAAATTCTATTCAAGAATACAAAAATAAAGTTGAACAAACATATTAAAATTTTTTAAAATCACAAGAATGAGGAAAAAAGTTAAGACAACAAATAACAACGCCATTAACAACAACTAAAAACAAAAATAGACATAAAAAAAGAAGCACAAATATATTGGTTTCAACACTCACAACTGAACAAATACAAAGATTATCAACAAAACAAATAAAATGATTAACAAATTGACAAATTAAAACATTTACAGCAGAACAAATAAAAAGTTTTACACTTCAACAAATACAAGCACTCACAAGCGAACAAATACCCGCATTAATGCCACATCAAATTGAACAATTTACATTTTGACAAATCTCTGCTTTTACAACAGAACAAATACAAGTACTAACAGAAAAACAAATACAAGCATTATTACCTGAGCAAATACAAAGTTTTACAAGTGAACAAATACCTGCATTCACCAAAGAACAAATACAAAGTTTTACAAGTGAACAAATACCCGCATTCACCAAAGAACAAATTGAACTCTTTACAAAAGAACAAAAAGAAGTATTTTGACCAAAACAAGTAATCACAAAAATTAACACCATGGATTCGCAAAATCAATCAACAACAACTGAATTTAAGCCAAATTTACCAAAAATGTAAAAAAAGATTGTAACTTAAAAGTTACAATCTTTTTAAAAATCAATTTAAAATAACTTATATTGAAATAAAATTAAATTTTTGACTACTATTAATAGTAGCCTCTCGTTCAGCATTTTCTATTATTTCTTGAATATTAAAAAAACTATCATAACTAATACTATGTTTTAATATTAAAGTTCAGCACTACCAAAAGTATTATATGTTCTAGTAAATCCAATAACAACTACTTCTTATAAATGAATCAACTTCATTTTGCGTTATTTTTTTATATAAAACCATTCTTTCATTTTTTAAAAATATCACTAAAAAATAAGCAAGTAAACTATTACTAAAATGATATAACTAACATAGTATCTTTACTAAATTTTTTTAATTTATCTATTTTACTTAAACTATTATTTAAAATAGTTTCTAAACAAAAATTAATCTTTAAAAAAGAAAAACTATAAAAAAGAATTAATTAATTCACTACTAATAAAAGTAGTGGGTCTCATAATAAAGTCATTTCATCCATTTACAAATTCAAATTTGGTAGTATTTTTTCAATAGTTAGTTATTGCCACAATTGGTGACATAATTATTGAAACTGTTCATGATAAACTAATTAAACTAAATGGTTTTATTCCTGATTTTCAAATAGGAGTAGTGGTAGTTTTAATATTATTGTTATTACCACTTAATAATGGTAATTATGAATCTGTTAATGATTATGACAAAATTAAATCATCCTTTTTATTTTCATTTTAACTATCTAATTTTGTTCTTGTAAAAATGTTAATAATTGCTCAATTGCTGAATTACGATGAGAAATTTTATTTTTATCTGCTAATGACAATTCACCTAAAGTAGCATGTACTACTGGAACATAAAATATTTGATCGTAACCAAAACCATCATTACCTTTTATCTCAGTAGTGATTTCACCTTCAAGTTTACCAATAAATGCTTTAGTAATCTTATGATCAAAATCAACATAAGCAATAGCAGAAATAAATACTGCTGCACGATTAGTTTCACCTTCCATTTGTTCTAAAATGTCTAACATTGCATCATGATAGGACATTTCTCCCTTTCATCGTGCTGAGTTAATACCAGGAAAATTATTTAAAGCCAATATTTCTAATCCTGAATCATCAGCAATAACAGGACCATTCACTAATTTTGCAAGTGTTGTTGCTTTTAAAATTGCATTTTCAATAAATGATGTACCTGTTTCATTAATTTCAAGAGGAGAATTAAGATCTAACATTGATTTGACATTATATCCCTTTGTTTGTAATATACTCTTTAATTCATTAATTTTACCGATATTATTAGATGCAAACCATAAGGTTTTAGCAGTCATTAATAATCAATCCCTTCACGAGCAATTTGACCTTGTTCAAAATAATGTTTAATTGATTTAACTTCACTAATTAAATTAGCACATTGTTCTAAGGCAAAAGATGCATATCTACCAGATAATGCAATTTCAATATGTCTTTTTTTATTTTTTAAAATTTCAATTAAGTCTTGTTCTTTAATCAAATTATTTTGAATACACCCTAAAATTTCATCAACAACAATAAGATCAGTATTATCACTTTGACTTAACAGTTTTAATCTAGTAAGACCATAATTAGTTTCTTGTTTTAATTTATTTTTTTCTTCTTCATCCATTTCTCAAAAAAATTTTTGCGAAGATTCATAAAAACTTTCAATTTTAAGTTTAGTATTTTGTTTTAAAAAATTAATTTCACCAGAAGGACGATTTTTTAAAAAACGTAAGTAATTAACATTAAGATTATTACCCAATGCTCTAATTACCATACCATTAAGAATTGAGGTTTTACCTCTTCCTTCACCTTTATAAATATGAATATAACCTTTTTTTAACATACTATCACTTACTTTCAATAATTTTTATTTAATAAATTGTATAATTTTATTACGGACAATACAAGCAAAATAGAGGTGTCATTTTGAAATTTAAAACTATTAAACCACCATATCAATTAGAACTATTAAAAACAAAAGGTTTAACCAATGACTTATTTTTAGTAAATAAACATTTTTTTTTAAAACAATCTAAAGATATTTTGCAACCTTTTTTGAATTTTACAAATCAAATTAATGTTATTAAATTAATTAAATCAAAAAAATTTACATTACCTATTAATGAAGTCAATATTAATAATAATAAACTATTAACCTTAATGCCATATTATCATAATTTAATTAATTTAAGCGAACAAATAATTAATAAACAAATATTAGAACAAATTTCATCATTGGTAAAACAACTACATAATATTAAATTTGATAATAAATCATTAATTAAAACTTGAAAAGGCTTAGAACAACTTAATTTATACTGTAATTTAACTACTAGTAATCCTTGCTTAGAAAAAATAACCAGTGAGGTAATCAAATGAATTGCTACTTATCAACCAACAACAATTGTTTTATCTCATAATGATTTAACATTAAATAATTTTGTTAAAAAAAATAATTGCTGATATTTAATTGATTGAGATTTTGCCTGTTGAAATGATGAATTATTTGATATTGCCTCTTTTGCTTCTGAAAGTTTAACTTCTGAAACCGAAATTAATACTTGATTTAATTGTTTTAATTTAAATAATGAACAAACAATTATTGTCAAAAAATGAATGAATTATCAAAATTTAATTTGATATTATTGAGCTTGTTATTTATACGAACAAACTAATTTAAATATATATAAAGAAATTAGTGAAAGTAAATTAACTAATCTATTAAAATAAGTTATTTAAATAATTCATCATTTTAAGTCTGATTATGTAGTTTTAACTTCTTAACAAATTGAACCATAATTAGGTAATTTATTAGTAGTCTGTTTTTTTTGTTCAATTTGTTTTCCTTGTAAATTTATTTCTACTATATTATTAACAGCTGAAATGTTTGATTCTATTTCAATAACTATACATTTATTATTTGAAGTGTGTTCTTGTAACAATGGCATTGTTTCATCATTTACAATTTGACAATTATCATTTGAAGTAATATTTTTATGTAAATTTTCTTTATAATCACAGTTTGCACAAATTTCATTATTATCTTTTATTTGATTTATAAATTCTTTTACTCAATATTTCATTATTTATTTACTCCCTTTTTTCTTTTTTATTTTTCATTAGCATATACAATAAAATTTAATTTTACTGGAAATAGTTTTTAATAAATAGTATTTATAATGTTTAATAATTATTGTAAATATAAAGAATATCACAATTATTATGGCTTTAATAATTTACTACTAGAATTAGCAAAATATTTAATTGTTTCTATTAAATCTTTATCCACTTGTTTTTTTAAATCATCTAAATTAGTAAATTTTAAATTATCACGAAGAAAATCTAAAAATCTAACTTTAATGATTTTTCCATATAAATCTTGATTAAAGTTTAATAAGTAAGTTTCAACTAACGGCTTATTATTACGTAACATAATTACTGTCATACTTTGATATCATTTATTATCTACTTCAGTAAGCGTAATATAAGTAGCAAGACCTGGTAATGCATAGTTTGTTAATAACGATAAATTAGCAGTTGGAAAATTAATCGTTCTAGCCTCTTTAATACCATGAACTACTTTACCACTAATTGTATATGGCTCTTGTTGTAAACAAAGATTAGCACTACTAATATCTTTATTTTGTAAAAGTTGTTTAATATAAGTTGAAGAAACTTTGTTATTATTAACAATAATATCATTACAAAGATAAACTTGTAATGAAGATTGTTGTAATGTTTTAATATTACCTTGCCCTTGATAACCAAACCTAATATTTGGATTAACAACTACTGCTTTAACATTATTTGCCAATAATCACGAAATAAATTGCTCTGGTGAAAGTGTTGCTATTTCTTTACTAAACTTAATTTCCCAATAATAATCAAAATTATATTTAGCAATTGTTTTAATTTTATCTTCATTACTTAATAAAACCTCATTATTTTTATTACTAATTACACTTTGTGGTTTTCTATCAAAACTAATAATACATGTTTGATAATTATTTATTGTTGAATTAACTAATAATTGTTTAAATAAGGCTTGATGACCTTGATGAATACCATCAAAAAATCCTCAACAAGCAATAATTGGTTTAGACATCAATTTTTGATTTTGAATATTTAGATTTTTCAATTTTAACATCTTCATTACATTTAAAACCTCGTTGGCTTACGTATAAATTATTTTTTTGATTACGATAAATAGCTAATGGCAAATGTTCAGAATTAACAACTAAAATATATGGCTCATTAGTACTATCAATAACTAAAGGTTTACCATCAATAACGCTTTTACTATTATCAACAACAATCGCTGGCATAATATTTTTAACACCATCATAAATACTAATATGATTTTTACTAACTGTTTCTTCATTGATAACATCTAAATTTAAGGCATTACTTAAATCAAAACCCGATTGATGAATTCTTCTCAAATAAGTTAAAGTTGCTGATGTATGTAAAATTCTAGCAATGTCAGTAACCAAAGCTCGAACATAAGTTCCTTTTGAACATACTACTTCAAAAGTAACTAAATCATTATTAAAACTAATTAATTTTAAAGATTTAATATAAACCTTACGTTTTGGTAATTCAACAGGAATATTCTCGCGAGCATATTCATAAAGTTTTTTACCATTAATTTTAACTGCTGCATAAGCAGGAATTATTTGCTCATATTGACGATTATTATAAAATTCAAGTGCTTTAACAATTTCTGATTCTTTTAAATCAAGATGTGGTTTTGATTCAATAATTTTACCAGTAATATCGCCGGTGTCGGTTTTTAAAAATAGTTGCATTTTTGCAATGTAAACTTTATCACTTTTTAAAATAAAATCACTAATTTTGGTTGCTTCATTCACAAGTACTACCATTAGTCCTGTTGCTAAAGGATCTAACGTACCTGTATGACCAATTTTATTTAATTTCAAACGTTTTTTAATAACAACAAGACAATCTTGTGATGTCATAAATGAAGGTTTATCTATTAATAATATATAATCTTTTAACATGCGTTTCACCTACTTTACTTCTTTATCAGAAGCTATTTCTTGATACTTTTCAACATGTTTACAATTTGGATAATTAGTACACCCTAAAAATTTTCGATTTTGTTTTGAAGATTTAACAACCATTCAACCATCTGTACATACTAAACAAGGTTTAATTTTTTCTAATTGTTTTTGAATATATCGACATTTTGGAAATGCTGAACAACCGTTAAATTTACCATATCTTCCTGTTCTTTGCACAAGTGGGGCACCACAAAGTGGACAATCTTGATCTAATAAAACCGGTTTAATTTTAAACTCAGTCATTTTATCAAAAGCATCATCAATCCTTGGTTCAAACTTAACTCAAAAGTCTTTTACCACTTGATGCATATCAAAATTACCATGAGCAATTTGATCTAATTGAGTTTCAACTTGTGAAGTATATGTCTCATTAATAATATCATAAAAAAACTCTTGAAGTTTATCATTAGTTAAAAGACCTTTCTCAGTAGCTTTAAAAGACTTATTTTCAATAATAACATAACCGCGTTCTTTAATAGTGTTCATAATTGGATTATAAGTCGATGGTCGACCAATTCCTAGTTCTTCTAATGTTTTAATTAATTTAGCTTCTGTGTATCTTGGTTTTGGTTTAGTAAAGTGTTGCTGTAAATTTACTGACTCAACTTTAATAATTTGATTTTTTTCAAATTTTGGTAAAACTAAAAGTTCTTCATTTTCAAGACTTTCTACATCAAGCGTTAAAAATCCTTTAAACTTGATTTGTTGTCCTGTTAAACGAAATTGATAATCATTATTTTTAAATAAAACAGTAGTACTAATTAATTGTGCTGGTGCCATTAATGAACTAAGGGCACGAAAATAAATTAAATTATAAAGTTTTAATTGATCTTTATTTAAAAAATCAATAGCACGTTTATTATTCATTGTTAAATCAGTTGGTCTGATTGCTTCATGAGCATCTTGCACATTTTTTTTATTAGTCTGTTCTTTCTTCTGCCCAAGATATTGTTCACCATATTCATTAACAATTAATGTTTTGGCATTTTCAATAAATTTATCATTTAAACGTATTGAATCAGTACGAGGATAACTAATAAATCCGGTAAGTGTTCCATTAACATCAATTCCTTCATACAATTGCTGAGCAATAAGCGTTGTTTTAGCAGTACTAAAATTTAATTGCGTTGATGCTGCTTGTAATAAACTACTAGTAGTAAATGGATTTAATGAATTACGCTTACGATTTTGTTCAGTAACAGAAATTACTTGATAACTATCACTTAATGCATTTTTAATAGCAACTGCTTCTTGTTCATTATTAATAACTAACAGTTCTTCTTTATATTTTTCACAATTTAATATTATTTTTTTTTGATAAGTACTATTAATTGTTCAAAATTCTTTACTAATAAAATTAGTAATTTCACGTTCTCTTGTTGCTATTAATTTTAATGCTACTGATTGCACTCTCCCTGCACTACGTGAACCGATCTTTTTTTGTAATAGATTACTTAAGCGAAAACCAATGATACGATCAACCATTCTTCTTGCTTCTTGACTACGAACTAATGGTAAATCAATACTATGTGGAGATTTAAATGCTGTTAAAATTGCATCTTTAGTAATTTCATTAAAAGTTATTCGTGATGATATATTACTTGTTGCTAATACTTGATCTAAATGATAAGCAATTGCTTCTCCTTCGCGATCATGATCGGTTGCTAGATAAACATGAGTAATACTTTTTAATTTACTTTTTAATTCTTTTACCTTTGGCATTTTTTTGCGATCAATTTTGTAAATTGGTTCAAAAGTTTCTAAATCAATTCCCAAACCATATTGACCTTTAATTGCTAAATTACGAATGTGTCCATCCGAAGATAACACTAAATAATCATTACCTAAATATGATTGTACTGCTTTACTTTTAACTGGAGATTCCATGATTACTAATTTTGATGGCATCTTATATCTTCCTCTATATATAATTTATTAACTTTATTCAAATACTATTTTGTAATATATATAACTTTAACGCGAAAGTCAATATTTTTTTGGATATATGCTTTTTTATAAAAATTTTGGGAGCGTGGCGAAGATGTCAATAACTAAAAAGTTTTAAAAATAGCTCCTTTCTTTTTTAAACCCTTAAATTAAAAATAAATGACAAAAGACGAAAATAAAAATCTTGTCTTTTTTTTGTAATTGTAAAATTTTAAAATTTTTAATAACCGTCTTTAACGCTATTATCAACACGTGTTAGGGAATTAAAAAAGTGAACCACAACACAGTTGTTAAAAATAGTGGCCAAAACATGTGGACTTGCATGAATAAATAAAAAGTGGAGTGATACCTAATAAAATATACTAACCATTAATGGTAATTCTTGGGGTGGGAGCGAATTGGAAACTAGTATATATAGACCTGTTGTAGGGACCTATTGTATTAATTCTATTCTTTATTTAACCAACCTTGCCACTCCCCAGTGAGCAAGTGTTGGTTTTATTTTTTATTTTTTTTGAAAAAATTTTTGGGCGAGAAAATAAATTTCAAACTTGTAAAAAAAATTGAGCGGGACCGGTTCAATTAAAATATTAATTTGTTTAACACAAATTAAATAAATATTGAATCGAATGCCTCAATGTTTTTTAAAATTTCACAATTTATTTTTGAGCCCAGAATTGATGGAATGAATAAAACGAATAGTAGTATTTGGAATGGCAACCCTTTTTAGGACTGTTTTTTGGTAGACACTTGTTTTTGATAATTAACTGGAGTTAGGTAGTTTAAGGTGCTGTGAATTCTTATGTTGTTGTATCAATTGATATAATCAAATAATTCTAATTTTAATTTGATTAATGATGTAAAATTTTTATCATTAATAAATTCAGTTTTGAAAGTTTTAAAAGTTGCTTCAGCAACAGCATTGTCATAAGGACAGCCTTTTTTGCTTAAAGATCGAGTTATGTTGAATGCTAATAAAAGTTTATCAATAGTTTTATTATTAAATTCGTTACCGCGATCGCTATGAAATATTTCAATATCTTTTAAACAGCGATTTGAGTGCATAAATGCTTGATATACTAATGATGCATCTTTTTTAGTACCTACACTATGTCCAATAATTTCGCGGTTAAATAGGTCTATTAATAAGCAAATATAGTTTCACTTACCATTAACTTGAACATAAGTTAAATCACTAACAATAACTTCATTTTTAATTTTATTATTAAAGTTTCTATTAACAAGATTGGTAATTTGACTATCATTGACTTTATTATGATGATTTTTGAATGATAATTTAGTGTATTTTGATATTAAATTATGCTTATTCATAATTTGTTTAATTTTTCTGCGTGATAAATAAATTTCTTGGTTTGCTAGTATGACTTTTAATCTTCTAGTACCATAAACTTCTTTATTTTCTTTAAAAGCACTAATAACAGCTTCATCATAAATATTATTTTGATTTTTATTTTTTTTCTTTAAATTAAAATAATATGTTGATTTAGAGAGTTTTAAAAAACGACACATTGTGCGAATTTTATATTTAGATTTATTATTTGCAATAATTTCTATTTTCTGCCTATTATTAGTGCTGCTTGCTTTAAAATATCATTTTCCATTCGTAATTGTTTTAATTCTTTATTTGCTTGAATTAATTGTTTTTCTAAATCAGAAAGATTATCTTTGGTTTTAAAACTGCCTGAATTAGTAAATTGCTTAATTCATTTATAAGTAGCCGCTCTTGTAACGTTATATTCTTTAACAAGACAAGATACTGACTTGCCACTTTGATATAAAGCTACTATTTGTTTTTTAAATTCATCTGAATATGAGTTAATATTGGCCATAATTATTTTCCTTTCTTTTAACTAATTTGTGAACTT
This sequence comes from Spiroplasma endosymbiont of Tricholauxania praeusta, assembly GCF_964019535.1. Lineage (NCBI taxonomy): Bacteria > Bacillati > Mycoplasmatota > Mollicutes > Entomoplasmatales > Spiroplasmataceae > Spiroplasma > Spiroplasma endosymbiont of Tricholauxania praeusta. The sequence continues at coordinate 1,100,144 of NZ_OZ026450.1, forward strand.
GTCTACGTAATTAGTGTCCAATAAAGTGTAACCCATCCATAATTTAAAATATTAATTTACTTGTTTATTATATACATATATAAGTGTAATTTAAAATAAAATAAAAATTATTTAAAAAACCACTTTCATATTTAAAATATAATAAACAATTTCAATACAATTAATAGTATAGGTATCATAAAATAAACACCTTTAATTTAGGCATTATTTTGCGTTTAAAAGCATACTTGTAAAAATAATCAAAAATAGTACAATTTAAAAGTAAAATCAAGGAAAAAGGAGTAATTTAATATGAAAATAGTTGTTAATAATAATCAATTAATAAAAATTATAAATGATGATTGGAAAAAAAATATTATTGAATTAGCCACTTATAAAACTTTATTAAAAGAAAATATTAATTATGAAAAAGAATTAATTCAAAATATACAATTTCTTACTGTTTTAAAAGATGAATTAAATACAAATATTTTAAAATTTGAGTTTGAAGAACTTAATTATGTTATTGCACAAAAATGCTGACGAAAATATATTAGTCATTTTCATTGAAGTTTAGATTTTTGATATTTTGATTTAGATTTAAAAGAAAGAATAATTAATAATTATAATTTATTTATTAAACATTCAAATCAAAAACAAAAACAACAAATTATTAATAATAATTTTAATTCTAATAATAAAAAGAGAGAATATAAAAATTGAAAACATAATTATTTTAAGAATATAAATGAAAAAATATTAAAAAATAATACGGAACAAGGAATTGATGTTTTTGAATATTTTAAATATGAAATAAATTCAAATGATTTACAAAATCAAACAGCAACTACTCAATATAAATTAAATGTTCAAAAAGGAGTAATTTAATATGAAAACATGAATAAAAACAAATTTTTATAAAATAACATCAATTTTAGCATTATTTCTTGCTACAACTGGTTTAATAGTTGGTTCAATAGCACATCATAAAACTAATGATTTACAATATTATTTAGGACATCAGTATAATGTTTACTGGGGGGGGGCTGGAACAACTATATGGTCACACAAAACAAAAGATGAACACAAAATAGAATTATATTTTGGAATTAAACCAGATGAAAGTTATGATATCAAGTGAGATGGAATTTATCCAGATGGATATTTTGATAAATAATTTAAATTTCTAAATTTATATAAGAAATATTTTCATTATATTTATCAAATAAATTAATATTAGTTAAATTTATTTCTTGTTTATCTGTTATTAAAATTAAATCATAATTTCCAGCACCAAATATGCCACTAATTTCAATCCGATTTAAGTTATTAATCGGATTTTCAATTTTTAATTCAAATTCGCTATTATTATCAATTTTTAAAATTTCTTTATAAAATTCTAATTTTGAAAATAATTGAGATTTATTTGAACCATATAAATTTAAAGCATTTTCCACTTTATTATTACTAATAATTGCTCTTGTAAAGTATTTACCATATTCACCATTACCTAAGGTTCAATCCGCTGGAATTAATGATGGTATGTTATTCGTTTCTAATTCATTTGTAATGGATAATCAATTAAATTGATTATCATCAAGTTTAAATAACTCATTTTGACTAATATCATTATTTTTTAACTTAATATTATTGATATATGCAAAATCAAAATATGCAGATTTTAGTATTACTTTTACATCTTTAAATTGTCAAATATCATCTTTATTAGGATGTATTGGACTTGATTTTAATTCAAAATAATATGGTAATAAAATCTTATTATCATCGTTTAAACCTTTATTAATTGATAATATTGAATAAATATATTCCGACAACATGATAAATATTTGTTTAAAAATTTTTACTTGTTGTAAATTTATGTAATTAGGATAATCTAATTTTCATTGTTTAAATAAATTAGTAATTACTTCATCAGGTTTTTGTCCTTCAAATTTTGCACGTAATTTTGCAATATCATTTTTTGGTTTACCATTATCATTATATGTATCACCTTCGAAGTTTCTATTATAGTTATATGTATAACTTAGCATATCTAATAATAGTTGTTGTAAACTATCATTAGTTGGTGCGTCTTTTATTTCAATTTCAATATCATCAAATCTATTATTAGTTGCAACATATTGATAAAATTGACTTTCACCCGCAAAATTTCAAACTTCTTTATCTTTTAATTCTTTTTGTTTTTTTAATGGTCATTTACCATCTCAAACAGTTCCCATTTGATATCCTAATCAAGTATGTGTAACTCTTGCGTTTTTAATAACTTCTCTTCTTGTTTCAGTTCCAGTACTAATTTTAATTAAATCTAAAACTGATTTTTCTTGTCCTATAAATTGTTTTGCTAAATTTCACGGTAATATTTGTTCACTAAATCATTGTTGTAAAATTCTAACTTTTGGTTGAGTTTCAATAGGCATTGATAATAGCGGAAATGCTATCTTATCTTTAACAAATAACTTTGGGTATACTTCCATATTGTCAACTTCACCAAGTACCTTTATATTGCCAAAAATCATGCTTCTAGGGGCTTTAATTTTTAAACCAATTACTTTGGTATCTTTATCTAATGGTTTTTGTAATTTAATAATGATTGGATAACCATCTCTTGTTTTAAAATCTTTAATTTTAATAATAGTTATACTTTTAGTACTTCTTGTTTTTGGATTTTGATAAGGCTGTGAATAATTATTAATAATATATAAATTATCAATATTATTTTCAGTTAAGGGTTCATTAATAGATACAGCATATAACTTAAATTGATTTAATAAATTTATTTCTTAAAAAATTAAATTTTTAATATCAGTCATACTATATTCAATTGTATTATCATTAATGTTTGTACTTGCTCTTTGATTTAATTGCATAGTAAAGTCTGATGTTTCAACAGCAGTAGTTTTTAATACTTTATCAATATCAATAAAACCTATTTTAATAGTATTTGCTGAAAATCTTAAACTATTATTTTCATTATTTTTAAATAAACGTTCAATTTCATAAATATAAATTGTTCTTTTTTTAAATTCATCATATGCTCTATTAATATCTGGGTCACTAGTAGCTCTCATCATATTAGTAAAATCATAAGGAATATTATCAATTAAATAATCATTTTCTATTTCTGCTTGATTAAGTTTAGTTTGTTTCTGTGGAAACTTCGTTTGTGGTTTGTTGTTGTTTTCCATTGTTTTCTCCTATTAATTGGTTATTTTCGGGGTTAAATAATTTTAATTTAACTATTAAATTATTAATTTCTTGTTCATCATTAATATTAAATGTTTTACTATTTAATAAATCTTTATCTAAACGTACTAATATTTGAATAAATTTAAGAATATCAATATTAAATTGTCATAATTTTTGTTCAATATAATTAATAGTTGAAATATTTACAGCTGTACTTTCGGGAACTGATTGTTGTGCTGATTTTTTTTGACTTGGTATATGAATACCACAACGTTTAAATATTTCATTAACATTTCAATCATATATATCAGTTAAATTTTTACCTTTAAAATTACTATTTGTCATATTGATATTTTCATTTTGTTCATTATTATCTCCACCACTTTTAAATATGTAGTTTTTAGTAACTAATGTTCTTACTGCTTCTTCTAATACTGATTGAACATTACCATAGGTTTGACTAAATATAAATTTTGGTGAATTTAAAATTGTATCTAAAACAATTTGTTCATAAATAACATCTAATGCTTTAATTTTATCCATTACTTTATCACAATCTGCTAGCTCATTTGCTTTATTTCGCATAATTGATATTGGTATATAATTAATATTTAGTGTTTGTTCTTGTAATAGATTAGGATTATTAATAAATGATTTAAAATCTAATGGAAATTGTTTTTTATTATCACTAATACTATAAATTGAGCGATTAATTGTTACTTGTTCATTATTTAATGTATAAATTTCAAATAATCTTACAGTTTGTGCATTTTGTTGATAACTATCATAAAAAATAGTACATTGAATTAATTTACCAGTAATATCATAAACTCTTTGTTGTATATCAACTACTTGAAAATATAAATCATCATTAGCAATAAAAATTAAATAACCACTAATTCCTAATTTACTTAATTTAAAAATAGAATTTCAATTTTTTCTATAAAACTCTTGATTAATTAAATATTGTTTAATGGTTTCATTATTAATATCTAATGGAGCATTATATAAATTAGCATTATTTTCTGCTACAAAATCAGTAAAATAAGTTTCATGATTAAAATCATTAAAACCAAAATAATTTAAAATGGAAGCATGTGTACTTTTATTTTTATTAGTTAAAAATTTTACTTTTTCATTTTGATTATCAGTAATATTACTTTTTTCTTTTCTCTTAAATGGATTTAACATAATATTCACCACCTTTCTAAAATATTTGATTAATTTTTAATACAATTTTTACTATAATAAATATAATTAAACCAGCAACTGCAGAAGATAATAATACTCCTATTAAACCTAAAATAATTTTTATAATTTTAAAAATCATAATATTATTCCTGTAATTCTTCTAATTTTTTAAAAATATAATCTCTACCCATACCCCACATTATTCTATTGTTATAAATATTAATTTCAGTTTGTTGGTTATTGTTATTATTTGCTATTCATAAACTACTTTTTACAACGCTTGTATCTAATTGATAATAAAAATTAATTATTTGTCAACTATAATTTTTATTATTTTCTTTAGTTGTATAATCACCATAACTTATATATATTCTATAATGTGTTTTATCTTTAAATATATATTTTATATAATTTTGATTATTATTATTTTTATCTGTTATAACTTCTCCTACTTCTTTTCAATTTGAATCACGTGGAGTTGGTGTATCATTATCTCTTAAATCAACATCTCATTCATTTTCTTTAATTTCTAAACTAATAATTTCACCATATGGGTCATTTTCTGCACCATTTATTTTTAAAATTGATTTATTATCCTCAGTTGTCATAATATCCAAAGTAACATCTTCATTACCAATTTTTCCATTAATAATTGTATGAGGCGCTGTATTAAGACCCTTAGCAGTTTTAAATAAAATCATTATTGGATAACCTATTAATTTAGTTTCTCATGTTATAAGCGCTCTATATGTTTGATTAATATTAATATGAAAATCTGTTCATGTACGTTTATTAAGGCTCTTACCAACAATAACTCATTTTTCTTTACTTTCTTTTTTAACTATTTCATTAATAGCACCAACAACAGTTTTATTAGTAGTTTTTAATCTTTCATAAGTATTATTAAGTAATAATGAAATAGCAATAGAACTATTTGAATTATCGTTTAATCATAATTGGTCTCTATCATCTTTATATGTAAAATATCCTTTCATAAAAACAGATTTTTTATAATAATTATCTAAATTAGGTATTTTATCATCTATATATTTTTTATTTGGAATATCTAAATCATCAGTTATAACTGGTTCATTTCTATAAATTAAAGTTTTACCACCAACATTAGTTTTAATAACTTCATTAACTAATCTTGTAGTACTCTCTTTATCATCTTTATTATTAAATATTCTATTTTCATCAACTGAACTACCACCAGTAGCACTAATTTTATTATTTTCATCAATAGTTATATTAGTACCAGCAATTAATTTATTTTGTTTTTTATCTAATAAATTATTAGTTTCTAGTTTTGTATAATAATCACGTTCAGTATCTTCTTCTGCTATAAATTCAGTTGGTGTACCTATTCCTTGATATTGATATATATTATGAATTATTGGTTTATACTTTTTTGTGTTATTAGTAGCAATAAACTTTATTAAATCAACATCATATAATAATGTTACTTTATCAATATTAACATCAATATTTTCAATTATTATTTGCTTTTGTTCTATTTGACTATTAGTAATTCTTATATTAGATTTAGTTAATTTATTATTACTTATAATAAGTTGTTTACTATCGATAAAATAATATGTTCAATCAATAATATATCATGTATCTGTTTTAATATTTTCATTTTTAACTTTCTTTCATAAAGGACTAGTTTCAATATTAAATCAATTATTTTTAACATCATTAATATTTTCATTTGCTTTAATTAATTCAGTATTTAATTTGGTAATTTCATTTTCATTAGTAGTAATTCGTTTTTGTTGTTTAGCAGAAAAATCACAAGTTGGTGCATGTGTATAATCACCAATTTGTGGATTATTTTGTAATGCTTCTGGTGGTAATGTTCCAATTTCATCTGGTCAATCTAAAATCATTGTTTCAGTTTCTTTATCATAATCTGTTGCAACATAACCTTTATTAACAAATTTACTAACAGGACCTCTATATATTTCATTTTCATTATCATCAACTAAATCATCATATAATTTAATTTGTTTTGATAATGTAAAGTCTTTTTGTCCTTTGATTAATTCATCAACTTGATTTCTAGTATAAAATGCTTTTAAGTCAATTTTTTCAATATCTATTTCATCATCATTATAACTTGAAAATATTTGTTTTAATTCTGTTAATCTTGCTCATATTTTCATTCTACTAGGTGCTAAATCTCAAACATTAATCGTAGGAGTACTATTTGCACTAAATTGACTACCATTATTAAATTGAATAGTAGCATCAACATTAAATTCAATTGGTGTACGATTAAATACTCAATGTTCAACCATTACATAAACCATATCTCTTAATGTTTCTTTAATTAATTCATCTTTAAAACTATCAAAAGGAAATTTAGATAAAATAAAATCAAGATAAGCATTAATATCATTTTGAGCACGAATAGCAAAAGTTTTAAATCAATCATTAACATTAGGTCATGTCTGTATATATTGCTGTGGGGTTTCTGTAATTTTTCCAGTTAATGGATATCAGTTATTATAATTTTCTAGACTGACACCAGTTCAAAGTTTATTAATCATAATTTATCATTCCTTAAAAAATGCTTGTTTATAATGATGAGTATGTTTTTTTGTTTTTTTATGTGTTATATGCTCAATTTCTTTTTGTATTTTATTTTTACCTTTTTTTAATTTTTTCTTACTTTTTGCTACTACTTGACTATATGCAAATTTTTCTAAATGATGTAATAATCCTGTACCAAATAAAGTATTTACTGAAAATTTTAAACCAACATTTTTAAATGATTTATTAATATTTTCAATAGGATTATTAATAACATTTACTACTTTATGATAAGTTCTTACGATTCTAAATATTTCTCTATATACTTTAAAACTATCTCTAATTATTTGTTGAACAACTGGTGGAGCAAATGCTATTGCTTTTAATCATTTATTTTGATTAACTCCATATCCAATATATCAACCACTATATCAACGATATCAATGGAATGGATGTATTTGAGTAACAAAAGTTTCTGCTTTAAGAATACTATCAACAACTGTAATTGGTTTATATTTAGGATTGCGATGATAAATAGTAATTGCACATTTATCTAATGATAAAGGTTGAATTTTACAACCCATAAATACTGGTGAATTTAGTGGAATTAATTGTGCATGTCTAATTGCTCTTTTTTCTGCACTAGTAAATAAATCAGTTGCTTTTTCTTTTAATTTATTAATTTTTTCAAATACTTGTTTTTCTAACTTTTCAAATTTTTCTTGTAATTTATATATACTTTCTCGTAATTTTTCAAAATATGGAGTATCTTTTCAAAATTTATTTAAACCTTTTTTTAAATAAAATCTAATATCAAAATATTTAAAAGTTTGATTTGCTTTTAAAACAAGTTGATGAATAATACTATTTTTAAAATTAAATTTAATAGCATTGGCACGAATTTTTTGTAAATCCAAAATTAAAGTTTTTCCATATCTATTTTCTGTATGTATTGTATGAACTAAATTTAATCATTCATGTTGGTTCATTTTTAATACTTCTTTTAAATCAGTATTATATTTTTTTAAAAAGTTATTTGCTTTTTCAATATCTTTAATTTTAAACTTTGGAGTTAATTGGGGACTTAATTTTATTAATGTATTCTGTAATAATAAGTGTTCTTTTAACTTTTGTGTTTCTAATTTTTGAAAATTATTTTTATATTGTCTTTCAGCAACATAACCTAAATCTCGTAATACTGTTTCATTATTAGGAGTAAAACTATAATTCATTAAATAACGTTTATTACCAATAATTTTATCTGTTAAAATTTCTTTTCCACTTACTTGACTAATAATTTCTTGTAAGTTTTTTGCTTCTTTAATTCCAACTTGTTCTAATGTTTTAGTTTTTTCTGCTAGTTTAATAAATTTAGTAGTACGATAACCACGACTAATTTTATTAAGTCCAGCAAATGCAGGAAGTATATTAAAGAAAGTATTTAATTTTGTTACATTTCCTTTTAAATAATCATAAACTTGATTAATAGTAAAATCAGTTAAAAACTCTACACCAACAGCACTAATACTAGCAATTAAATCACTTGCACCTAATCCAAGTGCTACACTTTCACTTAATCCACCAGTAAAAGGAGCAAGTGCTACTGCTATTACTTGTACACCAATCATTTCTAAAATTTCTCATCAAAAACTTTTATTTTCTTGTTGGTTACTTGTTCTAGTATGTTTTGGTTTATTTATGTTTAAAAGTATTGCTGTACTAGTTGTACCAATTGGCATGATATTAATTTCCTTTATTTAAGAGTTATTTTAATTGGATTTGTTGTTCCTTTATAATTTAAGTCATTAACATTTGCAGTAATAGTTATATATAAGTCACCTGCTTTTTGTTTTTGATTATTTATATTAGTTTTACTTTGTGCATCACTAAAATATTTAATAGTTGGATTTGTTAAATTAGGATTTAATGATTTAAGTTCATTAGTACTTTTTATTTGTGTATTTAATTCACTATTATTGTTATTAACATTTGCAGTAATATCAGTTGTTAAACTTGTAATCTTAGTTTTTAAATCATTTTTATCATTATTAACAATTGCACATAACATTCAGCGTGAAGTTGTTTCTTCATCTGTTATATAGGGTATTGATTCACCAGTTACTTCTCCACCAACTAAATATCTTCTTCCAACTTTACCATCAGCAATATCTTGAACATATACAACTGTATTTTGTAACATATATCTTTTCATTGCTCTTGGTGTTGCTAAAACAAAAGACATAATTTTAGTTTCATTATTATCAGTAAATGTCATATAATCATCCATTACAATTTGACATAGTACACCTTTAATATATAAATCATTTCCATTTAATCTTAATTGTTGAGCAATCTGATTATCAGTAATTAATCCTTTATTATTAGCTAAATAAACAATACTATCATAAAGATTATTAGTAATAAAAAAACGACAATTATTACTATTTCTTAATTGAAATAAAGTATTTCAAGCATCTAACATTGATTTTAAATATCCTTCTGGTGTTTTATCAGTAATGTCTATTTTAGTTGCATATTTTGCAATTACATTTGTATCATTATTTGCTAAATAATCTGCTAAGTCATTAGCAACTTCATATTGCATTGTATTTAATAAATTTTGTCCATTTTCAGCATTTAAATCAACATTAGCAATTATTTCACCTGCAACTGCTTCTTCTTTAATTTCTTTTAAAATTTTAATAGTTTCAGCATAACTAACATCTAATCCTTTGCTTTTATCATTTCATTTTAATACTTTAATTTCTGAATTTTTTGGTTTTTTAACTATAAATTCAATTTTTGTTGAATTAACCATTTCGATAGGAAAAAAACTTGCTCATGGTGAATTTGATTGTTTATAAAATTCTATAAACTCTGGTGCTTCTACTAATTTTTCGGTATTATCTAAATTTTTATTAAATTGTATTGCCATTTTTTGATTTCCTTTCTGTTATAAATTATTATTTTTTTTATAATCCAATAATGTACTTTTTATTGAATTTGGTTGATTTGTTATTATTGTTTGTGGTTTACCACCTGTATTAATTGTTTCTTTAAATACTGGTTGTTCTTTAATCATTTTTTTAATAATTTCTTCAATTTTTGAATTTGCTAAATTATTAGTTTTAAATTTTAAATAATCATAAAATTCAGTTTTAACTTGATATTTTTTAAATATATTAATAATTTCTTTTTCTTTAATTTCTTGATTAAGTTTATTTAACTTATTTTCTGCTTCATTAACTTTATTTTCTATTTCTTGTGAAGAAGCATTGTTTTCAGTTAAAGGTTCAGTTGTTTGTTGAACATTATTTTCATTTTCTAACATTTAACATTCTCCTAATCTTATCCCAATAATCAATCTTTAACTAATTGTGGAATTTCACTTATTAATTTTTTATAATCATTAATTGCATTTTCTAATATATCAATATCAGAAAATTTAAAACAATTATCAATATGTAAATCAAAATCTCTATCAATACTGATATCTTGTTTTCTATATTTTTCATTAAATTCAATTTTTGTCATATTATTTTTCTCCTTTATTAATTTTTTCGTTTAATTTTGCTAATTTTTTTTGATGTTTTATAATTTTGTTATTTGCTCTAACATGTTTTGGAGTTGTGATAAATCTTTTTAATAAAACAATAATTTCTCTGCAAATTAATGTTCCAACACTTGTTCCAATAATTATTAATTCATGTAAAAATTCTTTCATTTGAATATTTTCCTTTCAACTATTTATTTTTAATTTTTAATTATTCATCAAATTGACCACCATTAATTCTTTCAATCATTGATTGTGAATTACTTATAATTTTTACCAATACAGATATTTCTTTATTGAATTCTTCTATTTTTTCTTTATATGTTTTTATTTCATGATTATAATATTCAAGTAATTTTTCTTTATTCATAAATTATTCACCTCCTTTATAAACTCATGTGATTATAATCTCAATTTAATGAAGCATTATCATGATTTAATGGTACTTCGCTCATATTATCACTACCATATTGACTAGTTGTTTCACTATTAATTGTGAATCTATTATCATTTACTAATCTTGCAGTTTCATCATTAAATGATGTTTCTTGCATTTCTTCATTATGATGTGTAGTTTCCATAGGTAGTAAATTATGGATTATTTCACTTGCACCAGCAATTATGGTAGGTACTGCATAAGCGTTATTAAAATCATTATTAATACCCATAGCAACTCCACTTGAAATTAAACATCCACCAGTAGCCATATTACAAATCTTTCTTATTGTTTCAAATTTATTAGGTATTAACTCAGTTAATCCACTAATAAGATTTGAAATACCATAAGCATTTAAACTAATATATGTATCTCAATCCATTAATGACTGATTTTCTTGTTTATTTAATAGTAATCATGGAGGACCCTCAGTTGTAGTTGTAGTAGTTATTGGCATTGGTGTTGTTGGAATAATTGGACTAATATTATTTTCTGTTCATTTACTATAATTTGCTAAACCAATTGTTCCTAAACCAAGTAAGATTTTTTTACTACTATTAATTAATTTAGTTTTAGTATTTGGTCTTTGATTTAAATTTCATATATCTAAACCTAATTTTTTACCAAATAATAAACTATTAATTGAACCTAATAATGGATTTGCAATTACTTGACCATAATAAGCACTTGTACCAATCATTGCACAAATTGGACTTATACCAGTTCTAATTAATTTAGTTAAAGTATAATTATTTGTTTCCATTTTTATTCTCCTTTAATTTGTTTTATATCATTTAATAGTTCTATAAATTTTTTCATCTCTTTTGAATAATAATCAATGCTTAAATAATTATCACTTCAATTAAAAATTATATGTGTATCTGAATTTAAAAATTCAACATTATTAATAAATCATAATTTTTCATCTACATTTCATTTAACTAAAAATTCGCGTTTAGTCATCTTTATTCTCCTTTTTTTTAATTGTTACTTTAATTCAACCTTGATAAACATCATTATCACCAACTATTAATGCAACATTACTTTCTGGGTCAGAAACAATTATATGTTTTGATTTAACATTTGGGTATTGTCTTAAAATAATTGCTCTAATATCATTACTTGTATGAATTGCTTTGGGAAATGGTGATAATATTTCAATTTCATCTTTATTTTCAAACAAAGTAGGTAATATTATCATTAGTCAAATTCACCTCTTTCAAGTCTTCTAACTCATAAAGTTTGGATGAATATTCTCTTAATGAATTATTCAATAAATCTATTCTTTCTTTCATAGAAATAATTAATTTTTCTTTATTCATTATCAAAGTCTCCCTCATTAATATAAATCTGAAGATTAAATAAACCACTTTCTTTTCCTATTTTAAATAAATTACTAGAATCAGATTCTTTATTTTCTTTTCGAGTTGTTATAATAAAATTAATTAATTTTTCTTTATTAATACAATTTTTATGTCTTGATTTATTAATTTCATCAACTTTAATTCTATGTTCTTTACAATATACTCTTCCATATTCATCAAATTGCTCTTCTGTCATATTTTCACATTGTTCTTGAAATGATGTAATACCAATATAATTTGGTCTTTCTTTTTTTATATTTTCAGTTCATGTACATCTATTCATTATTTTTTCTCCTAAATTTCCTCAGCTCTTTAAACTTCATTTATTGAGTAATTCTAATCAGCAACTATAACAGTGTTTATCTATAGAATTTTCTTTTACTTTATTGTATATAGGACATTTATTGTCATATATTATTATTTATTCTCCTTATTTTCAATTTGATTAGCAATTTCACTTAATATTTTCAATACTTTATATTCATTTTTTAATTCTTTAATAATAGATATTAAAAATATTATTAGTGTTATACTTGTTATTAATATTGGTACTATTAATAAAATTTTTCATAATATCATTTTTTACTCTTTTCATTTTTTAAATCATTTAACATTAATTGAACAAAATGCACGATTTTTTTGAATATTTAAAGTATTAAAGATTTCACCAGTTACTATAATTTCATCGTTTTTGTTTAATAAAATACAGCGTCTATAAAGTTTTGGGTTATTAAAAATTAAAGTAACATAGTGGATGGGTTACACTTTATTGGACACTAATTACGTAGACAAGTTCACAAATTAGTTAAAAGAAAGGAAAATAATTATGGCCAATATTAACTCATATTCAGATGAATTTAAAAAACAAATAGTAGCTTTATATCAAAGTGGCAAGTCAGTATCTTGTCTTGTTAAAGAATATAACGTTACAAGAGCGGCTACTTATAAATGAATTAAGCAATTTACTAATTCAGGCAGTTTTAAAACCAAAGATAATCTTTCTGATTTAGAAAAACAATTAATTCAAGCAAATAAAGAATTAAAACAATTACGAATGGAAAATGATATTTTAAAGCAAGCAGCACTAATAATAGGCAGAAAATAGAAATTATTGCAAATAATAAATCTAAATATAAAATTCGCACAATGTGTCGTTTTTTAAAACTCTCTAAATCAACATATTATTTTAATTTAAAGAAAAAAAATAAAAATCAAAATAATATTTATGATGAAGCTGTTATTAGTGCTTTTAAAGAAAATAAAGAAGTTTATGGTACTAGAAGATTAAAAGTCATACTAGCAAACCAAGAAATTTATTTATCACGCAGAAAAATTAAACAAATTATGAATAAGCATAATTTAATATCAAAATACACTAAATTATCATTCAAAAATCATCATAATAAAGTCAATGATAGTCAAATTACCAATCTTGTTAATAGAAACTTTAATAATAAAATTAAAAATGAAGTTATTGTTAGTGATTTAACTTATGTTCAAGTTAATGGTAAGTGAAACTATATTTGCTTATTAATAGACCTATTTAACCGCGAAATTATTGGACATAGTGTAGGTACTAAAAAAGATGCATCATTAGTATATCAAGCATTTATGCACTCAAATCGCTGTTTAAAAGATATTGAAATATTTCATAGCGATCGCGGTAACGAATTTAATAATAAAACTATTGATAAACTTTTATTAGCATTCAACATAACTCGATCTTTAAGCAAAAAAGGCTGTCCTTATGACAATGCTGTTGCTGAAGCAACTTTTAAAACTTTCAAAACTGAATTTATTAATGATAAAAATTTTACATCATTAATCAAATTAAAATTAGAATTATTTGATTATATCAATTGATACAACAACATAAGAATTCACAGCACCTTAAACTACCTAACTCCAGTTAATTATCAAAAACAAGTGTCTACCAAAAAACAGTCCTAAAAAGGGTTGCCATTCCAATACTTTAAATTTATATGGTGCAAATAAATCACAATTATTTTCTAAATTAGAATTGTATAAAGAAATTATAAAAATTGATAATAATAGTGAATTTGAATTACAAATTGAAAATCCGATTAATAATTTAAATCGGATTGAAATTAGTGGAATATTTGGTGCTGGTAATTATGATTTAATTTTAATAACAGATAAAGAAGAAATAGACTTAAAAAATATTAATTTATTTGATAAATATAACGAAAATATTTCTTATATAAATTTAGAAGTTTAATTATCAAAATAACCTTTTCAATATTTTCCATTTCATTTAATATCTACATCATGTAACTTTTTATTTGAGCAATATAAAGAATAATAAGAACCATTATACATATTAACTCATATTGGAGCATTACATAATACTACTGTATGGTCTGGTTTTTCATAAGAATTAAATTTTTTATTTTCATGGGTAAGCACACCCCATGATTAATCCTATTGTTCCAGTTGTAGCACCAGTTAGTGCTAATGCTAATGTTATTTTACTTAAATTTGTTTTTATTCATGTTTTCATAATAAATTTCTCCTTTTTTATTAATTAATTTTTAATGAGTAATTATGTTCTTCTATTATAATATTATTTATTTTATTTTTTAATTCTTGTTCAAGTTCAATAATGTCATCTAATATTTTAAGTTCTCATTTTTCAAAAAAAGATTTATTATTGGAATTATTATCACTAAAATTATTTTTACATTTTGTAATTATTTTTGATTTTTTTATCTTTCTTTTACATCTTTTTTTACTCATAAAGACTCCTTTTTCCTTAATTTTACTTTTAAATTGTACTATTTTTGATTATTTTTACAAGTATGCTTTTAAACACAAAATAACTCCTAAATTAAAGGCGTTTATTTTGTAATACCTATACTATTAATAATATTAAACTTGTTTATTATATAGCAAATCTGAAGATACTTTTTTTCACAGTAGCATTATTTTTACCTCTAATTACATTTTTATATGGATATAGTGCATAAAATAATGCATCATAAGGATCTTGGTACATATTTTTGTCAGGAATGTTAGTTTTTGTGTCATCATAACGTAATTCTTCTAAACATTGAGTTGTTTTTGATAAATCATCTTTATTTGCATAAAAGTTTCCATAACTCATAATATTTCTCATTCAAACTACTCTATTTGTTAATCCTGCTTCTTGATTTAAATTTGAAGCATGTTTAATAGCAGTTTGTGTTATTAAAATAGTATTATGTTCATCTATTAATTTTTGATTTAATCAATCTATTGCTGTTCTTGCTTTATCATCATAAAAATAAATTGCTTGTTGGAAATTTTCAAAATTATCTATTAATCCTAAAATTTCATTAACATAAGCATTAATTTTTTCATTTTCATTTATAAAATCATTTGGAGTAACTACTAATTCACAAATAATATAAGGGTCATAATAACCAGTATTATTATACTCTTTAAAACCAACTACAATAAATACAGTATGGTCTTTTGGTCCCGTGGCTCAATCAATACCAATACTATAAAAATCGAATTTATACATATCTTTTTCTTGATTATAAAATTGTTTTAAATCATATGGTTGTCAATATTTTACTGTTTTTTGAAATGGAAAAATTGTTGCATCACTATCTAAAAATTCAAAACCATAATAAACAGTATTAAATTCATCTGGATTACTTTTTTTCATTTCTAATAATGTTCTTTTTTGAATATCTGGTAATTTATTTCAAAATGGTTGAATAGTAAATCTTAAAACAAATAAACCTAACCCACTAAACATATCTTGATTTTCATAATAAATTTTGCCAACTTTTTTAAGATTTTCCATCACTTTATCATTTAATGGTAAAAATGGCGTGCAATACTTTAAATAAAATGGATGGTATTTATCGTATGGATTACATGTAAAAGTAATGAAAAAACTTTTATAAAAATAACGAGTAATCTTTTGTCCAAAGGTAGAACTATATACATTTTTATCAATAAATGTTCAACTTCACTCTTTAATAGATTCATTTGTGGAATGGCAACCCTTTTTAGGACTGTTTTTTGGTAGACACTTGTTTTTGATAATTAACTGGAGTTAGGTAGTTTAAGGTGCTGTGAATTCTTATGTTGTTGTATCAATTGATATAATCAAATAATTCTAATTTTAATTTGATTAATGATGTAAAATTTTTATCATTAATAAATTCAGTTTTGAAAGTTTTAAAAGTTGCTTCAGCAACAGCATTGTCATAAGGACAGCCTTTTTTGCTTAAAGATCGAGTTATGTTGAATGCTAATAAAAGTTTATCAATAGTTTTATTATTAAATTCGTTACCGCGATCGCTATGAAATATTTCAATATCTTTTAAACAGCGATTTGAGTGCATAAATGCTTGATATACTAATGATGCATCTTTTTTAGTACCTACACTATGTCCAATAATTTCGCGGTTAAATAGGTCTATTAATAAGCAAATATAGTTTCACTTACCATTAACTTGAACATAAGTTAAATCACTAACAATAACTTCATTTTTAATTTTATTATTAAAGTTTCTATTAACAAGATTGGTAATTTGACTATCATTGACTTTATTATGATGATTTTTGAATGATAATTTAGTGTATTTTGATATTAAATTATGCTTATTCATAATTTGTTTAATTTTTCTGCGTGATAAATAAATTTCTTGGTTTGCTAGTATGACTTTTAATCTTCTAGTACCATAAACTTCTTTATTTTCTTTAAAAGCACTAATAACAGCTTCATCATAAATATTATTTTGATTTTTATTTTTTTTCTTTAAATTAAAATAATATGTTGATTTAGAGAGTTTTAAAAAACGACACATTGTGCGAATTTTATATTTAGATTTATTATTTGCAATAATTTCTATTTTCTGCCTATTATTAGTGCTGCTTGCTTTAAAATATCATTTTCCATTCGTAATTGTTTTAATTCTTTATTTGCTTGAATTAATTGTTTTTCTAAATCAGAAAGATTATCTTTGGTTTTAAAACTGCCTGAATTAGTAAATTGCTTAATTCATTTATAAGTAGCCGCTCTTGTAACGTTATATTCTTTAACAAGACAAGATACTGACTTGCCACTTTGATATAAAGCTACTATTTGTTTTTTAAATTCATCTGAATATGAGTTAATATTGGCCATAATTATTTTCCTTTCTTTTAACTAATTTGTGAACTTGTCTACGTAATTAGTGTCCAATAAAGTGTAACCCATCCAGATACTTTAATACGATTACTTCTAAACATAGAGTTTTGTAAATGTTCATATCGATATGTTAATTGCTTTTCAGTTAATGTTTCTTTTTCTTCTGCCATAATAATTTCATCTGTTCTTGAACCTAAAAAACTTGAACCACCTGCTTCTTTTCCAAAAATCTTATTACCATTAGCATAACCAATAAAGTCAATTTGTTGATTACTTGGAAAGATAATACATCCCCCATCCTTAGTAATTTTTCATTTAATGCCATGTGGATTATTAGGTAATAAATTAATATTATATGTATCTAATAAAACTTGACAAACATTCATTAAAGCACCAATTGTAGTTTCACTATGAGTATTTTCATATCTTCTTACTTCTTGAACACTACTATCTCTAAAATTACAACATATAAATAAATCAAATGCTAAACAGTTTCAAGTTTTTCTTGTTCCACGTGCTGTTGGAACAAAACGATAAAAACAATTAGTAGTAAAATATTCTGCTCATTCATCACCAACAAATTTTTTAAAAATATCTCAACTAAAACCATAATTATTATCACTAAAATTAAGATTATATTTTTTATTTAATTGTGCATAACTACTAATAAAAGCCATATTTACTCCCTTATTTTTAAAAAAAATTAAAATTAAATTATTAACAAACAAAAATTTAGAAAGGAACATTAAAAATGTTTATATTACCATTTCCTAATCATTTTGATTGAAACAAACACGATTTTAATCAAGATGAATTAAGTTTAAAACAAACAGAAGAACTATTTTCAAAAATAGATGATTATTTATGAAGTATATGTGATAAATCTGAATATAAATTATATAGATTTAGACAACGAAAATTAAAAACAAAAAAAGGTTTATTAACTTATAAACGACGTATTTGTACACATTATAACACAAAAACACAAAAAATGGAGTACGTATCATTATTAGATAACTATCTTGGTGTTAAAAAATATAGTAAACTTGCACCTAACGTTATTAAACAAATTTTAAAATATTTTGCTGATGATAAAAAATATCGTGATGTTTGTGATACTTTTATTGAAGATTTAATAAGTAATAGTACAGTTTGTAGAACATATCAAAAATTTGAATTACCAAAAGCAAATATTCCCAAAATACCATTACAACCAAATCAAAATTTATATGTAAATATTGATGATGGTCATCGAAAATTTAAGTTTAATGAAAAACACAATACTAAAAATTGTAAAAAATGTTCGATGAGATTAATAGTAATGTGTACTAGTAAAAAGAAAAATGGAAAATTAATTAATAAAAGAGCAGTTTGTAAAATAAGAGTATCAAAAACAGAAATTGGTGCAGAAAAAACTGCAAAATTAATTGAAAAATATGGTAATTTATTTTTTGAAAACTTTGACCAAGCAAATTTAGTAGTTTGTGGAGATAGTGCAAAATGAATTAGAAAAACTGCTAAAATTTTAAATGCTAAATTTATTTTAGATAAATTCCATGCTTTTCATGTTTTATTTCTTGGAATAATGGCCGGAAGAAGAAAAAATAAAATTGCTAAATTACACTATCAAAATGCAATAACTTTATTTGAAAAAGGTCAATATTATGAATTAATTGATTTTTTACAATCATTAACTTTGCAATATAAAAAATTAAAAGTTGGTTATTTTATTAATGCAAAAGATGGTGTATTAAACCAAGCACTAGTTGAAAATATTGGTTGCTTTACTGAAACTAATATTAAACAAATTTTAAAAAAAATGATTGGTGATAGAACCTATAACATTGATATGTATACAAAAATGGTTAATTTTAAATGTTATCAAATAAATACTGCCATCCAGTTATTATAAATTAAAACTTAAATTCAAAAATAACTAAAAATAAAACAAAACTTATTAAAGTTTACTTTAATAAGAATTTTTGAGTTATAAAAGTAAGTATTATTGTGTCAATATCGAGTGAAAATTTCCCAAAATACTTATCAAAAAAACTAAATTATTTTGGGAAATTTAAACTATTTCAGTAAAATACACAAATTTTAAATAATCCTGAAAATTTTAGTTTCTATTTTTTATAATATAGAAATATTTAATATTTAAAAATTTATTAATTATAATATTGTTAAAAACTAAATATAGTTTTTAACCCATTGTTTTATTTTTAAACAAATAGGTTTTTATTTTGAAAGGATAGTTTATATGGAGACCAATTCATGAAATGATAGTATGCTATCGGTAATTATTAATAACATAACTACTTTACCATCGGTAATCTCAACTCCTGTATCAAAAATATTCAATAAAATAACAACAACTGAAATGACAAATTTCAATAATCAAACTAATAATGCTAATAATACTAGTACTGAACTTTTTGAAACAAAAAAAGATATATGAACAAATATTAAAAATTATTTAACTAATTTTTATGAGTCAGATTATTTTTGACCAACAACAGGTTTTATTGGTTATGGATTAATTACAACATCAATTATTATTGGTTATTGTATTTATAATTGTAAAATAAATAACAATAAAAAAAATTTATTAAAAGAACTTGAAAAAGAATAAATAAATTCAATGGAGTTGACAAATCAACCTTCAACTAGTGGATATAATAATCGTGCTTTTTTTGCCTAAATTTTTTCAATTAACAATGAAAGTTCTTTTTTTCTAGTATTTTATAAAATACTAGAAAAAAATAAAAAAAGAGTTACTAATGCTCTTGGATTTCAAAAAGACAAATCAAAAGTAAACAGTGAAGCTTCAACAAGCAAAAGTCAAAGTTCTAGTAGAAAATCACAAAAAAATGTAAAAGAGGAAGATATTGAATTTGTAATCTCTTTATATCTTTAAAATCAATTTTAAAGCACCAAATTTGCTCATATACAAACATTTTAAAAATTTATATGGTTTAGTATTCAAAAAATGTAAATCTTATATAACTTTAATTAGGAATTATTGATATCCATATCTTCAAGGATGATTTTTATTGGGTATATAAACTTTTTTAGTTTTTATCAAGTTGTCTTTAATAATTGGTTTTAGTGCTATTTCTTTTAGTTCATATATTTGATTATTGTAACTAAGATATAATTCATTAATAAACGATTTAAGTACAATTACATCAATTCGAGATTGTATGTATTGAACTTTGTTATTTTTATAAGGAAAATATTTTTTACCATAATATGTTATAGTTGAACCACTATCTGTTTTTCTTTTAGAAAATCTTGAAAGATAAATATTTATTTCTTCTTGTGTAGGAGCTTTAACCATAGCAGATTTATTATCATCAATAGGAAAGGCAAACTGTTTATTAAAAACGTTTATGTACATTTTGAGAAATTGATTAGCTTCATCTAATGTTTTAATTTTATTAAGTCGTAATTCACTAATTAATCGACTTTGAAGTGTTCCAAATAAACGTTCAATTCTACCTTTAGCTTGTGGAATTGAAGTTCTAATTATTTCAACACCCAAATCATTACAGCATTTTTGGAATTGAGTATAAGTGTCATTTTCTGTGTTTATTTTACCTGAATCAATTTTTTTCTTATATCCAAAAACTGTTCTATTATCAGTATAAAATGTTTTTGGTATGCCATAATTAGTTAAAATTTGATAAAAAACATTATAATAACCATCTAATGTTTCTTGATGATCAAATCATAGTCCAACAATATTTCCTGTAGCATCATCAATTGCAGCATGTAAAAATGATTTTGGTTTATCGTTACCAAATCAATGATGATTACTTGCATCCATTTGAATTAATTCACCAAAATTTGTTCTTCGATTTCTTGTTGGATGTAAGTTATTTTTTTTATTTTTATGTCTTTTTGGTGAAGTAATTTTTTCTTTGATTAATATAGTATAAAGTGTGCTATATGAAATTTTAATTTTTTCTTCATTCATTAATTTCTCATGAAAATGTTGAAAATTAAAATTATAATATTTTGTTTTATACAAGTTGATAATCTTAATTTTGATTTCAAAATTTGTTGCCTTATTAGAAATTGTATTGCGAGATTTATGAATAAAACCAACTTTACCTTCTCTATTAAAAATTTGAATTAATTGGTTAATTCTTCTAATAGTTAGATTAAGTTTATTCTTGGCTTGATGTTTAGATAATTTATTAATAATAATATCATTTATAATTTTGTACTTATATTTTTCTTTCATAGTCATGCTTCTTTCCATTTTTATCACCAAGTATATTTAACTTCACTTTTGGGAAATTTTTACTCGATAACTAATAGGAAATTATCACTAAATAATGACAAAAAGTAAGTATTATTGTTGACTAATATTTTACAAGTGTTAAGATTAACTTACAATTGCATATTGAAGTCAAAATTATTCTTGTCTAACTTTATAATTTTAAGACAAATTTGAATATTATTGACAACATCGGTACGCTCCCAAAATTTTAAATAACTTATTAACAATTAATATATAAATTATGCTATATTTATTTAGTAAAAATTTAATATAAGTTTTTATCCTATTTATTTTTGTAAATAAATAGGTTTTTATTTTGATTTGAAAGGAACATAAAAATGAAATTTTTAAACACAAATGAGAGCGAAATTAATTCTGAAATACTTTCTAATTTATTAAAATCAATACTTCCAAATAATCCTCTTACAGTGGGATTAGTGTGTCTTGCTGGTGGAATTGGTTACTATTCATGAAATTTTTACAAAAATAAAAAACAAGAATTAAATATAAAAGTAATAGAAAAAAATGAAAATGAAAAAAATATTTAGATGAATATAAAGAAAAAACTACATTAGACTCAAACAATCTAGTAAATAATGAAGCAAGTAATATAAGTAAATATGAATGTAATATGACATTAGATAATGCAACTAAAATTAATCAAATAATTTTAGATAATAACAATAGCAAAAATGTTGAAGAAGAATATGATATGTTAGATGATGCAAAAGAAGCAATAAATGATGAAGATGAATGAGCAATAATTGATTTACCTTCTTATGGAAGTAATCATATTTAAAAATTTAATTATAATAAAAGTTACCATTAGGTAACTTTTATTATAATATGTCAATCTATAATCATTAATTTCATCTACTAATAATTGTTTTCTAAAATTCTTTTATTGCTTTCATAAAAAATAAATTTACTAAAATAATCATTTCAAAATAAAAAAAATAATTTTGTTTTAAAGAATAAAAAAATAATCAATTTCATTATTAAATTTGGAAAATTTTAAAGATATTTCAAAAATATAATATCAAATATCGGGAACTGAATTATTTAATATTATTCCAATTGCCTTTTCATCAGTTTTTTGAAATTTTTTTCACTTATTAATTTTATCTTCAACTATTTTAATTAAATTAATTCAATTTCTATAAAAATTTCCACCTTTTTGTTCATTAATTTGTTTATCTAACTTTTTACCAACTTTTTCAAAATCTCTTACTCATTAGGAAAAACAAACAACACAGGATTTAATTCAACAATTTCAAGTCCTAATGTTTTTTTATTATTTATATTTTCTAAAATAAAATCTGGGCCATTTAATCTACCTTGTTCTTTTGTAGTACCTATAAAATATAATTCTTTCTTATTTTAATAGGAATTCCTAAATAATGATTAGATTCATTAAATCACTTAATTTCACTATTATTTATTTGAAAAAAATCATCAGGAATTATTTTTATCAAACTAGGTTTTAAAATGTCAATACCTTTATTATCATGGTAACATCTTAATCATTCATCATTAGTTTGATTATATATTAAAAAATCAAAAAATCATGACTCTATTATTTTATTTGAACGAGGAATTAAAAAATCAATAATCTTAAGTTTAGTTAAATAAGAAAAATATATTTCAAATAAATGATTTTTGCAAAAATCAGATGCATATATAGAGTTACTAAATTTAAATAACTCTTGTTCTTGTTCTAATTTATTTAAATTTGTTAAATGTTCAGAAATCATTTTTTTAAAATAATTTAAATCTAAACTATGACTAAAAATATTTTCTTCACAACTTTTAAATTGACATTTTTTATTTTGGAATTCATTGAAAGTAATTGTTTCTCTTCCTCATTTATTTAAATTTTTTGACATAATTAACACCTTATAAAAATGATTATTACTATATATAGCTAACGAAAGTAATGTTTACTCATAAATAATGTAAAATAATAATATGTAATTTAAACAATTCTTGCACTTACAAGTATAATTCAGCAATAATTAAAATAGATTAGGAAGATTAAATTATGCCAAAACCATACAGTGAGGACTTACGAAGAAAAGTAATAGAAGTTTATGAAAGTAAAAACATGAAAATTAAAGAAATTTGTAAAGTGTTCAATATCACTAGAAAGACTTTATTTTTATGAAGAAAAAGAAAGCAAAAAACCGGAAATATAAAACCAATTTTGAATTATCAAAAAGGACATAGCCACAAAATAAAGGATTTAGATGAATTAAAAAATTATTTAGCAGAAAATAAAGATGTTACAGTTCAAAAAGTAATTGAAAAATTTGGTGATATGACAAAAGAAACAGTTTATAACTATTTCAAAAAACTAAATTATACATATAAAAAAAACTTTTCTATATGAACAAAGAGATAAAAATAAACAAGAAGATTTTTTAAAAGAAATAGCGAAAATAATGAATGAAGATTTGGTATATATTGATGAATCTGGAATTGATGATAATGAATTTTATAAATATGGTTGGTCTGAAAAAGGTAAAAGATTATTTGATAATAAACCTGCATATAAAATAAAGAGAATGAGTATAATTGGTGCACTAAATAAAGGTAAATTAAAAGCTCTATGAGCATTTGAAGGACATTGCAATAGTAAAATTTTTGAATCATATGTTAAAAATATACTAATTCCAGTATTAAAGTGTGGACAAATTATAATTTTAGATAATGCGACGTTTCATAAATCTAAAGCAACAAAACAATTAATTGAAAATGTTGGATGCAAACTATTATTTCTTCCACCATATTCTCCTAATTTAAATCCAATTGAACATTTTTGATTTGCTATAAAACATAATATAAGAAAAATATTACCAAATTATTGACCAAATATTAAAAACGCGATTGATTTTGTTTTTCAAGATATGAGTAAACATTACTTTCGTTAGCTATATATATATATATATATATTATAAATAATAACTACTTTTTCTTTCTTCTTTTTAATACAAATATTGGAATAACAATTGCAAAAAATATTAAAGCAGTAAAACCAATAGTAATAATCATACATATTCTATTTATCTTTTTTTTGTACTGATTTAACTCTTGTGGATTAATAATTTCATAGCCATAATAACTTATAATATTACGTTTACGAAATTTAAAAATAACAATATTAATCATATGAATAAAGAAAATAACACCTAAAATAATTGTTAATGTTATTGCATCTTTAATAATATCAGGAACATTAACTGTTCATTTTTGAATAATAAAAGTTAATTTCTGACCACTAATCAAAAACATAATGCCAATAATAATACCAAGAACAATATAACTACTAATACTTATTCAATTAATAATTATCAAGTTAGCATGAATTTTACGATAATTTCTAATTATAAAATTAGGAGGTAATAGCGATCCTTTTAGTGTTCTTTCAATATATAAATCCACTTCTCTTCTTAATGTCACAAATTCAATAATATTAATCAAAATAATAGTAAGAGCAATAATTGCTAATGGAATAGTAATTACAGGATGAGGAATAATTTTTATGTTAATCATACCAAAATATAAACCAATAAAAGTTGAAGCAATAATTAATGTCATAACACCAATAAATAATAAAATCAATTGTTTTAGCTTCTCTGATTTAATTTCTCTGCTAATTGGTTTTGGAATTTTAAAACTATTTTTATAACTAACTATTTCCATAGTATTAAATGTTTGTGGTTGATCATAATACATATCTTTTTCTTTAGTAAAGTTTTCATTGATCGGCACTGTCTTTTTTTCTTGTAAAGGTATTATATAAGAACTAGTAACTTGTATATTTTTACCATCATATTTTTTTTCATTATAATCGTTTTCATTAAAATCAGAATTATGAATATTTTCTTTATTTTTATTAATTGGTGGTACAACATTGCTAAAATAAGTGTTATTATTAGTTGATTTTTGATAATCTTCTTTATCTGATAACCTATTTTTTTGTGAAAAAAATTTATCAAATAATTTAAATTTTATTTTAGACATATACATCACCTACATTTAATTAGTTAAAATATTTTTTTGTCTTTTTAGAAATATGTTTACTTGAATAAAATTTTCTTTGTAATTTGGCAATTTCATGTTCAATTTCCAAAATTTTATCTTCAAATTGATAATCTTTTTCTTCTAAACTTAAGTATCCTTTAATAGAAATCCTTTTGCGTAAATACATTATTAATAAAATTGATAATAATAACAGAAAAATCAAAAGTGCTAACCCACCCATTGAATATAAAAAAGTAGTAATTGGAATCTCAAAACCTAAAAACTTAATGGTATTAGTACTACTATCATCACTTACTACTGCTAACACTAATTTCACCTCATACATTAGTATATAAATATTATAACAAAAACACCAAATCTAATTAATATTATCTATTTAATAGCTTATTTTCTGTTATAATAATTATTTTAATAATAAAAAAGAATATTATTAATATTCTTTTTCATATGTTCATCCTTCGCTACGTAAATATTTTGCTGCAACAAATTGTGCAAATATTGCTAGAAACAGACCAAAGAAAGTAATCAATAATAAAATTGTATAATCAAGGATTGGACGATTAATTAAAAATAAATCTTCTGGTGGGCGCTGTAACTCTAAAATAAATCTAATTAAATTTCATCCAAAAAAGTAAAGTCCCATTTGAACACCTGCATGCATCATTCGATAATGATGTGGATTATTTATTTCATAAAGTTTTTTGCTTTTATTTATATAATCATTAATTTTCTTACCAGAAGGTTTGACTTCTGCTAATGCTTTATTTACTACATTTTTTGGTACTTGATTATAATAGTAAACTTCATTTCACATTTTAGTTCAAGTCAAATGCTTTGGATCACTATTTACTTTATTTCAATATTTTGGATTAAAAGTTATTTTTCCTCAGTATTTAAAATTATCTTTAAAATCAAATTGAAACTTATCTGGTTCCACTTTTCATGGCTTTTTACCAAATCATTTACCAAGATTTGGAACAATAAATGTAATCGCTAATCATAAACCTAAATTAGCAATTGATTCATAAAGAAATATTGGTGCACGATAAACAATTTCACCATTAATCGTTTCGGGATTACCACTTGGTCCACCAATTAATTTAAAACAATTATCACGAATAAAAGCAGGTAATCATGATAATGAATCATAACTTACAACGTTACCAAGTAATTCATGATTAAAGAAATTACCTCAACGTCCTAATATCTGCCCTAATAAAATATTAGGAATAATTAAATCGCCATATATTCATAATGATATTTTATACTTACGACCAACAAAGTAAAAAATAATTGCACCAGCAATAATGCCAAATAAAACACCACCATGAATAGACATCCCTGGTTTTCAAAATGCAAATTTTTCAAAAAAACTAATTGACTTATCAGGATCATCCTTACCAAGAAAACTAGCACCAAATAATGAAGCAGGAATAATAAATATTATTGATCATGCTAAAGAATCAGTAGGAACACGATAACGTTTAAATTTTACTCAAGAAGCAATAATTGAAGCAAAAATACCTGACATAATAGCAAATGCATAAACATGAAATCATCCACCATAAGTATCAGTAATGCCGTGAGGTCCAACAAAATCTAAATTTAACATAACAAACACCTCACTTACAAGACCATCTTTTAATATAGAATACCATAATAGAATACCATAACTAACTAAGAATCACAATATAAATAAAGACAAACAATACATATTGCATATATAATTTTGATAAAGTGTAATTGTAATTCACATTTTTTTAGATTTTTTATTGTATATTATTTTTTGCAAATATAAACTTAAATTAAGATTTACCAAAAAACAAATACAAAAAATAATGTATTTTTGATAAATCTTAATTTATTTTTTAAAAAAAGGGGGAATGAAAATGAAATTTAAACAATTGTTATTATTAATTACCAGTGTTACAAGTTTAGGGATGATATTATCAAATAATAAAATAATTAATAGCAATCAAAATACTACTTTTTTAAATAAAAACAATGTTTCTAAAATTAGTTTTAACAAAATGACAGGCACTACTGGTGAAATTAATAGTTTAACTTTTAACGGTGAGCAAACTTATGCTGTTAATAATAAAGGTATTGTTTATAAAAGTGACAATGGTCAATCTTTTGAAGAAATAAATTTACTTAATTATGATTATAAAATAAAATCACTAATTACAACACCTAATGGAACAATTTACGTTGGAACTTATAATGAAAAAAATAATGAATTAAAAGTTTATATTCTTAAAAATGATCAACTTGCTGAAAAATATACTTTAAGTTCACACCAATTATTAGCAATGACTTTTGACAAAGAAAATAATATTTATATAGGAACAAATGAAGGGGTATATACTAATTCAAGTCCAACAACTGAATTAGAAAAAATAGATGGGGCAACAGGTAACATTACAGTTTTAAAAACAACTAAAAATGGCTTAATTTATGCCGGTAATACAGAAGGAATGATTTTTAAAAGTATTGGGGGTAATCCTTTTAATTTAGTTGAGCAACTAGAAGATGGTGGTATTACAAGCATTGCTGTTGATAATAAAGAAACAGTCTTTGTTACTAACAACAGTAAAAAAGTTTATTATAAACGTGTTACTATTGCTAATTTTTTACCATATAAGCAAACTTTAGAAACAATAAATACAACAGTAATAACTTTTGGAACAGGGGTTTTAGTTGGTGATAAAGATGGTAATATATGAAAAAGTTATCAAGAAAAAAACTTCACTTTATTCTATGAAAATAAACTTAATTCAATTAATGAATTGATTTATAATTCTAATAATTTTACTATTTATGCAACAACTACTGATGGAATATATAAAAATAAATAATCTAATTTAAAATAACTAATTTTAAGTTAGTTCTTTTTTAAAAAAATGTAATACTTATTGAAAAATTTAATAGCAAAATTATAAAAAAATAAAATGATTTCTAATTTTGTTTATTCATAAAACATCTCTAATAAAATATTAGAGATGTTTTTAAAGATACTTTATAAATATATTAACTTATATATTTGCTTGTAAATTTGATTTATATAAAAAACTATTACTATTTTTTAACTTTAATTTTATTTCTTTAAAAAAATCAAATTTTTCTTTTTCTTTATAATCATTAGAAAATATTTCTAAAGTTTCAGCATCAGATTTTTCATAAAAATGATATATATTATTGAATACTTGCTCTTGTGTTTCTTCTTCTTTTATTACTCGATATATAAAATTAAGAACTGAACACATTTTTCGATATTTATTATCTTTTCTTAAAGCATTATTAAATTTTTCTTTTTGTTTAGTATTCATTTTGGATATTTTAGAACTATTTTTAACGTTTGTTATATCAATTTCTTCATCCACTAAATAAACTACTTGATCTAAAAAATTTAATACTAATTCATCTACATCTTTTGATTTATATTTTTTTAAGGTTTCTAAATAAGTATCTGCTAAATTAATTGCTAATAAATTTAAAAAATTATTTAAAACTTTTGTTTTTAAATTTTTATTGATATTTAAATCCATTATCAAAACTCCTTAAAATCACCTTCAATAGAGTGATTATATCAATTTTAACCTCATATTTTTGTAAATACAATATTACTTTATTTTTTTACCTTTAATTCGTTTTCTTTTAAGTTCTAATTCTAATTTAGGATTATTATCATGTTTTAAATAATAATTTTGTCTATTTATAATTAATTTATTTTCTAATATTAACCCTAATCTTTTAGTTTTTTCTTCAGCTAATTCTTTTTGTAATTTTCTGTCTTTTTCATTTTCAAGTGATTCATGTTTAAATCTAGAATCTTGTAAATCTTTTTCATGTTGTCTTTGCTTTTCTTTATCAATTAATTTTGCTTCAATCTTAGCTCTATTTTCTATATACTTTTTAATACTTTTAAAAATAGAAATTGGGTTCAAACAATCAATTATTTTTAATAAAATTTTCACATAACCCCCTACTCCCCATTTAAGTAATTATTATTAATATACTTATTATAAATTAAAATTTTATCAATTTCTTAGGGAATTGTTTTTTTATTATATCATTTTATTTAAACTTGCTTTTAATTTATTTTTCTATGAATACTAGATTTATTATAGAAAATTATATCATTTTATTTATAATTTTTATAAATAAAATGATATAATCAAAAATATAAATAAATTATTTATAAAACTTTGAAATGGGGAATATAAAATGATTAATAACATAAAAAATATGATTAAAAATTACTCTAGAGAAATTGAGTGTCACGCAATAATTAAAAATAATTTAGAAAATAATCAGTCAAAAACTCAAGAAAATTTAATTAATATTGAAATGCAAAAAAATTACATCAAAATTAAAATGGAAATAATTGCAGAATTAAAAAAAATACTATATATTTAACATAAAATTGTGAGAAATCTAATTTTAATCTAAAAATATGATTTATAAAAATAAAAAAATAATTGTTCTATTTAAGTCAATTATTTTTTTATTTTCAAATAATTCAATTTAGAAAAATACAAATCAAATATATATATATTTTTTTAATTTTCTTCATCTATTTTTAAAACAGCACGAAATGCTTCTGGTGGTAATTCAACATTACCAATCGATTTCATTTTTTTCTTTCCTTCTTTTTGTTTTTCTAAAAGTTTTCTTTTTCTTGTAATATCACCACCATAACATTTAGCAATAACATCTTTTCTAACTGCTTGCACAGTTTGACGAGCAATAATTTTATTATTAATAGCAGCCTGAATAGCAACTTCAAAATTTTGTTTCGGAATTAATTTTTTTAATTTTTCACATAAAACACGCCCACGATCATAAGCAAAATCCTTATGAACAATAACAGATAATGCATCAACAATATTACCTGCTAATAAAATATCCATTTTCACTAATTTACTTTCCTGATAACCAATTAACTCATAATCTAATGAAGCATAACCTTTTGATATTGATTTTAATTTATCAAAAAAATCAATGACAATTTCATTCAGTGGCATATTATAAATAAGAGTTCTTCGTAAATTATCAGCATATTTTAGATCTAAATAAGTTCCGCGTTTATCTTGACATAATTGCATCAATGCACCAACATATTGTTCTGGTGTCATTATTGTTACTTGTACAAATGGTTCTTCTACACTTTTAATTGTTTGCACAGTTGGTCATTTTGCTGGATTATCAATTATTAACTTTTCACCATTAGTTAAATTTACTTCATAAATTACAGAAGGAGCTGTTGAAATTAAAACTAAATTATATTCACGCTCTAAACGCTCTTGAATAACATCCATATGTAATAACCCTAAAAAACCACAACGAAAACCAAAACCTAATGCTTGTGATGTTTCAACAGTAAAAATTAATGAGGCATCCGATAATTGAATTTTATATAATGCATCCTTTAATTCTTGATATTTATTAGTATCAATTGGATATAAACCACAATAAACCATTGGTTTTAAAGTTTTATAACCTGGTAATGGTGCATCAGCAGGATTAATAACACTAGTAATCGTATCACCAACATGAATATCACTAATTATTTTAATTGAACCACTAATTCAACCAACTTCACCAGCTGTTAACATTTCTCTCTTTTCTTCTTTTGGTGTGCGTACTCCTAATTCAGTAATTTCATATTCAGCACCAGTTGACATCATTCTTACTTTATCACCAACTTTAATTACACCAGTTTTGATTCTAATAAATGCCATCACTCCACGATATTTATCATATAATGAATCAAAAATTAAAGCACGTAATGGTTCATTATCGTCAGCATCAATTGGATAAGGAATATATTTAATAACTGCTTCTAAAACATCGCGAATATTAATACCTGTTTTTGCAGAAATTAAAGGCGCATAATCAGCAGGTAAACCCAATACTTTTTCAATTTCTTCTTTAACTTTTTCTGGTTCAGCACTTGGTAAATCTATTTTATTAATAACAGGAATAATTTCTAAGTCATTATCTAATGCTAAATATACATTTGCTAAAGTTTGTGCTTCAATACCCTGAGCAGCATCAACTACTAAAATGGCACCCTCACATGCTGCTAAACTACGCGATACTTCATAAGTAAAGTCAACATGACCTGGAGTATCAATTAAGTGAAGCAAATAAGTATGACCATCTAATGATTGATATTTAAGCTGTACACTATTTAGTTTAATTGTAATGCCACGTTCACGTTCTAAATCCAGTGAATCTAACAATTGATTTTTCATTTCCCTTTTTGAAACGGCATTAGTTAATTCTAAAATACGATCAGCCAAAGTTGATTTACCATGATCAATATGGGCAATAATTGAAAAATTTCTAATGTATTTTTTATCGATACTCATAATATTATTTATTCACCTATCTTTTGCTTATAAACTATTTACTATGTTTTAGTATATCAAAGTTTAAATAAAATTAAATCGAAAGTTGCAGATAATCTTATAAATATAATTAAACTATCACTTAACAATATATGAAAAGATATATACATAAATAACTAGTTTTTAAAATCATGTAAAATTATAATAACAAAAAATAAAGGAGGGAGGGTGTTAATAATATGAAAAAAATATTAACAACATTAAGTATTTTAGCAATTACAATTACTGTTGGAAATGTAAATAATGTTAATTTAAATAGTAGTTCGCAACAAAATGCACATATAATTAATAAAACTCAACAAGACACAATTTATATTGACAAAGATGGAGAACAAATAACAACTAATGAAACAGATTTATCAAATATAAATAGCAAAGAAATTGTTCAAATTGGATTTTATAAAAACATCATTAATCAAATTCAAGTGGTTAAAATGCCAAAAACAATTCAAAAAGTGCCAGATCAATTACCACCAGAAATAACTTCTTTAAAACACATGTTTTGAGATGCTATTGTCTTCAATCAAGATATTTCAAAGTGAGACATTTCAAAAGTAACAGATTTAAGTCTTATCTTTCAAAATGCCATTGCATTTAATCAAAGTCTTGCAGATTGAAATACATCAAATGTAATAAATATGAATTCAATGTTTGCTGATGCTTTAACATTTAATCAAAATATTTCAAATTGAAATACTTCTAAAGTAACAAATATGAATAAAATGTTTTTTAATGCAAGATCATTCAATCAAAACCTTTCAAAATGAAATGTAAAAAAAATAATAGAACACAGTAATTTTGCTACTGGCTCAAAAATTGATAATCCCAATAAATTACCAAAATTTAAACAATAAAAAAAATAATAAGAAAAAAATAAGGTGGTAAATAATTATGAGAAAACTGCTAAGATTTATATTATCTTTAATGGTTGCAACACCAACAAGTATTAGTTTAGTTGCTTGTGGAGGAACAGTATATCCTGTACATAAAAAAGATTTAAAAGGTTTATCTAATAACTTAGACATTACAACACTTGATAATAATGTAAAAGTTTTTAAAGTTGAATTAATTAATAAATTAAGAAAAAAAACATTTTCAAATTTACAACTAAGCGATGTAAAAATTAGTAAAAATAATAATACACCTCTACAAGATGCTGATATTAAAAATAGAAAATTAATTATAAAAATAATTGCATTACGTACTTCTATAAACTTTACGGGTTAAAAAACGATAAATATAAATATTACAACCACACAAGAGAAAAAAGACTTAAATTTACTTATAGCAAATCAAAACCTAGGATTTATTAAAATTTTAGCAAAAAATTTAATTCCAAGCAAAGAGGAACTTTTAATTGGTATCAAAAGCATAAATTATGATGCTAGTATTTTAACTATTAATGATTTTAATATTAAAGGATCTATTAATAGTACAAGTGCTATAATTGAAGGAACTGGTGACTATAAAGGTGAAATTACTTTAAGTTATAGACAAGAATTTGATTTTAATATATGAAATTTTCTAGACATTCTTGTAATGGGTCATATGAAAAATAAAGGTTATTGATTAGAAAATATGAAACTTAATATTAAAAATAATGAAATTTTATCAAATGATAAAATTTCATTAATAAATTTAACTAAGACCTTTGAAACTTCTGAACGAACAGAACTTAAAAATAATACAAACCTTGAACAACAACTTAGTACACAAGAATACGATAAAGAAGTAACAAATACTTATTCTGTTACTAATACATATGATGTTGGTATAAGTGAAAAAATATCAATACCTTTTGAAGAAACAACCTTTAATTTTAACTTTGGTCATAGTACCACAAATACAAATTCTGAATCAGTAACATTAAAATATCCTGGAATGGCAACCCTTTTTAGGACTGTTTTTTGGTAGACACTTGTTTTTGATAATTAACTGGAGTTAGGTAGTTTAAGGTGCTGTGAATTCTTATGTTGTTGTATCAATTGATATAATCAAATAATTCTAATTTTAATTTGATTAATGATGTAAAATTTTTATCATTAATAAATTCAGTTTTGAAAGTTTTAAAAGTTGCTTCAGCAACAGCATTGTCATAAGGACAGCCTTTTTTGCTTAAAGATCGAGTTATGTTGAATGCTAATAAAAGTTTATCAATAGTTTTATTATTAAATTCGTTACCGCGATCGCTATGAAATATTTCAATATCTTTTAAACAGCGATTTGAGTGCATAAATGCTTGATATACTAATGATGCATCTTTTTTAGTACCTACACTATGTCCAATAATTTCGCGGTTAAATAGGTCTATTAATAAGCAAATATAGTTTCACTTACCATTAACTTGAACATAAGTTAAATCACTAACAATAACTTCATTTTTAATTTTATTATTAAAGTTTCTATTAACAAGATTGGTAATTTGACTATCATTGACTTTATTATGATGATTTTTGAATGATAATTTAGTGTATTTTGATATTAAATTATGCTTATTCATAATTTGTTTAATTTTTCTGCGTGATAAATAAATTTCTTGGTTTGCTAGTATGACTTTTAATCTTCTAGTACCATAAACTTCTTTATTTTCTTTAAAAGCACTAATAACAGCTTCATCATAAATATTATTTTGATTTTTATTTTTTTTCTTTAAATTAAAATAATATGTTGATTTAGAGAGTTTTAAAAAACGACACATTGTGCGAATTTTATATTTAGATTTATTATTTGCAATAATTTCTATTTTCTGCCTATTATTAGTGCTGCTTGCTTTAAAATATCATTTTCCATTCGTAATTGTTTTAATTCTTTATTTGCTTGAATTAATTGTTTTTCTAAATCAGAAAGATTATCTTTGGTTTTAAAACTGCCTGAATTAGTAAATTGCTTAATTCATTTATAAGTAGCCGCTCTTGTAACGTTATATTCTTTAACAAGACAAGATACTGACTTGCCACTTTGATATAAAGCTACTATTTGTTTTTTAAATTCATCTGAATATGAGTTAATATTGGCCATAATTATTTTCCTTTCTTTTAACTAATTTGTGAACTTGTCTACGTAATTAGTGTCCAATAAAGTGTAACCCATCCAATCCATCTCAAAAAATAAATGTATTACCTCATAAAAAGGTAAACATAGATTATGATATATTTTTAAATAATACTAAATCTGATTATATTCTAACTTTAAAATTAGATAAGAGTTCAACTTTTTCTGGAAATTTATATTATTGAGAAGATAATGTTAATAAAGGTTGACAAACATATAATTTCTATGAGCTTCTAACAGAATTAAATAAAAATCAATTTGCTAATAATTGTTTAATGTATGCTAACAATAACGAACTATATTATTCTATTCCATTAACCTTATATGGTAAATCTAATGAATTAGATGTTACAGTCAATCCAGAACAACCAATTTAAAGTTTATATAAAATATTTAATTCAAAAATAACATTTTTTAAAATAAAACTGCTCAATTGAGCAGTTTTATTAAATATTTTTTTATTCAACTTTAAAATTATTTGGATGGGTTACACTTTATTGGACACTAATTACGTAGACAAGTTCACAAATTAGTTAAAAGAAAGGAAAATAATTATGGCCAATATTAACTCATATTCAGATGAATTTAAAAAACAAATAGTAGCTTTATATCAAAGTGGCAAGTCAGTATCTTGTCTTGTTAAAGAATATAACGTTACAAGAGCGGCTACTTATAAATGAATTAAGCAATTTACTAATTCAGGCAGTTTTAAAACCAAAGATAATCTTTCTGATTTAGAAAAACAATTAATTCAAGCAAATAAAGAATTAAAACAATTACGAATGGAAAATGATATTTTAAAGCAAGCAGCACTAATAATAGGCAGAAAATAGAAATTATTGCAAATAATAAATCTAAATATAAAATTCGCACAATGTGTCGTTTTTTAAAACTCTCTAAATCAACATATTATTTTAATTTAAAGAAAAAAAATAAAAATCAAAATAATATTTATGATGAAGCTGTTATTAGTGCTTTTAAAGAAAATAAAGAAGTTTATGGTACTAGAAGATTAAAAGTCATACTAGCAAACCAAGAAATTTATTTATCACGCAGAAAAATTAAACAAATTATGAATAAGCATAATTTAATATCAAAATACACTAAATTATCATTCAAAAATCATCATAATAAAGTCAATGATAGTCAAATTACCAATCTTGTTAATAGAAACTTTAATAATAAAATTAAAAATGAAGTTATTGTTAGTGATTTAACTTATGTTCAAGTTAATGGTAAGTGAAACTATATTTGCTTATTAATAGACCTATTTAACCGCGAAATTATTGGACATAGTGTAGGTACTAAAAAAGATGCATCATTAGTATATCAAGCATTTATGCACTCAAATCGCTGTTTAAAAGATATTGAAATATTTCATAGCGATCGCGGTAACGAATTTAATAATAAAACTATTGATAAACTTTTATTAGCATTCAACATAACTCGATCTTTAAGCAAAAAAGGCTGTCCTTATGACAATGCTGTTGCTGAAGCAACTTTTAAAACTTTCAAAACTGAATTTATTAATGATAAAAATTTTACATCATTAATCAAATTAAAATTAGAATTATTTGATTATATCAATTGATACAACAACATAAGAATTCACAGCACCTTAAACTACCTAACTCCAGTTAATTATCAAAAACAAGTGTCTACCAAAAAACAGTCCTAAAAAGGGTTGCCATTCCAATTAAAACAACACTAACAAAAGAAAATTATTATGAAAATCATTAATAAGTGCTAAAAATATATAATTTATATCAGAAAATTATTTTTAATTAATTACCAAATTATTAAAAATAACTAAAATTTTTCTAGATTTAAAAGGAGAAAGAAAAAATATGAAAAATATGAAAACTTTATTTAAATTAATGACAGCAGTTATTTTAACAACAGTTAGTACAAGTTCACTTATTGCATGTCAATCAGATGATAATTTAAAAATGAATATACAAGTACAAAAAGATTTTAATTTTTTAGATTCAAATAATAATTCAACAATCAAATTAGATATCTATCAAAATAATATAACTAAATTAACAAAATGAAACTCTATTCAACTAAACAATATTACTGCCAGCAATTTATTTAGAAAATGATAGCGAAACTGCTAAAGCTAAATCTGCTGATGGTGCTAACTTTTTAGTTGATATTTTAAAATTAAAAGCAGTTAGTGGTCAAGGAAAATATAGACTTTTTAAACATAGTGATACACAATCCATTAAGATGAAAGTTAAATCTTACTCACCAATAATTAATAAAAAAATAGATCATACAGATTATATAATTACAGGTGGTACAGTAACTATATTTTTTGAAAAAAATAATAAACAATTATCTGACAATTATTTATTAAATATTTTATCCAAACCAAATGATGGTCTTGTATTACCTAAATTACCAACCACATCTAACATATCATTAAATAACTTTAATGATATTCCAGAATTTAAAATTGGACAACCTAAATCAAAATTATTAGTTGATACAGATTTAACAAACTATCTAAAAAGTCCAATTTATTCTTTAGGAGAAAGAATTGCTGATCTTATGAAACAAGGTGACCACTTTAAAGTTAAAGTAAGTAAATCCGTAAATGATGGAACTTATTTTGCAAAAGGTGATGTTATTAAAGTAAAATTTTCAATTGGTGAAATTCAATTTAATAATGAATATACGCTAACTATTATTTAAAATAAAAAATGAATATAATAATTATTCATTTTTTTATTATTAATTAAATATTAAAAGTAACATTTCATGATATTAATTTATCTATATTACTGATGTTAATCTCTTTGTTTGAGATTTACTACCTTCAATAACACTATTATTTTCTAATTCATTTATTTTTTCTACTATATATGTCATAGCAGAAACCGTTCCCACCGCAATAATACTACCAGCAAGCACAGGAGCAATAACGGGTGCACCACCAACTCCAATTATAATACCACTAATAGCAGCAGCAGAAAGAACAGTAGTTGCAATAACTGTTTCAGATGGTGTTGGATCGATTATATGATTTTTAATTACTTTTTTTAACTTAGATATTTTTTTAAAACTTTTTTTAATTTTTTTATTCATAAAACCTTTTTCTCCTTATTTTAATTAAAAACCCTTTACCTTAAAACTTAAGTAAATGGGTATAAACTTATATTAAGTTTATAAAATTATACCATATTGTCTATATTAGATATCAATAATGGATAATAAGTAAACTATTCTAAAACAGTTATTTTTTTATTTTTTAAATAATCAAATTCTTGATCATTTCAAAAACTATAATTTGATCTAATTTTATTTTTACTAAGAGCATAATAAAGTGGAATAGCAACAAAATAAGCAAAGATAGCTTGAATACTATCAGTAATTAATTCATTAACTGTAATAGCATAATCTTGATAAATTACTAAATAAGACAATGGGTAAATAAGTAATAAAATACCAGCAAAAAAGAAAGTATAAATAGTACTTCATCAAGATTTATTAATTAATAACTTAATAACAAAAAACATTAAAATTCTAATAAAAATTGTAATAGGAATAACCACAATTTTAACACCACTAATTAAATCAAAAATGCCACCCGCAATTGGTCCTGCAAATAACAGCATTGGCCCTTCAAAAAAAGCACAAAACGGAATAAAAACAGCATCAAATAATTGCAAAGTAGAATTTCCACCAAATAAACTAGTAATTGCTCAACCAAAAAGAAAAGTTGAACAATAACCAATTGTTACTAATAAACCAGTAATAATACCAGTCATTACTAGATATTTAATTGAGCGAAAACGATACATCTTTTCCTCCTAGATTACCAAAAAATATTAGTTATTTTTTTACTATTTAAAGATAAAACCAATTGCAATTGGATTAATTTTAGAACCATAGTAACAAGCTGCTATAATTTCTTTTTTACCTGCTGGTTGAATAACCTTAATTACTATGTTATTAGTTTTAGTGGCAACAATAATACCTAATTTATTTATTGCAACAATTGTTCCTGGCAGAGCATTTGATAATTCATTAGTTACTGCTACTTGATGAATTTTGTATATATTATCATTCAATGTAGTATAAGCGATTGGTGTATTATACAATCCACGAACATGACATGAAATTAATTGTGCTGAAAGATTTCAATTAATTTTTTCATCACTTCTTTTAATATTTAAACCAAAAGTTACTTTATTTTCATCTTGTTCTTGCTCTTGTATTTCATTATTAATGATTTTTAATAAATATTTTATTAACATATTTTGTGCTAAAGTTATCAACTTATTAACTAAAGAAGTATATGTATCCTCAATACCAATTGAAACTTGTTCTTGAACATAAATTGCTCCTGCATCCATTTTACTTACCATTTTCATTAATGTAATACCAGTAGTTTGTAATCCATTAATAATTGCTCATTGAATAGGGGCACCACCACGCAATGATGGTAATAATGAAGCATGAATATTTAAACATTTATATTTTGGTAAATTTAAAATTGCTTTTGGTAAAAATTGACCATAAGCACAAGTAAGAATAACATCAATATTTAATAATTGTAAACTTTTTAAACTTTCAATAATATTTTCTGGTTGGAAAACAGGGATTTGATATTCTTCTGCCAATTGTTTAATTGCTAAAGGAACAACTTCTTGTTTACGACCAATTTTACGATCTGGCTGACAAACAACACCAACTATTTCAACTTCATTTTTCATTGTTATTAACAATGTTTTTAAAATATTTTCAGAAAAAAAAGAAGAACCCATAAATAAAATTTTAAATTTTTTCATAATTTTCGCCCTCAATTTTTGCTTTGTACATTTCAATAATATTTTTTACATGTCAGAATAATACTACCATACCTAAAGTATCTTGAGCACAATATTTTAACATATTTTCACGAAAATTATGAATTCAATTACTTAAACTAATGTTATTTTCAACTCTTCTACGAAAAACTTCTGATGCCATATCTCCTTTTTTAATAACTAATCCTTCATAAGAAAAGGAAGGTTCAAATGCTGGTAAAGTTTTTTTAATTGAAAGAGAACCATAAAACTGTTCTTTATAAATTTTAAATTCTTTAAAAAAATCTTGTAAATCAATAGTACCATCATGGATTAATGATAATTTATTTTTATATTGAGGATAATAATAAGCTAATTTTTTAAGAACAGATTTCTCAAATGATTGATTATAAGCAACATACGTACCCTTACCATGAATATTAATTAAATCATGACATAATTTTTTTGTTAACATTTCTCTTGGATCATCATTTCCATCTGCTAAAAATTCATAATGTTTAATTGATTTATAAGTTTTAAAATCAAAATCTGGTGCCAATAATACATGGACAGAATATTGAAAAGGAATTTGTTGATATGGTTTACTATTTTTAAACTTAGGTATTGCAGATTTCATAGTCTCAAAATCATACATATAAATTGGATATTGGTACTTTTTGTATTCAATTTTTAAATCAACAAATTTATTGCCATCAATTAATTTTTCACCATTTTTAATTACATCATATTGTCTTAAATGTAAATTAGACTTTGTTAAAAATGGTAATAATCTTTCATCATTAATTTCTAACAAATCTTCTTCATAATATCACAATGCTTTCTTAGTTTTTCTTAAACGATATAATTCAAAAATAGTATTATGAATAGAAAAATATTTAAAAATATGAGGACAAAATTGATTACTATTTTCATGACAATAAGGTAAAGTTAATAATTTAACTATTTCATCAATATCACTAATTTTAATAATATTCTTAATATTTTCATATTGTAATTTCAAATTATTATTTAAAATTTCATCTTGAATTGATTCAAAAAGACTAAAACTTTTTTTAGTATTAGGACTTTTTTGCCAAGTTGATCCATTAACAATAAATAATTCATTTAAATCTATTTTTTCTTTCTTAACATAATTATTATTTAAATACATAATATAAGTATTAACTACTTTAATTCCACATTTGGTTAAAATATCATACTGATAAAGTAAATCTCACATATGTTCTTCTTTAACTCAAGTTACTGCTTTTACTTCAATTAAATCCCAACCATCATTATTTCGTTTTAAAATATCACACTTAGTAACACAGCCCTGATATTCAAATCTTGGTTCAAATAAAACATCATACTCTTTATTATTAATAATTTCTATGACATTATTACCCGGTTCAGACTCAAAATTAAAATAAGAATATTTTACTTTAAAATATTCTTGAGCATAGTGCCCAGTTTCAATACCATCTGCAATTGTTTCACCAAGATAAAATTCAGAATCATCTTCTTCATTATAATTATTTTCAAATGTATCATCATCTAAATCAGAAATAGTAATTAAATTAGATTTAAATTTACTACTTGTTTTAGTATGCGTTAGTTCAACAAAATTTATTATCTTTTTCTCTTCAATTAAATGCTTAGCTAAAGCATAATTTTTTGCATTTAAAAATCATGAAAGTTTTCGACAAATACGGAAATGCTTATAATCATCTTTATAAATTTTCATTACATATCACCCAATTGCCTACTTAAAAATAAAGATTTATTTATCTTTTCATCCAGAAAATTTATCATGAATTGCAATTTTAGGTTTTTCTAAATTTTTAGCACGTTTTTTATTTTCTTTATTTTGTAAACGTTCTTCTTCAATTGCAAGTTTAACTGCTTCATTTTCTTTTTTAATTGCTGTTTTTTCTTCTGCTGTCTTTCTTTTTATTTTAATTTTACCACTACG
This sequence comes from Spiroplasma endosymbiont of Tricholauxania praeusta, assembly GCF_964019535.1. Classification (NCBI taxonomy): domain Bacteria; kingdom Bacillati; phylum Mycoplasmatota; class Mollicutes; order Entomoplasmatales; family Spiroplasmataceae; genus Spiroplasma; species Spiroplasma endosymbiont of Tricholauxania praeusta. Next base: position 1,142,128 of record NZ_OZ026450.1, read on the forward strand.
TTTTTTTGACATTTCAATTTTCTTAAGTGTTTCTTCTAAATCCAATTCACAATTTACTTTTCAAATTGTTTCAAATTCTTTCTTTGATAATTGCTTAGTAAATCCTTCTACCTCAAATGCTTTAGTTGCAAATAAATCATTTTTCTTAGAATCATATAATTTTACAATTACATCAAAAACATCACGATAGCGATATTCTTTACTACTACGTGAAACTACTTGTTCAAATTCTACTGTTTTATGTTGCAATTTTAATTCATCACGCATAAAGGATTTAATAATATTTTTTACTTCTTTTTGACGTTGTTTTTTCTCTTCTTTTTTCTTCTTTTTTGCTGAAATGGTTGTAAAAATAAAAATTATTAAAACTACTCCTATAAGCGCTAACATTCATCATTGACTAGATAAATTTCCCATTTTTTATTCCTCTTTTTTGATTTATAAATTTTCCTCGATTACTGCTAATAGTTTAGTTGGACTCATCGGTAAAATTGTTAAAATTAAATTAACATCTTTTTTAATTACAAAATAAAGATGTGTTTTATTTACTCTAATATATTTAAAACTTTTTGTCTCTTCAATATCATAAGACTCATTAATCAATTTTAAACAATATTCACGTAATTGGATATCATTTAAGTCTTGCAATTTTAATCTTGTTCTAATCCTACCAATACTATGGTAAGAAAATTGATAAGGGTTACGAAAATAGTAACTCATTTATTTACCACACCTACATTTATCATTAAAGTTTTTAAACAAATAATTTACATTAAAAGTGTAAAAAAATTAAAATATACTATTAACAAAAAGCTAACACATTAATTATACTGAAAAAATAAAAAATATTATACAACATTTATGATTTTTGTTATAATTATTTTTGTTGTAATTAATCTATAAAACATGTTCAAAACAAAAAAGGAGAAAAAATGGCTAACATTGCATCACAAATTAAAAGAATTAAAACAAACCAAAAAAGAAATGAAATTAATAAAAGTTATAAATCTAAAGTTAAAACTGCTTTAAAAAAAGCTGAAATATCAATAAAAAACAAAGCAGAAAATGCTACAGTACTTGTTAATGAAGTATGTAGTTTAATTGATAAAGCTGTTGTTAAAGGCATTTATCACATTAATAAAGCTGCTCGTCAAAAATCTAAAATTATGACTAAATTAGCAAAAGCAAAATAACTATAATTTATTTTAAAAAGAGACACTATTAATAGTGTCTCTTTTTAAAATATAATTGATATTTTTAAACTAAATTTTTGTTTTAATAAAATACCAAATTCAAAAATTATTTCGCTAATAATGTAAAGTTAGAACTTGATGCTCTAATCTCAGCAAAAATTTTATTTTTTTGAAATTCATCTGATGTATCCATAACTATAAAAATACTAAAATTACTAATATCTAATTTATTACGATCAAATGTACTGTGAATTTTATAAATAGAAGCACCATTTTTAGTAATAATATTAATAATTTCGCTAATAGTACTATTATTAATTTTACCGTTAACTGAAAAAGGAACTCGTCGATGTGAACTAATTAAGGCACTATTAATAATTGTTCCTAATGTAGTAATATCAACATTGCCACCACTAATTACACAAACAACATTTTTATCTTTACCAATGATTTTATCTAATTTACCAGAAAGAATAGCAGCAACACTAACAGCACCACTACCTTCAGTTACAATTTTACATTTTTCTAATAAAAATAACATTGCTTGTGCAATTTCTTCTTCGCTAACAGTAATAACTTTATCAACATTTTTCTTTAAAATATTAAATGTTAATTCCCCTGTTTGTTTAACAGCAATTCCATCAGCAATTGAACTTTTACCTTGAATTTTAAATGGTTTTCCTTGTTTTAAAGCTTGATTATAAGAATCAACATTTTGTGCTTCAATACCAATAAATTTAATATTTGGATTTTTACTTTTTAAATAAATTGAAATACCACTTAAAAGTCCTCCTCCACCAATTGGAACTAAACAATAATCAATTTCTTTACCCATTGCATTCATTTGTTCATATATTTCCAAACCAATTGTACCTTGACCAGCAATAACAAAATTATCATCATATGGATGAACTAACGTTAACCCTTCTTCTTTTTCAAGTCTTAATGCTTCAGACATTGCATCATCAAACATATTACCACAAAGTTTAACAGTACATTTAGCACCACCAAATTCTTTAGTAGCAGCAATTTTGGCTAGTGGTGCTGTTACAGGCATAACTATCTTTGATACTAAATTTAAACTTGAAGCTGCTAAAGCGACTCCTTGTGCATGATTACCAGCACTAGCAGCAATTAAACCCTTTGCTTGCTGTTCCTTTGATAAATTAAGAATCTTATTTAAAGCGCCTCTAATTTTAAAACTACCTGTTTTTTGTAAATTTTCTAACTTTAAAAATATATTATTACCAGAAAATGAAGAAAGTTTATCTGCTTTTATCAAACTTGTCTTACTAATTTTATCTTTAATTTTTGAATACGTTTCTTCAATTATTTCTTCACTTACTAAATTTTCCACAATGGTTCCTCCTGAGTTTCTATCTAATTTCTCAAATATAATTAATTATACAATATAATAACTTTTATTTATAAAACAACAAAAGTAATCATTAATAGTATATGATTTTATAATTAAATGGGATTTAAATTCATAAATGTTGATTTAAAGCAAGTGTTAAATTACTATACTAGATAATCACTATTTTCAAATCTATATTATATATACATGAAAAACAAAAATTAAAAAATATTTTTCCAAAATATTTAGAATTAATATTGTTTATTTTATTGTTACAAATTTCAATAATTGCTTTTTAACACTTAATTATAGTACAATCTAATGCAGGAGGTATCATATATGGAAAATAATGAACAAAATAAGAAAAAAATAGATAAGTCTCGGCCACTAGTAGAAATTTTGAATCTAACAAAGGAATATAAAAATAAAGTAGCATTAAATAAAGTTAATTTAACTATTAATCCTGGCGATCGAATTGGAATCATTGGTGCAAATGGTAGTGGTAAATCAACTTTAAGTGAAATTATTGGTGGTATTCGTAAAAACCAACATCTGGTGAAATAATTCGTCAAGAACATCTGGTAAATGGTTTACAATTTCAAGAATCTAGATATCCGGCCGGAATATCTGTTATGGATATGATTAAATATTATTTACATACTTTTAATATTTCAATGAAAGAAGATGAACTATTAGAGTTACTGAAGACATATCAATTACTTGGAATTGAAAATAAGTTTATTCAAACACTTTCAGGTGGACAACAACAACGTTTAAATATTTTACTAGCTGTTATTCATGATCCTGATCTAGTTATTTTAGATGAAGTTTCCACGGGATTAGATATTGAAGTTCGTTCAGAAATTTTTGAATTCTTTAGAAAAAATATTATTGACAAAAATAAGACAATGATCTTAGTTACTCACAATATGAGCGAAGTTGAAGAATTTTGTGAAAAGTATATTTACATTCATAATGGAGTTATAAAAGAAGCAAGAAATGTTAAAGATATTGTTAAAAAAATATGGCTCAGTTCATAACTTTACATGAAAAATGTTTGATAAAAATAAAAAAGCTGATTTAAAAAAACAATATGAAGAAATAAAAAAAGAAAATGCTGAAATCAAAAAAAATAAGAAAAAAAATAAATGAATTCATAAAGCCAAAATGCCCGAAAAAAGTCGACCATTAATAAACTTAATGTTTAAATATTATTATCGAGGATTTTTTGTACCCTTCTTTCTAGTTTTATTTCCAATTCTAATGTTGTTCTTAGAAGGTTTTCCTTTTAAACAAATGGAAGGTGATACTGTAAAAAGTTTACATACTTTAGTTGGTTCAATTTCAATGTTACAACCAATGGCAGTAGGAATTTTCATTATTCCACAAACAATTGTTGAATTTAAAAATAGTGTTTTAATGAAGCGAATTGGAGCAACAAATATTAAACCAATTTTCTTTGTTCTTTCAGTTATGATAATTGGATTTTTCTTTATGATAGCAACATTCTTATGATCTTTATTATGAGCTGGAATTATGTTTGGTGGTACTTATGGGTGAAGTAATATAGTAACAGCAAATTTTATTGGAGAATCTATCCCATTTATTATCTTAATTTTCTTTTCATCAATGGGTTTAGGAATGTTATTAGCCTCAATTTTCAAATCAGTAACTGCTTTAGTTGCAGCATCAAATGTAATTTATTTTCCAGTTGCACTTTTAAGTGGGGTATTTTTCCCGGCTGAGTTAATTAATAGTAGTCCTGTTTTAAAATACGCAACTTACTTTAATCCATTCAAATACGCTATGGATCCATTTATTCAAGCTTGAAGTGGAACAAGTTTTACTTTTACAACAACTTATGGAATATATCTAGGAGTTGCACTTGGATTGATTGGTATTTACACAATAGTTGCAAGTTCAAAATTACGTTGACAAGCATAATAAAACTAATAATTAAAAATAATAAAATTAAAAAGGACTTTTAGTCCTTTTTAATTTTATTATTTAAATAAATCACTATTACGTCAAAATTTATGATCTTTTGTATCTTTTTTATTATCATTATCTAAACTATCATCAAAAAGTGATGGATCGATTTCATAGGGTTTACCACTTAAAGCATTATTAATAGCATTTTGATATTCCGAATTGGCTCTCATAATTTTATTACGATCAATTTTTGGATTAAGAATAGCAATAACTAGTATAATAGCAATTGGTAAAATTGCTGATGCTGCTGTAATATATGTTAATATTTGAAAAGCTTTAAAAGTTGCTAATCCTTTTAATCAAGGTAAAGAATTAGGATTAATTTTGTCACCTTTATCTAAAAAAGAAGTAAATGTTCTTAATAATGAATCATCTGTTGTCATATAAAATAAATTTGAAATTGTATAAATTATTCAAAAAATTAAAATAACTATTAAAAAATATGATGTTCGATATAAATCACGACCTAATTTTGGTGGTTTTAAAATTGAATATAAAAAGCCTCCATTTAAAACTATTGTTGTAACAATAGTGAAAACTATAGTTTTTGATTGTTGTGCAAAATTATAATAAACGGGTGATGTACTATTATCTTTAATTTGAAAAGTACCTGCTATAAAATAAGTTAGTATATAAGTAGCTATTGCTAGCACTGTTGTTAATAAGAAAAAAGCTGATAATATTTTCTTTAAAAGTGGAATATATTTTGGTTTATTCATATAAGGGTAAAATTTAGGATTTGTGGCGGGATGTTGCGGTAATACACCTAACTTCGCTAAATTTGCTAAACTATTATTATCAAGATTATTAATATTTAAATTATTACCTAGATTCCCAATGCCACCAATATTAGGATTTGTATCAACATTATTATCAACATTCTGATTATTTGGAGTAACACTTGGCTTAACCTCAGTAGCATCATCACTAAAATTATTTAATGCAGTAATTTGATCATTTAATTCATTAAAAGTATTATTATCAAACTGTCTTATTCGTTCAAGACTTTCTTTTTCCACAGTCTTACAAATATTAGTAATTGTAACTATTAATAAGTTACGCTCTTCAAGAATTTCAATACGATTTTTAGGAGAACTTTTAGTAATACTCAAACTACGATTTACCAAATTAGAAATTAACTGCAAAAATTCTATTGCATACTTTTTATCTTTTAATTCTTTTAGTTCTTTTTCAAGAAAAAATAAATTAGAAATTTGTAATTCTAAAATTTTTAAAAGTTCTTCATTAGCAAAAATAGATTTTCTAACAATTAAATTATTTAAACTGTTATATATAGTACTTGATATTTCATAGTATAATGCAACATTTAAATCTTCTTCTGAGTACACTTTTTCGGTTTTTTTCTTTGTAACTCTTTTTACTTTTGATTTAACCAATGTAATGTCACTATTTTCTTCTACTAACTTTTTTTCTGTAACATCAGTATTTTTATTACTTTTCATTATATGTATCACCTCTTGAGTTTAAAACATCTATAATTATATACTAAATATTCAAAAAAAATAAATCAATTGCAATATTTTTATTAAACTTTCCTTTTTTGATATTGTAATCTAATTCATATAATTTTAACAAAATATTATTAATATTTAAATTAATATTTAAATATTGTTCTAATATTTTTACTTGAAACTTGGAAATATTTAATATATTGGAAATATCTTCATTACTTTTTTTTTGTTTAACTAAAATTTTGATATCTCTAATTAATTCTAATTGATATACAAGAATATTAATCAATTTAATTTTATCATAATTAATAACATTATAATAGTTATATTGTGTTCAAAAATTGTTATAATCTTTTTTTAATATATATTCAACAGTTTTAAAAATATTTGTTTCAAAATATTTAGGAACCACCTCAATAATAATATCTGAATTTATTTTTTTTCCAATTAACCTTAATTTTGATAACTCATTTAAAATAATACTGACATCATTTGGCAAGTATTCTAAAAGAAAATTAGTTGCTTCTTGAGTAATGTTAACTTTAAAACTATTGCAAACTTTATTAATTAATAATAATAATTGTGATTTTGTATAATTTTTAATTTTGATAATATTAAATTGTTGAAATTCTCTACTAATTTTAAAATCAACATTTAAACTTTTAATAATTATCATTGTTTTTTGATTATGATTAAGCAAAGCATTAACAAATTTTTTTTCTTTAATATATTTTTGCCATAAATTACTGCTATCATTAATTACGATTACTTTATTTTCTTCAAATATACTCATAATTTGAATTTCATTAATAATATTAACAATTGTATCCTCTTGTAATTCATATAGATTATAATCATAATTTTCTTTTTTATGATTTTTTTTAATTAATTGTTCAATATTTTTTCTTACTAAATACTCATCTTGACCATGAACAATATAAACCATGTTTCCAACCTCACAAAATTATTAATATATTTTATGTTAATGTTATAATATCATAATGTTTCATATATAATCACACTTTTATTTTTTCCTCAATAATAAACTTTTTTAAGATTATTCAATGTTTCAATATTCGGAAAACACTTTCGTTTTTGATAATATTCCAAATTTGAACTTTTATCTTATATACTAATTGTTATATCTAATGTTTTAAAACATTATCACTTTTCAACTAAATTATAAAGATCTTCAGCAACTGCTTGATGCACTAATGTTGTTGGATGAACTTCATCAAAGAAGAAATAATTATTTAATGTTTCTTTTGTTGAACCATTAACATATGTTGCTGTAACAGCACCATCTAATGCCATATGAGCATAATCAGATTCAATTGCATTTTGAGTAATATTTTTTCCTTCTTGTTGAAATATCAACTCATATTTACTTAATTTTTCTCTTAAACTAAATCTTCTAATAAAATTAGGATAATTAGTTGTATATAAAGATATCTCATGATTTCAAAGTGTTTTATAAGCATCAGATAATTGTTTTGCTAAAACTTGCGATTTAGTTCCATAATATTTTGGGACAAGACTAAAATCTGGAACATCAGTAGCAACAATATGTTGAATGCCTTTATTAATTAATTCTTGAATTATATCTCCTTCTTTTATAATTGCATTATAAATAATATCAAGTCCTTTATAATAGTTACCACTATCAATAGCAGCCAACATATCATTATTTCCTGATTCAAGAAAGACTAAATCATCACTTTGTAAATTTTGATGTTGAGATAATAAAGCAGCCATTTGATGTTGAAGGCTAAAACGATTTGAATAAAATTCTCCTGTTCATGAATCATTTTCAGCTGCAACAGCGCCTCCAACCGCATAGTTATTACCAAATTGTTCATAAGTTGCTGCATCATTTAAAATCGTATATTTTCATCCTGCTTGTAAGTTTAAATGTAATTTATTAGCTAAAATTTCAGCTGCAACCTTACCATTGCTGAAAGAGCGATTTAAATAATATGGATCTCCTAATTCTACTTGAGCGACTCATAAAGGTGCTAATGGTGATTTTTGGACAAAGTCACTCCCAGCTCCAACAAAACTACCAGTATCAGAAAGACTATCACCAAGAACGTATAATTGATGATAATCAGTAACTGTTTTTTCTGCCTTGCTATTGGATGTAATAGTAGTTATTAACATTGAAGCTAACAACAAAATTTTTAATAAATGATTTATTTTTTTCATATTTTTTCCCCTTTTGTTTTAATTATATATTTTTATCACCAGTAAATAAAATTTTATAATTATAAACTTTTAATAACAAAACTAAACTTTTATTATTTTCAGAAACATATTGCAAATTAAAACCATAAACTAAATTATGAATTGGATTAAAACCATCAATAACATATTGCGATAATTGATTGGTATTTTCATAAATTTTATCTATTTTTAAGTTCATTTTCAAAAATCCAATATTACTAATATGATCTAAATCATGATGAGTTAAAAATACTGCTTTTAAACTATGAATTCCTTTTCCTGAAAGATAATTATAAATAGTTGGATTATTTGGTTTTAAATCTTCTGTGCCCGCATCAATTAAAATAGCAGATTTATTATAAGGACTAGTTATTAAAAAACTCATAGCATTACCAACATTAATCATTGTTAATTCATAATAAGGTTTAATAATACTATTCATTCATAATGTTGAAAGTAAAACAAAATTAATAATAATAACTGTTAACATTCTTCAATTAAAATATCGTCAACAGTTATAAATAACTATTAAAATAAAAAAATAAAGTTGTAAAATTCAAATTTCAATTTTAAAAGTCGGAATTCAAATATTACTCATATTTATTAACTTAATAATAATAATTAAAAAATTTAAAATTGGAGAAACAAAAAAACTTAAAATTGAATTTAAAAATAAATTTAAAAATAAAATAACATCACAAAAAATAATGATTGGTGTAAAAAATAATAAATATGCAACAGTTAATAAACTAAAACCATGATTTATTTGTCACTGAATAGGAATAGTGAATAAAAATAAAACAAAATTAATCAATAACATTCTAATCCAATAACTATATTTTTTAAATTTATTATTAATAAATAAAATCAAAAAAAGTAATACCAAAAGAAAGTTGAAATCCTAAAAGATAGAATTGTAAAGGTCATAAACAAAGACAACAATAAGCACTAAAACTAAGAATAGAAATTGGATGAATAGTTTTTTTATTAAATTTTAAAATACAACTAAAAATTAAAAAAAATAATGCTTTCATTGCTGCAATAGATCAATTAAGTAAATATAAATAAAAACATAAAATTACAAAGCAAATTAAAAGTTTAATTAATTGATTTTTGATAAATCAAAAACTTTTTTTTAAAAAAACAAAGAAAAAATTAATGTGTAAACCACTAACAACAATAATTGGAGTAATACCAAACTTATTAAAAATGGTAAAAATAGATTTGTTTTCTTCAGTTTGCTGACCAAATAATAATAATTTAGTTCAAGTTTTAATTTCCTTTGGAAAAGTATTTATATAATTAAAAAAAATAGTTCTAAGAGTTTTTCCAAAAACAACTTTTACTTTATTTCCATTAACTACTATTTGTTTATTAACATTATTAGCATTTAAAAATAATTTAAAATCAAACTCATAAAAATTATTAATAGTTTTTAAATCTTTAGTTTGACCTTTAAAAATAAGTGTATCATCTAATTGGGCATTAATAGTATACTGCATATTATTAATATAATAATGTGATAATAAATAATATTTTTCTCATCCTTCTTGTACTATCAAATAATTTGGATGGGTTTCTACTACTTTCAAATTAACATTTTCAATATTTATATGTTCATCTTTTTTAAAGTTAATATTAACTAAGGAAGTAAAAGTAAATACTAATAATAAAAAGAAATACTTATAAAATGATTGCTTTTTAAAAAAAATATAATACAAAAGAATAATTATTATTAATAATAAAACTAAACCACTAAATATCGTAAAACTTGATAAAAAGAAAACTAAAAATATTAGAAATAAAACTAATAAAGCATGATAAGTAAACATCATTAAAAACTAATAAATTTATGCATCAATTGTATATATTTTCTTTTTGTGGTTATTAATAATTTTTCTAAATTCTCTAACAATTGTTTTGCATTTAAATTTTTTTTATTAAATAATAATAATACTTTTTTGGCATCTTGACTATTTAAACCTAAATTAATTAAAGGCTCTAAAGTAATAGTATAACGGGAATAATATTTAATAGCATTATTTCTTGGTGATAATATTAATTTATAATTTTCACTAATATTTTGATTTAGATTTAATGCCAAAATGTCAAAATAAACATTAGAAATATTCAAAGTATTAATTAAATTAATAATACTTATTTTTGAATTAAGAATTTTAATATAATATTTATTTCGTATACATAAATCTTCTCTAATTGGTAAATGTTCTTTAATTTCAACAGTAATAGTAATAATTTTTGTATCATTTTTTTCCTTACTAACTATTTCATTTTCATTAAAATTTTTAATCAACTTTAATACAACTAATCCATTACTTGCAAGAAAAAGAATTGTCAATGTTATAATTAATAATCTCATTTAATTTCACCTCAATAATTATTAAAAATGAGATAAGCAATTTCCTTTTTTTATTTTTTTTAATATAATAAAATAAAAAAGATAATTCAAAGGCTGATAATAATGACAAAAATAAAAACTGATGGTAAGAAATGAGAAAATAATTTTATAAAAATAATTAAAAATAAAACATTTATTAAATGATGCAAATATAATTCTATTATATTAATATTAGGAACTTCATTAATACTAAATATTATTTATATCCCAAAATTCTTAAATGGTACTACTAATCAAAATAGCATTACTACTAATATTGAAATTACAGCTATCAACGGCAAGGAAACTATTCTTGAAAAAACTAATTATATTACTACTTTTAATACACTTGGTAATTTATTAAGTGCTTGTTCTAATGATTTTACTGTTGAAAAAAGTCAATTGGGAAGATTTTTGGTTGCTGTAAAAGGTAAAAAAGGTACTCAAGAAGATAAAAAATTTTGATACATTGAGCATTGAAATGGTAAAGAATTTATTGATTTTTCAGTGGGTATTGATGATATTAAATTGGAAAATAATGAAATTTTTCAACTTGAATTAAAATAAAAGTTTTTTATAATTCTTTAATCTTGGCATTGATTAATTTTTTTTGATTTTGATACTTTTCTAATTTCTGCTTTTCTATTTCAACTTTTGTTGGTGGTGCCTTTGCTAAAAATTGTTGGTTATTTAAAATATCTTTACTACGTTTTATTTCATTTTCAATATAAACTAATTCCCCTTTTAATTTTGCTAATTGTTCTTCTTTATTAAATAAATTTGAAACATTAATTTCTATTACTGCTGAATTAATAATTTTAATTATTTTATTATTAACAGACAACGGACTATCACTAATAGTAACAATTTGACTATTAGTTAATTGTAATAAATAAGGATTTAAAGTATTTTTTTCTACTTCAAAAAAAGAATTAGTCGTATTGATATGAATAGTTAACGGTAATTTTAAAGATAAATTAAGTTCTTTACGAATTTCTCGAATATTACCAATAATTTCAATTAATATTTCAACAAATTGTGTTACAACTTTTGTTTTTTCCATAACTTTAACTTTAGGAAACTTATTTGTTAAAATGCTATTTTTATACCCCATTTCTTCATAAATTGCTTCTGTAATAAAGGGAATAAAGGGATGAACCATAATAATAATTTGCTGTAAAACATAATATAATGTTTGTAATGAGTTACTTTGTTGCTCTTGATTTTGTAAATTAACTTTATTTAATTCAATATATCAAGAACAATATTTATTTCATATAAAATTTGATAGTGCTTTAACTACTAAAACAAATTCATATTTTTCCATATATTGCTCTACATAAATAATCAATTGATTAAGTTCTTGTAAAATTCATTGATCAATAAATGATAACGAATTATTATAGACAATATTTTCATCCAATTGAAACTTATCATCAATATTGATTAGTACATAACGTGCAGCGTTTCATAACTTATTATTGAAATTTCAAGCTGACTCAACTTTAGTAATACTAAATCTTAAATCTTGACCGGGAGCACAATTGCTAACTAAAAAGTAACGTAAAGCATCCGCACCATACTTTTTAATAACTTCCATTGGATCAATTCCATTATTTAATGATTTTGACATTTTTCTACCTTGTTCATCACGAATTAAACCATGAATTAAAACATTAGTAAATGGTTTTTGATTAGTAAATTTTCAACCCATAAACAGCATTCGTGCAACTCAAAAAAATAAAATATCATAAGCAGTAACTAATACTGATATTGGATAATATTTTTGCAAATCAACATTTTTTTGTGGTCAACCCAAGGTTACAAAAGGTCATAAACCGCTAGAAAATCATGTATCTAATACGTCTGATTCTTGAATATAATCGTTAATTGGTGATGGTGGGTTAGTATCAACATAAATTTTCTTAGTTTTTTTATGATATCAAACCGGAAGCGAATGACCCCATCACAATTGACGGGAAATACATCAATCTTGAATATTATTTAATCACTGCAAAAGTTGTTGTTCAAATAATATTGGATGAAAATCAATCTTTGTTTTCTTATTTTTTTGTTTATCAATAATCATTTCAACTAATGGTTTCATTTTTATGAATCATTGTTGTGATAAATATGGTTCAATAATAGCGTTACTTCTTTCTGAATAACCAACTTGATGAAGATGGTCTTCAACCTTTACAACTAAATTTTCTTTTCTTAATTGTTCAACTAATTGTTTACGACATACCATTCGATCTTGATTAATATATGATTGTGCTAATTCATTCATAGTTCCATCAACATTCATACAAATAGGCATTACTAAATTGTGACGTAATGCAATTTCATAGTCATTAGCATCATGAGCCGGTGTACATTTCATAGCACCCGTTCCAAAATTCATATCAACATAATCATCAGCAATAACTTTAATTAACATTTTATTAGCCGGATTAATAACCATTTTACCAATAAATTGTAAATAACGTTTATCTTTACTATTTATAACTATACACTGATCAGCAAACATTGTTTCTGGTCTGGTAGTAGCAATAGTAATAAATTCACTACTATTTTCTATAAAATATTTTAAATAATACATTTTTCCTTTTGTTTCATGATAATTTACTTCAATATTAGAAATAGCGGTTTTTAATTCTGGATCTCAATTTACTATCTTTTTTCCTCTATAAACTAAACCTTCTTTATATAACTTTACAAATACTTCATTAACTGCTTGTTTAACATTTTCATCTAAAGTAAATACTTCATGCGAATAATCTAATGCTAAACCAAGTTTTGCTCACTGTTTTCTTATGTTTTGTGCATATTCTGTTTTTCATTTTCATGCTTGTTGTAAAAATTTATCTTTACCTAATTCTTGCAAATTAAGTTTTTGTTCTTCTTTAATACGTTGTGCAACTTTAACTTGTGTGGCAATGCCAGCATGATCCATACCGGGTATAAATAAAGTATTAAATCCTTGTAAACGTTTATAACGAATTAATAAATCTTGGATAGTACTATCTCAAGCATGACCTAAATGTAAAAGTCCGGTTACATTGGGTGGTGGTAAGATAATAGAAAATGTAGGATTAATAGAACTAACATTTGCCTTAAATAATCCAGATTTTACTCATTGTTGATAACGATCCTTTTCAATTTCAATATGATTATATTTTTTGTTTAAATTTCTATCCATTTGTTATACTCCTTTTTAAAATAAAAAAACATTCCACAAATAGGAACGTTTCTTAACGCGGTACCATCCTAATTCATTTACAAAGTAAATGCACTTAATTATTATTTAAATTACTAATAATATAAGTTACCTTCAAATTAAACTTGCTTAGTTTACAGCAACCACTAAGTCTCTAAATTACCATTTAATTTTACTCTTTTATATTTTAAATTAATTATGTATTTTATTTTACATTGTTAATTTTAAAAAACAAGACATTTGAGAAAAGAAAAAATCTATATATTAAAATTATCTTTTTTAAGAACAGAAGTTGATGTTTTCATAGACTGCATGCAGTCTAATTTATTTTTTATATTTTGATCAAAATCACACAATAAAGGAGTATCATCTTTTTTTATTGTCTTTTTTTGATATGTTTGTTTTTCTAATAATTTTATTTTTCTTTGTTCTGGTGTTAAGTTATTTCATCATTTTTTTGCCTCATTTTTAACAACCTCTACTTGTTTGGGGGTTAAAGTATTTCATCATTGTTTTGGATTTTTGATTATTTGTTCTCTTTGTTGATTAAATCAATCAATAACTTTTTGATAATCCTCCTTTAAAATTGATTCTTCATGTATTAAAACTTCATCTAAAATACTAGATAATATTTCACTATCCTCTAATATCTTTTGTTCATCATTTATAGCTTTTGATTTTGACTTATCAAAATCAATAAAAATTTCTTTTATTTTAATATTTTTTCACTTTTTAATATCATCTCTTTTATTAAAAATTGCATGAGGTATATTAATTTCATAATCATAAAAAAAGTTTTTTTATTTCATGCATAAGTGAATCCTAATTTTTCATAAAATTCACCGACAGTAGCATTAGTTGGATCTGATAATAAAATAAGGTTTTCGATATTATTGCTATGACATATCTCAAAAATTTTGTAAATAAGTAAACTACCATATTGTTGCTTACGATATTTTTCTTCAATAAATATACTTTCTAAAATAGCTTCTTTTTTTTCTAAATCAATAATAAGTAATGCGTAACCAATTTTATTACTAAATTCATCAATTAATAATAAACTTTTTATACTTGGATTATTTAAATTATTAGTAATAATAACTTCTCTGCCGTTTGCCATATTTTAACTTCTTTCTAATAAATTCAATATAAAACTTGACTTTAAACGCAATAAACCTAATATATAATATTTTTTTAATTAAATTAATTTAATAAAAACAAAAAAACTAATATAGGTAAAACTATCTATACTAGTAATTAACAGTTATTAAATTAATTTAATAATATCATAAAATATCTTTTTTTTAAAAAAACAAATTGTATGCAAAAAATATATTATATAACTTTTTTATTACATTTAACCTTACTAATAACATAAAATTTTTTCCTAATATTTATATATTTTTATTTCTATCATAAACTAAACACTTATTGCATTTATTTTTAAATGACTTAAAATATAAATTAACTTCTTAAACTTAAGAAGTTATTGGGGAAAAACAAAAAAGGAGATCTTAATGAAAATATTAATCAAAACATTAAGTGTTTTAACACTTGCAACAACCACAGGTAATTTAACTAGTTTCTTAAACACTATCAAACAAAATACTAATATTACACAAAATAAAATACAACAAGATACAATTTATATTGACAAAACAGGAACAAAAGTAGAAACAAATAAAAAAGATTTATCAAATATAGATAGTAAAGAAATTATTCAAATCGGATTTTTTGAAAATGGAATTAGAGAAATTCAAGCTGTTAAAATGCCAAGAATAGTTGAAAAAGTACCAGATCAATTACCAACAAAAATTACTTCTTTAAGTAATATGTTTGCTGATAATCTAACATTTGATCAAAACATATCTTCTTGAAATATATCAAATATAGTAGATATGAGTTATATGTTTTATGATGCAAAAAAATTTAATCAAGACATTTCAAAGTGAAATACTTCAAAAGTAACAAATATGATGGGAATGTTTTGAAATGCAAAAAAATTTAATCAGAACCTTTCAGCATGAAATGTAGAAAAAGTTAATAATTTTGATCTTTTTGCTACTAATTCAGGAATTGATAGCCGAAGTAAATGACCAAAATTTAAGTATCATTAATTTTTAAAAATAAATCAAAACAAGCCTAATTAGGCTTGTTTATTTTGTAAATATTTTTTAAAATTTAAATAATTTCTTTATAAACAAATATTTTTTCTTATTTACTTATTTACGTCGATATTTATAAGCCATAATTGCTCCAAATATTAATGCTCCAATTCAAAGTAAACTAACTAAAATTGGTATTCAGTAATTATCAAAAAGTGCTGCATTGATTAAATCATTTGGAGTACCATAATTATTTCATCCTCTATTCATAATAGAAACAGGATAAGAAAAAGGAATAATTTTAGCAATAATAACTAAAACTGGTTGTCCTTTAATGGCTACATACGGAATATATTGACCCGATAAAAATGACGTTGGCAAATATAATAATAAAGCAAAAGCATTAGCAATTTTAAAATCAGAAGCAAGAATACCAACCATTATTCCTACTGCTGAACACATAATTGATGAAAGCAGAATTGCTAGTAATATATAACCTCAATTAATTAGTTCTCAATTAATCTGATTATGATATAAAGCTGCACCAATTCCTAATGTTCAAAAACTACCAATAAAAATTAAAATAACATGAAATATTAAAATACTACTAATAAATTGTCATGGTTTTAATGGTGTTGCACCAATTCTTTTAATAATTATTGATTGTTTAAAATCAGAATATGTCATTGATAAAGTAACAATTCCTAATACTGGTGAAGCTGACATCACTAACCCCGGTAATACTGTTTGTGCAGCATTTGGGTTACCAGGTGTTAATACAGCAACTAAAATTGTTAACATAATAATAGGGAAAATAAAGCCAAAGAAAATACTATGGAAAGATTTCTTAAAATAACCAAATAATAATTGAAACATTGCTAGCATTATTTTTTTTCCTTTCTCGTAGTTATTTCTAATGATGTTTCTGTTTTTTCTAAATAATATTTTAATAATGAACCATATTTTTTAGTAACTTCAACAACAGTAGTATCATCAATAATTTGACCATCCTTTAAAAAAATAATACGTCTACATAAAGCTTGGATTTCATCTAAGTTATGACTAACTAAAATTAAAGTAATGTTATTCAAACTAATTTGTTCTTGTAAAAAATTAATAATATCAATTCTTGTTTTAACATCTAAACCAGTTGAAATCTCATCACCAATATAAATTTTTGGTTGATGAAATAATGATAAAAATAAATTAACTCTTTGTCTTTGACCACCCGATAAACTATTTACTTTACGTTTGTATAATTCTTTTAATTGAAACTTATCTAACATACTATTAAAAATTTCGGGTTTTATTTTATCTAAATAAATTTTATCATAAAATTTATTAATTCTTTAACTGTTATAAAGTTAGGATAAACTTGATCTTGAAAATTTATTCCAACAACATATGGAATATCTTTTTTATTAAAGTTATATTCAATTTCTCCTGTACTTGCATTTTTAGTATTACTAATAATCTCACATAATGTGGTTTTACCAGCACCATTAGCACCAAAAATAGCAACAGAACTACCACTCTCAATTTCTAAATTAATAGGTCCCAGTACAACATTACCATTATATGACTTAGTAATATTTTTAACCTTAATTACTTTCATAATTGCTTCCTTTCATATTATTTTAAACTTTATAAATAAGTATAGCATTAAAAAAATCTAATTTTATATCATAACAGCCAACATTTTTTAATTAAAATCTTTTTTTAATATATTTAATTTTAAGTAACATTTAAAATGTTACTTAAAATTTTTATTTGAATACAAAATGCCTTCAGTTCCTGCAGCATATAAAGTGTTTTCTGAATTAATTGTTAAGGCAAGAATATATTCATTATCATTATCTATTCCTAACATATTGTAAAAAGTAGATGATTTTTTTACTTTTTTATATATTTGATTTGAATCAACACCAGCAAACAAAACACCATCTCTATCAATAATTAATCGTTTAATTTCATGACCTGTATTTAAAATTTTAGAATACATTCCACTATTAATTTGATAAATATTACCATTATCAGAACCAGCAAAAATAGTTCCAATAGTATCTACGACTAAACTTTTTATTGATCCAGCATCATTTTGTTCTTTAATTAATTGAAAATCATTTACACCATTACTTTTATAAATTTTACCATGATTATTAGCTCCAGCAAAAACAGAACCATCTTCACCTATTGCTAAACTATTAATATAATCATGTGTTCCTAACATATGATTAACGTTACTATTTTTATCAATGCTATATACACCATCATCATTTCCAACATAAACAATGCCGGTTTTTTTATTAACTGCTAAAGTTCATATTCAATTTGTTGAATCTGGCAATAAAATTTTTTCAAATTTATGTATTCCATCACTTTTATAAACAGAACCAGAATCAGTTCCAACATAAACATTATCTTCATTATCAATTACTATATTTCTGGCAGTTTTACCAGCATCTAATCCTTCTATTAAAGTTTCTACTCCTGTAGTACTAAGTTTATAAACTCTATCTTCTTGTGTTCTAAAAATATTACTTTGTGAATCAACACCCAAAGCATAAATTTTTTCATTTGCTATTTTTTTAGGGAGCGTGTCGAAGATGTCGATAACTAAAAAGTTTTAAAAATAGCTCCTTTCTTTTTTTACCCTTAAATTAAAAATAAATGACAAAAGACGAGAATAAAAATCTTGTCTTTTTTTGTGTAATTGTAAAATTTTAAAATTTTTAATAACCCTCTTTAACGCTATTATCAACACGTGTTAGGGAATTAAAACAGTGAACTACAACATAGTTGTTAAAAATAGTAGCTAGAGCATGTGGACTTGCATGGATAAATAAAAAGTGGAGTGATACCTAATAAAATATACTAACCATTAATGGTAATTCTTGGGGTGGGAGCGAATTGGAAACTAGTATATATAGACCTGTTTTAGGGACCTATTATATTAATTCTATTCTTTATTTAACCAACCTTGCCACTCCCAAGTGAGCAAGTGTTGGTTTTATTTTTTATTTTTTTTGAAAAAATTTTTTTTGGGCGAGAAAATAAATTTCAAACTTGTAAAAAAAATTGAGCGGTGCCGGTTCAATTAAAATATTAATTTGTTTAACACAAATTAAATAAATATTGAATCGAATGCCTCGATTTCTTTTTAAAATTTCACAATTTATTTTTGAGCCCAGTTTTCATGGAATGAATAAAACTAATAGTAGTATTATTAATAATCTAAAAATCAAAATATATGTTCTTTATGCTAGAAGCAACAGAACATATTAGGAAAGGATTATTATGCAAATAGAATTTAAAAAAGAACAAATTGTTAAAGATAAACCACAATCTATTCTTATTGATTATGTTGAATATAAATTATCGCTTCCAAAATGAATGATTAAAAATAATTCTTTTATTGTTGATAACAGTTACACATATTGAGTTTTTAATTTAGAAAATATTAAAAGAGAATTAAGTGGTAATGAATTAATAAAATTATTAGAACCATATATTAAAGACCAAAAAATAACTGTTAATAAACAAGAAACACCCAAAGAATATTATCTTAATGATATCAAACTTGAACCATTAACATTTTATGAACAGCATAATAGTTGATTTATGGGTGAAATAACAGATAACAAAACTAATATTACAAAACCATGTTTTAAATACAACATTACATGAGAAGAAAATAGAAAAAGTTTTAAAATAAATAATCCATATAAACACGATGATTTACCAATTAATTATATAGTTACTTCATATAAGGAAATTTCAACTCATAATGAAAAAGTATTTTTGTTGAACATGTAAACAAAATAAATTAGATTATTTATTCTTTAATACTAATGATATAAAAACAAGAAAATATTTTTTAAGAGATAAAAATAGTAAAGCGATTTGTTATGACTGTATTTTAAATATTAGGTTAAGTAGGAGGCATAAATATGAATAAAGAATATTTAACTAAAAGAGGAACGATTTGCATACCAGACAGTGATGATATTGAATTTAAAATAGGGCTAATTAAACTGATTGATGATTTAAAAAAAGATAATTTAGTTTGTGGTCATAAAGAATTTATTGAAGAATGTAAATATTGTTGATGTAATTGTGATTTAGAAATTATTAAAACGGTTATTAGAGGTTAACTTAATTAATGCAATATGACTTAATTATTGGAATTGATCCTGCTGGAATTGGTAATAATGGAATGGTTATATATTCAAGTGAAACTAATAATATTACTTTTAATGAAACATTCAAAACTAAAACAGTTTTAGAAAGTAAAAATATATATAAAGAATATTTTAAATTAATTAAAAAACAATTTATTAATCAAAAAATATTAGTTATTGTAGAAAATTTCTTTTTAAGCTCAAAACAATTATTAACTAATCCATTAGCAACACCTAAGATTATTGGTGCATTAATGGTATTAGTAGAAGATGTTATGAATTGAGATTATTTAGAAAGTGAACCAAAAAATAAAACTAAAATAGAAAATTATAAAGGAAATATAAAATTAACAAAACATGAACAAGATGCTTATAAGCATATTCAATACTATTTAAGGAATTATAAAAATGAAAGATAAAGCAAATTATGTCAAATTAAAAGTAAAACTGAGTAACACTATTGAAGCAAAATATTACGAAAAAGGTAATAAGGAATTATATTATAGTGTTCGTGGTCAATGAAATGGATTAAATTATGTTACTTTAATTTTTAATAACCCAAAATTTTATAGACGATGTATTTTATTAAACAAAAACGATGAAATTATTGTAACTGGTCAAATTTTTAATACTTTAAATATTCCTAAAAATCGTGCATTTTGTTCAATCAATGTTAAATGATTTAAAAAATGAAAAGAGTAAAAAAATGATTAAAAATACACCATTAGAATATATTAATGACAGAATTAATCAGCATAAAGAAAATATTAATAAATATACAAAAGAAATTGAAAGATTGCAAAATTTTATTAAAACAAATGAAATTAGAATGACTGAATTAGAAATAATAAAAGATATTTTACAAAAAGGAGAAAAAATATAATGAATTTTAATCAAAATCCAAAACAAATGACTGATTTAGTAATAAAAAAAGATATGGAAAAAGTATTAGAAAATTTAAAAATTAAAATAGGAACTCTTGCATTTAATAATATTGAAGAAGAAATACATTATATAAATTTAATAATAAATAAAATGTCAGAACATATTTATTCATTAGAACAAGAAATAATTAGAAAAAATCAAATAATAAAAGATAAATTGGAATAAAAAATGATATTGTGAAAAATTTTATTAATAGTACCAATATTAATAACAATTATAACACTAATAATAATTTTAATATTTATTATTAAAGAATTAAAAAATGAATATAAAGTATTGAAAATATTAAGTGAAATTGCTAATCAAATTAAAAATAAGGAGAATAATTAATGATAATATTACCTACTTTGTTTGAAAATAAAGATGAAATTGAAATATTATCACCATTTCCAAAAGCAATTCATACAAGTAATGATATTAGAGCAATTATTTTAAGACAATACCCAAATGTTAAATCCAAACACATAATTGTTTCTGACCCCGAAAGTAATGTTGCATTAATAGTTGGTGATAATGATGTTTATCAAGGTTGAATTAAAGTAACAATTAAAAAATTAGAAATTAAAGGAGATTAAACAAATGCAAAAGGAAAAAATTAAAATTAGAAATTATGAATTTGAATTAAATTCTTATGTAGTAGATTCCTTATTAGATGTTATAAGAGAACTGATAAAAACAAATAAAGGAGAATAAAATGCCAAACGAAAATACACAATCAAATTATACTTTAACCAAATTAATTAGAACTGGTATAAGTCCTATTTGTGCAATGATTGGTACAAGTGCTTATTATGGTCAAGTAATTGCTAATCCAATATTAGGTTCAATTAATAGTTTATTATTTGGTAAAAAATTAGGTTTAGATATTTGAAATTTAAATCAAAGACCAAATACTAAAACTAAATTAATTAATAGTTCTAAAAAAATAGCATTAGGATTAGGAACAATTGGTTTAGCAAATTATAGTAAATGAACAGAAAATAATATTAATCCTATTATTCCAACAACACCAATTCCAATAACTACTACAACTACAACAGAAGGTCCGCCATGATTACTATTAAATAAACAAGAAAATCAGTCATTAATGGATTGAGATACATATATTAGTTTAAATGCTTATGGTATATCAAATCTTATTAATGGATTAACGGAGTTAATACCTAATAAATTTGAAACAATAAGAAAGATTTGTAATATGGCAACTGGTGGATGTTTAATATCAAGTGGTGTAGCAATGGGTATTAATAATAATTTTAATAATGCTTATGCAGTACCTACAATTGTTGCTGGTGCAAGTGAAATTATCCATAATTTATTACCTATGGAAACTACACATCATAATGAAGAAATGCAAGAAACATCATTTAATGATGAAACTACAAGATTAATTAATGACAATAGATTTACTATTAATAGTGAAACTGCAAGTCAATATTATGGTAGTGATAATATGAGCGAAGTACCATTAAATCATGATAATGCTTCATTAAATTGAGATTATAATCACATGAGTTTATAAAGGAGGTGAATAATTTATGAATAAAGAAAAATTACTTGAATATTATAATAATGAAATTCATACATATAAAGAGAGAATGGAACAATTAAATAAAGAAATTGCCTTATTAGTAAGCATTATAAGTAATTCAAAATCGATGATTGAAAGAATTAATGGTGGTCAATTTGATGAATAATTAAAAATTAAAAATAAATAGTTGAAAGGAAAATATTGAGATGAAAGAATTTTTACATGAATTAATAATTATTGGAACAAGTGTTGGAACATTAATTTGCAGAGAAATTATTGTTTTATTAAAAAGATTTATCACAACTCCAAAACATGTTAGAGCAAATAACAAAATTATTAAACATCAAAAAAAATTAGCAAAGTTAAATGAAAAGATTAATAAAGAAAATAAATAAAAAAGTGGTGATGTAAATGTTAGAAAATGAAAATAATGTTCAACAAACAACTGAACCTTTAACTGAAAATAATGCTTCTTCACAAGAAATAGAAAATAAAGTTAATGAAGCAGAAAATAAGTTAAATAAACTTAATCAAGAAATTAAAGAAAAAGAAATGATTAATATATTTAAAAAATATCAAGTTAAAAGTGAATTTTATGATTATTTAAAATTTAAAACTAATAATTTAGAAAATTCAAAAATTGAAGAAACTATTAAAAAAATGATTAAAGAACAACCAGTATTTAAAGAAACAATTAATACAGGTGGCAAACCACAGACAATAATAACAAATCAACCAAATTCAATAAAAAGTACTTTATTGGATTATAAAAAGAAAAATAATTTATAACAGAAAGGAAAATAAAAAATGGCAGTACCATTCAATAAAAATTTAGATAATACCGAAAAATTAGTAGAAGCACCAGAGTTTATAGAATTTTATAAACAATCAAATTCACCATGAGCAAGTTTTTTTCCTATTGAAATGGTTAATGCTACAAAAATTGAATTTATAGTTAAAAAACCAAAAAATCCAGAAATTAAAGTACTAAAATGAAATGATAAAAGCAAAGGATTAGATGTTAGTTATGCTGAAACTATTAAAATTTTAAAAGAAATTAAAGAAGAAGCAGTTGCAGGTGAAATAATTGCTAATGTTGATTTAAATGCTGAAAATGGACAAAATTTATTAAATACAATGCAATATGAAGTTGCTAATGATTTAGCAGATTATTTAGCAAATAATGATACAAATGTAATTGCAAAATATGCAACTAAAGTAGATATTACTGATAAAACACCAGTAGGATATTTAAAATCAATGTTAGATGCTTGAAATACTTTATTTCAACTAAGAAATAGTAATAATTGTCGTTTTTTTATTACTAATAATCTTTATGATAGTATTGTTTATTTAGCTAATAATAAAGGTTTAATTACTGATAATCAGATTGCTCAACAATTAAGATTAAATGGAAATGATTTATATATTAAAGGTGTACTATGTCAAATTGTTATGGATGATTATATGACTTTTACTGATAATAATGAAACTAAAATTATGTCTTTTGTTTTAGCAACACCAAGAGCAATGAAAAGATATATGTTGCAAAATACAGTTGTATATGTTCAAGATATTGCTGATGGTAAAGTTGGAAGAAGATATTTAGTTGGTGGAGAAGTAACTGGTGAATCAATACCCTATATAACAGATGAAGAAACAACTTCACGTTGAATGTTATGTGCAATCATTAATAATGATAAAACTGATTTAAAAACTAAAATTACAAGTTTAACAATTGATATTACTGCAAATGTTAATAACAATAATAGTGAATTAAATACACAAATAAAAAGTACTAATGAACTTAAATCATTAAATCCAAATTTAACAAATCCAACTATTAAATATTTTAGTGATGCACAAGGAAAAACTATTGTAAGTAATCAAAAACAAAAAGCAGGTGATTTATACATAGTTATTTCTTCAAATGTTAATGATTTAAATTATAAAGGAACAACAAATCCAATTAAAATAACTCTTAAATAAAGGAAATTAATACCATGCCAATCGGTACAACTAGTACAGCAATACTTTTAAACATAAATAAACCAAAACATACTAGAATAAGTAAACAGCAAGAAAATAAAAGTTTTTGGTGAGAAATTTTAGAAATGATTGGTGTACAAGTTATAGCAGTAGCACTTGCTCCTTTTACTGGTGGTTTAAGTGAAAGTTTAGCACTTGGATTAGGTGCAAGTGATTTAATTGCTAGTATTAGTGCTGTTGGTGTAGAATTTTTAACTGATTTTACTATTAATCAAGTTTATGATTATTTAAAAGGAAATATAACACCATTAAATACTTTTTTTAATATATTACCAGCATTTGCTGGAATTAATAAAATTAGTCGTGGTTATCGTACTACTAAATTTATTAATTTAGCACAAAAAACTAAAACATTAGAACAAGTTGGAATTAAAGAAGCAAAAAATTTACAAGAAATTATTAGTCAAGTAAGTGGAAAAGAAATTTTAACAGATAAAATTATTGGTAATAAACGTTATTTAATGAATTATAGTTTTACTCCTAATCGTGAAACAGTATTACGAGATTTAGGTTATGTTGCTGAAAGACAATATAAAAATAATTTTCAAAAATTAGAAGCACAAGAGTTAAAAGATTACTTATTATTACAAAATACATTAATAAAACTAAGTCCACAATTAACTCCTAAATTTAAAATTAAAGATATTGAAAAAGCAAATAACTTTTTAAAAAAATATAATACTGATTTAAAAAAAGTACTATCCATGAATCAACATGATTGATTAAATTTAATTCATACAATACATACAGAAAATAGATATGGAAAAACTTTAATTTTAGATTTACAAAAAATTCGTGCTAATGCTATTAAATTTAATTTTAAAAATAATGTTATTCATCAACTTGTTTTAAAAGCAAATCAAACTTTTAAATATTTTGATATTAGATTTTATTTAAAAAAAGGTTTAAATAAATTTTGAAAAGATACTCCATATTTTGAAAAATTACGAGAAAGTATATATAAATTACAAGAAAAATTTGAAAAGTTAGAAAAACAAGCATTTGAAAAAATTAATAAATTAAAAGAAAAAGCAACAAATTTATTTACTAGTGCAGAGAAAAAAGCAATTAAACATGCACAATTAATTCCATTAAGTTCACCAGTATTTATGGGTTGTAAAATTCAACCTTTATCATTAAGTAAATGTGCAATTACTATTTATCATCGTAATCCTAAGTATAAACCAATTACAGTTGTTGATAGTATTATTAAAGCAGAAACTTTTGTTACTCAAATACATCCATTTCACTGATATAGATGATATAGTGGTTGATATATTGGTTATGGAGTTAGTCGTAATAAATGATTAAAAGCAATTGCATTTGCTCCACCAGTTATTCAACAAGTAATTAGAGATAGTTTTAAAGTTTATAGAGAAATATTTAGAATAATAAGAACTTATCATAAAGTAGTGAATGTTATTAATAATCCTATTGAAAATATTAATAAATCATTTAAAAGTGTTGGTTTAAAATTTTCAGTTAATACTTTATTTGGTACTGGACTATTACATCATTTAGAAAAATTTGCATATAGTCAAATTGTAGAAAAAGGGAAAAAGAAATTACAAAAAGAAGTTATTCATATTGCACATAGAAAAACTAAAACAAAAACTAAACATTATAAAAAAGCATTTTTTAAGGAATGATAAATTATGATTAATAAACTTTGAACTGATGTCAGTTTAGAAAATTATAATAACTGATATCCATTAACTGGAAAAATTACAGAAACGCCACAGCAATACATACAAACATGACCTAATGTTAATGATTGATTTATAACTTTTGCTATTCGTGCTCAAAATGATATTAATGCTTATCTTGATTTTATTTTATCTAAATTTCCTTTTGATAGTTTTAAAGATGAATTAATTAAAGAAACATTAAGAGATATGGTTTATGTAATGGTTGAACATTGAGTATTTAATCGTACACCAATTGAATTTAATGTTGATGCTACTATTCAATTTAATAATGGTACTCAATTTAGTGCAAATAGTACTCCTACAATTAATGTTTGAGATTTAGCACCTAGTAGAATGAAAATATGAGCAAGATTAACAGAATTAAAACAAATATTTTCAAGTTATAATGATGATGAAATAGATGTTGAAAAAATTGACTTAAAAGCATTTTATACTAGAAATCAAATTGATAAATTAATTAAAGAACAAAAAGAATTTACATTATCAAAACAAATGAAATTGTATGATGATTTAGTTGATGATAATGAAAATGAAATATATAGAGGTCCTGTTACAAAATTTATAAATAAAGGTTATGTTGCAACAGATTATGATAAAGAATCTGAAACAATGATTTTAGATTGACCTGATGAAATTGGTACATTACCACCCGAAGCATTACAAAATAATCCACAAATTGGTGATTATACACATGCACCAACTTGTGATTTTTCTGCTAAACAACAAAAACGAATTACTACTAATGAAAATGAAATTACAAAATTAAATACTGAATTAATTAAAGCAAACGAAAATATTAATGATGTTAAAAATAATTGATTTAATATCGAAACTAGTCCCCTATGAAAAAAAGTTGAAAATAATAATATAGAAACATTTAAATGATATTTTATTAAAATCAGTTATCAATATTTAACAGAAAATGACTTTATGAAATTTTATAAAGTAATTAAAATTTATTTAAATAATGTTTTTAATGAATTTGAATTGTTAAATGTTGATTCCATGACTTATAATGAACAAATCTCAAATAAAAATATTTTAAATATTGGAACTATTTACTATGACAATAGAAATAAAAAATTTAGGGGTGGAGGTAATTCTTATCCTGAACTTGGAAAAATTAATTTAATTGGTGATATAAAAGAAATATATCAATATCAAGGAATAGATACGCCAACTGAATTTATAGCAGAAGAAAGTACTGAACGTGATTATTATACAAAAATAGAAACTAATAATTTATTAGATAAAAAGCAAAATAAATTAACTACTGGCGAAAATATTAAAATTGATGAAGTAACTAATACTATTAGTGCTATTGGTGGTAAAACTGATTTATCTGATTATTATAAAAAAGAAGAAGTAGATAAAAAAATAGAAGATAAAATGGATAAAGACCATTTTAAATATGCTTTTTCTATCAATACTATTAGTACTGAAATTCCTAATTTAGAAACTACTGATAAAACTATTGCCGGTGCTATTAATGAATTAAAAGAAAAAATAAAAGACAAAAAATTTTCAAATGATTATTTTAAATATAATGCTGAAACAAATGAAGTTTCGTTAAATGATGAAGAAAATTCATTACTTTGTAAGGATATATTAGAAAATAATGAATATAAAATATTAAAAACTCAAAATAAAAAATTATTACAAGCCATTAATGAAATATTAGAAAAACAACCACAACCAAGTCCAAGTCGTTCAAATTGAAAAGAAGTAGGAACAAGAGAAAAAAATAAATGAGATAATTGACAAATTACTTATGATTTTATAGTTAATAAACATTATAGAGTTTATTATTCTTGAAGTATATATAATCCAGTTTATACTATACAAGAATTTATTATAACTGATAAAAAAATTGATGGTGTACAAATACAAACCTTTAATGATAGTGCTAATATAGTAATTTTATCAGTTCAACATGCAAAATTGATTACTATTTATAGCGGAAAAGGTAATTTAAAAGGTAATGTATGAAAATTAGAAGAATTACAGGAATAATATTATGTTTTTTAAAATTATAAAAATTATTTTAGGTTTAATTGGAGTACTATTATCTTCTGCAACTGCTGGTTTAATTATATTTATTATTGTAAAAATTGTATTAAAAATTAATCAAATATTTTAGAAAGGTGGTGAATATTATGTTAAGTTTATTTAAAAGAAAAGATAAAACAAATACTAGTGATAATCAAAATGAAAAAGTAAAATTTTTAACTAATAAAAATAAAAGTACACATGCTTCTATTTTAAATTATTTTGGTTTTAATGATTTTAACCATGAAACTTATTTTACTGATTTTGTAGCAGAAAATAATGCTAATTTATATAATGCTCCATTAGATATTAATAATGAAACTATTAAAAAATACTTAATTCAGCAAGAATTTTATAGAAAAAATTGAAATTCTATTTTTAAATTAAGCAAATTAGGAATTAGTGGTTATTTAATTTTTATTGCTAATGATGATTTATATTTTCAAGTAATAGATATTCAACAAAGAGTTTATGATATTACCGGTAAATTAATTCAATGTACTATTTTTTATGATAGTTATCAACAAAATGCACAAAATGTAAGATTATTTGAAATTTATACATTAAATAATGAACAAGTAACTATTAATCGTGCAATTTATAGTATTAGTGATAATAAAAAACAATTTCCATTAGATTTTAAATCATTCATTAATAATCCAAATTTAGAGCAAGAACAAACACTAAATATTAATTATATACCAATAGCAATTATGCGAAATAAAGCAAATGAATTAGCAGATTGTGATAAAGTAATGGATAAAATTAAAGCATTAGATGTTATTTATGAACAAATTGTTTTAGATACTATTTTAAACTCACCTAAATTTATTTTTAATCAAACTTATGGGAATGTTCAATCAGCATTAGAACAAATAGTAAGAACTTTGGTTACTAAAAACTACATATTTAAAAGTGGTGGAGATAATAACGAACAAAATGAAAATATTAATATGACAAATAGTAATTTTAAAGGTAAAAATTTAACTGATATATACGATTGAAATGTTAATGAAATATTTAAACGTTGTGGTATTCATATACCAAGTCAAAAGAAATCTGCACAACAATCAGTTCCCGAAAGTACAGCAGTAAATATTTCAACTATTAACTATATTGAACAAAAATTATGACAATTTAATATTGATATTCTTAAATTTATTCAAATATTAGTACGTTTAGATAAAGACTTATTAAATAGTAAAACATTTAATATTAATGATGAACAAGAAATTAATAATTTAACAGTGAGATTAAAATTATTTAATCCCGAAAATAACCAATTAATAGGAGAAAACAATGGAAAACAACAACAAACCACAAACGAAATTTCCACAGAAACAAACTAAACTTAATCAAGCAGAAGTAGAAAATGATTATTTAATTGATAATATTCCTTATGACTTTACTAATATGATGAGAGCAACTAGTGACCCCCGATATTAATAGAGCATACGATGAATTTAAAAAAAGAACAATTTATATTTATGAAATTGAACGTTTATTTAAAAATAATGAAAATAATACTTTAAAATTTTCAGCAAATACTATTAAAATCGGATTTATTGATATTGAAAAAGTATTAAAAACTACTGCTGTTGAAACATCTGATTTTACTATGCAATTAAATCAAAGAGCAAGTACAAATATTAATGATAATACAATTGAATATAGTATGACTGATATTAAAAATTTAATATTTCAAGAAATAAATTTATTAAATCAATTTAAGTTATATGCAGTTAGTATTAATGAATCATTAACTGAAAATAATATTGATAATTTATATATTATTAATAATTATTCACAACCTTATCAAAATCCAAAAACAAGGAGTACTAAAAGTATTACTATTATTAAAATTAAAGATTTTAAAACAAGAGATGGTTATCCAATAATTATTAAATTACAAAAACCATTAGACAAAGATACAAAAGTAATTGGTTTAAAAATTAAAGCCCCTAGAAGCATGATTTTCGGGAATATAAAGGTACTTGGTGAAGTTGATAATATGGAAGTATACCCAAAGTTATTTATCAAGGATAAGATAGCATTTCCACTATTATCAATGCCTATTGAAACTCAACCAAAAGTTAGAATATTACAACAATGATTTAGTGAACAAATATTACCTTGGATGGGTTACACTTTATTGGACACTAATTACGTAGACAAGTTCACAAATTAGTTAAAAGAAAGGAAAATAATTATGGCCAATATTAACTCATATTCAGATGAATTTAAAAAACAAATAGTAGCTTTATATCAAAGTGGCAAGTCAGTATCTTGTCTTGTTAAAGAATATAACGTTACAAGAGCGGCTACTTATAAATGAATTAAGCAATTTACTAATTCAGGCAGTTTTAAAACCAAAGATAATCTTTCTGATTTAGAAAAACAATTAATTCAAGCAAATAAAGAATTAAAACAATTACGAATGGAAAATGATATTTTAAAGCAAGCAGCACTAATAATAGGCAGAAAATAGAAATTATTGCAAATAATAAATCTAAATATAAAATTCGCACAATGTGTCGTTTTTTAAAACTCTCTAAATCAACATATTATTTTAATTTAAAGAAAAAAAATAAAAATCAAAATAATATTTATGATGAAGCTGTTATTAGTGCTTTTAAAGAAAATAAAGAAGTTTATGGTACTAGAAGATTAAAAGTCATACTAGCAAACCAAGAAATTTATTTATCACGCAGAAAAATTAAACAAATTATGAATAAGCATAATTTAATATCAAAATACACTAAATTATCATTCAAAAATCATCATAATAAAGTCAATGATAGTCAAATTACCAATCTTGTTAATAGAAACTTTAATAATAAAATTAAAAATGAAGTTATTGTTAGTGATTTAACTTATGTTCAAGTTAATGGTAAGTGAAACTATATTTGCTTATTAATAGACCTATTTAACCGCGAAATTATTGGACATAGTGTAGGTACTAAAAAAGATGCATCATTAGTATATCAAGCATTTATGCACTCAAATCGCTGTTTAAAAGATATTGAAATATTTCATAGCGATCGCGGTAACGAATTTAATAATAAAACTATTGATAAACTTTTATTAGCATTCAACATAACTCGATCTTTAAGCAAAAAAGGCTGTCCTTATGACAATGCTGTTGCTGAAGCAACTTTTAAAACTTTCAAAACTGAATTTATTAATGATAAAAATTTTACATCATTAATCAAATTAAAATTAGAATTATTTGATTATATCAATTGATACAACAACATAAGAATTCACAGCACCTTAAACTACCTAACTCCAGTTAATTATCAAAAACAAGTGTCTACCAAAAAACAGTCCTAAAAAGGGTTGCCATTCCAACCTTGAAATTTAGCAAAGCAATTTATAGGACAAGAAAAATCAGTTTTAGATTTAATTGCTATTGGTGGTGGAACTGAAACAAGAAAAGAAATTATTAATAATGCAAAAATAACATATGCAAAAATTGGTAAATATGATGGACCAGCACCAGTACCTAAAAAATTAGCTGATTTTGAAATGAAAAAGAATGAACAATATATATTATATAGTCATAGAGAACCAATCCCTCCATATCCTAGTAAATATATTGCTATTGAGTTATCACAGAACTTTAATGATATTGAAATTGAAATAAATGATAAACCACCAATTGATAGTTTACAAAAAGTATTATTAGATATGCTTACTTATACATATACTTATAATCGAAACTTTGATGGTGCATCATTAGACCCAACAAAATCACCAAATAAAATGGACATGTTAAGAGGAAAGTTTGAAAATCAAAAACCCGATGAAGTAATAACTAATTTATTTAAGCAATGAAAATTAGATTATCCTAATTATATTATTTTAGAACAAGTAAAAATATTTAAACAATTGATAATTATGTTGTCAAATAATATTTATTCAAATATGTCAATTAATAAAGGTTTAAATGATGATAATAAAATATTATTACCTTATTATTTTGAATTAAAATCAAATCCAATACATCCTACTAAGGAAGATATTTGAGAATTTAAAAATGCAAAAGTAATTTTAAAATCAGCATATTTTGACTTTACAGATATGAATAACATTAAACTAAAAAATAATGATATTAGTCAAAATGAATTATTTAAACTTGATGATAATCAATTTAACTGATTATCTATTACAAACGAATTAGAAAGTAATAATATACCCTCATTAATTCCTGCTGACTGAACATTAGGTAATGGAGAATATGGAAAATACTTTACAAGAATAATTATTGATAAAAATAAAATTAAAAATACTTTAAATTTATATGGTGCAAATAAATCACAATTATTTTCTAAATTAGAATTGTATAAAGAAATTATAAAAATTGATAATAATAGTGAATTTGAATTACAAATTGAAAATCCGATTAATAATTTAAATCGGATTGAAATTAGTGGAATATTTGGTGCTGGTAATTATGATTTAATTTTAATAACAGATAAAGAAGAAATAGACTTAAAAAATATTAATTTATTTGATAAATATAACGAAAATATTTCTTATATAAATTTAGAAGTTTAATTATCAAAATAACCTTTTCAATATTTTCCATTTCATTTAATATCTACATCATGTAACTTTTTATTTGAGCAATATAAAGAATAATAAGAACCATTATACATATTAACTCATATTGGAGCATTACATAATACTACTGTATGGTCTGGTTTTTCATAAGAATTAAATTTTTTATTTTCATGGGTAAGCACCCCCCATGATTAATCCTATTGTTCCAGTTGTAGCACCAGTTAGTGCTAATGCTAATGTTATTTTACTTAAATTTGTTTTTATTCATGTTTTCATAATAAATTTCTCCTTTTTTATTAATTAATTTTTAATGAGTAATTATGTTCTTCTATTATAATATTATTTATTTTATTTTTTAATTCTTGTTCAAGTTCAATAATGTCATCTAATATTTTAAGTTCTCATTTTTCAAAAAAAGATTTATTATTGGAATTATTATCACTAAAATTATTTTTACATTTTGTAATTATTTTTGATTTTTTTATCTTTCTTTTACATCTTTTTTTACTCATAAAGACTCCTTTTTCCTTAATTTTACTTTTAAATTGTACTATTTTTGATTATTTTTACAAGTATGCTTTTAAACACAAAATAACTCCTAAATTAAAGGCGTTTATTTTGTAATACCTATACTATTAATAATATTAAACTTGTTTATTATATAGCAAATCTGAAGATACTTTTTTTCACAGTAGCATTATTTTTACCTCTAATTACATTTTTATATGGATATAGTGCATAAAATAATGCATCATAAGGATCTTGGTACATATTTTTGTCAGGAATGTTAGTTTTTGTGTCATCATAACGTAATTCTTCTAAACATTGAGTTGTTTTTGATAAATCATCTTTATTTGCATAAAAGTTTCCATAACTCATAATATTTCTCATTCAAACTACTCTATTTGTTAATCCTGCTTCTTGATTTAAATTTGAAGCATGTTTAATAGCAGTTTGTGTTATTAAAATAATATTATGTTCATCAATTAATTTTTGATTTAATCAATCCATTGCTGTTCTTGCTTTATCATCATAAAAATAAATTGTTTGTTCAAAATTTTCAAAATTATCCATTAATCCTAAAATTTCATTTACATAAGCATTAATTTTTTCATTTTTATTAATAAAATCATTTGGAGTAACTACTAATTCACAAATAATATAAGCATCATAATAACCAGTATTATTATATTCTTTAAAACCAACTACCATAAATACAGTATGGTCTTTTGGACCAGTTGCCCAATCAATACCAACACTATAAAAATCAAATTTATACATATCTTTTTCTTGATTATAAAACTGTTTTAAATCATATGATTGTCAATATTTTACTGTTTTTTGAAATGGAAAAATTGTTGCATCACTATCTAAAAATTCAAAACCATAAAAAACAGTATTAAATTCATCGGGATTACTTTTTTTCATTTCTAATAATGTTCTTTTTTGAATGTCTGGTAATTTATTTCAAAATGGTTGAATAGTAAATCTTAATATAAATAAACCTAAACCACTAAACACTTCTTTATTTTCATAATAAACTTTACCAACTTTTTTAAGATTTTCCATAATTTTATCATTTAATGGTAAAAATGGTGTGCAATACTTTAAATAAAATGGATGGTATTTATCGTATGGATTACATGTAAAAGTAATGAAAAAACTTTTATAAAAATAACGAGTAATCTTTTGTCCAAAGGTAGAACTATATATATTTTTATCAATAAATGTTCAACTTCACTCTTTAATAGGTTCATTTGATACTTTAATACGATTACTTCTAAACATAGAGTTTTGTAAACGTTCATATCGATATATTAATTGCTTTTCAGTTAATGTTTCTTTTTCTTCTGCCATAATAATTTCATCTGTTCTTGAACCTAAAAAACTTGAAGCACCTGCTTCTTTTCCAAAAATTTTATTACCATTAGCATAACCAATAAAGTCAATTTGTTGATTACTTGGAAATATAATACATCCCCCATCCTTAGTAATTTTTCATTTAATGCCATGTGGATTATTAGGTAATAAATTAATATTATATGTATCTAATAAAACTTGACAAACATTCATTAAAGCACCAATTGTAGTTTCACTATGAGTATTTTCATATCTTCTTACTTCTTGAACACTACTATCGCTAAAATTACAACATATAAATAAATCAAATGCTAAGCAATTTCAAGTTTTTCTTGTTCCACGTGCAGTTGGAACAAAACGATAAAAACAATTAGTTGTAAAAAATTCTGCTCATTCATCACCAACAAATTGTTTAAAAATATCTCAACTAAAACCATAATTATTATCACTAAAATTAAGACTATATTTTTTATTTAATTGTGCATAACTAGTGATAAAAGCCATATTTACTCCTTATTTTTTTAAAAAAAATTAAACTTAAATTATTAACAAACAAAAATTAGAAAGGAACATTAAAAATGTTTATATTACCATTCGTAAATCATTTTGATTGAGACAAACACTATTATAATCAAAATGAATTAAATTTACAACAAACAGAAGAATTATTTAAAAAAATAGATGATTATTTATGAAGTACATGTGATAAATCTGTATATAAATCATATAGATTTAGAAAAAGAAAATTAAAAACAAAAAAAGGTTTATTAAATTATAAACGACGTATTTATACATATTATAACCCAAAAACACAAAAAAGAGAATTTGTTTCATTGCTAGATAACTATCTTGGTGTTAAAAAGTATAGTAAATTAGCACCAGATGTTATTAAACAAATTTTAAAATATTTTGCAGATGGTAAAAAATACCGTGATGTTTGTGATACTTTTATTGAAGATTTAATAAGTAATAGTACAGTTTGTAGAAGATATAAAAAATTTGAATTACCAAAAGCTAATATTCCTAAAATTGTATTACAACCAAATCAAATATTATATATAAATATTGATGATGGACATCGAAAATTTAAGTTTAATGAAAAACACAATACTAAAAATTGTAAAAAATGTTCTATGAGATTAATAGTATTTTGTACTGGTAAAAAGAAAAATGGAAAATTAATTAATAAAAGAGCAACCTGTCAAATAAGAGTATCAAAAACAGAAATTGGTTCTGAAAAAACTGCAAAATTAATTGAAAAATATGGTAATTTATTTTTTGAAAATTTTGACCAAGCAAATTTAATAGTTTGTGGAGATAGTGCAAAATGAATTAGAAAAACTGCTACAATTTTAAATGCTAAATTTATTTTAGATAAATTTCATGCTTTTCATGTTTTATTTCTTGGTATAATGGCTGGAAGAAGAAAAAATCAAATTGCTAAATTACATTATCAAAATGCAATAAATTTATTTGAAAAAGGTCAATATTATGAATTAATTGATTTTTTACAATCATTAACCTTACAATATAAAAAATTAAAAGTTGGTTATTTTATTAATGCCAAAGATGGTGTATTAAACCAAGCATTAGTTGAAAATATTGGTTGCTTTACTGAAACTAATATTAAACAAATTTTAAAGCATATGATTGGTGATAGAACCTATAACATTGATATGTATACAAAAATGGTTAATTTTAAATGCTATCAAATAAACACAGCAGTACAATTATTATAAAATAAAAATCCCTAATTAAGGGATTTGCCTAAGAGACCACGTACTTTACATACGCTTAGTAATCATAACGGTATACGGTTTATCTTAAAGGACTTTATTACATTATAACATATTAAAAACTTATTAAAGTAAACTTTAATAAGAATTTTTGACTTATAAAAGTAAGTATTATTGTGTCAATATCGAGTGAAAATTTCCCAAAATACTTATCAAAAAAACTAAATTATTTTGGGAAATTTAAACTATTTCAGTAAAATACACAAATTTTAAATAATCCTGAAAATTTTAGTTTCTATTTTTTATAATATAGAAATATTTAATATTTAAAAATTTATTAATTATAATATTGTTAAAAACTAAATATAGTTTTTAACCCATTGTTTTATTTTTAAACAAATAGGTTTTTATTTTGAAAGGATAGTTTATATGGAGACCAATTCATGAAATGATAGTATGCTATCGGTAATTATTAATAACATAACTACTTTACCATCGGTAATCTCAACTCCTGTATCAAAAATATTCAATAAAATAACAACAACTGAAATGACAAATTTCAATAATCAAACTAATAATGCTAATAATACTAGTACTGAACTTTTTGAAACAAAAAAAGATATATGAACAAATATTAAAAATTATTTAACTAATTTTTATGAGTCAGATTATTTTTGACCAACAACAGGTTTTATTGGTTATGGATTAATTACAACATCAATTATTATTGGTTATTGTATTTATAATTGTAAAATAAATAACAATAAAAAAAACTTATTAAAAGAACTTGAAAAAGAATAAATAAATTCAATCGAGTTGACAAATCAACCTTCAACTAGTGGATATAATAATCGTGCTTTTTTTGCCTAAATTTTTTCAATTAACAATGAAAGTTCTTTTTTTCTAGTATTTTATAAAATACTAGAAAAAAATAAAAAAAGAGTTACTAATGCTCTTGGATTTCAAAAAGACAAATCAAAAGTAAACAGTGAAGCTTCAACAAGCAAAAGTCAAAGTTCTAGTAGAAAATCACAAAAAAATGTAAAAGAGGAAGATATTGAATTTGTAATCTCTTTATATCTTTAAAATCAATTTTAAAGCACCAAATTTGCTCATATACAAACATTTTAAAAATTTATATGGTTTAGTATTCAAAAAATGTAAATCTTATATAACTTTAATTAGGAATTATTGATATCCATATCTTCAAGGATGATTTTTATTGGGTATATAAACTTTTTTAGTTTTTATCAAGTTGTCTTTAATAATTGGTTTTAGTGCTATTTCTTTTAGTTCATATATTTGATTATTGTAACTAAGATATAATTCATTAATAAACGATTTAAGTACAATTACATCAATTCGAGATTGTATGTATTGAACTTTGTTATTTTTATAAGGAAAATATTTTTTACCATAATATGTTATAGTTGAACCACTATCTGTTTTTCTTTTAGAAAATCTTGAAAGATAAATATTTATTTCTTCTTGTGTAGGAGCTTTAACCATAGCAGATTTATTATCATCAATAGGAAAGGCAAACTGTTTATTAAAAACGTTTATGTACATTTTGAGAAATTGATTAGCTTCATCTAATGTTTTAATTTTATTAAGTCGTAATTCACTAATTAATCGACTTTGAAGTGTTCCAAATAAACGTTCAATTCTACCTTTAGCTTGTGGAATTGAAGTTCTAATTATTTCAACACCCAAATCATTACAGCATTTTTGGAATTGAGTATAAGTGTCATTTTCTGTGTTTATTTTACCTGAATCAATTTTTTTCTTATATCCAAAAACTGTTCTATTATCAGTATAAAATGTTTTTGGTATGCCATAATTAGTTAAAATTTGATAAAAAACATTATAATAACCATCTAATGTTTCTTGATGATCAAATCATAGTCCAACAATATTTCCTGTAGCATCATCAATTGCAGCATGTAAAAATGATTTTGGTTTATCGTTACCAAATCAATGATGATTACTTGCATCCATTTGAATTAATTCACCAAAATTTGTTCTTCGATTTCTTGTTGGATGTAAGTTATTTTTTTTATTTTTATGTCTTTTTGGTGAAGTAATTTTTTCTTTGATTAATATAGTATAAAGTGTGCTATATGAAATTTTAATTTTTTCTTCATTCATTAATTTCTCATGAAAATGTTGAAAATTAAAATTATAATATTTTGTTTTATACAAGTTGATAATCTTAATTTTGATTTCAAAATTTGTTGCCTTATTAGAAATTTTATTGCGAGATTTATGAATAAAACCAACTTTACCTTCTCTATTAAAAATTTGAATTAATTGGTTAATTCTTCTAATAGTTAGATTAAGTTTATTCTTGGCTTGATGTTTAGATAATTTATTAATAATAATATCATTTATAATTTTGTACTTATATTTTTCTTTCATAGTCATGCTTCTTTCCATTTTTATCACCAAGTATATTTAACTTCACTTTTGGGAAATTTTTACTCGATAACTAATAGGAAATTATCACTAAATAATGACAAAGTAAGTATTATTGTTGACTAATATTTTACAAGTGTTAAGATTAACATACAATTGCATATTGAAGTCAAAATTATTCTCGTCTAACTTTATAATTTTAAGACAAATTTGAATATTATTGACATCTTCGGTACGCTCCCTTTTTTTATTTAATAAAACAGATGAATCAGATAAATTATGAAATGTAATAGATTCCAAATTTATATCATAAGAACTACCACTAGCACAAAACTGAGAAGAATTATGACCTGCATATTGACAATAAATATTATTATCATCATGCCATATACATAAATATATATGAATTCTATTTTGAGCCATAAAAATTCAAAAATTATTTTCAAACTTAAAATTAAAAGTATCATTATTTAATACTACAGGATCATTAAATAGAGGAGCAATATACTCAGGAATAGATTTATTAATTTTATTAGTCATTAAACTTAGATTATTATTAATAACAGGACCATTAGAATTAGTTAATTTAATATAAGAATTATTAAATGAAAGGCTAGGTCATAATAGACAAAATTCTTCTCATCTTTTTGCATATTTTGTTCAATTAATTAAAGTGTAGTTTTCTGATTTAAAATCTTCTCAACTATTAGTTCCATCAAATGATTGAGAATTAAATATATTAATATTTTTACTTAAATTCGTATTATTAAATTTATGATAATAAATTTCAATTAAATTATTATCTTTATCAAAAATATAATTAATTGAATAATCTCTTGCATCTTTAGAAAAGGGTAATTCATTAATTAGTTTATAAACTTTTTCTTTATCAACAATTAAATTAATAATCTCATTAGTTAAACTTTTATTAAAACTATTTTTAATACTAATTTTACTAATAAAATCCTTTCCTAAACTATCAGCTACACCTTTAGTAATTTTATTTTCGTGTACTGCTTTAACAATATAGTATAAACCTAATGTTTCATTTAGATTATTACTGTGTTCAACTTTATCAGCACCTACTTGATTTGAAATATCAATATGACTATTTAATCCTCCAAATTGAATATATTGTCAATCATTATTATCACCTTCAAAATAATTATTATCATAAATACTTTCATTAGATATATTTTTTTATCTTTAGTTTTTGTCACTTTTTTATAGTTAATCATTTCTTGTTTTGTATTTTCAATATTTAACTTATCCTTTTCTAAAATAAGTGTAGAATCATAATTTAAATTACCATCATTATCAACAAAAAAAACTTCTCTAGCATTAATATCATTGCTCAACTTATAATTAGCATGATTTGTATCATAACTGTAAAATTTTTGATCTAAATCTGATTGATTAGTAATTCAATTACTATTTGTTAAATAATTATATTGATTATTAAATAAATGAGTTAAGGGCTTATTTGTTGATTCTTTTTTTGGTAGTAAGGAATTTTTATTAACAACATTATTATCCGTTTTATTACTATCAATATTAATAATGTTACTTGTGAAAAGTAATGATGCTAAAATACTTATTGTAAATATACTTAATATTTTTTTCATAATTTTGCCCTCCTAAGAAATAGAATGACAAAATGGTTTAATATTTGATTTAACTTCATCATAAATTGAATCGGTATTTATTTTTTCATATATAGGTTGTTCTTCTACTTTTTTTGTAATATTTGATAGTTTAATTTCATTAATTTCTTCCGTCGTTACTTTCATATTATTTTCACTTGTTTTATTTCTTGGTGGTAATTGTTTTGGAACATTATTACCAACTGAACTCAATGAAGTTGTTTCATCTTTTACATTTTCATAAATAAATTTTTCAAAAATAGCTTTTTCTTTTATTTCTTCATAAATATGATCATCTTGATTAAAATATAAAGGATTATCAATTGAACTATTTTGATAATTTAATAACATTTTAATAGTATTAAATAAAAAAATATTATCTTCTTTTAGTTTTTTCATCTCTTCTTCTATATGAAGAATTTCTTTTCTTATTTTTTGTAATTCTTTATTTTTCTTTTTAAAGTACTTTTTAAGATACTTATTATAAAATTTTCTTATAAACTTTAACATTTTCTTTCTCCTTCTTATAAAAAAATAAAAAAATTTTAAAACAATCATGCTTTTTTTATTTTTTTATTATTTCTTAATTTCTTTTTTAATTCCAAAATGATTTTATTAGTTCTGGTGTTATTACTATTTTTATATATTTACTTAAACTTATTTTTTAAAATTCTTTCAAAAAATAAAAATTTCTTATAATAAAGGTATGTCAAAATTTTTAATGTCCGTATTTATTTAGTTATTTAAAATTTAATTATTATAAAAGTTTAATTATAACTAAAAATAAAAAAATCATTACTTTTACCATCCTCTAAAATCACACCAGTAACTATAATAATTGTATATTAAATACAATAAAAATAAAACGATAAATATGAATTTATTTTCTAAAATATAATAGAATTTTTTTAACATTTTTTAAACAGAGTTATTAAAATAAATCTATTATTAAAAAGGGATTTTTATATTATCCATGTGGTTCAAATGTCGGATGAGGTACACTTTCTACTTTAGAATTAATAATATTTTTATTTCAAGGAATTATTTTATAAAATACATAAGCACAAATAAAATCAGCTGATTTACTTAAACACGAAATCATAATTACCATTTTAATACTTAAGTCAGTTCACTGCAATAAAGCAAAAGTAATAAAAATATCAATAAATCAAATTAAAAATAGATCAGCAATACTAATAATTAAAGTATAGCCACCAGCATAAAGAAAACTAAATAATGGTTGCATCATATTAATGAAAAAATAAGTTACTGCTGAAAAAGCCATATATCAAACTGCAAGTTTCATAGCATTATTAGATAAATTTGGAAATAATACTTTTGGAACTCAAAAAGCACTACCCAAAATAATTAAAGCAATAACAGTTGAAATAGCAAAACTCAATTTTAATATCTTCTTAGCATTTTCTTTAGCCAGTACTAGTTCTCCTGAACCTAACTTGCTACCAACAGCATAGCCAACTAAAGCATTATATCCCCTAAAAGTAGAATAAAAAATAGCAACAACACTACCAACAATTTGCACAGCAGCAACAACTTCAGTATCACCAAAATGAGAATATAAAGCTGTTAACATTACTACTGAAACACCAAATAATACTTGACTAGCAAATAAAGGAATAAAAGTAATAATATATTTTTTATGTAAATCTTTTGTAAATTTAAAAATATTTCAATTAGGAGCATAAATTGGTTTTTTATAAATTAAATAACCTAACAATATAAAACATTCTACTGCTCTTGAAATAATTAAACTTATTGCTAATCCTTCAATGCCTAATTGTGGTCCCCCACTATATGGTAATGATAAAATACAAACTAAAAATGTATTTAAGAGTAATGAACAAATAGAAGTTATCAATGGTGTTTTAACGTTACCACATGTATTCATAGTAATTGACATAATAAAAGCAAAACCTAACAATGGGTAATTTCAAGCAATTAATTTACTATATTCTTCAGCAATACCAATAGCATTTTGATGAGAATTATCTTCAGCACCAAGAATTATTCCCATAATTTGTTTACTAAATAATTCTAATATTACAACAAAAAATATTGAAAAAATTAAAGTATAAAATAATTTTATATTAGTAGTTTCTTGAATTTTCTTCTTATCTTTAATACCTAAATATTGAGCAGTAAAAATATTACCGGTAGCAACAATAGCAAAAAAGATATATCAAACCATATCATAAATATTACTTGACGATGCAACTCCGGCAATAGCATCATCATTTCCAAATTGACCAACCAAAAAATTATTCATTAAGTTTATTAATGTTTCAATTAAAGATTGTGCACAAATTGGAATCATAAATAATAATGCCATTTTATAAAAGCTTAAATTATCTTTGTTTAACATTTTCATATCATCTCACCCAATTTAAAATTTAATATAATAAAAAAATATATTAATGTTATTATTTAATATTTTGTTATATTTTTAACGAATAATTGCTTGAAATTTTTTCTTTAATATTTCTTGAATATTACTTATTTGTCCACTTACTTTTGTTTCATCTAATTGTTCTTCTTGACTATTAAATTTCAAATTAAAAGTTAATGAGTGTTGATGTTGTGATTTTAATTTTTCATCATTATAAAAATCTACCAAAGATATTTGTTCTAAAAAATCAATATTTGCAAACATTATAGCATTTTTTACATCAGAAAATTGAATATCGCTATTAACAATAATTGATATATCACGACTTAAAGCATTAAATTTTGATCAAAGCTTAAATTTAGAAACTACTTTTTGTTGTTCTTCTATGATTTTAACTAACTTACTACAATTAATTTCTGCTAAGAATATTTTTTCAACATTCATTATTTTTTCAGTTTGTGGATGCAGTGCGCCAATAGTAGCAATATGTTCTTGCTCATAAAAAATATCTGCGCTTAAATACGGATGCATTAAAGAATTATTATTATTTTTATAAACAATAGAGTTAAATAAATTTGGCATAACTTTTGCTAAAAAACCATCTAAAAAACCTTTAATAAAATAATAAGTACTATTAGTAATTTTATTAGCATTAATTTTTGGTCAAAAATTATCCATAATCATAAAAGCTAAATGATGATTATCATCAGTTTCATCACCTGTATAAACAGTTTCATCAGTAAAAATTTTTAATTGTGTTTCTTTACGTGCATAATTATATTGACAAATTCTTAATAAACTATCTGTCAAACTAAAACGCATAACTTCTCTTGTTAATGTCAACGGTGCTTCTAATTTTACAGGTATTTTATATTTAAAAAAATTAAAATCATTTAATCTCTGCATACTTGTTAAACTATATGTTTTTACTTGATTAAAACCATAACTTGTTAAATGTTGTCTTCATTTCATCATTAAATTTTCCAATGCTGTTGGTGACTTAAATGATACATTAAATTGTGGTTTAATAACTGGTAATTTATCATATCCAAATACTCTGGCAACTTCTTCACTAAAATCATTAGCGTTATTTAAATCACTACGATGATTAGGAACTGTTACTTTTAAAATTTCTTGATTTTTTGCATCAATTTCAATTTGACAACCAATAATAGTCAAATAATTAATTATTTCATTAACCTCAAATTTTGTACCTAAAATTTTATTAATAAAATTAAAATTAAAGTTAATCACTTTTGTTTTAACTTGATAAGGAACATCATTACTAAAACCGGTAATTTCATATTTAACTTG
Organism: Spiroplasma endosymbiont of Tricholauxania praeusta; assembly: GCF_964019535.1. Lineage (NCBI taxonomy): Bacteria > Bacillati > Mycoplasmatota > Mollicutes > Entomoplasmatales > Spiroplasmataceae > Spiroplasma > Spiroplasma endosymbiont of Tricholauxania praeusta. The sequence goes on from NZ_OZ026450.1 coordinate 1,186,493, forward strand.
CAATTGTCCTAAAATAAACAAATAACGTTGTAAAGCAATTAAATAATAGTCAGGAACAACTGGTCTTGTTAAACGTTCTAATAATGTATTAATAAGAGCACCATGTCGTTTTGCTTGTTTACTCATTAAGGTAACATCAAGATTAATTGAAAATATAAAAACTTCTTTGGAACTTGGTTTAACTTCATATTCAATATTATGACTAACTCCTAAAACACTAAAAGCCAAATATTTATCGTGTAATAAAATATCGCCCTCTTTAATTTGCAAATTACCTTCTGGGTATGATTTAGGTGAAATATTTAAAGATGGTTTTTTTAAAATATCAGCACTAAAAGTAATTAAGGGTTGACCCAATTCTAACATTACTAAATGAATAATATCTTCTGATAAAGTTTTGGGTACAATATTTGCAAGTTGTAGTGTTCTTCTAATTCAAATTGGTGTTATTACAGATTTATCATCAAATTCAATCTTTAATGTTGCTAAAGCTTGAATTTTACCATTAAGAACGCTAACTTGACTTTTATTATCAAATTTTCCTATACTACTAACTTCCATGTTTTTTAAAGGAATTTTAAAATACCCGCTTAATTCTCTAGCAATACTATAAATCCCCAAACAATCACTACGATTTACTGTTAAATCAATAAAAAAAATTGTATCATCTAAATTTAAATATTGTAACGGATTAATATTACCAATCATTGCATCATCTGGTAAATGAATAATACCACTTAATTCTTCTTTATTCTGAACAATACCGCTTAATCCTAATTCTGTTAATGAACAAAGCATTCCTGAAGAAACAACATCTTGAATTGTTCTTTCAACAATAGTAAGACCATTACCTAAAACACTTCCTATCCTTGCTACAACAACTTTAATACCAATAACTACATTTGGTGCACCACAAACTATAGTTAACATTTCAGTACCTACTGTTACTTCACAAATATTTAATTTATTCGATTTAGGATGTTTGGTAATTTTAGTAATTTGACCAACAACTAAGTTTGTATTACTAAACATTAAATTTTTTACTTGATCAACCTCAAAACCTAAACTATTTAAAGCATCAACGATTTCATAATCTTTAATGCTATTAATATTCAATCACTGCGAAATGATTTTACGTGAAACTATCATTTTATTTTATACTCCTTTTAATTTTTAAAATTGTTTTAAGAATCGAAAATCATTATTATAAAATAATCTGATATCGTCAATGCCATATTTAATCATAGTAATTCTTTCAATGCCTACACCAAAGGCAAAACCTGCTGTTGTTTCATCTAAACCAGCAGCAATAAAAACATTTGGATGAATCATACCAGCACCCAAAACTTCAATTCAACCAGTATACTTACATAATGAACAACCTTCTGTATTACATTTTGGGCAACTTACATCTACTTCAACTGAAGGCTCCGTAAATGGGAAATAACTAGGACGTAATCTTGTTTTAGTTTCCATACCAAAAAATTGCTGACAAAAATAATTTAATGTTCATTTTAAATTTGCAAAAGTAATGTTAGAACCAACTAAAAACCCATCAACTTGCATAAATTGATGAGAATGAGTAACATCATCATCATCTTTTCGATAAACATTTCCTAAACTAATAATAGCCGTGGTTTCTTTTGAATTTTTATCTTGCTCGCTAAGAATGCGTGCAGTCATATTTGTAGCGTGTGTTCTTAATAATCAACGATTAAGTTTGTCATTATTATTTTCAAGATAAAAAGTATCTTGCATATCTCTTGCTGGATGATCAAATGGTAAATTTAAGCGATTAAAATTATATTCTTCATTTTCTACTTCATTACCACTAATGATTTGATAACCCAAATTTTTAAAAATTTCAGATATTTCGGTAACAGTTTTTAATAGAGGATTGATGTGACCAATATTAAAATCAATACCCGGTAGTGTTAAATCAATTTCTGAAGATTTAAGACGCTCATTAATGTTATCTTTCTCAATTTCATTAAATTTTTTTATTATATATTCATTAATTTCTTTTTTTAATTTATTAGCTGCTTGACCAATTTCAATTCTAAAATTATGAGGAAACTTTTCTAAAGATTTTAATATATTATTAATATCCGAATTTTTACCTAAATATTGTGATTTTAAAACTTGCAATTTATGTAAATCAGCAACTTCATCAATATTATTAAATGCTTGCTGTCTAATAATTTCTAATCTTTTTTTTAAATCGTTAACCGCTAACATTCTATTCCTCCATTAATTTGTTAATATGTATAATTAAATTTTTATAATTCAAAATAAGTATAATTTATTTTAATATATTACTAGTAAATAAGCAATACGTTACTATTGCTATACTTGTTGCTAAATTTAATGATTCAACATTAAAAGAAGTTGGAATAAAAATATTACTATTAATTTTATCTTTATACTTTTTATTAATGCCTTGTCCTTCATTGCCAAATAAAAAAGCATTCTTTTGCTTAAAGGTAATTTCAGATAAATTAGTACTATTATCTTCATGTAGAAATGTACCATAAATCATATAATTTGCATTTTTTACTTTTAATAAAAATTGATCAAAATTTTCATAATACACATTAGTATAAAAAATAGCTCCTTGACTTGCACTAATTACTTTGTGATTATATAAATCAACGCTTTCATTCGATAAATACACTTCAGAAATATTAAAAGCAGTAACACTGCGTAAAATATTTCCTAAATTACCTGGATCTTGAATTGTATCAATTAGAATAATATGAGAAGAATAAAAATAATTTAAAGGTTTAACAATATTACAAACGCCAATTATTGGTTGTGGTGTTTTTTGTTGTGAAATTTTTTTAATAATCATACTATTTACAACAATAACTTCAATATTATTACAATCTTTTAATAAATTTGCATATTTGTCTAAATACTTCTCATCAACATATACTGCAAGTAATCTTTTTTTTAATAATGCAATACTAATTAAATGTTCTCCTTCAATTAAAAACTTTTTTTTAACATTGCGATGTTTTCTTTCATGTAATAAAACTAATTCTTGAATTATTGGATTTTTAAGTGAGGTTATTTGTTTCATCCATAACTCCTTGTTTTAATATTTTTTGACAATCTTGAAAATCTGGACAATATTGAGCAACAAAATTTCAAAATGTTTTTTTATGATGAGCATGAATTATATGCGTTAACTCATGAATTATAACATAATCAATTACAGCATAATCAAAATGAATTAATTTATAATTAAGTGTAATGATTTTAGTATTTGGTTGACAAACACCTCATTTATTTAACATCGAACGAATTTTTAGTACTGAAAACTCAATATTCATAATTTCTGATCAATATTGTAAACGACTCATAAAAATATTTTTTGACTCTTCTTTTAAAAAATTTTGAATTTTAATTAATATTTGCTTATCATCTTGAATATTTGTGCATACTACCAAATTATTAAATTCAAAATAAATAATGGTTTTTTTTGAATGATACTTAGTAATTAATTTATATTTTTTACTTAAAAAATAAAGATAACTGTCATTATTATTAATAACAATATTAGGTTTTAATATAGTTTTCTTTTTTAAAATTTTAGGTAAACTTTTTAAAATGAAATCTTCAATTAATTTTTCTTGCATAAAAAATGGAGCACTAATAATAATTTGATCATTGCGCACTTTTAAATACATATGTTTTTGTTGTTTATATGTAATAATGTACTCTCATTTTGTATTATTATAATTGAAAATTTTAACATTAGTCATTTTAATCTCCTAAATAAAACGATCACTTATTTCCATTAATAATTTTGTGATTGTCGTAAATGATTTATTTCATTTTTATAAATATAACAAGAAATAATGTCTTCACTATTAAAGTTACATTTTTTACCAATTGTAAAATAAATATTTAATAATTCAAAAAAATCATTACTTGATTTTGATTTAAAAAAAGTTGTAACAAAAGCAAATAAATCAATGAATGCAAGATTAAGATCTTGATAATTTGTTTTTTCTGAAAAACTAAAATTTTGAAAATCAATATTAAGGCTATTACCGATACTAAGAATAAAATGAAGACTATCAATATATTCTTCAAGCATTACTGATTTTTCACTACTTGGTTTTGAACTTCAATATTTAAAACATCTTTGTTCATTTGCAAATTCACCTAATTCAACTAAAAGTGCTAAAAATCTAGAATTTAATGTTTTAATATCGCTAACACCGCGATTAATAATTATTTTTTTATCTAACTCATTTTGAAGTTGGATAATTGTTGAAAATTGTTTTGAATTTAACATAATTAACTCACTTTCTTTTTTTAATTATTAATTAAGATTTCATTATTTTTTTATCTTTTAAATTTAATTTTTTATAAAATTTTGTAATTAATGATTTTTTATCTTTGTAAATAGGATTAATTTTTGTTCCTTTTTCTAAATAAAAAGGAGATAAAGTTTTTATAATAAAAATATATGTTAAAACTAGTAATGAAATACCAACAACAGACATAAATGTAAAACGTAAAATTGGTAACCACACTGAAGTGTCTAATACTTTTTTACCAAAACTTGCTGTATAACCGGCATTTCCAATAAATAAGTAATTAGTACCAAAGGAAGTATTAAAAATAAAAACACCACCACCAAATAAAGTTAAATATAATATACTTTTTTTGATATATATTTTGTCATATTCAATATGACCATATAAATATAAAAGTAAATAAGAAAAAAGAATAATAATATGAATAAAATAATAATTTCAATAAAGAAAATGCTGTGGACCAAAAACTCATTTTGTTTTATCTGGTAATAAAAATGCCAAAATAACAGGACCAATTAAAGGAAAAGTAATATTAAATAAACTTTTATTAGGAATAATTAATAATATACCACTAGTAATATTTAATACTGAACATAATTGAAAAGGAAAATAATCATACCATTGATAATTATCTCCATTCAATCCATGAACAATATAAAAACTAATATATAAAAGTATTTGAAAAATACCTAAACTATATTTAAAACTATAGCACTTACTTAAATTAGCATAAAACCTTTTAAAAATAAATAAACTAATTATCAAGAATAATGATATAGATAAGCCAATTCAATAATACATACCAAATAAAGGATTAATAACTGCTTGTGGATTACCATCAAAAAATCCAAGAAAAACAAATTGCATAATGGCCCCCCTCTTTTTTAAATTTCTTTCTTATTTTTATACTAAGAAGCGAATTTATTTTTTAATTTTACCATTAAATATATTATAAAACAAAGTTTGTGATAAAAAAATATTCTTTGAAATTTATATTAAATACATTTCTAAAACTTATCATAATTTTATAAATTAAAAACACTTATAATAAATTTAATTTATTTCAAGTGTTTTTAATTTATATAAAATTTTGCAATTAATTATTTTGCTAAAGCAGATTTTGATGCCAAAACTAATTTCTCAAATTCTTCTGGTTGATTAATTGATAACTCAGACAATATTTTACGATTAAGATTAATATTAGCTTTATTTAAGCCATCAATAAAACGTGAATATGATAAATCATAATTACGAACAGCTGCATTAATTCTTTGAATTCATAACTTGCGAAACTCACGTTTACAATTTTTACGATCACGATAAGCATATGCTAATGAGTTCATTACTTGTTCATTTGCTGTACGATATAAACTATGTTTTGCTCCATAATATCCTTTTGCTGCTTTTAGTATTTTTTTACGACGATGATTAGTTGTATAACCGCCTTTAACTCTAGCCATTTATTTTGTCACCTTCCTAAATTAAATCTTTTAAACGCTTATAGTCAGAAGCAGATACTTCACTTCACCCACGTAATTGACGTTTTTGTTTTGTTGTTTTATTTTGAGCTAAGTGAGAAACAAAAGCACCACTACGCATTCATTTACCACTTCCTGTTACTTTAATTCTTTTTTTTAAAGCTTTTTTTGTTTTCATTTTTGGCATATTTTACCTCCTATTGTTAATTTTCTTGATTTTTCTTTTTTGGAAAAAGATAAATAGTTTGTATATTTTTTTCTTTTTTATCAAAGTTTTTATCATAAATACAAATATCTTCTAATTCTTTATAAAATTTTGTAATTACTTCAAATCCTGCTTCAGGATTATGTAATTCACGACCACGATATTTTAATGTAACTTTTACTTTGTTACCATTACTTAGAAATTTACGAGCCTTATTTGCCTTTGTTTTAATGTCATTGTTATCAATAACAACACTTAGTCGAATTTCTTTTTCTTCAACAATTGTTAATTTTTGTGCTTTTTTAACTTCTTTTTCCTTTTTTTGTTGTTCAAAACGATATGTATCAAATTTAAACATTTTACAAACAGGTGGTTTAGCATTTGGTGATATACATAACAGGTCATATCCTAAATCTTCTGCTTTTTTTAAAGCATCATTTTTTTTCATTAAGCCATAATTAGTACCATCATTACCAATTAATAAAAATTCATAAAAGGGAATATTACTATTTCATAAATTATCATTATTTTTAAAAGCCATACATACCTCCTTTAATTTGCATAAATAAAAGTGTGCTAAAACGCACACTCACCACTACAAAACTTTATTTTAAAAATAAAAATTTAAAGCATTGAACCTATAACAACTTAGTTATCAGGTGAGCGTAAAAACTACTTTCTTTATGTCAACTACTATTATATTAGATTTTTAATAAATTACAAGATTTTTTTAATATGTTAGTACATAAATTTAAATAAAAATAAAAAAACTTACTATATAATTAGCAAGCAAGTCTTTTATTTTTATTAATTTTAATACTAATTACTTATATATAACCTATATTTTATTAAAATTTTTAGCTGTATATAAGATTCCTTGCGATCCAGCAGCATAAATTGAATCATCTGGACCAACTGCTAAAGCAAAAATATGATCATCAGTATTTTTTATTCCAGATAATTCAGAACATAAATCTGTATCTTCTATTTTTTTATATACTTTATTAGAGTCAATACCAACAAATAAATTATTATCTCTATCAATGACTAAACCTTTAACCTCGTGGTTTGGATTTGTTTCTAATATTACCTCATATATTCCATTCTTTATCTTATAAAGACGACCATTTCAAGAACCAGCAAAAACAGTATTATCCTTGTCAACTACTAAACTATCAATTTGATGCCCATCGTTTATTTGTTGAAATATTCCAAAAGTTTGACTTATTTTATCAGTTTTATAAATTATTCCACGATCATCATCACCAGCATAAATTGAGCCATCTGAACCAACTGCTAAACTATGAATATGATCACCATTTGTTCCTTGCATTAAACTAGTGCTTCCATTTTTGCTGATTTTGCATACACCAGTATTACTACCAACATAAACAGTTTCAGTATTTTTATCAAATGTTAAAGCTCAAATTCAGTTTTTTGGTCCTGGTATTATAATTTTTTCAAAACTACGTACACCATCACTCTTATAAACAAAACCATTATCACTACCAACATAAACATTATCTTCATTATCAATTACTAAGGCTCTAACTGCCCAATATCCTTCTAATCCTGCCATTAAAATTTCTAATCCTGTTGGAGTAATCTTATAAACCTTATCTTCTTGTGCTCTAAAAATATTACCTTGTGAATCAACACCTAAAGCATAAATGTTTCCATTTGTTAATTTTTGAGAAACAAAATTAGTAATACTATAATACAAATTAACTGTTCCTATATAATCACCTTTACCAATAATTGTAGCAGTACTATTATCTTTATCTTGTCTTTTAATATCAAAATCATTAATAGTTAATGATTTAATTGCATGATTTGCTTCAATAATACCTATTAGTAAAATCATTTTAGATGGTGCTAAATCCTTCCCACTATTAATAAGTCCTAAATTATTATTTACTATTATATCTGCTAAGTTAATTGCACTATGTTTATTTTCTAAACTTTTTTTATTTTGAATATAATTAGTTGCAATATTAGTTTTTTCTTCAATTGTGTTTAATACATTAGTTAAATTTCCTGTTGTTGTTGCAAGTGTTAAAACACTTAATGTTTTTATTAATGTTTTCATAAGTACCCCCTTTTTGATACTACTAATAGTTTTTTATAGTATACAATATATATTATATATATTAAGACTTTTAAAATAAAATACAAATCTTTTAATTTTCCAACTTTGTAATTCTAATTAAATTGATATGTAGTGGAATGGCAACCCTTTTTAGGACTGTTTTTTGGTAGACACTTGTTTTTGATAATTAACTGGAGTTAGGTAGTTTAAGGTGCTGTGAATTCTTATGTTGTTGTATCAATTGATATAATCAAATAATTCTAATTTTAATTTGATTAATGATGTAAAATTTTTATCATTAATAAATTCAGTTTTGAAAGTTTTAAAAGTTGCTTCAGCAACAGCATTGTCATAAGGACAGCCTTTTTTGCTTAAAGATCGAGTTATGTTGAATGCTAATAAAAGTTTATCAATAGTTTTATTATTAAATTCGTTACCGCGATCGCTATGAAATATTTCAATATCTTTTAAACAGCGATTTGAGTACATAAATGCTTGATATACTAATGATGCATCTTTTTTAGTACCTACACTATGTCCAATAATTTCGCGGTTAAATAGGTCTATTAATAAGCAAATATAGTTTCACTTACCATTAACTTGAACATAAGTTAAATCACTAACAATAACTTCATTTTTAATTTTATTATTAAAGTTTCTATTAACAAGATTGGTAATTTGACTATCATTGACTTTATTATGATGATTTTTGAATGATAATTTAGTGTATTTTGATATTAAATTATGCTTATTCATAATTTGTTTAATTTTTCTGCGTGATAAATAAATTTCTTGGTTTGCTAGTATGACTTTTAATCTTCTAGTACCATAAACTTCTTTATTTTCTTTAAAAGCACTAATAACAGCTTCATCATAAATATTATTTTGATTTTTATTTTTTTTCTTTAAATTAAAATAATATGTTGATTTAGAGAGTTTTAAAAAACGACACATTGTGCGAATTTTATATTTAGATTTATTATTTGCAATAATTTCTATTTTCTGCCTATTATTAGTGCTGCTTGCTTTAAAATATCATTTTCCATTCGTAATTGTTTTAATTCTTTATTTGCTTGAATTAATTGTTTTTCTAAATCAGAAAGATTATCTTTGGTTTTAAAACTGCCTGAATTAGTAAATTGCTTAATTCATTTATAAGTAGCCGCTCTTGTAACGTTATATTCTTTAACAAGACAAGATACTGACTTGCCACTTTGATATAAAGCTACTATTTGTTTTTTAAATTCATCTGAATATGAGTTAATATTGGCCATAATTATTTTCCTTTCTTTTAACTAATTTGTGAACTTGTCTACGTAATTAGTGTCCAATAAAGTGTAACCCATCCAGTAGGTTAATTAAATAATTAATTAGACTATTTAATAGCCAACATCTTAAAATTAATGTATCTCAAGTAGTACCATTCACAATAAGTGAAATTGAATGAGTTCCTGTAATCCTTGTACTTATATCTGCAAAGCAATGTTTTTTTGCGTAAAATTTCTTCATATTTTCCTTTAAATATATCTCTGATATTTGGAATATTTTACGATTCCGTTTACCACTTGCTTTCACATAATCAATACTATATTCTAATCGTACCTTGATTGCTTTTTTTGTCTCAATCTTAAAAGAAAAAGTCATATTTTCTAGCAAGTCGTCGCACATGCTCATTATCATGCTTAGATCAAGCAAGCATTTAATAATATTGATGAATAAAAAATGATTTATCAATAGCAGAGCGTATAAGTGGTTTAAAACAATCATAAATTAAAAATAAAATTATTTACTTATTTTAATGTAAAAATTAAAAAAATCTTAATTTTTACATTAAGATTAACAATAAAAAAAATTTGGCATCGTGCTATTTTCCCATTGCTGGTATTTTCGCCGCTGGAGTGCTTAACTGCTGTGTTCGAGATGGGAACAGGTGTGACCACTCCGCCATGGACACCAAATAGTTTAGCAATTGCTCCCTAAAAACTAGAAACAGACATCTTTAAATTTGATTACTTTTGATTTGCAATAGAGAATATATTCTTCAATAAATCCTCGATCTATTAGTATCAGTAAGCTGAACATATCACTATGCTTACACACCTAACCTATCAACCTTGTAGTATTCAAGGGATCTTACTTCTTTCGAATGAGAAATCTCATCTTGGAACTGACTTCGCGCTTAGATGCTTTCAGCGCTTATTCATGCCCTACATAGCTACCCAGCTGTGCCACTGGCGTGACAACTGGTGCACCAGAGGTAGGTCCATTCCGGTCCTCTCGTACTAGGAACAGCTTTCCTCAAATTTCTTGCGCCCACGACAGATAGGGACCAAACTGTCTCACGACGTTCTGAACCCAGCTCGCGTACCGCTTTAATGGGCGAACAGCCCAACCCTTGGAAGCGACTACACCTCCAGGATGCGATGAGCCGACATCGAGGTGCCAAACCTCCCCGTCTATATGAACTATTGGGAGAGATTAGCCTGTTATCCCCGGGGTAACTTTTATCCGTTGAGCGACGGCCTTTCCACACAGCACCGCCGGATCACTAAGCCCAACTTTCGTTCCTGCTCGACTTGTATGTCTCGCAGTCAAGCACCCTTTTACCTTTGCGCTCTACATATGATTTCCATTCATATTGAGGGTACCTTTGGGCGCCTCCGTTACTTTTTAGGAGGCGACCGCCCCAGTCAAACTACCCACCAGACACTGTCCTTAGACCAGATTATGGTCTCAAGTTAGAATTTCAATATAGCAAGGGTGGTATCCCAATGGTGACTCCATGCCTACTAGCGTCTGCATATCAACGTCTCCCACCTATGCTGTACAAACTACACCAAAATTCAATATCAAGTTGTAGTAAAGCTCCACGGGGTCTTTCCGTCTAATCGCGGGTAACCTGCATCTTCACAGGTACTAAGATTTCACCGAGTCTATAGCCGAGACAGCGTCCGGATCGTTACGCCTTTCGTGCGGGTCAGAACTTACCTGACAAGGAATTTCGCTACCTTAGGACCGTTATAGTTACGGCCGCCGTTCACTGGGGCTTCAGTTCAAAGCTTCGCTTACGCTAACAAATCTCTTTAACCTTCCAGCACTGGGCAGGCGTCACCCCCTATACATCGTCTTACGACTTAGCAGAGAGCTGTGTTTTTGCTAAACAGTCGCCCGGACCTCTTCACTGCGACTCATATTGCTATGAGCTCCCCTTCTCGCTAACTTACGGGGTTATTTTGCAGAGTTCCTTAGCTATAGTTATCTCGCTTGCCTTAGGATATTCTCCTTGACCACGTGTGTCCGTTCTCGGTACAGGCACCATGGTGATGTCTTTAGAAACTTTTCTTGGAAGTATGGCATCAAATGCTTCGTTACTAAGCGAACCGTTCACTCCCCATCGTACTTCAAGGTTAACGCTGTGCGGATTTGCCTACACAACCCTCTTTGTACTTAGCCCAGCACTACCAACCACTGGGACATTTTAGCCTTCTCCGTCATTCCATCAGTCACCATGGTGGTACAGGAATATCAACCTGTTATCCATCGACTACGCCTTTCGGCCTCGCCTTAGGTCCTGACTAACCCTGGGTGGACGAACCTAGCCCAGGAAACCTTGGTCAATCGGCATGAAGGATTCTCACCTTCAATCGTTACTCACGCCGGCATTCTCACTTCTAAACGCTCCACTAGTCCTTCCGGTCTAACTTCGTCGCAGATTAGAACGCTCCCCTACCGCCCACAATATATGTAAACATATATATAGACCCATAGCTTCGGTACAATGCTTAGCCCCGGTACATTTTCCGCGCAGAATCATTCGACTAGTGAGCTGTTACGCACTCTTTAAAGGATGGCTGCTTCTAAGCCAACCTCCTAGCTGTCTGAACAATTCCACATCGTTTTCCACTTAGCATTGATTTGGGGACCTTAGCTGATGATCTGGGCTGTTTCCCTCACGTCCATGGACCTTATCACCCATAGACTGACTGCCAGATATGTAACAATGGCATTCGCAGTTTAATTGCATTCAGTACCCCGAGGTGGGGCCATCATACATTCAGAGCTTTACCTCCATTGCACTAATTCTGACGCTAGTCCTAAAACTATATCGGGGAGAACCAGCTATCTCCAGGTTCGATTGGAATTTCACCGCTAGCCACAAGTCATCCACGGTCTTTTCAACGAACGTTGGTTCGGTCCTCCATTAACTGTTACATTAACTTCAACCTGCTCATGGCTAGATCACCTGGTTTCGGGTCTACGACCACATACTAAACGCCCTATTCAGGCTCGCTTTCACTTCGGCTCCGTCTTTTCAACTTAACCTTGCATGTAATCGTAACTCGCCGGCTCATTCTACAAAAGGCACGCCGTCACCCATTAACGGGCTCCGACTTGTTGTAAGCATATGGTTTCAGAAACTATTTCACTCCCCTCTCGGGGTACTTTTCACCTTTCCCTCACGGTACTGGTTCACTATCGGTAATTGGTTAGTATTTAGCCTTACGCAGTGGTCTGCGCAAATTCCGACAAGGTTCCACGTGCCTCGCCGTACTCAGGATACTGTCAAGAGATTTATACATTTCGCATACTGGGCTTTCACCATCTATGGCGTTGCTTCCCAACAACTTCTGCTATATATAAATTTTGTAACTCTTCATAGGTCGAACCTAATAGACAGTCCTATAACCCCAGTCTGACGACTGGTTTAGGCTGCTCCCTTTTCGCTCGCCGCTACTAAGGGAATCGCATTCGCTTTCTTTTCCTCTAGGTACTAAGATGTTTCAATTCTCTAGGTATCACTCTGCACAACTATGAATTCATTGTACAGTACTATCTGATTAAAGATAGTGGGTTTCCCCATTCGGACATCTCCGGATCAAAGCTTATTTCCAGCTCCCCGAAGCTTATCGCAGGTAATCGCGTCCTTCATCGTCTTCCAATTCCAAGGCATCCACCATACGCTCTTAATAATTTATTTTTAGAATATCCTATTGCAAGATAAAAATTATCTTATTTTTTTAAAAGATGTCTATTATCCAGTTTTTAAAGAACAATTGCTCAGAGAAAACAATCCCTGAAAACTAAACAGAACAAAAGAAGTAATCCAATAAATCATCCATCTAATTTTTCTTGTTGTCTTGGTTTCTTATTAGAAACTAAACTCCATAGAAAGGAGGTGATCCATCCCCACCTTCCGGTAGGGATACCTTGTTACGACTTAACCCCAATCATCAACCCTGCCTTTGGCAGCTCCCTCCTTGCGGTTAGGACACCGACTTCTGGCATTGCCAACTCTCGTGGTTTGACGGGCGGTGTGTACAAGACCCGAGAACGTATTCACCGCGACATTGCTGATTCGCGATTACTAGCGATTCCGACTTCATGAAGTCGAGTTGCAGACTTCAATCCGGACTGAGACTGACTTTTTGAGATTTGCTTGACCTCGCGGTTTAGCGACTCTTTGTATCAGCCATTGTAGCACGTGTGTAGCCCAGGTCATAAGGGGCATGATGATTTGACGTCGTCCCCACCTTCCTCTAGCTTACACTAGCAGTCTCCTTAGAGTCCCCAACTTAATGCTGGCAACTAAGGACAAGGGTTGCGTTCGTTGCTGAACTTAACCAAACATCTCACGACACGAACTGACGACAACCATGCACCACCTGTATCCTTGTTAACCTCTACTATATCTCTATAGCTTCGCAAGGTATGTCAAGACCTGGTAAGGTTCTTCGCGTTGCTTCGAATTAAACCACATGCTCCACCGCTTGTGCGGGTCCCCGTCAATTCCTTTGAGTTTCACTCTTGCGAGCATACTACTCAGGCGGAGTACTTAATGCGTTAGCTACAGCACTGCCTCATGGCAACACTTAGTACTCATCGTTTACGGCGTGGACTACTAGGGTATCTAATCCTATTTGCTCCCCACGCTTTCGTGCCACAACGTCAGTAATAGGCCAGTTAGCCGCCTTCGCCACTGGTGTTCCTTCATATATCTACGCATTCCACCGCTACACATGAAATTCCACTAACCTCTCCTATACTCTAGTAATGTAGTTTCCAAGGCGGTTAGGGGTTGAGCCCCTAAATTTAACCTCAGACTTGCAAAACCGTCTACGCACGCTTTACGCCCAATAAATCCGGATAACGCTTGCCACCTATGTATTACCGCGGCTGCTGGCACATAGTTAGCCGTGGCTTTCTGGTAAGGTATGGTCGATACTAAAATCATTTCCTATTCTAGCACTTCTTCCCTTACAACAGACCTTTACAATCCGAAGACCTTCATCAGTCACGCGGCATTGCTCCATCAGGCTTTCGCCCATTGTGAAAAATTCCCTACTGCTGCCTTCCGTAGAAGTTTGGGCCGTGTCTCAGTCCCAATGTGGCCGTTCATCCTCTCAGATCGGCTACGCATCGTTACCTTGGTAAGCCATTACCTTACCAACTAGTTAATGCGCCGCATCCCCATCAATTAGCGAAGCAAATGCTCCTTTCATTATTTATCATTGCAAATAAATAACATATGCGGTATTAGCTGTCGTTTCCAACAGTTATTCCCCACTAAATGGTAGGTTAGATACGTGTTACTCACCCGTTCGCCACTAAAGTATTGCTACTTTCGTTCGACTTGCATGTATTAGGCATGCCGCCAGCGTTAATCCTGAGCCAGGATCAAACTCTCAATAAAATTGTTTTTGTTAAAAGATGATGTCTGACTTATTTAATTTTTAATAAAAAATTGACGGATTAATTCTTGTTCTATTTAGTTTTCAAAGATCGTTTTTTCTAGTTTGTAACCCATTTATTTTCGGGCACAATAAGTATCTTACAGAAAACAAAACCCAATGTCAATGAAAATAATAGTAAAAATATAAATATTTTTTTCGTATAAAAAAATGGTTTAAATTTTACTAATATACTTAGTAAAATTAAATTGCTTAATTAACTAAAAAACCATTTAAGAATTAGAACCTTAAATGGTTTTTTAATTTTTATAGTTATATTTTATTCTCAACTTGTTTTGTTAATAATTTTAAAAATTCTGATAAAGTAACAATTTTACTTTCTTTTTGACCATACTGACGATAACTTAAATTATTATTTTCTATTTCCTTATCACCAATAATAATTTGATAAGGAATTTTTTGAGTTTGTGTTTCAACAATACGTTTGCCAATAGTTCCACTGCTAATAATTTCAGTTCGTAAATTATGTTGTTTACAAGTTTGCAATAATTTATTAGCATATTCTAAGGTTTTTTCTTTTTCATTTATTGGTAAAATTGCAATTTGCCTTGGTGCTAATCATAGTGGAAAAACGCCTTTATTTTGTTCTAATAATGTGGCAATAAAACGTTCATATGTACCAATTAATCCTCGATGAACAATAACTGGATTTGTTTCATTATTATTTTCATCAATATAAGTTAAATTAAACTTTTTCGGTAATAAGAAATCGAATTGAATAGTAGATATTGTAATTTCATGACCTAATGCTGTTTTAATTTGAACATCAAATTTTGGTCCATAAAAAGCAGCCTCACCAATCATTGGTTTATACTCTAATTGTAATTCATCTAATACTTCACGTAATGCTGTTTCTGCTTGATTTCACATTTTATCATCATTAAAATATTTTTCTTTATCAGCAGGATCTCGTAAAGATAATGATAAATAATCAATTTTAATATTTAAAGTTTTTAAAACCTCAGCAATTAACTGATAACAACGTTTAAACTCTGTTTTCATTTGATCAAATCTAACAAAAATATGAGAATCAGTTAATTCCATACTTCTTACTCGTTCTAAACCAGTTAAAGCACCACTTGCTTCATAACGATATAATAGAGCATGCTCACTTAAACGCAAAGGTAAATCTTTATAACTACGAAGAGCACTTTTATAAATCATACAGTGATGAGGACAAGTCATTGGTCTTAATACCAATTGTTCTTCTTCTTTTTTAATTGGAGTAAACATATTTTCACGATAATGATCTCAATGACCACTTTTTTTATATAATTCAACAGAACCTAAAACTGGTGTCGATACTTCTTGATAATCTCACATAAATTCTTGTTTTCTCAAATATTTCTGCAAAACTTTTTTAATAACCATACCATTTGGTAAAAATATAGGTAATCCTTTACCACAATCATCATTAAAAGTAAAAATATTTAATTCTTTACCTAGTTTGCGATGATCACGATTTTTTCGTTCTTCAAGTTCATTAAGTTTATCTACTAATTTTACTTTTGAATAATCACAAATACCAGAAATGCGCTGTAATTGTTTATTTTTATCATTTCCTAATCAATATGCACCAGTAATACTTAATAATTTAAAATCTTTTATTGATGAAGAATTATTAATAGCAACACCCGATGCCACTACTAAAGTCTTATTATCAACTAAATAAGAGCATTTTAATCCATTAACATGATTTAATTTAATATATTCTAAAGCAAAAGGATTGTCTTTATGAGTTTTTAAAGATTCTTCTTTAGTTTGACAAACTCTTTTAATTTCAATATTTTTTATTAAAATTTCACGCATTTTCTCTTCAATTTTAATTAATTCATCATTAGAAAGTCGCTTTTCATAATCAAAATCTAAATAAAAACCATTATCATTAGTATTAGCAATCGTAATTAACGCTTGTGGATACATTAATTTAATAGTATGAGCTAAAATCATAGAACATCCATAATTTAAAATAGTTCATCCTAAAGCATCATTTTTTTTAATAAACTTGATTTCAGCATCTTCTTTAATTTCTCAATATAAATCTTTTAATTGTCCATTCAGAGTAAAAGCAATAATTGAAGAATCTATATTTTCATTTTCCTGTTTTAATAATTGATAACCAGTAATTGGATTTTCAATATTATAAGTCATCGTTTTGCCATTTAATTTAATTACATTAATTTTCATGTTTTACCTAATTCCTTTTCTAATTTACCTCAGTAGTACTAGGTTATTTGACAATAAAAGTTGTAAAAGGATTAGTATTATTATTAATATCTACTACTAATACTTTTGATTTAGTAGGGATTATATAAGTGCTACTAATGCTTTTAACTAATTGCGAAGAATTACTTAATTCTACTGGAATTCCTTCAACTGCTAAAAAAGTATAAATTCCAAAGTTTATTGCAAATTTATTATAATCAATAACATTATTAACAATAGGAATTATATAAACTGGCAAATGAGCATTAGCAATAGTTCTAATATAATTACTATCTTGACTATTAGTAATTAAATATTGTGGTTTTTCTTCAATAATTTTTTTAATAGTTTTAGCAACTAATTGATCTTTTGTATGCAATAAATCAGTAGCAATTTTACTCTGTTCTTGATGACTTTCAGCATCAACAAGAATTTTACTCATTGTTGCAATTGATAACACAGGATAGTTACCATTGGCAGATTCACCCGATAACATTGTACATGTTGCTCCCCAATCCATAGCAACCCAAACATCAGTAACTTCAGCGCGTGTTGGATGAGGATTATCTATCATTGAATCTAGCATTTGCGTAGCAACAATTATCGGTTTGTTAACAGTACGACATTTTTTAATTCATTCACGTTCTAAAAAAGGAACTTTTTCAAAAGGAATTTCAACTCCTAAATCACCACGAGCAACCATAATAGCATCTGATTCTTTTAAAATTTCATCAAAATTATTAACTGCTAATTGTGATTCAATTTTAGCAATGATTTGAATATGTTTACCATCATTATCATCTAAAACTTTGCGGATTTCTTTAATATCAGCTGCTGAACAAACAAATGATGCAGCAACATAATCTACTTTTTGCTGACAACCAAAAATTAAATCTGCTCTATCTTTTTCAGAAATAAAAGGTAAAGACAATTTAACATTTGGAATATTAATAGCACGACGATCTTTAATAGTATGTGTATTTAAAGCTTGACAAATAACAGTATGATCTTTAACCACTGTAACCTTTAATGTTAATTTACCATCATCTACTAGTAAATTATCATTAACTTTAATATCCTTTGCTAAATTACCATAATTTACAGAAAACTTATCGGCAGTACCAATAATCTCTTTATTATCAATTATCGTAATAATTTCATTTTTTTTGATTTCTACACTACCCTTTGTAAAGGTATGTGTTCTAACTTCTGGACCTCTAGTATCTAACATAATAGCAACTGGTACATTTAATTGTTTAGATACTTCTCTAATCATTAAAACCCTTGCTAAATGTTCATCATGAGTACCATGAGAAAAATTTAAACGCCCACAAATTGAGCCATTTTCTATTAGTTGTTTAATAACATCAGCAGAATTTGAAGCAGGTCCTAAAGTAGTTACACATTTAGTTCTTTTTATAATTGATATCAAATTATTCACCTCTTTTTATTAAGTATTTTTTTTAAAAATAACTCCTGACAAACGTAAAATTTTATTAGCAACGTTATTTTTATTTATTGAAGGTGTGTTTAATGCATCTTGAATTTCAATAGCTACTAATTTATTATCTTGTAATCCAATACAAATACTAGATTTATTACTATTTGCAAATCTTTCGGCAGCAAAAATACCCATCATTGTTGCTAAATAACGATCAAATGCACTTGGTGTTCCCCCACGTTGAATTTGACCCAATATTACTGCTCTTGTTTCACAATCAGTATCTTTTTCAATGATTTTAGCTATTTTATTAACATCATATTGACGTTCAGTTACTACTATTACTAATGAACGACGTTGTTTTTTAGTGTACAACTGTTTAATAATATCAATCAATGACTGTTCTCCAATTCCTAAATCTTTAGTTGCAACTAAATCACAATTTGCAGCAGCAGCACTATGAAGAGCAAGGTCACCACAATTACGACCCATTACTTCAACAATCATAATTCTTCCATGAGAATTAGCGGTTTGACGAATTTTATCAAGATTTTCAACAATTGTATTAAGAGCGGTATCAAAACCAATAGTAAACTCACTTGAACTAATATCATTATCAATAGTACCTGGAATACCCACACATTGAATAGCTGCTTCATTACTTAATTTTTGCAAACCATTATATGTGCCATCACCACCAATAGCAATTAAACCTTCAATTTTTTTAGATTTTAAAATTTCAATACATTTTTTACGAGTTTCTTCTTGCTCAAATTCTCTAAAACGAGCAGACCCAATGATTGTTCCCCCCATCTCAGTCCCTAGATCAATTAAATTTGCTCAATTGTTATCAATAACATGAATGTCATTTGTCATTATTCCTTTATAACCATTTTTTATTAAAACTAATTCAAATGGTCTTTTATCAGCAGTAGCAATTTTACTATTTTCATGATTTATACCACGAAAAGTCTTATATACTGCATTAATAACATTATTCATACCTGGTGAATCACCACCAGAAGTTAAGATTCCAATTCTTCTTTTATTTAATTCTTGCATATTTAGTCATCCTCTCTTCTAATTACATTATTTTAGTGATAATTATTATAATTTGTTTAAAATTAAAAAGGATATCAGTAAATTTAACCATAAAATATGATTTTAATTAATTAATATTATAAAATACATCGTCACCTAAAAATTTAGCTTGATCTGCTAAATCAGCTTCAATTGTTAATAAACGATTGTATTTTGCAACACGATCAGTTCTTGACATTGAACCTGTTTTAATTTGTCCAGTATTAAAAGCTACTGCTAAGTCAGCAATCGTTGTATCTTCAGTTTCCCCAGAACGATGAGATACTACTGCCGTTCACCCAGCTTTTTGACACATTTCAATAGCTTCCATAGTTTCAGTTAATGTTCCAATTTGATTTAATTTAATTAATACTGAATTAGCAACGTTTTTAATAATTCCTTCTTTAATAATTTTTGGATTAGTAACGAATAAATCATCACCAACAACTTGGAATTTACCTTCTGATTTTTCTAATAATAATTTAAATCCTTCTCAATCACCTTCAGCCAAACCATCTTCAATTGAAATAATTGGATATTTTTTAGTTAAATCAACTAAATAATCTACTAGTTGCGCTGAAGTTAATAATTTTTCAGTATTTTTACTTTTACCATCTTTATTACCAAAAACATATTTACCATTTTTATAAATCTCTGATGATGCACAGTCCATAGCAATTTTTATATCTTTATTTGGAGTATAACCCGCTTTTTTAATAGCTTCAACAATTAAATCTAATGCTTCTTCGGTTGATTTTAAATTAGGAGCAAAACCACCTTCATCACCAACTGCAGTAACTAAACCCTTACCTTTTAAAATACTTTTTAAAGCATGAAAAGTTTCGGCAGCTATTTGGATTGCCTTTGAAAATGTTTTAGCACCAACTGGCATTATTAAAAATTCTTGAAAGTCAATATTATTATCAGCATGAGCACCACCATTAATTACATTTAACATTGGGACTGGCAACTGACAAGCATTAGTACCACCTAAGTATGTATATAAGGGCACATATAATTCATCAGCGGCAGCTTTAGCAACTGCTAATGATACCCCTAAAATAGCATTGGCACCTAATTTTGTTTTATTTTCTGTTCCATCTAACTTAATCATTGTTTGATCAATTAATCTTTGATTAGTAACTTCCAAACCAATAATAGCTTCGGCAATATTTTCATTAATATTTTTAATGGCTTTCATAACACCAAGTCCACCATAAACTTTAGTATCTTTGTCTCGTAGTTCTAAAGCTTCTCTAGTACCTGTTGAAGCACCTGATGGCACTAAAGCAAGCCCGTATCCACCATCTTCAGTTCAACATTCAACTTGAATAGTTGGATTTCCTCTTGAGTCTATTACTTGTAGTGCTCTAATATCAATAATGCAAGACATATTTGTTAATTCCTTCTTTCTTTAATATTTCACTAATTATTATACAGAAAAAAATATTGTTTAGAATCAAAAAAGCACAAATATTTTTTATTTGTGCTTCTAAAATAATGATGATTTAATTACATTTGTTGTTGTTGTGGATGTTGAGTTGTACTACTTGGTAATGATGCTCCATTAACTTTAGCAGCAGTATCACTATTTCATGGTTTTGGAGTTACTCCATCATCTTCTGGTATTAAACTTTCAGGATTATTAAGAGCAGTAACTATTGTTTCCATTAATTCATCAGTTTCAATCCTTTTTTGATTAAAATTATTACTATCAGATAAATCTTTCCTATTAATAGTTACATTTTGTTTTACTTCATCTCTATAAAAGGTATAACTTATACTTTTAAAATTATCATCTTTATCAAAAGTTAAAGAAAAATCAACTTCATTTTTAGCTAAATATGATAATGCACGAATTTGTTCAGGACTAAGTTTCACTTCTGCTTTTAATGGAATTCCAAGTTCATCATTACATAAAACATAACATTTTCCATTAAAAATATTAAAATTAAAAGTTTTAGTATTCTTTAAAAATAAGTTTGATTTTAAATCAGGTATTGGTGTTACTGTTCTTGCTTCTAATACTCTTGCTTTTGCTTTTTGATTTATGGTACTAAGTTGTTCTTTATCTTCATCACTTAACTTATTAGAGCAATTTACTTTCTTATTATTTTCATCAAAATAATATGCTCTTAAAAATTTACCATCACACTTATTAAATAAAATAACAGTATTTGCTTTTTTATTTTGTTCTATTAAATTATTCAAAATATCATTTTCATTTTTTTCTAATTTTAATTTTTTATCCAATGTTTGCTCATCAGTTGTTATATTTAAATCTCATAATTTTCTACTATCATCTCATTTTAAATTAATAACATTTTTAACGATAACTGGAGATAATTTTGTAGCTGATGGTTTTGGTGATATTACCTGTTCAGCAGCAGTTCTTGCCACTTTAACTTGTGCTCCATTTTCTCCACAGTGAATACCCTTTAATCCATCAGGAAATAAATTATTATTTGCAAAACTTTTTCTTAATTCCGATAAAGAAATTGTTCCAATACATTGTAGTTGATTTTGATCAGCAATAACTACTCATTTTTCTACTAAATTATTACTTGGGTTTTTCGCAAAGTATACTTTTTGATACTTATCAGCAACTTCTATATCATTATTTCATATATTTTTATTTTCTTGAGAAAGTTCTTGTTCAAAAATTACATTTTCTGGATCTGATTTAGCATCTGATATTTTTATTTTACCATCTTCTATTACTAAACTATACAAACTTTCTATGCTATTATTTTGCAATGTTTCAGAGATATTATTTGCAATCTGTAAAGGTTCAGGTAAATCTTCTGGTGCATTTACTAAAAAACGCATAGCAACTAAATCAATTTCTTGTTGCTCTTCTTTAAGAAGAGATGCTAATCCATTATTAATTGTTGGTTCTATAGTAAATCCTAATTGTGGAGGAATACTTAATGCTTTTAAATCATCAAATTGCTGGTCGGTTAAAAGATTAAATTCATATGCTTGATATTTTACATTATCATATAACCATCCTAGAACAGGTTTTTTTGTTATTTTATAGGTTTCTCAAAAAGTTTCTCCATTTTCGTTAATCTTTTTATTTAAATAAAAAATATCATTATCAGTAATATTTTGAGCAGTTGTTGAGATTATAAAAGTATCATTTGGATCAGTAACATTTTTAATAAAAATTTTATTTCCTTGACGATAAATAAAATAGTCTTTTTCAACATTCACTAAGTTTAAATGTTTTTTAAAATTTTCAATCATTGTACTATTTGAAGAATAATCATTAATTTTATAGTGTTCCACATCTCAAACTGGGTTTGGTTGTTCAAATGGATTTCGCAACTGTGGAGCATCTAATAAATTATTAATCTTTTGATTAATTAAAACATCATTTTCTTTAAACAGTCCAAAATTTATAAAAATTCCATTAAATTCTGATAATTTTATACTTTCTAATAATCCTAATTCAGGTCTTATTTCACCTTCAGATTCATCAAATAAAATTTTATATATTTTAATTTTAGTATTGTCAGTTTCATCTTCAACGAAAACTAATTGGTCTTTTTTAAATAAACTTTGATCATTTTGAGTTAATGATTCATCACTAATAAATATAGTATTAACTAATGAACCACTATCAACAACAAATTTTCCATCTTGATTTAAACTAACTATTTTTTTTACTTTTAATGGATTAATCTTGAAAGAAGAATTCTTTAAAATATTAAGTGTATTCTTTTTTGAATATAGGTCATCCTCTACTTCAATAGCAATATCTTCAACATCACTTATTTCTGATTGATATATATTTCTCATAATGTTTGTAAATCATTTAAAATTTTTCATTAGTGGCATTTTTATTTTTCTCCTTTAATTATTACATTTATGGTGTTGGTGTAGATAAAACTGACTTAACACTTTGTTCTACTGGTTTTGATGGTGGTTCAGTACCATTAACTTCCTTTGCAGGAAAAGAATTATTACTTTGTACTTCTTTTTTAGGTGCAACAGAATTATTTTGTGAATGTTGTGAATGTAAAGAAGAGGCTGTACTAATTACTCTTTCAAAAGTATCAATTAATTTTTCAGCAATTTTTATATCTTTCCTCTTATGAGTCTGGTTATCAATAATATATGCAAACAAAATCTTTCCATTTTTATCAACTTCAATATTTATACTACCATTACGAGGACATTTTTTGGCTACAAAGTTTTTAAATTCCTTAGCATCATTTACATCTACAGGAACAATTGTTTTGTTTTTATTATCAATAAACAAATAACACGTTCCATTTTCAGCAAATGATAATTTCATAGGCTCTTCAGATCTTTTTATAATATTAACATTAAGATCATCTAACTCTTCTTTATATTCTTCATTATTTAAATTATTGGATTCTGATTCAGTTTTTAATAATAATGCTGGTAATTCTTTTTTACCTAAATATTCAAGAATAATCTTATCATTTTCTTTTTTAGTTCGATATAAATGTACTAGAGAACTATCTAATTTTTCTTTTACTATTACTAGTTGTTGTAATTGATCACTATTAATTACTAAAGGTGGTTGTTGAATAATACTAACGTTTTCATCATTAGTTTTTTTTACTAAACGTCCCTTTTCATCTACATATACAAGTTCAATAATATATTCTTTTAAACTACTATCCAATTGTGTTTTTATATCATCAATCTTAACTTCCAAACTATTTAAAGTTATATTGGGTGATGATTCATCTTTTTTAGAACTTAATGATTTTTGTAGAAAATCATTAAGTTCTCGATATTCTACTGTCTCTGATAATGGCATACTTTACCTCCATAATTTTTAATAAATGTATAAATTTCCAAAATATAAAAGCTAAATATAATAAACCCCTTATATTTATTTAAAAAAAATAAAAGGGGAAACACTATATTTAATTCATATGCCTATATTTTAATACTTTTATATTCTTAAAACAAGCACTTATCAATAAAAAGAAAAAATCAATATATTTTTATTTAATAATTAAAGACTCACTTGTCATAACAGTTGGTTTAACTAAACCCAAAACGTCTAATAGCGTTGGAGCAATATTTGCTAAGCAACCACCTGATTTTAATTTTAATCCTGTTTTACAAATAATAAATGGTACTGGTTGCGATGTATGTTTTTTATTAGGATTACCCTCTTTATCAATCATGATTTCAGCATTACCATGATCAGCAGTAATCATTAAAATACCATTCACTTTTTTTATTGCTTGATACAATTTTCCAAGACATTCATCAATAACATCAATCGCATCAATGGCAGCATTTAAAACACCAGTATGACCAACCATATCTGGATTAGCAAAATTTAAAACCATAACATCATATATGTTTTTAGAAATTTCACTTTCTAAACGAGTAGTAATTTCGCGAGCACTCATTTCTGGTTTTAAGTCATAAGTTGCTACTTTTGGTGAAGGAATTAAAATTCTTGTTGATAGTGGATATTCAACATCAACACCACCATCAAAAAAATAAGTTACGTGTGCATATTTTTCAGTTTCAGCAATTCGTAATTGATGATATTGATTTTTACTTAATCATTCCCCTAAAGCATCAAGCATTGATATAGGTGGAAAAATAACACCTTGTGGTTTAACACTTTTAGCATATTCCATCATTGAAATAAAAAAAGTATTTTTTAATGTTGGTATTTTCATACTAATATTAAAATCATATTTATTATTTGTTAATGCTGATGCTAATTGAATTGCACGATCAGGACGAAAATTAGCAAAAATAATGCTATCGTTATTAGTAATATTGCCATTATTAATTTCAGAATTATAAGCAGGCATAATAAATTCATCATTACGACCAGCACTATATTCTGCATTAACATAAGCAATAGGATCAATAAATGAAGCGCCTTCATGATTAACTATTACATCATATGCTATTTTTAAACGATCTCAACGTTTATCGCGATCCATAGCATAATATCTTCCTGAAATAGTAGCAAGCATACCAACACCTAATTGTTTCATAGTTTTTAATAACTGTTCAATATAAATTTTAGAAATATCAGCTTTTGTATCACGACCATCTAAAATAGCATGAACATAAACATTCTTAAAATTTTGTTGTTTAGCAATTTCTAATAATGCCAAAATATGATTAATATGAGCATGTACTCCACCATCACTTAGTAAACCAATAATATGAACATTACTATTATTCTTTTTGGCATGATTAATTGCTGACAATATTGTTTCATTTTTAAAAAATGTTTTATCATTTATTGACTTATTAATTAATGTTAATGACTGATAAATTACTCTACCGGCACCAATTTGTAAATGTCCAACTTCAGAGTTGCCCATTTGTCCTTCTGGTAAACCAACTGCAAGGCCAGAAGCTGAAACTTCAGTATGCGGATAAGTTTTTAATAAATAATCCAAATTAGGTTTTGTTGCAGAACTAATGGCATTAGTTGCACTAGATTTTGCAATACCAAAACCATCTAAAATGCATAGTAATATTGGTTGTTTTGTTTTCATAAATTTCACCTCATATTTTATTTAATAACTTGCAACTGATGTTTAAAATTATCAGATTTAAAAATAGTAATCATTTTAGTAATAAAATCAGTAATACATTGATAATGAACAGTACTCAAAATAACAATATCTTTTTTAAAGACTATTTTAATAGATTGCTTTTTAGTAATTTTAGTAATTATTGTTTTTAAATCACAAATTGATTTTAAATCTTCACTTAATAAAATAACCATACTAGGATTATCACTAATATTATTAGAAAGAAATAAAATAGTATTACTACTATTAGCTAATAAATTGTGTCCTTTAATTTCCATTAAATTATAATCTAATAAATCATTATTAAAAGAATAATGAGTAATTTTCAAATTATCAATGACTTCTGAATAATAACCATAAGCAAAAGTTTGCGATAAATTTTCTAATATATCTTGAGATACTATCCGCCATTTTGAAAATGACTTCAATAGTTCTTTATGAATTTTTTGTAATTGTCATAAATCTTGATAATTAGTAATATTAGTTATTGGTGCTATTGGTTGAATATTTTCAGGCTGATTAATTGCTCTAATTTTTTTATTAATAGCATTAATAGCAATAATGATTGGTTTTTTAGCATTAATAAAAAAGTTTTCAATTCGTTGTTTATTACCTGCTATTAATGTTATTTTTTGCTGATCTTTATTAGTTTTAATAGCAACAACTGCTATTTTTTGCAAATTAATAATTTCTTGTAATTCAACTTCATTAAATTTTTTTAAATAACTATATTCTTTTTTATTTTGCAATAAAATTAACTGTTCTAATGATAATTTTTGTTCTAATAAAGAATTAATGATACATTCACTTTGCAATATTTGTTTTCTATTTATCTTTAAATTATTAAGAACAACAATAAAATTTTGTTCAGTAATAGAAATAGAACTAAAATTAGAAGTTTTATAATTTAATTGTTTCATCAAACTATTTGTAAATAATTTAGCACCAATTTTATTATTAACTAATGATTGATGATGACTTTCATTGATGGTTAAATATAATGGAATATCGTTAATAACGATTGGTCCACTATTAACCTTAACTAAATGAATATAAGTATTAGGAATAAGAGTATTATTAACATCAATTACTTCACCAGTAAAATATTCATTAGTAATAATACCTTTGTCACTAACAATACTATCACTACTAGAAGCAAAAATAGTTTTAGTACAAATAATAAAGCCAATTTGTTCTAATTGATTAGTGTCTTCACCATTTTTACTAAACAATGCTAAAATTTCTGACTTATTCCTAAAAGCATTGACAAAAGTGGTTGCCGGAAAGGCACGATGTTTAATTTTTTTTGTTAATTTTGTTCACATACTTTTAATTTGTATCTTTGATAATTCCATGTTTAGTTAACTCCTTATTTTTATTAGTAATTTAAATAGAGTTAAATTAGTAAATCAAAAAAAGATTGTGGTACTAATGAAGCACCTCCAACTAATGCACCATCAATGTCAGGTTCAGAAAGTATTAATTTAATATTATCGGGTTTTACTGAACCACCATACTGAATACGTACTTGTTCTGCAACATTTTTATTATATAATTCACTAATAAATTCACGAATCATTTTACAAACTGTTTGAGCTTGTTGAGCTGTTGCTGTTTTACCAGTACCAATTGCTCATATTGGCTCATAGGCAATTACTAACTTAGCAATATTTTCTGCTTTAATATTTTTTAATGCTAACTTAATTTGATTTTTAATTACTTCATTAGTCTTTTTATTTTCATATTGGTTTAAAGTTTCACCACAACATAAAATTG
Organism: Spiroplasma endosymbiont of Tricholauxania praeusta; assembly: GCF_964019535.1. Taxonomy (NCBI): domain Bacteria; kingdom Bacillati; phylum Mycoplasmatota; class Mollicutes; order Entomoplasmatales; family Spiroplasmataceae; genus Spiroplasma; species Spiroplasma endosymbiont of Tricholauxania praeusta. Next base: position 1,214,410 of record NZ_OZ026450.1, read on the forward strand.
GTATAATATTAGCATTAAATAGTGAATGTAATTTTTTATTTATTGTTTCATCTACTTCATTAAAATACATTCTGCGTTCAGAATGACCAATAATAACATGACTAACCATCATATCTTTTAGCATCTTAATTGAAATTTCACCAGTATATGCACCTTCGGTTTCATAATGACAATTTTGAGCTGCAATAATTAAAGCAGAAGTTTTATTCATTTTTAATAAAGGTAAATTAGTAAAACTAGCTGCTATTCCATAATCATATTTAATAGTTTTAGTTTTTAATAATTTATTAAATTCATTTAAAAAAAATTGAGTTTCTTCTATATTTTTATACATTTTTCAATTTCCAATAATAATCTTTTTACGTTCCATTTGTTTCTCCTTTAAGTTAATTTTTTTTTGATATAGTTGGCTTTAATAATGTTGCTGCTTCTTCATCAATAATAATTGTAACATCATCATGATTTTGTAAAAAAGTACATGGATAATTTGGAGAAACTTTACCTTCAACTAACTCTCGAATAGTTTGTGCTTTATTAGTTCCTGTAGCAATTAAAACAATCAATTTAGCTTGTAAAATAGTATGAATACCCATCGTAACAGCTTTGGTTGGTACATCTTCAACTTTAGAAAAAAATCTTTTATTAGCTTCAATTGTTTCTTTAGTTAAATTAACAACATGTGTTTTACTACTTGCAAGAGTACCTGGTTCATTAAAAGCAATATGACCATTAGTACCTAAGCCCAATATTTGTAAATCAATTGGTCCTTTTTCTTTTAATAATTTTTCATACTCTTCCACATTTTGGTCTAAATCACCAATACCTTTAGGAACATACGTATTTTTTAAATTAAGACTTTTAATATGATTAAATAATTGATGATTCATAAAATAACGATAACTTTTTACATGATCTGGAGTTAAACCAACATATTCATCTAAATTAAATGTTACGACTTTTGATCAATCTCTTTTGTTATTTTTTGCATCTGCTATTAATAAATCATATGTTTCAATTGGACTACTTCCCGTTGCCAATCCTAAAATAGCATTTGGTTTAACTTTAATAATATCAATAATAATTTTACTTAATAATTGAGCAACCTCAGTTTTATCTTTTAAAATAATTAATTTCATAATTTAAAAACCCCTTACATTACTTACTTATTCTTGCTGATATGCAATTTTTCCTTCACATATTGTTAAAAAAATATCATTATTCTTAGTTAATACAATAATATCTGCTAATTTACCAATAACAATATCACCCGTTTTATTTGCAATTCCTACTTGTTTAGCACTATTATAAGAAGCCATTTTGATGCAATCTTGTCAATTATTATTAGTAATTTTTAATAAATTTTTAAAACCAGCAATCATTGTTGCAATGCTGCCTGCTAATTTTCCGGTTGCTTCAACAGTAACCTTATTATTACTTTTAATGACAGGTAATGGTCCCAATAAATACTTACCATCAGGCTGTCCTTTCGCACTCATGGCATCAGTAATCATACAAATTCCATCGGCACCTTTAATTTTATATGTTATTGCTAAAATATCAATATCAACATGAATTCCATCACAAATTAACTCAGTAACTAATTGATCATAATATAATGATGCCGGAACAACACCAGGATCACGATGATTATAGGGGCTCATTGCATTATAAAGATGGGTAATATGCGTTAAACCATATTCAACAGTTTTAGTTATTTCTTTAAAAGTAGCATTACTATGACCAACACTAGGAATAATGTTATTTTTAATTAATGAAGAAATAAAATTTGAATTTTTATTATTTAAATTAGGATCTATCTCAGGAGCATAAACAATAAATTTTAAATTTTTGTTACTAATTATATTTCAAGATTTTACTAAATTAAGATCAGGAACATGAAGTAATGACGGAGTATGTGCTCCTTTTTGTAATTCTGAGATAAAAGGTCCTTCTAAATATGCACCAATAATTCGTGCCTTGTTACCTTTATTTTCTGTTTTCATATACTTAGCAAATACTGAAAGAACATTATCAATTTCTTTTTTGCTGGCAGTAACTGTTGCATAACAAAACTTTGTTACTCCCTCTTTTGGAACTAATTTTGCAAAATTATTAATTGATTCAATGGTACCATCCATTAAACTATAGCCATAACCTCCATGTACATGTAAATCAATAAAACCAGGTATTATTGTTTGATTATGACAATCAATAACCTGAGCATCTTGAAATTCATAATTATACTTTCCTTCATTAATTTGGAAAATTAAATTATCTTTAATTACTAAAAAACCATTATTTATTATTTTCTTAATGCTAATTATTTTCGCATTATTTAAAACTAAAATTTTAGACACTAATACCCTTCTTTCTAGAATTATTAATTGTTTAAAATTGCTAATGACACTATTATACCTAAAATTTTAACTTAAACCTAAATCTAAGAAAAATAATTAAAAAAAAGGCTTAATTGCCTATATTTTAAATAATGGTGGCTCGAAGCGGATTCGAACCACTGACACTTCGCTCTTCAGGCGAATGCTCTACCAACTGAGCTACCGAGCCGTTACCTATACAATAATAGCATATAAAAGTAAAAAATAACAAGGGGTTAAAACTTATTTTTTTATTTCTTTAAATATATATTTATTTTTTTGCTAATTATCTTCTAATTACATATCTTCTTCAACAAGGTTTTTCAGTTTTTGGCATTAAGTGATTTGAGTCTCTTCTAATTTCTTCTTTTCAATTATTATTTAATAAATCAGTAGACTCATTTTCTTTAGCAATATTTGCTTGTAAAAATATATTATTACCAATAATATTTAATGATTCACTTCTTTGAAATTCATGATCACTACATACATCATTTACTAAACTTTTGACAATCTCACATAATTTTTTACAAGTATCTAATATCAATTTATATTTTTCTTTACCTTTTCATTTTTCAATTAATGATTCACAATTTTCAATAAATTTATCCTGTCATTCTTTAAACTCTTCGGAATTAATTGTCTTAGTTAAATCACGATCACAATAATAAGTTAATATTTCTTTTCAAACATTACGTCATACTTTTCTCATATTATTATGAGGAGTTTTAACTTTCAATTTTTTAATCAAAAAATCAAAATCTTGAATTTTATTTCTTCTTCAACAATTTAATAATGCAGTAATAATCGGAATTACTAATTGTTTATTATTTATTTTTTCTATTATTTCTTGTTTTTTATTTTCAAGATCTTCTAATCTAGTTATACGTTCTTTTTCTAATTCTTGTAAAATATTAAAATACTCTTGATATTCTTTTATTGCTTGTGAATATATTATTAATTTAATTATTACTTCTCATTTGTTTATAAGTTTAATATCCATTTTAATCATTCTTTCCATTAGTTCAAATATATCTCTTATAACCCACTATTTAATCCGATAATTTATTTATGTTTTATAAATAAATTCAATATATATATATATATAGCTAACGAAAGTAATGTTTACTCATATCTTGAAAAACAAAATCAATCGCGTTTTTAATATTTGGTCAATAATTTGGTAATATTTTTCTTATATTATGTTTTATAGCAAATCAAAAATGTTCAATTGGATTTAAATTAGGAGAATATGGTGGAAGAAATAATAGTTTGCATCCAACATTTTCAATTAATTGTTTTGTTGCTTTAGATTTATGAAACGTCGCATTATCTAAAACTATAATTTGTCCACACTTTAATACTGGAATTAGTATATTTTTAACATATGATTCAAAAATTTTACTATTGCAATGTCCTTCAAATGCTCATAGAGCTTTTAATTTACCTTTATTTAGTGCACCAATTATACTCATTCTCTTTATTTTATATGCAGGTTTATTATCAAATAATCTTTTACCTTTTTCAGACCAACCATATTTATAAAATTCATTATCATCAATTCCAGATTCATCAATATATACCAAATCTTCATTCATTATTTTCGCTATTTCTTTTAAAAAATCTTCTTGTTTATTTTTATCTCTTTGTTCATATAGAAAAGTTTTTTTTATATGTATAATTTAGTTTTTTGAAATAGTTATAAACTGTTTCTTTTGTCATATCACCAAATTTTTCAATTACTTTTTGAACTGTAACATCTTTATTTTCTGCTAAATAATTTTTTAATTCATCTAAATCCTTTATTTTGTGGCTATGTCCTTTTTGATAATTCAAAATTGGTTTTATATTTCCGGTTTTTTGCTTTCTTTTTCTTCATAAAAATAAAGTCTTTCTAGTGATATTGAACACTTTACAAATTTCTTTAATTTTCATGTTTTTACTTTCATAAACTTCTATTACTTTTCTTCGTAAGTCCTCACTGTATGGTTTTGGCATAATTTAATCTTCCTAATCTATTTTAATTATTGCTGAATTATACTTGTAAGTGCAAGATTTGTTTAAATTACATATTATTATTTTACATTATTTATGAGTAAACATTACTTTCGTTAGCTATATATATATATAATTTTAATAATTTATTTTATTAATAACTTATGCTACAACTGTTTGTTTAGGAGAATGAAAGTCAATATCCATATCAATATTAATACTTTCACCGAAACTATCACTTCACTCACTAATGCCGCTTTCAGAAACAAGACATGTATCAGAATCTAATTGAGATGATAAATCATTATCATCATTAATAACTTTAATTTCGTATTTTTTTTGAAGTTCAATATTTTTTAAAACATCTTTAAATAAAGTTACTGCAAAATTACTAATTAACTCTATTTTTAAACTATTAAATTCAAGATTTTTAATTACTTTTTCACATGTAGCAATAAATTCGACTTTTCACACTTCATATTCAGAAAATTTTAAATTTTTAGATTTGTTTTGTTCTAAATAAAATGCTAATAGTTTAGCAGATAAATCCAATTCTGCTTTTTTAAGTGTTGACTGATCTAGTGATTTAGTATAAAGATCTTTAAATTTTTTTAAAAAAAAATTCTTTTTCTGCAATCTTTTCACCTAATTTAATTTCTCAATTTTTGTTACTTTTCTTTAACTGTCTACATTTTCAAATTTTATAAAATCATATGTTTTTTATTTTTTGTAGCTTCATATTGTTTTTTTCTATTTTATCTGTAATAACTTTTATTTTTAAATTAATTTCTTTTAGAACTGATTCTTGATTATCTTTTAGATTGTTATATTGTTCATTAACTAATTTATGTTTGGCAAACGCTACTTGAAAACTTAATATTTCTTTACTATTAATTGTTTCATAAATAAATTTTTCCATTAAATTTTTTACTTTTATAACTTCCAATTCATGTTTGTTTTGAAAAGTTTCATCACGAAATACATCTAAAAATAAAGTTTGTACTGTATTAGTTATTATTTTAATATTTTCTAAATCAAATCCTTGTAATTCATTCATTTTTATATTAGCAAATTCAATAAATATCTTTTTTCATTGTTCATATTCATAAAAATATAATCTTTTACCATTTAAAGAACTATCATCAAAATATAAGGATAATATTTTACAATAAATATTATGTTCAGCAAATCGTAATTTTTTTTCTGCTAAACTTCTTTTTGTTTTTAAAAATTGAATATTTTTTGACAAAAATAATTTTTTTATTTTATTTTTTAAATTTAATTGTCTATTATTGTTTGAATTTATAAAAGCATTATATCTATCTAAACAACTATAATATTGTTTTAAAATTTCATTTAAATCATTAAAAGATTTATTATATTTTTTCATTTGTTCATCTTTTTTTGCTTCTTGAATAAATTGTTCTGCTTTTTCTTCATTAAATAAGAAATCTAACTCTGACACTTAAATCTCTCCTTAACATATTTAATTTGTTTTTAATTAATATTGTTTGCTAATGAATTATATAAAAATAATAAAAAGCCACACTAATAAATTTAATTTATTAACGGGCTTAATTTTACAAATATATAATTCCTAAAAATAATACACCTATTATAATTATTTGTAAAGGGAAAATTATTATTAAAATCATAATTTATTTTTATTTTATACAATATATTTTGTTAAAATAAAAAAATAAACTTTACATATTAAATGGTCTATTTTCTAAATTTGTTACTACACTAGAAGTATTATTAATCAAACTTATATTTTCAGGAAAATCTTTTTCACTAATAACTGTGATTGCAACTTCTTCTTGAAATTCTTTATTTGTAACAATATTTTTTTTAAAATTTTGAAGAATTTCAATAAAATTACTTAAACTTTTAAATTTCTCACGTTCTGTAATATAAAATCTCTGGTTTTTACATACTTTAATAAAGTTATCTATTCATTTTTGAAATTCTTCAATTTTTATTTCTTTATTATGATTTGTTTCTTTTAAATATAAAATTAAAATAAGATTTCATATACCACGAATTGCAAAAATAAATTTAGAATGTTTATATTCTTCAATTAATTTAAGTGTATTAATTATTTCTTCTATTGCTACTAATTCAAGTTCCATTTTTAATAAAGAAAAAGTATTGTTTTCATTTTCTTTCTTTTTAATTTTATTTTTATATTGTTCATTTCTTTCAAATAATTCTTTTGATATCTTTGTGACTATATCAATAGTCTCTCTTATTTCATTTCTTTTAAGAAGAAATAATTTATAATCAACTAGTATATCGTATTTTTTAATAATTGATATTTCTCTAATATATTTTGGTATTTTTTTGCTAAAAATAGGTAATTGTTCCATATATGTTTTAAATATTTTAGTATTTATAATTTCAAGTGCATCATTAAAAAGATTAAAAGATATTACATCTTCTATTTCTAATTTAGACTTTTCTTTTTTAATATTTAAATTATATTTTCTTTGAAAAGTTTCATCACGAAATACATCTAAAAATAAAGTTTGTACTGCATCAGTTATTATTTTAATATTTTCTAAATCAATTCCTTCAAGTTCATTCATTCTTATATTAGCAAATTCAATAAATATCTTTGTTCATTGTTCATATTCAGAAAAATCTAACGTTTTGCCTTCTATAGTAGTATCATTAAAATATAATAATAATATTTTTAAATAAATAATGTGTTCCATTTCCCGTTTTGGTGCATTATCACGTAGTTCTAATAAAATATTATGTATTTCTTCCAACATATTTGCTTTCTTTTCTAAGTTTTCTATTAAAAACATTTTTTTATTATTTTCCTTTTTTAAAAAAAAGAATTTATTTTTTTTATTTTTTTATTATCAGGAGCTGTTTCTGCTCTTAATTGTTCTCTAATTTTTTCTTTATTTTTTAAAAATGCATCTAAATCATAAAAAAAATTCATATATTGACATTCACCATTTAATATGACTTCTTTATAATCATTAAAAAAAGTTTTTATTTCATCACTATTTTTTAGTAAAATAAGAAATTTGTTTATTCTTTCTTTTTCTAAATGTTCTAATCTTGGCATTAAAATTTCTCCTCATAATAATGTTAATTTAAAATATAAATTATAATATTAAAAAACCTTATTAATAAATAAATCTATTAAAAGGCTAATTTTGCAAATATTATAATTACTATTGATAATACACTACTATAAAATAATAATTAAATCAAACTATACAAAACACTTATTTTATAATCATTTATTTACATTCTTTAAATTATTTTTAATTAAATATTCAAAACCTTAAAAATACAAAAAAGCATATTAATTGATAGATTAAAAAAATAAATTATAATTTTATTAATTTAATAATTGTTTATTCCTATTATAGATATTTCTATAATAGGATTTTTATTAAATTACTAAAAAGGAGCATTAAAAGATATGACTAAAAATGAGAAATTAATGATTGCTATTGAAGAAGGTAATTTAAAAAAAACTATGAAATTAGTAAAAAATGGCGCCAATGTCAATTATAGAAACTTTAAATATTCCATTTGTAAAAAACTTACCGGTAAAGTGAATTCTTATCCAGATAAAAATACTAGTGGTAATACTCCATTAATGAAAGCCGCCAAAAAAGGATATTTAAATATAGTTAAATTTTTGGTAAAAAATAACGCTGATATTAATCATACAAATCAAAATGGTAAAACTGCCCTAATCCTAATTGCTGATAATAATAATATAGAGGGAGTTAAGTTTCTAATAGAAAATGGTGCTAAAATTGAATGTATAGATAATTTTTGAGAATCTAGAAGTGAAAGAATATTTGCAATCATGAATTTTAAACTCAAGTAAAAATGAAATAAATTCACCTAACTCTAGTAATCAACCAACAACAAATATCAAAAAAACAAAGTTTGCTAATGATCTAATTAAAAGTCTAAAATAACTTTTATTATTTCTTAGTTTTAATATTTCTAACTTCTTTTAATTGTTTTTTTAACGTTTTTAATTGCAATTGTAAATCTTCATATGATGATAAATCATCACTTTTAATTTCTTCTTTTTTGTTTTTACTATAATCATTAGTTTTTTTTGATAATTGTGGAGGATTAACTCATAAATTTTTTAAGCCATATCAAAAAATAGTAAGTAAACTTAAACCAATACCTGCTCAAGGTATTGTTCATAAATCTTTAAAAGGAATAGTTTGAAAATTTCTAATATTAAAGTAATTAAAAAGTACTAATACAAAAAGTATCAATACTAAGGTTATTAATAACATGTGTATAGCAAAAACTGATCTTGAAAAAGGTTTTTTAATAAAAATTAATGGTATTAAATAAGTTAAATTAAAAATCAATAATGTTCCAAAAGTATATAAAGAAACTATACTATCACTAGTCATTAATTGTTTATAAAAACTACTAGTGATTGGTTCTTTATTAACGATTAAAGTAATAATAATAGCAATATTGTTTTTTAATGGAACACCCCAATTAAATAATGGAAAAATTGATAAACTAATTGTTACTGTTAAAACACTAATAATAACTAATGTTTTACTTAAAATTAAATTATTTTTTTTCATATTATCCATCTCTCATTATCAGTTTATTTTTTCCCTCTAATAATATTTTATCATTATTAAAGCAAAAAAATAACTATCAAAAATTAAAATTAAGATTTATTTTTAGTTTTAGCTAAATTTATCATAAAAAAATTATAAACAAATCCCTATTAAAATTCATAACATAAAAAAGTTCTAACAAATATATTTAGCCTAATAATAAAAATCCATTAATATACCTAAATATTTTTTCCCTATGATATTTTATATATTCTTTTTGTTCATTATTAAATCTTAACTGTTTATTTTTAATAATTTTTTTAAGCTTATACACATCATTATTTGGTAATAAATCAGAAAATATAATATAGCCATTAATATCAAATGTAATTAATCCACGATCAAAAAGTTTATCAAATATAGCACTAAGTAATAAAACATTATTTAAATCTATTTTTTCTTTCTCTTCAGAAAAAACCCAAGGTTTTATATGTGATGCTATTAATAATTCATTATATTCCAATTCTGTGATTTGACATACACTGTATTTTTTAATTATTTTTTTTCTTAATTCATCTTGACCTTTTCTTGCTGTTACTATTCTTTTATTTGAATTTTTCCTTAGTTCATTTTGTTGTTTAAATAAAATACTATTCTTTATTAAAGAAAAATCTAAACCAAATGAAATAAAAACGTGATTATCTTTCGTTTTTTTTATTTCTAAAAAAGTTTCAAAAGGTATTGCAATATAAAATATTATTTTACTAAAAATAGGAATTTCTAAGGCATATCTATTTTTACTAAATGTGGTCATAATATACTCTTCATTAAAATTATCATTTTCTAATAACATACTATTATATTTACTATAAAACATATTAATCATTTCGTTAATTTTTTTAATATCAGGACTTTTAAAATCATGACTAGTTTTTAAAATTGTTACTCATCTAATTCTTAAAGATTCAATAAAATTTTCTAAATTGTGTAATGAAAAATAAATATTTCCCTTAATCTCTTTACCAAATATTTCTAAAAATTGATTTTCTGAAAATTTTATTTTAGCTTGACCATTAGTTCTAGAAATTTTATGTTTATTATTAGCACAAACATATTCATTAGATAAAGTAATTACCTTATTTAATATGATATCATTACTACTTATAACGATATTTCCCATGATTTATTTCCTTTTTTTTCTTTTATAGAAGTATCAATGTTAGAATTTTCTAATGACAATAATATTTCTTTTAATAAATGTTCAAAAACATTTACTACAATACTATTACCAGATTGTCTATAAATCTGAGTATTAGAAACTACTATTTTAAAAGAATCAGGAAAACCCATTAATCTTAAACACTCCTTTGGCGTTAATCTTCTTATCCTATCAGTATCATAATTAACATAATTGTCAGTACTTGCATAATGATATTTAAAAGAAGAACTTAAGATTGTTTTTGCTATTTGAGGATTTGCCTTACCTTTTTTTAAAACTGTATTTTGTAACTTTTCTGACAAAATAAATTTTTTAATATACCCTTCTGAAACAAAATCACCAATAAAATTTGACTGTTGATTTCTAACTTGACAAAGCATTATTTCACCATTAACTTGTGTTATCTTCTTTTTCATTCTTTCTTCATTTAAAACGTATTTTTTAGCTTTTTCTGATATTTCTTGTTCATCTAAAAATACTTTTTCTAAAAAATCACTCATTTTATATTTTAATTCAATAGGTTTTGGAAATTTAAAATCAGTTTCATTTAAAAATCCAACAACAAAAAGTCGATTTCTACTTTGTGGAATACCATAATCTTTAGCATTTAAAAGTTTATAGTGAATATTATAACCCGTTTCTTTAAATTTTTGTTCAATTATTTTTCAAGTCTGACCTTTATTATTTGTTAGTAACCCTTTAACATTTTCAAAAATAAAAACTTTGGGTTTTATTTCATTTACAAGTCTAATAAATTCAAAAATTAATAAACCTCTAGTATCTTCCAACCCTTTTTGAAAACCAATCGAACTAAAACTTTGACATGGAGAACCACCTACAAATATATCAACTTTATTTTTAAACTTACTACCATCAATATTATATACATCATCATATCATTGATTATCATTTATTTTATAATTTGCAAAGTATGTTTCTTTAACATATTTATCATTATCACAAGCAAATAATATTTCATGTTCAATATCCATTTTTTTAAGCGCTTGTTCAAATGAACCAATACCACTAAAAGAGGTTGCTACTTTTAATTTCATATTCTTACCTCCATTAATTTATATTCAAAAAGAATTATAACAAAATAAACTTATATTTTAGTTTATTTTTATTTTTTATAATATTTATATTTTATATAAAAATTATTTTTAAACGAAATGCATTATTTTATTTTTTTAGTTTTAGCTAAATTTAATGCAATTTTTCGCGCAGCAAATGGATCACGAGGATCATAATGTCAATAATTAGTAAAATATTTTTTAAAATTATTAGGTAATGTTGAATAAGCGATATTAATAGCATGAAAACGATTAGCTTTTGCTTTTAGTTGTAACATTAAATTAATATTATTTTTAGTAATATTAGCAGATAAAAAATCAGAAACTACCAATAAGTCTGCATTATGATATGTCTTAGATTGCATAATTGTTAAAGCATGACTAATAGCTGGATTAATATTAGTATGTCCTTTAAAACTATGACCTAAAAAATGAATTAGATTGGGAATTGATGAAACTAAATTAGATAAGTCATAAGTTTCAAATTTACCAGAAAAATTAATCATATAGCACGGTCTTTTTTCTTGTAAAGCAATTTTACTAATAGCCAGCGCAATTGATTTTGCAATAATTTCCGGACTATGACTCATTGATTTAGATGTATCAATGCATAAGATAAAAGGGCCTTCACTTTCGGGAATTGGTACTTCTACAACTTCTTCAACAAGATGTTCAGTGGCAACTAAATCCAATGATTCAAACTCTGTAATTGCTAACTTTTCTTCAACAAATTTTTTATAAAAAATGGCATTTAACTCTGGAATAGCAAGATTAACTAATTCTAATGGTAATAAATGTTCTAAATCTTTACCCTCGGTAATTCCTACTATTTCTTCAGGCCATTTTCCTAATGGCTTTAATTCATATTCAATTTGTACTTTTTGATGAATCTGCTTTTCTGTTAAACCTGAAATTCCTTTTCAACGACCAAGTAGTCTAGCAATTTCAATAATAGCTGGATTCTTATTTAAAATTTCACCATATTGTATAATAGTATTTAAATTAATTTTTTTAAAATCATTTAAATCTCCTTCTCAAAATCGTCCAAAAAAATTTCAAGCAAAACCAACAATATGCCTTACTTCATTAATAATTTTAATATTATTACTTCACATTGTTAAATACTTTTGACGCATTTGCATAGTTTCAAATAACTTATAATTTACAATTCTTTGAACAATTAAACTTTCTCAATGTCTTGTAAAATTATCAAAAGTTAATTTACTATTAAGTTTACGATCCTTAAATTTTTCTTGAAAATAATGAAAATAATTAATCATTAGTGAATCAAGAGTTTTTGCCCTAGTGTAAATTTCTTGTCAATTATTTTTTAATCTATCAATACCATTAATCATAACTCAGAAATATAATCGTAATTCTCTTTTAATGATGGGACTAATAACAATATTTTTACTTTTTTCTAAAACTTCATTTAAATAAAAATGACTAATTTGTTGATCAAATTCCGGAGCTAATCAAGCAAAATTTCTTTTAAATCAAGCAAAACTACTTAAATTTGTTTCTGATAAAGACATTTTTTTTAATTTAGTTTCTAAAATTTGTGAAACATGGGATTCAATTAATTCTTCCATACTAATCACCTATTTTAATTAACATCAGAATTATTATTAGTGTCATTAACATTTGGGATAGTTATTGGTGAATCTTCAGTTAGTGATTCTGATGAAAGAGTCTTTTCGGTTTCTGCCTCAGGTATTTGTGAAATTTTATCAAAAAATGCCATTTCTAATAGTGATTTAAATTGTTCATCAAAAAATATAGAATTGGTTTTACTTAAATGATGATATTCTTGTTCAAAATGTACTTTTAATTCATTAATTTGTTGCTTTAAATCTTTAATTTGACTATTAATATTTCCAAATTGTGATTTACTATCAGTATTAGTTAATTCAACTTGAATTATAGAATTATTTGTAATATTTATTAATTCACTAGAATTCTTTAATTGTAGTTCAAACTTCTGATTACCTTCCATTTTACTTAAACTTTTACCATAAAATAATTGAATATTATGACTTTTTTTATTACGTCGTAATAATAACTGAAAATCCTTTCTACTAATAAAACAAATTGGAAATTCATCACTATGTCATAATAAACGATAATATATACCTTTAATTTCTTCAGAAAATGGATTGGAGTAAATAGATGGTTGATTTTGACTATCTTTAATGTTTTCGGCATTATTACTTAATGTTTCCAACTCACTTTCCAGTTCAATCTGATTTTGTTTTAATGTGTAAGTTAAATCTTCACAATATGCTTCATTGAAAAGTTTTGTATATTCTTTTTCTTGATCTTCATTATCTCAAATACAGTAAGGAATAATCAATAAATCAGGCTTATCAGTAGTTGTTCTGCCATTATAATAAGCTGAAGCTTTTATTAATTTTGCAATTTTTTTTCATCTTCGATCAGAAATGTAAGCTTTACCATTAGTTGCTTCTGTTAAAATTTTACGAAAACGAGAAATAAAACTTAATGTTTCTTTGCTTAAAGTAACAGTAGTTTCCAATTCTTTTAATCACTTTTCATATTCAGATGTTTTAATTTGTAATTCAAGCGGAACTTTTACTTCTAAACTAGTAATACTTTCTAGCATATCATTAAAATTTTCTTCATTAGTTAAACCATAAACTATCATTCTAATAATAAAACGATCAAATAAAGCTTCTAAACCTTTACCGCTTTCTGGTAACTCATTGGAAGCTGAAATTAATAGTTTTAATGGTACTTTGATATCAACACCACCATTACGAAAGATTTTTTCATTAATAATAGTTAGTAAAGTATTTTGAATTGAAGGGCCTGCTTTTCAAATTTCATCCAAAAAAGCAATATCAACAGCAGGTAAATATTGATCAATAATTCTTACATAGTTACCTTTTAATAAATCTTTGATTGAGATTGGTCCAAAAATTTCTTCTGGAGTAGAAAAACGATTCATTAAATATTCAAAATTTCGCCCATCATGAAGCGCATATTTAATTCGTCGTGAAATTAATGATTTAGCAATTCCTGGTAATCCTAATAAAAATATTGATTCTCCTGATAATAACGCCAAAATAGCAAGTTTAAAAACAGTTTCTTTTTCATAAACATCAGCGCTAATTACTTTAATTAATTGTTTAATTCGCTTAGAAAGTAAACTATCTGTATTCATTATATTCTCCTTTACTTATTATTTATTCGACACTTAATTCTCTTCTTACATCATCACTTTTAACAATTAATAAACAAGCAGCAATTAATCATAAAACAGTTATTAATAAAACAATAATCATAAATATTGGAACTTCTGCAGAAACAGTTTCATTTACTAATCCATTAACCACTAACAAAATTGTACAAAATACTTCTAAAACTATAAAATAAGCAATTGCTAAAATAATATAAACAATTGATCATCCAAACATAGCACTAGCAGTGCGACCAATCGCTACTGGTAAATAAAATATAAAATTAAATCCCAGAGTTATAATTAAAAATATATAAATTATATAAGTTGGGTTCATGTTACTACCTTTATTACTCAAAATTTGATTAACCAAATTGTTAGCTAAAAAATAAGAAAAAATTAAATGAAAACATGAAACTGTAAGTAACAAAATACGAGCAATATTTTCCATTTTTGAACTTCAATACATTCTTTTAAATTTAATACTATCACTTAATAACGGATTATAAGTTGTAAAACGTTGTTCTTCAATATCTTTAAATGATTGATTATCATTATTTGATTTGATAATACTATTATCAACATTTGACAATGGAGTATTTTTTAAGTCATCTTTTTTTTCTTCCATATATCTAACACCCCTTATTTTTTATTTATATTATAACTTATTTTAGGTATTAAAACTTAATAATAGTATCTGATATAAATCAAAATTATAAGCGTTTAATTTTACAAAATTATTAAATAAACATATTATCAAATTTAAATTTATTTTTTTAAGATATAATATGACAAAATTAAAAAACAAAAAAATAATTATTTAATTTTGGATGATCAAAGTTAAATAATTATTAAAAATATTTTTTAAATAAATAAGAAATTATAAATCAATATATAAAATAAAATATTTTGTTGATTCACTAAAGATAATACTTAATATATTTTAAAAACAAAATACCTAATGAACATAATAACTGTTAATTATTTCACATTTTTGGATTGCATCTCAAAAATTATTATTTTTTATTTTTACTTTTAAACCAATAATTAAAAAAGTTAATGCAATAGTAAAAAATCCAAAAATTGGAGTTAAAATTATACAAAAAATAACTCCAATTTGTAACTGAACTCAATCATAATAACCATCATAATTATGAATTACTGATGAACATATATTTTCTGCAGAATGATTTAAAATATAATTTACACTCATATAATTTAATAAACTAAATCCATTTGTTATTTCTAGTGTTATTTCTACAATAAGTCTTTTTTCTTTATATAATTTAAGATTTTCAAAAAAACTTTTATCAAAATTTGAAAAACCAATTAACATTAAACCAATTACCATAATTAAAATAGTTAAAATAAATAAAAATAAGGTTGCTAATTTTAATTTTTTATATTTTTGCAATATCATTTATAATTTTCCTTTCAAAATAAAAACCCATTTGCTTTTATCTCAACAAACAATGGGTTAAAAACTACTATATTATTTATATTTTTTATACATAAGAATAATAACAAATTTATATTAATTTTACAATTAATAACCTATATAATTAAAACTATTTTATATAAGTAGTATGAATATTAAATTATAGTTATCAAAATTTAACCAATTTTCATAAAATCAACACTTATTTTTAAGTATTTAAATTCACTTTACTTTAAAAGTAAAATTAAAACTATGAGGTTTGGGAACATAGCCACTGCTTGTCAAATCTTTTCCAATATGAAATCTAATTTTTTTAATATCATCAGTCTTAATAATATCAGTTGCCTTTAATGATAAATTATTACCATCAATATCTAAAAAAGTAAAAGCAGTTAACTCATAAATTTGCACATTTAAAGCTTTAACAAAATATCCTTTAAAAGTAACAAGTGATTTAATAACAAGATTTCAATTAATATTTGGATCAACCGTCGAATCAGGATAATCTAATAAGAAAAAAGTAGAATTATTTTTTGCAAATTGATACATTTCTTGTCAATATTTATTTTCTAAAAAAGTTTCTAGATCACCAATATTAACATAATCATTAACATTAATATTTTCAATACTATTATTTATTGAATTTGAAAAACCAAAATAATAACTCAATTCCTTATATTTAAAATGATTACCACTATTATCACTAGTCAATAATACATGTGGAGGACTATATTTTATTAATGATTCATCACTATCTACTGATTCTTGTACCATACTAAAAGAAACAAAATCAATAGGCTTAACTTTAAAATAATCAATAACCTCTTCAATACTTGTTGGTTTTAACTCAATGAAATCATAAACAACATTTGGATTAGAAACATATGTTATATAAAAAGGCTTTAATGGAAAATTTGAAGAATATGAATAAAGGTTAACATATTCTTTGGAACTACTCACAGCATTACCAACATAATTTAATTCGGGATGATGAACTAATTCAAAATATGGTTTAATAGTATCTACATCATTAAAGTCAATATCTAGTAAAGGAATTGTTGATATTATTGGATAAAGATGAGTAGTACTAGCAAATTCTTCTTCATAATCATTAATAAATTTATTAATTTCATCTTCGATTGTTTTATAAACAACAGTATTATCAATTTTATCCGCATAATAAAAATTAGTTGGTAAATAACCATGTGTTCATTGTTCTTGCAAATAATCACTACCATTTGGAAATTTTCCTGAAATATGTTTACTAAATTTTCCTTCAAATTGATTAAACATCATAAATTTTTCATAAAATTTAGCAGTATTTTTAATTAATGCAATTACTGGTATTTTAAATTCAATAAATGAAGATTGTAACTTTAATTTTAAATCAAATTTAGTAACACCATCAGTTTGAATTAAACTCTTATCTAATTCATCATTACTATTAGGTTTATAAAAAGTGAAATCATAATTAGTAATATTAGTTGGAAAAAAACTATCTCATCAAGATTCTTTTATTAATAAATCAAAAACTTGTTTTTTTGATTCTTCTTCAAAAAATGGCAAACGTAAATTTTTATTACTACTATCAATTGGAACATCATTCATATCAACAACAATTGATTCTTCTGGAATATTTTGTTTAAAATAACCAATATTAAAAGCACTCTGCATAGCAAGAGCAATAAAAAAAGTACTAATTGCTAAACGAATTATCATAATTAAAGAAATAGTTATTGTCAAAAAAGTTTTTTTTACTTTTACTGGTTCTACTTTACCAGTAACGTATTTAGTAATATTATTTAGTTTTCTTCAATCATCATTATCTTTCTTTTTAGCCATATATTATTCACCTAAATTTCCATTATCTAAAACTTAATTCATACATTTTAATAATACTTTTAATTAAATATTTTTTATTTTCAATAGTATTTAATCATCAATGCAAAATAGCAATTCATCATAATAAGAGTGCTATAACTGCGAAAATCAATACTGTAATTCGATAAGGACTGTCACTATAAGAAAACATAAAAAAACTAATACCAATAATTATTAAGTTAACAATAGAACCAAATATTAAAAAAAATAAACAACTTAAACCAATACCTCTAATAGTTTTAGATAAAAAAACGGGTAAAATCATAATTAAAATTATAAAAGCAAATAAAACAGTAACTAACATTGCTACTACTTTTAATATTGCACTTTGAAAAACTGGTGCTGATGGTATACCAGGAAGATTAGCAACCAATTGACCAAAACCAATGCCATTAAAAAAAATCAAACCAATTCAAAAAATTTGAATAATTAAAATAAATATTCGCGAAAAACCATCACCAAGACTAGTAAAATAAACTCTTGTTAAATTTAAATCTAATAATGAAGGTAAAGGAGTTTCCTTTAATTTCTTTAACTCTTTTTGACCAATAAGATTACTTGTAGTTAAAAATTGTTTATCTAATGATTTATCCATATCTTTCACCCATCCTATAAAATAATTATAATGCATTTTATTTAAAAACTATATAGTTAACTTATATCCAAATTTTAAATCTATAAAATAATTAAATTATTATTTTAAAATAAATACAAACATAATTAATAATATCTATTTTTAACTACAAGTAATATGAAAAATAAACAATAATTTTCAATAATTATTGTTTATTTTAATAATATAGTATTGTTTAAATATTTTTTTGATTATATGGAGTGTCCAGAAATACTTGCAGTTGCTAATTTTGATTGATAATCTGATAAATCTATTGAATTTATTTGTTTTCACTTATCAACTTCATTATTTAAACTTTCTATATTTTCATCACATACAGATTGTAATTCAATATTATCCATAATTAATATTTCTTCTTCATTATTTATATTTATTAATTCTTGTGATTTATTTGCATTATTTCTTTCTAAGTTATTATTTGATTTAAAATTAGTTCTAATTTTTTTAAAAATAAAACCTATTAAGCCTCCAACTAAACAAAGAGGTAAAATAGGTAAAATTCAAAAAGACATTGAAACTAATTTATTGTTTTCAACTTGCTCTGACTCTAATTTAAATGTTGCCAATTGTTCTTGATTAAATCATGAAATTTGTTGTTCTGACAGTTCTGCTTTTTGTATTGGAGTTAATAACAAAATTTGTTCTAATGATAATGATTGAATTTCTGATTTTGATAATAATTGCATTGGTTTTGAATTAAATTCTTCAACTTGTTTTACTGTTGTTGAAGCAACTGTTGTGCTATTAAAATACTTATTTATTTTTCCCTCAAAAATTTTTCGTTGTTCTGCTGTCAAAAAATGAATTTGTTTTTCTGTAAAATTTAAAATTTGTTCTTGATTAAATCATGAAATTTGGTCAGGAGTGAATGATTGAATTTGTTCTGGTGTAAATGATTGAATTTGTTTTTCTGTAAATTCTCGAATTTGTTCAGTTGTAAATTGTGTAATCTGACTTGGTGTAAATCATGAAATTTGGTCAGATGTAAAAGAATCAATATATGCACGACTGAATATTTGTATTTGTTCTAATGATAATGATTGAATTTGTAGTTTAGTAAAATCTGTAATCTGACTTGGTGTAAATCATAAAAATTGTTTTTTAGTAAAATCTGTAATCTGACTTGGTCTAAATCATGAAATTTGTTTTGGACTAAATGCTTGAATTTGGTTTTTAGTAAATTCTACAATCTGACTTGATCTAAATCATGAAATTTGATCAGATGTAAATAATCTAATCTGTCATGGTGCAAATCATAAAATTTGTTTTGGACTAAATGCTTGAATTTGTTCTTCTGTAAATGATTGAATTTGTTTTAGTGTTAGTCCTTGAATTTGTTTTTCTGTAAGTGCTTGAATTTGTTCTCGTTCAAATTTTGGTATTTGTTCTGGTGCAAATCATGAAATTTGATCAGATGTAAAAGAATCAATGTCTGCACGACTGAATATTTGTATTTGTTCTAATGATAATGATTGAATTTGTTTTTCTGTAAATTCTCGAATTTGTTTTAGTCATAATGCTTGAATTTGTTCTGGTGTAAATGATTGAATTTGTTCTGGTTCAAATTTTGGTATTTGTTCTGGTGTAAATTCTGAAATTTGTTTTTTTGTTAATAATTGAATTTGGTGACTAGTATACATTTCTAAGTTCGAACGAGTCGAACGTTTTTTTCTATTTAAACTTAATGAAGTTACTTTTATCGGTTTTAATGTAAATGTTTGAAATTGTTCTCTTTGAATTATTTTTTTGATTTTTTTATTCTTAAACTTTAAAACTTGTGCTGGTGTAAAGGTTGCAAGTTGTTTTTTAGTAAATCATGAATTCTGCTTTTTAGTAAATCATGAAACTTGTTGTAAAGTAAATGCTTGAATTTGTGCTTTTGTGAAATGTGGTATTTGTTTGGCTGTAAATGCTTGAATTTGTTTTTTATTAAACATTTTAATATGTTTTTGGGTAAATTCTTGTATTTGTTCTGCCGTTAGTAACTGCAGTTGTTCTTTAGAACCCATTTCAATATTGTATAAAAAATTTAATGATAATATATTTTTTAAAATTGGTTCATTGATACCATTTTCTAATGTTAATCCATTATTCACTGGTATCAATGTCTCAACATTATTGCTACTTATGATACTTGGAGATGAGTTATTAAAGTTTAATAAATTGTTTGGCATATTTTTGCTCCCTTTTAAAAATTAAAAACTATTATAAAGTAATAGTTAAATTTAAATAAAATTATATCGATTATTTAAATTATACGTGTATTTTAATATTTTTAATTTACTTAATCAATCAAAAACTTTCTTCCATAATGAATAAAATAATTATTAATTATAACAATAAAAAAAGAGTAAGACCTTTTACTTACTCTCTAAATTAATACTACTTATGTTTTATTTTCTAAATGGCGGTCTTGACGGGAATCGAACCCGCGATCTCCTCCGTGACAGGGAGGCGTATTAACCACTTTACCACAAGACCGTGGTTGCGGAGACTGGATTTGAACCAATGATCTTCGGATTATGAGCCCGACGGGATACCACTTCCCCACTCCGCGATGTATAAAATTTAATAATAATGGAGGAGGCTGAGGGATTCGAACCCTCGAGCACTTGCGCACTGACAGTTTTCAAGACTGTTCCCTTCAACCGGACTTGGGTAAGCCTCCGAGTATTTAAGTATGGTGGACCCTATCGGATTCGAACCAATGCTCGCCCGGTTATGAGCCGGGAGCTTTAACCAACTAAGCTAAGGGTCCTAGACTATGGTAGCGGGGATGGGACTCAAACCCATGGCCTCTCGGGTATGAACCGAACGCTCTAATCAACTGAGCTACCTCGCCAGTTTTAGTTTAAATGTTTAAACCGATATATAAATGGTGGACCCTATCGGGATCGAACCGACCACCTCCTGCGTGCAAGGCAGGCGCTCTACCAAATGAGCTAAGGGCCCTTGTTTTTAATAATGGTCGGGAAGACAGGATTCGAACCTGCGACCTCTCGGTCCCAAACCGAGCGCTCTACCAAGCTGAGCCACATCCCGATGGTGCGCCTGGCAGGACTTGAACCCACAACCTTTTGATCCGTAGTCAAACGATCTATCCAATTGATCTACAGGCGCATTTAATTACTAAAATTTATAGTAACTCATTAAATCATTAAACCTAATCAATTATAACTTATTAAAAGTAATATTTACAAGTATATTTGCAAATATTATTAATATTTTGGAGGAGCCGATCGGATTCGAACCGACGATCAAAGTTTTGCAGACTTATGCCTTAAACCACTTGGCCACGGCTCCAAATATAATTAAAAAAATTTAAAGACTTTTCAATATTACCAAGACTAGTTACTATTTGCAACTTGTTTTACAATATTATTCATAAAATATTAAATATTTTTTTATTATTTATTTCACTAATTAAAATCTTATAAAGTTATTTATAATTAATTATTAAATTAAATAATAAAAAAAGCACAATTGTGCATTTAATTTATGGTGGAGATGGCGGGGATCGAACCCGCGTCCAAAAGTTAACTGACTAACTGTATCTACAGTTTAGTATAATTTAGAAAAATCACTATTTAATAATAAATTATACGAAATTATGAATAGCTAGTTAATGGAAATTCGAAAAAATTTATTAACATCATTTTTTCTAGTTTATCCTTATGATACGTTACTAATATTGATAAACTTGCTATTAGCAACGGTAGTATTTACTTCTTAAGTAATTAAGCAGGTAAAACTGCTTGATTTCCTAAACTAAATCCAAAGTTGTTTAACTTTGTTGTGAATCAGTTAGGTACTACGGTTTTAGTTTGTTTTCCGGTTATGAAACCTCGTAGTATTATGGTCTACCAAACCACTGCCACAATTAGTTGTTCACTCCTGTCGAAACCAGAACATCCCCGTTAATATTATACATTACTTTCTAATATAAAGCAATTTTTGGTTTTCTTAAAAATTACTAATAATTCTTTCAAATTTTCATCATAAATTATAAAATCTAAAAATTAAAATTTGGCAATTTATCAATGCTATTACTAATTCGAGAATTAATAGCACAAAATTATCATGAATTATTACTTTTGAAACATTTCATTGTGATAAATTTTGATCAAACATTATTGCACCAGCAAACATAGAATGCATAGTTATTACATTTGAAACATCTCAACCCGAAATATCTTGTGGATGGGTTACACTTTATTGGACACTAATTACGTAGACAAGTTCACAAATTAGTTAAAAGAAAGGAAAATAATTATGGCCAATATTAACTCATATTCAGATGAATTTAAAAAACAAATAGTAGCTTTATATCAAAGTGGCAAGTCAGTATCTTGTCTTGTTAAAGAATATAACGTTACAAGAGCGGCTACTTATAAATGAATTAAGCAATTTACTAATTCAGGCAGTTTTAAAACCAAAGATAATCTTTCTGATTTAGAAAAACAATTAATTCAAGCAAATAAAGAATTAAAACAATTACGAATGGAAAATGATATTTTAAAGCAAGCAGCACTAATAATAGGCAGAAAATAGAAATTATTGCAAATAATAAATCTAAATATAAAATTCGCACAATGTGTCGTTTTTTAAAACTCTCTAAATCAACATATTATTTTAATTTAAAGAAAAAAAATAAAAATCAAAATAATATTTATGATGAAGCTGTTATTAGTGCTTTTAAAGAAAATAAAGAAGTTTATGGTACTAGAAGATTAAAAGTCATACTAGCAAACCAAGAAATTTATTTATCACGCAGAAAAATTAAACAAATTATGAATAAGCATAATTTAATATCAAAATACACTAAATTATCATTCAAAAATCATCATAATAAAGTCAATGATAGTCAAATTACCAATCTTGTTAATAGAAACTTTAATAATAAAATTAAAAATGAAGTTATTGTTAGTGATTTAACTTATGTTCAAGTTAATGGTAAGTGAAACTATATTTGCTTATTAATAGACCTATTTAACCGCGAAATTATTGGACATAGTGTAGGTACTAAAAAAGATGCATCATTAGTATATCAAGCATTTATGCACTCAAATCGCTGTTTAAAAGATATTGAAATATTTCATAGCGATCGCGGTAACGAATTTAATAATAAAACTATTGATAAACTTTTATTAGCATTCAACATAACTCGATCTTTAAGCAAAAAAGGCTGTCCTTATGACAATGCTGTTGCTGAAGCAACTTTTAAAACTTTCAAAACTGAATTTATTAATGATAAAAATTTTACATCATTAATCAAATTAAAATTAGAATTATTTGATTATATCAATTGATACAACAACATAAGAATTCACAGCACCTTAAACTACCTAACTCCAGTTAATTATCAAAAACAAGTGTCTACCAAAAAACAGTCCTAAAAAGGGTTGCCATTCCAAGTTGAAATATTAAACGTAAGCATATTAATTGGTATAATAATTAAACTTGCCAATAATCCCGGAACAATAAGTATAGTAAAAGTTAAAAAAGCATGTGATTTTACAAAATATTGTTCATTGAACATTAATTCATGAACTCCCAATGATGCAGTACTCATTCCTAACGCAATATTTAACAAAATCAAAGATCATAAATTTGGTACAATTAAAACTAAACAGCAAGTAACCAAAAGTCAACTATGCATTCATCAAATATACAACTTTCTTTTTTTAAATTTTGCAGTAAAAAAAGTAGCTGGTATAGCAAAAATAATTACAGTAAGCGAAATAATCACTGTAATACTAATTGCTTCAGTTACTAAATTAGTTAATGATAAAACTAAAAAATTATTAATAGCTTTTAAACTATTAATACCAAGATAAAGAAAAAAATAATAACTAATAAATAATCATTGTCACTTATTTATCTTTTGCTTAAAAAGAAAAAATAAATAAAAACTTGTAAATAAACAAAAGATTATTAAGAAAGGTAATCATATTATCATAGTTTTTTTCCTTTCTTAATTAAATTATTATTTTTTGATTTGTCTTACTGCATCACGATTTTTAATCGTCTCTCTTTTATCATAATTTTTTTTACCACGAGCCAATGCTATTTCTAACTTTGCTCTACTTTTACTATTTAAATATATCATTGTTGGAACAACAGTTAAGTTTTTTTGCTTTTGTTCTTGTTGAATTTTTTTAATTTCACGAGCATTTAAAAGTAATTTTCTTTTTCTTAATGGATCAAGTATATAACTAGTAGTAAATTTATAAGTATTAATGTTCATATTAATAATATAAGCTTCATTATTACTAAAAGTTACATAACTATCCTGTAAAGATACATTACCTAAACGAATTGATTTAATTTCAGAACCAGTCAAAACAATTCCCACTTCTAATTTTTCTAATAATTCATAATTAAAGTACGCTTTTTTATTTTTTGCAATTATTTTCATTGTTTCCACCATTATTTTCATAAACTTTATAATTAGATTATATAATAATAATTTCATAAATACCGAAATACTTACTTAAATTTGTTTTTTATTAAGAACATGCTATAATCTAATGAAGGTTAGATTAATCAATAGTTTTTCTAGCAATGATTAATGTAAAATTAAACATAAAATTAATATTTGTTGTATAGCGACCCAAGAAATAGATTTTATATTTGTTTTACGGGTTTTTGTTAATTTTATATATTAATAAACAACTGAAAGGAGTCTAAGGACATGGCAGGAGAGTTAAATACTAAAGCAACAACAGTAAAAAATAGTCAATTTTATCAAGGCGATTTGGGTTTTGATAAAAATAATAATGATAAAGTAATTATTTATAAAATTTTAACTGGTAAAAAACTTGAGGTTTGTAAAATTATTATTGATGAACAAAATCATATTTTAAAAATTTCTACTAAAACGGAAATTATTAATGAAGATGAATTTGAAATTTACACATTTGCTTTAGAAGCAGATACTGCTGATTTTATCTTAAAACTTATTGCTAAAAATCAAATTAATGCTGAAATTAATTATGCATTTATAAATAATATTGAAGATTCTTATAATATATCTGAATCAGACTCATTAGAAGAAAAAAAGAGAAAAATTAGGAAACTCTTTTAACTATTTATAAATTTCTTCTCAATTATAAACTGAACCATAACACAAAGCTTTAATTTTAAAATCATTGTTATTATTGATAATTTCTAAAATAGTTTGGGCAATAGAAATCCCTGAGGCAACTATATCATCAATAATAATAATGTTTTTTTTATTAAAAAAATTAATATATTTAGGTAATAAATGAATCTTATTAGTAATTTCCATTTGTCTTTCGCTAACTTTTAATTTATTTTCTCAAAATTTACGGTAGTTATCAACTTGGAAAATATTATTAATAAATAATATTTTATAATTTAATTTTTTTTTAATAATTTTAACTAATTCAATTATTACTAATTCTAAACTACTAACTGAAGTAGGTTTTTTTGGCATCATAATAAAATAATCTAAATTTTCAAACAAATTAAATTTTTGACCAACTTCAAATAAATTAGTTGCTAATCTTATTACAATATTTTGTTCAATATTTACTTGCTTAATTAAGTTATAATCTTCATTAACTCATAATAAATCCGGATATTGTTTTAAACCTGGTGATTTAAAATAATTATAATAATAGCATTCAATGTTAAGATTGCTTTGTTGAATTAATCTTTTTTGCCCTTGTATTTTCATTTTTTTACTCCATTTTTCTTTTCACTTTTATTTTTTTTAACTTTACCATTTAGTTTTATCTTTTTTCTATATTTAAAATTATTTGCTTTATACATTTTTGATGATTGATTATTATTATTTTTATCACGGTTTTTATTTTGCTGACCATTTTCTTCTAAAATAAAATCAATAGTTCTAGCAACTTTATTTGCACTTTTTACAAGAACACTGACCTTTTGACAAAGAGCATACTGTTTTCGTTTTCTTTCACCAAACAAAATCATTGCTTTTTCATTAAAAATATAATAATCATCAGTCATGTCTGCAATTCTAATTAAACCCTCAATTGTATTATCTAACTCAACAAATAATCCAAAACCAGTTACACTAGAAATTATACCTTCAAATTTATGACCAATAAATTGCATCATGTATTCTGCTTTTTTCATTTGATCTACAGCTCGTTCACACTCTAATGCTTTTAATTCCATATTACTAGATTGCTCAGCAGCTCAATTAGTAAAACTTTGATATTTCTCAATTATTTTAGCATTTATTTCTCTTTTAACTATATATTGACGCAATAAACGATGAACTATTAAATCGGGATAACGTCTAATTGGCGAAGTAAAATGTGTATAATAATCACTAGCAAGTCCAAAATGGCCAATACATTTATTAGTATACTGTGCTTTTTCCATACTTCTTAATAATAAAGTTGATAAAACTTGAAATGTTGGTAATTGTTTTAAAGAATTTAATAATAATTGTAAATCTTTTGAACTAATATTTGTGATTTTTGGATTTAATTTAATACCCATTAATTTCAGAATTGTAACCATTTGATGCATTTTTTTAGAACGAGGATGTTCATGAACACGATAAATAAAAGGTAATTTCATATCAAATACAGTTTTAGTAACTACTTCATTAGCTCTAATCATAAAACTTTCAATTAATTTTTCAGCGATATCACGAGTTCTTAAAATAATATCAGTTACTTCTCCATTATCGTTAATAATTGTTTTTGCTTCATTAATTTCAAAATCAATTACTCCAGCATCTTGTTTAAACTTTCATAAAATTTGGTGCAATTCTTTTGCTTTTAGTAACATTTCTCAAATTTGTGGATGTGTTTTAATAAAATTTGGATTTTTACCATTATATCCATCATTTACTTCCTCATAATTCATTCTTCTTGCTGATTTCATAAATGCCTGATAAATTTTATGTTTTACTGTTAAACCATTCTTATCAATTTCCATATCACAAACCATACATAAACGTTCTACTTGTTCATTTAAAGAACAAATACCATTTGATAACTGCGTTGGTAACATAGGAATAACACGATCTGCTAAGTAAACAGATGTACCACGAGTAAATGCCTCTTCATCTAAAGGACTATTTTCTGTTACATAATGACTAACATCAGCAATAGCTACAATTAAACGATAATTACCATTAACTAGTTTAGTAACACAAATAGCATCATCAAAATCTTTAGCATCTTTACCATCAATTGTAACTAATAACTCTTTAGTCAAATCAATACGACCAATTTTATCTGATTCTAAAACTGTTAATGGCACCTTATCTGTTGCTGTTAATGTTTCAACATCAAATTGTGCTTTAATACCAATTTCATAAATAACAGCTAAAATATCAACACCAGGATCATTAATATTACCCAAGATTTTAGTAATAGTAACATTAAAAATATTTTGTTCAAAATTTTTAATTTTTGCAACAACAATATTATTTTCTAACGCTTTATCGGGGTTTAAAATATTAACTTCATACTGTTGTAACTTTGCATTTTGAATTAATAATGTTTTTACTTTCGTATCTGCATTAACAATAATAGTACCAACAAGAAGATTAGTATCACGTTTAATAATTTTTAATACTACAGCCTCATCATTCTGATTATTAATTTTTACTAACTTACATAATACTTCATCATTATTTAACGCATTATTTATGTTTTTTATATTAACGTAATATTCTTCTTCACTATTTAATAATTTAACAAATCCAAATCCTTTTTTAGTAATTTGAATTTTGCCAATAAATAAATTATTATTTTTTAGCATATAAAATTGTTGTTCTTTATTTTCCAAAATAATTTCACTATTTTTCAATTCTTCTAAATCAGCAATAAGTTCTTGCTGTTGATGATGATTAGTAATATTAAGTTTCACTGTTAAATCAACCGTTGATAAAGGTGTAATACTATTTTGTAACTCATTAATAATCTCTTGCTTCATTTCAATCAATCCCAACTTTATCCTAATTATATAATTAATTATAATCTATCTTTTAAAATTTATAAAAAGGCACATTTTAGTGTACCTTTTTATAAAATAATTATCATTAATTTATAACTCCAATAGTATTAATAAGAATTCTTACTATTATTGCCATAGTAAATAACGATATACCTAATACTAAAGTGGCAATAGAAAATAACTTACTTCAACCACGTTCTTTAGTACTAGCAAATAATTCTTGATTACCCCCACTTAAAGCACCAAGTCCATTATGATTTTTTTTACCTTGTAATAAACCTAAAATTACTAATAATATAGCGATAATTAAGGCAATAATTTCAAAAGCAAAAATAATGTTTTGACTCATTTTGTCACTTCCACTTCTTTATAATATTATTAATATTACACTTAATTTTACTAAAAATAAAAAAAATTTCATAATTATTATTATGACTTATTCCAAAATTAAAATTTTAATTATGAAATAAGCCTAATATGTTATGTTTTATAATTCTTTTATAGGAAAAATTTATTAACTTTATTCTGGTTCAATTTCTAAGTAATTTCCAACAGTATTTGTTACAATCTTTCATCCATGTTGATTTGTCATCATATAAAAAATGTTTATTTCTGAAAAATTATTATACATAACTTTAACTAAATTTTTTAAATTACTATCACTTAAACTATTTGCTAAGGTTCCTATAAATTGCGGAAATTTAGTAATTTCACTTAAAATTTTTTTTCAAAAAGTTGATAGTCATCTTTATTATCTTGATAAATTTCTGCTAATCTTATTCACATATCATTACTAATACCTAATTTAATTTTGCTTGATTCTGTATATTGTGGAGTTTTATTGTCTAAAGGTACGTAATATTTTTCTATTTTATTATATTGATTATGGGAATTGATATCAGCATTATGAGCATGGGATCAATTATACGCTAAATATGCTATTCCACCAACTATAATTACTCCACCCACAACTCATCCAATAGGTCCTCCTTCAATCATAACAGATGCACCACCTTCAACAACCTCTTCGCCAATAGCAATGGCTCCTTCCTCACCAACTTCTAATAAAGGCACCGCTTCTTCTGTTTCAACTACTGTTGTAGCTTGTGGAGAACTTATTCATTTAACAACTTTATATGCAGGTGGAATACTCATAGTTGTGGTAGTGGCTAGACCTTTTAATAAATATTCATTTTTATTAGGTGTTATAAAAACGATTCCGTATTTATGCAATTCAACAATTTTTTCAAATTGTGCTCAACTAGCATCAGTAAAATGTTGTCCATAAATTTCTGTTAGTTTTTTTCTTGCATTATTTTTACTTTCTGTAGATGTGGCGTGATAAATATCTAATAATTTTTGATCAATAATTTGTGTTTTTAAAATATCACACTTTGGTTTCTGATTTGTTCTAGAGTCTGTACTTTGATTACTGTGTTGATTTCTATTTCTAGAACTAGTTCCAATGTTAAAAGATTGTTCAGATGTTGATGGCAAAACAGCGCTTCCACCTGCTGAAGGTGAAGGGGTTGTTGTTGTAGTGGTGTGCGAATTACTTGGTCTATAATTTGATATATCTTCAAGGGTAGTAAAAGTAACACTAAAATCACAATCATAAATAATATTCAAATTTTGTGTAAATATTATACTGTTTGGACGAAACATATGTGATAATGGAATTATTAATGTAGTTGAAGTTAAAAATGGAGAGAAGTCTATACCAGCCGCAAAATCGAAATGAAAAACTAAATCAGGATTTAATTCTCATAATCTCTCCATAATAGTACTCGGATCATTACGTCTAATTTGTCCTAAATTAGTATTTCTAAGTAAAGTTGATAATCTTACGCTTTGTTCATTAATAGTAAAAGTTACATTTAAATCACTATCAAAAACAATATGAGGATTATTCTGTTGAAAATCATAAACATTTTCTGATAAAATTTGAAAATTATTTATGCCTATAGGATGTCTATTTGTAAAACTAGGATAACGTAAATGCAAATCGGGATTTAAAAAATTTAGTCTCTCTATTATTGTTAATGGTGCATTATCTAACAATTCTCCTAACTCAGTTCTAATAAGAATACTTGATAATGTTAATCTTTGAGGTGTAAAGTTAATAGTAAAATTTAAATTTTTTGGAATATTTCTTGCGGGATTTTGATCGTAAATGTTAATACCAGCATGCACTGTTGCATTAATATTTGTAATGTTTTCAAATTCAATATTTTCTAAAAAATCTTCTCTAGATAAAATTGGATGATTAATTTCTCTTAATCTTTGAATAATATGTTGTTTATCATTCGATTCAATTTGACCAATATTAATTGTTGTCATTGTTTTTTGTAAACTTGGTGGAGTTTGCCTTTTAACTCTTTTTTTTGTAGAATTTACTCTTTCATCTTTTTCTTCTAATTCATTTTCTATTTCAGTTTCTATTTTAGTTAAAGTACCACTTTCAGCAGGAATACCACTAGTTAATGCAGTTGATGCAATGATTGTTTTAATAATTTTCTTTTTCATAATATAACCCTCTCTTTAAATCTTTAAATTTTTCATAGTGTAATCATTTTATATGATTTATGAAATAAAACAGATTTGATATAAAAATATCGGGGTTTTAGAAATTTAAAATATATTCTTTGATAATTAGAAAAAACACAACATATTGATTTATATCATTAATATTTTCATCAACATTTCAATATTGATTTGAGTTTTTAAGTAGTCATTCATTTATTTGGATTTTTTTATTTTGGGAGCGTGTCGAAGATGTCGATAACTAAAAAGTTTTAAAAATAGCTCCTTTCTTTTTTTACCCTTGAATTAAAAATAAATGACAAAAGACGAGAATAAAAATCTTGTCTTTTTTTTGTAATTGTAAAATTTTAAAATTTTTAATAACCGTCTTTAACGCTATTATCAACACGTGTTAGGGAACTAAAAAAGTGAACTACAACACAGTTGTTAAAAATAGTAGCTAGAACATGTGGACTTGCATGGATAAATAAAAAGTGGAGTGATACCTAATAAAATATACTAACCATTAATGGTAATTCTTGGGGTGGGAGCGAATTGGAAACTAGTATATATAGACCTGTTGTAGGGACCTATTGTATTAATTCTATTCTTTATTTAACCAACCTTGCCACCCCCCAGTGAGCAAGTGTTGGTTTTATTTTTTATTTTTTTTTGAAAATTTTTTTTGGGCGAGAAAATAAATTTCAAACTTGTAAAAAAAATTGAGCGGTGCCGGTTCAATTAAAGTATTAATTTGTTAAACGCAAATTAAATAAATATTGAATCGAATGCCTCGATTTCTTTTTAAAATTTCACAATTTATTTTTGAGCCCAGTTTTCATGGAATGAATAAAACTAATAGTAGTATTATTAATAATATAAAAAACAAAATATATGTTCTTTATGCTAGAAGCAACAGAACATATTAGGAAAGGATTATTATGGTAATAGAAATTCTTGATTATGAAGCACTAAGAAAGATTGATAAAAAAAGAAGAAAAAGATGTGTTGAATGTAATGAATTATATGAAGATGACAAAATCCAAATGCTTTATCGCTTTAAAACAGAATTAGAAGCAGAACAACATGATATTAGAAAATTTGAAGATGATTATGATATTGATGAACATTTGGATTATACAAAACCATTTGGATATGTTTGTGATTGATGTAGAAGTGATTAATTATGCAAATAGAATTTAAAAAAGAACATATTAGAAAAGGAATATTAAATGAAAAATTATTTTTGCTGAACATGTAAACAAAAACAATTATATTATTTATTCTTTACTACTAGTGATATTAAAACAAGAAAAAAATTTTTAAGAGACAAAAATGGTAAAGCAATTTGTTATGACTGTATTTTAAAAATAAGTTAAGTAGGAGGTATAAATATGGATAAAACAAACTGTACAATAGATGATTGTAAACTTTTTATTAATCATGATGGTAAATGTAAAACTGAATATGATTTTTGAATTAATAAAGAAAAATTAAGAGAAAAATTTAAAAAAGAAGTAATTAAAGTAGCAATAATTGCAGAAATATTGAAACAAATATCTTCTGCAAATGCTATTGAAAAATTAATTTATTATCTTGATAATGAATTTATTGAATTACTTAAAGATGATATTAGTGATGTAATTAAAATTAATATTAGTAATTGAAAACTTAAATTAATAATGAAATTACAAGAAAAAATTCAAAATGGTGACTTTGAATAATGCAATATGACTTAATTATTGGTATTGATCCCGCTGGTATTGGTAATAATGGAATGGTTATATATTCAAGTGAAACTAATAATATTACTTTTAATGAAACATTCAAAACTAAAACAGTTTTAGAAAGTAAAAATATATATAAAGAATATTTTAAATTAATTAAAAAACAATTTATTAATCAAAAAATATTAGTTATTGTAGAAAATTTCTTTTTAAGCTCAAAACAATTATTAACTAATCCATTAGCAACACCTAAGATTATTGGTGCATTAATGGTATTAGTAGAAGATGTTATGAATTGAGATTATTTAGAAAGTGAACCAAAAAATAAAACTAAAATAGAAAATTATAAAGGAAATATAAAATTAACAAAACATGAACAAGATGCTTATAAGCATATTCAATACTATTTAAGGAATTATAAAAATGAAAGATAAAGCAAATTATGTCAAATTAAAAGTAAAACTGAGTAACACTATTGAAGCAAAATATTACGAAAAAGGTAATAAGGAATTATATTATAGTGTTCGTGGTCAATGAAATGGATTAAATTATGTTACTTTAATTTTTAATAACCCAAAATTTTATAGACGATGTATTTTATTAAACAAAAACGATGAAATTATTGTAACTGGTCAATTTTTTAATACTTTAAATATTCCTAAAAATCGTGCATTTTGTTCAATCAATGTTAAATGATTTAAAAAATGAAAAGAGTAAAAAAATGATTAAAAATACACCATTAGAATATATTAATGACAGAATTAAGCAGCATAAAGAAAATATTAATAAATATACAAAAGAAATTGAAAGATTGCAAAATTTTATTAAAACAAATGAAATTAGAATGACTGAATTAGAAATAATAAAAGATATTTTACAAAAAGGAGAAAAAATATAATGAATTTTAATCAAAATCCAAAACAAATGACTGATTTAGTAATAAAAAAAGAGAAGGAAAAAGTATTAGAAAATTTAAAAATTAAAATAGGAACTCTTGCATTTAATAATATTGAAGAAGAAATACATTATATAAATTTAATAATAAATAAAATGTCAGAACATATTTATTCATTAGAACAAGAAATAATTAGAAAAAATCAAATAATAAAAGATAAATTGGAACAAGAAAAACTTGAAATTGCTAATCAAATTAAAAATAAGGAGAATAATTAATGAATAGATGTACATTTTCACAAACTACTAAATTTACTAGTTTAATACCACCACATGATGAACATTTTGAACAAATACAATGTGAAAATATGACAGAAGAGCAATTTGATGAATATGGAAGAGTATATTGTAAAGAACATAGAAATAAAGTTGATGAAATTAATAATTCAAGACATAAAAATTGTATTAATAAAGAAAAAATAATTGAATATTTAATTGAACATGACACATTAGATATGGAATTAATAATTGAATATTTAGAAAAAGGTTACTTTGATAATGAATAAATGTGAACATGAAGATGTGAGTATTGAATTAGTATTTAGATGTGATAATTGTAAAGCTGTTCAATTTCAACATCCAAAAAATAATAAGGAGAAATAATTATGAAAATTTGTAAAAATTGTAAAGAAAATTATAATTGACCAAATTGCGAAAATTGTTTTAAAAATAATGATAATAAAAATTAAAAAGAATAATAAATGTGGTTATGGTAGAGTTTTTGCTCATAAATGTAATAACTTATGTAAACAAAAACAAAATAAAAGAGTTAGGAAAGAAAGGTTAAATTATGAATAAAGAAAAATTTATTAAATATATTAATGATTTAATTGAATTAGAGCCAGCACGGAGAACGGATGTAACATTATTTATCTTAAATAAACTAATAGAAAATGGAGAATTTGACTAATGATAATATTACCTACTTTATTTGAAAATAAAGATGAAATTGAAATATTATCACCATTTCCCAAATCAATTCATACAAGTAATGATATTAGAGCAATTATTTTAAGACAATACCCAAATGTTAAATCCAAACACATAATTGTTTCTGACCCCGAAAGTAATGTTGCATTAATAGTTGGTGATAATGATGTTTATCAAGGTTGAATTAAAGTAACAATTAAAAAATTAGAAATTAAAGGAGAATAAATAAATGCAGAAGGAAAAAATTAAAATTAGAATTCATGAATTTGAATTATATGATTATCAAGTAAATACTTTATTAGATATTGTAAGAGAAATGTTAAAAGCAAATAAAGGAGAATAAATTATGTTAGATGAAATTTTAAAAGTAATTTTTGATAGAGCAGATAAAAAAGAATTAATTTATATGATAGAAAGATTAATTCTTTGTACTAATAATCAGTCAGAAACAAAAAAATGATTGATTAGAGAATTTGATAAAAATCATTATGTTTTAGAAAAATTATTACAAATAAAAGGAGAAAAAAATGGAAACAAATAATTATACTTTAACCAAATTAATTAGAACTGGTATAAATCCAATTTGTGCAATGATTGGTACAAGTGCTTATTATGGTCAAGTAATTGCAAATCCAATATTAGGTTCAATTAATAGTTTATTATTTGGTAAAAAATTAGGTTTAGATATTTGAAATTTAAATCAAAGACCAAATACTAAAACTAAATTAATTAATAGTTCTAAAAAAATCTTATTAGGTTTAGGAACAATTGGATTAGCAAATTATAGTAAATGAACAAAGAATAATATTACTCCAATTATTCCAACAACACCAATGCCAATAACTACTACAACTACAACTGAGGGTCCTCCATGATTACTATTAAATAAACAAGAAAATCAGTCATTAATGGATTGAGATACATATATTAGTTTAAATGCTTATGGTATATCAAATCTTATTAGTGGATTAACTGAGTTAATACCTAATAAATTTGAAACAATAAGAAAGATTTGTAATATGGCAACTGGTGGATGTTTAATATCAAGTGGTGTTGCTATGGGTATTAATAATGATTTTAATAATGCTTATGCAGTACCTACCATAATTGCTGGTGCAAGTGAAATAATCCATAATTTACTACCAATGGAAACAACTAATCATATTGAAGAAATGCAAGAAACATCATTTAATAATGAAACTGCAAGATTAATTAATGATAATAGATTCACAATTAATAGTGAAACAACTAGTCAATATGGTAGTGATAATCTAAGCGAAGTACCATTAAATACTGATAATGCTTCATTAAATTGAGATTACAATCACATGAGTTTATAAAGGAGGTGAAAAGTATGAATAAAGAAAAATTAATTCAATATTATGATGATAAATTAAAACAACATGAAAAAGATTTAGAAGACATACGACTGAATGAACGTTTAATTGCAAATCTTTTAATGGATGCAAAATGTATGATTGAAAGAATTATTAAAGGTGAATTTGATGAATAATCAAAAATAAAAAAATAAATAGTTGAAAGGAAAATATTGAAATGAAAGAATTTTTACATGAATTAATAATTATTGGAACAAGTGTTGGAATATTAATTTGCAGAGAAATTATTGTTTTATTAAAAAGATTTATCACAACTCCAAAACATGTTAGAGCAAATAATAAAATTATAAAACATCAAAAAAAATTAGCAAAATTAAATGAAAAGATTAATAAAGAAAATAAATAAAAAAGTGGTGATGTAAATGTTAGAAAATGAAAATAATGTTCAACAAACAACTGAACCTTTAACTGAAAATAATGCTTCTTCACAAGAAATAGAAAATAAAGTTAATGAAGCAGAAAATAAGTTAAATAAACTTAATCAAGAAATTAAAGAAAAAGAAATGATTAATATATTTAAAAAATATCAAGTTAAAACGGAATTTTATGAGTTTTTAAAATTTAAAACAAGTAATATAGAAAATTCAAAAATTGAAGAAAGTATTAAAAAAATGATTAAAGAACAACCAGTATTTAAAGAAACAATTAATACAGGTGGCAAACCACAAACAATAATAACAAATCAACAAAATTCAATAAAAAGTACATTATTGGATTATAAAAAAAATAATAATTTATAACAGAAAGGAAATCAAAAAATGGCAATACAATTCAATAAAAATTTAGATAATACCGAAAAATTAGTAGAAGCACCAGAGTTTATAGAATTTTATAAACAATCAAATTCACCATGAGCAAGTTTTTTTCCTATCGAAATGGTTAATTCAACCAAAATTGAATTTATAGTTAAAAAACCAAAAAATTCAGAAATTAAAGTATTAAAATGAAATGATAAAAGTAAAGGATTAGATGTTAGTTATGCTGAAACTATTAAAATTTTAAAAGAAATTAAAGAAGAAGCAGTTGCAGGTGAAATAATTGCTAATGTTGATTTAAATGCTGAAAATGGACAAAATTTATTAAATACAATGCAATATGAAGTTGCTAATGACTTAGCAGATTATTTAGCAAATAATGATACAAATGTAATTGCAAAATATGCAACTAAAGTAGATATTACTGATAAATCACCAGTAGGATACTTAAAATCAATGTTAGATGCTTGAAATACTTTATTTCAATTAAGAAATAGTAATAATTGTCGTTTTTTTATTACTAATAATCTTTATGATAATATTGTTTATTTAGCTAATAATAAAGGTTTAATTACTGATAATCAGATTGCACAACAATTAAGATTAAATGGAAATGATTTATATATTAAAGGTGTACTATGTCAAATTGTAATGGATGATTATATGACATTTACTGATAATAATGAAACTAAAATTATGTCTTTTGTTTTAGCAACACCAAGAGCAATGAAAAGATATATGTTACAAAATACAGTTGTATATGTTCAAGATATTGCTGATGGTAAAGTTGGAAGAAGATATTTAGTTGGTGGAGAAGTAACTGGTGAATCAATACCCTATATAACAGATGAAGAAACAACTTCACGCTGAATGTTATGTGCAATTGTTAATAATGATAAAAATGATTTAAAAACTAAGATTACAAGTTTAACAACTGATATTACTGCAAATGTTAATAACAATAATAGTGAATTAAATACACAAATAAAAAGTACTAATGAACTTAAATCATTAAATCCAAATTTAACAAATCCAACTATTAAATATTTTAGTGATGCACAAGGAAAAACTAATGTAAGTAATCAAAAACAAAAAGCGGGTGACTTATATATAACTATTACTGCAAATGT
Organism: Spiroplasma endosymbiont of Tricholauxania praeusta; assembly: GCF_964019535.1. Classification (NCBI taxonomy): domain Bacteria; kingdom Bacillati; phylum Mycoplasmatota; class Mollicutes; order Entomoplasmatales; family Spiroplasmataceae; genus Spiroplasma; species Spiroplasma endosymbiont of Tricholauxania praeusta. Next base: position 1,252,189 of record NZ_OZ026450.1, read on the forward strand.
TAATGATTTAAATTATAAAGGAACAACAAATCCAATTAAAATAACTCTTAAATAAAGGAAATTAATATCATGCCAATTGGTACAACTAGTACAGCAATACTTTTAAACATAAATAAACCAAAACATACTAGAACAAGTAACCAACAAGAAAATAAAAGTTTTTGATGAGAAATTTTAGAAATGATTGGTGTACAAGTTATAGCAGTAGCACTTGCTCCTTTTACTGGTGGATTAAGTGAAAGTGTAGCCCTTGGATTAGGTGCAAGTGATTTAGTTGCTAGTATTAGTGCTGTTGGTGTAGAGTTTTTAACTGATTTTACTATTAATCAAGTTTATGATTATTTAAAAGGAAATGTAACAAAATTAAATACTTTCTTTAATATACTTCCTGCATTTGCTGGACTTAATAAAATTAGTCGTGGTTATCGTACAAGTAAATTTATTAAACTAGCACAAAAAACTAAAACATTAGAACAAGTGGGAATTAAAGAAGCAAAAAATTTACAAGAAATTATTAGTCAAGTAAGTGGAAAAGAAATTTTAACAGATAAAATTATTGGTAATAAACGTTATTTAATGAATTATAGTTTTACTCCTAATCGTGAAACAGTATTACGAGATTTAGGTTATGTTGCTGAAAGACAATATAAAAATAATTTTCAAAAATTAGAAGCACAAGAGTTAAAAGATTACTTATTATTACAAAATACATTAATAAAACTAAGTCCACAATTAACTCCTAAATTTAAAATTAAAGATATTGAAAAAGCAAATAACTTTTTAAAAAAATTTAATACTGATTTAAAAAAAGTATTATCTATGAATCAGCATGATTGATTAAATTTAGTTCATACAATACATACAGAAAATAGATATGGAAAAACTTTAATTTTAGATTTACAAAAAATTCGTGCTAATTCTATTAAATTTAATTTTAAAAATAATATTATTCATCAACTTGTTTTAAAAGCAAATCAAACTTTTAAATATTTTGATATTAGATTTTATTTAAAAAAAGGTTTAAATAAATTTTGAAAAGATACACCATATTTTGAAAAAATAAGAGAAAGTATATATAAATTACAAGAAAAATTTGAAAAGTTAGAAAAACAAGCATTTGAAAAAATTAATAAATTAAAAGAAAAAGCAACTGATTTATTTACTAGTGCAGAAAAAAGAGCAATTAAACATGCACAATTAATTCCATTAAATTCACCAGTATTTATGGGTTGTAAAATTCAACCTTTGTCATTAGATAAATGTGCAATTACTATTTATCATCGTAATCCTAAATATAAACCAATTACAGTTGTTGATAGTATTCTTAAAGCAAAAACTTTTGTTACTCAAATACATCCATTTCATTGATATCGTTGATATAGTGGTTGATACATTGGTTATGGTGTTAATCGTAATAAATGATTAAAAGCAATAGCATTTGCTCCACCAGTGGTGCAACAAGTAATTAGAGATAGTTTTAAAGTATATAGAGAAATATTTAGAACTATTAGAACTTATCATAAAGTAGTGAATGTTATTAATAATCCTATTGAAAATATTAATAAATCATTTAAAAGTGTTGGTTTAAAATTTTCAGTTAATACTTTATTTGGTACTGGACTATTACATCATTTAGAAAAATTTGCATATAGTCAAATTGTAGAAAAAGGGAAAAAGAAATTACAAAAAGAAGTTATTCATATTGCACATAGAAAAACTAAAACAAAAACTAAACATTATAAAAAAGCATTTTTTAAGGAATGATAAATTATGATTAATAAACTTTGAACTGATGTCAGTTTAGAAAATTATAATAACTGATATCCATTAACTGGAAAAATTACAGAAACGCCACAGCAATACATACAAACATGACCTAATGTTAATGATTGATTTATAACTTTTGCTATTCGTGCTCAAAATGATATTAATGCTTATCTTGATTTTATTTTATCTAAATTTCCTTTTGATAGTTTTAAAGATGAATTAATTAAAGAAACATTAAGAGATATGGTTTATGTAATGGTTGAACATTGAGTATTTAATCGTACACCAATTGAATTTAATGTTGATGCTACTATTCAATTTAATAATGGTACTCAATTTAGTGCAAATAGTACTCCTACAATTAATGTTTGAGATTTAGCACCTAGTAGAATGAAAATATGAGCAAGATTAACAGAATTAAAACAAATATTTTCAAGTTATAATGATGATGAAATAGATATTGAAAAAATTGACTTAAAAGCATTTTATACTAGAAATCAAATTGATAAATTAATTAAAGAACAAAAAGAATTTACATTATCAAAACAAATGAAATTGTATGATGATTTAGTTGATGATAATGAAAATGAAATATATAGAGGTCCTGTTACAAAATTTATAAATAAAGGTTATGTTGCAACAGATTATGATAAAGAATCTGAAACAATGATTTTAGATTGACCTGATGAAATTGGTACATTACCACCCGAAGCATTACAAAATAATCCACAAATTGGTGATTATACACATGCACCAACTTGTGATTTTTCTGCTAAACAACAAAAACGAATTACTACTAATGAAAATGAAATTACAAAATTAAATACTGAATTAATTAAAGCAAACGAAAATATTAATGATGTTAAAAATAATTGATTTAATATCGAAACTAGTCCCCTATGAAAAAAAGTTGAAAATAATAATATAGAAACATTTAAATGATATTTTATTAAAATCAGTTATCAATATTCAACAGAAAATGACTTTATGAAATTTTATAAAGTAATTAAAATTTATTTAAATAATGTTTTTAATGAATTTGAATTGTTAAATGTTGATTCCATGACTTATAATGAACAAATCTCAAATAAAAATATTTTAAATATTGGAACTATTTACTATGACAATAGAAATAAAAAATTTAGGGGTGGAGGTAATTCTTATCCTGAACGTGGAAAAATTAATTTAATTGGTGATATAAAAGAAATATATCAATATCAAGGAATAGATACGCCAACTGAATTTATAGCAGAAGAAAGTACTGAACGTGATTATTATACAAAAATAGAAACTAATAATTTATTAGATAAAAAGCAAAATAAATTAACTACTGGCGAAAATATTAAAATTGATGAAGTAACTAATACTATTAGTGCTATTGGTGGTAAAACTGATTTATCTGATTATTATAAAAAAGAAGAAGTAGATAAAAAAATAGAAGATAAAATGGATAAAGACCATTTTAAATATGCTTTTTCTATCAATACTATTAGTACTAAAATTCCTAATTTAGAAACTACTGATAAAACTATTGCCGGTGCTATTAATGAAATATTAGAAAAACAACCACAACCAAGTCCAAGTCGTTCAAATTGAAAAGAAGTAGGAACAAGAGAAAAAAATAAATGAGATAATTGACAAATTACTTATGATTTTATAGTTAATAAACATTATAGAGTTTATTATTCTTGAAGTATATATAATCCAGTTTATACTATACAAGAATTTATTATAACTGATAAAAAAATTGATGGTGTACAAATACAAACCTTTAATGATAGTGCTAATATAGTAATTTTATCAGTTCAACATGCAAAATTGATTACTATTTATAGCGGAAAAGGTAATTTAAAAGGTAATGTATGAAAATTAGAAGAATTACAGGAATAATATTATGTTTTTTAAAATTATAAAAATTATTTTAGGTTTAATTGGAGTACTATTATCTTCTGCAACTGCTGGTTTAATTATATTTATTATTGTAAAAATTGTATTAAAAATTAATCAAATATTTTAGAAAGGTGGTGAATATTATGTTAAGTTTATTTAAAAGAAAAGATAAAACAAATACTAGTGATAATCAAAATGAAAAAGTAAAATTTTTAACTAATAAAAATAAAAGTACACATGCTTCTATTTTAAATTATTTTGGTTTTAATGATTTTAACCATGAAACTTATTTTACTGATTTTGTAGCAGAAAATAATGCTAATTTATATAATGCTCCATTAGATATTAATAATGAAACTATTAAAAAATACTTAATTCAGCAAGAATTTTATAGAAAAAATTGAAATTCTATTTTTAAATTAAGCAAATTAGGAATTAGTGGTTATTTAATTTTTATTGCTAATGATGATTTATATTTTCAAGTAATAGATATTCAACAAAGAGTTTATGATATTACCGGTAAATTAATTCAATGTACTATTTTTTATGATAGTTATCAACAAAATGCACAAAATGTAAGATTATTTGAAATTTATACATTAAATAATGAACAAGTAACTATTAATCGTGCAATTTATAGTATTAGTGATAATAAAAAACAATTTCCATTAGATTTTAAATCATTCATTAATAATCCAAATTTAGAGCAAGAACAAACACTAAATATTAATTATATACCAATAGCAATTATGCGAAATAAAGCAAATGAATTAGCAGATTGTGATAAAGTAATGGATAAAATTAAAGCATTAGATGTTATTTATGAACAAATTGTTTTAGATACTATTTTAAACTCACCTAAATTTATTTTTAATCAAACTTATGGGAATGTTCAATCAGCATTAGAACAAACAGTAAGAACTTTGGTTACTAAAAACTACATATTTAAAAGTGGTGGAGATAATAACGAACAAAATGAAAATATTAATATGACAAATAGTAATTTTAAAGGTAAAAATTTAACTGATATATACGATTGAAATGTTAATGAAATATTTAAACGTTGTGGTATTCATATACCAAGTCAAAAGAAATCTGCACAACAATCAGTTCCCGAAAGTACAGCTGTAAATATTTCAACTATTAATTATATTGAACAAAAATTATGACAATTTAATATTGATATTCTTAAATTTATTCAAATATTAGTAAGCATAGATAAAGATTTATTAAATAGTAAAACATTTAATATTAATGATGAACAAGAAATTAATAATTTAACAGTTAAATTAAAATTATTTAATCCCGAAAATAACCAATTAATAGGAGAGAACAATGGAAAACAACAACAAACCACAAACGAAGTTTCCACAGAAACAAACTAAACTTAATCAAGCAGAAGTAGAAAATGATTATTTAATTGATAATATTCCTTATGATTTTACTAATATGATGGGTGCTACTAGTGACCCAGATATTAATAGAGCATACGATGAATTTAAAAAAAGAACAATTTATATTTATGAAATTGAACGTTTATTTAAAAATAATGAAAATAATAGTTTAAGATTTTCAGCAAATACTATTAAAATAGGTTTTATTGATATTGATAAAGTTTTAAAAACTACTGCTGTTGAAACATCTGATTTTACTATGCAATTAAATCAAAGAGCAAGTACTAATATTAATGATAATACAATTGAATATAGTATGACTGATATTAAAAATTTAATATTTCAAGAAATAAATTTATTAAATCAATTTAAGTTATATGCAGTTAGTATTAATGAACCATTAACTGAAAATAATATTGATAATTTATATATCATTAATAACTATTCACAACCTTATCAAAATCCAAAAACAAGAAGTACTAAAAGTATAACTATTATTAAAATTAAAGATTTTAAAACAAGAGATGGTTATCCAATCATTATTAAATTACAAAAACCATTAGATAAAGATACCAAAGTTATTGGTTTAAAAATTAAAGCCCCTAGAAGCATGATTTTTGGCAATATAAAGGTACTTGGTGAAGTTGACAATATGGAAGTATACCCAAAGTTATTTGTCAAGGATAAGATAGCATTTCCGCTGTTATCAATGCCTATTGAAACTCAACCAAAAGTTAGAATATTACAACAATGATTTAGTGAACAAATATTACCGTGAAATTTAGCAAAACAATTTATAGGACAAGAAAAATCAGTTTTAGATTTAATTAAAATTAGTACTGGAACTGTTACAAGAAAAGAAGTTATTAATAATGCCAGAGTAACTGATACTTGACTAGGTTGAGAAATGGGTGCTGTTTGAGATGGTAATTGACCATTAAAAAAAGAAATACATTTAGAAGATAAAAAAGTTTTATCTTTTAGTAATGAAGGATGATATGTTTATCTTGCAACCAATAATAGATTTAAAAGTATAGAAATTGAAATAAAAGATGCACCAACAATTGATAGTTTACAAAAATTATTATTAGATATGTTAAGTTATACATATAACTATAATAGAAATTTCGAAGGTGCAGATTATGATGATAAAGGTAAACCAAAAAATAAAATAGCAGAATTAAGAAAAAAATTTGAAGGTCAAAAACCCGATGAAGTAATTACCAACTTATTTAGGCAATGAGAGTTAGATTATCCAAATTATGTTAATTTATCACAAGTTAAAATATTTAAACAAATATTTACTATGTTATCAAAATATATTTATTCATCATTATCAATAAATAAAGGATTAAATGATGATAATAAAATTTTATTGCCATATTATTTTGAATTACAATCAAGTCCAATACAACCTAGCGAAAATGATATTTGACAGTATAAAGATATAAAAGTAATATTAAAATCTGTATATTTTGATTTTACAGATATAAATAATATTAAATTAAAAAACAATGATATTAGTCAAAATGAATTATTGAAACTAGATGATAATCAATTTAACTGACTATCTATAACTAATGAACTAGAAAGTAATAACATACCTTCATTAATTCCAGCAGACTGGACATTATCAAATGGTGAATATGGTAAATATTTTACAAGAGCAATTATTGGAAAAATTAAAATTGCTAATGCTTTAAATTTATATGGTTCAAATAAATCTCAATTATTTTCTAAATTAGAATTTTATAAAGAAATTTCTCAAATTGATAATGTTAATGAATTTGAATTACAAATTGAAAATCCGATTAATAATTTAAATCGGATTGAAATCAGTGGTATTTTTGGTGCTGGTAATTATGATTTAATTTTAATTACTGATAAACAAGAAATAAATCTACAAAATATTAATTTATTTGATAAATATAATGAAAATATTTCTTATATTAACTTAGAGATATAAATTATTTATTAAAATATCCATTAGGATATTTACCATTTCATACTATATCTGTACTATAATATCAATTTTGAAAAGATATATCAAATTTTCTTCTTAATGGTTCATCTGCAAAATATAACACAAATTTATAATCTTTTTTTAAAGTATCATTAGGATTAGTTGTCCAAATAGTTTGAACACCTCATTCAACTTGTTTATGTGGAGTTAAATAATATTTAACTCCACTAAGATTATGGGTAAGCACCCCCCCCATGATTAATCCTATTGTTCCAGTTGTTGCACCAGTTAGTGCTAATGCTAATGTTATTTTACTTAAATTTGTTTTTATTCATGTTTTCATCTTAAATTACTCCTTTTTTCCTTGATTTTACTTATAAATTGTACTATTTTTGATTATTTTTACAAGTATGCTTTTAAATGCAAAATAACGCCTAAATTAAAGGCGTTTATTTTATGAGACCTATACTATTAATTATATTGAAATTGTTTATTATATAGCAAATGTGAAGATACTTTTTTTCACAGTAGCATTATTTTTACCCCTAATTACATTTTTATATGGATACAGTGCATAAAACAGAGCATCATAAGGGTCTTGATACATATTTTTGTCAGGAATATTAGTTTTTGTTTCATCATAACGTAATTCTTCTAAACATTGAGTTGTTTTTGGTAAATCATCTTTATTTGCGTAAAAGTTTCCATAACTCATAATATTTCTCATTCAAACTACTCTATTAGTTAATCCGGCTTCTTGATTTAAATTTGAAGCATGTTTAATAGCAGTTTGTGTTATTAAAATAGTATTGTGTTCATCAATTAATTTTTGATTTAATCAATCCATTGCTGTTCTTGCTTTATCATCATAAAAATAAATTGCTTGTTCAAAATTTTCAAAATTATCCATTAATCCTAAAATTTCATTAACATAAGCATTAATTTTTTCATTTTCATTAATAAAATCATTTGGAGTAACTACTAATTCACAAATAATATAAGCATCATAATAACCAGTATTATTATATTCTTTAAAACCAACTACCATAAATACAGTATGGTCTTTTGGTCCCGTAGCTCAATCAATACCAACACTATAAAAATCAAATTTATACATTTCTTTTTCTTGATTATAAAATTGTTTTAAATCATATGATTGTCAATATTTTACTGTTTTTTGAAATGGGAAAATTGTTGCATCGCTATCTAAAAATTCAAAACCATAATAAACAGTATTATATTCATCTGGATTACTTTTTTCCATTTCTAATAATGTTCTTTGTTGAATGTCAGGTAATTTATTTCAAAATGGTTGAATAGTAAATCTTAAAACAAATAAACCTAAACCACTAAACATATCTTTATTTTCATAATAAACTTTACCAATTTTTTTAAGATTTTCAATTATTTCATCATTTAAAGGTAAAAAGGGAGTACAGTATTTTAAATAAAATGGATGATATTTATCATAAGGATTACATGTAAAAGTAATAAAAAAACTTTTATAAAAATAGCGAGTAATCAATTTTCCAAAAGTAGGACTATATATATTATTATCAATAAAAGTTCAACTTCATTCTTTAATAGGTTCTTTGGATACTTTAATACGATTACTTCTAAACATAGAGTTTTGTAATCTTTCATATCGATATGTTAATTGCTTTTCTGTCAAAGTTTCTTTTTCTTCTGCCATTATTATTTCATCTGTTCTTGAACCTAAAAAACTTGACCCACCTGCTTCTTTTCCAAAAATTTTATTACCATTAGCATAACCAATAAAGTCAATTTGTTGATTACTTGGAAATATAATACATCCCCCATCCTTAGTAATTTTTCATTTAATGCCATGTGGATTATTAGGTAATAAATTAATATTATATGTATCTAATAAAACTTGACAAACATTCATTAAAGCACCAATTGTAGTTTCACTATGAGTATTTTCATATCTTCTTACTTCTTGAACACTACTATCACTAAAATTACAACATATAAATAAATCAAATGCTAAACAATTTCAAGTTTTTCTTGTTCCACGTGCAGTTGGTACAAAACGATAAAAACAATTAGTTGTAAAAAATTCTGCTCATTCATCACCAACAAATGCTTTAAAAATATCTCAGTTAAAACCATAATTATTATCACTAAAATTAAGATTATATTTTTTATTTAATTGTCCATAACTACTAATAAAAGCCATATTTACTCCTTATTTTTTAAAAAAAATTAAACTTAAATTATTAACAAACAAAAATTAGAAAGGAACATTAAAAATGTTTATATTACCATTCGCAAATCATTTTGATTGAGACAAACATGATTTTAATCAAGATAAATTAAGTTTAAAACAAACAGAAGAATTATTTGCAAAAATAGATGATTATTTATGAAGTATATGTGATAAATCTGAATATAAATCATATAGATTTAGACAACGAAAATTAAAAGCAAAAAAAGGTTTATTAACTTATAAACGACGTATTTGTACACATTATAACACAAAAACACAAAAAATGGAGTACGTATCATTATTAGATAATTATCTTGGTGTTAAAAAATATAGTAAACTTGCACCTAACGTTATTAAACAAATTTTAAAATATTTTGCTGATGGTAAAAAGTATCGTGATGTTTGTGATACTTTTATTGAAGATTTAATAAGTAATAGTACAGTTTGTAGAACATATCAAAAATTTGAATTACCAAAAGCAAATATTCCCAAAATACCATTACAACCAAATCAAAATTTATATGTAAATATTGATGATGGTCATCGAAAATTTAAGTTTAATGAAAAACACAATACTAAAAATTGTAAAAAATGTTCGATGAGATTAATAGTAATGTGTACTGGTAAAAAGAAAAATGGAAAATTAATTAATAAAAGAGCTGTATGTAAAATAAGAGTTTCAAAAACAGAAATTGGTGCTGAAAAAACCGCAAAATTAATAGAAAAATATGGTAATTTATTTTTTGAAAACTTTGACCAAGCAAATTTAATAGTTTGTGGAGATAGTGCAAAATGAATTAGAAAAACTGCTACAATTTTAAATGCTAAATTTATTTTAGATAAATTTCATGCTTTTCATGTTTTATTTCTTGGTATAATGGCAGGAAGAAGAAAAAATCAAATTGCTAAATTACACTATCAAAATGCAATAAATTTATTTGCCAAAGGTGAATATTATGAATTAATTGATTTTTTACAATCATTAACTTTACAATATAAAAAATTAAAAGTTCGTTATTTTATTAATGCCAAAGATGGTTTATTAAACCAAGCATTAGTTGAAAATATTGGTTGCTTTACTGAAACTAATATTAAACAAATTTTAAAACATATGATTGGTGATAGAACTTATAATATTGATATGTATACAAAAATGGTTAATTTTAAATGCTATCAAATAAATACAGCCATCCAGTTATTATAAAATAAAATTAAAGATTTTAAAAAAACAAAAATAAAATAAAACTTATTAAAGATGCTTTAATAAGAATTTTTGAATTATAAAAGTAAGTATTATTGTTGACTAATATTTTTCAAGTGTTAAGATTAACTCACAATTGCATATTGAAGTCAAAATTATTCTCGTCTAACTTTATAATTTTAAGACAAATTTGAATATTATTGACAACATCGGTACGCTCCCTTTATTTTTATTACTTAATGAGTTTTATTTTTTAACTTTTTTAATAAATTTTTCTTGATTTTTAAAAAGTAATATGCTGATAGTTTTGGTTTAATATATTTTGTTAGATATTTAATTATTTTTTTCCGTCATTAATAATTTTTAATTTTGAAAAAATATTTAATTTATTAATAAAATCCTTTCATGTCAAAACTAGTGTTAATTATATAACCAATTGTTTTTAGAATACATTCAGTTTTTTTAAAATTAATGTTCTGGTAAAAAATCTAAGAAACAAGAATAAATCATTCCAAAAACAACATATTAACTATTTTATATATCTTTCAACGATGAAAGTCCATTTTTAAGTAAAAAATATATGTTATAATTTAATAAATAAGTAAAAAATATTATAGTTAGGGTGAGAAAATTGAAAAAAAAAATTGGTATTGTTGCTGATTCCTCTTCAGGATTTTCAATTAAAGATTTAAAAGAAATGAATATTGGATTTTGTCCATTATTAATCACTTTTAGTGATGATACAACTATTACTGATGACCCTAACATTCTAAAGGATGAAGAATTCTATAATAGAATAGTTCATGAAAAACAATCTGCCAAAACTTCGCAAACACCACTTGGTCAAATGAGTATAATTTGAGAAGATGCTTTAACTAAATTTGAAAAGATTATTTTTATTCCTTTATCAAAAGGGTTATCGGGTCAATATAACACTGCTACTATGTTATCAAAAGAATCTAATTTTAAAGATAAAGTTTTTGTTTTTGATAGTAATGGTGTTTCAGTTATTAACTGACTATTAGTTAAAAAAGCATATCAAATGTCACTTAACGAAAAAAATAATGTTAATGATATTATAGAAGCACTAAAATTAATAAGAGATAACTATATAGCATTTATTTTACCTTATGATTTAAATTATTTAGTTCGTGGTGGTAGAATTTCAAAATCAGCAGCAGCCTTAGCTACTATGTTAAAAATAACTCCAATTTTATCTTTTGACGGAACCATTGATAAATTTGATAAAACAAGAACATGAGATAAAGCTATTAAAAATACTCTTAAAGAAATTAATAAAAATAAAAAAATAGAAAGTATTACTCTTTTTTACATTATTCATGCTTTTGCTGAGGCAAAAGAAATAGAAAAAGTTACAAAATTTGTTAAAGATTATGGCATTAAAAACGTCAAAACTATTAATTTAGCAAATGTAATTTGTGCTCATACAGGAATTGGAACCTTCAGTTTTGTTGCTTTTAATTTAGATAAAGATAAATTACCAAAATTATAATAATAAAAAATTCACTTTTATGAGAAACATTTAAAAGTGATTTTTAATAATGGCAGGGGTGGCAGGACTCGAACCCACAACACTCGGATCTGAAGGCCGATGTTCTACCATTGAACTACACCCCTAAAATATTTAATTTAAATAGTACATGTTCAATTTTACGCGAAAGAAGTTTTAAGTTCAATTAAAATTTCATTTTTTTTATTTTTAATTCACATTTATCACAAATTCCATGAATTTCTAACTTATAATGTGAAAAATAAAAATTATTTTTAATCGCTAATTTTTCAAGTTTTTCTTCTTGTAATGGTGAAATTTGTTGTTTATCTTCGAAAGAGGCATGAATAATTTTATTACAAAAATTACAAATAATATGAACGGTATTTTCTGATAGTTCATAAATTATTTGTTTTCCTTCAAAAACATTAGCATGAATAATATGTTCTGTCATTAATAAATCAATAGTATTATAAATACTCATAATATTAATATTATCATTACCTTCTTTTGTTAAAAAACTAATAATATCATTAATACTAACATGTTGCTTAAGCGTTAATACTTTAATAACTGCTTTACGAACATCAGTTAAACGATAGTCTTTATCTTTCAACTTTTGGATAATATTTTCAAAATTTTTATTCATACTAATCTCCTGATAAAATATAATATTACTTTTTTTTATTTTCTGATGATTCTAATCTCTCAATTTCATTTATTAAATCTTGAACTGTTTTTGTTTGTAAATCCAGTAATTTATTATCATCAATTTTTACATGATGCTCTTCTTCTAATTTAAGAACAATCATTACTAATCCAAGAGAGTCAATTTTTACATCTTTAAATTTAGTTTTCGGTGTAATTTTTTCTTTAATCTCTGGATAATCCTCTTTAACAATTTTATGAATTTCACTTAAAATATTCATAAATTCACTCCTAATTTAAATCATTTTTATTAATAGTTATACTTAGTATAACATAGAGCATTAAATTTTATTTGTTATTTTAAAATATCATTCTAAATAATCTAGTTTTAAATTAGTATTATATTCAACTCATACAGCATTATTTAAAATATTAAAATGAAAAATAAAATTATTAATTTTTCATTGTGGAAATGTTTTAATAATTAACTTTAAAAATATGTATTGAAATAAATCTTGATTAAATTGTATTTTATATATAATCTGTGACTGATTTGCTAAGATAGTACTATTTTTATCTAAAATAATTGTAATACTTTCATTTAATTTTTTAATATCAATAGCTTCTACAACTATCTCTGGATTTAAATTTTCTTTTTTATCATCTACGGTCTCTAATTCTACATCATATTCTTTTACCATTTCATTTAAATTTTTATTAGTTGAAAAATTTTTGATAATAAAAAATAATATAATACTTAATGTAATAGTGATAGTAATAATTAAAATGCTAATTTGTAACTTACGTATAAACATTTTATACCTTTATTTGACTATGAATTAAATACTTATAATCAATAAAACTAAAGTTATCACTACTATAAAATTTTAATATTTCATTGTAAGTTAAACTAAAATTAGTAGCTGCCACTCAATTTTCACTATTATTTCTTATTAATTTTTTAATAAAAATAGAATGATATGGACCACCAATAATTGGTTCACTACTTTCTTCAATAAATTTTAAATTAATATCATATTTAAAAAAGGTTTGAAAATAAAATGGAATATTTATATTAAAGTGAAAATCTTCAAATCTTGGTAAGTCAAATTGATTTTTTCCTATTTCATCATTCAATACTATTTTATTTACAATGCTATTATAAATAGTGCTATAAAATTCTAAATAATATTCATCAATATTTTTTTTATTACGTAATAAAAAAGCTGGTATTTTATTATTTTGATAAAATTTTGATAGATTTTCATTAATATTTAATGATGTATTTTGTTGTAAATCAAAATTATTATTAAATATTAATATTTTACGTAATATTGTTTCTTTATCATTATATCAATCTTTTACTTTTGGAAAATGCGATACTAGATAACGTTTTATTTTTATTGGCACTATATTTGCAGTATTAATATTATTACCAGAAAACTTAAAAACCTCATCTAATCTTGATTTTCCACCAACTATCATGTTCTTCATAATCGTTTTAGAAAAAATATGATAAAATCCTTTATCAGAGAAATTTGTCGTTAAAATAATGGGATTTTTAATTTCTAAATTAAAATTTGTTGTAATAAACATTTTTGGTTTAATTTGTAATTGATACTGTGGATTACTATTAAAATAAAAACTAAGTGATCCATAATTATGTTTATTATTAATATGACGAATTTCCTTTAAATTACTAGGTTTTTTACAATTAAAACTATAATTTAAAATATTTACATTATCTTTTTTAATTGCTATTGCTGGTAAAATTATCTTATAAGTTTTCATAACCATATGCAAAAAAGAAATATCAGCATATGGACCAAGTTTATTATTTTCAAGTAATTCTAAATATGAAGAAGTAAGAAATACTCACTTAATTGATTTAGATATCACAAGTTGTCCACTTGCTTGCTTAATACTACTATAATTCAAATCATATTGAAACGTTACATCGTCAAGTAATCCTTCACTTGTTCTTTGTTAATATCAAAATCATAACTATATGCTTCTACAATTTGAAGTTCAATATAATAATAACTGCTTTTTTGCAAAGTTTGGATCGGAAAGCCAACCACTGTAAATCTTGGAATTAAAAATAATTCTTTTTCATAAATGGGGCTGTTTTTTACATCACTTGTTAAATTCATCTTTTGTTCTAAAAAACTACGCGAATTCAATAAATCAATGCTATTAATATTCATTTTATATCCTTAAATTAAATATAAGTATAAAAAACGCTTAATAGCCGTTTTTTCTAATTTTTCATATTCTTTGATATGATAATATTTTTTTCATCAATTTTTATTTGATTTAACTAAGAACGTTCTAATAATATAACTATATTCATTTTTTGGTAATAATGCTAAAACTGTATCAACAATTTGCACATGTTTTTCATAATTTTTTAAATCCTTATTTATCAGTATCTTATTAGCATAGTGAACACTATCCTCTTTCAAAACATAATTTTCTTTAAAATTATTATTTGCTAATGTTAATTTTGCTTGTTCATATTTAACAAAAATAGCAGCAATTAGTTGCTTATCAGCACTTATTTGTTCTTTCATTATTATTACCTCAATAATAATTTAAAAACAAATAATTATTTTTCCTCTATTTTATTTCTATTTAACTTACTAATTTTAATATGATCTTGCAAAATAAGTTCAGACACTATTAGGAGTTTGACACTTAAAACAATTACTTGGTTTTTTATACGGTTCTAAAGGAATACAACGTGATGTTGTACCAGTTAAACTTTTAATTTCTTCTTCACACTTTATTTGATCACAAAAAGGTACAATAAAGAAACCTTTATGAATTTTAACTAATTTATGATATTCATTAAAATCTGTTAATTCTTTTAAACTTGTATTTAATTTTTTTTGTGAACTATTAAATAAATCTTTATTTAATTTATTTAATTGATTAATAATAGTTGTTACTAATAATTTTTCATTATTAATTTCAACATCAATAGTATCTAAATTATGACGTAAAATTAATTTAATTACTTGGTTTTCAATTTCTTGCTCACCAATTGCAATAGTAATTGGAATACCTTTAATTTGACTTTCACTTTTCTTATAAGAAAAACTTTTATTATCTTCATTTATTAATACTCGGAAATGAGAACTTAAAATTTTAAATATTCTTTCAACAGTTATTTTAACTTTATCACTTTTAGGTGATAAATTTAAAAGCATAATCTGATGCGGTGCAATTGTAGATGGCAATACTAAACCTAAATCATCGCTATGTGCCATAATTAAAGCACCAATTAATCTTGTCGATACACCTCATGATGTTTGATATCCTAATTCTTGTTTATTGTCTTTATTGCTAAATTTAATATTAAATACCTTTGTGAACTCTTGGCCAAAATAATGACTAGTACCGGCTTGTAATGCTTGTCCATCTTGCATCATAGTTTCAATTGTATATGTCATTTTTGTCCCAGCAAAACGTTCGTGAATTGTTTTTGCACCAACAATAACTTTAATTGCTAATTGTTGTTCAACAAAATCAGCATACAACTTAATCATTTTTAATGTAAAGTTTTTTGCTTCTTCATCGTTATTATGCATTGTATGTCCTTCTTGTCATAAAAATTCACTAGTTCTTAAGAATGGTTTTGTATTTTTTTCTCATCTAACAACATTGCATCATTGATTATATAATAATGGTAATTGTTTATATGAACTAATTATTTTTGAAAAATGACGACAAAATAAAACTTCTGAAGTAGGACGAATAATTAGTTCCTCTGATAATTGATTATTTCCAACTTTAGTTACAGTTGCACATTCTGGTGCAAAACCCTCAATATGATCTTTTTCAACTTGAAATGCTTTTTGACTAATTAAAAGTGGTAACATTACATTTTCAATATTTAAAATTTTAAATTTTTGATTTAATAAATGTTGAATATTTTCTCAAATTGCATATCCGCGAGGACGAAAAATAATGGTACCGGCTGCCGAACCATTTTCTGCACCATAATCACAAAGTTCTGCTTGCTTAATAACATCAGTATATCATTTGGCAAAATCAATCTCTCTTGCTGTAATATTTTTATTCTTTGCATTATTCATAATGATCTATTCACCCTTCGTTGATTGACTTTTATGTCATTTCCAATAATTTGGATAATTTAAAGCATCTAGCACTTTATTTGCTTGTTCTGATTCTAATACTTTTCCTAGTAAATAGTCAACCTTTAATCCTTTTAAAACAATAATTTCAGGAACATTAATAATACCACGAGCTAAAATATTTTTAATACCTAAAATTCTTAAATAATGCAAACAAATAATAACATCAATATATTTACTAAAACTAAAAGTAACTTGTTCTAATAAATTAGAAGTTAAAACTACATAATCAGGCTTAAAATGATTAATTAATTTAAAATTATCAATATGACGTAAATCATGAGTAAAAGAAATTTTTATTTTATTACTACGAATAGTTTTAATAATTGAATCATACTTATTCCAACTATTAATTTCACCAATATCTTGAAAATCAAAAATTAAATCACAATTTTCAAAAAGATTTTTTCTCTTATTAACAAGAGCAATCAACTTTGTTAAAATAGTTTTATCTTGTAACTCAATTAAACTAACAGGAAGAATAAGGTTTTTTTCTTGTTTTAATTTCGCAAATTTTTCAAATGTTTGAATAAATAAAGGTTCATTTACTTTTCATCACAATCCTGAATCTTGAATATTACGCATCAAAACAATAAACGAAACATAATAAGAGTTTTTAACAAAATTTCATCAAGCATAGTAACAATTTGGCTCATTTGAATTATCACTTTTATACACTGGTCTAATACTAACACTTAATAATTTTTCCATTTGCTCTGATTGTAGAAGCGAATAATGATTATAATCAGGATAATTTAAAATATCATTTGTCTTCAATTTAATTTCAATTAAGTCTCTACTTTGTACTACTTCTAATTGATTCTTATCAATAATTTTATTATATAATATATAGACATTTGAAGCATCAGTTTTTACTGAAGCATAAACACATAATATTTGACTTTGAATCTGCAAATAACTACTTTTTTCTACTAAATTACGTTTAATATAACTATTTATTTTTTTTTGGAATCGATATAAATTTATTTTCTTATTTCTAGAATAAATTAAAAACTGACCATCATAATATTTACAAATAATAGTATTATCTAATCCTAAAGTTATTTTACTATAATATGAAATTAATAACTCCATTCGTTCAATATTATTAACAGTTAAAATATTTTCTAATGCTAAATAATTTTTTATTTTTATTAAAATCATATATTCAAATTGACTATTTATTTTTTTATTATATTTTTTTTGACTAAAATTATCTAAAATAGTTTGCACAAAAACTGACTTTACCACTGTTAACTCATTTTGTTGTAAAATAATTGCTTGTGAAATAGCAAAACGATTATAACGAATATTACTTTGCATTTGACCATACAAAACTTTATTATTATTATCAAAATAATCAATTGATAAATCATAAACAATAACTTTACTTCCTAATTGAAAGGAAACCGAAAAATGACACGGCTCAAATGGAACTTTATTCACTAATAAATCTTGAATAAAAATTTCAATTTTTACTTTAGTTTTACGATTCATCATTGATTTAAATACAAACAATGAAATTCTTTTTTTACGATTTAAAACTTCTAAGCGTTCAGAAAAAGTAATAATTTCATTTTTTAAATCAATTTTCAATGGAACTAAACTTAACAAATCACCATGGATAACATTATAATATTGATTATTACGATGATTTAAACGCATAAATAAAATAATTATTATTGTCATAAAAGGAATTAAAGCAATAATTACAATTGCAGATCAACGCATAATTTTACCTCCATTTAATCAGAGCCTAAAGTAATATTACCATTATTTCCTTGGAAAAGTTTTAACTTTAGTCTTTGATTATCAATATATAATTTAGCTAAACGAAACATTTTGCGATCTTTAACCAAAATTCAATCAATAGCTTCAACAGGAATTGTTTCATATATTTGAACACGATTAGTATCAACATTTAAACCTCAATCTTTAACAGTGTTTTGAAATAATTTATGAATATCAACAGAAATAATAGCTATTTTATTAACATCAACATTTTGCTCTGCACATCACTTTCAAAAAAAATGACGTGTTGAATTACCTAACTCTAATTCTAAATAAGTAGCATGTTCTAAATAAGTTCAAACAATATATTCTTGCTTTGGCAATAATTTAATTTGTGAAGAAGGTTTAATTCCTTGTTCTAATATTAATGTAATGTTACTAACATCAGTATAAAAAAATAAGTTAAAAATATTTTTATTTTCTAAATGTTTAATAATTTGAATAGTTGATCTTCTTCTAAAATTTAAAAAAATATTATTGCGCTTTTTATTATTCGTTAAAGTAGAAGATTTATTAGTTTTTTTTTGTTTTTTAAACCTATTAAAAAAAGGATTTTTTTTTTCATTGTCTTCTGATAATTTAGAAATATCCAAATTAGGTTGATTTTCATCACTAAAATATTCTTTAATTTTTTTAATTCGTCGACTTCAACCCATAAATTATGACCACCTTATTATTAATATTTACCTAATTATACTAAATTTTTTTAAAATAATGGTGCTAAAATTCTAAGCAATAATAAAAATACACCCCGATAGGCAAAACTACGATGTAGTAGTGGATTACTAATAATTAAACTAGAATGAATAAAATCTTTTTCAAATGAAGCAGATAAATCACTATTTGTTTTACTATCATAAACAATTACTAAAGTTTGATGATCTGAATAAAGACTACGATAATCAAGATTAGTTGAACCAATAATAGTAATATCATCATCAAAAATACCAGACTTAGAATGGTTAAAAACATTATTATATTCATAAATTTTAACACCTGACTCAATCAATGAATCATAATAAGTTCTTGACATATCTAATGATAAAAATTTATCAGTAATTCCGGGTAATGATAATCTAACATCAACACCAGAATAAGCACTATTACGCAATGCAGTAATTAAATCGCTAGTTGGAATTAAATAAGGAGTACTAATTCAAACTCGCTTTTTAGCATTACTAATAAATTTAATAAATAAATCTTTTTGAATTGTTTCTTTAGTAATCGGTCCATCATCAATTACTTGGACAATAATATTATTTTTAATTTTTATTTCAGATTTTTCAGCACTAATATCAAGAATATTACCAGTAATAAAATGCCAATCTTGTCTAAATATTAAATCAATTGATTTAACAGCTTCCCCGACAATTCTAATTTGGGTATCTCTTCAAAAGCCATACTTTGCAGAAAGATAAATATAGTTATCTGCTAAGTTAACTCCACCAGCATAGCCAATATTCCCATCAATAATGATATCTTTACGATGATTACGAAAATTATAATTTCCTGTCATAAATGGTAATCTAACTGGTGAAAATTTATGAATAATAATTCCCATTTTTTTCATTTTTCATATTTTATATTTAGATAAACTAAAATATGAACCAACAGCATCATAAATCATATAAACTTTAACTCCTGCTTCAATCCTTGCTTTTAAAACATTAATAATTACTTCTAATAGTTCCCCTTCACCAAGAATAAAATAATTAATAAAAATATAACTTTTTGCTTGTTTTAAATCTTCAATTAATTTAACAAATTTATTAGGACCATTATTTAAAATTTGAACATCAGTATTATTATAAAATGGTCGATGAGAAATTCTTGTTGTATAGTTAAATAAAGATAAAGTATCATCACTCAAAGTTATTTTTTTTGATTCTAAAATTGAATTAGTAAAAGTTCAATCTTCTTGGGTATAAAAATAACTATTTGTTTTTAAATAAGCTTTTTGTTTTCGTCGATAACGATAAGGACGACCAAAAGTTCAATATAAAAAAATACCGATGATTGGCAAACATAAGGTAACCATAATTCATGATAGTTTTGCATCTTGCATACGATTGGTAATAAAAATAATAATACCAGTTAAAATAGTTAAAGTAATAATTATCATCAAAATAATTCATGAATATTTAATATAATTAAATATAACGAAAACTATTGTTGCAATCAAAGCAATATATAAGATTAATGATAAAAGTAAGTTTACTCGTTTACGCATGATTTCTCCTTAATATAAAGAGTTCTTTATTAAATTATATCTAATTATTAATAAATTTATTATTTAAAAGTAAAAAAAAGCAATTAATGCTTTTTAAATAATGGCGGAATGGGAGAGATTCGAACTCTCGCGACAGTTTCCCGTCCTAACTGATTAGCAATCAGTCCTCTTCAGCCTCTTGAGTACCACTCCAAAGTTATAATAATTATTTTTTTTACAATTATTATTATAACTTTAATTTTAAAATTTACTATGTATTTTTTAATTTTTTTTTAAAAATCCTATATTCCAAAATAAAATTTCACTATTTTTTAAATTAAATAAATAATATATTACTAAATTTGTTACAAATTTATTTATTACTTGAAACCACTATTCAATAATCTAATTAATTTATACAACACAAACATTGCATTGATAATTTTCACTATCCTCTAAAACCTCTTGACGAATACGAACATAATAAATTGATGAACAACCTTTTTTAAAGGCTCTAATATAAGCTTTATTTAAATCACGAGTTGTCGCTTTATCAGTAATAAATAAAGTTAAAGAAATTGCTTGATCAACGTGTTGTTGTGCTGCTGCTACAATATCAATAATTGGATTAGGGCCTAATTCATATCCACCTGCAGTGTAATATGCTAAATTATTATCATCAATCTTATAAGCAGGAACATAAACACGACCTAATTTCC
The DNA here is from genome assembly GCF_964019535.1 of Spiroplasma endosymbiont of Tricholauxania praeusta. Taxonomy (NCBI): domain Bacteria; kingdom Bacillati; phylum Mycoplasmatota; class Mollicutes; order Entomoplasmatales; family Spiroplasmataceae; genus Spiroplasma; species Spiroplasma endosymbiont of Tricholauxania praeusta. Next base: position 1,273,671 of record NZ_OZ026450.1, read on the forward strand.
CTTCTTTTCGTACCTCAACAGGAGCAACTACCGGTTGTAGACTTGGTGTACATGAAGATAAATAACTAATTGAACCAGTGGGTGCTACTGCCATTAAATGTGAATTAGCCAATCCTGTTTCTTTAATTTTTATTACTAATTCTTTTCATTGCTTCTGAGTTGGAATCATAATGTTATATTTTGCAAATAATTCTTGTATTTTTTTTGTTTCAGGAGTTCATTTATCTGACTGACATTTTATATATTTATCAAAATATGAACCATCAGCAAATTTTGAATTTTTAAATCCACTAAAACTTCCAAATTTTAATGCTAATTTATTTGAAGCACTAAAAGCATGATAAGCCATAACATAAAAGAAAATATTAGTAAAATCAATTGCTTCTTTTGAATCATAAAAAATATGATTTGTTGCTAAAAATCCATGTAAATTCATAGCGCCTAAACCCAAAGCATGATTTTTTTTATTTCCATATGCAACTGATGGAGCACTAGAAAAATCACTACTTCTTGATACGTGGTCTAATGAATGAATTGCTTGAAAAATAACCTCACCAAATTCACTTCCACTTTCCATTACTTTTGCAATATTAATACTTCCTAAATTACAACTAATATCTTCACCAATTTCTTTAAAACTTAAATCACTATTAAATTCACTAGCTGTACTTACTTGAATAATTTCACTGCACAAATTACTCATAACAATTCTACCAGGATGAGCATTATTTTTATTTACTGTATCATCAAATAATAAATAAGGATATCCACTTTCAAAATGTAATTCAGCAATCATTTGAAATAATTTGCGAGCACTAATAAAATTTTTACTAATATCAGGGTTTTTTAACATATTATAATACTCTTTAGTAATAGAAATATCTGTCATTGCTTTACCATAAACTTTTGCAATATCATAAGGACTAAAAAGTGCCATCTGTTCATTATTTTTTGCTAATTCAAAAGTAATATCAGGAATAACTACTCCTAAAGACATTGATTTAATACGAATTTTTTCATCTGCATTTTCACGCTTTGAATCTAAAAATAACATAATATCTGGATGATGAACATTTAAATAAACTGCCCCAGCACCTTGTCTTTGACCTAGTTGATTAGCATATGAAAATGAATCTTCAAGAATTTTCATAACCGGGATAACCCCTGTTGCTTGATTTTTAATATTTTTAATTGGCGCTCCAAATTCTCTTAAATTTGTTAAACACAGAGCAACTCCACCACCACGTTTTGATAACTGTAATGAAGTAGTAATAGCTCGAGCAATTGATTCCATGTTATCTTCAATTCGTAAAAGATAACATGAAGTGTATTCACCTCTTTGTTTTTTCCCTACATTTAAAAATGTGGGAGTAGCTGGTTGAAATCTACCAGACATAATTTGTCTTAAAATTTTACTAGCATGTTCAATATTACCATCAGCAAAAAATAAACTATTCATAACAACTCTATCTTCATAATTTTCTAAATATTGTTTACCATTAAAACTTTTTAAAGCATAAGAATTATAAAATTTTAAAATACCCATAAAACTTGTAAACTGATAATTAAAACTGTATGCTTCATTTGTTAATCGTTCAATTTCCGTAATTGAATATTTATTAATTATTGTTTCATCATAATATTGATTTTTTACTAAATATTCTATTCTTTCTTTAACGGTTTTAAAAAGCAATAAATTTGGTTTAATATGATTTTTCATATAAGATTGTGCTGCTTGCAAATCAAATTGTGCATTATTAGTAGTTTTTGCTCTAGCATTTAAAGTAACATATTCATCACTTTCTAAAGTTCCAGATAAAGTATTTATTTCATTAGTATTTTTTTTATCTTTATCTCAAAAATCTACTAATATATTTTTTATTGTTGATACATCATTTTGAGTTCCTAATAATTCAAATTGAAATAATAGTGGGACATTTAATTTTTTTGAAAGAATTGGCCCAGCAATCGCAAAAGTATCACCAAAATTAGTATTCCCCGACGCAATAACACCACGACAAAAATTACGATTTTGCTTGTTATTTAAAAATTTAATTACCTGTTTAGGAACTGCCCCTTCTTTAATATCGCCACCCCCACTATATGTTGGTGTTATTAACACATAATCTTTATCAACTAAAATTTCCTCTTGTAAATCGTGAGGAATTCTTGAATTTAAAACCTCTAATTTTTGAATAAAACGATGAGTATTATTTGACAAAGAAGAAAAATAAACAACATGAATTTTTCCTTCTGGCTTTAATATTTTTTGGTTTGAAACTTTTACAACATCATTATGCATTTTTTTACTCCTTTAAAATTAAAATTCTCAATCTTCATCTTGCGTTTCTACAGTAATGCCCATTACATAAGATGAACCATTACCTGAAAAGAAATCGTGATTTTCATCAGCTCGAGCTGATAATTGATTAAAAATTTCCGGTTTAATTCTTGTTTGTTCTTCACTAAAAGGTGAATCATATCCTAAATTTTGTAAAAACTTACCAGCATTATATAAACTAAACTTAATAGCGTCTTCAGTTAAATTAAATTCTTGATATAATTCTGTCAAATATTGCTTTTCTAAATCAATTAATTTAAACAATAAATCAAATACAAATTTTTTCATTTCTTCTTGTTTTTCTTTTGGTAACTTTTCAACTTTTCTTTGATATTTATAGCCACTATAATAATTATGAATAACTTTATCACGTAAAATTAATCTAATAATATCTGAAGTATTAGGTAATTTACTACGAGCAGATAAATAAAATGGTAAATAAAAACCACCATATAATAAAAAACCTGGCATTAAAGCGGCAGCTACTTTCGATTTTAAAGGATCATCACTTGTATAATAAGGAATTAGTGCACGTGCTCTGGCTTGTAAACTTTCATTATTAATTACTCACTCATGAGCAGATTCAATCTGCTCACTAGAACATAAAGTTGAAAAAATTGTTCCGTATGATCGAGCATGAACTGCTACCATAAAAGCAAAATTTGTATAAATAACTTGTTCATGATCAGTTAAAGAATTAGGTATTTGTGCAATATCACCAACCGTTGCCTGAATTGTATCTAATAAAGTTAAACCTGTAAATGTTCTTGTTATTAACTCTTGTCATTTTGGATTTAATGTTTTTCAAGAAGTCAAGTCATTAGAAACAGGAATTTTTTCTGGTAACCAAAAATTTTGAGTAATACGATTTCAAACTTCTAAATCTTTTTCATCATTGATTACATTTCAATTTACAGATCGCATTTTTCCATTAAAATTTTTCATAATATACTCTAATGGTGACTGTGATTGTTGAAAATATTTGTTATCTTTTGCCATTTATTATTACCCCTCTACTTAATTACACAACTAAAAACATCCCCTATATTATATAAAGGATGTTGTCATTATTAAAAATTACTTTATTAAAATTACAAATATTAAAAAATAAAAGTAATTATTAAAAATAATCATTAATTCACACCCAGGAATATAATATCACTTAAAAAATTAGACCGGTCTACTGGCTTAGCTTCATTTTACTTGTTACCCTTCTCAAAGTTTTATCTTCAATGGTTTTGTAACGTTCATCAACATCACAGTTGCTGGGGCAGCAAAGAATTCTCATCTTTTTCCCGAACATCTAAAGTTCCTTGTTATTTAGTTGTATAAATATTCTACTACAAGAAAAACAATTTTGGTAATTTATAAATACATTACTATGTATTTTTTTAACCTCAACTATTTTAAAATTATTCTTAATTTTTTTATTATGAAAATTTTCATTTTAATATACAAAAATAATTTAATATATTTTACTATTGTTTTTTAAAGTAAAAAAACATTAATCTTTATACTTTATTTGTTAATAATTTTTTTTCAACTTTTTGTAATTGTTTAATAAAATCATTAATAGTGCCATTATTTTTAACAATAAAATCAATATCTTTATTTAAAATTAAATATTTTTTTTGTTGATTTAATAGTGAAATAACTTGTAAATCATTAACATTATCACGTTCTTTTATTCGTTGGATTTTTTTATCTTCCTCAGCCTCAATTAAAAGAATTTTATCAACTAATAAATTTAAATTTGCATTAAATAATACTGCACAATCAATAACAATTAATTCTTGGTGTATTTTATTACGAATAATATCTTCTTCAACAATTTTTACCATTTTTGGTCAAATAATATTTTCTAATTTACGTAAAATATGAGGGTGTTGAAACGCTTCATACCGTAATTTTATTTTATTAATTGTTTTATCACTATTAATAAAAGTATTACCGAATTCATTAATTAATGCTTTTTTTGTTTCTTTTAGTGTATAAATATGTTTAACAACTTTATCAACAAAAATAACATACGCACCTTTATTTTGAAAAAAATTTGTAGCGGTTGTCTTACCTACTCCCGCTTCACCAATAATACCAATAATCATGAGTTCACCCTTACTTATGTTCAATTTGATAACTTGCAAGAATACCAATCATTGCTGCATTATCAGTACAGTATTCTAATTTTGGAACAATTATTTTTAAATTTGGATATTTATTTTTTAAATCTAATACTGCTAATCTTAATTGCTGATTAGCACTAACTCCTCCTGCTAAAACTAAAGTTTTTGGATTATGTTTTTTTAATGCTAATTCAATTTTATTAATTAACACTTGAATAACTGTTGTTTGAAAAGAAGCTGCAAAATTATTAAATTGTAACTTACCTTTTTCTTTATTTATCAAATTAGCACATGCTGATTTTAAACCACTAAAACTAAAATCTAAACTATTATCATTTTTAGGTAATGGTAATTTATAAGTTGGCTTTCCCAATTTAGCACTTCGTTCAATTTCAGGACCACCGGGATATTTTAAACCTAACATTCTTGCAACTTTATCATAACATTCACCAACAGCATCATCTAATGTTTGACCAAGTATAGTGAAATTTAAATGTTCATTTGCCAACATCAACTGTGTATGACCACCACTAACTAATAAACCAAGTACTGGAAATTCTCATTCATTATTAATTAAAGAAGCATACAAATGTCCATACAAATGATTACATGGAAGCAATGGCTTTTCTAAATAAGCAGCAATAGTTTCTGCTATAATTTTACCTACGTGTAAACAACTAGCAAGACCAGGAGTATTAGTATAAGCAATAAAATCAATATCCATAATTGAAATGTTAGATTTTTCAATTGCTGTTTGTAAGACAGTAGCAATATTTTCACTATGAGCTCGTGCTGCTAATTCTGGAACAACACCACCATATTGTTGATGAAGCTTAATTTGTGAAGCAATAATATTACTTAAAACATTTTTATCTTTAATAACAGCAACACTAGTTTCATCACAACTAGTTTCTATTGCTAAGATTATCATCAATATCCTCTTCTTTATAATAAGCAACTGCTGATTCTAAAGCTAAAATCATCATTTTTTTAAAACTAGTTTCGCGTAATGTTGCTGAAATTGATTCACCGGTAATAAAAGAATCAGAAATTGTTAATAAACAAGCAGCATTTTTTTCTAAATGTTTTGCATTAGCAAATAAAGCAAAAGATTCCATTTCTACTGCTAAGCATTTGCTAATTAAAGGATTAGTTTTATAATCATTATCATTAATACGATAAAATACATCACTTGAATGAATTAAACCTGATCTTAAATTTATTTTTTCACTTACTATATACGAAGAATTTTCATTTTTTTGCTGATCAAATTCATTATCAATTTTTTGTGCCACTTTATTAATAATTTTGCTAATATTACCAACAGATTCAATTTGATTTTCATCAATATTAGCAGCATATTTAGCGAAAGTAGATTCACTATATACTTTAGTAGTATTAATAATATCATAAATTTTAACATCTTTTTGATATGACCCAGCACTACCAACACGAATAATACAGTCAACATCATAAAATTTAAATAACTCATATGAATATATACCAATTGAAGGCATACCCATACCACTAGCAGCAATAGTAATATTATATCCTTTATATTTTCCAGTAAACATTAGCATATTACGAACATTATTTACTTGTTTTCAATCTTGTAAAAAATTAGAAGCAATGAATTGAGCACGTAATGGATCGCCTGGCATAATTACTACTTTTGCAATTTGATCACGAGCAGCTTTAATATGAGCTGTTGGAATTTTTTCTTTATTTTCCATATATTCTCCTTTTTTTAAATAATAATAGTTATTATAATATATTGTTAATTTAGTAACAACATTAATATTTTTAATGACTGGTTTTTTATTTTAAAAATTAAATTTAATTTTATAACTTTTCATACTAATTAAAGAAAATAAAAAATAATCTAAAAAAGTTTAATCAACACCTTTTTAGTTTTTTAGTATAATTTACTAAAACTAAATAATGTTTAGTTTATAAAAAAACTCATTTACTTTATTTTAAAGTAAATGAGTTCTTATTTTAAAAAGGTGGGAAACATAAATGTTTAAAAATTTAACTAAAGGAAATAAAAAAGAAATAGAAGAATGCCAAAGAAAAATGAAAAATTCTTCTGAAAAGCAAAAATATTTACAACAAAAAATATATTTTGAATGAGAAAAATTAGATAAAATAAATTGGATAACAGAAGCAGAACGAGTAGTTGAAACAAATAATACTATAAAACCATTAGAACAAAAATTACGAAAAGAAGAAAAAAAATGAATAAATAATTATAAACAAATAGAAGTAATAAAAAATAGACCATATTGTCAAGAAGAAAGAAAACAACGAGAAGCATTAAAAAGTCAAGAATTTGCAAAATTAAAACATGTACGTATGAATGAACCATCTATTTATCATGATGGAACTTTTGGTATAGTTTTTGATACAGTTTTAAAAACTGGTGAAAAGTTAAAAGGTTCATGGAATGAAACTAATAAAATCAAAATTAATGAAACACCTAGTTGTTCTCAATGAGAAAGAAGGGCAAATAGCAATCCATATAGTTCTCCATTTAAATAAGTTTTTATATTTAAAAATAACTAATCTCATTAATGAGATTAGTTATTTTTTATTTCTATTATAAACTAAACACTTATTGCATTTATTTTTAAATGACTTAAAATATAATTAACTTCTTAAACTTAAGAAGTTATTGGGGAAAAACAAAAAAAAGGAGAACTTAATGAAAATATTAATCAAAACATTAAGTGTTTTAACACTTGCAACAACCACAGGAAATTTAACGAGTTTCTTAAACTCAACTATACAAGAAACTAATATTACAAGTAATTATATTGAAAATAAAACACAGCAAGATACTGGAATGGCAACCCTTTTTAGGACTGTTTTTTGGTAGACACTTGTTTTTGATAATTAACTGGAGTTAGGTAGTTTAAGGTGCTGTGAATTCTTATGTTGTTGTATCAATTGATATAATCAAATAATTCTAATTTTAATTTGATTAATGATGTAAAATTTTTATCATTAATAAATTCAGTTTTGAAAGTTTTAAAAGTTGCTTCAGCAACAGCATTGTCATAAGGACAGCCTTTTTTGCTTAAAGATCGAGTTATGTTGAATGCTAATAAAAGTTTATCAATAGTTTTATTATTAAATTCGTTACCGCGATCGCTATGAAATATTTCAATATCTTTTAAACAGCGATTTGAGTGCATAAATGCTTGATATACTAATGATGCATCTTTTTTAGTACCTACACTATGTCCAATAATTTCGCGGTTAAATAGGTCTATTAATAAGCAAATATAGTTTCACTTACCATTAACTTGAACATAAGTTAAATCACTAACAATAACTTCATTTTTAATTTTATTATTAAAGTTTCTATTAACAAGATTGGTAATTTGACTATCATTGACTTTATTATGATGATTTTTGAATGATAATTTAGTGTATTTTGATATTAAATTATGCTTATTCATAATTTGTTTAATTTTTCTGCGTGATAAATAAATTTCTTGGTTTGCTAGTATGACTTTTAATCTTCTAGTACCATAAACTTCTTTATTTTCTTTAAAAGCACTAATAACAGCTTCATCATAAATATTATTTTGATTTTTATTTTTTTTCTTTAAATTAAAATAATATGTTGATTTAGAGAGTTTTAAAAAACGACACATTGTGCGAATTTTATATTTAGATTTATTATTTGCAATAATTTCTATTTTCTGCCTATTATTAGTGCTGCTTGCTTTAAAATATCATTTTCCATTCGTAATTGTTTTAATTCTTTATTTGCTTGAATTAATTGTTTTTCTAAATCAGAAAGATTATCTTTGGTTTTAAAACTGCCTGAATTAGTAAATTGCTTAATTCATTTATAAGTAGCCGCTCTTGTAACGTTATATTCTTTAACAAGACAAGATACTGACTTGCCACTTTGATATAAAGCTACTATTTGTTTTTTAAATTCATCTGAATATGAGTTAATATTGGCCATAATTATTTTCCTTTCTTTTAACTAATTTGTGAACTTGTCTACGTAATTAGTGTCCAATAAAGTGTAACCCATCCATACAATTTACATTGATAAAGATGGAAAGCAAGTAACAACTAATCAACATTTTTTAACAGACATAGATAGTAAAGAAATCATTCAAATTGGATTTTATAAAAATGAGAAAGAAGAAATTCAAGTTGTCAGAATGCCAAAAACAATCGAAAAAGTGCCAGAACAATTACCACGAGAAATAACATCTCTATGCGATATGTTTTTTAATGCATCAAAATTTAACCAAGATATTTCAAAGTGAGACACTTCTAATATAACAAATATGGATGGCATGTTTTATGGTGCTTCAGCATTTAACCAAGAAATTCTAAATTGAAATACTTCTAAAGTAACAACTATGTGAGCTATGTTTTATGGTGCTGCATCATTTAATAAAAGTATTTGAAAATGAAATACTTCAAAAGTAACAAATATGGGTGTTATGTTTTTTAATGCTCACTCATTTAATAAAAGTATTGCAAACTGAAATGTTTCAAATGTGACAAATATAGGATATATGTTTTATGGTGCTTCAGCATTTAACCAAGACCTTTCAACCTGAAATACTTCTAATGTAATATATATGAGTTGCATGTTTTATGGTGCTTCATCATTTAACCAAGACCTTTCAACCTGAAATGTAGAAAAAGTAACAGAGCATAAACATTTTAGTCTTAATTCAGGAATTGATAATTCTAATAAATTACCAAAATTTAAAAACTAAAAATTTTTTCCTAATATTTATAAAAATATCTTTGTATTTTACAAAGATATTTTTATTTCTATCATAAACTAAACACTTATTACATTTATTTTTAAACGACTTAAAATATAATTAACTTCTTAAACTTAAGAAGTTATTGGGGAAAAACAAAAAAAGGAGAACTTAATGAAAATATTAATCAAAACATTAAGTGTTTTAACACTTGCAACAACCACAGGAAATTTAACGAGTTTCTTAAACTCAACTATACAAAAAAATAATATTACAACTAACTATATTCAAAATAAAACTCAACAAGACACAATTTATATTGACAAAGATGGCAAACAAATAACAATTAGTGAAAGAGATTTGTCAAATATAAATAGTAAAGAAGTTATTCAAATTGGATTTTTTAAAAATAATCAACAAATACAAGTAGTAACAATGCCAGAAACTATTGAAAAAGTTCCAAAACAATTACCACCAGAAATAACATCCTTGAGAGAAATGTTCATAGAAGCCAAATCATTTAATCAAGATATTTCAACATGAAATACTTCTCACGTGACAGATATGGCTTATATGTTTTATGGTGCATCAGTATTTAACAAAAATATTTCATCTTGAAATACTTTTAATGTAACTGATATCAGTTACATGTTTACACGTGCTTCAGCATTTAACGAAAATATCGGAAACTGAGATACATCAAAAGTAATAAACATGAGTAGTATATTTTTTGAAGCAACTTCATTTAACCAATACCTTTCAACATGAAATACTTCTAATGTAACAAATATGAATAGTATATTTAATGGTGCTTCAGCATTCAATAATGATTTATCAAAATGAAATACATTAAATGTAAAAAATATGCATGCTATATTTTGTAATGCCACTGCATTTAATAAAGACCTTTCAACATGAAATACTTCTAATGTAACAAATATGAGTTCAATGTTTTATGGTGCTTCATCATTTAACCAAAAAATTCTAAATTGAAATACTTCTAATGTAACAAGTATGGATTTTATGTTTTATAATGCCACTACATTTAACGAAAATATTTCAAAATGAAATACAAAAAATGTAACAAACATGAATTCAATGTTTTATGGTGCTTCATCATTTAACCAAGATCTTTCAAAATGAAATGTAAATAAAGTAACAAGTCATGAAGAATTTGCTATTGGTTCACAAATTGATAATTCTAATAAATTACCAAAGTTTAAAAACTAAAATCAAAAATTTTAATAAAAAAGTAATATCTTATTGACATTAAATAAATAAAAATGTCTTTAAAAATTTAAAGACATTTTTATTAAACTCATTTATTAAACAATATTATCAATTTACAAAGATAAATCTTTTTTAATAAGAAAATAATTTCCTAATGGAAATAAACCAAGAGGTACTATTAACATTATTGGATATTGTCAAGCAAAATCTAATGCTCTAATAGAAAAAAGCGGTGCTTTTGCTACTTCTGTAACACCGGGAGCAAGTGTTATATTTGGAATATCACCAAACTTAAATGGAGAATTTAATAAAGAAGCAATTGTCATATATTTAAAATATTTAAGGTACTCAAGTCCAGGCATAGAAGAGAATAATGTCATTGTTTGAAACAAAATAAATACTGTTGAAATACATGTTGCTACTGAAAGAGAAATAACTGACTTATTAAAGTAACTAATAAAAGTTCAATTAATTGATGCTCAAAGTAAAGCCAATAATATTAAACCCAAATTATATAAAACAAGATATCCAAATTCTTGAAGTTTAAAATCTTGAAATCTAATTGGAAAAATAATTAATTGAAAAACAAAAGCCGAACCATATAATATTAATATTGAAGAAAGCAAAACAAAAAGTTTTGAATTTAAAATAGTTTTTCTAGACATTGGCATTGTTAATCATGAAGCTAAATAACCTTTATCAATTTCTTTAGAAACTAAAATATGATTTAAAATTAAACTAAAAGAAAAAATTAATATTAACCCCGGAATACCAAAAAAAACAAAATTAAGATAAGTCATGCCACCTAATCCACCTAAACCTGATACTCCATGTTCTTCGCCAATGAATGTCATAGTTGGAGCAAGATAATCTTGTGTTAAAATGGGAACTATTAAAATACATAAAATTATAAAAAATAATATTAATGGAATTTTAACATTTTTAAATTGTGATTTAACAAATCTAAAATTAATCATTAAAATTTACCTCATCCTTATAAAATTTAATAAAATATTCTTCTAAACTAAATGGTAATTCTTTAAAATTATCAACTTTATAAAGTGATAATTCTTTTAAAAACTTATCAACATTAGTACTTAAAACATTCACTTTAATAACTTTTGTTATATTATTTTTTTCAATAATATCTCATTTTTTATTTAAGAAATCATTATAATCTTTCACTGTTGAAAATTTAATTTCATAATTTTTCTTAGCAGAATTTTGTATTTCCTTAATTGATATTTCAGAAATTATTTTCCCTTTTTTAATAATAGCAACTTTATCACATATATTTTCAATTTCGCCAAAAATATGGGAACTCATAAATATTGTTGCACCTTCATTTTTAGAATTTCTAATTAAAGTATTAAACCTTTCTTGCATTAAAGGATCTAAACCTGAAGTTGGTTCATCTAAAACTAAAACTTTTGGTTTATGCATAAAAGCTGAGATAATCGCTACTTTTTGTTTCATACCCTTAGACATTTTTTTAATTTTTCTTTTTGCATCAAGTTCAAAATAATTAATTAATTTTTCAACATATGCCCAAGAAATATTTTTTCTAATAGTAGCTACTGTCTTTAAATAAGCAATTCCTGACATATAATCAGGCAATGTTACTTCACCAGCTAAATAGCCAAGAGATTCCATAATTTTTGCCGATTCTTTTCAACAATCATAATCTAAAATCTTTGCAAAGCCAGTATCAGATTTAATAAAACCTATCATTTGTCTAATAACAGTAGTTTTTCCAGCACCATTAGGACCAATAAAACCATAAACTTCACCTTTGTTGATTGAAAGATTAATATCAAAACAACCAATATTTGGAGAATATTCTTTAGTTAAATTTTTTAATTGAATTATATTCATATTTCCTCCAAACTAAATTAATTCATGAAATTATTATAAACGAAAAAGGGGAAAATATAAATAATGATATGTTTCTCTTTTATAAGAGAATCTTTAATATACTTATTTTCAAGTTTTATAAAACTTTATCATTTAATTAAATTAAATAATTAAATGTTTCCCAACTCACGAAAACGAAATGAAGTTTTATTTAATTTCTTTAACTCTCGTTTATTTAAAATATAAATAATTATTCCGGCAATTAAACCAACTAAAACACAAACGATAGCAATAATTAATAAAATTTGAATTCCCTGCAATGAATAATTTCGATGACCATCAACCACATAAGAATTATTTGGCAATTTTCCAATGGCTGAAGCAACATAATTAAATCAAGCATCTGGAGTAAAAGCAATTCAAGAAATTAATGATATTGTACTAGCATAACTGTTCTTTTCCATTGGTAATTCTCCAACTTGAACAAATCTTAACGTCAATAATGCTCAACCTACACAGCCAATAAACATAAAAAGTAAACACATTATAACTTGAAATAAAACTTGAACTGCTTTTGATGACTGTAAAAATCAAGCATTACCTCAACCAGGGATAACTACATATAAAGAACATGCAATCATTCCAACTAATAATAAAAATATTAAACCCAAAACGTAAGACTTTCACTTATCAGCTCAACGACCAATTGGACTAGCAACTAAAAATCTTAAACCATATGACCGAATTCCACCAAGAATAGTTACTACACCAACAGTAACACCAACTTCTGTTAAAGCGTCCTTCATATAATATGCAAAAGTAGACTGGAACATGTACATCCCAAAAACAAAAATACCACAAAGTCAAACTCGCAAAAATTTCATTGGTTGAAATAGTGAAATTATTTTTTCTTTTCAAATAATTTCTGTTTCTTCACGTTTTTTATTAGGAATAAATATTCAAACTAATAATGCCATTATAAATACCATACCACAAATAAAATAAGCAAAAACTAAAAATGGTATTTTTGTAATAAAATCATTTTGACCATATTGATTTTGTAAATTTTTAGTTAAAATTGTTATTCCTGTTGCAATTCCAGCAATAAAAATTAAACCAAATAATCCCAAAACTGTGCCTTCAAGACCATAAGCAACACCTTGTTGTTCTTTTGTTACATTCTGTGATACTAATTTTCAAAGTGGTGCTCAAAAAAGTCCCGCAATCGAAATACCCCATATTGTATAAATAATATACAATTGAATCATTCGTATATTTTTATCCATATTAAGTTGAATTATTAACGTTCATCATAAACCACATAATCCAGTTATTATAAGTGATACTATCATTATTTTTTTTGCACTAAAACGATCAGTAAGTCAACCACCTGGAATTCTAGAAATAAGAGCAACAAAACCATAAATAGCAACAACAAAATCAAACTCATCTTGATTTAAATTAATATACTGATTAAAGTTGGGAATAATATATCGTAAATAAAGCACTCCACTAAAAACAAATAAATCAGATAAAGCTAAAATGCTAATAATCAAAATAGTTTTACTATCCAAGTCGTGCGTAAAACTTTTTCAACATTTACTTAAAAATATCTTCATTATTTATTTTTCTGCTTTCATAATAATTTAGGATTATCACTAATATAGCCAGTTACTTGATTACCATATATTTCATTTATCTTCACGGCTTCTTCATCACTCTTAAATGTTCATATATTTAACGGTTTTTTTAATTTTTTTAACTTACTAATCATTTCAAAATCTAAAACTACGGAAATTGAAGGATGCAAATAATCAAAGTTTTTAATATACCTCTCACTAAAATCATTTTTATTTTCAAATAAATAACCTTTTTTCATAGGATATTTAATTCTTTTAACAATTTCGTTTAATAACTGGTGATTAAATGAAGAAACAATAATTTCGGCTTTACTTTTTTTTTCTAATTTTTTAATTTCTGAAAAAATAACCATTAATTGATTTGAAGTATATTTACGATTAATTTCTTCTTTAATTTCAACATTAATCATTTGATAATTTTTACTTAATTTTTCAATAAAATCATTAAATAATGGTGGAATTCATTCTTTATTATTTTTAAAAAATTCCAAATTAATAATTTCTTCATATAATAAACTACTAACCTCACTTTTATTATTGGCAATTCTTTCAAATGTATCATCATGAAAAATAATTACTTTATTATCTTTTGTTAATCGAATATCAAACTCTACTGCTTGGCAAATTTTCAAAGCATTTTGGAAATCAATGATTCGATTTTCACCTTCTGTAGAACGAAATCCACGATGTGCCACTAATAATGCCATAAAATAAACACCCCCAATATTCCTATACCTAATTATTTTACACTAGACTTGTTTTGTAATTAAAAAAGTACTTTGTGTTTCCCAAAAATTCAACTATAAAATTTTATTTTTTTAAGTTTAAGTAAAAATTAACAATTAAAATTAATATTTAATTAAGGAATAAGTCTAGTTGATAAATTATAATCATAAATATCATTATCTAAATTACTTGTAACTACAATACTATTATTTCATTCAACATTTTGTTTTGCTATTTTTTCATTAACTAACAATTGTTCAATAGTTTTATCTAATAAATTTAATTGTTCTAATTCTAAATTATTTGATATATCTTTTACAATTTCTTCACTATACACATCATCAAAAATTAAATTAGATGACAAATTTTCACTACTCATTACTGAACTTTGTTCTTCATTAACCATATATTCAAATTCTGCTTCCTCTAACAACTTATCTAATTCTGTTTCTTGTGTTTCTGAATAAACTTGTAATTCTAAAACATCTCATGCAATATTTTTTATTTGTTCACTACACATATCATCACAATTAAAACTGCTTAAATCAAAATTTTGTTTTAAAGTAGAAACACGACCAGATTGCAATTCTTTTTGTTTTTGTTTTTTTTCTTTATGGCGTTGATATCATTTTTTATTATATTCTTTCATTTTTGCCTTTATCTCAGGCCTTTGAGTATACTCTCGTTTTTTTTCTTTATTTTGATGACATCATTTTTTATTATATTCTCGCTTTCTTGCCTTCACTTCAGATTTTTGAAAATATTCTTTAATTTTTTCTTTATTACGTTGATATCTTTTTTTCTCATATTCTTTCCTTCTTGCTTTTACTTCGGGTCTTTGAAAATATTTTTTCTTTTTTGCTTTTACTTCAGATCTTTGATTATATTCTTTCCTTCTTATTTTTACTTCGGGTTTTTGTTCATATTCTTGCTTTCTTGCTTTCACCTCGGGCCTTTGAGCATATTCTTTAATTTTTTCTTTATTCTTTTGATATAACTTTTGATCACATTTTCTCCTTCTTGCTCTCACTTCAGGTCTTTGCATATATTCTCTTCTTCTCGCCTTTACTTCTGGCCTTTGAGCATATTTTTTCTTTCTTACTTTTACTTCAGGTTTTTGATTATATTCTTTTATTTTTGCTTTTATTTCAGGTTTTTGATCATATTTTTGTTGTTTTTCTTTATTAGATTGTTTATTAACTATTTCATTAATTTGAAATGAATAAACTGTATTAATAACTATACTTCCATTATTCATGTTTTTCCCTTCTAAATATAATTAATTAAATTTAATTTAAACTTTTACCACATTTTTCTATCTATCAAAAATTATATTTATTTTTTTTGATAAATAAAACTGTATTATTGTGAATTTTTTTTCAAATTCTTAATAAAATAAAAAATTTTATAGTATAAAATAACCATAAAATTTTTTATTTTTTATTATATTTTTAATTAAGTCTTGGAAAATATTACTAAAAAAGTAAAATTTAATTTCAAAATTAATTCATCATTAAAATTATTAATAACTAATTTTATCGTTTAGATTTATTGAAAGCAATACCCAATGCTTTTGGTGTTTTACTTCATTTTGATGTAAACACTAAAACTAATAAAGATGTTACAAAAGGCAATATATTCCATATATCAGAATTACTTGATATTCATTGAGGAATATTTGGTAAAAACGTAATTCTGGCACCTGTTGTTTCAACAATAGCAAATAAGGCAGCACCAATTGTAATCAATGGTACCCTTCATTGTCCAAAAATTAAAATAGCTAAAGCAATAAAACCATTTCCACTAACTGTTCCACGAAAAGTTTGACTAGCATACATTGGAAAAATACCACCAGCAATTCCTGCTAAAAAACCAGATAATAATACAGCAACATATCGTTGTTTAATAACATTAATTCCCGCAGCATCAACTGCATTGGGATTTTCACCAGTCGCAACATGATGTAATCCTCATTTAGTATATTTCAAAATAATAGCAATACTTACTAAAACTATAATTGCTAAAAATAAATATAAATTAAAAAATTCATTATTACCAATTTTTGGTAATTGATAAATATTTGTTAATGAAATAAAACCATTATTCCCTGGTAACTGAACAACAAAAACTGCAATTGCTGCTGCTAAAATATTAATTGCAACGCCAGAAATAATTTGATCAGATTTTAAAGTAACTGATGCAAAAGCATGGAAACAAGCAAATCCCATTCCCGCTAATCCACCTACTAATAAAGCAATAATTTGTGATCAATTACCTCAATTAACACCTATATTTTTTCCAAATGAAGAAAAAGCAAGAGCACCAATTGTCATCATTCCTTCAATACCAATATTAACAACACCAGCACGTTCTGAAATTAATCCAGATAATGCAGCAAGTACTAAAACAACAAAAATTAAACTAGAATGTTCAAGAATTATTTTGAGTGCTTCCATTAACTTTTTCCTCCTGTTCTTTCGGTTTTTATTTTCATAATTGCTTGTTGTTCATTTTTAAATATATCAGTAAATTTATTAATAAAAGTTGTCTTTTCAATTTCCGCTTTTTTAGTAAATTGTTTGGTTAATATATTAATATTACTATTAATTGGGATAATTTGACTTTTTAATTGCTGTTTGTTAATTTTATAATTTTTAATTAACTCTTTAACATTATTTTTATAATTAGTTTGAAGTTGATGTTTTGCTAAAATTAATTGTTTTTTTATTTTTTTATCATCAGTTTTAACTTTTTGATTTTTTAATGACTTTAATTCATCACTTAATTCTTGTTTCAATTTATTAATTTCTCGATAAAGATTTAATTTTAAGTCTTTTACTCTTGACTTATCTAATATTGCTTTTTGTTTTTTTAATAATGTTATTTCTCGAACTAAATCTTGCTTATAGTTATAAACATTATTTTCATATTTCATTTTTTCATTAATATACATATTTAAACTTTCACCATAAATCGTTTTTATTTCTTGTTGAAAATTATTTCAATTACCAATTTTACCTTTTTTTCAAATTGCATTATATTGTTTATATATATAATGATTTAAAGCTTTATTTTCTTGGAAAAATTGTGCTCAATTAACACCAACTTTATCATTTTTATTATTAATAACTGCTTGTAACTGTAAGTTGATATCACTATTAACTTTATTAATTTCTTGCGAAAGATTTTGTTTTAAATTTTTAACTTTTGACTCATAATCTGATAATGATTTATTATATTCTACCTTTAATTGTTCTTTATCAATTTTATATTTTTTAATTAATTCCTTAGTTTCAATTTTATAAGTAATTTGAAGTTGACATTTTTTTAAAATTAATTGTTCTTTTAATTTTTTATCATTAGTTTTAACTAATTCATTTTTTAATGACTTTAATTGATCACTTAATTCTTGTTTCAATTTATTAATTTCTTGTGAAAAATTTTGTTTTAAATTTTTAACTTTTGACTCATAATCTGATAATGATTTATTATATTCTATCTTTAAGTGATTAATTTTATTATTTTTTTCTTTAATTAAATCTGATTTTAACTTATTATATTGTCTCTTTATTTTAAAATTTTCAATAAAATGATAGTACATCTTGGTAATAAAACTATTTGTAACTTTTCGTTTTTCTCCATCAAAGGCTATATTTAAATAACGAATTAAAAATTTAATTGGCTGTAAACGAGATAATAAAACTGCACAGGCAGCTGAATAAATAATAACACCAAAAATAATATCACCAGTTGCTGTTGGTAATGTTAATACTGAACCAATTGAACCACCGCTCTTAATTAAACCTCAAAGAAAAGCAGAACCCACAACACCTATTGGATTAATTTGACCAACTAAAGCAACAGCTATACTATCAAAACCAATAGTCGGCAAATCATCAGTTAAAAAACTAATTGAAGGATTTTTGGCAATGTAATAAATAACAGCCATTACTCCTGCTAATGCTCCTGAAATAACAAATGATGTTATGCAATAATGTTTATGATTAATACCACTATAAACCGCAGCAAATGGATTTAAACCTACTGTTCGAATTTTATAACCTAAAGTTGTTTTTTTCAATAAGAATCAAACTGTTATTATTAAAATAATAGAAATTAATAATGGTAGTATACAATTATAACCATTAATACTCATACTCATACTATCATGAATAGTTGCTGATGTTCCGTGATCAGCATCATATAAATCTTTATTGATTTTAAATAGTCATTTTACTAAATATCAAATTGTTCAATTTAATAAAATAGAAGTAACAACCTCATGAACATTAAAAAAAACTTTTAATAACACTGTTACCAACGCCACCAATATTGCTGCTAATACTCCAGCAAAAAACGCGCTAATTATAGCTAATGGTTGTGATAAGTCATAACGAACACCAATTGCGATAACAACAGCTCCTGCTGCTAACATTTGACCAGCAACTCCAATATTAAACATTCCTGAGCGGAAAGAAATAACTAGTGCTAATCCTGCTACAATATAAATTGCTCATCAAACTAAAGTATTATCTCAATTATTAGCTGGCCAACTTGTAAAAGCATATGTTAATAACAACTGAAAATAAGTAAAAGCATTTTGACCTGAACCAATTATAACAAAACAAGCAATAATTAATCCAAAAATAATGGCAAAAATTGAACCCTTAAATTTAGTAAGACTACTATTCATTTCTTTTGAACCAAGATATAAACGACTTCGTCGTTTTAAAAATCATGTTTTTTGTTTAAACATTATCTTCATTTCCTTCCATTAACATTTTTTGTCCTGCCATCATTAATCCTAACTGTTCACGAGTAACATTTTTAGCACTAACATTACCAGTAATTTTACCAGCATGTAAAACAACAATTCGATCTGCTAATGACATAACTTCTGATAATTCATAAGAAATTAATAATACTGCATTACCTTCATTTTTTTCATCAAGAATACGACTATGAATATATTCAATAGCACCAATATCCAAGCCACGTGTTGGCTGAGCAACAACTAAAATTTTATGTTTTCTTGTTAATTCTCTACCAACAACCGCTTTTTGTTGATTACCACCCGACAAACCTCTAACTAAAGCAAAACCACTTTTACTACCACGAACATCATAATTATTAATAATATTTTGTGCATAAGATTTAATAGCTTTACTGCGAATCAAACCATGCTTAGAAAAAGGATATTCGCTAATATTTTGTAAAACCATATTATCAATAACATTATAATCTAAAACAAGTCCATATTTATGACGATCTTCAGGAATATGACTTAAACCATTTTTATATAAACTTTGAATTGAACTGTGTTTCATATTCTTATTACCAAAAAAAATATCACCTTTTTCTGGCTTAATTAAACCAGTAATTGCTGAAATTAATTCGGTTTGACCATTACCTTCAATACCAGCAATAGCCACAATTTCTCGTGACTTAACTTCTAAACTAAAATCAGAAAGACCCATTATTGATTTCTTATTACCAATTTTATGAACAAATAAATTATCAATTTTTAATAATACTGGCCCTAATACAACATTACCTTGATTTCTAATATCAACTAAATCTCTACCAACCATCAAAGTAGCAATTTCTTCTTTAGTTTTACTCTTAGATTCAAAAGTTTCAATAACTTTACCTAAACGAATTACTGTAACATTATCAGCAACTTGTTTAACCTCTTCTAATTTATGACTAATAAAAATAATAGTTTTACCATCACGTCTAAGTTCTTCAATAATTGTTAATAAACTAGTAATTTCTTGTGGTGTTAAAACCGCGGTTGGTTCATCAAGCACAATAATACTAGCACCACGATAAAGAACTTTTAAAATTTCAACACGTTGTTGCATACCAACACTAGTATTCTCAATTTTTAAATTAAGTTTAATGTCTAATTTATATTTTTTTGAAATTTCTAAAATTTTAGACTTAGCTTTTTTATAATTAATTCACTGTCATTTATGAACTGGTTCACTACCTAAAATAATATTTTGTAAAATAGTGAAGTTATCAACTAATTTAAAATGTTGATGTACCATTCCAATACCTAATTCACCTGCTCTAATTGGTCCTGATATTACTACTTCTTTACCATTAATTTTAATAATACCTTTTGTTGGTTGATATAGTCCAAATAAGATTGACATTAGTGTCGATTTACCTGCACCATTCTCACCAACCAAAGCATGAATTTCTCCTTTTTTAATTTTAATAGAAATATTATTGTTAGCAATAATAGTATCTAAAAAAACTTTAGTAATACCTTCCATTTCAACAGCATATTGTAAGTTCTGTTTTTCAATATTTACTTGCATTTTATCACCCCTCTTAATTATTTAAATGGATCATATTCTTTTTTAATACCATTAATTCAATAATGATCTTTTAAATTGAGTACTTTTTGTCATCCAGCAGAAATTTTATCTAATCAATTAGTAGTTTCTGTCATTAATGGTGTGTAAATATCTTTATCACCGTCTTTAATTGCTTTATTTGGTGCTATTCCAGTAAAATTAGGTCCACCTCTGTATGGTGCATCATCAATAAATGTTTGATCGGCAGTTGGATCAGTTGGATGCTCTGGATTCTGATTAGTTTTACCAACTGATTTTCAGAGCATAAGTTTAATTGAACTAATTAAATCTTTTTCTGCAGAAGTAATAAATCTATCTGCAGATTGTGGATATTGAAGTTGTTGATCTGTATCAACACCAATAATTTTACCTTGACCAGATTTTTTTAATGATGATAAAGTATCTTCGGTTTGTGGTCCTGCTACTGGAAAAATAATATTAGTTTTTTGTCGAGCAAGATCATCATTAATTGCTTGTGAACCTTTTGAACCTTGAGTAAAATCACCACTAAATTGAGTACCTGAATTTATAAATTTAATATTTGGTAATGGTTCTTTAAAATCTGAATTTAAAATTTTAACTCATGATATTAATTTTTCTTCATCTTCTTTATTTTTAAATTTATTATTAAAAAACTGTATGGCTCAATAATAACCATACATATAATTAGTAACTGCTGGAATATCAAGTCCACCATAGGTTGACATTTTTAAATTATCAAGTCCACCATATTGATTAGCATGAGCAGTTAACCATATTGCCCCTGCCAATCCGGCTAAAAAGCCTGATTGTTCTGCTTTGTAAAGTAAACCAGCCAATTGCTTATTAGATTTTGGTACTTCTTTATTTGGAGTATCACCATCAATAAAAATAAATTTCACTTTATGTTTTAAAATAGTATTTTGTGCTTTAACCAAAGCATTATGATGTAAAAATCCTGAAGCAATAATTACTTTACTATTTATGAAAACGGCTTTATTATATGATGTCATTAAATCATCAGTATTAGTTAATTGGGGATTATCTCAAGAAACCTCAACTCTTTTATTTTTATATTGAGGATCAACATAATCACTATGTGTTCAATCATTAAACTCTTGTTTAAACTTGAGAGCAGCATTATATGATGATTCATTAAAAGAAGCATCATTAATAGTATGTCCATCAGTTACAACAGTTATTCGATAAATATTTGGATCATTAAACTGACTATTGCAAGCAATGATTGGTAATATCATTATTACTGACAATGATATTGCACTAAATACAGTAAAAATTTTACGCATACTATTATATTCCTCCTACAAATATATATAAATATTTATATAAAAAAAATATAAAAAAAGAAAGCAAAAACATTGCTTTCTTAATTCAATTATTCAAAATAAAATAAAACTGTGTATAAATAAATTTTGAAAATAAATAGGTGGGAATAACTTACTATTAAAAAATACAGTATATATGTATTTAATATTAATTATTTTCTTATTTTCACAATTAACTCTAAACACTAGTTTCTCCTTTAATGGCATAACTACCATTATATAAGATAATAAAACTTATTCTTTAAAAATTCAAGAATAATTATAATTTTTTTAAAATATATAGTAAAGTTTTATTAAAACTGTGGTTTATACTTTTCAACACTTTCATCAACATAATTTTTTCAAGCATTTTCTCACTTATCACGAGTAGAATCATTAACTAAATCAGCAACTAATTTATTATAAGCGTCAGTTACTTTTTGTGCTAAACGTCAATAATCATTACTATCAATAATTAAGTTATTATAAATAGCACTAATAGAATCATTATTAGCAATTCCAAGATATTGCTGACCACCTAATGCTGGTTGTGGTATGCTGCCATCAAAGTATTGTTCACCATTAATAGGTTTAATAACTGAATGTTGATCATCCTTATTATAATCTAAATTAAAAGAATGTCATAATCAAGTATTAACTGACTTATGAATTCCTTTTAAAGCTGATGTAATAAAAATATCTTTAGCATAACTATATTGAACACTTTGATCAACATCGACACCAATAATTTTTGCTTTGCTATTAGTAGTAGAGTTTTTAACAGCTGATACTAAATCAATTGTTTGTGCTCCTGCAACAGGCATTACAATATCATCTTTATATCCATCAATTAATTGTGAAGTTATTGCTTTTGATGATTTTATACCAGATTCAAAACTACCTGTAAATTGTTTAGCAATTTTATCAAAATGAATATCAAATTTATTAGTTCATTTTTCAATTTTTTCCTTACCCTCTTTAATTCTAATGGCATTAGTCATTTCCAATAAATTATCATTGCTATTACGATATTTATTAAAATAATATACACCTCAATAATAACCCATCATATAACTAACAATAGTATCAGCTGGTAAACCACCAAAAGTTGACATTTTTAAACCATTATCATCATATGTTTCATGATTAGCTGCTAATCATATTGCTCCTGCTAATCCTGATAAAAACCCTGATTGTTCTGCTGAATAACTTAAACACGCTACATCAACTGGTTTTTCTAATTTAGCATCAACTAAAATAAAACGAACACCTAACTTTTTATATTGATTTTGAATAGCTGGTGTTAATGCACCAAGATGATTAAACCCAACAACAATAATTGTTTTAGCACCAGCAAATGTTGCTAAATTATAATTATTTTGTAAAGTTGAAACAGTACTATCTCGTGAAATAATTCAACGTGTTTTCATTTTTTTATTTTTTCAAACTTCATTACCGGGTAAATTACTAATCATAATACGATTATCATTAAATGTTTTAGTAAACTCTTTTGAACCTTCTAATACTTGCTGATTAAAAGCTTTATCAAATAAATCACCACCATCAGTAATTATTCAAATATCACCAACACTAGGAATACTACATCCAATTAATCCTACTGACGAACTATTTATTAACAAAGTAATAATTAATAATTTTAAAAAATATTTCATAAATTTCTCCTATAAATAAAAAAATGTACTACAGTAAAAATATTAATATTTATTTACAATTTTTTTATACTTTATTTTTACCATATTTTTCATCAAAATTAATAATTCCTCTATTATATGCATCAATAATAATTCGTGCGCAATGAACAGGATTATATAAAATATTAGTTTTTAATTGTAAATTAGCCATTAACAGTTTAATAAATAGTTCAAAATCATTTTCTTTTAATACAAAATCATGCGTAAAACCTTTTATATCATTCATATCTACTAATAATGCTAAAAGAATTTTATGAATTATTCCTCATGAAGAATTTTTAGCATTACTCTCAATTCTACTAATTGTTGCTTGACGAACACCTACTAATTTTCCCAAATATGCTTGCGTTCAACCAAGTCTTAGACCTATAGGCCTAATTTCTACTTCAATTGCCATTTTATTTCCCTCTCTAATTTTAGTTATTCCCAAACTTATTATGTTATGAAAAATTATAAAAAGATAAATTTTATTCTATATTTGCATAAAATATACTAAAATTAATATGGTGATACAAAATGGAAAATGAATTAATTAAATACTGAACAAAAAAAAGTTTTTTTTATGTTAGCATTTTGTGATTAATTGTTCAAATTATATTTATAATAATAGGTTCAATTTTAATAAATACTACTAGCGAAAAAATAATTAATATTTTATTAATAGTTGGCATAAATAGTTTAATTCTATTAATTTTGTTTGCTTTTTCTATTAATCATTATACTTATGAAACGGTTTATCAAATTAAAGTCAAAGGTAGTACTTTTCAAACTAAATTTTATCGTTATCTAATTATTCTATTTAGTTTTGGTTGATTAATTTTTTTCATTTTAAATGCATTATTTATGTTAGTTGAAACTGCCGTTTTTAAAGGCAAACTTGATTATTTTAATACTTTAAACGATCATTGATGAATTTTACTTATTGTAACAATATTTAACGTTTTAATTATTAGCATACATCGACAATTAATGCATTATACATTAACAAATTTACAATTACCATGAAGTAAATATATAAATAAGAAAAAGTAGATTATATCTACTTTTTCTTTGCATCTCATAAATTTATAATGTTTTTTGCACTAATTAAACCAAATAATGATCCACAAGCAACTAAACCACCATTCAATCCAATAAAAACAAATGATAATCCTAATACTAAAGTTATTACTCCATTGCCAAGACTAGCAATACTAACAATAATTAATGGTAATAATGTAACAACAATTGAAGCAACTCCAATTACTAAACGAAGAATATAACCAATTCTTTGTTCAAATGCTTTTCTTGAATTTATCATAACTAAAATAAATATAAGAATACCATAAGTTGTTAGACAAGCTATCAATATAATTCATCCTAATCATTGAATAGTACTTAATCCAGAATCAAAAACTTCTTGTAATCATTCTCCAAACTTCCATAATAATTCATAAGAACTTTCCATTAATCCTTTTAAAGAAATCATAATTATAGAAATAACCATTACCGGCATTAATGTTGTCAAAAGTAGATAAATACCAATGTTAGATAATGTTTTTGAAAATTTTAACATCCTTTTTACCTCTTTATAATTATTATTTCGCAATATTTCTAGTAAACTATTCGTACTTTATTTTTAACGTCTTATGCAAAAAAAATTTAAAATCTATAAACAATAATTTTATTTATCAATCATTTTTAAAATTATTAAAAACTAAATGTAATTAATAATTAAGTATCTAATTTTACATTTATCTTAACATTTAGCCAATATATAGCTAACGAAAGTAATGTTTACTCATATCTTGAAAAACAAAATCAATCGCGTTTTTAATATTTGGTCAATAATTTGGTAATATTTTTCTTATATTATGTTTTATAGCAAATCAAAAATGTTCAATTGGATTTAAATTAGGAGAATATGGTGGAAGAAATAATAGTTTGCATCCAACATTTTCAATTAATTGTTTTGTTGCTTTAGATTTATGAAACGTCGCATTATCTAAAACTATAATTTGTCCACACTTTAATACTGGAATTAGTATATTTTTAACATATGATTCAAAAATTTTACTATTGCAATGTCCTTCAAATGCTCATAGAGCTTTTAATTTACCTTTATTTAGTGCACCAATTATACTCATTCTCTTTATTTTATATGCAGGTTTATTATCAAATAATCTTTTACCTTTTTCAGACCAACCATATTTATAAAATTCATTATCATCAATTCCAGATTCATCAATATATACCAAATCTTCATTCATTATTTTCGCTATTTCTTTTAAAAAATCTTCTTGTTTATTTTTATCTCTTTGTTCATATAGAAAAGTTTTTTTTATATGTATAATTTAGTTTTTTGAAATAGTTATAAACTGTTTCTTTTGTCATATCACCAAATTTTTCAATTACTTTTTGAACTGTAACATCTTTATTTTCTGCTAAATAATTTTTTAATTCATCTAAATCCTTTATTTTGTGGCTATGTCCTTTTTGATAATTCAAAATTGGTTTTATATTTCCGGTTTTTTGCTTTCTTTTTCTTCATAAAAATAAAGTCTTTCTAGTGATATTGAACACTTTACAAATTTCTTTAATTTTCATGTTTTTACTTTCATAAACTTCTATTACTTTTCTTCGTAAGTCCTCACTGTATGGTTTTGGCATAATTTAATCTTCCTAATCTATTTTAATTATTGCTGAATTATACTTGTAAGTGCAAGAATTGTTTAAATTACATATTATTATTTTACATTATTTATGAGTAAACATTACTTTCGTTAGCTATAAATCAACAATAATACGTAATTTAAATAGTTAAAAATAATTATATCTTGTCTTTTAAATTTTAAAAATAAATATATTATCTTTATTGATTGTAAAATTTCAAAAAAAATGTTAAAAAAACTACAAACTAAATATAGTTTTTAACCTATTTACTTTGTTTCTCAAAGTAAATAGGTTTTTATTTTTAAAAGGAGAAAAAACATGAAAAAAATATTAAAAATAATAAGTGGTTTAATAATTATTACAAGTACAAGTTTAAGCGCTATTGGATGTTATAAAAATAACAATATTTATGATTTAAAAGTGTTACAATCAATAATTTGACAAGAATCAGCAGAAAGAAAAATATCATTATTAAATACTTTTCGTGCAGCAATAAAACAGTATGATGATGTTATAGAAGCAAATAAAAAACATTTATCATTAGATGTTATTTACGCAACCGCAAATAAACCTAATGCCAAAAATGATGAAGAAGATAAAAATTATACTGTGCATTATAATGAATCAAAAATTGAAGCTAATAAATATGTACCTATTGTTATTACTGATTTGGATGAAACATTCATAAATAATATTGGTTTTTCAATTTATAAATTTTTTAATCCAAAAATGAAAGATATGGATTATGAATTTAAAAAATGAGTTGATCATCAAGTCAATTTTGAAGAACAACTTTATAATGGAGTTTTAGAATTTGTTAAACATGTATGAAAAAGTGGTGGTATTGTTTTATTTGATTCAAATCGTTTTCAAGGCGAAAATATCAAGTATGGAGATGAAGCAATACCAACTAAAAAACTACTAGAAAATAATTATTATCCAAAGGCATTTCTTGATAGTTATGTTTGATGAATGCAAGGAGTAACTAAATATGATTCAAATAATTATAAAGATTTAATATCAAAAGAAAATCGTTTTAATTATATTAATAATAACAATTTTAAATTATCATCAAAAGATAAAAATAGTATGCAAATAAAAAATTGAGAAAATGATTTAGTACCAATAAAAAATGTACCATCACATATTGTAATGAGATTGGGTGATAACATTAATGATTTTCATTCTAATTTAACTAATTCAAAATTAATTGATAAAATATCATTAAAAAATGAATTAATAAATAATAAAAATTTTAATAACTTAATTGGTAAAGTGGGAGATGAATTTTGATTTACAAAAAATGAAAATGGAGAAATAATAGAACATTATTGAAAAGAAAATGAAAAAAATAGTTTAATTGATAGTGATCTAAAAAACCTTGGTTTTGTAAAAGAAATTAAACTAGAAGAAGGAAAAATTAATTGAAAAGAAACTTATGTACTGGTTGGTGGTAATGATGTATATGGTAATTTTTTATGAGATTTAGAAAAAAAATATGGTTCTAATTTAGATAATTGATTAAATTTACTAAAACATTATTTCAAAAAATATGAAAATATATGAAAATAATTTACAAAAATTAATATTCAATCTCTAAATAAAATTAATATATATATATATATATATATATTAATTGTAAATTTTCAAAAAGATGTTAAAAATAACTATAAACTAAAGACATATTCCGTAATTATTTTTTTGAAAAATCAAGTAATAATTTTATAATTTATTTTATTAATGAATTAATAAGGTGTTGATAAATATGGCTTTTGAAAATTTAAAAAAATTAAAAAATGATAAATTTTATAGATATTTTGGTATAAAACATTTTCATTTTAATGAAATGTTAGAAAAATTAATTGAAATAGAAAAATTAGAAAAAACTAAAGGTCGAAAAAATAAACTTTCAGTTGAAGAAAGATTGATGATGACACTTGAATATTGAAAAGAATATTATACTTTTTTTCAAATGAGTATTAAATATAAAATGAGTCCTTCAAGCTGTTTTCGAAATATTACTTGAGTTGAAAATAAACTTAGTAATGATAGAGATTATCAATTTTTAAAAGAAAAATATAAATCAAAAAATGATAAAAAACAAGAAAATTTAAATGAATTTCAATTTTATTTAATTGATTCAACTGAGATTGAAATTGAAAGACCAACTAAAAAAAACTACAGTTAGAATATTTTTCTGGTAAAAGTTGAATGTATTCTATAAAATTTCAAATTGTATATGATTTTTTTAATAAAAATATTGTTGATATTTTTGCTGATAATGGCAAAGTGCATGATTTTCAAATATTAAAAAATTCAAATCTTGTATTTTCTAAAAATACAATAATTATTGGTGATTTAGGATATCAAGGTATACAAAATATTTATGAAAATACAATAATACCAATTAAAAAAAGTAAAAATAAAAAATTAACTAAACAAGAAAGAAAATATAATAAGATTGTATCTAAAATTAGAATCAAAGTTGAACATGTTTTTGCTTGATTAAAAAGATTCAAAATTTTAGTAAATAAATGTAGAAAAAGTAAATTTAGACTTATGTAGTTAAGATTTAACTTACTTTGTAAAATTTTTAATAAAATAAAACCATTAAAATAAAAAAAATCAAAAATATATTTTTTAAAATTGAAATTATTATCAAGTTAATATAAAAATATTATTAACATTTTTTTATTTTCGAAATAGAAACTTATTTTTAAACTATTTTTTCGGAAAATATTAACTTTTATAATTAATAACACTAAAAAATTTATAAAAAGTATTATTGACAATTGATTAAATTTAATTATGGAATATGTCTTAAATATTGTTTTTAACCTATTTACTTTGTTTCTCAAAGTAAATAGGTTTTTATTTTTAAAAGGAGTAAAAAAATGAATAAAGAAATTGAACAAGAAATAAAAAACTTAATGTTTAAAGAAATAAAAAAATTAAGAACATATGCTATTAATTATCATAATTACAAAAAAAACATACAATTTAATGATATAGATATTCAAAATATAAATAATGGTATTGAAAATAAAAGTAAAAAAAGTAATATAAATAGTATTATGAGAGAACATAATTATGCAAAAAAATTATCTATTTTATAAAAAATTTAATTTAATTATAAAAAGTTTTAATATAAAAAATAGTAAGAACATATGTTCTTACTATTTTTGTAAACTTTGGTTTTGGTAATTTTTTCAATAATTTAAAATTACATCATCATTAAATAAATTAATTTCATTTTTTTTAACTCCTTTTTTTAATTTATTTATATTTTGTCATAATATATTTTGTAAAGGTATTGGATACTTTCATATTCGACGATTAGTTTTAAATTCTTTCAAATCTAACAGTTTATAAGAACGATTAGGAAATACTTTAATATCTAAATCATAATCAATGTATTTAACTGTTTGCGAATCTAAAATAAAGGGACTGGCAATATTACAATAATAATGAACACCATCATTACGAATCATACAAATAATATTGTATCAATCATTTTTAAAAAATAACCAAATTGCTGGATCAACGGTTGTTCATTTACGACCATTAATTTCAGTAATTGTTACATTCTCATTTACTAAAACTAAATATTTTTCAGTATCTTCTAAAACAATTGAATTATTTCAACTACGATATAAATCGCCATTATGCTTATATGCATGAATTGAAAGTATTTGCCCTTCTTTAAGGTACATATACATTTAAACCTCAACTTTCTGCAAATCATAAAACATAATAATTATACCATTATTTATTTAGTAAATAAAAAGCGAAAAATAAATTTATAATAATATTTATTTAAAAAAGAAAAAACTCCAAAAAGGAGTAGTAAAAAACATAATTTTATTAAATGGGGCGACTGACGGGATTCGAACCCGCGAATGTCAGTTCCACAAACTGATGCGCTAGACCGCTACGCCACAGTCGCCATATTAGTTTCTATAAGTAAAACCGTTAAATATTATACAATAAATTTATCATTTTTTAATATTTTTTTTCATAAAACTACAAAAATAATCATCTAATTTTCGTATATAACAGTAACAATAATAAAAAACAATGTTACTATTAACAATCAGAACACAATTTAAAATTAATAATTATGGTTAATTATTAATTTAAATACTCTTAAAATAAAGTTTTATGCCCTTAATAAAAAGCATAAAAATGTAATAAATAATATCTTATTAAATCAATTTATTAATCAAATTTTATTAACAATACTAACTTACAAATAATTTAGATACTAATACTTATGATTAAAATTTAGCAATATACTGATTCCTTTCTCAATTAATTTTAATTAAGAACACCAAAAACAAAACAAATACCCTGATTTACAGATTGAAAAAACATTTAAAATTGGTATAATTTATATAATTTTAATTTATATATCTTATTAATCTTATTATTAAAACTTTGAAAAAGTTATAATATACATTTTTATGTATCAAAAAATATTATTTTTAATAAATAGCAAAATATATATAGCTAACGAAAGTAATGTTTACTCATAAATAATGTAAAATAATAATATGTAATTTAAACAATTCTTGCACTTACAAGTATAATTCAGCAATAATTAAAATAGATTAGGAAGATTAAATTATGCCAAAACCATACAGTGAGGACTTACGAAGAAAAGTAATAGAAGTTTATGAAAGTAAAAACATGAAAATTAAAGAAATTTGTAAAGTGTTCAATATCACTAGAAAGACTTTATTTTTATGAAGAAAAAGAAAGCAAAAAACCGGAAATATAAAACCAATTTTGAATTATCAAAAAGGACATAGCCACAAAATAAAGGATTTAGATGAATTAAAAAATTATTTAGCAGAAAATAAAGATGTTACAGTTCAAAAAGTAATTGAAAAATTTGGTGATATGACAAAAGAAACAGTTTATAACTATTTCAAAAAACTAAATTATACATATAAAAAAAACTTTTCTATATGAACAAAGAGATAAAAATAAACAAGAAGATTTTTTAAAAGAAATAGCGAAAATAATGAATGAAGATTTGGTATATATTGATGAATCTGGAATTGATGATAATGAATTTTATAAATATGGTTGGTCTGAAAAAGGTAAAAGATTATTTGATAATAAACCTGCATATAAAATAAAGAGAATGAGTATAATTGGTGCACTAAATAAAGGTAAATTAAAAGCTCTATGAGCATTTGAAGGACATTGCAATAGTAAAATTTTTGAATCATATGTTAAAAATATACTAATTCCAGTATTAAAGTGTGGACAAATTATAGTTTTAGATAATGCGACGTTTCATAAATCTAAAGCAACAAAACAATTAATTGAAAATGTTGGATGCAAACTATTATTTCTTCCACCATATTCTCCTAATTTAAATCCAATTGAACATTTTTGATTTGCTATAAAACATAATATAAGAAAAATATTACCAAATTATTGACCAAATATTAAAAACGCGATTGATTTTGTTTTTCAAGATATGAGTAAACATTACTTTCGTTAGCTATATAATAAAAGTTTAAATAAAATTAACTTTAATTATATTTAGAAGGGAAAAACATGAATAATAGTTTAAGTATAGTTACTAATACTATTTCTTCATTTCAAACCAATGAAGAAATAGTTTTGTCATTATTTAGTGATAATTTCCTATTAGTTATCGAGTAAAAATTTCCCAAAAGTGAAGTTAAATATACTTGGTGATAAAAATGGAAAGAAGCATGACTATGAAAGAAAAATATAAGTACAAAATTATAAATGATATTATTATTAATAAATTATCTAAACATCAAGCCAAGAATAAACTTAATCTAACTATTAGAAGAATTAACCAATTAATTCAAATTTTTAATAGAGAAGGTAAAGTTGGTTTTATTCATAAATCTCGCAATACAATTTCTAATAAGGCAACAAATTTTGAAATCAAAATTAAGATTATCAACTTGTATAAAACAAAATATTATAATTTTAATTTTCAACATTTTCATGAGAAATTAATGAATGAAGAAAAAATTAAAATTTCATATAGCACACTTTATACTATATTAATCAAAGAAAAAATTACTTCACCAAAAAGACATAAAAATAAAAAAAATAACTTACATCCAACAAGAAATCGAAGAACAAATTTTGGTGAATTAATTCAAATGGATGCAAGTAATCATCATTGATTTGGTAACGATAAACCAAAATCATTTTTACATGCTGCAATTGATGATGCTACAGGAAATATTGTTGGACTATGATTTGATCATCAAGAAACATTAGATGGTTATTATAATGTTTTTTATCAAATTTTAACTAATTATGGCATACCAAAAACATTTTATACTGATAATAGAACAGTTTTTGGATATAAGAAAAAAATTGATTCAGGTAAAATAAACACAGAAAATGACACTTATACTCAATTCCAAAAATGCTGTAATGATTTGGGTGTTGAAATAATTAGAACTTCAATTCCACAAGCTAAAGGTAGAATTGAACGTTTATTTGGAACACTTCAAAGTCGATTAATTAGTGAATTACGACTTAATAAAATTAAAACATTAGATGAAGCTAATCAATTTCTCAAAATGTACATAAACGTTTTTAATAAACAGTTTGCCTTTCCTATTGATGATAATAAATCTGCTATGGTTAAAGCTCCTACACAAGAAGAAATAAATATTTATCTTTCAAGATTTTCTAAAAGAAAAACAGATAGTGGTTCAACTATAACATATTATGGTAAAAAATATTTTCCTTATAAAAATAACA
Organism: Spiroplasma endosymbiont of Tricholauxania praeusta; assembly: GCF_964019535.1. Lineage (NCBI taxonomy): Bacteria > Bacillati > Mycoplasmatota > Mollicutes > Entomoplasmatales > Spiroplasmataceae > Spiroplasma > Spiroplasma endosymbiont of Tricholauxania praeusta. The sequence continues at coordinate 1,307,140 of NZ_OZ026450.1, forward strand.
AAGTTCAATACATACAATCTCGAATTGATGTAATTGTACTTAAATCGTTTATTAATGAATTATATCTTAGTTACAATAATCAAATATATGAACTAAAAGAAATAGCACTAAAACCAATTATTAAAGACAACTTGATAAAAACTAAAAAAGTTTATATACCCAATAAAAATCATCCTTGAAGATATGGATATCAATAATTCCTAATTAAAGTTATATAAGATTTACATTTTTTGAATACTAAACCATATAAATTTTTAAAATGTTTGTATATGAGCAAATTTGGTGCTTTAAAATTGATTTTAAAGATATAAAGAGATTACAAATTCAATATCTTCCTCTTTTACATTTTTTTGTGATTTTCTACTAGAACTTTGACTTTTGCTTGTTGAAGCTTCACTGTTTACTTTTGATTTGTCTTTTTGAAATCCAAGAGCATTAGTAACTCTTTTTTTATTTTTTTCTAGTATTTTATAAAATACTAGAAAAAAAGAACTTTCATTGTTAATTGAAAAAATTTAGGCAAAAAAAGCACGATTATTATATCCACTAGTTGAAGGTTGATTTGTCAACTCCATTGAATTTATTTCTTCTTTTTCAAGTTCTTTTAATAAGTTTTTTTTATTGTTATTTATTTTACAATTATAAATACAATAACCAATAATAATTGATGTTGTAATTAATCCATAACCAATAAAACCTGTTGTTGGTCAAAAATAATCTGACTCATAAAAATTAGTTAAATAATTTTTAATATTTGTTCATATATCTTTTTTTGTTTCAAAAAGTTCAGTACTAGTATTATTAGCATTATTAGTTTGATTATTGAAATTTGTCATTTCAGTTGTTGTTATTTTATTGAATATTTTTGATACAGGAGTTGAGATTACCGATGGTAAAGTAGTTATGTTATTAATAATTACCGATAGCATACTATCATTTCATGAATTGGTCTCCATATAAACTATCCTTTCAAAATAAAAACCTATTTGTTTAAAAATAAAACAATGGGTTAAAAACTATATTTAGTTTTTAACAATATTATAATTAATAAATTTTTAAATATTAAATATTTCTATATTATAAAAAATAGAAACTAAAATTTTCAGGATTATTTAAAATTTGTGTATTTTACTGAAATAGTTTAAATTTCCCAAAATAATTTAGTTTTTTTGATAAGTATTTTGGGAAATTTTCACTCGATATTGACAAATGAAGAAATAGTTAATAAACAATCTAAAAAAAGAAAATGACAAGAATATGAACAAAAACCTGAAGTAAAAGCAAAAAAGAAAGAATATAGACAAAAACCTGAAGTAAAAGCAAAAAAGAAAAAATATAGACAAAAACCTGAAGTAAAAGCAAAAAAGAAAAAATATGATCAAAAACCCGAAGTAAAAGCAAAAAAGAAAAAATATAGACAAAAACCTGAAGTAAAAGCAAAAAAGAAAAAATATGATCAAATGTGATACCAAAAAAATAAACAAAGAAAGAAAAAATATGATCAAAAACCCGAAGTAAAAGCAAAAAAGAAAAAATATGATCAAATGTGATACCAAAAAAATAAACAAAGAAAGAAAAAATATGATCAAAAACCCGAAGTAAAAGCAAAAAAGAAAAAATATTATCAAAGATCCGAAATAAAAGTAAGAAAGAAAAAATATGAGCAAAAAAGACATCAACTTATTAAAGAAAGAGAAAGAGAATTGCAATCCGATCATGTTTCTAGTTCAAAACAAATTTTTGATTTAAGTAATTTTAATAGTGATGATATGTATGATGAACAAGTTATAAAAAATGTATTAAATAATTTAGAATTAGATCAATTAAATTTATTAGATAAAACTATTGAACAATTGTTAGTTAGTGAAAAAATAGCAAAACAAAATGTTGAATGAAATAACAGTATTGTAGTTACAAGTAACTTTGATAGTGATATTTATGATTATAATTTATCAACCGGACTTACTCCTTAATTAATTTTAATTATTAATATATTTTAAATTTAAATTAAGAATTTTTAATTAAAAAAAATAATAGTGAGTATAAGAAAAAATAAAAATGATAAATATTATGACTCTTGTTGCAAAATTTTTAATTAAATTTAATATTAATAACATTTAAAATTGGTAAAGCTAATTCATATACGTTTATTATTGTGAATAATAATCATCAATAAATGGAATTCTTCAAAAAATTTCTAGATGATAAGTATAAGATATAAGAAATGCTAACAATCCTACACCAATAATAAAGAAAAATATATCTTTAAAATCAATATGGTATTGACGAAAACGTGTTCTTTTACCTTGTGGATCATAACCCCTTGAATCCATAGCGTACGCTAAATCTTCTGCTTTTTGAAATGAAGAAACTAATAAGGGAATAATTAATGATACTAACGATTTAACTTTTTCTTTAAAATGACCATTTTTTAAATCTACACCACGTGATGCTTGCGCTTTTAAAATTCTACCGGCTTCATCTAATAATGTAGGAATTGAACGAAGAGCAATAGAAATAATCATTGAAATAATATGTACTGGAAATTTAATTAATTTTAGTGGTAACATTAAATCTTCTAATGCTAATGTTAAATCTAATGGTTGTGTTGTGGTTGTTAAAATTGTTGTAATTAAAATCATTAAATAAATTCTAAGAGCAATATAAATACTAACAAATATAGCTTTATATGATACCTTAATACCGTGCCAACGTCAAATCATTCCAACATTAGGGCCATCAGTTAAAAAACAGTTAATTATAAATAAAATAAATGCCATAAATAAAATGGGGCGCATTAATTTTAATAACATCATAAAAGGTAATTTTGCACAAAAGAAAATTGTTATGACAGTAAAACCAATAAGAGCATAACCTTCAAAACCAGTATGAAAAAAAAGTGAAGCAATTAAACAAATTAAAACTAATAATTTAATTCTTGGATCTACACGATGAATGATTGAATTTAAAGGTAAATAACGACCAAAACTAACTTTCATTATTTATTACTCCTTACTTTTTATTGCTATTTTTTTTGGATAATATTTTTGATAGCTGGTCAATTAATTCTGAATCACTTCTAGCAGTAATTTTTGATGTATCAAATCCTGCTGCTTCTAATTTATATAAAAAACTATAAATTTTTGGTGGTTCAATTCCGGTTTCGGTAATTAATTTTTTATCTCTAAAAATAGTAATTGGATCTGCTTTTTTATAAATCTGTGTATTATGTAATACAATAACTTCATCAGCAACCATTAGTACATGATTCATATTATGAGTTACTAAAATAATAGTTTTGTTTTCTTTATGATTTAAATCATAAAATAAATTAATTAATTCTTTTTCACCATCGGGATCAAGTCCTGCTGTTGGTTCATCTAAAATTAAAGTATGACCTTGTAATGCCAAAATACCAGCAATAGCAACTCTTCGTTTTTGACCACCAGACAAATCAAACGGACTTCTTGATAAGTATGTTTCGTCTAATCCAACCAAATTAATATATTTTTTTGCTAACTCTCGTGCTTTATCTTTTTTCTCACCAAAATTAACTGGTCCAAACATAATATCTCGTTCAATAGTTTCTTCAAATAACTGATATTCGGGAAATTGAAAGACTAAGCCAATTTGTTTACGTATTTTTTTAATATCACGAATTTTTTTTTGATTAGCCTTAATAATAAAATCATTAATGGCAACTGAACCTGCCATTGGAACTAATAAACCATTAATATGTTGAATCATAGTTGATTTACCACTACCAGTTTCACCAATAATAGCAACTATTTTTTGTTCAACAATTTCAATAGTAATATCTTTTAATGCTTGATATTGATAAGGGGTTTTTGGAGAATAAGTATAACTTACTTCTTTGAATTTAATTGACATAAGCTAGAAATCAACTCCTCTTCACTTAATGTTTCATTAATATTAATCCCCTTATTTTTTAAACCTAACGATACTTTTAAAACAAAAGGAATATCTAAATGAATACTTTGTAAAAACTCTCATTCTTTTAATATTTCAGATGGAGTTCCATAACGAACTAACTTACCTTTATTCATAACAATAATTTTATCGGCATTAATAATTTCATCCATATCATGAGTAATAGAAATAATAGTTTTATTGCGTTGTTCTTGTAATTTTAACATAATTTCTTTAACTTCTCGTTTACCTTTTGGATCAAGCATACTAGTTGCCTCATCAAAAATAATAATATCAGGTTCTAAAGCTAAAACTGAAGCAATAGCTACACGTTGTTTTTGACCACCAGATAATCATAGCGGTTCATGATCTAAATATTTTTCCATACCCACTGCCCTAGAAACTCTGTCAATAATTGCTGGCATATCACTGGGTTCAACTAAATGATTTTCCAAGCCAAAAGCAATATCATCACGAACAGTTGAACCTATAAATTGATTATCAGGATTTTGAAAAACAATACCTAAGTGACGACGTAATTGTTTAATGTTTTTATTAGTAATTGTTTCACCAAATAATTGAATTGTACCTTTTTGTTTGTGTAAAACACCAATAATAATTTTTGAAAGTGTTGACTTACCACTACCATTATGACCAATTATAGTAATATATTCACCATGATTAATATCAAAACTAACATTATCAACAGCGTTATTGTATTCTGGTTTATAACGAAATTCAACATTTTTTAAACTTAATGAAATTTTAGATTTAATCATATTACTTCTAACTCCATTTTAAATATTATGCTAGTAAAATTATAACAGTAATTTTATATATATCAATTTATAATTTATAAAAATTATAAAAAAAGAAAAAAATGAACAATATCTGTTCAAAATTGAAGTAAAATTATTGTTCATTTTCTAATAAAATTTAGTTTATAAATTAAAGTTATATAAATTTCTATTCTATAAAATTAATGTAAAGAAATATCCGGATTTTTAGAATTTTCTTTTAATAAAGAATCATTTTTTGTTACTTCTTCTGTTGATTTCAATAATTTGTCACTTCAACTTTTAGATGAGCTGGGTACTGCTGATGAAGTTGAAGGTTGCGGATCATTATTTGAAATATTATTTTTTGATAATTTTTCTAGTTCTTTTTTAATATCTTTTAATTCTCGTTTTTTATCTTCTATTTTTCTTGTTGTTTTACCATGATTATTATAACAACCACAGCTCATAAGTAATCAAAATTTATTTCAAAAATCTTTTAATTTTTCAGCTTCTAATTTCCTAATTTCCGCTTCTAAAGATTTTTCTTTTCTTTGATAATATCCTAATGTAAGTTTTTGTTTACTACCTCTATAAAGTTTAGTAAATGGTTTATATATACGTTTAAATCATGGTTTTGCATTTTGCTGAGTAGAAGTAACATTTTCTTCTGGTGAAATTATTATTGATTCTTCTAATGAATTATTTTTTATTCGTTTTAAGACATCTTTTTTTTCTGTAATTTCTTTGACAATTTTTATAGAAGATTTTTCAAGCCTACATATTGTCAAAAGTAAACTTAAAATTTTTGAATTAATATTTGCTTTATCTATAACCACTATATTTAGTTTATGCTGTAATTCATATATTTCACAAATTTTCTTGTTTTTTTTGATCTCCAATTCTGCTATTTTAACTTCATTTTCTGTTTTTTTATTTGAATATAATTTATGATTTGCTTTTATTAATTGTTCTTTATTTTCTAAAATAATTTGTTTATGTTTAAATTCTTCAAATTCTAATAATGTTATTTCTTTCTCTTTTCTTTTTAAACTAGCAGATAAATTAGCAATTTTTAATCTTACTTCTAATATTTCATTTTCTTTTTCTTTAATCAAAAGATTCACATTACTATCATCATCAACTATGGTTTCTTTTAATTTACCTATTTCTTCTTCCATTTCTTTATCAATTTTTTTGAATTTTTCTAATTCATTTATTATTTCTTGTTCATTTTCTTTTAATTTTGTTATATTTTCTTGTATTTGTTGTTGTTGCTTTTCTTCTACTTCAACTTTATTTTCAATTTCTTTTCTTAAGTTTTCTAATTTTATTAAATCTTTTTCTTTAAACTTTACCTCTTTTTCTTCATATTTAATATTTTTTTCTTTTTTTTCCTTTAATTTATTTTTAATTTCATTTAAAGCTATCTTAAGTTTTTTAATTTCTTTACTTAAACCTTCTTTTTCATCATTAATATTTAATTTTAGTTTTTCTCATTTTTTTATTTCTTTTTTTTCATTTTTAATTTGATTATCATTTTCTTTGATTTCTTTTTCAAAGGCTTTAATTACTTTTTTTATTTCTGAACTTTCTTTTTTACGGTTTTCTTGTTCAGTAACTGGCATCAAAATCTTCCTTTCAAAATAAAAAAAATCGATTATTTTTTTAAAAAAAAATAATGGATTGAAAACTATATTTAGTTTTTCATCTATATTATATATAAACTTTATTGAATATATATTATACTTGCTAGATAACACTTTTAAATTTTTATAAAATATTTAAGAATTATTAAAAAAGTTTATTTTTAAACACTAAAATCTTGTTGTATAAGAAAAAGTATCAGTAATTAAACTATCTGGAAAATTATTATTAGATTCTCAAATTATACTGTCTACATCACTTGTATCATCATTACTTAATAAGGAAACAGTATCAACCTCATCATAATAACTATTAGTATCAGATATATTAGTATCAGATATATTATTATCAATAATAACTTCAACAAAACGTTCAAATTTAATATTTTTACTTAAGAGATAATTTTCTATTAAATTCATTATTTTAATTTTATCTTTTCTATTACTTTTTTTCACAATTAAATCATATGCAGTTAATCCAGTTTTATCTTTTATTGTTAAATCAATATTAGGTATTTGTAACAGTTCTTCTATTACTTCAAATCTAGAATAAAGAACTGCTTGATGCAAGGGAGTATATCCTAAATTATTTTGTATATTTATTTCACCACCTGCGTTTAATACTAATTTTAATAATTCAACATTAGATCTTAGTACACAATCATGAATTGGACTATCTCCTTCAGTGTCCTTAGAATTAATTTGATCATAAGATAAAATAGAAAGCAATGTTTTTACAATTTCTTTATAATTTTCAACTAAAATTTTAGTTCTACTGTCCTTTATACCCATATCATTATTTGATATAAATCTAAAGTAACCTAATGGATTACCTCTTTAGGTAAGCCCGTTGTGTCAACACTAGCACCTACAATTGCACATTTTAAAGGATTACCAATTTTTTCTGCTACATAATTTATTAATGATTGATCATTTAATTTTTGTATTAATAATTTTACAATATCTACATTTCCAAAAAGTGTTGCTATATGGAATATATTTCATCCTTTAATTGAATTAATATTTCAGTTAGGATCTAATGATTTTCATAATTCATTATTAGTAAACAATAAATTAACATTAGAATTATTAATTAAAAATTCAATAACTTCATTATCAAATTCACCATATTTGATAAAACGTTTGGCAGCATATTCGAAAGCACATTCAATAGGTGTTTCTCCATTTTTATTTTTATTATTAATTAATTCTTTATTAATTGATAATAAATATTTTAAAATATCAATTTGACCATTATTTGCAGCAATATGAAAAAGATTACTCTCATTATCAATTATTTCTTCTAAACTAATAATATTAGTTAATAATTTTATACCTTTGATATTTCCTTCTTCAATTAATTTTTTTGCTAATGCAAAACTTAATTTACTTTTAAATAAAATTTAATCATTAACTTTAAATAATTTTATTAATTGTTCCTTTTCATCATTCATAATAAGAAAATTAGCACATCTATAACTAACATTAATATGATAATTATTTACTATTATATTTTCTAATTCTTCTAAAAACCATTCTAGCTTTTTTAATTCTGCAGAATCTTTTAAACTATCTCCATCTTTAGCATATTCATAGTTAATTAATCTTTCTTTTATTATTTCAAGATTATCTTGTAATTTTAATTTTATCTCTTCTATAATTTTAAAATTTTCTAGTTCTTTAAAAGATTTATCAATAAGTTGATAAGTATTAATTTTTTCTTGAAATATTTTTTTTACATTCTTAATAAATATCTCTATATCTAAATTACTAATATTTTCTATAGATATCATCTTTCATTTTCTCCTTTTTATTCAAATTAAAAGTAAAATTTAATAAACATAAAAGAAACTAATATAGATAAAATATCCATATTAGTACTAAACATTTATTAAATTATGAATTAATAATATCATAAAAGTTTTCTAACTTTATATAATTTTAAAAAATATAAAAAAAAAACTAAATTTTACTATATAAAAATAAAACCAAAAAAATCAAAATTACTATGTCATAAAAATAGAATTTACTATTAATAGTAAATTCTATTTTTATTCTTTTAACTTATATTTTTTTTAATTAGTTTATCATCACTAACAACAAACTCTACATTCTTTGTTGTTGAAGGAACTCATTCACCAACACTTGGATCAAAATAAAGTCCTCTTTTTGGTTCCATAAATCAAAATATAATCATATAATTATTTTTATAATTAATCTCATTAAGATCATCAAAAACCGATGTTGGATCCTTTCCTACTGCCACTTTTTTATAAATTGAATTACCATTAGCATCTTTAATAGTAATTTTTATATAATCACTGCCTCCATAACCAATATTAAATTTTCATTATTACCACTGATGAAAAATGTTTTCTTAGTTTTATTTAAATTAATAATTGCTCGATATTGTGTTAAGTCCTGTCCCATTCCTTCTAATAATATACTATTTGCAAAATTTAATTTCACTGGAATTTGATATTTATTACCAACAAAATCTTCATTTCTATCTATAATTACAAAATTAGTATCAATACTTTTTTTATCAAGAAAATCAGGTTACTGGTTGATAACTTCGCAATTCATGTTCAACAATAGCATCATAATGACCATCAAAGATATTATTTCAAATCTCTTTTGTTAGTTTTGAATATTTACTTACAATTTTTTCAGTATCTTCATCAGCTTTAATTCCTCATTTAGCAAAGAATGGAATTAGATTTCGATTAGCTATTTTTGAAGTCATTTGAATAAAAAATTGTTTTTTTAATTCATTATCAGTTGGTAATAACTTATCATCTAATAATCGACAAGATTGATTTAAAGTTGAATAAAATCATTTTCCAAAGGCCTGATCTAATTGTCAAAACATACCTAATTTAACAAAAAGTGATTGTTTATCAAAATTTTTATCAGCATGTGATTTAATTAAGTTATTTTGAAATCCAAATTCTCTTTCAACTCAAAGCGCACTAATATTTACTGTAACTATAATAAAAATACCATAAAAAATATTTATCAATAATTGTATTAAAAAATACAATTTTATTTAAAATTGTCAACATATAAAAAAGAGAAAACATAAAAATGCTTTACTCTTTCCAAAAATTTTCTTGCTTTAGTATTTTTAATTAAACAAAAGTAATTAATACCATTGGCGCATTATCACCAGTTCTATTATCTACTTTAATTAACTTTGTATATCCACCTTTACGGTCTTTATATCTTTCAGCAATATTGCCAAATAATGTTGGAATAACACCATCCTTTGGATGCTCTTTAGTTGTAATTTTACGCAATTTAGCAATTGCCATTCTTCTTGACGAATACTATGCATCAAGTTCAATTTCCTGTGTTGTGATTACTTCAAATATTTTCAAAATTTAATTTTATAAAATCATTTAATGAACCTTTCTCTGTTTCTTTTAAATGAATAATTGCTCCATATTTTATTGGCTTTGATATATGATCAAATAAATCCACTCTCGTAGCAACTAATGAAAAACTATCAAAATCTTTATTAATTTTAATTCCTTTATTATTACTAAAATTTTGATCAATAACAACTTTGTTTGGATCATATTTACCAAAATTTTTTCGTAATTCTATTTCTTCAGCATCTTCACCATCTATTTTAGCCCTCTTATTAGGTTTAACGATATTAGTAGTTCTAATTTTTCCCTCTTCTGTTAAATACTTATACACCAATTTCATTGAAATTTCTACGCATGAATATTCATCAATTTTAATTTTTGGTTTAGCAACATTATATGAAACAGAATATCCAACTGTAAACTTTGTAACTCTTTTAACAATATTAAATGGTAATTTAATTGGTATTTCTTTTCTTTCACCGGCTTTTATCTCACCTTCAACAAAAATAAACGTGTCACCATTTTCTAAAAATGATAGATTAGCGATAGGATATGAAATTTTAGTAAGATAATTAATTACTGCTCGTGAAGTTTCTAAACTTATTGAATATTTTTGTTTTAAAAATGCAACTTTCCTTGTAACTAGGGGAGCTGCAAAAGAAGTTCCTGCATCTATTATAACCTCATTTGTTGAATTCAACATTTGTAAAAAATTATTTGAGCAATCCTTGGCACCAAAATCATTACCAATTTCATATGTAGATGGTTTTTCAAAAATACCAAATACATTACCAACTCCTGTATATTTTGAAACCTTAAGATCTTCATTATTTGTTTCATAAACTGCACCAACAGATATTGCAGAAAATGAATCAGCTGGTGAATGAAGTTTATTTAATTTATCGTTACCAGACGCTACAATAAATTGAACATCACATTCAAATTGTAAAATATCAAGTAATTTTCCAAACACTGAAAGTTTATTATAATCTACTCTAGGTGCACCTAATGATAAATTTCAAATTTTAATATCATTATTTTCCCTAACTATTTTTTCTACGGTTTTCATTAAGTAAAAAAGATTAATTTTTCCTAAAGGTAATGCTTCAAAAGTTTTAACATTAAACTCTCCAAGATTATCAGAAAAATTAGGATTAAGATAATCATTACCAATTATTAAGGATGCAACTTTAGTACCATGTTCATAACTACTTTCAAATATTGAAGGTAAAAAATTTCCTCCATCAGTATGATATGTTTGTCAACTGTTATGGAAAATACAGTTTGTATCAATAATTCCTATTTTTTCTCCATTATTTTTAGAACTAATAATTTCTAAATTATAATTATCAACTTGTTTATTGCTATCATCAAAAGTAATTTCTACATCTTCTACTGCTTGAAAAATAATAAATGGATCTTTATCAATAACTTTATTTAAATCATTAATATTAATATTTAAAAACTCATTTGCCACAATTTCATTATCTGCAATTAAAATTCCATCTTCTAAAAGCATTTTTTTAAAAATTTTAAAATCAATTATTTCATAAATTGAAATAATTGGAGAATAACTTTGTTTTTCAAAAAATTTAATTGTAATATCTTCAATATAAATTAAATCATTTAAAATCAATTTATATTTTCATAATTTTTTATCATTTAAATATTTTCTTATTTTTTCTTATTTTATTTTATTAGAACTTACAATATCATTATTAATTTTATTTATTTCAATATCATCTTCGTTAGTTATAGCAGCAATTGTTTCAGAAATTAAATTAATGGTTTCAAGTAAATCATTTTTACTACATGAATATACCAAATTAATTTTTTTTAGTTCATTATTATCACTAAATACATAATTTGAACCAATTTGAATTGGTCTCTTTGAATCTTTTTTAAAAATTTCTTTAATTCTTTTTGTTTTAGGCATTATTTTTGAAAATGATAAAGTTATTGGTAAATAAATAAATTTTGAAAAATATTCATACATGTTAATCATTTTTTCACATTTATTTTTTAAATTAATTAAAGTATTAATATTGAATGTTCATTTAGAATAATCTATTCCGCCGCCAGAATTATTTGGTATTATCTTTTCTGGTGATTTAAATTTAATTATTGCCATTTTTTAAACCTCTTTGAATTGTTGATTTGCTAATTGACACTATTTTTTCTATTTCTCTTAAAGATAATCCCATTTTTTTTAATAATTCAATTGATTCAATATTTAAAATTTTAACAATTGATTTTTCTACCGAATAATCATATATAATTGACTCAGTTATAATTCTTTCAACTAAAGAATAATCTATTTCTTCTTTTTTATATGTTAATATTTTGCGACAAATTTCCTTTTCAAAATTAATGTTATTTAAAATAGCTAAAGAAAATAATTCTTTTTCAAAAATTTCTAAACTAATATTATTCATCTTAATATTGACATTAAATCTTCTTAAAGTTGCTGAGTCTATGGAATTGACTTGATTAGAAATTGCAAATAAAATTGTCCCTTTTGGTAATGAGTCTAAAATCATATTAAATGTTCCAATCATTCTTTGATATTCATCATTTATTTCTCTATTTCTAGAACCAATAAGAGAATCAAACTCATCAATTATAAAAATAGAATTTATATAATTTTTTCTAATATCTATTAATAATTTTTGAAGATTTTTTTGAGTTTCACCTAATTTATGGGAAGTTAAATTTGGAGCACTAATTGAAAATAATTTTTTATCAAGTGATTTTGCAATATCACTTACAAATGATGTTTTTCCTGTTCCAGGACGACCAGTAATTAAGATTTTAACTGCTCCAATTTTAGAAGTTTTATTATGATCTCCTAAAAAATAAATCATTTTTTGTAATGGTTCATAATTTTCTCAAATAATTTTATTTGATAACTCTTCTTTTTTAACAACTAAATATTCATCATTAATTGAATTAATCGATATGGTTGATGTATTACCAATAATAGAAGTAATATAATCAGCATCTTTGGTTTTCCCTTCATTTTTTAATTCAATTGCAAATTTTTTTACTAATTCTATAACTGTTGCTCTGTTTAAATTAACTGCTGCTTCAATTATATCAACAATTACTTTTTTCATTTTATTAAAATGTCCCCTTTCTTATTTTCTATTAAATTATAATATATATTTTTTATTTTTGGGACAAAATTAAATATTTTGGGACAAAAATAAAAAATTTTTAAATATTAACCATAAATTAATTATTAAAAATAACTAAAAGTGGGACAAAATAAAAAAGAGAAAACATAAAAATGCTTTACTCTTTCCAAAAATTTTCTTGCTTTAGTATTTTTAATTAAACAAAAGTAATTAATACCATTGGCGCATTATCACCAGTTCTATTATCTACTTTAATTAACTTTGTATATCCACCTTTACGGTCTTTATATCTTTCAGCAATATTACCAAATAATGTTGGAATAACACCATCCTTTGGATGCTCTTTAGTTGTAATTTTACGTAATTTAGCAATTGCCATTCTTCTTGAATGCAAATCACCACGTTTAGCTAATGTTACTAAAGGTTCAATAAATGTTTGTAATCTTTTTGCTCTTTTTTCTAACAAAACTAATTTTCCATGAACAATTAATTCACTTGCTAAATTACGGATTTCAGCATCTACTTTAGCACTATTTCTTCCGATATCGTTAATATATGACATTTTTTCTTATCCTCCTTCTTAGTTTTTAATAGAAAACTCTAAATTATGTTTTGATACACAATCTTCAATTTCTTTAATTGATTTTGAACCTAAATGTTTAATTTGTTTAATTTCATCTAAACTTTTACTTACAATATCACCCAAAGTTTTATAACCATCACGTTTTAAACAATTGTATGAACGAACAGTTAAATTCAATTCTTCTAAGGCTTTGTTTAAATCATTATTTTCTTGCTCATTAGTAATTGAAATAACTTCAAAGTTTTTAACATTATCATCTAAATTAACAAAAAATTCAATATGACTCATTAAAATTTTAGCTGCCATTGCAATAGCTGATGCTGCTTTAACTGAACCATTAGTTTGTACACCAAGAATTAATTTTTCATATTCAATACCTTTTAATGTTTTAGTTACAGGTTCAATTTTATAATCAACTTTTTCAACGGGTGAAAAGTTTGAATCAATAGCAATAATGCCTGAACTATTAGCAATTTCTTTTTTATTTTCCTCAAATGAAGAATAACCACGAGATTTCTTTACCATTAATTCCATTTCAAAAAGAACATTTCTTGAAGTTGTTCGAGCAATAATTAATTCTGGATTAACTACTCTAACATCAGTTGGACAACTAATATCTCCAGCAGTAATATCTTGTTCACCAGTAATACTAATTTTTAAATTAGCAATTTTTTCGTCCTTTTGAATATCACCATCAAAGGCTAAAACTAAGTCCTTAACATTTAAAATTATTTCAGAAACATTTTCAATTACACCTTTAACTGCAGTAAATTCATGAGATACACCACTTATTCTAATTGCATATACAGAAATACCTGGTACTGAAGATAATAATGTTCTTCTTAAGGCATTAGCTAAAGTTGTTCCATAACCACGTTCTAATTGACTCACAATAAATTCACTGTAATTAATAGCACTATTTTCACTGTTTAAACTAAATTTTGGTTTTAAAAATTGTTGTTCCATGTTTTATTTTCACCTACTTTATTTTCTTGGTTTTTTTGGTGGACGACAACCATTATGAGGGATTGGTGTCACATCATTTAAATCTTTGATTTCAAAACCTACTGCTTGTAAACTACGAATTGATGGTTCTCTTCCTGGTCCTGTTCCATTAACAAAAACACTTAAAATTTTAACTCCGTGTTCCATAGCAGTTTTACCTGCAGCTTCAGCTGCTAACTGTGCTGAGTGAGGAGTTGATTTACGAGTTCCTTTGAAACCTACTGCTCCAGCACTTGATCAAGCAATAACATTACCATTAAGATCAGTAATAGTAACAATAGTATTATTAAAACTTGCTTTAATAAATGCTTTTGCTTTAATAAAATTAGGATTAACTTTAATTTTTTTCTTTACTGTTGTTTTTATATTCATTATTTTTTTCCTCCTAATTAACTTGCTTTTTTCTTGTTAGCAACCGTTTTACGTGGTCCCTTGCAAGTTCTTGCATTAGTTTTTGTTGATTGTCCTCTGGCTGGTAATCCTTTACGATGACGAATACCACGATAACATCCAATTTCCATTAATCTTTTAATGTTTAAAGACACTTCACGTCTTAGTTCACCTTCAGTTTTATATTTCTTTTCAATTAATTGACTAATTGAACTTAATTCTTTTTCTGTTAATTCATTAATTTTTTTAGTTTCTTCAATTTTTAGTTCTTTTAATATTTCTGAAGATTTGCTGCGACCAATTCCATAAATTCTTGTTAAACCAATTACTGTATGTTGATTTCCAGGAATATTTACTTGCGCAATTCTTCGACTTGCATTGTTAGTATTTGATGTCATATTTATTTTTCCTCCTTAATATTTCTATCCTTGACGTTGCTTATGTTTAGGATTTTCACAAATGATTACATTACGTTTTTTACGTTTGATTGGTTGACATTTGTCACAAATTTTTTTAACTGATGCTTGTACTTTCATCATTTTCCTCCTGTTAAACTATTAGTTTTCTTTGTTTTCATCATCTTTATTTATCGGTAAATGTGTAGTAGCCATTCTGTTACGAAAAGTAATTCGTCCTTCAGTTAAATTATAAGTTGATAATTCAACTTTTACATGATCACCTTTGATAATTTTAATTTTATGTGTTTGCATACGACCCGATGGTCTTACAATAGGAGTAAAGTCATATTCATTCAACTTTACTTTAAATCTAGCATTAGGTAAGACTTCTATTACTATACCTTCACATTCAATAGTACTATCATTAGTTTTTTTTACTTTTTGAACTTTGGGTTTAACTACTTGTTTTGGTTTAGCCATTAATTACATTCCTCATTATTTTTTTGATTTTCATTAAGTATTGTTAGTACTTCACATCCATCATTAGTTACTAGGATAGTGTGTTCAAAGTGAGCAGTTTGCTGTTTATCAGCAGCAACTACTGTTCACTTATCACTTAAAACCAGAATTTTATCAGTTGTTGTTTGAACCATTGGTTCAATACAAATTGTCATTCCTGACTGCAATTTTATTCCAGTGTTGGGCTTACCAACATTAGGAATAGCTGGGTCTTCGTGGAGTTTTTTACCAATACCATGCCCAGTATATGATGTTGGTAAATAAAAGCCTTCGCTTTCTACATAAGTTTGAATGGCGTTACTAATATCACCAATTCTAACCCCTGGTGCAATAATTGCTATTGCTTTATTTAATGATTCTTTAGTCACATTAATAAGTTTTGCTTGTTCTGGTGTTGGTTTCCCACCAACACACATTGTAAAGGCAGCATCTGCATGATAACCATTAACAGCAGCACCAGCATCAATTTTCACAATATCATTCATTTTAAAAGGTTTATCATTAGGAATGCCATGAATTAATTGTTCATTAACTGAAACACAAATTGTGGCAGGAAACCCATGATAATTTAAAAAAGAAGGTACAGCATTATTTTCTTTAATAATTTGTGCTGCCACTTTATCAAGTATTTTACCCGTTATCCCAACTTTTATTATCTTTGCTAACTCTTTATGAATAAGTGCTACAACTTGACTAGCGGCTTTGATATTTTGAATTTCACTTTGACTTTTAATGCTAACCATTATTTTTATTTCCTTTTAATGATGATAAATATGATTTAATTTGTTTTTTAATATCACTATTATCTTGGTTGGCATCCACTGTTCTTAACAGTCCACGTTCTTGATAAGAATCTACCAATGGTGCCGTTGCTACTTTGTAAGTTTTTAAACGATTGATAATTGTCTTTTCATCACTATCATCAATTCGCTTAATTAATTTTACCCCATCATTATCACAAATACCAGTAATCTTTGGTGGTAGGAAATTAAGATTATAAATTGCTTTACATTGAGGACAAGTAACTCTTGAAGACAAACGTTTAATAACTGTTTCTTCATTAATATCTAGATACAATACCATTGAAAGCGTTTCATTCAAACTTGTTAATACTTTATCTAATGATGCTACTTGTGAAATTGTTCTTGGATAACCATCAAGAATAAAATTATGTTTAATATCTTTTAAAGTATTACTAATAATCTCGTTTGTAATCTCATCAGGAACATATTGACCCTTATTAACATAAGTTTGAGCTTTTTTACCTACTGGTGATTGTTTTGTGATTTCATCACGAAACAAATCACCAGTTGATAAATGCATTAAATTATATTGTTCTTTCAGAAACTGTGACTGTGTCCCTTTCCCTGATCCTGGTGGACCTAAAATAATTAAATTCATCGTTACCCCCTAAGACCATAAGTGTTCTTTAACATCTTTGTTGTCCTTATAATTTAAGAATGAATGTTGAGTAATTCGTCCCTTAATTTGTTTTGTTGTATCTAATGCTACTCCAACCATAATTATTAATCCAGTTCCACCAACTGCTAATGAAGAAGGTAGATTAGTAAATTTAGAAATCAAAAATGGAGTTACTGCAACAGCAGTTAAGAAAAAGGAACCAATCGTACTTAAACGATTTAACATTCTTTTAATATAAATTTCTGTTTCCTTCCCTGGCTGAACGCCAGGAATATAAGTTCCTGATTTTTGAAAATTCTTAGCCATTTGTTCGGGATTAATTTGCACTTGTGCATATAAGAAAGTAAACATAATCGTCATTATAGCAAAAATACTAATTCCCGGCCACGACTGTAAAGATAAATAATTTCTAGCAAAATTAGCAAAACCACTATTTTGATCAACAATTTGCGCCACTGTCATTGGAGCAGTAATTAGTGCCGAAGAAAAAATAACAGGAATTACTCCAGCTGAGTTAACTTTTAAAGGTAAATAAGAACTTTTATCACCCTTTAAAGTTAAACCACTACCAGTTTGTTGAATTGGTAAGTGTCGCTCTGATTCACTAAAGAATACAACAACAAGAATAATCAGTAGGAAGGCTGCAAAATAAAGAGCAAATTTTAAAGCCCCTTGAAAAATAACACCATTATTAGTATCTGGTCCTACTCAATACTTAAAAGTTGAAGCTAAGTTAAATGGTAAATTAGCAGCAATTCCACCAAAAATAATTAGTGAAATTCCATTACCAATACCACGATTAGTAATCTGATCAGCCATTCATAATGATAACATTGTCCCTGCTAGTAAAATAGCTGGAATCAATACATAATAGAAAACTTCTGGTCCAGCTGCTCCCGATCCCGAACTTCAATCAACACTAATAATATGTTGAGATTGTAAACCAAAGATTGTGGCAAAACCTTGCATAATAGCAAAGGGGACAGTTAATACTCGATTCATTAACTCTAATTTTTTCTTACCTTTTTCTCCTGATTTAGCTCATCTTGTTAAGGTAGGAACAACATCAGTTGATAATAACTGAACAATAATTGATGCAGTAATGTAAGGTGACACTCCAAGTGCAAAAACAGAAAATCTGCTAATAGCACCACCACCTAACATTGAAATTAAATTAAAGAATTCAATACCACTACTATTACTGCTACTTAAATCTTCATTCAAAGTTACTCCTGGAACTGTAATAAATGCTCCAACACGAAAGATAAATAAAATAAAAATGGTAAATAAAATTCTAATTATAACTTCTTTATACTTTTTTATTAATTCACGGGTTGTTGTGAACACTTAGATCACCTGCGCTTTTCCTCCGGCTTGTTCAATAGCAGTAATTGCTGATTTTGAAAATTTATGAGCTTTAATTGTTTTTGGTGTTGTTAATTTACCTTTACCAAGAACTTTAATACCATCTTTTTTACTTCTAATCAATTTTAATTGAAATAAAAGTTCAGGTGTTATTTCATGCTCTTTAATTAAATCAATTTGTTCTAAGTTAATAATACTATAATTGGTTGTAGTAAAGTTAGTAAACCCTCGTTTTGAAATACGACGATATAGTGGTGTTTGTCCTCCTTCAAATCCGGGTCTTGTTCCACCACCGGTACGGGCATTTTGTCCTTTTGTCCCTTTACCAGCCGTTTTACCTTTTCCAGATGAAGTTCCTCTACCTAAACGTTTAATGTCTTTACGAGAACCTGGTGTTGGTTTTAAGTTATGTAATGTTGTTTCCATAATCCACCTCTAACCATTACTACGCTTAGTAGTAAGATTTTTATTTTTTATAAAATATTCTGCTGGTTTAACATTGCCAAGACCTGCAATTGTTGCTCTAGCTAAATTAATTTTATTTCTAGATCTAAATGCTTTTGAATAAATATTATGAATACCAGCTAATTCTAAAATATCACGAGCAGATCCACCAGCTTTAATTCCGATTCCTTCTTTAGCTGGTTTTAATAAAATTTCACTTCCACAATATTTACCTTTAACTTCATGAACAATAGAATTATTGTTTTTAGTTATCGTAATTGTTGTTAAATTTTTGTGAGCAGCTTCAATTGCCTTTTTAATTGCATCAGGAACTTCATTGGCTTTAGATATACCAAAACCAACTACTCCTTTACCATTACCAATAGCAACAGCAGCAGAGAAACGCAATCTTCTTCCCCCGGTTGTTACTTTGTTAATTTTTCTGATTCAAATCACTTTTTCAATAAATTCACTTGGAGTTTTTGGTTTACGTTCAAAATTTTTACGTGGTTCACGAACTTTATTTTCTTTTTTATCGTGGCTATTTCTTGGTTGTGATGAATTAGTATGTCTAATTTTATTTTCATTACCAGTAGGATTTTTTACTTCTGCTTTAACAGAAGGTTTTGCTACTGATTTTTGAACTTCAGTATTTTCTTTATCATCAATAATTGTTTTTTTATTTTCTAAACTCATACTTTTAATTCTCCTTTTTTAGAATTCTAATCCAGCACTACGCGCTGCTTCTGCGAATGCTTTCACTTTACCATGATATAAATATCCACCACGATCAAAAACCACTTTTTTAATTTTTTTCTTAATAGCTAAATTAGCAATTGTTTCTCCAAGTTTAGTAGCAGCATCTATATTGCTTTTTGATGCTAAATCTTTAAATGTTAATGTTGATACACCAATAATTGTATTTGAAGCAGTATCGTCAATAATTTGAGCATAAAAACTATTATTAGATTTAAAGATATTTAAGCGTGGTCTTTCACTAGTACCCATAATTTTACTACGAATACGATAATGACGAACTTTACGAGCTTGTTGTTTATTAATCATTTTCTATTCTCCTTAAGTGCCAGTATAAGATTATTTACCTTTACCAGCAGCTTTTCCTTCCTTACGACGAATGTGTTCATTTTTATATTTGATTCCTTTACCTTTATATGGTTCTGGTTTACGGAATTTACGAATTTTGGCTGCAACTTCTCCAATTAATTGTTTATCAATACCACTAATTTGTAATACTGTTGGTTTAGGAGCAACAATGGTAATTCCTTGCGGAATTTCAAACTTAATAGGATGAGAATATCCTAATGTTAAATTTAAGATATTAGCTTGGACAGCAGCACGATATCCAACACCATTTATTTCTAATTCTTTCATGAAACCTGTTGATACACCAACTAACATTCCATTAATTAATGAATTAGTTGTTCCGTGAAGTTGTTTATTTTTTTTGTTATCATCAGGTCTTGTTGTAGTAATTGTTTTTTTCTCTTCATCAACGTTAATTTTAATAACATTTGGTAATAGTTTTTTTAAAGAACCTTTTGCTCCTGTAACAGTTAACAAGTTACTTGCATCTAGCGTTATTGAAGTATTTACTGGAATGGTAAGGATACGGTTACCAATACGTGACATATAGAGTTTCCCCCTTATCATACATAAGCAAGAACTTCGCCACCAAGACCAAGTTTTTTTGCTTGTTTATTTGTCATAATACCTTTTGATGTAGAAATGATTGCAATTCCATAACCATTTAACACACTTGGTAAGTCTTCACATTTTGCATACATTCTTAATCCTGGTTTAGATATTCTTTTTAAACCAAGAATTGGACTTTTACCAGTATGAACTAATAAAAGTTCTAATTTAGGTTTGCTAGGATTTTCTTTAGTAACACGATATTTTTCAATATAACCATTTTTTTGCAAGATATCGGCTATCTTAACTAGTTGTTTTGAAGAAGGTACACTAACTACTCGATGTTTACTGCTATCCGCAGCGCTAATAGCATTACGAATAACTGTTAAAATATTACTTATTGGATCTGTCATCATAATTATATACCTCCTATCATGATGCTTTTCTAATACCAGGAATTTGTCCTTGGTATACTAAACCGCGAAAACAAATACGGCATAACATAAATTTACGAATAACCGCATGAGGACGGCCACACTTTTGACAGCGTGTATATGCTTGCGTACTAAACTTTGATTTACGGGCTTGTCTTACTTTTAATGAAGTTTTTGCCATCTTATGCCACCTGCTTTCCTTGTTTTTTAAACGGTAATCCTATTTTTTTTAATAACAATAATGCTGTTGCATTATTTGATGTTGTGGTAATAATTGAGATTTCCATACCACGAACTTTATCTACTTCTTCATAATTAATTTCAGGAAAAATAATTTGTTCTTTAATACCAACAGTGTAATTACCATTTTGATCAAATGCTTTAACTGATAAACCTTGAAAATCACGAATTCTTGGTAAAGAAATTGAGATAAATTTATCAAGGAAATCATACATTTTTTCGCCACGTAATGTAACTTTACAACCAATTGGCATTCCCGCTCTTAATTTAAAGCCGGCAATTGATTTTTTCGCTTTAGTGATAATTGGTTTTTGACCAGTAATTTTTGATAATTCAGATACTGATTTATCAATGGCTTTTGGATTACTACTTGCATCTCCAACACCAATATTAATAACAACTTTTTCAATTTTGGGTACTTGCATTATTGATGTAAAATTTAATTCTTTTTGCAATTGGGGAATAATAGTTTTATTATATTTTTCTTGTAAACGATTCATTTTTATGCTGTTACTCCTTTATTATCGTAATTCTGTTTCAGATCTTCGTGCAATACGAACTTTTTTGCCATCTTTATCAATTTTGTACCCAATTTTTGTTACTTTTTTATCTTTTTTACCATCAAGGATCATTACATTAGAAATGTGAACACTAGTTTTTACTTCCACAATTCCACCTTCTTGATCATTTTGAGTAGGTTTTTTATTTTTCTTAGCAGTAATACCTTCAATAATAACACGATTTTTTTCACGAAGTACTTGGATAATTGGTCCGGTATGACCTTTATGCTTTCCTGCAATGATTTTAATTTGGTCGCCTCTTTTTAATTTAGTATCAAGACTAATAACTGGTTTCTTTTTGCTTGCCATTTATTTCATCCTCCTAAACAATTTCTTCTGCTAAAGAAGCAATTTTATTATAACCACGCTCTTTAACTTCACGAGCCAAGACACCAAATACTCTAGTACCACGTGGCGTTTTATCTTCTTTAATAATTACTACTGCATTATCATCAAATTTTACACAAGAACCATCATTACGTTTTACACCAAATTTACTACGTACGACAACTGCATTAACAACTTGTCCTTTTTTCATTGCACTATTAGGTGTTACTGATTTTGCTGAACAAACAACAATATCACCAATTTTAGCAAATTTTTTAGTACTACCACCCAAAACTCTAATAACCATAACTTCTTTAATACCAGTGTTGTCAGCCACATTGGCTCACGATAGATTTTGTAACATCTTTCTTATCCTCCTGGTTAATTAAGCTTTTTTATTTGTTTTAGATTCAATAATCTTTAACAAACGGAAGCGTTTTAGAGCTGAAAGTGGACGAGTTGAAATGATTTCAACCTTGTCACCAATTTTAGCTTGGTTAGTTTCATCATGGGCATGATACTTTTTAGTTGACTTAAAACTTTTATGGTACATTGGATGTCGTTTTGAAGTTTCAACAACAACAGTAATTGTTTTATCATTTTTGTCAGAACTTACAATTCCAACAAAAGTTTTACGTTGTTTGTTTGGAATAATATTTGTCATTATTCTTTGTCCTCCTTAGCTGGTGTTACAGTTTTCTTAACTGTAGGTTTTTTAGATGGTTTTTCTACTTTAGTAGCAGTAACTTTTTTAACTTCTTTGTTTGATGATTTTGCTTTAGTTGTTTTTTCAGTAACTTCTTTTTTAGCAATTTTATCTGATTCTTTAATAACTTCTGATTTAGTTATTGTTTTAACTTTAATATCTTTTTTGTCATCAACTTTAGCAACTTTTTTAGTTTTTTTGCTTTCTTTATTTTCTTCTGGTAATACCATTTTATTAATATGTAATGGTTTGATTTTTTCACCATTATTAATTCTGATAGTTAATTCAGTTTTAATACGAGCAATATCCTTACGAAGATTATTTATCATATGCGGAGTTTCTAGTTTACCTAACGAACTTTGAATTCGTAAAGCAAACAATTGTGCACGAAGAGTTTCTTCGTCTTGTTGTAATTCTAAAGTTGATTTATTTTTAATTACTTGCATTTCCATTTGCTTCACCCAATTCTGTTGTTAAATTTTTAGCAACCTTTACTTCTTCTGTTGGTTTTATTTCTCTAGTAACAATTTTACATTTGATTGGCAACTTGTGCATTGCAAGACGCAATGCTTCACGTGCTGTTGCTTCATTAGGATATGATACTTCAAACATAACTGTTTTTGCTTTTACTACTGAGACTCAATGATCAATTGAACCTTTTCCTGAACCCATACGTACTTCCGCTGGTTTTCTAGTAATTGGTAAATGTGGAAAGATTCTAATTCAAACTTTTCCACCACGTTTCATGTAACGTGTCATTGCTACTCTGGCTGCTTCAATTTGTCTTTCAGTAATGTAAGAACCTTCTTCAGCACGAAGTCCGTAAGTTCCAAAAGCAACTGTTTTACAACCTTTTGCAGTTCCTTCATAACTTAAACGGTGGACGCAAGAGTGTTTATATCTCTTAGGTATAGCCATCTTACTTTACCTCCTTACGTGGTTGTTGTGGGTAATTATTTCGGCGATTGTTATTATTTCTTTGATTATATTTTGAAATAATTTCAGGTTGAGTTGAGTCAGTTCCTGATAAAATTTCACCTTTATATACTCAAACTTTAATACCAATTTGACCAAAAGTTGTTTTTGCCTCAGCAGTAGCATAATCAATATTACTACGTAATGTTGCTAGAGGAACACTACTTTCTGAATAACCTTCAACACGTGCCATATCCGCTTCACCAAGTCTTCCTGAAACACGAGTTTTAATTCCCTTTGCTCCAGCACGAAGTGCTTTACGAATTGCTAATTTTTGTGTTGTACGATGTGACATACGATTGCTTATTTGTTGTGCTAATGTATTAGCAATTGTTTGCGCATCAATATCAGGATTTTTAATTTCAACAACATTAATTCTAATACCTATTTTACGATTTTTAATTGTTTTACGAATTAATGTTGTTAATACTTCAATGTTTGAACCGCCTTGCCCTAAAACTGAACCAACACGAACACAGTGGATAAATAAGGTAATTTGTGATTTAGTTCTTTCGATTTCAATTTTAGAAACACCAGAAGTTTTTAAATGCGCAAATAGTGCTTTTCTAATTTTGTGGTCTTCTAAAATTCATTTTGCTAAATCTTCATTACTAGTTGCATATCAACGTGATTGTCAATCTTTATTGATACCATATCTTAATCCATTTGGACTAACTTTGTGACCCATATTACTTATTTACCTCCTAATTATCGCTAACCACGATAGTGATTTTGCTTGTTCTTTTTAAGATTTGATATGCTCTACCATGAGCACGGGGCATAAATCTTTTCATAGTTGGACCTTCATTTACAAATATTTCCTTAATACGTAATTTGTTGGCTTCCATTCCATAGTTATTAGCAGCATTAGCAACTGCTGAATTAATTAATTTTATAATTGGCTGTGCTGCGCGTTTTTTTTCATGAGCTAGAATTACTAGAGCTTTGGCAACAGCATTATCACGAACTAAATCGGCTACTAAACGCACTTTTCTTGGACTAATGCGTAATTTATCTAAATGAGCTTTTGCTTCCATAATTTCTATCTCCTAACGCTTTTTCTTGTCAGAACCGTGACCACCAAACTTACGTGTGGGTGCGAATTCTCCTAATTTATGACCAACCATATCTTCTGTTACATATACAGGTAAATGTGTTTTGCCATTATGTACACCGAATGTATGTCCAACAAATTGTGGGAAAATTGTTGAACGACGAGATCAAGTTTGAATAATTTTTTTTGATTTATTTTTATTTTGAGTTTCCACTTTGTTTAATAAATGACTATCAGCAAAGGGTCCTTTTTTTAAAGATCTTGACATATATTACTTTCCTCCTACTTTGTTGCATTTCTTCTTCGTACAATTAATTTATTTGATGCTTTTTTACTATCACGAGTTTTTAAACCTAATGCTTTTTTACCTCATGGTGTTACTGGAGCTTTTCTTCCGATTGGGGCTTTACCTTCTCCTCCACCATGTGGGTGATCATTTGGGTTCATAACACTACCACGAACAGTAGGTCTAATTCCTTTTCAACGATTTCTTCCTGCTTTACCAATATTTACTAAGTTATGATCATCATTTCCAACTGTACCAATTGTAGCTCGACAATTACTTAATACTTTTCTAACTTCACCTGATGTTAATTTTAATAATGTATACTTAGCTGTTTCATCACGACCAAGAATTTGAACAGTACCACCAGCACTTCGTGCCATTTGTCCACCTTTACCTGGTTTTAATTCAACATTATGAACAACTGTTCCTTGTGGAATCTGTGATAATGGTAAACAGTTACCAACAGTAATATCAATTTTAACAGTATCACTGTTTTCACCACTTAATAACTTATCTCCTACTTTGATTCCTTTTGGTGCTAAGATATAACGCTTTTCACCATCAAGATAAGAAATAAGACAAATGTTAGCATTACGATTTGGATCATATTCAATTGTTTTAACTGTTCCAACTACATTGTCTTTGTTACGTTTAAAATCAATAATACGGTATTTAACCTTATGACCATTACCTTGATGCCTTACTGTAATTTTACCTTGATTATTTCTACCAGCTTGTTTAACTAAATTTACTAATAAAGATTTTTCAGGGCTATTACCAATAGTTAAGTTCTGTTTGTAATCCAGAACGGTCATATTACGTCTTCCTGCAGTAGTGGGATTAATTTTTCTAATTGCCATTGTTTTTTTCTCCTTCCAATCTCATTAGCTTTGTTCTTCAGAACTAAACAAACTTAATTGTTCACCAGGAGCTAATTTAATAAGAGCTTTTTTTACTGCCGATGTTTTCCCAACAAATCTACCAACAGTTTTAGTTTTTGGTTTACTATTAATAATATTAACGTCTGCTACTTTAACTTCAAAAATCTGTTCAAAGGCTTTTTTAACGTGACTTTTATTAGCTTTACGGTTAACAGTAAATGTATAGATACCTTCAGCCATTTGTTTATAAGTTTTCTCAGTTAATACTGGTTTTACTATAACTTCACTTAAATGCATATTAAATTAAAGCCTCCTCAACGATTTTAATTGCCTCAGTAGTAAACAATACTTTTTTAGCATTTAATAAATCGTAAATATTAATACTATTAGCAGCGATTGTTGTTGTTCTAGGTAAATTGCGACCTGATTTAATAACTGTTTCTTTATTGCTTATTCCTGAAACAATTAGTGTTTTATTGTTTGCTAATTCTAAAACTTTTAAAGTTTCTAACATAATTTTAGTTGAAGGTTTTTCAAAGTTTAATTCATCAATTACAACTATGTTTTTATTTTGGAATTTGGCAGCCAATGCTGATTTTATTGCCAATCTTCTTACTTTTTTTGGTAATCCAATTAAATAATTACGATCAGTATTTGGTCCAAAAACAATCCCCCCACCTTTTCATTGTGGTGAACGAATTGAGCCTTGACGCGCATTACCTGTTCCTTTTTGTTTTCATGGTTTTCTACCACCGCCAGCAACTTCAGCACGACTTTTAACAGCGTGTGTTCCTTGACGTTTTGTAGCATTATAACTTAATAAACTATCAAACTGCGCTTGCTTGTGGGGTTCAATTCCTCAAATTTTTTCGTTTAAAGTTAATTCGCTAACTTTTGTTCCAGCGTTGTTAACAACATTAATTTTCATTTTGCTATCCTCCATAATTAACTTTATTGACCATCAGTAACTTCGGTTGTAGTATTTTGATTTCTAACAACTAATGATACTGGGGTTTTGAGAATTGGTTTTTTAACTGCTTGTTTAATAACAAGAAAGCCTTGTTTTGGTCCTGGAACTGAACCTTTTACTAAAAGATAATTATTTTCTTTATCTACTTTAATAACTTCTAAGTTAGCAACACTACGTTTAACATTTCCCATTTGCCCTGGCATTGGTTGTGATTTAAACACACGGTTAGCATTAATAGAACCTGTTGAACCCATTTGACGATGTAAACCTGATCCATGACCCATTGGACCACGTGATTGATTATGACGTTTAATGCGTCCTGTAAATCCTTTACCTTTAGAAGTTCCTTGAACATCAACGAATTCACCTGCTGTGAATACGTCAGCAACATTAATAAGATCTTTATGATTAAATCCGTTCATGTTACGAATTTCTTTCACGAAGCGCTTAGGTTGACTGTCGGCTTTTTTAAAGTGTCCGATTGTTGGTTTGTTTGATAAAGTAACACGAAGATCGAACGTTGCAAGTTGTAAACTACTATATTTGTCTTTTACATTTGTTTTAACTTGACTTACTACATTTGGTTGTACTTCGATAATTGTTACTGGAACTAGTTGTCCGTTGTTTAAGAAAACTTGTGACATTCCTAGTTTCTTACCTAAGATTCCTTTCATAATTTCCTCCTTGGAATATGTTGTAAATAATTAATATTTATCGATTTTAATAATTTTTTTTATTAATCTTTTTTGATACTTGATTTAAAGTTGATTTTTTTTTCATCTTTAGATTCGATTATCAAAGAGATACTAACACTATTAGGGATAGTAAGTCCACTTAGAGCATTTAAAGATTTTGGTGATAATTGAGCACCAATAATTCTTTTGTGAGTTCTCTTTTCAAATTGTTCACGTGAATCTTTATGTTTATGCGGTGAACGAAGAATAGTGAAAATTTCTTTATGAGTTGGTAATGGAATTGGACCTACCACTTCAGCACCTTCTTTTTTTAACACATCTTTAATTTTCTGTGCTATT
Organism: Spiroplasma endosymbiont of Tricholauxania praeusta; assembly: GCF_964019535.1. Taxonomy (NCBI): domain Bacteria; kingdom Bacillati; phylum Mycoplasmatota; class Mollicutes; order Entomoplasmatales; family Spiroplasmataceae; genus Spiroplasma; species Spiroplasma endosymbiont of Tricholauxania praeusta. The sequence continues at coordinate 1,335,249 of NZ_OZ026450.1, forward strand.
TGGTCAATAGCTGAGTGATCATAACTTTCTAAACGAATTTTTACTTTGTCTCCTATGATTGCCATTGGCTATATCCTCCTTAGAACGATTTTTAATAAAATAAAGAACAAAACATGTGATATAATGACAACTGATATCAGTGTATCAGCATTTATACATAACAATCACGCCTTGTAAGTATAACATAGTGTAATGGTAAAAGGGAATAGCAAAATACAAAAAATACAAAAAAAATAATGGGTTTTTTGCTCATAATCTTTTAACTATTAATTTAGTTGTAAAAAATAAAGATTTTTATTAAAAAAATAATAAAATACCATTATTTTTTTATTATTTTCTTACTTTAAAAAAGTAAAAGGTAATATATAATTATAATATTTCACAAAATTTATTTAAATAAAAATATTACATGATATAAATATAATAATGAAATTCTTTTAGCAAAAGATATTTAAACTTCAATTTTGATATAATTCTAAAATTAGTAAGTTACACTTTTATAACAACTATGTTGATTAAATTAGAAAAGGAATTACAATGAGAGTAAGAAATAAGCCATGAGCAAAAGAATTTATTTTAACACATAATAATTTATGTATTAATGATCCCTATAATTACAAAGGGAAATGAAATAAAAAAATATTTCAAAATAAAAATCCAATCAATATTGAAATTGGAAGTGGCAAGGGAAATTTCATTATAAATCTTGCTAAACAAAATTCAAATCAAAATTATATTGCTATTGAAAAAAATATTTCTATTGTAACTATATTATTAAAAAAATTAATTGAAAATAAATTATGTAATTTAAAAATAATTATAGAAGATGCCATAAATTTAAAAGATTTTTTTGCCAATAATGAAATTAATAAAATTTATTTAAATTTTTCTGATCCATGACCTAAAAAAAGACATTTTAAAAGAAGATTAACATACCAAAAATTTTTAGAAATATACAAAAAAATTTTAATAAAAAATGGTCAACTTCACTTTAAAACAGATAATAACAATTTATTTAATTATTCACTTTTAGAATTTCAAAAAAATAAATGAAATTTATTAGAATATACAATTAATCTACATCAAGATAATAATATAATAAAAAATGATGAAGCATTTATTAAAACTGAATATGAAGAAAAATTCATTAAACAAAATAAAAACATTAATTATTTATTAATACAAAAAAATAAAATTGAAGTTTAAACTTCAATTTTATTAAAAAAAGTTAATGATTAACTAAGATTATATTCATATTAAACTATAAAGATTTTTCATCAAATGTTACATTTAATTTTCCACCCTGTGAATCTCAAGAAATAGGTAAATTTAAAAAAACAGTTTTTGGGTTATCGGGATTATCTGTTGAAATAATTTAATAAGTGTTAGAACCAATTTTAAGTTGTTCTTTATAACCGTTATCAACTAAAAGTTTAATCAAATCTTTAATAGTATAGTCACTTTTACTTCATTGACCCGTTTGTGATCAATAATATGAAGAACTAATAGTATCAGTTAAATTTACTGAATAACTAATTTTCCCTTCATTATGATACGTTCCTTGCTTAATAGTATATAAAACTGTTCCTATTGAATGTGATTTTAATTTAAATGATTGACTTGGATTAGTTAATGTTTCACTATCACTAGTAGTTTTAGTTCCTTGTTGCTCTGAACCAAATTCAGCACTAGTTTCAACATCACTTTTACCAACTCAAGGAATTTTAAATTCAGCTTTAACTTTAACTCCAATTTTTTCTAATGTTTTTCAAGAAAAAGTATTAGTATTAGTAATAGTTTTAGATTGTGATTGAGTTTGATAAATTTGTTCGGTATTAGAACTATTAGTATAAATGTCTTGAAAAGAATCTACTATATTTTCATCTTTAGCAACAGTCTTTATTGGTTTTAAAGTACCTTCTTTGCCAGTAAAATATTTATCATATTCTTTTTGAATCAAATCCTTCATGGAAATTGGTATTTCATAATTACCATCTGCTACTCATCCATTTTTTGGAATAATTGTATTATTGATATCTTTAATAATATTTTCCATATTATCTGGTGGATATCAAGTAAGTCCATTCTTTTTTGTTTCATGTTTTATAGAAGTATCAGCAGAAGTACAAGCAACTACATTCGTTACTGTTACTGTTGAAAATCCTAAAATAGACATTAATGATAATAATTTCCTCATATTTTTGATCATATATTATTTTCCTCCTAAATATTTATACACACATGTTTTGTGTGACCATCTTAATTAGCAGAACAAATAATGATTTAAAGATAAATGAATGATATACAATAAAATAGTTAAAGTCAAAAAAATTAATGAAATTATTTAAAATTAACATTATTTTTAACAAATTTTATCTTTTTATTCTTATATAAATAAGTAATAATTAATTATTTAATTTATACGAAAACTTATAATATTGATAATAGTAATCTTATAAATAACATTAAAAGTAAATATTGTATAAAATATTTTATTTGAATTTATTATAAAGATTAAAAAGAAAAACAAATATTTTAAGTAATTAAGAAGAATACTAATGCCATTATCATTAATAACTGAAACCACACCTTTATTACCACTATCAAATAATACTAGCACATGAAGACAAACTATTAAAATTGAACTAATGTATTTACCAAGAAATTAAACATTTAGTTTCGGGGTGAATATCATCAACTATTATTACAATTGCTAGTTTAAACATTATTAGCGCTCAAGTAAATAGTAATGAGGATATAGATTTTAAAAAGGCATTTACTACTTTAATTAAATGAGAAGTACTTGGCAATACTACTATTTCACTCTTTGTTTCATTTCTAAAGAAATGTTTAATAAATTTCGGTAATAGTCAATTAGAAAAAACTTTATTTTATAAAATATGAAATAAAATAAAAGATAAAGTATTTACTAATACTACTGAAACAGCTAACCTTAATTTTGAGGAAATAAAAATACATTAGAAACACAAATGAAAGAGTTTTCAAACTTATGTCAACAATTAGTTACAAAGTTTAAAACTCTTTTAAATAATAATACTGAAAATAATATTATATTAACCATTGAAGAAAACATTAATAACAATCTTAAAGCATATTCAATAATTACTAATGAATTAATAAAAATTATTGCTACTTTCGCAGTTTTCACTAGCGGAGTAGCTTTTGCTAGTTCTATAAGTATTATAAAAAACGATATAGCCAATGATTTACCTTTAAATCCAACATCCTTTGTTAAAACTTTTACTGCTCTTGAAACTATTATTGTATCCTTTTTAGCATTAATAATTTTTAAATTAAAATTTAATCTATTTGAAAATGGATTAAAAAATATTAAACACTCATTATTATGACAATGCATTAAAAAAATTATTAATAAACCTACTGTTAGTGAAGCAGATATTGAATTAGAATATGAAAAAATAACTGCTTTAAAAAGATGATATGATTTAAATTTTATTAAACTAGAATTTAATTTAAATGAAATACAAAAAATTTTAGAAATACAAACTTTAAATCCTAATAATGACTACAATAACAATATTTGTAAAAATATTAAATATTTATTTACTTGATTAATATCAATAGTATCTTCGATGACACTTGATAGTTATTTTGATATTATTACTGCTCAAATAAGTGCTAACAAAAAAATAGATTTTATAAAAGATTTAAAGCTACTAATAACTAAAGAAAATATAATAGTTGCAATAATAGCCCAAATTGGTTTTTCATTTAAACTTAATATTACTGATTTTTGTTGAGAAAGATTTAAAAATACATATACTTGTCAAGCATTAAGTTATATATAGCTAACGAAAGTAATGTTTACTCATAAATAATGTAAAATAATAATATGTAATTTAAACAATTCTTGCACTTACAAGTATAATTCAGCAATAATTAAAATAGATTAGGAAGATTAAATTATGCCAAAACCATACAGTGAGGACTTACGAAGAAAAGTAATAGAAGTTTATGAAAGTAAAAACATGAAAATTAAAGAAATTTGTAAAGTGTTCAATATCACTAGAAAGACTTTATTTTTATGAAGAAAAAGAAAGCAAAAAACCGGAAATATAAAACCAATTTTGAATTATCAAAAAGGACATAGCCACAAAATAAAGGATTTAGATGAATTAAAAAATTATTTAGCAGAAAATAAAGATGTTACAGTTCAAAAAGTAATTGAAAAATTTGGTGATATGACAAAAGAAACAGTTTATAACTATTTCAAAAAACTAAATTATACATATAAAAAAAACTTTTCTATATGAACAAAGAGATAAAAATAAACAAGAAGATTTTTTAAAAGAAATAGCGAAAATAATGAATGAAGATTTGGTATATATTGATGAATCTGGAATTGATGATAATGAATTTTATAAATATGGTTGGTCTGAAAAAGGTAAAAGATTATTTGATAATAAACCTGCATATAAAATAAAGAGAATGAGTATAATTGGTGCACTAAATAAAGGTAAATTAAAAGCTCTATGAGCATTTGAAGGACATTGCAATAGTAAAATTTTTGAATCATATGTTAAAAATATACTAATTCCAGTATTAAAGTGTGGACAAATTATAGTTTTAGATAATGCGACGTTTCATAAATCTAAAGCAACAAAACAATTAATTGAAAATGTTGGATGCAAACTATTATTTCTTCCACCATATTCTCCTAATTTAAATCCAATTGAACATTTTTGATTTGCTATAAAACATAATATAAGAAAAATATTACCAAATTATTGACCAAATATTAAAAACGCGATTGATTTTGTTTTTCAAGATATGAGTAAACATTACTTTCGTTAGCTATATGTAATTTTCCTAAAAAATGTTATCAGTCTGTTTACTCAAATAATTCATTTTTCCAATTAAGTTCAAATATTACTGAAGAAAATTTAGAAAAATTAGTCAAAAATTATTATGAAAAATTTGATAAAAATATTAAAATCTTAGAAAAAATAAATATTAAATTAAATGATACTATTAATACAAGTAATCGATTAAATATTAATAAAATTAATAATTCTCAACTACCACCATTATTAAAAACACTACAAAAAATAGAATCAAATATTATTTCAATACCAATTAACTAAAAATATTGTCAAATAACTTTTTTATAAAATAAAAAAGGAATAATTGTTATGATTATTCCTTTTTATAACTTTATTTACTTGTACTATAATTTTTCATATATTGAACTAATGTTTTAATTAATACACCCATACCACGATCATTTTTATAAGCAGTTCCTGCAATATCTAAATGTAAAAATGGTTTATCTTCACTAAATTCTTTTAAAAATGCAGCAGCATTTGATGAACCACCATATGGATCTTTAGAAAGATTACTTAAATCAGCTATTTTAGATGAACGCATATTTAAAATATTTTGTTGATGAATTGGCATTCTTCAAATTTCCTCATTAGTTTGTTGTGATGATAAATCAAAATCATTAAATAATTTATCATCAGTAGCAAAAGCACCAGTCATATAGCTACCTAATGCCACTAGCATTGCGCCAGTTAAAGTTGATAATTCAATAATACGATTTGCTTTTCCTTTACGTAAAGCATATGTCATACCATCTGCTAATACCAATCTTCCTTCTGCATCGGTATTATTAATTTCTACAGTTTTACCATTCATTGAAGTAAAAACTGTTTCTACTAAAGTAGCATGACCACCAATCTTATTTTCTGTTAAACAAGCAACAGCGACAAAGTTTATTTTTAATTGTAATTTAGCAGCAGCAATGGCAGCATTACATACACTAGCTGCACCCGACATATCAAATTTCATACCTTTCATTGCTGAAGAAGGTTTTAGTGAATAACCACCACTATCAAAAGTAATTCCTTTACCAACTAATCCCAAAATATCATCGGCATGCTGTGGATCACCTTTATATTCCAAAACAACAACACGAGCATCAAAATTACTTCCAGCATTAACTGCTAATAATAAATTCATATTTAGCTCTGTTATTTCTTTTTGCCCTAAAACCTTTACTGATAAATTTTTAATACCTTTTGCTGCATCTTGAATTTTTTTTGCAAAAACTTCGGGATATAATAAATTAGGTGGCATATCTTGCAAATTACGTGCTAAATTAATACTTTCTCCTTGAATTTCGATCTGTTGTTGTGAAGTATAGCTAGGGAATTTTGCTGTTGAAACAACATTATATTTAACTTTTTTTTCTTCATTCTTTTTACTTTTTAAAGTATATTCTTTAAAAGTACCGAATCATAATGCTTCATATATAGTTTGTAAAAGTATACTTTCATTTAAATTACTCGTAACAAAAGATTTGACATCAATATCCAAATCTTGACTATTATTACTACTAAAATTTACAAAAAAATTATAAACATCATTACGAGTTAAACCTTTACTATCACCTAAATATAGGTAATAAGTTTTATCTTCAGAAATTAATGTTAATTTATTTTTTTCTTTAGCAATCAATTCATGAGGAACTTTATCAGCAAATACCGCTGTTAATTTTAATTTTAATTCAAGTTTACTACTAACATTAAGTAGAATATTTTTATCCATATTTTCACTCCTAAATGGTAATATTAAAATAATTACAATATATCTGAATTAATATTTTCGAAAATTACAACAAAAATAGATAAGTTAAACAATATTATTGTATTATTATTGTATTGTAATATTACCATAGAATGGAGCAAAAACTATGAAGCGTTCTGAATTAAATGAAAAAGATAAAAAAAAGTACTGCTGAGATTTTAAGCATTTATTTATTAATAATGAATCTTGAAAAAAAGCTTTACCTGAGTTTGATAAATTTGCCAATCAACTTTTAACTTTTAAAGGAAAATTAAATAATATTGATAACTTTAAAAAATATTTAGCAATTAGCAAAGAAATATCAATGTTAGGATCTAAAGTTGTACAATATTTACATTATGGAGATTTAGATCAAACTAACTTAGAATTGCAACAATTATCTAGTTTATTTGCGACTCAACAAAGTAAGTTATCGGAAAAATTAGCATGGATTGAACCAGAAATTAAAACTATTGGTTTACAAACTATTAAAAACTGGATTAATAATGATCCCTCATTAATGATATATAAACATGATATGGAAGTTTTCTTTAAATTTGAAAAATTTATTTTAAGTGAGCACGATGAAACTTTACTAAGTAAAGTTAGTAAATCAAGAAGTGCTGCTGGTGGTTTATATGATAGTTTGGTTTATGCTGATAAACAAAAAACAATGTTTAATTATCAAAATAAAGAACAAGAATTAACACAAACTTTATATTTAGACATTTTAGAAAATAGTAATCCAGTAAAAGATCAACAATTAAGAATTGATATTTCAAAAAAATTTTATGAAGATATTAAAAATAAAAAACATTCATTAGCACAAGTTTATGAAAGTATTTTAGAAGTAGCTGTTGAAGAAATAAAAATTCGTAACAACGATAAAGAAAAAGATAATAAAAAACATTTAACTACTTTAGAATATAGTTTATTAAGTGATGATGTACCATTAATACTATATGAAAATTTAATAAAAACGGGACAGAAACACGCTATTTTAGTAGAAGAATTTTATAATTTAAAACGTAAATTTTTTAAATTTAAAAAATTTTATAGTACCGATACTAGTTTAAAAATGACAACAATACCAACCAAAAAATTCAGTGTTGAAGAAGGTATTAATTCAATCAAAGAAATTTTAAGTATCTTAGGTGATGAATATTTAGAACAATTAAACTTAGCATTATTACCAGGTAGAATTGACTATTATGAAGACACAAATAAACGAACTGGTGCTTATTCAACAGGTGGTAATGGCGTAGAACCCATTATTTTAATGAATTGAGATGATACTATTAATTCACTTAATACACTAGCTCATGAATTAGGTCATTCTGTTCACACCCTATTTTCAGAAAAATATCAAAAATATCCAAATGCTGACTATCCAATTATTTTAGCTGAAGTTGCTTCAACAGTTAATGAACATCTAGCATTTGATTATTTATATAATAAAGCGTCAAATAATCAAGAACGCATTTACTTACTACAAACTCATATTGAAACTGTAATTGGTACTTTTTTTCGTCAAATTCAATTTGCTGAATTTGAATGAGAAGCACATAAATTAGTAGAAAAAGAAGTGCCATTAAACGCCGATATTTTGGCTGATTTATTTGAAAATACAGCTAATAAATATGGACAAAAAGCATTAGATAAATACGAAGAAAAAGCAAAAGGATACTCATGACCACGAATTCTTCATTTTTTCCACTCACCTTATTATGTTTATAAATATGCTACTTCAATTACCGTTTCTTATAAACTTTATGAAGATGTTAAAAATGGTAAAAAAGAAAATTTACTTAACTTTTTAAAAGCTGGTGGCAGCAAATATCCATTAGATATTTTAAAAGATGCGGGTGTTGATTTAACACAAATTGATGTTTATAACCCATTAATTACTAATTTAAAGAAAATGATTAACCAATTATCAGACTTAATTAATAATAAAGATAATTAAATTGCAAAAAAATAATATATAATACTAATGGTGTTTTAGTCCTTTAGCATTTTATTTAAAACGTTATAAAATAATATGTACATATTTTGACTATTACAATTAGTAAAGACTAAGGAGAATAAATAAAAAATGAATGTGAAATTTGATTTTGAAGATATAAATCTAATTGCAAATAAAGGAATAGTTAAATCGCGAAAAGAATGTGATACCAGTGTTAAACTAAATGGTTTTACTTTTAAAATTCCAATTATTCCGGCAAATATGAGTGCTGTCATTAACCAAGAATTATGTATTTGATTGGCTAAAAATAATTACTTTTATGTAATGCACCGTTTTAATATCGATCAAATTAAATTTATTAAAAATATGCAGGAACAAAAATTATATGCTTCAATTAGCATTGGTGTTAAAAAAGAGGATAAAGAGTTACTTGAACAATTAATCAAACTGAATCTAATTCCTGAATTTATTACTATTGATATTGCTCATGGTCATAGTAATGCTATGGAAGAAATGATTAAATTTATAAAAACCACTTTTGCTAAAACAAATACTAAACCTTTTATTATTGCTGGTAACGTTATGACAAAAACCGCTGTTAAAGATTTAGAAAAATGAGGTGCTGATGCAATTAAATTTGGTGTTGGTCCAGGAAAAGCTTGTATTACTAAACTAAAAACTGGATTTGGTACAGGTGGTTGACAATTAAATGCTTTACAAGATGTTGCCAATAGCACCACTAAACCATTAATTGCAGATGGTGGTATTAGATGTAATGGTGATATTGCTAAAGCAATAGCTTTTGGTGCCACTATGATTATGGCAGGAAGTATTTTAGCGGGTTATGATGAATCACCTGGCAAAATTGTTACAATAAATGGTCAATCTTACAAAGAATATTTTGGATCAGCAAGTATTTTTAACAAAGCGGAAGCGAAAAATATTGAAGGTAAAAAAATACTTGTTCCATATAAAGGTTCAATTGCTGATACTTATAAAGAAATGGAAGAAGATTTACAATCTGCTATTTCTTATGCTGGCGGTAAAGATTTATCTGCATTAACAAAATGTGATTATGTTATTGTTAAAGGTACTATTAATAATGGTGATGATCGTTAATAACTTTTAATTTTTCTTTAAAAACAATTCTGGGTACCGAGAATTGTTTTTTATTAAAATAGAAGCAAATCAAACTGCCTATGATGATAATTGAATTCACAGTGATAATTGTTTAATGATATTAAAGAATCTAATAATTAAATTATTTTTAATATTTAAACTACTTTGTCTAAAACTTTTTTTCTGATTTTTCTGCCATTTTTTATCCCCTTTATTATCATTTATAGTGAGCAAAGGCTTTATTAGTTTCTTCCATATTTTTTTGCTTTTTAGTTTATATTCAATTTTATTTTAATAAAATATAATGAATTAAATAAACTTTATTTAAAATACCAGATAAAAATATATTGTGAAATACGTTTTATTTCTTTATAATAAATATAAAAATTAATATAAGTTTTTTAATCCATTTACTTTCATTTCAAAGTAAATGGTTTTTTATTTTGAAGGGGATGAAAAGATGATTAATACAGAAAAATTACCTTTATTAGAAACAAGTGCACATATTAATTATAATGGAATTAATAATTCAAATATGTCAATAAATCATAATGATTCATCTAGTACTGAAAGTATTATAACTTTAGATGATGATCAAATAACAAATAGAAGAGAAAATAATAATTTAAACAGTTTATTATTTGATGGTGATTCAGTAAATACTATTGTTAATTTTAGCAATGATTGAAGGGATACTGATGATCGTTATGGTGGAAAAACACAGAAAAGATTAGATATTAATGGTAATTGAGAATATAATACGAAATTTATAACAGGTGATATTTTAAATGAAAAAATAGCAAATATTGATAATCAATTATATTTAATGAAAGAAATTATATTAAATGATGGCAGAGTTATTTTAGAATTATCAAATTTAAATGAAAATAAAAAAATTGAAACAAAATATAAAATATACAATAATGAAGAAGAAAGAGAATACAATAATAATTTAAATGACTTGGATTTAACTACTTTTTTACCAATAAATAAAGAAAAAACTAATTTTTTAAAAAAATTTTTCAGTTCAAAATATATTTTTTTACCTAATACATTTTTTTTAAATTTTGCTTTCGGATCAGTATTATTATTTGAAGCTAAAAATTATTTTCATAAAGAAAAGTTACCTGAAAATCTTTATCATAATTTTTGAGATGTATTAATGAGTGGTATTAGTGGTATTACAGTAATGAATTTATCGTATTTAAATTACAAACTTATTTCTTTAAAAAATAAATGAAAATACTTATCTTTTTCTTTAGTAATTGGTGGTATTAGTATTTGAGATCAATTTTTATATTTATATGTTAGCGAAGAAAATTTCAACTTCATCTCTTTTATAGAAAGAATAAGTATTTTTTTTATTAGTATTTTAATTGAAGAATTAATTTTTGATAAAATTGCTCAACCTTGCATTGAAAAATTATGACAAAATTTAAAAAATCAAAACTTTTCAAAAATTATTAAATATGGTAGTACTGTTAGTATGCTTCTTTTTGTATCAATTTTTAAAAATATATTAACTGGTCTTTATGGCGAAGAAAAAGAAATAAATTTAGAAAATATTAAAAAAGCACTTCCACTAACACTATTGACAGTAATTCTTGAAAATACTCTTACTTCTTTTTCTTTTTCTTATTTTGATTGATTTTGAACAAAAATTTCAATTGCAAAAGAAATAGCAACCAATAGTATAAAAGGAATAGAAAGATTTGCTAATCAACAAGCACAAAATTATAGTTTTAAAAAATTAATAAAACAATTTAATTTTCAACCATTTAATGCAAACTTAATAAATGAAAGCGAATCGATAGATCATCCAGATTCAAATCAACCATCTATCCAAGTTATGTAAAAGTAAAGTCATTAATTCATCTTTTGATGAAATATAAAAAAATAACACATTTTAGTTTAATATATTAAAACGAAGAAGTAAACCCCCTATTATCGTTATATCCAATTTCATTGAAACAACGATTGGGATCCATTTCATTTCAAGATACAGCATGTCTAGATGTTGAAGGTTGAGATTGCATAGTTGCTTGACTTCTTAATCCAGAAATCTTTTGTTTAATTTCATATAATTTTGCAATTTTTTGTTGTTTAATTTCATTACTTCTACTATTATTAAAACGACCACAACTAATAATAACTCAAAATTTATTAGAAAAATTTCGCCCTCCTTTATCTGTTTCTAATTTTTGGATTTCTTTTTCTAATTTTTCTAATTGAGCTTGATATTGATTTAACGTTACTTCATATTTATATTTTTGAAATTGTTTATTCAATCAAATAAAAGGAGATTTTAATAATATTTTTATTTGTGTTTTTATACTTTGTGAATTATAAATTTGTCTTACTGTTGCAAGACAACCATTAATTTCGATATTTTTTTTATTTATACTAACATTTAATTTTGCAATTTTTTTATCTATTTTTGCAATATCTAAATTTCTTCTACTCATACTACGATTTAAATCGCAAATATTTTCCATCTTCAATTTTAATCTTATTTTTAATCTTGCATCTAAAACCTCTTTTTCTAATTTTAGATTTGGACATAATCATCAATTTTCTTGTTTTATTGAAAAAAATTTATTTGCTATTTCAAGTTCATTTCTAGCAATTTTACAAAATATTCTTTTTGTTTTGTATGTTCTTCTTTCTAACTTAACAGCTAATCTTGCTGTTTTTAATTTTAACTTTGATAAAATTAATTTTTTATTTAAATCATGAGCATTAAAATTTTCAATTTGCTGTTCTATATTTGTTCCTTCAACTTCCAATACTCTTATTTCACTATCTAATTTCTCTTCTCGTATCATTTCTTTGGATATTTCTTCATCTAATGCTACTATGTTTTCTTTTCATTTTTTTATCATATATGTTGTTTGTAATTGTTTATTTGGTAATTGATTTTTTAATTTTAATATTTCTTCTCTATTTTTTTCTATTTGTTTTTGGATTTCATAAAGTTCATTAATATTTATAATCTTGTCTATTTTTTTAATTTGTTCAAAATGTTTTTTTCTTTCTTTTTCTAATTTTTGTTTTTCAATCCTTAAAACTATTATTTTGTTTTGTTTTGTTTTTATTACAGTATCTATTTTTTTGATTTCTTCTTTAAAAATTTTTGATTCCTTTCTAATTGTTTCTATCACTAACTTCTTCCTTTCTTTTTTATTTAATATAAAAAAAATCATTACTTTCTTAAAAAAATAATAGATTGAAAACTATATTTAGTTTTTCTTTTACATTGTATATAAATATAATAAATGGATGGGTTACACTTTATTGGACACTAATTACGTAGACAAGTTCACAAATTAGTTAAAAGAAAGGAAAATAATTATGGCCAATATTAACTCATATTCAGATGAATTTAAAAAACAAATAGTAGCTTTATATCAAAGTGGCAAGTCAGTATCTTGTCTTGTTAAAGAATATAACGTTACAAGAGCGGCTACTTATAAATGAATTAAGCAATTTACTAATTCAGGCAGTTTTAAAACCAAAGATAATCTTTCTGATTTAGAAAAACAATTAATTCAAGCAAATAAAGAATTAAAACAATTACGAATGGAAAATGATATTTTAAAGCAAGCAGCACTAATAATAGGCAGAAAATAGAAATTATTGCAAATAATAAATCTAAATATAAAATTCGCACAATGTGTCGTTTTTTAAAACTCTCTAAATCAACATATTATTTTAATTTAAAGAAAAAAAATAAAAATCAAAATAATATTTATGATGAAGCTGTTATTAGTGCTTTTAAAGAAAATAAAGAAGTTTATGGTACTAGAAGATTAAAAGTCATACTAGCAAACCAAGAAATTTATTTATCACGCAGAAAAATTAAACAAATTATGAATAAGCATAATTTAATATCAAAATACACTAAATTATCATTCAAAAATCATCATAATAAAGTCAATGATAGTCAAATTACCAATCTTGTTAATAGAAACTTTAATAATAAAATTAAAAATGAAGTTATTGTTAGTGATTTAACTTATGTTCAAGTTAATGGTAAGTGAAACTATATTTGCTTATTAATAGACCTATTTAACCGCGAAATTATTGGACATAGTGTAGGTACTAAAAAAGATGCATCATTAGTATATCAAGCATTTATGCACTCAAATCGCTGTTTAAAAGATATTGAAATATTTCATAGCGATCGCGGTAACGAATTTAATAATAAAACTATTGATAAACTTTTATTAGCATTCAACATAACTCGATCTTTAAGCAAAAAAGGCTGTCCTTATGACAATGCTGTTGCTGAAGCAACTTTTAAAACTTTCAAAACTGAATTTATTAATGATAAAAATTTTACATCATTAATCAAATTAAAATTAGAATTATTTGATTATATCAATTGATACAACAACATAAGAATTCACAGCACCTTAAACTACCTAACTCCAGTTAATTATCAAAAACAAGTGTCTACCAAAAAACAGTCCTAAAAAGGGTTGCCATTCCAAAATTTACATGATATATACATTAATACTATTTTCTATATACAATTCAATAACTTATAATTCTTTTAAAATAAATTATTAATAATCTAATATTTACTAACAAAAATAAATTATTTTTTAATTTATATTAATTTTATTATAATATTTAATATCATATACAAGCACTAAAGTAGGTTAATAATGTTAGAAATCATAAGTCTTAATAATAAACATATTACAATTAAAGTGAAAAAAAATAAAAAAGAAATTTTAAATGCACTAGGTATTATTGATATCAATAATACTAATGAATTTAAAATATTTAATACTCCGTTTGCTCTTGAAATACTACTTAAATATACAAATAATAATGATAAATTAAAACAAATATATGAGCACTCACTAATATCATGAAAAAAAATCCAACAAGAAAAAAACTTAAATGATTATTCAGGTAATCCTAAACTAAGACATTATCAACGTGTTGATGTTGCAATTTTAAAAGCAAATAAAAGATTTGGCTTATTTAATGAAATGCGAACTGGTAAAACACCCACCATTTTAACAGCATTATCAGAAATGAAAACTAATAAAATATTATTTGTTGTTCCTAAGTCAACTATTTTATTAACATGGGTTCCCGAAATTAAAAAATGAACTACCTATAATTGTATTACTATTAAAGATGATATTACTAAAGTGCGAACAGAAAAATATAATCAATTTAAAAATAGTAATAATTGTATTTTAGTAGTTTCTAAAAACACTTTTAAAAATGATATAAAAAATAAATTATTAACTAAATTTGATTTTACATTAGTTATTGATGAAGCACATTTTTTAAGAAACTACAAAACTGCACAAAGTTCAACAATTTTGGAAGTTGCAAATAAAGTATCATCAGTTTATTGTTTAACTGGTACTCCCGCCAACAATCATCCTAGTGATATTTTTGGTATATTAAAAATTATTGATAATAAACTATATAAAAATATTGATTATTGAGATTTTGTTGCTCGTTACTTTGGAATAATTAGAAAACGTATTACTAATTTTGTAACTATTAATATACCAAAACCAAATGTTAAACAACAACTAGCAGCAGAATTTGATTATTTAGTTAAAAAAATATCAATTATGCGTAAACAAATTGATGTACGTAATGAAATGCCAAAAATTATTAAAAATGATTTAATTTTAACTATGCCCAAAGCACAAACTGCAATTTATTATGATACTCTTGAAACTATGAAACAAGAATTATTTTATAATAAAAAATCTAAAATAACTTTTTTACAAATATTTACCAAATTAAGAACTATTTGTTCAACACCTATTAATGAGGGAATGAAAGAATTAGGAGCAAAATTTAATTGATTACTAGACTACTTACATGATAATGAAAATGATTCAATTATTATTTATAGTAGTTTTAGTGATAAAGGAATTAACATTTTAAGTAACATTTTAGATAAACATAAATTAAATCATCAATTAATTACTGGTAAAGTAAATCATGAACAAAGACTTAAAGCTATTAGTGATTTTCAAAGTAAAAAAGTTAAAATTATTTTATGTAACATTAAATCTACTAATGTTGGTATCACATTAGATCAAGGTGATGTTATGATTTTTCTAGATCGTGAATTAAACCCAACCGAAAATGAGCAAGCTGAAAGTCGCTTTTTTCCAACTCAATTAAACGATAATAAAACTAGAGAAATTATTAATTTATATTGTGCTAATACTATTGATTTAAAAATTAGAGACATCCTTAATAATAAAATTGATATTAATAAAGTTATTAATGATCAAGGTATTAAATTTTTTGAATAATTTTTATTATATTTAATAAACTAAACGAGGATTAAAAACAAGATCTGCATTATTATTAGGAATGAATTGTTCATCATTAATTTCAAGAATATATTCTTGCAATAAAGGCGCAAATTCGTTTGAAGATTGAAAAGAATGAGTGTTATCAATGATTTGTTGACTTTCAAAAAATTCTCTATAATCACCATTATCTTCTCCATCATTTAAACAACAAAAAAGACCTGAAATAAAACCAAAAAGAGCACCAGCAAAACACCCTGAAAACACTGTTACAGCTGAAGTAATATCAAATTCAAAAATATTTTGTTCTCTTTTTTGATATAAATCAGAAAGAGCAAACAAACTACCTCCAATAATATTCCCTAAACAACTTGCTAATATTATTTTTTTATTAATCATGTTATTTACCACCTTTTTAATATTTAAATTATTGGTTTAGATATTTTTTTTAAATTAAATGCTTTTCAAGCAAGAGCATCTGCTTCATCATTATATATATCACCACTATGACCTTTAACTCATTTAAAATAAATATTAACATCTTTTGCTATTTTATCATAAAATGCTTTATATGCCTTTGTTTCTACTTTAGTAGTTTTTCATTCACCAGTACATCATTTACTAATTCCAACATAATCATGACAAATTAAAATTGATTTTATATTATTTTCCAAAGCTAACTGCATTGCCTTTTGTGCACCCATTATTTCTCCAGCAACATTTCTTAATTTTGCTCAATTTTCATCATCAAATTTTTCATAAAATATATCTTTTTTGTCATTATTTAAGAAAACAAGTCCATAAGAAAATTGATTAATTTCTTCTTTAAAACTACCATCAGTATATGCTATTACTTCATATTTATAGTGATTTTCAGATTTTATTTGAATTTTATCATCTAAATAATCTTGAGCTTCTTTTTTAGTTGCAAATTTTTTATACTGAGCACCAGCAAAACCTCTAATTTGTATTTCACATTCATTCCAGTTTTCAAATATTCCAATGACTCTACCTTTTTTTACTGCATAAAATTTACTTGCCATAATTATGACTCCTCTATTGTTTATTTTAATTTTACAATAATATTAAATTTTATCTAATTAAAATGACAAATTAAAGCAAAAATATTGCTGATGCTAATTAGCAAGTGACTTTACTAATTAAATAAAATGACACAAAAAAATATTTATTATTTTAAAATTTTAATTTTTAAATTTGGGTCATTTGTTAGGATCGTTTTCAAATCCTGAATTTTTAGCAAATCATCCATGTCATAATACTTCATTTACATTTCATTTTGATAAGTCTTGATTAAATAACGAAGCTTTATAAAACATATAACCCATATCCACCACTTTTGAAGTATCTCACTTTGAAATATCTTGATTAAATAACGAAGCTTTATAAAACATATAACCCATATCCACCACTTTTGAAGTATCTCACTTTGAAATATCTTGATTAAATGCTACTGCTCCAGCAAACATACAACGCATGCTTGTAACATCATTTACAATTCATTTTGAAATATCTTGATTAAATGATAAACAATTTCGAAACATATTATTCATATTTGTTACATTATTATCATAGAGTAAATTTGTAATATTACCATTAAATAACGAAGCACCATAAAACATTGAACTCATATCTCTCACATTAATTATATTTCAAGATAAATTTTGATTAAATGATAAAGCACCATAAAACATTGCATGCATAGTTGTTACATTAACTACATCTCAGTTTGAAATATCTTGATTAAATTTTTTTGCTCCAGCAAACATCGAACTCATATTTGTTACGTGTGCAATATTTCAACTTGATAGATTTTGATTAAATGATGAAGCATTACTAAACATATAACTCATATCTACCACATTTGATGTATTTCATTTTGAAATATCTTGATTAAATTCTCTTGCATCCATAAACATATTTTTCAAAGATCTAATTTCTGATGGTAATTGATCAGATACTTTTTCTATTGTTACTGGCATTTTAACAACTTGAATTATTCCTTCTCGATTTTGAAAAAATCCAATTTGAATAACCTCTTTGCTATTTATATTTGATAAATCTACTTCACTCGTTTTCACTTGTTTTCCATCTTTGTCAATGTAAATTGTATCTTGCTGAATTTTATTATCTAAAAGTTGAATTTTTTGTGAACTTGTATTTAAGATAACATTAGTTAAATTACCTGTAATTGCTAAAATACTTAATGTTGTTAATAATGATTTCATAATTAATCACCCTCCAAGTTTTCTCCAATAACTTCTTAAAGTTTAAGAAGATAAATATATTTTAGTATTTTTTAAAAAAATAAATAAACAATAAGTTATAAAAAACAAAGCATTACAATTATCTTTAAATTTAAATTAAATAAAAAGTTATCAATGTACTTGCAAAATGTTCACCGATAACTAAACTATTTTTAAATTGAAACTATTTTTTATTATTAAATTAATAAATAAAATAAAATACCGGCACTAATGATATTGCAATTAATAATGAAAAAAATTTTTTCATAAATTAATCCTCCTCAATTTTTACCAATAACTTCTTAAGTTTAAGAAGATAAATATATTTTACATACTTTTAATTATTTTTTAACACTTTTTTCATAAAATTGTATACTAATAACTTATTAACTAAATCTATTGCACTATTTAAAATAATATAAATTTTAATATATAAAACACTTAAAATATAAAAAAATAATTAATAAAATGATAAAACAGAAATCATGTAAAATATATAATATAAATTTAAAGGGGGTTAATTTAGATTATGCCAATTATTACAACTAAATGCTATATTTCATCATGTGAGAAAGAATATACATTTGACTCTTTATATCGTGATAAATTTATATATTGCAGTGGTAAATGTTATCAACAAGCATTCAATAATACAGTAACAAAATATACACAAAAATAATAAGTTAGTTTTGGAGAGATATTATGAAAAAAGAAAAATTAATAGAACTGATTAACAATAAAATATTATAAGGTTTTTAAAAATGAAAAAAAAGATATTTAAAGAAACTGTTGATGATAATTATTCAACAAAGAAAAGTATTAACTATTATAATAATTGACTTATTATAATTTTTTCATGATTAACAAGTATAACTTTAATAATTAGTTGAGTTTTATGAATTATTTTCTTTAAAAGAGAAACTACTGATTTATTAATCCTTATTGATAATTTAATGACTAAGAAATTTTTTAAATTCAATTTAACTTTTCCAACTCTGACAATTGCAGTATTGGGCTTTGGCTTCATAATTTTAGGTATTGTTGCTTTTCCTTTTATCTTTTTAAAAAATAATGACTTTATTTCTCTAATATTAACTAGAATTATGTTATGAATATCATTATTTTTTATTATTGGATCAATTTTATTTTTTTCCTTTGGTGGATATGCTGCTTTTTATAAATTTGCTTCTGTGATAACTATTCGTAAAAAACTATTTTTCATTATTCCATGAGGATTAGAATTTTTTTATTTTATAGTTTTAATAATTTCTTGTATATGCTTTATTAAAAAAAGTAGAAAAAAGAAATATATGTCACTAGAAGCAAAAGCACTATATTCACAAAATGAAATTAATCAAAACATAACTTCTTCAACAAATAATAATAATAATGAACAAGCAATATGAACGCCACAAGAAATTGAAGAAGTATGAAATAAAGGAGAAATTATCAATAATTTTAATCCACAATTATACCGTCGAGATTATGCGGGTGCCTTAATGTTTTGACATAATTTTATTGCACAACCGAAGCTTAATGATCCAATTGAAAGTTTAAATTGAACTATTATTTATGAACGTCCCACCACAGCAGATGGAACTAATTATATTAAAAATTTAGTACCCATGAATAATAATAATGCTGTTACTAAAGGTAATAATTTCCCCCATTGAACAACTTCAGTCACTTATGACAGTAAAAAAAATAAAAACATATTTAAAAAGAAGTCATGAAAACATAAAGAAAAAAATCAAATAGAATAAAAAAAACATATTTAAAAAACTAAGTATTTTAATACTTAGTTTTTTAAATAAAGATTAATTATCCAATTTTAGTTTTAGTTTCAACATTACTTGCTAATACTGTATCCAATACATCTTGACCACCACGAACCTGATGTTGTTCTGGATCAATGCTATGCAACATAATAATAACTTGATGAGCAACATTGATTTTCATACGATTAAATAATTTTGAAGCTTCCTCAATATAAGCTTGTAAGGGATTTAACTGCGCATAACCACGCAAATGGATTCCTGCACGCAGTTTGCTTAAAGCATCAATGTGATTAGTTCAATATTGATCAAAAGTTTGTAAAATAACACTATTTTCAATTTGTTTTATAATAACATCATTTAATTTTTCTCTTTTTTCAAGATAAAAATTATAAGATTTTTCAACAATTAAATCAATATTTTCCTCAATACTTAATCGATTTAACTTTTCTGCAATTAAATCATTAGGTTTAATTAATTTATTTTCAATACCTTTAACTAATTCATCATAATCAATAAACTGTTCTCTACCAACAACTTTATTAAAAATATTTAGTAAATCACGTGCTACTGTTCTGTGCATATTTTTGATTAAATCTAATAAATCATCAGCAAGTAAAATATTATCACGTTGATGATATGTAGCTTCACGATGCTGAGCAATAACATTATCATAATCTAATAAGTTTTTTCGTGCATCAAAATTCATACCTTCAATTTTTTGTTGTGCTCTAGTAATTGATCTAGTTAACATTTTTGATCTAATATAGTCTTCACCTAAACTTGCAAAAGCTTTTTTTAATTTTTCACCACCAAAACGTAACATCAAATCATCTTCAATTGAAACATAAAATCGTGAAAATCCAGGATCACCTTGTCTTCCAGCTCTTCCACGTAATTGATTATCAATTCTTCGTGCTTCGTTTCTTTCAGTACCTAATACAGCAAGGCCACCAAGTTCAATAACACCCTTACCAAGTTTAATATCTGTTCCACGTCCTGCCATATTGGTTGCTAAAGTAATTGATCCTTTTTCACCAGCTCTAGCAATAATATCAGCTTCACGAGCATGATTTTTAGCATTTAAAATCTCATGCTTAATTCCTTCCAAAGTTAACATATTAGCAATTCGTTCTGATACATCAACATTAGCAGTACCAATCAAAATTGGTTGTCCTTTAGTATGTCGTTCTTTAACTTCTGCAATTAAAGATTTAAATTTAGCATTTAATGAAGCAAAAACATGATCGGGTTTATCTTCTCGAATAATTGGTTTATTAGTAGGAATCTTAATTACTCTCATATTATAAATTTTTACAAACTCTTCTTCTTCGGTTTTAGCAGTTCCTGTCATACCACTTAGTTTATTATATAAACGGAAAAAGTTTTGATAAGTAATAGTAGCTACTGTTGTTGTTTCTTGTTGAATTGTAACATTTTCTTTAGCTTGTAAAGCTTGATGAAGTCCATCACTATATACTCTACCAGGCATTAATCTACCAGTAAACTGATCAACTAGCACAATTTCACCATCTTTAACAACATACTCTACATCTAATTTGAAAACATGATTAGCACGAAGTGCATTTTGAATATGATGAAATAATTCCGAGTTATCAATATCAAATAAATTTTTTAAATTAAACTGTTTTTGGGCTTTATTAACACCCGTTACTGTTAATGCAATTTGACGTGATTCTCAATCAATTTTATAATCTTCAGGTATTAAAGTTTTTGCAAAAACATCTGATGCTTGATATAAAGGAGTACGATTTTTTGAACCACCAGAAATAATTAAAGGTGTTCTTGATTCATCAATTAAAACAGAGTCCGCCTCATCAATGATAGCATAATTAAGCTGACGTTGAACTTTTTCTGGATAAACCTTAACCATATTATCACGCAAATAATCAAAGCCTAATTCTGAATTAGTTGTATATGTAACATCTTTTAAATACGCTTCACGTTTTTGATTAGTAGAATGATCACGAAGACTAACGCCAATAGTAATTCCCAAAAATTCTAAAATTGGTCGATTTAATTCGGCATCTCTTGCTGCTAAATATTCATTAACAGTAATAACATGAACACCTTTACTACTTAAAGCATTTAAATAAATTGGCATCACAGCAGTTAAAGTTTTTCCTTCACCAGTTCGCATTTCAGCAACATCGCCATTATGAAGAACAATACCACCAATTAATTGAACAGGATATGGATGTAATCCACTAATTCTTCGTGCTGCTTCTCTAATTGTCGCAAAAGCTTCAACTAAAATATCATCTAAAGTCTCACCTTCTGCCAATCTGGTTCTGAATTCAACTGTTTTATTTGCTAATTCTTCATCTTTAATTTTTCTCATTGTTTCATCAAGGCTAATTATTTCCTTAACTTGTTTATTAATTTTTCGTAAAATTTTACGATCTCACATAAAGTAAATCACCATTTTTTTCTTTATTATTACTTATACTTATTATTACTTGTAAAGTAATAAAATCTTTATTATTTTAACATAAAAAAACTTAGAAAACTTAGTACCCAAAAAAAATTGTATTTATATTATATTTTTTTCTTTCTCTTCGAAGTTAGAAAAAATAATTTACTATAATTATTTTAATTACTATAAAAAACTTGATTATTATATGATTTAATATTACTTTTATTAAAAGATTCCTGGTTAATTTCTGATTTTGTAAGTTCAATAAAATTAATTTTAGATTCTAACATTTTATTTAAACTATTTTCATTAAAGGGGAGATTGTCAAAAATCCGGAATAAATTAATTCATATAGTCTTATTATTATGTTAGACAAGAAATAATTTGGATTTTTATGAAATTGTACATTCATCTTACTATTTTTTAAAAGATATTACAACTAAAATACTTATAATTAAGTTTAGTAAGTGCTAAACTTATGGAATAAAGTTAAGGAGAATTTAAAAATGAAAATTAAAACACTTAAAAAATTACAGTTATTAACTGTATCATTATTTATTTTAACTATTTTAACTTTAATTATAGGATTGTGATTAATAGGTTTATTTCATGGAAAAGAAGTAGTAATCTCGAAAGATATTTCTTTACATAAAATTTTAAAAAAAATATTTAAATATAATGGTTTTATATTATGAAGTAAATATAGTTTATATTATATTCTAAGTAATAATAACATTTCTCTTAAAAATTTTGGAAACTATTATACTGTTCATAATTATTATCATTATTCTTTATTACAATTTAAAATTGGAATTATTTTTTGTGAGATTTTAGTACCAATTTTAATATTTATAACTATATTTTTAATTTTAAGAATAGTTTATTTAAAAATAAAAATTAAAAATTAAAAATTTTTGAGACTTTATTGCAAATTGTGAAATAATCAATAATTATTACATTCATTAAAACTATGTTTCTAAATTTATCTTATTACATTTAAAAATAACCATTTTAATATAAATTAAAATATTATATGTTCTATTACCAAGCATTTCTTTTAAAACATGTCAAATATTTGTTTCAGTAAAACAACCTATATTTCACTTTGCACCTTGATTTTCAATACCTTGTTTATTATTTTTAAAATACTGTTTCTTTAATTTTTTATGATTATCTAATTTTATATATAAATAGTTAATTAATTGTTCATATTGACCATTATTAATTAAATTTTTACAGTGATTATATTCTTCTAAATATTTTTCTTTATTTCCAGCCATTATTCCAAGATATAGTGTTCTAATTAAATGAAATTTATCTAAAACAAACTGTGCACCTAGATAATCAGCAACTTCTTTAATTCATCCTGCACTATCACCACAAATAATAATTTTTGCTTGTTCAATATTTTCATAAAATTTTTGACAATGTTCTTTAACAAATTCAGCACTTTTTTTAACTCCAATTGGAGTTCTTGTTTTTCTTATAATTGCTTTTATTCTTTTATTTTGTACTGGATGGGTTACACTTTATTGGACACTAATTACGTAGACAAGTTCACAAATTAGTTAAAAGAAAGGAAAATAATTATGGCCAATATTAACTCATATTCAGATGAATTTAAAAAACAAATAGTAGCTTTATATCAAAGTGGCAAGTCAGTATCTTGTCTTGTTAAAGAATATAACGTTACAAGAGCGGCTACTTATAAATGAATTAAGCAATTTACTAATTCAGGCAGTTTTAAAACCAAAGATAATCTTTCTGATTTAGAAAAACAATTAATTCAAGCAAATAAAGAATTAAAACAATTACGAATGGAAAATGATATTTTAAAGCAAGCAGCACTAATAATAGGCAGAAAATAGAAATTATTGCAAATAATAAATCTAAATATAAAATTCGCACAATGTGTCGTTTTTTAAAACTCTCTAAATCAACATATTATTTTAATTTAAAGAAAAAAAATAAAAATCAAAATAATATTTATGATGAAGCTGTTATTAGTGCTTTTAAAGAAAATAAAGAAGTTTATGGTACTAGAAGATTAAAAGTCATACTAGCAAACCAAGAAATTTATTTATCACGCAGAAAAATTAAACAAATTATGAATAAGCATAATTTAATATCAAAATACACTAAATTATCATTCAAAAATCATCATAATAAAGTCAATGATAGTCAAATTACCAATCTTGTTAATAGAAACTTTAATAATAAAATTAAAAATGAAGTTATTGTTAGTGATTTAACTTATGTTCAAGTTAATGGTAAGTGAAACTATATTTGCTTATTAATAGACCTATTTAACCGCGAAATTATTGGACATAGTGTAGGTACTAAAAAAGATGCATCATTAGTATATCAAGCATTTATGCACTCAAATCGCTGTTTAAAAGATATTGAAATATTTCATAGCGATCGCGGTAACGAATTTAATAATAAAACTATTGATAAACTTTTATTAGCATTCAACATAACTCGATCTTTAAGCAAAAAAGGCTGTCCTTATGACAATGCTGTTGCTGAAGCAACTTTTAAAACTTTCAAAACTGAATTTATTAATGATAAAAATTTTACATCATTAATCAAATTAAAATTAGAATTATTTGATTATATCAATTGATACAACAACATAAGAATTCACAGCACCTTAAACTACCTAACTCCAGTTAATTATCAAAAACAAGTGTCTACCAAAAAACAGTCCTAAAAAGGGTTGCCATTCCACCCATCCAACAATGTTATGATTAGGTAAAGGTTTATTATTTAAAAGTGAAAATAAAGATTTATTAAATTTTTTAAATAAATTAAAAGATAAAGATAAATGAAATGAAAAATTATATCAATTTGGTATACAAAATTCATTATTAGGTAAATGTTTTTTAATATGAATGTTAACTAAAAATGGTGAATTAAGTTTAACTTTACCAAGTCCAAGTTTTATGTCACGTGTTGCTAAATTTAATGAACAAGAACAATCAGCAGAATTATTTTTTATGAATGAACAAAGTGATAATGGTAGTTTAACATGAGTAACAATAGAAAATTCAAAAGTAAAAGTTGAAATATTTAATGGTAATAGAGAAATTTTATTAGGTAGTACAAAATCAAAAATTAAACCAGAAAGTCAATTAAAAGAAAAATATGAATTAAAAAATCCATTTGGTTATTTACCAATTGTTGAAATTACAAATTTACCACAAATTCATTTTTATGGTAATAGTACACAAATGAATGCATATCCAGATTGTGCACCAGTATGAAATTTAATATGAGATTTACAACATATTATTAAACAAAAAAGAAAAGAAAGAATATTAAATTTAACTAGATTTTATGGAATTATTGATAATGAAAAATTTAAAGCTT
The DNA here is from genome assembly GCF_964019535.1 of Spiroplasma endosymbiont of Tricholauxania praeusta. Lineage (NCBI taxonomy): Bacteria > Bacillati > Mycoplasmatota > Mollicutes > Entomoplasmatales > Spiroplasmataceae > Spiroplasma > Spiroplasma endosymbiont of Tricholauxania praeusta. The sequence continues at coordinate 1,361,096 of NZ_OZ026450.1, forward strand.
TAAATTTAAGTGATGATTTTCAATCAATTATTAAAGATGCATTTTTAAATATTACTACTGCAAATTATGTAAAAGGTGGTAATGGTGGAGTTGATATTGTACAAGGTAATCCAAAATTTGGTGAATATTGACTTGATTATAATGGTACAGCAAAACAAATATTTAATGGTGCTGGTTATGATTATGATGAATTTAATGGTATTAATTATGAAAATAAAACTAAAACATTAATGAATAATAAATTTGATATGCAAACAACAGAAGTAAAAATAACACATTATACAACTTATTTATATAGAATGTTTGATATGTTAGTAACTTCTTCTAAAGATGAAAATGGAAAAGTATATTGAAATGGTATTGGTGAAAGACCTTATAGTTTTGAATTTATACCAATTGCTATGGTTGACCAATTAGTACAAGATGAATTAATTAATAGTAGATTAAATAATGGAACAATGTCAATAGTTGAAGCAATTAGTTTATATGAAAATATTGATACATTAATGGCAAAACAAAAATTAGAACATATTATTAATGAAAATAAATTTTTAAATAAAAATTTAGGAGATAATACAAATGATAATGAACAACGCAGTAAGAATTCAATTAATGAAAAAAGCACATCTAGCATTAAAACAAACTCAGCAATTAATTAAAAGATGTAGTTATTGAAAAATATTTCCATTTGTTATAAATAATGGTGCTATACCTTTAACTGAAACTGGTTATAAACCAATTAATAGTAAAATAAGTGATTTTGGACAATATGAATTAATATTAACTGGTAATACTCCAGTTGTATGTATTTGAAAAAATAGTACAAAAATATATCAAAAAAATAAAGGAATTATTAATCCAGAAACTCATAAAACTACTGGTCAAGATGAATTTTATACAAAACAATATAAAATTGGGGATTATTGAAATGCTTATTTAATTGATGATACAAGTGGTGTTGATTTTAATAATTTACCAAATAATCAAATATTTAAAACAGTACAAACTAAAAGACAATATACTTTAGTAATGTTTGAAGAACATATTACAATTGATGATTATTTACAATTTTTTGTTGTATTTAATGATGAAAATGAAAATATTGGTGGTAATAGTACTAAAAATCAAGATAGACAATTATTATATATTTCAAATGTAACAAATTATTATAGTCCTTATAATGGTGCATTTAGTATGCAAGTTTTAACTTTTAGTAGTTTAAATGATAGAGTAATAAGTAGTGGTCAAAATACACTTGATTTTGTACAATATGCAAGCCCAGGTAGTGGTTATGCTTTTCCTACTATTGAAAAAGGAAAAGTAACGTTAAATCGTACTTTAATGCGTGATATTGGTGTACGTTATAGTCATAGACAAAGTTATGGATTAGAATTATTATCAAGTTGTTATTATTATGGAAGACCAATAATTCAAGGTCAAGAACCTATAAAACAAGGAACAGAAGAAATATTTGAAAGTAAAGTATTTGCTTCAAGAAGATTATTTATTGCTGGTAATAATGATTTATCTACAACTGATATTAAAAATAATGGTGGTTTACTTGCTGGTATAAATGATAAAATAACAACAAGTAGTCATCCTGAAACAACATTTTATAATATTATGGATGCAAAACCAACTGGATTTACTAATTTTAAAGATTTTAAAGAATGATTAAAAACTTCATTAAATTTTCAAGAAAATTTATTTGTAACAAAAGATTTTAAAGGTATGTTAGCATTTGATAAAGATAAAGCAACAAAAAGTAATGGTACAGCAATTGGTGAAGCAAAATTCTTTTGAGATAGTGAATGAAATATAAATAATTTAACGGGTAATTATAATGTTGATATGTCAAGTAATTTTAAATATAAAGACCCAGATACTCATTTAATTATAGGAAGTCCAACTGTTGATTATAGTAAAATATCACAAAAATATATGTCTGCTATATTAAATTTTAATTCAGTTGTATTTAGTCCTTTAATACAAATGCCTTATGATTCAAATCAATGATTACCTTTTGCTTTAAGTGATATTCCTTTAATTGGTAAATTATTAAATGCTTTAACATTAGGTATTTGAAGTAGTTGAGTTATTACTCAAAATGTTCAACAATATAAAAAAATGTTATATTTTAATGGTTTTATGAGTGCATTTTTTACAAGTAATTTAGAAAGTATTATTGGTAATGGTGGTTTAATTCCTTTAAATGCATTTACAAATGATAATGATTTTACTATTGGTAAATTATTAGGTGCAAATGTTTCAACAACTGCTATGACTATGAAATTAAGTGATAGAGTAAGTGTATATCCATGAGACCCTAATAATGGTCAAAAATTAACTACAAAAGAACAAATAAGTACAGTTGATTTATCACAAAAGAAAAATAATAAAGTTTATATTTTAGCAGAAGATACTGAATTTTTAGATATAGCAAGTCCTTTTACAAATGAAGATAAAGATTGTCAATGAAATCCTACAAGTAATGGAGTTATTGATGGTTCAAATTATGCTTATATTATTGATACAATTGTAACTCAATCATTACATCAAGGAGAAGAAAGACATACATTTTATAGTGATAATCCTTTTACTTATCAAGGTGATTATAATGAAATATCAGTTGCACAATTTCGTTATAATAATATGGGTTATTTAACTGGTAATGCTTTTAATTGAACAACTTTATATAAATTAAATCATGATGAATATGAAGAAACTGAAGAAACTACATTTAGTTATCCAGCAAAAATATTACCACCAAGTCCTCAAAATATAGCAAAATCAATAATTATTATTCCAGATTTAAAAATAGAAATGACTGCAAATAATTTACCTTTAACAGACACAAGTGATATTCGTGAATATAAAGATAATACTGAAAATTGATGACTTGCTAATAAAAGCAAAGAAATTAACTTTGAAGTTGATTTAAATCCATTATTAGACCCTACATTATTAATTAAAACTTTTAATGACTTAAAAAGATATTATAAATCAGTAACTGTTTATTATAATTATGAAATTCAAACAAAAGAAGAAATACGTAATCTACATGATGATTTACCAATTAATTTTTCTACAACTGAAACTTTTAGACCAGCAAAAAATGAAAATACAAGTATAACTATTGATTTAAAAGATTTAATATTTAGAGATAATCGACCAATTACTGGTAAACATTTTGAACATTGAAATAATGGTCATCGTCAAGGTTTTGGAATTGGATATGCATATGGAATAACAGATAGTGATTATGATTTGAATGATTATCAATTTAATTTACTAGAAAGCAGAAATTCAATAAATGAAAAATTAAATAATAATTCTAATATTGGTTTTTGTATTATTAATAATAATGATTTTAAATGGAATTTTTATTTACAAGCAACATTAGGAAAAATTGAAGGTGTTATTCAAGGAATTTATGCTACTACATATAGTTATGGAATGAGATATATTGAGAGATTAAATGTAAATATTTATAAAGTAATTTTAAATGTAAGATAATTTGTTATAATAAATTAAAAAGGAAAGGATTAATATAATGTTTTTTTATGTATTTTTAGTAATTAAAATATTTGTCATTGCTTTTATGATTACACCCTTTATTTTAGGAATTACCTTAACTGGTATAGAAAAATGTAAAAATAATAATCCTTTTGGTGTATTAATTTTAACGGTTTGTTTGAATATTATTGGTACTGTAATAGGTTGTGTTTTATTATATAAAAATCAAAATCCAGAATTTAGATTTTGAAAATTTTTTTGAAATAAAATTAAAAAAATATTTACATTTAAAATACATTGTAAAAGAAAATCTAAACAAAATAATATTTCCCCACAATCTTAAAATATGTATAATATGAAAATACTTACCTAAGGGGTTAGAAAAGGTAAGTTGTATATATCAATTTATTTCATTTATATTTAAACTTAGGTTGGCACCTAATTAAAAAGTTACCTTAATTGGTAACTTTTTTGTTTATATTTTTTAATTTTAATTATAAACTTGTTATATTACTTTTAATAACATTTGTATTATTATTTACTGGTAAATTAGAATTATTAATATATGTTTTAAATTCATTTGCTCATGCTGGTATTGTTTTTAATACTTCTAATTGTTCTTTATCTCTAGTATTATAATATTGTTCTTTATACTTTTCTCTTTTTATTTCTAATTTTTCATCATTTAGTACTTTAATTTGTTTTTTTGTTAGTCAACTTATTTGATTATAATTAAGTCATGAAAATTGTTCATTTGTAAACCATTGAATTTGATTAGGTGAAAATCATCTAATTTGAACTTCACTTAATTGTTGAATTTCTTCTTTTGAAAGACTTTTTATATCATCTTCATTGAACGATTGAATTTGCTCTTTTGTCAAATTTAAATTTAAATTTTTACTATAGTTTTCATCTATATTTCTTTTTTTTCTTTCTATCTTATTTTGTGAACTTTTTTCTATTTTTTTATTTAATTTATTACCCCATTCTTGGGCTTTTAAGTGTTTTTTATAAATAATTTCAAGAACTTCATCTTTAATTTGTTGTTCTTTTTTTGGTAAATTACTTTGAATATTTGCAAAATTTGTTGCATTATTAGTAATGTTTGCTATTTGATTAGCAATTTTAATAATATCATTCATTTTTAACACCTCTTTTAAAATATAAAAAACCATTTACTTAAAAAATAAAGTAATGGGTTAAAAACTTTTTAAATTTTTTTAATATTTTATTACTTTATAAATTAATTGCAATAAATATGATATTTTAACATTTTAATGTTTCTTTAATTATTATTTACTCCTTATTTACTCCTTATTATAATTTAATTTTTCTTCTTTTGTATTTGGAAAATGATTATAATTTTGCATTAATTGATTATCTGGAGCAATAAATACTTCTATTTCACCAATATCATTTATTTTATATGATAATACTCTTCAATCTGCTATATTTATATTTTTAAAATTATTAGTATCACAATATTCATTTGTACATCTTTCTTCTGTTAATCAATAATTACCATTATGTGAAAATGATATTTCTTCATCTTTTGTATATATTATAAATCTATTATATTTATCAATATATTTTAAAAAGTCTCATAAATTCATATTATTTACTCCTTATTTTTATATTAATTTTTAATTTCTTTTATTTTATTTTTAAATTGTTTTTTATGAAAATAACACATATTAAAAAATTGAACTACACTATCTTCTATATTTACAGTTTTTAAAGTAACTAATACTTTACTATTACAATCTTTAACAATACATTTAAGTAATACTTTTTCTTGTTTTTGTTTTTGCATTATTTAACTTCCTTTTTACAAGTACATAAATTAATTGATATTTCTAAGTGTTTTAAATTTTTTAATTTTCCTATATTTTCACTAAATTCTTGTATACTTTTCATTGCATAATAATCTGTTTCAAACTTACTCATTTTATTTATTCTCCTTATTTAAATAATATCAACCAATTAATAAACTATCTGCTTCATCATGATTTGATATTGTTATATTTCAATTTTGTTCATTAATTAATTCATTTGCTAACTGTATTGAAGTATTTTTTATTCAAATAAATTCTTGTTTTTTAGGTAAATTAAAATTATTTTTTAAATTATTTACATATCATTTTTTTCATGAAGAAGGACTTATTAACATATTTTTTGTTATTAATTTGTTAAATTGTCCAGCAATAAAACCACGTAAATGTTCTTGTGTTTCATATCCAATACCATTTTTTACATGAAAAGTACCACGTTCAATAATTAAATCTAATTCATTATCATTAACTTTTATATCTCAATAAAATTGTCTTTTTCCATTATATTCTTTCAAATTATAACTTTTAACAAATATTGGTTTTCATCTTATTATAAAATTATCACTTATATTTTCTTTTTCTCATAATGTAAATCCAGTATTTTTTATACTTGGGTCAATTGAAAGTAAATAATTAGTCATCTTCATCATCACTACCTTCTAATTCTTCATTTCATTCACCTTCTTCAGCACAACAATCAGTACATATATTATCATCATATTTTTGGGTATATCATGAATTACTAAATGGATAATCACATCTTTTACAATATTTTTTATTCATTATCAAATTCACCATTTTCTAATCTATTTAATAAAATTTTAATAAAATCCATTTCACCTTTTATATATTGTTGTAAATCTTGATAAAATTTATCATTATATTGTTCTTCAACATTTTTTAATCTTTCATTTAAATAATTAATTAATTTTTCTTTATTCATTTTTATTCTCCTTATTTTTATTTAAATATTTATTTTCTACATTTTCAGATAAATTATTAACTATTATTTCTAAACATTTCATACATCAATAATTAGTTAATCAAATTCTTTTATTACAATATTTACATTTATTCATTTTTAAATACCAAATTATCTAACTTACTTATATTTTCTTCTAATTGTTGAAAATTTGTATTATTTTCAATTACATTATTAATATTTGGATTATCAATATATATTTTTTCATTTTCAGTAATAATTGCTTGGTCACTTTCATATGCAATTTGCATTTCAGTACTCATAATTCCCCATTTTCTTAATAATTGAGTTAATACAGTTTTTAATGCCATACTATCAAAATCACTAACAATAAATTCTTTATTTTTTGCATAAGTTTTTGAATATTTTAAAAAATGTTTTTCTATTTGTTTTTTTGACATATAGCTAACGAAAGTAATGTTTACTCATATCTTGAAAAACAAAATCAATCGCGTTTTTAATATTTGGTCAATAATTTGGTAATATTTTTCTTATATTATGTTTTATAGCAAATCAAAAATGTTCAATTGGATTTAAATTAGGAGAATATGGTGGAAGAAATAATAGTTTGCATCCAACATTTTCAATTAATTGTTTTGTTGCTTTAGATTTATGAAACGTCGCATTATCTAAAACTATAATTTGTCCACACTTTAATACTGGAATTAGTATATTTTTAACATATGATTCAAAAATTTTACTATTGCAATGTCCTTCAAATGCTCATAGAGCTTTTAATTTACCTTTATTTAGTGCACCAATTATACTCATTCTCTTTATTTTATATGCAGGTTTATTATCAAATAATCTTTTACCTTTTTCAGACCAACCATATTTATAAAATTCATTATCATCAATTCCAGATTCATCAATATATACCAAATCTTCATTCATTATTTTCGCTATTTCTTTTAAAAAATCTTCTTGTTTATTTTTATCTCTTTGTTCATATAGAAAAGTTTTTTTTATATGTATAATTTAGTTTTTTGAAATAGTTATAAACTGTTTCTTTTGTCATATCACCAAATTTTTCAATTACTTTTTGAACTGTAACATCTTTATTTTCTGCTAAATAATTTTTTAATTCATCTAAATCCTTTATTTTGTGGCTATGTCCTTTTTGATAATTCAAAATTGGTTTTATATTTCCGGTTTTTTGCTTTCTTTTTCTTCATAAAAATAAAGTCTTTCTAGTGATATTGAACACTTTACAAATTTCTTTAATTTTCATGTTTTTACTTTCATAAACTTCTATTACTTTTCTTCGTAAGTCCTCACTGTATGGTTTTGGCATAATTTAATCTTCCTAATCTATTTTAATTATTGCTGAATTATACTTGTAAGTGCAAGAATTGTTTAAATTACATATTATTATTTTACATTATTTATGAGTAAACATTACTTTCGTTAGCTATATATAAAGTTTTTTCAAAACCATTTACTAACTGAAAATATGCTACATAACCAATAATAGGTTGTTTTAATCTTTCTAAATCATCTTGTATTCAATTAAATTCAATTCCCTTAAGTCTATCTATTTTTTTAATTTCTGTTAATCTAACATCACTTACATTAATTTCTTTATATTGTTGTGAACGTAATGCTAATTGAATATAACCTTTATATCCCATTTGAAATTGAGCATTATTTACTTTTGTGTTATTATCTCAATAAGGTACAATATAACAATAACCAAAATTCTTTTCTAATGGTAAATTCAATAATACTGCTTGATAACAACTATTAATAATAGTATCTGGATATGCTTTATCTAAACCATATTGATTTGAAATTGCTAATACATTACTTTTAAATTTTTGTATTTCTAAATTATTAATAATACCTTTTTGTCTAATAAATTTTTCTACATTACCATTATTAATATTTTTAACTAATAATTCATTTGCCATTTTATTTTAATTCCTTTCATGTTCAAATTGCTTTTTCTCATTCCATTAATAATTCATTTGTTATTTCAACTTTAATTAATTCAATTTCATTTTCTTTAACTCAACATATAAAATGAATATTTGATAATTCATAATTATTATTTTTTAATAATCAATAATACGCTATTATTTGTAATTTTGATTTTTCTAATAATTCTTTAGTAAAAACTTTATAAGTTTTAAAATCTACTATTATATTTAAATTATTTTCTTTATAAATTAAATCTGGTGTTCCAGCAACTATATCTGCATTAAACATTTTTTCACTAATATATTCATTATTATTAATAAATTTAGTAGGTAAATATTCTAATAATGTATAACAATAATTTAAATAATTTTTTGGAAATAAATCTTTAATATAATTTTTAATTTGATTAGTTATATTTTTAATATTTATATTTTGAAAATATAATTCTGCTACTTTATGAACTGCATTACCTCGAATTCTTGCATTATGAATATTAAAACAATATTTACATTTATTACATTTACAATATGAATTACCCAAATAATAATCAAGTATTTTACTTACTGATATTAATTCTTTATTTTTTATAAAATATTGATGTGTTTCTTTTTTAAAAATTAAATTATTTTTTTGATTATTTAATTGCATTTTTAATTAAATCCCTTACAAAATTATTAATTGTAATTTCTTTTTTTACACAAAGTTTTTTTAATTCATAATGGTCACTTTTAGTAAGTCTAATAATAATTTGTTTAGTTATTAAATCTTCTGGCTTCTTTTTAGGAGCTGCTACCATATTTATTCATCTCCTTTAACCTTTAATAATTCTTTTATAATCAATAATTGCTTGTTCTAATTTATTTACATCTTCATATATAAAATAATCATTACTAATTTTTAAATCCCCATCATTATCAATTTCAAAATCAAAATTTTCATATTTACTATTAAATTGTTCTTGCAATTCTTCAAATTTTTCTATTAATTTCATTGCATTTTGTAATTCTAATTGATTCATTATATTTACACTCCTTTAAAATTTTCTAATTGTAATTCATTAATATAATGGTTATATAACCTATCATAGTTATCACTTGTTAAATACATATCATTTTCAATCATGTCATTAATACATTTATTACAATAATAAGAATTATCAATTTCACTAAATCAAATATATTTTTCATTATGAATATTACATTTCATTATTTTCACTCATTAATTTATAAAAACATTTATTACAAGTTCTATTTGCAAATGATGAATTTTTATGACAAATATCACATGAGCCAAATATTTTTATTTCTTCATATTTTATATATATTCTTTTATCTTCTTTTAAATTCAACATAAATTAATTCTCTCTTTCTATAATTTTTAATATTTCTTGTATTTCAATATATTTTTTATTTTTAAGTAATTTTTCATTACATAAATTTTTTATTAATTCTATTTTTTCAACATTTAATAACATATTAATTTCCTTTAATACTTTAAATAAAATATTTTTTCATTATGAGTATTTATATCTTTCATTGGTGTAACAATATAATTTATTGCTAAATCATTATCATTATATGGATTATTTATTTTAAAACTTTTCATATCTTGTTCTCATGTAATGTTATATTTAAAACATTCTTGATTATTATTATTTTTAAAAATATAATAACCATTATATTCTTCATAAAATTCACAAGATATTAATTCATTTTCATTTGTAGTAATATCTGAAATATTTTTTATATATTTTAAAATTTCACTACCTTTAATACTTTCAATATCTTTTGTAATTGATTTTTTACCTAATTTATAATTAAAATCTTCAATTATTTTTAATGTTATTTTTTTATTATTTTTATTAATAATAGTATCTTTAATTGGAAATCATGTTTCATATTCACCAATTTCTAATAACATACCTTTAGTTGTTTCTCTTACTTTATTTTTAATATCTAAATTAACATTAATCATTACAAATCCTTTCTATGTATAAGCCTTATCACCTACAGTGATAAAAGGCTTATATACTACTAACCACTTATCTATCTACTACGTATAGGCTTATGCTACTGTAAGTAGCAAAGCCTAGGAGGGTAGGGGTTCTAGGGGAAGGGAACCAAAAAATATCAAGTTTTAAAAAAGCATGACAAAAATTACTATTGGGTAATTCCAGCACAATAGCCTACATAATTTTTTATTTAGTTATGTAATAATTAATTACTTTAATAAAGTGCTGGTTTAATAAAATAATTAATTATAATTGTTAAACAATTAAAAATGAGAGAATTATCTCTCAAGTTATTTTTATAAAATATACCAATTTTTTATTCGGCTAATTCATTAGACATATTCCATAATTAAATTTAATCAATTGTCAATAATACTTTTTATAAATTTTTTAGTGTTATTAATTATAAAAGTTAATATTTTCCGAAAAAATAGTTTAAAAATAAGTTTCTATTTCGAAAATAAAAAAATGTTAATAATATTTTTATATTAACTTGATAATAATTTCAATTTTAAAAAATATATTTTTGATTTTTTTTATTTTAATGGTTTTATTTTATTAAAAATTTTACAAAGTAAGTTAAATCTTAAGTACATAAGTCTAAATTTACTTTTTCTACATTTATTTACTAAAATTTTGAATCTTTTTAATCAAGCAAAAACATGTTCAACTTTGATTCTAATTTTAGATACAATCTTATTATATTTTCTTTCTTGTTTAGTTAATTTTTTATTTTTACTTTTTTTAATTGGTATTATTGTATTTTCATAAATATTTTGTATACCTTGATATCCTAAATCACCAATAATTATTGTATTTTTAGAAAATACAAGATTTGAATTTTTTAATATTTGAAAATCATGCACTTTGCCATTATCAGCAAAAATATCAACAATATTTTTATTAAAAAAATCATATACAATTTGAAATTTTATAGAATACATTCAACTTTTACCAGAAAAATATTCTAACTGTAGTTTTTTTTAGTTGGTCTTTCAATTTCAATCTCAGTTGAATCAATTAAATAAAATTGAAATTCATTTAAATTTTCTTGTTTTTTATCATTTTTTGATTTATATTTTTCTTTTAAAAATTGATAATCTCTATCATTACTAAGTTTATTTTCAACTCAAGTAATATTTCGAAAACAGCTTGAAGGACTCATTTTATATTTAATACTCATTTGAAAAAAAGTATAATATTCTTTTCAATATTCAAGTGTCATCATCAATCTTTCTTCAACTGAAAGTTTATTTTTTCGACCTTTAGTTTTTTCTAATTTTTCTATTTCAATTAATTTTTCTAACATTTCATTAAAATGAAAATGTTTTATACCAAAATATCTATAAAATTTATCATTTTTTAATTTTTTTAAATTTTCAAAAGCCATATTTATCAACACCTTATTAATTCATTAATAAAATAAATTATAAAATTATTACTTGATTTTTCAAAAAAATAATTACGGAATATGTCTATTAATAAACGATTTAAGTACAATTACATCAATTCGAGATTGTATGTATTGAACTTTGTTATTTTTATAAGGAAAATATTTTTTACCATAATATGTTATAGTTGAACCACTATCTGTTTTTCTTTTAGAAAATCTTGAAAGATAAATATTTATTTCTTCTTGTGTAGGAGCTTTAACCATAGCAGATTTATTATCATCAATAGGAAAGGCAAACTGTTTATTAAAAACGTTTATGTACATTTTGAGAAATTGATTAGCTTCATCTAATGTTTTAATTTTATTAAGTCGTAATTCACTAATTAATCGACTTTGAAGTGTTCCAAATAAACGTTCAATTCTACCTTTAGCTTGTGGAATTGAAGTTCTAATTATTTCAACACCCAAATCATTACAGCATTTTTGGAATTGAGTATAAGTGTCATTTTCTGTGTTTATTTTACCTGAATCAATTTTTTTCTTATATCCAAAAACTGTTCTATTATCAGTATAAAATGTTTTTGGTATGCCATAATTAGTTAAAATTTGATAAAAAACATTATAATAACCATCTAATGTTTCTTGATGATCAAATCATAGTCCAACAATATTTCCTGTAGCATCATCAATTGCAGCATGTAAAAATGATTTTGGTTTATCGTTACCAAATCAATGATGATTACTTGCATCCATTTGAATTAATTCACCAAAATTTGTTCTTCGATTTCTTGTTGGATGTAAGTTATTTTTTTTATTTTTATGTCTTTTTGGTGAAGTAATTTTTTCTTTGATTAATATAGTATAAAGTGTGCTATATGAAATTTTAATTTTTTCTTCATTCATTAATTTCTCATGAAAATGTTGAAAATTAAAATTATAATATTTTGTTTTATACAAGTTGATAATCTTAATTTTGATTTCAAAATTTGTTGCCTTATTAGAAATTGTATTGCGAGATTTATGAATAAAACCAACTTTACCTTCTCTATTAAAAATTTGAATTAATTGGTTAATTCTTCTAATAGTTAGATTAAGTTTATTCTTGGCTTGATGTTTAGATAATTTATTAATAATAATATCATTTATAATTTTGTACTTATATTTTTCTTTCATAGTCATGCTTCTTTCCATTTTTATCACCAAGTATATTTAACTTCACTTTTGGGAAATTTTTACTCGATAACTAATAGGAAATTATCACTAAATAATGACACATTTAAAAGCATACTTGTAAAAATAATCAAAAATAGTACAATTTATAAGTAAAATTAAGAAAAAAGGAAGAATTTAAATGAGTACAAGGTGTAAAACAAGAAAAAAAGTAAAAAAAAATAAAAAAACAAAATAAATTTAAAAATCAAAATTGTGATTTATTAATAAATAAAGTAAATAAATATAAAGAAGAAAATACTAATCTTATTTTTTGTCAAAAAATGTTGTGTCCACAAGAATGAAGTAATGTTATAGAAATTAAAGAACTTGGAAAATTTTTTTTCTGCTTTGAGCATGCAGATGATTTTGAAGAAAAAGAATTACCAAAAATTTTAGATAATTTACCTGATGAAAAACTTGAAAAAATTATTAAAGCAAATCAAGAATAATTTTTAAATCCATACAAAAATGTAATTAGGGGAAAAAATAATACTACTGTGAAAAAAAGTATCTTCACATTTGCTATATAATAAATAATTCCAACAAAATTAATAGTATAGGTCTCACAAAATAAACGCCTTTAATTTAGGTGTTATTTTGCATTTAAAAGCATACTTGTAAAAATAATCAAAAATAGTACAATTTAAAAGTAAAATTAAGGAAAAAAGGAGTAATTTAATATGAAAACATGAATAAAAACAAATTTAAGTAAAATAACATTAGCATTAGCACTAACTGGTGCAACAACTGGAACAATAGGATTAATCATGGGGGGGTGCTTACCAATAAAATGGAAAATTACTATTTAAAACCAAATGGAGAAAAAGTATTAGGTACAACTACAATTTGATGAAATAAATGATATAGCCCTGATAAAACTAGATTGTATTTTTCAAAAATTAAACATCATGATGAAGATGTAAAATGAGATGGTACTTACACAAATAATTATTTTGAATAATTAAATTTCTAAGTTAATATAAGAAATATTTTCATTATATTTATCGAATAAATTAATATTTTTTAAATCAATTTCTTGTTTATCTGTTATTAAAATAAAATCATAATTTCCGGAACCAAAAACACCACTAATTTCAATCCGATTTAGATTATTAATCGGATTTTCGATTTGTAATTCAAATTCACTATTATTATCAATTTGTGATATTTCTTTATAAAATTCCAATTTAGAAAATAATTGAGATTTATTTGAACCATATAAATTTAAAGCATTTTCAATTTTATTATTACTAATGATTAATTTTGTAAAATATTTTCCATATTCGCCATTTGCTAATGTTCAATCTGATGGAATTAATGAAGGTATATTATTAGTTTCTAGTTCATTGGTTATAGATAATCAATTAAATTGATTATCGTCTAATTTAAATAATTCATTTTGACTAATATCATTATTTCTTAGTTTAATGTTATTCATATCTGTAAAATCAAAATACTCAGATTTTAATATAACTTTGGTATCTTTAAATCTTCAAATATCTTTACCAGTAGGTTTTATTGGACTCGATTTTAATTCAAAATAATAGGGTAACAAAATTTTATTATCATCATTTAAAACTTTATTAATTGACATAATTGAATAAATATTATTTGATAACATAATTACTAGTTTCTTAAAAATATGAACTTGTGGTAAATTTATATAATTTGGATAATCCAATTTTCATTGTTTAAATAAATTAGTTATTACTTCTTCTGGTTTTTGTCCTTCAAATTTTGCTCTTAACTTTGCAATTTCATTGTCTGGAACACCTTTATCATCATATGTTGCACCATCAAAATTCCTATTATAATTATATGTATAACTTAGCATATCTAATAATAGTTGTTGTAGACTGTCAATGGGTGGTTTATCATTTATTTCAATTTCAATATCATTAAAGTTCTGTGATAATTCAATAACAATATTTCTACTTGGATATGGTGGGTTTGGTTCTCGATGACTATATAATAAATATTGTTCATTCTTTTTCATTTCAAAATCAGCTAATTTTTTCGGTATTGGGGATGGTCCATCATATTTACCAATTTTTGCATATGTTATTTTTGCATTATTAATAATTTCTTTTCTTGTTTCAGTTCCACCACCAATAGCAATTAAATCTAAAACTGATTTTTCTTGTCCAATAAATTGTTTTGCTAAATTTCAAGGTAATATTTGTTCACTAAATCATTGTTGTAATATTCTAACTTTTGGTTGAGTTTCAATAGGCATTGATAATAGTGGAAATGCTATCTTATCCTTGATAAATAACTTTGGGTATACTTCCATATTATCAACTTCACCAAGTACCTTTATATTCCCGAAAATCATGCTTCTAGGGGCTTTAATTTTTAAACCAATTACTTTTGTATCTTTGTCTAATGGTTTTTGTAATTTAATAATTATTGGATAACCATCTCTTGTTTTAAAATCTTTAATTTTAATAATAGTAATACTTTTAGTACTCCTTGTTTTTGGATTTTGATAAGGTTGTGAATAATTATTAATAATATATAAATTATCAATATTATTTTCAGTTAATGATTCATTAATACTAACTGCATATAACTTAAATTGATTTAATAAATTTATTTCTTGAAATATTAAATTTTTAATATCAGTCATACTATATTCAATTGTATTATCATTAATATTTGTACTTGCTCTTTGATTTAATTGCATAGTAAAATCAGATGTTTCAACAGCAGTAGTTTTTAATACTTTTTCAATATCAATAAATCCGATTTTAATAGTATTTGCTGAAAATTTTAAAGTATTATTTTCATTATTTTTAAATAAACGTTCAATTTCATAAATATAAATTGTTCTTTTTTTAAATTCATCGTATGCTCTATTAATATCGGGGTCACTAGTTGCTCTCATCATATTAGTAAAGTCATAAGGAATATTATCAATTAAATAATCATTTTCTACTTCTGCTTGATTAAGTTTAGTTTGTTTCTGTGGAAATTTCGTTTGTGGTTTGTTGTTGTTTTCCATTGTTTTCTCCTATTAATTGGTTATTTTCGGGATTAAATAATTTTAATCTCACTGTTAAATTATTAATTTCTTGTTCATCATTAATATTAAATGTTTTACTATTTAATAAGTCTTTATCTAAACGTACTAATATTTGAATAAATTTAAGAATATCAATATTAAATTGTCATAATTTTTGTTCAATATAGTTAATAGTTGAAATATTTACTGCTGTACTTTCGGGAACTGATTGTTGTGCAGATTTCTTTTGACTTGGTATATGAATACCACAACGTTTAAATATTTCATTAACATTTCAATCGTATATATCAGTTAAATTTTTACCTTTAAAATTACTATTTGTCATATTAATATTTTCATTTTGTTCGTTATTATCTCCACCACTTTTAAATATGTAGTTTTTAGTAACCAAAGTTCTTACTATTTGTTCTAATGCTGATTGAACATTCCCATAAGTTTGATTAAAAATAAATTTAGGTGAGTTTAAAATAGTATCTAAAACAATTTGTTCATAAATAACATCTAATGCTTTAATTTTATCCATTACTTTATCACAATCTGCTAATTCATTTGCTTTATTTCGCATAATTGCTATTGGTATATAATTAATATTTAGTGTTTGTTCTTGCTCTAAATTTGGATTATTAATGAATGATTTAAAATCTAATGGAAATTGTTTTTTATTATCACTAATACTATAAATTGCACGATTAATAGTTACTTGTTCATTATTTAATGTATAAATTTCAAATAATCTTACATTTTGTGCATTTTGTTGATAACTATCATAAAAAATAGTACATTGAATTAATTTACCGGTAATATCATAAACTCTTTGTTGAATATCTATTACTTGAAAATATAAATCATCATTAGCAATAAAAATTAAATAACCACTAATTCCTAATTTGCTTAATTTAAAAATAGAATTTCAATTTTTTCTATAAAATTCTTGCTGAATTAAGTATTTTTTAATAGTTTCATTATTAATATCTAATGGAGCATTATATAAATTAGCATTATTTTCTGCTACAAAATCAGTAAAATAAGTTTCATGGTTAAAATCATTAAAACCAAAATAATTTAAAATAGAAGCATGTGTACTTTTATTTTTATTAGTTAAAAATTTTACTTTTTCATTTTGATTATCACTAGTATTTGTTTTATCTTTTCTTTTAAATAAACTTAACATAATATTCACCACCTTTCTAAAATATTTGATTAATTTTTAATACAATTTTTACAATAATAAATATAATTAAACCAGCAGTTGCAGAAGATAATAGTACTCCAATTAAACCTAAAATAATTTTTATAATTTTAAAAAACATAATATTATTCCTGTAATTCTTCTAATTTTCATACATTACCTTTTAAATTACCTTTTCCGCTATAAATAGTAATCAATTTTGCATGTTGAACTGATAAAATTACTATATTAGCACTATCATTAAAGGTTTGTATTTGTACACCATCAATTTTTTTATCAGTTATAATAAATTCTTGTATAGTATAAACTGGATTATATATACTTCAAGAATAATAAACTCTATAATGTTTATTAACTATAAAATCATAAGTAATTTGTCAATTATCTCATTTATTTTTTTCTCTTGTTCCTACTTCTTTTCAATTTGAACGACTTGGACTTGGTGTTGGAGGAATATCTTTTAATTCATTAATAGCACCGGCAATAGTTTTATCAGTAGTTTCTAAATTAGGAATTTCAGTACTAATAGTATTGATAGAAAAAACATATTTAAAATGGTCTTTATCCATTTTATCTTCTATTTTTTTATCTACTTCTTCTTTTTTATAATAATCAGATAAATCAGTTTTACCACCAATAGCACTAATAGTATTAGTTACTTCATCAATTTTAATATTTTCGCCAGTAGTTAATTTATTTTGCTTTTTATCTAATAAATTATTAGTTTCTATTTTTGTATAATAATCACGTTCAGTACTTTCTTCTGCTATAAATTCAGTTGGCGTATCTATTCCTTGATATTGATATATTTCTTTTATATCACCAATTAAATTAATTTTTCCACGTTCAGGATAAGAATTACCTCCACCCCTAAATTTTTTATTTCTATTGTCATAGTAAATAGTTCCAATATTTAAAATATTTTTATTTGAGATTTGTTCATTATAAGTCATGGAATCAACATTTAACAATTCAAATTCATTAAAAACATTATTTAAATAAATTTTAATTACTTTATAAAATTTCATAAAGTCATTTTCTGTTGAATATTGATAACTGATTTTAATAAAATATCATTTAAATGTTTCTATATTATTATTTTCAACTTTTTTTCATAGGGGACTAGTTTCGATATTAAATCAATTATTTTTAACATCATTAATATTTTCGTTTGCTTTAATTAATTCAGTATTTAATTTTGTAATTTCATTTTCATTAGTAGTAATTCGTTTTTGTTGTTTAGCAGAAAAATCACAAGTTGGTGCATGTGTATAATCACCAATTTGTGGATTATTTTGTAATGCTTCGGGTGGTAATGTACCAATTTCATCAGGTCAATCTAAAATCATTGTTTCAGATTCTTTATCATAATCTGTTGCAACATAACCTTTATTTATAAATTTTGTAACAGGACCTCTATATATTTCATTTTCATTATCATCAACTAAATCATCATACAATTTCATTTGTTTTGATAATGTAAATTCTTTTTGTTCTTTAATTAATTTATCAATTTGATTTCTAGTATAAAATGCTTTTAAGTCAATTTTTTCAACATCTATTTCATCATCATTATAACTTGAAAATATTTGTTTTAATTCTGTTAATCTTGCTCATATTTTCATTCTACTAGGTGCTAAATCTCAAACATTAATTGTAGGAGTACTATTTGCACTAAATTGAGTACCATTATTAAATTGAATAGTAGCATCAACATTAAATTCAATTGGTGTACGATTAAATACTCAATGTTCAACCATTACATAAACCATATCTTTTAATGTTTCTTTAATTAATTCATCTTTAAAACTATCAAAAGGAAATTTAGATAAAATAAAATCAAGATAAGCATTAATATCATTTTGAGCACGAATAGCAAAAGTTATAAATCAATCATTAACATTAGGTCATGTTTGTATGTATTGCTGTGGCGTTTCTGTAATTTTTCCAGTTAATGGATATCAGTTATTATAATTTTCTAAACTGACATCAGTTCAAAGTTTATTAATCATAATTTATCATTCCTTAAAAAATGCTTTTTTATAATGTTTAGTTTTTGTTTTAGTTTTTCTATGTGCAATATGAATAACTTCTTTTTGTAATTTCTTTTTCCCTTTTTCTACAATTTGACTATATGCAAATTTTTCTAAATGATGTAATAGTCGAGTACCAAATAAAGTATTAACTGAAAATTTTAAACCAACACTTTTAAATGATTTATTAATATTTTCAATAGGATTATTAATAACATTCACTACTTTATGATAAGTTCTTATTATTCTAAATATTTCTCTATAAACTTTAAAACTATCTCTAATTACTTGTTGAATAACTGGTGGAGCAAATGCAATTGCTTTTAATCATTTATTACGACTAACTCCATAACCAATATATCAACCACTATATCATCTATATCAGTGAAATGGATGTATTTGAGTAACAAAAGTTTCTGCTTTAATAATACTATCAACAACTGTAATTGGTTTATACTTAGGATTACGATGATAAATAGTAATTGCACATTTACTTAATGATAAAGGTTGAATTTTACAACCCATAAATACTGGTGAACTTAATGGAATTAATTGTGCATGTTTAATTGCTTTTTTCTCTGCACTAGTAAATAAATTTGTTGCTTTTTCTTTTAATTTATTAATTTTTTCAAATGCTTGTTTTTCTAACTTTTCAAATTTTTCTTGTAATTTATATATACTTTCTCGTAATTTTTCAAAATATGGAGTATCTTTTCAAAATTTATTTAAACCTTTTTTTAAATAAAATCTAATATCAAAATATTTAAAAGTTTGATTTGCTTTTAAAACAAGTTGATGAATAACATTATTTTTAAAATTAAATTTAATAGCATTAGCACGAATTTTTTGTAAATCTAAAATTAAAGTTTTTCCATATCTATTTTCTGTATGTATTGTATGAACTAAATTTAATCAATCATGTTGATTCATGGATAGTACTTTTTTTAAATCAGTATTATATTTTTTTAAAAAGTTATTTGCTTTTTCAATATCTTTAATTTTAAATTTAGGAGTTAATTGTGGACTTAGTTTTATTAATGTATTTTGTAATAATAAGTAATCTTTTAACTCTTGTGCTTCTAATTTTTGAAAATTATTTTTATATTGTCTTTCAGCAACATAACCTAAATCTCGTAATACTGTTTCACGATTAGGAGTAAAACTATAATTCATTAAATAACGTTTATTACCAATAATTTTATCTGTTAAAATTTCTTTTCCACTTACTTGACTAATAATTTCTTGTAAATTTTTTGCTTCTTTAATTCCAACTTGTTCTAATGTTTTAGTTTTTTGTGCTAAATTAATAAATTTAGTAGTACGATAACCACGACTAATTTTATTAATTCCAGCAAATGCTGGTAATATATTAAAAAAAGTATTTAATGGTGTTACATTTCCTTTTAAATAATCATAAACTTGATTAATAGTAAAATCAGTTAAAAATTCTACACCAACAGCACTAATACTAGCAATTAAATCACTTGCACCTAATCCAAGTGCTAAACTTTCACTTAAACCACCAGTAAAAGGAGCAAGTGCTACTGCTATAACTTGTACACCAATCATTTCTAAAATTTCTCACCAAAAACTTTTATTTTCTTGCTGTTTACTTATTCTAGTATGTTTTGGTTTATTTATGTTTAAAAGTATTGCTGTACTAGTTGTACCGATTGGCATGGTATTAATTTCCTTTATTTAAGAGTTATTTTAATTGGATTTGTTGTTCCTTTATAATTTAAATCATTAACATTTGAAGAAATAACTATGTATAAATCACCTGCTTTTTGTTTTTGATTACTTACATTAGTTTTTCCTTGTGCATCACTAAAATATTTAATAGTTGGATTTGTTAAATTTGGATTTAATGATTTAAGTTCATTAGTACTTTTTATTTGTGTATTTAATTCACTATTATTGTTATTAACATTTGCAGTAATATCAATTGTTAAACTTGTAATTTTAGTTTTTAAATCAGTTTTATCATTATTAATGATTGCACATAACATTCAACGTGAAGTTGTTTCTTCATCTGTTATATAGGGTATTGATTCACCAGTTACTTCTCCACCAACTAAATATCTTCTTCCAACTTTACCATCAGCAATATCTTGAACATATACAACTGTATTTTGCAACATATAGCTAACGAAAGTAATGTTTACTCATATCTTGAAAAACAAAATCAATCGCGTTTTTAATATTTGGTCAATAATTTGGTAATATTTTTCTTATATTATGTTTTATAGCAAATCAAAAATGTTCAATTGGATTTAAATTAGGAGAATATGGTGGAAGAAATAATAGTTTGCATCCAACATTTTCAATTAATTGTTTTGTTGCTTTAGATTTATGAAACGTCGCATTATCTAAAACTATAATTTGTCCACACTTTAATACTGGAATTAGTATATTTTTAACATATGATTCAAAAATTTTACTATTGCAATGTCCTTCAAATGCTCATAGAGCTTTTAATTTACCTTTATTTAGTGCACCAATTATACTCATTCTCTTTATTTTATATGCAGGTTTATTATCAAATAATCTTTTACCTTTTTCAGACCAACCATATTTATAAAATTCATTATCATCAATTCCAGATTCATCAATATATACCAAATCTTCATTCATTATTTTCGCTATTTCTTTTAAAAAATCTTCTTGTTTATTTTTATCTCTTTGTTCATATAGAAAAGTTTTTTTTATATGTATAATTTAGTTTTTTGAAATAGTTATAAACTGTTTCTTTTGTCATATCACCAAATTTTTCAATTACTTTTTGAACTGTAACATCTTTATTTTCTGCTAAATAATTTTTTAATTCATCTAAATCCTTTATTTTGTGGCTATGTCCTTTTTGATAATTCAAAATTGGTTTTATATTTCCGGTTTTTTGCTTTCTTTTTCTTCATAAAAATAAAGTCTTTCTAGTGATATTGAACACTTTACAAATTTCTTTAATTTTCATGTTTTTACTTTCATAAACTTCTATTACTTTTCTTCGTAAGTCCTCACTGTATGGTTTTGGCATAATTTAATCTTCCTAATCTATTTTAATTATTGCTGAATTATACTTGTAAGTGCAAGAATTGTTTAAATTACATATTATTATTTTACATTATTTATGAGTAAACATTACTTTCGTTAGCTATATATCTTTTCATTGCTCTTGGTGTTGCTAAAACAAAAGACATAATTTTAGTTTCATTATTATCAGTAAAAGTCATATAATCATCCATAACAATTTGACATAGTACACCTTTAATATATAAATCATTTCCATTTAATCTTAATTGTTGAGCAATCTGATTATCAGTAATTAAACCTTTATTATTAGCTAAATAAACAATACTATCATAAAGATTATTAGTAATAAAAAAACGACAATTATTACTATTTCTTAGTTGAAATAAAGTATTTCAAGCATCTAACATTGATTTTAAATATCCTACTGGTGTTTTATCAGTAATATCTACTTTAGTTGCATATTTTGCAATTACATTTGTATCATTATTTGCTAAATAATCTGCTAAATCATTAGCAACTTCATATTGCATTGTATTTAATAAATTTTGTCCATTTTCAGCATTTAAATCAACATTAGCAATTATTTCACCTGCAACTGCTTTCTTCTTTAATTTCTTTTAAAATTTTAATAGTTTCAGCATAACTAACATCTAATCCTTTGCTTTTATCATTTCATTTTAGTACTTTAATTTCTGGATTTTTTGGTTTTTTAACTATAAATTCAATTTTTGTAGAATTAACCATTTCAATAGGAAAAAAACTTGCTCATGGTGAATTTGATTGTTTATAAAATTCTATAAACTCTGGTGCTTCTACTAATTTTTCGGTATTATCTAAATTTTTATTGAATGGTACTGCCATTTTTTATTTTCCTTTCTGTTATAAATTATTTTTCTTTTTATAATCCAATAAAGTACTTTTTATTGAATTTGGTTGATTTGTTATTATTGTCTGTGGTTTGCCACCTGTATTAATTGTTTCTTTAAATACTGGTTGTTCTTTAATCATTTTTTTAATAGTTTCTTCAATTTTTGAATTTTCTAAATTATTAGTTTTAAATTTTAAATAATCATAAAATTCACTTTTAACTTGATATTTTTTAAATATATTAATCATTTCTTTTTCTTTAATTTCTTGATTAAGTTTATTTAACTTATTTTCTGCTTCATTAACTTTATTTTCTATTTCTTGTGAAGAAGCATTATTTTCAGTTAAAGGTTCAGTTGTTTGTTGAACATTATTTTCATTTTCTAACATTTACATCACCACTTTTTTATTTATTTTCTTTATTAATCTTTTCATTTAACTTTGCTAATTTTTTTTGATGTTTAATAATTTTGTTATTTGCTCTAACATGTTTTGGAGTTGTGATAAATCTTTTTAATAAAACAATAATTTCTCTGCAAATTAATGTTCCAACACTTGTTCCAATAATTATTAATTCATGTAAAAATTCTTTCATCTCAATATTTTCCTTTCAACTATTTATTTTTAATTTTTAATTATTCATCAAATTGACCACCATTAATTCTTTCAATCATCGATTTTGAATTACTTATAATGCTTACTAATAAGGCAATTTCTTTATTTAATTGTTCCATTCTCTCTTTATATGTATGAATTTCATTATTATAATATTCAAGTAATTTTTCTTTATTCATAAATTATTCACCTCCTTTATAAACTCATGTGATTATAATCTCAATTTAATGAAGCATTATCATGATTTAATGGTACTTCGCTCATATTATCACTACCATAATATTGACTTGCAGTTTCACTATTAATAGTAAATCTATTGTCATTAATTAATCTTGTAGTTTCATCATTAAATGATGTTTCTTGCATTTCTTCATTATGATGTGTAGTTTCCATAGGTAATAAATTATGGATAATTTCACTTGCACCAGCAACAATTGTAGGTACTGCATAAGCATTATTAAAATTATTATTAATACCCATTGCTACACCACTTGATATTAAACATCCACCAGTTGCCATATTACAAATCTTTCTTATTGTTTCAAATTTATTAGGTATTAACTCCGTTAATCCATTAATAAGATTTGATATACCATAAGCATTTAAACTAATATATGTATCTCAATCCATTAATGACTGATTTTCTTGTTTATTTAATAGTAATCATGGCGGACCTTCTGTTGTAGTTGTAGTAATTATTGGAATTGGTGTTGTTGGAATAATAGGATTAATATTATTTTCTGTTCATTTACTATAATTTGCTAAACCAATTGTTCCTAATCCTAATGCTATTTTTTTAGAACTATTAATTAATTTAGTTTTAGTATTTGGTCTTTGATTTAAATTTCAAATATCTAAACCTAATTTTTTACCAAATAATAAACTATTAATTGAACCTAATATTGGATTAGCAATTACTTGACCATAATAAGCACTTGTACCAATCATTGCACAAATAGGACTTATACCAGTTCTAATTAATTTGGTTAAAGTATAATTTGATTGTGTATTTTCGTTTGGCATTTTATTCTCCTTTATTTGTTTTTATCAGTTCTCTTATAACATCTAATAAGGAATCTACTACATAAGAATTTAATTCAAATTCATAATTTCTAATTTTAATTTTTTCCTTTTGCATTTGTTTAATCTCCTTTAATTTCTAATTTTTTAATTGTTACTTTAATTCAACCTTGATAAACATCATTATCACCAACTATTAATGCAACATTACTTTCGGGGTCAGAAACAATTATGTGTTTGGATTTAACATTTGGGTATTGTCTTAAAATAATTGCTCTAATATCATTACTTGTATGAATTGCTTTTGGAAATGGTGATAATATTTCAATTTCATCTTTATTTTCAAACAAAGTAGGTAATATTATCATTAATTATTCTCCTTATTTTTAATTTGATTAGCAATTTCAAGTTTTTCTTGTTCCAATTTATCTTTTATTATTTGATTTTTTCTAATTATTTCTTGTTCTAATGAATAAATATGTTCTGACATTTTATTTATTATTAAATTTATATAATGTATTTCTTCTTCAATATTATTAAATGCAAGAGTTCCTATTTTAATTTTTAAATTTTCTAATACTTTTTTCCATATCTTTTTTTATTACTAAATCAGTCATTTGTTTTGGATTTTGATTAAAATTCATTATATTTTTTCTCCTTTTTGTAAAATATCTTTTATTATTTCTAATTCAGTCATTCTAATTTCATTTGTTTTAATAAAATTTTGCAATCTTTCAATTTCTTTTGTATATTTATTAATATTTTCTTTATGCTGCTTAATTCTGTCATTAATATATTCTAATGGTGTATTTTTAATCATTTTTTTACTCTTTTCATTTTTTAAATCATTTAACATTGATTGAACAAAATGCACGATTTTTAGGAATATTTAAAGTATTAAAAATTTGACCAGTTACAATAATTTCATCGTTTTTGTTTAATAAAATACATCGTCTATAAAATTTTGGGTTATTAAAAATTAAAGTAACATAATTTAATCCATTTCATTGACCACGAACACTATAATATAATTCCTTATTACCTTTTTCGTAATATTTTGCTTCAATAGTGTTACTCAGTTTTACTTTTAATTTGACATAATTTGCTTTATCTTTCATTTTTATAATTCCTTAAATAGTATTGAATATGCTTATAAGCATCTTGTTCATGTTTTGTTAATTTTATATTTCCTTTATAATTTTCTATTTTAGTTTTATTTTTTGGTTCACTTTCTAAATAATCTCAATTCATAACATCTTCTACTAATACCATTAATGCACCAATAATCTTAGGTGTTGCTAATGGATTAGTTAATAATTGTTTTGAGCTTAAAAAGAAATTTTCTACAATAACTAATATTTTTTGATTAATAAATTGTTTTTTAATTAATTTAAAATATTCTTTATATATATTTTTACTTTCTAAAACTGTTTTAATTTTGAATGTTTCATTAAAAGTAATATTATTAGTTTCACTTGAATATATAACCATTCCATTATTACCAATTCCAGCAGGATCAATTCCAATAATTAAGTCATATTGCATTAATTAAGTTAACCTCTAATAATCGTTTTAATAATTTCTAAATCACAATTACATCAACAATATTTACATTCTTCAATAAATTCTTTATGACCACAAACTAAATTATCTTTTTTTAAATCATCAATCAGTTTAATTAGCCCTATTTTAAATTCAATATCATCACTGTCTGGTATGCAAATCGTTCCTCTTTTAGTTAAATATTCTTTATTCATATTTATGCCTCCTACTTAACCTAATATTTAAAATACAGTCATAACAAATCGCTTTACTATTTTTATCTCTTAAAAAATATTTTCTTGTTTTTATATCATTAGTATTAAAGAATAAATAATCTAATTTATTTTGTTTACATGTTCAACAAAAATACTTTTTCATTATGAGTTGAAATTTCCTTATATGAAGTAACTATATAATTAATTGGTAAATCATCGTGTTTATATGGATTATTTATTTTAAAACTTTTTCTATTTTCTTCTCATGTAATGTTGTATTTAAAACATGGATTTGTAATATTAGTTTTGTTATCTGTTATTTCACCCATAAATCAACTATTATGCTGTTCATAAAATGTTAATGGTTCAAGTTTGATATCATTAAGATAATATTCTTTGGGTGTTTCTTGTTTATTAACAGTTATTTTTTGGTCTTTAATATATGGTTCTAATAATTTTATTAATTCATTACCACTTAATTCTCTTTTAATATTTTCTAAATTAAAAACTCAATATGTGTAACTGTTATCAACAATAAAAGAATTATTTTTAATCATTCATTTTGGAAGCGATAATTTATATTCAACATAATCAATAAGAATAGATTGTGGTTTATCTTTAACAATTTGTTCTTTTTTAAATTCTATTTGCATAATAATCCTTTCCTAATATGTTCTGTTGCTTCTAGCATAAAGAACATATATTTTGATTTTTAGATTATTAATAATACTACTATTAGTTTTATTCATTCCATGAAAACTGGGCTCAAAAATAAATTGTGAAATTTTAAAAAGAAATCGAGGCATTCGATTCAATACTTATTTAATTTGTGTTAAACAAATTAATATTTTAATTGAACCGGCACCGCTCAATTTTTTTTACAAGTTTGAAATTTATTTTCTCGCCCAAAAAAATTTTTCAAAAAAAATAAAAAATAAAACCAACACTTGCTCACTGGGGAGTGGCAAGGTTGGTTAAATAAAGAATAGAATTAATATAGTAGGTTCCCTAGTAGGTCTATATATACTAGTTTCCAATTCGCTCCCACCCCAAGAATTACCATTAAATGGTTAGTATAATTTATTAGGTATCACTCCACTTTTTATTTATTCATGCAAGTCCACATGTTCTAGCTACTATTTTTAACAACTGTGTTGTAGTTCACTTTTTTAGTTCCCTAACACGTGTTGATAATAGCGTTAAAGACGGTTATTAAAAATTTTAAAATTTTACAATTACAAAAAAAGACAAGATTATTTCTTGTCTTTTTCCTTGTTAATAATTTTTATTTTATCTTATAAAATCTATATTTTTTAAAATACGTCGAATATAAATTTAAGGGTAAAAGAGAATTTAATTTGTCTATCATCATTTTTAAATGGTAATTTCGGAAATAAGTTACTAATATGATAATTAATTATTTCGTAACTTTGACAACCGCCCTCATTAAAGTTGTCTTCTTTTTTTAATTTACTTTTTTTTGTAAGTTGATTTTTATTTTTTTTAAAAATATAAAATAAACTAAATATTGAAGTTGTTGTGAAAAAGAAACTAATAACTAAAAATCAAAATTTTTTTAAACTTCATTGACTACTTTTTTTTCCAATTTTCTCTTCTACAAAAATTTGATTTTCTTTAATTATTAATGAACTAGTTTTTAGTTTATTAATAATTGGAATTCTTATTACTTTAAAAAATTTACGTTGGTCAGTTCTAAACCATTGAATTTGCATATCTGTAAAAAATGGAATTTGGTCCTTTGTAAAAGATTGAATTTGTTGGGCTATTAAAGACTGAATCTGTTCCATTGTCAATGATTGAATCTGCTCTTTTGTAAAATATGGAATTTGTTCTGGTGTAAAAACTTGAATTTGGTCGGTTGTAAATCAAGAAATTTGTTCTTTTGTAAAAAATAGAATTTGTTCTGGCGTAAAGATTTGGATTTGCAAAGGCGTAAAAAATGAAATTTGATTTTCTGTCAATGATTTAATTTGTAATAATGTAAAAGATTGAATTTACTCTTTTGTAAAAGCTGCAATTTGAATTGGTAAAAATGACTGAATTTGTGATAACTTAAACGACTGAATTTGAATAGATGTAAAAGACTTAATTTGTAATCATGTCAATGATTGAATCTGTTCCATTATCAATGATTGAATCTGTTCCATTGTCAACTCTTGAATTTGATCTTTTGTAAAAACCGCAATTTGTGATGGCAAAAACAATGAAACTTGTTCTTTTGTAAATGAACTAATTTGTAATGGTGTAAAAGATTGAATTTGATCTAATGTAAATAATGGAATTTGGTCCTTTGTAAACGCTTGAATCTGTAATGATATAAATGAAGCAATTTGTTCTGGTTTAAAAGATTGAATTTGTGATGACCAAAATGATTTAATTTGTTTTGCTATAAATTTTGGAATCTGTTCTTTTGTAAATGAACTAATTTGTAATGGTGTAAAAGATTGAATTTGATCTAATGTAAATAATGGAATTTGTGCTGCTGTAAAAAATGGAATTTGTTCTGGTGTAAAGACTTGAATTTGTAATAGTGTAAATCAACGAATTTGATCTAATGTAAATGAAGCAATCTGTTCTTTTGCAAAATTTGGAATTTGCTCTTTTGTAAAAAATGGAATTTGCCATAATCAAAATGACTCAATTTGAATGGGCGTAAAAGCTACAATTTGAATTGGTAAAAATGACTGAATTTGGTCTTCCGTTAAATGTAAAATTTGTATTTTTGTAAATGCTGGAATTTGGTCTTCTGTCAATGACTGAATTTGTCATAATCAAAAAGACTGAACTTGCAACGGCAAAAATGATGCAATTTGTTCTCTTGTAAATGCTGCTACTTGCAACGGCAAAAATGATTTAATCTGTCATAATCAAAATGACTCAATTTGAATGGGCGTAAAAGCTGCAATTTGAATTGGTAAAAATGACTGAATTTGTTGAATTGTAAAAAGTGGAACTTGTTGTTTTGTAAAATCTACCACTTGCAACGGCAAAAACGACTGAATCTGAATTGGTGTAAATGACTCAATCTGGATATCTATGAAAGATGAAATTTGCTCTTCTGTAAAAACTTGAATTTGCAATGGCAAAAATGATGCAATTTGGTCTGGTGTCAATGCTAAAATTTGCAATGATGTCAGTGAAACTACTTGTTCTTTTGTAAATGACTGAATTTGCTCTTTTGTAAAAGACACAATTTGTATTTCTATAAATTTTGAAACTCGTGATGGCAAAAATGATGCAATTTGAATAGGCAACAATGATCTAATTTGTATAGGCATCAATGCTTGAATTTGTCATGACCAAAAAGACTGAATTTGAATTGATGTCAATGCTTGAATCTGAACTTCTGTAAAAACTGAAATTTGATCTTTTGTTAAGGATTGAATTTGTCAAGGCATAAATGATTGAATTTGAAAAAATGTAAAATATGGAATTTGTGTAACATTAAATGACCTAATTTGTATAGGCGTCAATGATTGAATTTGTTCAGTTGTAAATAATGGAATTTGTTGATTTGTGAAAGATGGAATTTGTTCTGCTGTAAAATATGGAATTTGTTTTTCTGTAAAATATGGAATTTGCAACGGCAAAAATGACTCAATTTGAATTGATGCCAATGCTTGAATCTGATTTTCTGTAAAAAATGGAACTTGTTCTTCTGTTAAGAATTGAATTTGTAATAATGTAAAAGATTTAATTTGATCCGTTGTAAAATGTAAAATTTGTCAAGAAGTAAATAATTTAATTTGTTCGGTTGTAAATAATGGAATTTGAAATTTTGTTAAATGTGAAACTTGCTCAATTGTCAATGAAACAATTTGTACTTTTGTTAACGATTGAATCTGTTCTTTTATCAATGACTGAATTTGTGATAACGTAAAAATTTAATCTGCTCTGTTGTAAATGACTGAATCTGAATCGGTGTAAAAGATTGAATTTGTAATAATGTAAATTCTGGAATTTGTGCTGCTGTAAAAAATGGAATTTGTGTAACATTAAATGACCTAATTTGTATAGGCGTCAATGATTGAATTTGTTCAGTTGTAAATAATGGAATTTGTTCTGCTGTAAAATATGGAATTTGTTTTTCTGTAAAAAGAGGAATTTGTAATGACGTAAATGACTCAATTTGTACTTTTGTAAATTTTGAAATTCGTAATAATGTAAATGATTTAATTTGAATAGGCAAAAATGACCTAATTTGTATAGGTGTCAATGATTGAATTTGTCATGACCAAAAAGACTGAATCTGTTCCATTGTCAATGATTGAATCTGAACTTCTGCAAAAACTGAAATTTGATCTTTTGTTAAGGATTGAATTTGTCAAGGCATAAATGATTGAATTTGAAAAAATGTAAAATATGGAATTTGTGTAACATTAAATGACCTAATTTGTATAGGCGTCAATGATTGAATCTGAATAGGAGTAAACGCCTTGATTT
Source organism: Spiroplasma endosymbiont of Tricholauxania praeusta (assembly GCF_964019535.1). Lineage (NCBI taxonomy): Bacteria > Bacillati > Mycoplasmatota > Mollicutes > Entomoplasmatales > Spiroplasmataceae > Spiroplasma > Spiroplasma endosymbiont of Tricholauxania praeusta. The sequence goes on from NZ_OZ026450.1 coordinate 1,391,962, forward strand.
GATTTTCTGTAAATGATACAACTTGTTTTTCACTAAAATACGGAATTTGCGACGGCAAAAATGCTTGAATCTGAATAGGAGTAAACGCCTTGATTTGATTTTCTGTAAATGATACAACTTGTTCTCTTGTCAATGACTGAATTTGTGATAACGTAAAAGATTGAATTTGTTCTGCTGTAAATGATACAACTTGTTCAATTATTGATGAATTATTTTTTTGTTTATTAAAAGTTGAAATTATTTTTCTTCCAAAAAATTTACGCTGCTCTAATGTAAAAATTTGTTTTTGTTCTGATGTAAATGATGCAATCTGTTTTTCTGTAAATTCTGGGATTTGTTCTTTTGTAAAAGCAGAAATTTGTAACGGTGTAAACGCAGGGATTTGTTCGGTTGTAAATAATGGAATTTGTTCTGGCGTAAATACAGAAATTTGCAACGGTGTAAACGCAAGGATTTGTTCTGATGTAAAAATTGGGATTTGTTCATATGTTAAATACGGAATTTGTTCTAATGTAAATGCTGCAATTTGAATAGATGTAAATGACTGAATTTGTCATAATCAAAATCATTGAATTTGTTCAGTTGTAAATAATGGAATTTGTTCTGCTGTAAAAAGTGGTATTTGCTCTGGTAGCAATGATTGAATTTGATATTTAGATAAAGCTTTTATTTCATGATCTGTTAAAATTGATATTTTTATTGAAGGTATTATTGAAATCATTGTTGTATTAGATTCTACTTGTAAAGTCTTAAAAATTGAAATATTACTATTAATGATAGGTTCTTCTTGTAAAAGAGGTTTAACAATCAATGAATAATTATTAGGCATGTGCTTTTCCTTTCCAAATAAAAACCTATTTACTTTAAAATAAAGTAAATAGGTCAAAAACTTATATTTATATTTTAATATTTTTCTCTATCTATTAAGTGAATCTTACACTATTTTAAGAATATTATTATAAATATTATTTATAAGCAATTTTATTTTTAATATTAATATAAAACCTTCATTTATTTTTAATGTTCATTAATAACAACAATTATTTTTTTACTAACATTGTTAATTTTAATAAAATCATTAATTTTTTGTGAATTAACTCGTTTAGCATTACGCAATGCTCAACCAATAGAACGTATTAGATAAAAATTTGTTGTTAATAACAATGGCTTAATTAATGCAAATAGTAAATTAAAATCAGTATCTTCTTTAAACATTAATTGTGATTGAATTGCTATTCTTTGAATTCAAAAATTACTATCATTTATTAACTTAAATAAATATTGATCTCTAACACTAATATTATTGTTACTAAATATAAGAACACCAATAATATTATCAAAATAATCAGTAGTATCTCATCAAATATTATGCTTAATTATCGATAAAAGCCAATCTAAGTCATTAAAACTTAAGTTTTTCTTTCATCAAAGATTTAAAAATTCCATTGCTGTATATTGAAATTCACGATTTTTTTGTAAATATAATGTTTCAAATAACTGTTTTTTACTTATTAAAGATAAATTTTTATTTCATTTATTTAAAAATAATCTTACTAATGGTTTTCGTTTACTAGTTAAAATTCCATAAAATTTGAAATTATTAATTAAAAATTTTTCTTGTTTAATTTTAGTATTAATATTAGCATTATTAATAAAAATTGTCGTTAATATTTTTATTTCTTCATTAAATTTTTCCATATATACCTTTCTATCTATATAAAATATTTTATCTTAAAAATATTGAAGGGAAAGTACTCATTAAAATAATCGTTATTATTGCTAAACAACTAAATATGCATAATCTAAGAATATGACGAAAATGTTTTTTATTTAAATAACTAATTGTTTGATTTAAATACATTAAATTTCATTTATTAATTGGCAATTGATAATAATCCAAAATAGCGATTAAAATTGCATGTTGTTTAAATGATTTACATTTTTTATAATATTTAATATGGAATGAAATTTCATTTCAATGCTTGAAACTAAAAATATTATTAAGATCCATTAGTTCCGAAACAATTTCTTCTGGTGTAAAATCAGCATTTGCTGCATAAAAAGATTTGAATTGCTTATTTTGTTTAATTCAATATTTAACCTCATAAATAATCATAAATAATGCAATTACTAATACCATTACCACTGTTAAATCTTTAAATATATTTACCGCATACAATAATTTTCGAAGTTCAAAACTAATTTTTTGATCAGTTTTATCAATAACAGTTAATAATATTGAAAGAATTATTGAAAATATTGATAAAAACAATGCTAATATATCCATAATTCTAATTTTTTGTGTACATTTTAATTTAATATATTTAAATAAATCTTTAACAACAATATTAACATCAATTGTTAATGTTAAATTTTGTATATTTGTTTGTATTTCTTCATACCTAGCTTCTTCTAACTTTTCTTCTTCATCATCAAAAAACATAGTTTTCCCTCCATCCTATATTATAATTTTAACATTATCCGTAACTAAAACTAAAAAAATGAACAACTCAAAAAGTTGCTCATTTTTATATTTTAGTAATAGTTTATTTTGGAGTTCAAGTTTTTAATAAATCATTTTTAATATTACCTACTTGTGGCCCATAAATTACCTGAATAGCTGTACCTTTTTTAAAGATACCAACCGCACCAGTTGATTTTAAAATATTATCATCAACTTTAGTTTCATCAAAAACTGTAACACGCAATCTTGTAGCACAATTGTCTAATAATTTAACATTACTTCGTCCACCAAGACCTTTAAAAATATTTTCTAACATATCATTATTTTTATCTTTATTAGTATCAGGTGTTAATGTTTGTTTCTTTGTCATTTCTGCTTGTAAAGTTTTATGAATAGACTCTGCACCATCAAGATAGGTAATTTCAACTTTATTGGCAATTACTTTAATATTTTTAGTTCCACTTAATCTTAATAAAGCTTTTGAATAAATATTTGCATCTTTTAAAGTTGCAACTAATACTTTATCTTTAGCGTTAACATCAATGATATTTAATGCTCCACCAAGTCCAAGTAATAAATTTTCTACTTTTGTTCTACCTTTTTTTGAAGACTTATCTAAAGAACTTTCAACACTTTGTAAAGCTAAGTTGGTTGCTAATTCTCCTTCTTCACGACCTAAAGTTTTGTAATTTCTTCACTTAATAATGTAATAGAACCCAAAGAAATAAGCAGGTGCCATAATTAATCCAGTAACAAATACTCAATAGAATCCTGTTTCTTTACCAAGAATACTTGGTAATATTCCAAAGAAAGAAAAATCAATAAATCCAGCAGCAAAACCTTGACCAACAACTATATTTAATAAATACGCCATCATAAAACTAATTCCTGCCATAAATGCATGGAAAACAAAACATAATGGTGCTACAAATAAGAATGAAAACAATAATGGTTCTGTAACTCCTGTTAAGAAAGAAGTTAGAGCAGCAGATCCTAAAATACCACCAACCATTTTTTTATTTTCTGGTCGTGCTAACATTCACATAGCAAGTGCTGCAAAGGGATAGCCATATTGCATATATGCAAATCGCCCACTCATAAACATTGTTCCCGGTGTTTGATTCATGTGTCCTACTGCATTAGAAGCAAATTGTCCAAAGAAAATATTGTACGCTCCAACAAAATGATCACCAGATTCATTAATTCAATTTCCACCAATTCCAGTATATCAGAAAGGCGCATATTGAACGTGATGCAATCCTGTTGGTATTAATAAACGCTCAGTAATTCCAAAAAACATTGCAATAAATGCTCCACCAACTGTCGGATGAAAATTATCACCAGTTAACTGTCCATCAGTAAGTTGACCTGTATTCATACCAGCTGCTAAGCCATTACCAATTTCTCTAAAAGCAATTAATAACATTGGTCAAATAAAGAAAAAAGCTAATCCCATTCCTATTCCAACAAAAAAAGCTAAAATTGGCACAAAACGTTCACCACCAAAAAAAGCTAATACTCTTGGCATACGAATATTGTATGAATGATTATGAACAATTGATACTAATCAACCAACAAGAATGCCACCTAAAACTGAAGTATCAAACGTAGGAAATAATCCTAAGACAGAAGAAAATAAACCAGAAGATTTACCACTTTCTGGAGTAATCTTTGCACCTTCACCTAAACCTCATGGATCAAACCCCAACATTCCTGTTTTAGGATTTCAAAAAAACATGCCACTAATAACTGAAGTCATAACAATAAAAGTAATAAATCCAGAAAGAGCAGCTACACCTTTACTAGCTTTTGCAAAACCAAAAGCAATAGAAATAGCAAAAATCAATCCTAAATTAGCAAAAACAACGTTTCCGGCTGATTGCATAATTGAAAAAATATTAATAATAGCAACAAGACTATCATGATTAGGCAATTGCTTTAAAGCACTAGCAACTCCACCACCAATTCCTAACAATAAAGAAGCTATTGGTAATGTAGCTATTGGTAAAAAAATGGCTCTTGATAAGTTTTGCATTTTACCAAACATTTTGCCACCTAATTTATTGAAAGTTCCTTTAAAAGTAAAACTAGGATTTTTCTTATCCTCAGGAGATGTTTGTTTACTATGAAAAAATTTACTCATTTTCTCACCTCCATTCTATATTGTTCTATACAGATGAGAATTTTATTCTATACTTAATATTAATATTTAACTATTTCTGTCAAGAAATTGTAAACCAATTTAAATAAGTTAAACATTAACTTAAAAACTAATTTCAAATTAATATAAACTTATATTAATATACTATCAAATTTTACAAAAAATACAATTAATATAAATAAAAAAGTAAGTACAATTACTCCTTGACAGAAAAGTAATAATACTTACTACAATTAAAGTATAACAAAAACACAAAAAAATACAAATATTACAAAAAATACTAAAAATATAATTAATGTAAAATTCTTTTTTGTAAAAATACTTTTTCAATTTTACTTTTATCAAAAACTTTATAAAGAAAATCTAAAACATCATTTTTATTAAATTTATTTTTTAATAAATACCTAAATCGCAAACTTTCTAAACTTACATAATAGTTAAAATCTTTAAAATAATCGCTATTAGCAACATAATCATAACTTCCACCAATTAAATAAGTAATACCTTGTTCATTTGGTTTAGTTTTAAATAAATAAAATTCTTTTGCTTTTTCACATGCTTGCACTAATTCTTGTAAACTTAACATTTTAGTTCCACGAACTATAAGCGGATTTTTACAATTTCTACTAAAAGAATATGCTTGAATACCAACATCTTTTTGATTTAATGATTTAATATTTTCTTGTACTTTTGTTACATATTTACTTAAATATTTAACTACAAATTCATTTGTTCCTTTATGTACAACCTTTAAATCAATACCTTTATTATTACCAGCATGTGTTCATCATGTAATTATCATACTATATGGTATTTTACGATTAAATAATATATGAAAATGAACTGCACCACGCTTTTGATATTCATAAACATAAAAATATCTTAATTCACCCAAATGTTTAGCACGTTTAGGGTCATTTCATCAACGTTTTAAACGTTTAAAAAATAATTGTAAATCATGTTTTGCTTTTTTAATATCAGTTTCATTTTTGTGATAAGTTAAAGTTAGAAAACTTAAAATTCTTGCATTATAAAAATTATGTAATGCTTTTTGAACTAATTTACATTTAGTACGAACATTATTATTTCTTAACTTAGTATCATTACCAATATTCTTTATACCTAATTTATTTCTTTCATTTCTAATCATATCAATAGGCAAAACAATATTTTTAACATAACAAGCATAAAAAATCTTTTTAACATAAAAATTATATGAAATATTCATTTATAAACATTCCTGTCAAGAATTTTTAATAAAATTAAAATTGAATGATTTATAAATAAATATAAATCTTTATATATCTTATCATAAAATAATAAAAAAAGTATCAAATTTTACACTTGCGGTGAAAAATGATACTTAACAGATAAAAATATTATATATATAGCTAACGAAAGTAATGTTTACTCATAAATAATGTAAAATAATAATATGTAATTTAAACAATTCTTGCACTTACAAGTATAATTCAGCAATAATTAAAATAGATTAGGAAGATTAAATTATGCCAAAACCATACAGTGAGGACTTACGAAGAAAAGTAATAGAAGTTTATGAAAGTAAAAACATGAAAATTAAAGAAATTTGTAAAGTGTTCAATATCACTAGAAAGACTTTATTTTTATGAAGAAAAAGAAAGCAAAAAACCGGAAATATAAAACCAATTTTGAATTATCAAAAAGGACATAGCCACAAAATAAAGGATTTAGATGAATTAAAAAATTATTTAGCAGAAAATAAAGATGTTACAGTTCAAAAAGTAATTGAAAAATTTGGTGATATGACAAAAGAAACAGTTTATAACTATTTCAAAAAACTAAATTATACATATAAAAAAAACTTTTCTATATGAACAAAGAGATAAAAATAAACAAGAAGATTTTTTAAAAGAAATAGCGAAAATAATGAATGAAGATTTGGTATATATTGATGAATCTGGAATTGATGATAATGAATTTTATAAATATGGTTGGTCTGAAAAAGGTAAAAGATTATTTGATAATAAACCTGCATATAAAATAAAGAGAATGAGTATAATTGGTGCACTAAATAAAGGTAAATTAAAAGCTCTATGAGCATTTGAAGGACATTGCAATAGTAAAATTTTTGAATCATATGTTAAAAATATACTAATTCCAGTATTAAAGTGTGGACAAATTATAGTTTTAGATAATGCGACGTTTCATAAATCTAAAGCAACAAAACAATTAATTGAAAATGTTGGATGCAAACTATTATTTCTTCCACCATATTCTCCTAATTTAAATCCAATTGAACATTTTTGATTTGCTATAAAACATAAGGGAGCATACCGATGTTGTCAATAATATTCAAATTTGTCTTAAAATTATAAAGTTAGACGAGAATAATTTTGACTTCAATATGCAATTGTATGTTAATCTTAACACTTAGAAAATATTAGTCAACAATAATACTTACTTTTATAACTCAAAAATTCTTATTAAACTTTACGTTAATAAGTTTTATTTTATTTTTAGTTATTTTTTAAATTTAAGTTTTAATTTATAATAACTGGATGGCTGTATTTATTTGATAACATTTAAAATTAACCATTTTTGTATACATATCAATGTTATAAGTTCTATCACCAATCATATGCTTTAAAATTTGTTTAATATTAGTTTCAGTAAAGCAACCAATATTTTCAACTAGTGCTTGGTTTAATACACCATCTTTTGCATTAATAAAATAACCAACTTTTATTTTTTTATATTGTAAAGTTAATGATTGTAAAAAATCAATTAATTCATAATATTCACCTTTGGCAAATAAATTTATTGCATTTTGATAGTGTAATTTAGCAATTTGATTTTTTCTTCTTCCAGCCATGATACCAAGAAATAAAACATGAAAAGCATGAAATTTATCTAAAATAAATTTGGCATTTAAAATGGTAGCAGTTTTTCTAATTCATTTTGCACTGTCTCCACAAACTATTAAATTTGCTTGGTCAAAGTTTTCAAAAAATAAATTACCATATTTTTCTATTAATTTTGCGGTTTTTTCAGCACCAATTTCTGTTTTTGATACTCTTATTTTACATACAGCTCTTTTATTAATTAATTTTCCATTTTTCTTTTTACCAGTACACATTACTATTAATCTCATCGAACATTTTTTACAATTTTTAGTATTGTGTTTTTCATTAAACTTAAATTTTCGATGACCATCATCAATATTTACATATAAATTTTGATTTGGTTGTAATGGTATTTTGGGAATATTTGCTTTTGGTAATTCAAATTTTTGATATGTTCTACAAACTGTACTATTACTTATTAAATCTTCAATAAAAGTATCACAAACATCACGATACTTTTTACCATCAGCAAAATATTTTAAAATTTGTTTAATAACGTTAGGTGCAAGTTTACTATATTTTTTAACACCAAGATAGTTATCTAATAAGGATGCATATTCAGTTTTTTGTTTTTCTATGTTATAATAAGTACAAATACGTCGTTTATAAGTTAATAAACCTTTTTTTGCTTTTAGTTTTCGTTGTCTAAATCTATATGATTTATATTTAGATTTATCACATGTACTTCATAAATAATCATCTATTTTTTTAAATAATTCTTCTGTTTGTTTTAAACTTAATTCATCTTGATTAAAATCGTGTTTGTCTCAATCAAAAAGATTAGGAAATGGTAGTGTTAACATTTTTAATGTTCCTTTCTTTTAAATAATTTAATTTTAACTTATATATGTTAATAAGGAGTAAAATATGGCTTTTATTAGTAGTTATGCACAACTGAATAAAAAATATAATCTTAATTTTAGTGATAATAATTATAGTTTTAGTTGAGATATTTTTAAAGCATTTGTTGGTGATGAATGAGCAGAATATTTTACTACTAATTGTTTTTATCGTTTTATACCAACAGCACGTGGAACAAGAAAAACTTGAAACTGTTTAGCATTTGATTTATTTATATGTTGTAATTTTAGTGATAGTAGTGTCCAAGAAGTAAGAAGATATGAAAATACTCATAGTGAAACTACAATTGGTGCTTTAATGAATGTTTGTCAAGTTTTATTAGATACATATAATATTAATTTATTACCTAATAATCCACATGGCATTAAATGAAAAATTACTAAGGATGGGGGATGTATTATCTTTCCAAGTAATCAACAAATTGATTTTATTGGTTATGCTAATGGTAATAAAATTTTTGGAAAAGAAGCAGGTGGGTCAAGTTTTTTAGGTTCAAGAACAGATGAAATAATCATGGCAGAAGAAAAAGAAACACTTACTGATAAAGAATTAACATATCGCTATGAGCGATTAGAAATATCTATGTTTAGAAGTAACAGAATTAAAGTGTCAAATGAACCAATTAAAGAATGAAATTGAACTTTTATTGATAAAAATATATATAGCCCTACTTTTGGAAAAAAGATTACTCGTTATTTTTATAAAAACTTTTTTATGACTTTTACATGCAATCCTTATGATAAATATCATCCATTTTATTTAAAATACTGTACGCCATTTTTACCATTAAATAATGAAGTAATGGAAAATCTTAAAAAAATTGGCAAAGTTTATTATGAAAATAAAGACATGTTTAGTGGTTTAGGTTTATTTGTTTTAAGATTCACTATTAAACCATTTTGAGATAAGTTACCGGATATCCAAAAAAGAAAATTATTAGAAATGAAAAAAAGTAATGAAGATGAATATAATACTGTTTATTATGGTTTTGAATTTTTAGATAGTGATGCAACAATTTTCCCATTTCAAAAAACAGTAAAATATTGACAATCATATGATTTAAAACAATTTTATAATCAAGAAAAAGAAATGTATAAATTTGATTTTTATAGTGTTGGTATTGATTGAGCTACGGGACCAAAAGACCATACTGTATTTATGGTAGTTGGTTTTAAAGAATATAATAATACTGGTTATTATGATGCTTATATTATTTGTGAATTAGTAGTTACACCAAATGACTTTATAAATGAAAATGAAAAAATTAATGCTTATGTTAATGAAATTTTAGGATTAATGGATAATTTTGAAAATTTTGAACAAGCAATTTATTTTTATGATGATAAAGCAAGAACAGCAATGGATTGATTAAATCAAAAATTAATTGATGAATACAATACTATTTTAATAACACAAACTGCTATTAAACATGCTTCAAATTTAAATCAAGAAGCCGGATTAACTAATAGAGTAGTTTGAATGAGAAATATTATGAGTTATGGAAACTTTTACGCAAATAAAGATGATTTACCAAAAACAACTCAATGTTTAGAAGAATTACGTTATGATGAAACAAAAACTAATATTCCTGACAAAAATATGTATCAAGACCCTTATGATGCTCTGTTTTATGCACTGTATCCATATAAAAATGTAATTAGGGGTAAAAATAATGCTACTGTGAAAAAAAGTATCTTCACATTTGCTATATAATAAACAATTTCAATATAATTAATAGTATAGGTATTATAAAATAAACGCCTTTAATTTAGGCGTTATTTTGCATTTAAAAGCATACTTGTAAAAATAATCAAAAATAGTACAATTTAAAAGTAAAATTAAGGAAAAAAGGAGTAATTTAATATGAAAACATGAATAAAAACAAATTTAAGTAAAATAACATTAGCATTAGCACTAACTGGTGCAACAACTGGAACAATAGGATTAATCATGGGGGGGGTGCTTACCAATAAAATGGAAAATTACTATTTAAAACCAAATGGAGAAAAAGTATTAGGTACAACTACAATTTGATGAAATAAATGATATAGCCCTGATAAAACTAGATTGTATTTTTCAAAAATTAAACATCATGATGAAGATGTAAAATGAGATGGTACTTACACAAATAATTATTTTGAATAATTAAATTTCTAAGTTAATATAAGAAATATTTTCATTATATTTATCGAATAAATTAATATTTTTTAAATCAATTTCTTGTTTATCTGTTATTAAAATAAAATCATAATTTCCGGAACCAAAAACACCACTAATTTCAATCCGATTTAGATTATTAATCGGATTTTCGATTTGTAATTCAAATTCACTATTATTATCAATTTGTGATATTTCTTTATAAAATTCCAATTTAGAAAATAATTGAGATTTATTTGAACCATATAAATTTAAAGCATTTTCAATTTTATTATTACTAATGATTAATTTTGTAAAATATTTTCCATATTCGCCATTTGCTAATGTTCAATCTGATGGAATTAATGAAGGTATATTATTAGTTTCTAGTTCATTGGTTATAGATAATCAATTAAATTGATTATCGTCTAATTTAAATAATTCATTTTGACTAATATCATTATTTCTTAGTTTAATGTTATTCATATCTGTAAAATCAAAATACTCAGATTTTAATATAACTTTGGTATCTTTAAATCTTCAAATATCTTTACCAGTAGGTTTTATTGGACTCGATTTTAATTCAAAATAATAGGGTAACAAAATTTTATTATCATCATTTAAACCTTTATTAATTGACATAATTGAATAAATATTATTTGATAACATAATTACTAGTTTCTTAAAAATATGAACTTGTGGTAAATTTATATAATTTGGATAATCCAATTTTCATTGTTTAAATAAATTAGTTATTACTTCTTCTGGTTTTTGTCCTTCAAATTTTGCTCTTAACTTTGCAATTTCATTGTCTGGAACACCTTTATCATCATATGTTGCACCATCAAAATTCCTATTATAATTATATGTATAACTTAGCATATCTAATAATAGTTGTTGTAGACTGTCAATGGGTGGTTTATCATTTATTTCAATTTCAATATCATTAAAGTTCTGTGATAATTCAATAACAATATTTCTACTTGGATATGGTGGGTTTGGTTCTTGATGACTATATAATAAATATTGTTCATTCTTTTTCATTTCAAAATCAGCTAATTTTTTCGGTATTGGGGATGGTCCATCATATTTACCAATTTTTGCATATGTTATTTTTGCATTATTAATAATTTCTTTTCTTGTTTCAGTTCCACCACCAATAGCAATTAAATCTAAAACTGATTTTTCTTGTCCAATAAATTGTTTTGCTAAATTTCAAGGTAATATTTGTTCACTAAATCATTGTTGTAAAATTCTAACTTTTGGTTGAGTTTCAATAGGCATTGATAATAAGGGAAATGCTATCTTATCTTTAACAAATAACTTAGGGTATACTTCCATATTGTCAACTTCACCAAGTACCTTTATATTGCCAAAAATCATGCTTCTAGGGGCTTTAATTTTTAAACCAGTAACTTTGGTATCTTTATCTAATGGTTTTTGTAATTTAATAATAATTGGATAACCATCTCTTGTTTTAAAATCTTTAATTTTAATAATAGTAATACTTTTAGTACTTCTTGTTTTTGGATTTTGATAAGGCTGTGAATAATTATTAATAATATATAAATTATCAATATTATTTTCAGTTAAAGGTTCATTAATAGAAACAGCATATAACTTAAATTGATTTAATAAATTTATTTCTTGAAAAATTAAATTTTTAATATCAGTCATACTATATTCAATTGTATTATCATTAATATTTGTACTTGCTCTTTGATTTAATTGCATAGTAAAATCAGATGTTTCAACAGCAGTAGTTTTTAATACTTTTTCAATATCAATAAATCCGATTTTAATAGTATTTGCTGAAAATTTTAAAGTATTATTTTCATTATTTTTAAATAAACGTTCAATTTCATAAATATAAATTGTTCTTTTTTTAAATTCATCGTATGCTCTATTAATATCGGGGTCACTAGTTGCTCTCATCATATTAGTAAAGTCATAAGGAATATTATCAATTAAATAATCATTTTCTACTTCTGCTTGATTAAGTTTAGTTTGTTTCTGTGGAAATTTCGTTTGTGGTTTGTTGTTGTTTTCCATTGTTTTCTCCTATTAATTGGTTATTTTCGGGATTAAATAATTTTAATCTCACTGTTAAATTATTAATTTCTTGTTCATCATTAATATTAAATGTTTTACTATTTAATAAGTCTTTATCTAAACGTACTAATATTTGAATAAATTTAAGAATATCAATATTAAATTGTCATAATTTTTGTTCAATATAGTTAATAGTTGAAATATTTACTGCTGTACTTTCGGGAACTGATTGTTGTGCAGATTTCTTTTGACTTGGTATATGAATACCACAACGTTTAAATATTTCATTAACATTTCAATCGTATATATCAGTTAAATTTTTACCTTTAAAATTACTATTTGTCATATTAATATTTTCATTTTGTTCGTTATTATCTCCACCACTTTTAAATATGTAGTTTTTAGTAACCAAAGTTCTTACTGTTTGTTCTAATGCTGATTGAACATTCCCATAAGTTTGATTAAAAATAAATTTAGGTGAGTTTAAAATAGTATCTAAAACAATTTGTTCATAAATAACATCTAATGCTTTAATTTTATCCATTACTTTATCACAATCTGCTAATTCATTTGCTTTATTTCGCATAATTGCTATTGGTATATAATTAATATTTAGTGTTTGTTCTTGCTCTAAATTTGGATTATTAATGAATGATTTAAAATCTAATGGAAATTGTTTTTTATTATCACTAATACTATAAATTGCACGATTAATAGTTACTTGTTCATTATTTAATGTATAAATTTCAAATAATCTTACATTTTGTGCATTTTGTTGATAACTATCATAAAAAATAGTACATTGAATTAATTTACCGGTAATATCATAAACTCTTTGTTGAATATCTATTACTTGAAAATATAAATCATCATTAGCAATAAAAATTAAATAACCACTAATTCCTAATTTGCTTAATTTAAAAATAGAATTTCAATTTTTTCTATAAAATTCTTGCTGAATTAAGTATTTTTTAATAGTTTCATTATTAATATCTAATGGAGCATTATATAAATTAGCATTATTTTCTGCTACAAAATCAGTAAAATAAGTTTCATGGTTAAAATCATTAAAACCAAAATAATTTAAAATAGAAGCATGTGTACTTTTATTTTTATTAGTTAAAAATTTTACTTTTTCATTTTGATTATCACTAGTATTTGTTTTATCTTTTCTTTTAAATAAACTTAACATAATATTCACCACCTTTCTAAAATATTTGATTAATTTTTAATACAATTTTTACAATAATAAATATAATTAAACCAGCAGTTGCAGAAGATAATAGTACTCCAATTAAACCTAAAATAATTTTTATAATTTTAAAAAACATAATATTATTCCTGTAATTCTTCTAATTTTCATACATTACCTTTTAAATTACCTTTTCCGCTATAAATAGTAATCAATTTTGCATGTTGAACTGATAAAATTACTATATTAGCACTATCATTAAAGGTTTGTATTTGTACACCATCAATTTTTTTATCAGTTATAATAAATTCTTGTATAGTATAAACTGGATTATATATACTTCAAGAATAATAAACTCTATAATGTTTATTAACTATAAAATCATAAGTAATTTGTCAATTATCTCATTTATTTTTTTCTCTTGTTCCTACTTCTTTTCAATTTGAACGACTTGGACTTGGTGTTGGAGGAATATCTTTTAATTCATTAATAGCACCGGCAATAGTTTTATCAGTAGTTTCTAAATTAGGAATTTCAGTACTAATAGTATTGATAGAAAAAACATATTTAAAATGGTCTTTATCCATTTTATCTTCTATTTTTTTATCTACTTCTTCTTTTTTATAATAATCAGATAAATCAGTTTTACCACCAATAGCACTAATAGTATTAGTTACTTCATCAATTTTAATATTTTCGCCAGTAGTTAATTTATTTTGCTTTTTATCTAATAAATTATTAGTTTCTATTTTTGTATAATAATCACGTTCAGTACTTTCTTCTGCTATAAATTCAGTTGGCGTATCTATTCCTTGATATTGATATATTTCTTTTATATCACCAATTAAATTAATTTTTCCACGTTCAGGATAAGAATTACCTCCACCCCTAAATTTTTTATTTCTATTGTCATAGTAAATAGTTCCAATATTTAAAATATTTTTATTTGAGATTTGTTCATTATAAGTCATGGAATCAACATTTAATAATTCAAATTCATTAAAAACATTATTTAAATAAATTTTAATTACTTTATAAAATTTCATAAAGTCATTTTCTGTTGAATATTGATAACTGATTTTAATAAAATATCATTTAAATGTTTCTATATTATTATTTTCAACTTTTTTTCATAGGGGACTAGTTTCGATATTAAATCAATTATTTTTAACATCATTAATATTTTCGTTTGCTTTAATTAATTCAGTATTTAATTTTGTAATTTCATTTTCATTAGTAGTAATTCGTTTTTGTTGTTTAGCAGAAAAATCACAAGTTGGTGCATGTGTATAATCACCAATTTGTGGATTATTTTGTAATGCTTCGGGTGGTAATGTACCAATTTCATCAGGTCAATCTAAAATCATTGTTTCAGATTCTTTATCATAATCTGTTGCAACATAACCTTTATTTATAAATTTTGTAACAGGACCTCTATATATTTCATTTTCATTATCATCAACTAAATCATCATACAATTTCATTTGTTTTGATAATGTAAATTCTTTTTGTTCTTTAATTAATTTATCAATTTGATTTCTAGTATAAAATGCTTTTAAGTCAATTTTTTCAACATCTATTTCATCATCATTATAACTTGAAAATATTTGTTTTAATTCTGTTAATCTTGCTCATATTTTCATTCTACTAGGTGCTAAATCTCAAACATTAATTGTAGGAGTACTATTTGCACTAAATTGAATACCATTATTAAATTGAATAGTAGCATCAACATTAAATTCAATTGGTGTACGATTAAATACTCAATGTTCAACCATAACATAAACCATATCTCTTAATGTTTCTTTAATTAATTCATCTTTAAAACTATCAAAAGGAAATTTAGATAAAATAAAATCAAGATAAGCATTAATATCATTTTGAGCACGAATAGCAAAAGTTTTAAATCAATCATTAACATTAGGTCATGTTTGTATATATTGCTGTGGTGTTTCTGTAATTTTTCCAGTTAATGGATATCAGTTATTATAATTTTCAAGACTAACATCAGTTCAAAGTTTATTAATCATAATTTATCATTCCTTAAAAAATGCTTGTTTATAATGATGAGTATGTTTTTTTGTTTTTTTATGTGTTATATGTTCAATTTCTTTTTGTATTTTATTTTTACCTTTTTTTAATTTTTTCTTACTTTTTGTTACAACTTGACTATATGCAAATTTTTCTAAATGATGTAATAATCCAGTACCAAATAAAGTATTAACACTAAATTTTAAACCAACATTTTTAAATGATTTGTTAATATTTTCAATAGGATTATTAATAACATTTACTACTTTATGATAAGTTCTTATTATTCTAAATATTTCTCTATATACTTTAAAACTATCTCTAATTACTTGTTGTAAAACTGGTGGAGCAAATGCTATTGCTTTTAATCATTTATTACGATTAACACCATAACCAATGTATCAACCACTATATCAACGATATCAATGGAATGGATGTATTTGAGTAACAAAAGTTTTTGCTTTAAGAATACTATCAACAACTGTAATTGGTTTATATTTAGGATTGCGATGATAAATAGTAATTGCACATTTATCTAATGACAAAGGTTGAATTTTACAACCCATAAATACTGGTGAATTTAATGGAATTAATTGTGCATGTTTAATTGCTCTTTTTTCTGCACTAGTAAATAAATCAGTTGCTTTTTCTTTTAATTTATTAATTTTTTCAAATGCTTGTTTTTCTAACTTTTCAAATTTTTCTTGTAATTTATATATACTTTCTCTTATTTTTTCAAAATATGGTGTATCTTTTCAAAATTTATTTAAACCTTTTTTTAAATAAAATCTAATATCAAAATATTTAAAAGTTTGATTTGCTTTTAAAACAAGTTGATGAATAATATTATTTTTAAAATTAAATTTAATAGAATTAGCACGAATTTTTTGTAAATCTAAAATTAAAGTTTTTCCATATCTATTTTCTGTATGTATTGTATGAACTAAATTTAATCAATCATGCTGATTCATAGATAATACTTTTTTTAAATCAGTATTAAATTTTTTTAAAAAGTTATTTGCTTTTTCAATATCTTTAATTTTAAATTTAGGAGTTAATTGTGGACTTAGTTTTATTAATGTATTTTGTAATAATAAGTAATCTTTTAACTCTTGTGCTTCTAATTTTTGAAAATTATTTTTATATTGTCTTTCAGCAACATAACCTAAATCTCGTAATACTGTTTCACGATTAGGAGTAAAAATATAATTCATTAAATAACGTTTATTACCAATAATTTTATCTGTTAAAATTTCTTTTCCACTTACTTGACTAATAATTTCTTGTAAATTTTTTGCTTCTTTAATTCCCACTTGTTCTAATGTTTTAGTTTTTTGTGCTAGTTTAATAAATTTACTTGTACGATAACCACGACTAATTTTATTAAGTCCAGCAAATGCAGGAAGTATATTAAAGAAAGTATTTAATTTTGTTACATTTCCTTTTAAATAATCATAAACTTGATTAATAGTAAAATCAGTTAAAAACTCTACACCAACAGCACTAATACTAGCAACTAAATCACTTGCACCTAATCCAAGGGCTACACTTTCACTTAATCCACCAGTAAAAGGAGCAAGTGCTACTGCTATAACTTGTACACCAATCATTTCTAAAATTTCTCATCAAAAACTTTTATTTTCTTGTTGGTTACTTGTTCTAGTATGTTTTGGTTTATTTATGTTTAAAAGTATTGCTGTACTAGTTGTACCAATTGGCATGATATTAATTTCCTTTATTTAAGAGTTATTTTAATTGGATTTGTTGTTCCTTTATAATTTAAATCATTAACATTTGCAGTAATAGTTATATATAAGTCACCCGCTTTTTGTTTTTGATTACTTACATTAGTTTTTCCTTGTGCATCACTAAAATATTTAATAGTTGGATTTGTTAAATTTGGATTTAATGATTTAAGTTCATTAGTACTTTTTATTTGTGTATTTAATTCACTATTATTGTTATTAACATTTGCAGTAATATCAGTTGTTAAACTTGTAATCTTAGTTTTTAAATCATTTTTATCATTATTAACAATTGCACATAACATTCAGCGTGAAGTTGTTTCTTCATCTGTTATATAGGGTATTGATTCACCAGTTACTTCTCCACCAACTAAA
This sequence comes from Spiroplasma endosymbiont of Tricholauxania praeusta, assembly GCF_964019535.1. NCBI lineage: Bacteria > Bacillati > Mycoplasmatota > Mollicutes > Entomoplasmatales > Spiroplasmataceae > Spiroplasma > Spiroplasma endosymbiont of Tricholauxania praeusta. The sequence continues at coordinate 1,409,864 of NZ_OZ026450.1, forward strand.
TATCTTCTTCCAACTTTACCATCAGCAATATCTTGAACATATACAACTGTATTTTGTAACATATATCTTTTCATTGCTCTTGGTGTTGCTAAAACAAAAGACATAATTTTAGTTTCATTATTATCAGTAAATGTCATATAATCATCCATTACAATTTGACATAGTACACCTTTAATATATAAATCATTTCCATTTAATCTTAATTGTTGTGCAATCTGATTATCAGTAATTAAACCTTTATTATTAGCTAAATAAACAATATTATCATAAAGATTATTAGTAATAAAAAAACGACAATTATTACTATTTCTTAATTGAAATAAAGTATTTCAAGCATCTAACATTGATTTTAAGTATCCTACTGGTGATTTATCAGTAATATCTACTTTAGTTGCATATTTTGCAATTACATTTGTATCATTATTTGCTAAATAATCTGCTAAGTCATTAGCAACTTCATATTGCATTGTATTTAATAAATTTTGTCCATTTTCAGCATTTAAATCAACATTAGCAATTATTTCACCTGCAACTGCTTCTTCTTTAATTTCTTTTAAAATTTTAATAGTTTCAGCATAACTAACATCTAATCCTTTACTTTTATCATTTCATTTTAATACTTTAATTTCTGAATTTTTTGGTTTTTTAACTATAAATTCAATTTTGGTTGAATTAACTATTTCGATAGGAAAAAAACTTGCTCATGGTGAATTTGATTGTTTATAAAATTCTATAAACTCTGGTGCTTCTACTAATTTTTCGGTATTATCTAAATTTTTATTGAATTGTATTGCCATTTTTTGATTTCCTTTCTGTTATAAATTATTATTTTTTTTATAATCCAATAATGTACTTTTTATTGAATTTTGTTGATTTGTTATTATTGTTTGTGGTTTGCCACCTGTATTAATTGTTTCTTTAAATACTGGTTGTTCTTTAATCATTTTTTTAATACTTTCTTCAATTTTTGAATTTTCTATATTACTTGTTTTAAATTTTAAAAACTCATAAAATTCCGTTTTAACTTGATATTTTTTAAATATATTAATCATTTCTTTTTCTTTAATTTCTTGATTAAGTTTATTTAACTTATTTTCTGCTTCATTAACTTTATTTTCTATTTCTTGTGAAGAAGCATTATTTTCAGTTAAAGGTTCAGTTGTTTGTTGAACATTATTTTCATTTTCTAACATTTACATCACCACTTTTTTATTTATTTTCTTTATTAATCTTTTCATTTAATTTTGCTAATTTTTTTTGATGTTTTATAATTTTATTATTTGCTCTAACATGTTTTGGAGTTGTGATAAATCTTTTTAATAAAACAATAATTTCTCTGCAAATTAATATTCCAACACTTGTTCCAATAATTATTAATTCATGTAAAAATTCTTTCATTTCAATATTTTCCTTTCAACTATTTATTTTTTTATTTTTGATTATTCATCAAATTCACCTTTAATAATTCTTTCAATCATACATTTTGCATCCATTAAAAGATTTGCAATTAAACGTTCATTCAGTCGTATGTCTTCTAAATCTTTTTCATGTTGTTTTAATTTATCATCATAATATTGAATTAATTTTTCTTTATTCATACTTTTCACCTCCTTTATAAACTCATGTGATTGTAATCTCAATTTAATGAAGCATTATCAGTATTTAATGGTACTTCGCTTAGATTATCACTACCATATTGACTAGTTGTTTCACTATTAATTGTGAATCTATTATCATTAATTAATCTTGCAGTTTCATTATTAAATGATGTTTCTTGCATTTCTTCAATATGATTAGTTGTTTCCATTGGTAGTAAATTATGGATTATTTCACTTGCACCAGCAATTATGGTAGGTACTGCATAAGCATTATTAAAATCATTATTAATACCCATAGCAACACCACTTGATATTAAACAACCACCAGTAGCCATATTACATATCTTTCTTATTGCTTCAAATTTATTAGGTATTAACTCAGTTAATCCACTAATAAGATTTGAAATACCATAAGCATTTAAACTAATATATGTATCTCAATCCATTAATGACTGATTATCTTGTTTATCTAATAATAATCATGGTGGACCCTCAGTTGTAGTTGTAGTAGTTATTGGAGTTGGTGTTGTTGGAATAATTGGAGTAATATTATTTTCTGTTCATTTACTATAATTTGCTAAACCAATTGTTCCTAAACCTAAAATAATTTTTTTAGAACTATTAATTAATTTAGTTTTAGTATTTGGTCTTTGATTTAAATTTCATATATCTAAACCTAATTTTTTACCAAATAATAAACTATTAATTGAACCTAAAACTGGATTTGCAATTACTTGACCATAATAAGCACTTGTACCAATCATTGCACAAATTGGATTTATACCAGTTCTAATTAATTTGGTTAAAGTATAATTATTTGTTTCCATTTTTTTCTCCTTTTATTTGTAATAATTTTTCTAAAACATAATGATTTTTATCAAATTCTCTAATCAATCATTTTTTTGTTTCTGACGGATTATTAGTACAAAGAATTAATCTTTCTATCATATAAATTAATTCTTTTTTATCTGCTCTATCAAAAATTACTTTTAAAATTTCATCTAACATAATTTATTCTCCTTTATTTGCTTTTAACATTTCTCTTACAATATCTAATAAAGTATTTACTTGATAATCATATAATTCAAATTCATGAATTCTAATTTTAATTTTTTCCTTCTGCATTTATTTATTCTCCTTTAATTTCTAATTTTTTAATTGTTACTTTAATTCAACCTTGATAAACATCATTATCACCAACTATTAATGCAACATTACTTTCGGGGTCAGAAACAATTATGTGTTTGGATTTAACATTTGGGTATTGTCTTAAAATAATTGCTCTAATATCATTACTTGTATGAATTGCTTTTGGAAATGGTGATAATATTTCAATTTCATCTTTATTTTCAAACAAAGTAGGTAATATTATCATTAATTATTCTCCTTATTTTTAATTTGATTAGCAATTTCAAGTTTTTCTTGTTACAATATATCTTTTATTATTTGATTTTTTCTAATTATTTCTTGTTCTAATGAATAAATATGTTCTGACATTTTATTTATTATTAAATTTATATAATGTATTTCTTCTTCAATATTATTAAATGCAAGAGTTCCTATTTTAATTTTTAAATTTTCTAATACTTTTTCCATATCTTTTTTTATTACTAAATCAGTCATTTGTTTTGGATTTTGATTAAAATTCATTATATTTTTTCTCCTTTTTGTAAAATATCTTTTATTATTTCTAATTCAGTCATTCTAATTTCATTTGTTTTAATAAAATTTTGCAATCTTTCAATTTCTTTTGTATATTTATTAATATTTTCTTTATGCTGATTAATTCTGTCATTAATATATTCTAATGGTGTATTTTTAATCATTTTTTTACTCTTTTCATTTTTTAAATCATTTAACATTGATTGAACAAAATGCACGATTTTTAGGAATATTTAAAGTATTAAAAATTTGACCAGTTACAATAATTTCATCGTTTTTGTTTAATAAAATACATCGTCTATAAAATTTTGGGTTATTAAAAATTAAAGTAACATAATTTAATCCATTTCATTGACCACGAACACTATAATATAATTCCTTATTACCTTTTTCGTAATATTTTGCTTCAATAGTGTTACTCAGTTTTACTTTTAATTTGACATAATTTGCTTTATCTTTCATTTTTATAATTCCTTAAATAGTATTGAATATGCTTATAAGCATCTTGTTCATGTTTTGTTAATTTTATATTTCCTTTATAATTTTCTAAATTATTAGTTTTATTTTTTGGTTCACTTTCTAAATAATCTCAATTCATAACATCTTCTACTAATACCATTAATGCACCAATAATCTTAGGTGTTGCTAATGGATTAGTTAATAATTGTTTTGAGCTTAAAAAGAAATTTTCTACAATAACTAATATTTTTTGATTAATAAATTGTTTTTTAATTAATTTAAAATATTCTTTATATATATTTTTACTTTCTAAAACTGTTTTAGTTTTGAATGTTTCATTAAAAGTAATATTATTAGTTTCACTTGAATATATAACCATTCCATTATTACCAATACCAGCGGGATCAATACCAATAATTAAGTCATATTGCATTATTCAAAGTCACCATTTTGAATTTTTTCTTGTAATTTCATTATTAATTTAAGTTTTCAATTACTAATAATAATTTTAATTACATCACTAATATCATCTTTAAGTAATTCAATAAATTCATTATCAAGATAATAAATTAATTTTTCTTTATATCTATTAATTACTTCTTTTTTAAATTTTTCTCTTAATTTTTCTTTATTAATTCAAAAATCATATTCAGTTTTACATTTACCATCATGATTAATAAAAAGTTTACAATCATCTATTGTACAGTTTGTTTTATCCATATTTATACCTCCTACTTAACTTATTTTTAAAATACAGTCATAACAAATTGCTTTACCATTTTTGTCTCTTAAAAATTTTTTTCTTGTTTTAATATCACTAGTAGTAAAGAATAAATAATATAATTGTTTTTGTTTACATGTTCAGCAAAAATAATTTTTCATTTAATATTCCTTTTCTAATATGTTCTGTTGCTTCTAGCATAAAGAACATATATTTTGATTTTTAGATTATTAATAATACTACTATTAGTTTTATTCATTCCATGAAAACTGGGCTCAAAAATAAATTGTGAAATTTTAAAAAGAAATCGAGGCATTCGATTCAATATTTATTTAATTTGTGTTAAACAAATTAATATTTTAATTGAACCGGCACCGCTCAATTTTTTTTACAAGTTTGAAATTTATTTTCTCGCCCAAAAAAATTTTTCAAAAAAAATAAAAAATAAAACCAACACTTGCTCACTGGGGAGTGGCAAGGTTGGTTAAATAAAGAATAGAATTAATACAATAGGTCCCTACAACAGGTCTATATATACTAGTTTCCAATTCGCTCCCACCCCAAGAATTACCATTAATGGTTAGTATATTTTATTAGGTATCACTCCACTTTTTATTTATCCATGCAAGTCCACATGTTCTAGCTACTATTTTTAACAACTGTGTTGTAGTTCACTTTTTTAGTTCCCTAACACGTGTTGATAATAGCGTTAAAGACGGTTATTAAAAATTTTAAAATTTTACAATTACAAAAAAAAGACAAGATTTTTATTCTCGTCTTTTGTCATTTATTTTTAATTCAAGGGTAAAAAAAGAAAGGAGCTATTTTTAAAACTTTTTAGTTATCGACATCTTCGACACGCTCCCAAACATAATATAAGAAAAATATTACCAAATTATTGACCAAATATTAAAAACGCGATTGATTTTGTTTTTCAAGATATGAGTAAACATTACTTTCGTTAGCTATATATATATATATATAATAGTAAAAACAACAATAAAATAAATAAAAACGATTTTTTTACTACTATAATAGTAATTTCGGAGAAATTTTATAATCTATATAGATATTATTAATAACTACTATAAATTTTAATAGTATATTGTAATTAAAAAAATAGTAAATATTTTAAAACACTTACTATTTTTATTTTTTTAATTTTAAGTATTAATTTAAATTAAATCAAATATCTAAACCAATAAATTTAATAATTAACGTACCAATACAATAAGTAAAAACTAAAGTTGTTAACATATATAAAATTCATGATTCTTTTACTCTTTTATGATCAAGAAATTTATTAAAAGGAATTGCTTTTACAGCAAATCCGCTAGCAATAAAACTAAAAAGATAAATACTTATTTCAATTATTCATTTTATTAAATGTGAATCATGCATATTTATTAACCTCCACTAACCCTTTTAATACGTTCATCAAATACCTTTGTTTCTTGCTCTTTTAAAATTGATGTATATTCAACTTTATCACTAATAATACGAACCATATGTAAATCAGTTACCAAAAGTCCACCAGAAATCGTTAAATTACGAATTTTTTCTTTAATTTTAAATGACATTTTTGATATTTGAATATTAGCAATCAAAGGTGTATGCCATTCAAGAATACCAACATAGCCTTCAGTTGTTTTAACATTAACTCACTGTACTTCTCCATCGAAAAAAATACCATCAGGAGTAATAATTTTAAGATTTAATGCCATACTATCACCTTCAATTATCTCAATTTCTTTGCCTTTTCAATTGCTTGTTCAATAGTTCCTACATATAAAAATGCTTGCTCTGGTAAATCATCACATTCACCATCTAAAATTTGTTTAAAACTATTAACAGTTTGACTAATAGGAATATAAATACCATTTAAACCCGAAAATTTTTCAGCAACATGAAATGGTTGTGAACAAAAATTACGAATTCTTCTTGCTCTAGCTACTATTTTTTTATCTTCTTCACTCAACTCATCCATTCCTAAAATACCAATGATTGGTTCTAATTCAGAAAAACGTTGAATTGTTTCAATAACTCTTTGTGCAACATCATAATGTTCCTGACCAACAATAGCAGGATCTAACATTCTTGATGAAGATTGTAAAGGATGAACAGCAGGATAAAGCCCTAAAGCAGCAATATTACGATCTAAAACAATTTTAGCATCCAAGTGAGTAAATGTTGTCGCAGGAGCTGGATCAGTTAGATCATCGGCTGGTACATATACTGCTTGTACAGATGTAATAGAACCACGTGTTGTTGATACAATACGTTCCTGTAAAGCACCCATTTCTGTCGATAATGTTGGTTGGTATCCTACTGCTGAAGGCATTCTTCCTAATAAGGCTGATACTTCACTACCAGCTTGTGTAAAACGAAATATATTATCAATAAATAATAATACATCTTGCTGTTTTTCATCACGGAAGTATTCAGCAATTGTTAAACCAGTTAATGCAACACGCATTCTAGCACCTGGTGGTTCTGACATTTGACCAAACACTAAAGCAGTTTTACTAATAACACCTGACTCTTGCATTTCATAATATAAATCATTACCCTCACGTGTTCTTTCGCCAACTCCTGAAAAGACAGAAATACCACCATGTTCTTTAGCTATGTTATTAATTAATTCTTGAATTAAAACTGTTTTACCAACTCCAGCTCCACCGAATAAACCAATTTTTCCACCTTTAGCATAAGGTGCTAATAAATCAATAACTTTAATTCCTGTTTCTAAAACTTCTGATTTTGATTGTAATTCATCAAAACTAGGAGGTGTACGATGAATAGGATATTTTAATTTAGTTTTAAGTTCTTTACCATCATCAATGACTTCACCCAATACATTAAAAAGTCTACCCAAAACTTCTTCACCAACAGGAACACTAATTGGTATTCCTAAATCAACTGCTTCAAGACCACGTAGTAATCCTTCAGTTGGACCCATTGAAATACAACGAACACTATCATCACCAATATGTTTTGCAACTTCAACAATTAATTTTTGACCATTATTATCAATACTAATAGCATTATTTAAATTAGGTAAACTATTATGATTAAAACGAATATCAATAACTGGACCTGAAATTTGAACAATTTTTCCAATATTTCGTTTAGTTGGTAATTGTTTACTAGTTTTAACACTTTCTTTGCTATTAACTACTTTTTTAGTGACTTTTGCTTTTACTTTAGCAATAACTTTAGTATTATCCTTTTTTAAAGAATTTTTATCACTAACTTTTTTTTCTTTAATTGTTATAGGTTTTTTACTAGTTGCATTTTTCATTTTAGTTTACTCCTTTATTATGATGATTGGGCATCAGCGCCACCAATAATTTCTGAAATTTCTTGGGTAATAGCACCTTGACGGGCACGATTATAACTTACTAATAATTTATCTTTCATTTCTTTGGCATTATTTGAAGCATTTTCCATTGCTAATCTTCGTAATGCTTGCTCTGACACTTGTGATTCTACTAATGCACCATAAACAATGGCACCAACATATAAAGGAATAGCACTATTAATAACAGTATTAGCGTCTGGTTCAAAATCGGTTTGAATTAAATTACTTTCTTGATTAGTTTTAATAGAAACAATTGGCAATAAATCAATAATTGTTGGAATTGTTGTTACCGTATTTACATATTTTGTATATGCAATTTTAATAGCATCAGTTTCTTTATTATTAAACTTAGAAAGTAACAACAAAGATATCTCTTGCGAATCATTATATGATGATTGAATGTTAATTTCAGTATAAGATTGCATAATTTTACAATGATGATTAGTAAAGTATGAAACTCCTTTACTACCAATAACAACTATTTCATCTTGTGGTTTATATTGTTCTAATACTAATTTATTTAAATTATTATTAAAACCACCACATAATCCTAAATTAGAATTAAAAACGACTCATATTGTTTTATTAATAACTTGATCTTTTGTTTTTAAATAAATTGAATTACTTAATTTAGGTATTAGTTGATTGAATGTATCATAAACTTCAGAATAATAAGGTTTAATCATCTCAATTCTTTTACCTACTTTTTTTAATTTAGCTGTTGATACTAGTTGCATTGCTTTAGTAATTTTATAACTAGTATTAACAGATTTAATTTTTTGTCTAATTTGTTCCATGCTTTGAGCCATGATATTTCACCTTACCTTCCTAAATACATTATTTGAATGTTTTAATTAATGTTTCCCATTCTTCAAGACTACCATATATTTTAGGATTATAGTCATTTAGCTTATTGGTCAAATTATAAACAACCTGCATAATGCCTTGACTAATGCTCACTTGTAACTCTTCACTAAACGCTTGATCTTGCTGTAATTTTAAATAACTTTTTCGTTGTTGTTTTTGAAAATAAGTTATTACTTCCTTTTTAAAAGAATCCATCATTTCTACTGGTAATCATTTAATTGCCTTATTTTTAATTGCTAATAAAATAATTGCTTGATCAATTTGATTTAATGGTTCATTTTGTTTTTGTTTTAAAATTTCAATGGCACGTTTACCATGTTCAATAACAGCTCTAGTATTTTCATCTAAATCAGAACCAAATTGTGAAAAAGCTTGTAATTCACGAAATTGTGCTAATTCTAATTTTAATGTTCCACCTGCTTGTTTTATTGCTTTAATTTGTGCTGATGAACCTACCCGTGAAACTGATAAACCCACATCAACTGCTGGACGAATTCCGGCATTAAATAATTCTGACATTAAAAAAATTTGACCATCAGTAATTGAAATAACATTAGTAGGAATATATGCAGAAATATCACCGGCTTGTGTTTCAATAATAGGTAAGGCAGTAATACTCCCACCACCATGTTTTTCATTTAATTTAGCTGCACGTTCTAATAAACGTGAATGAAGATAAAAAACATCTCCTGGATAAGCTTCTCTTCCTGGTGGTCGTCTTAATAATAAAGAAATAGCACGATAGGCCACTGCATGTTTACTCAAATCATCATAAACAATTAAGACATCTTTACCTTCTTCCATTCATTCTTCGGCAATAGTTACTCCTGTATAAGGAGCAATATATTGCAAAGGAGCAACTTCACTAGCAGTAGCAGCAACAATAGTTGTATACTCCATTGCCCCTAATTGTGTTAATTTATCAACAATTTGAGCAACAGTTGAGGCCTTTTGACCAATAGCAACATAAACACAAAAAACATTTTTACCCTTTTGATTAATAATAGTATCAATAGCAATCGTTGTTTTTCCAGTTTGACGATCACCAATTATTAACTCTCTTTGACCTTTGCCAATCGGAATCATTGCATCAATTGATAATAATCCTGTTGCTAAAGGTTCTGATACAGATTTTCTAGTCATCACACCCAGCGCTATTCTTTCAATCGGTCTAGTTTTCGTAGTTTTAATTGGACCTTTACCATCAATCTTTTGCCCTAGTGCATTAACAACTCTTCCTAAAAGCATATTACCAACTGGTGTTTCAACAACATTACCTGTTCTACTAACAATATCTCCTTCTTTGATACCCGTGTCATCCCCCATTAAAGTAACACCAACAGTAGTTTCTTCTAAACTCAAAACCATACCATAAATATTACTTTTAGGAAAAAATACTAATTCACCATTAACAGCCTTATCTAAACCATGAATTAGTGCAATTCCATCACCGACAGTAACAACAATGCCTTCCTCATTAGCACTAATTTTTTTACCATAATTTTTAATTTGGCTTTTTATAATTTCTGAAATTTGATTAACGTTTAAGGACATTTGTTTTACCTCTATTCATGACTTAATAATTCTTGTTTTAATTGATCAATTTGACCTTTAACTGAACCATCAAAAACTTGATTCCGTACTTTAACTTTAATACCGCCAATTAATGATTTATCAATCTTGTTAACGACTTTAATCTTATGTTTAATGACTTTCTCAATTTTCAATTTTATTTGATTTATTTGTTGGTTTGAAAGTTCTATTACTGAATAAATAATGCCATAGTTTACATCTTGATATTCATTACATAATTTGCGAAATTCTTTTAAAATGAAACGAACACACTGGAAATGATGTTCATCAATCAACAAAAAGAAAAAATTTAACATATATGGTTCAATATGATTTTTAAAAGTTTCACTAATAATTTGTTTACGTGTTTCAATAGTTAAATTACTACTACTAGTAATATCAATAAATTCTGGATAAGTAGTAAAAATATCAATTAATTTATTACTTTCTTCAGCAAATTGAGTAATTTTTTTTATTTCTCTTGCTAATTGAAAAAGACCATTACTTCATTGATTAGCTAATCCTTCATCTATCATTTAACTTCACCACTATTCCAAATTCTTAATAAAATCAGTAATTAATTGTTCATGTTTTTTAGCATTCATTTCAGCACCAATAATTTTTTTAGCTGCTTCTAATGCTACTACTTTGATTTCTTCGTTAATCTTTGCTTCTGCCTCTTTACGAGCACGAACTAAATCACGATTTGATTGATTAGTAATACGCATACTCTCTTCTTGCGCTTTATCAATAATTTGTTTACGCTTATTGTAACCATCATTTTGTGCATTAGCAATAATTTCCTGAGCTTCAATTTTAGCAGCTTTTAATATTTGACTAGCTTCACCACGATCTTGATTAGCTAATGATTGCTTGCAAGCAGCATCATCAAGTTTTTCTTTAATTACTAAATGTCGCGAATGTAAAGCCTTACGAAACGGAGCATAAACTCATCTTCAAAGTACCATTAATAAAATTAATGTTGCAAAAATATGAGCAATAAAAACAGGAAGATTGGGAAATAATTGATTAACAATATCATCACCTGATACTAAATCATTGAAATTAAAATTCATAAAATCACCTACTTTTTAATATTTTTTAATACCTTATGCTACAAATATTAAAATTAGAGAAACAACTAAACCATAAATAGCACCTGATTCGGCAATAGCTGCACCAATAACAAATTGTGTTCTAATTTTAGATTCTACTTCAGGATTACGAGCAACCGCTTCAACAGCTTTACCAGCAGCAAAACCTTGACCAATTCCACTTCCTGCACAAGAAATAGTTGAAATTCCAGCTCCAACAAACTTTAAATTCATCAATCCATTAGGATCAGCTGCTAAATGATTAAAAAAATGAAAGACATGTGTCATTACTGTTGTTAATAATTCCATAATAAATAAATTCTCCTTTTTGTATTTTATTTTTTTTCCATAATTGAACGTTCGGTATAAATTTCTTCTTCATGATTTATTGCTTGTTGTTTACGAAGTTTTTTTGGTAATTTAATAGTAAGTTCTCCCTTATGAGAACTTCCTTCTTCCATTTGTAATTTCCAATAAACAAGAGTTAAGGTGCCAAAAATTAAGGCTTGAATGCTTCCAGCAAATAAATCAAAATAAATATGTAAGAATGGTCCAATTACACCAATTAATAAATTCATCTGACCAATAATTGGGATATTACTTCAAATATTAGCAGTTACCCCATAAAGCATTGCCAAAATAATACTTCCACCTAAAATATTACCAAATAAACGAAAAGATAAAGAAATCAAAGGTGCAAATTGAGTAATTAATTCTAGAGGGTTAATAATAAATTTTTTAAAAAATAAAAGTTTCTGAAATTTAATAGCAATATAATATATTCCAATAAAAGTAACTAATGCCATTGATAAAGTAACCGTATACATTGATGACTGTGGTTCAAGACCAATAATCGATAATCAATTACCAATTAAAATATAACCCATTACATATAACAAATAAACTGTCAGGTTTTTATACTTTACACCAAGAACATCAACAACAATTTTTTCAACTGATTTAATTATTAATTCAACAACTAAAACAATACCTCTTGGATCTTCATCAGGCTTCATTCGTTTTACTTTATAATAATAAATATAACTAATAACACTGATAAAGACTGTTGTTATCAAAATTGTTACCAATTGTGGCATAATTTGTAAATAATTCCAACTTTCCAATCCAGCTAAAGTTTCCATTTAAATTCCTTCTTTTAAGTTATTTTTTTGATATACACATAACGTTGCAGTAATAGTAGCAACCATCAATATTGACATTCCGGCAATTATAGTAAAAATATTAGCAAAATTAAAGAAAATATTCAAAACTATAATTGAACCATAAATTAACATTCTTAATAAGAATCCAAAATATGCTAAGGTTTGTTTTAAATGTATTCCACTGGTTAATCATTTTGACGATAAATATAAAAAGCATAACCCAATCATACTTCCTATAAAACCAATATTAAATCCAGTAATTAATAACCAATGGTTTGTATTAATTATAACAGTTATAATTAATCCTACATTAATTAATAATCAATAGCATAACATTGTAAAAAGTATTGAAAGAAAAAGGTTATTTCTAATTTTTTCCATTAAAATATTTATTTAGTTCCAAAAATTCGATCACCAGCATCACCCAATCCAGGTACAATATAACCATCATCATTTAATTCTTTATCCAACGCTGCTAAAAAAATCTTAACATCAGGATGATTATGATTAATTTTCTTAATAGCTACTGGTGCTCCTACAATGGAAACTAAAGTAATGTTTTTAAAACCTACTTTTTTTAATTCTTTAATAGCAGCATCAGCAGTACCACCAGTAGCAAGCATTGGATCTAAGATAAATACTAATGCATCACTTATATTTTTAATATTTTTGGGATATTTAAAAAAATATTTTTGTGGTTTTAAAGTTTCTTCATCACGATAAAGACCAACATGACTAATAATTGCATTAGGTACTACATACTCAAATCCATTTGTCATCCCTAATCCTGCTCTTAAAATCGGAGAAAGAATGATTGTCTTGGTTAATGTTTTACCAATAACTTTAGTAATGGGTGTTTCAACTTCAATTTCATCAAGAGGAATATCTTTAAATACTTCATAAGCCATTAACGTTGCAATTTCGCTTAAATTCTCTTTGAAATCTTTTTTTTGGGTTAAGTGATTTCTAATTCTTGTTAATTTATCTTGTATTAAAGGATGATTAACAATAAACAGATTTTTACTACTTTCCACTAAAAACACTCCTTTATCTTTAATGCGTATATTTTCAATAATTTAAAATATATACTAATATGAAATTTTACGCCTTTTAATTTATAAATCAATAAAATAACAATAAAAATAACGAAAAAAGATAAAAGATTTATTCAAAAATTATTTTTTTAATTGTTAATAACATTCTTATAGTTCAAAATTAACTAAATAAAAATATAATTTATAAATTTTATTTTAATAACTTTGTTTTTATTTTAAAAAAATTATAATCTAAAATATAAATTTAATAAATTTCTTTTATTGATATAGAAAATTATATATTTACAATAAACTATTAATAGTAATTTTTGTCTTATTTTTATCAAAATAAATAGTTTTTTTTATTTTGAAAGGAGAAAAAAATGAAAAAAATTCAAAAATACTTTACATATACAGGCGGAATATTAGGTGGTAGTACAGCATTAGGTGGTATAAGTTATTTTTATTATGATTTAATTTCAAAAAATAAGGAAGCTTTCCATGATCCAGAAGCAGGAATGGCACTCTTTGGAATAATGTTTACTATAGCAGGTTCACCTTTGATTGGAGCATTTTTAGGCTCTAAACTAAGGTATGGAATTGGCACTTCCATTTCAAATATTTATGATAAATGTTTTCCAACAAATATTTCTGATATTAATGTTGAAAGTAATAACGAACAACAAATATCTGAAAGAACTCCATTATTAAAAAACAACGATATAACAAGTATTAATAGTGAACAATTACCAATAATTAATGAAAATCATTGTCAATTAACTTTTTAATAAACTTAATAAAAATAAATGTTAGTAATTTACTAACATTTTTTATTTATGATTAAATAACAATAAAAAAAGTTACTGTTTAACACCCATTTTTTTCATTTCTTCATATAACTTATTATTATTTCTATTATTTCATGTACCAAATTGATGATTAAAAGAAGTAAGCAAAGGATAAGAAAACCCAAGTTCTACTAATTTTTTAATACATTTAAAATAATCTTCTTTTAATGGTAAAACAACTTCAGCAACTTTCTGTTTTCATGGTTGTTTATATTGAATACCACTATAAATATCATTTAATTCAGGAACAATAAAAGCATAAATTCCACCAACACCAACTTCCATAAAATTATGTTTATTTGGATGAGGATATTCAAAAATTTTAATATGTAAAACCAAATGTTCTAATAAATTACAATAAACTAATCGATCAGCATATTGATAGGCAAATGGTGACTTTTGAGCTCATTTGGGAGTAGATAACAAAATTGCTTTATCTTCATCAATATGATGAATATATAAACCTTCTTTTCCCCTTGTTATTCCTTGTGATTTCTTAGACATTGTTGCATCTGAAAAATAATTTTTTGAAATACATCCATATTTATTTTTTAAAAAATTACAAACATTTTCATAATTCATTGTTAATAACTTTTCTACTTCTGACATGCTTACCCCATACTATACTACTTTATTTTTATGATAATAATGAAAATTAAGTTATCTTTTTTATTACCCAAAATAATATAAATTAATCTTTAACAAATGCTAAGACAAAACTAAAACTACCATGTAATAAAAAATGATAATCATCTTCAATAGCATTAACATTAATATGAACATCATCAAATGTTTTAATAGATTCTGATAAAGTATGACCTTCTACATTAACAACATAGTCACTATCTTGTTTTGCTGTTGGAACAATAGCGTTAATTTTACTTTCAATTAATGATAAACAACGTAAAGCAATTGCTTCACCAAAAGTAGTGGTATTAATTTTAATTTTTTCTTCTTGCTTATCAATATTAATATTACTAATGTCTTTAGCCTTTGGTACTAATTTTACACAAGCATTAAAACTACCTTTTAAAATATTACTATTATTTGAAGCAGATACATTAACAGTAAGTGATTCAAATTTATTAATTTTAGCATACATATCATTATGATTAAGAATTGTTATTTTATAATCAGTACCATTTTCTGGCTTTTTTCCTTCTGGAACTAATTTACTAATTTCAGTTTGTACTTTAGTTTTAAATTTAATTAAAGCTATATTATAAATATCTTTATTTAATTCAACAGGAGCATTAGTAACTTCCATATTAATATTACTAATATCAACATATTTTTGATTTGCATCATTTACCTTATCACATGCAATAAGTGGTAAAGAAATAATGCTCGTTAAAAACATCGCTTTAAATACTTTTAATATTTTTCTCATAGTTTTTCACCTATTATTCTCTCGAAAAAACTAATCTTCTTAGTTTTAACTTTATATTTCTTAATTATTTTTGATTATTAACTTATTATTATTTTGTTTTCTTGAATATTTTTTATAACTATTTGTTCCAATAAAAATATAGTAAATTAAAATATTAATAGAACCTATTAATACTGATACTAAACCAAAATATAACAATAGGCTAACTTTAAAAGAAGAAAAAGAAAAAATAATTCCTAAAGTAATTAAAAAAAAGCCAGTAAATTGAATAAACTTTCAAGTATTAAATTTAAAGTGTTTTTTTGACATAATTTTGCTCCTAATAATATATTTTGTATAATTATATCATTTTCACAAAAAAAGCAAAATTTTTAATTATTAAATAATAATTGTTATAAACTAATAACATGAACAGCAAAACTAATTGCTTCTTCATATTTATTAAAAAGAAAAAATAAACG
Organism: Spiroplasma endosymbiont of Tricholauxania praeusta; assembly: GCF_964019535.1. Classification (NCBI taxonomy): domain Bacteria; kingdom Bacillati; phylum Mycoplasmatota; class Mollicutes; order Entomoplasmatales; family Spiroplasmataceae; genus Spiroplasma; species Spiroplasma endosymbiont of Tricholauxania praeusta. The sequence continues at coordinate 1,426,094 of NZ_OZ026450.1, forward strand.
TTTATTTTGAAAATTAATTTCAATACCAATATATTTTTGTTTATTTTTTATATAATTATTTTTTTCTCAAAAAAATGTAATACTTTTAACATCAACTAATGGTATTATTTGTAGTTCAAAAGAATCAATAAAATAAAGATTATTTTGTGAAATTAACAAGTCTATTTGATTTAAAGGTATAAAATCTGATGATTTGATAAGATTAACGTCTTTAATTTTATAACGTAAAAATAATTTTTTGGCAGCACTATATTCAGTTTTTAGCAAAATATTTTGGCCAGAAATCTTATTAAGTTCTTCATACTTTCCCAAAATGACTTTGTCACTATAATAAATATCTTCTTTAATTTTTTCTATTGAGACTGGTAATTCTTTAGTATTTATTTTTTTTAATTTTAAGTATTTATATAAAGTATTTATATCTTTAGTAATTTTTAATATTTTCTTTTGTTTATTTTTTTTAATTAATAAAATTAGTGCAATTAATAAAATCAATATTGTTGTGCACGCAATAATAATTAAAATTATTCATCAATTCATAGTATTATCTCCTTTTTTAATACTGTTATCTAATTATTATCTAATAATTTTATCATTAAAACTATTAAAAATAGTTGATGGTTTATTTGTTAAAATCTCACCTGCTACTCTATACCTTAAATTAGGGAAGTTTATATTATGATAATCGTTAATTGGTTGTTCATTACTTAAATTACAACTTGTAGCTACTAAAGGCCCTGTTAATTTAATTAATTTTTGAATAAAATGTGAAGCACTAACTCTAATTGCTATTGTCTTTTTATTTATTCAATATGATGTGTTTAAACTAGGTTGTTTTAAAACTATAACAGTAACTTTACCAGCACTAAAATTATTTATTAAAAATGACTGTAATTGATCGCTAATTATACCAATGCTTTTAGCTTGCTCTCAACTAGCAACTAAAATTGGCAGTTCTTTACTATAATCACGTTTTTTAATTTGATAAATTTTATTAATAGCTTTGTCATCATCAAATTTACAAACAAGACCATAAATTGTATCTGTTGGTAAAGCAACCACTTCGCCATTAGCAATGATTTGGCTAATTTCTTTAATTTGATTTTGCTGTAAAGTTATCATGAAAACACCACTATAAATTTTAACTAAATTATACACCTATTATTTTAAATATAATAGTTGTTTCAAAATAATGAATAAAAAACTTATAAATAATATTTGTAATTTAAAATAAACCTTAAAATTACTAATTAAGGATTGGAAAATCATTAATTAATGGTTTAATAAACATCTTAATTTAATATAGATTAATATTTATATTAGATTTTTATTAAATTAAATATAGAAGGAGAATCAAAAAATATGCCTAAAAGAAAAATAGGAATACAACATACTAATGAAGAAATTGAAAAAATAAGAAAAGAAATTGAAGATAATGATAATAAACCATTTATAATAGAAACAATTTGTATTCAAAATATCATTGAAAAAACAATTGATAAAAAATTTAATAATAATGATTTTACAAAAATGATTTTTCCCAATAAAGAATTAGATAGTACTATAAAAAAAGAAATTATAAAATTAGAAACTCAATTTAAAGATGCAGAAATAGATTATATTAAATTTAATTCTTATTTACCAAAAATATAATGAAAGTTAAGATTTATCTTTCTGATGATTATTTAACTAAATTATCATTATTAAATTTATTAAAAATAAATGATTTCATATTTGTTTTTTATTTATACTATTAATTTTATATAAAAAACATCTTTAAACTTATCGTCAAAGATGTTTTTTATATAAAAATGTAAGGGAAATTAACATTAAATTGTCATGATTGATTGTATTATTTTATATATATGACTAATACTTTTAATATTAGTATTAATCATTTTCTTAAATAAAGAAATTCACAAATTGATTCAATTATAATTTTGAGTATTGTTTTTATTAGTAAATAAAATGAAAATAAAATGAATTTTAAATTTGTTTTGAAATATCAAAGGGTTTTTTATATATAAAAGGATAATAGGGAACTCGTAATTAGGAATAGGTAGTAATTGATTTATTAATAATATTTTTTTCATAAATATGATTTTTAATTATAGAACATTCATCAATATCTAAAAATTCTAAATTTAAATTATATTTTTTGATAAATGTTTTTTGAAATGCTCACAAAATAGATTTAATACTATAAAATTTTTCTTGGATATAAAAATTAAATACCACAATTGAATATTGAATTCTTTTTAACATTACTCGTTTTATTTTTTCATTAATATTTTTTTCTAATTCATAATTTCATGAATTTTCATTAATATTAATAACAGAAATATTCTTATATTTATCTAAATTATAATTACTATAGATATTTACCTTTTCAATTAATATACAAGGTTTTTGATTTAGTAAATGAAGTTTAAAATTATTACTTAAGTTATTTTTTAGGGAAATAATTAAAATATTAGGGAAATTTACTTTTATAAATGAAGTTATTTGAATTTTATTAGCATAGGAGTCATCAATTAAGAATATATATAAGGGAATGTTTCAGTTCTCGTTTGCTATAAAACTTTTATGAAAAGTAATTATTAAAAATTTATTTTGTAAAAGATTAAGATTGGGAAAATAATTATTTTTTAATTGCGAATTTATAATAAAAAGGAGTTGTTGCCCTCATTGGTAGTCACTTTCTATTTTAAAAGTATCATCCAAGGCAAAACCAATATCACTATAATAATTAAATTGTAATTTAAATCAATTATCACTAAGAAAACTATTCAAATTACTTTTAAAAGTATTTGAATATAAAGACACCTGATATTCATAAGTAATAAAAGAAAATATTTTTTGAGTAATGTTACTAATTTCTGAAGTTATATTTGGAAATAATTGACTGTCAACTTTAATATTAAGTAAACAAATGAAATTAAAATAATTGGTTTCAAACTTATCAAACTCAATAGCAAACTCTTTAGCAATTATTAATCTAAAATGTTCGACTTCTCTTTTTATACTTAAGTTTAAATTAAATTCAATTTGTTCATCTTTTTCAAAAAAAAAATTAAGTTTAATTTTTCGTACATGAATTGTTAAAAATCATATTAGTTGATCATCATAATATTTTTTATAACCGATATTGATCATTATAATTTCTATTTTTTTGTATATATAGGTTAGGACTTTATCATTAGTTAAGAGATTTTTTTTATCTTTACTAATAAGTTTTATAATAATAATAGCGGTTATAAATCTTAAATGTCATTCATAACCATCTAATTGAAACCCTTTATTATGTTCAAATTTTAATTTTAATCTTAAATTTTGTTCAAAGAAAAAGTTATTCAAGTAAATAATGTCTTTTTTTAAATTATACTTATTTGTGTTACTTATATTGATAAGTCACTCACTACTTAAATATTTTTTTGTCATACACATATTAAGAACAAATTACTCATTCTAACAAAAGGATATTCATTGGATATGTGGATAAACTGTGTAAGCAAAGTATTTATTGCTACTATTTCATTGTCACCATTAATTACAAAGTAATCTTGCTTTCTGGAAATATTGCAATTACTAATTTTTATTAACATTGTATTAATAAAAGTAATATTTCTTTGTAAAGTTCGAAATGTAACATTAAATTTTTCCATTAGAAATGCTATATTAACCGAACAAGAATACTGAAAATATTTTAATATTTCAATGATACGCCACATTAAAACTGCCCCCGTTATCCTAATTGAAAGATTAAATGAGATTTTCCTTTTCAAAAAATAAAATAGTCACCTTTTGAGTGACAAAATTATTGTTCTTAAATTGTTTTTATATGTTATAATGTTTGCCAAATAAATAGCATTCTTCATTTATTATTAATATCTTTAATAAATTTGTAATTATATTGTGGTAAATACTTTTTAATAAGAATAGTTAGTGCTTCTTTTTGATCAAAACCAAATTCAAATGCTAATAAAAAAGATTTTTCTAAAACTGCATGACATTGTTGAAAAATTACTTCATAAAAATATAATCCTTTATGATCAGCAAATAAAGCTAATTTTGGTTCATATTGTAAATTATGTTTTGAAAAAGTATTCGCTGTCTCATCAATATATGGCGGATTTGAAATAATAATATTAAATTTATGATTTTTAAGATTTGTAAATATATCGCTTTCAACAAAATTAATATTTTTTAGGTTAAAATTATCATTATTAATCTTAGCAATAGTTAATGCATCTTTGCTAATATCACTTGCTACTATATTTCAATTAGGTTTCTTTAACGCTAAACTAATAGCAATAGCACCACTACCTGTTCCTAAATCTAATACTTTTAAATTATCATTATTAAAAATGTTTTGTGCATAGACAAAAACATTTTTAACTAGTTCTTCAGTTTCATTACGAGGAATTAATACTCTATTATCAACAACAAACTTATGATCAAGAAATCATTGATAACCAATAATATATTGTAAAGGATAGCCAGCAACAAATTTTTTAACTAGTTGTAAATATGATTCTAAAAAATCTATTGCTATTGTTTGACTAAGATTTGCATATAATCAAGATAAATCTTTATTAATAAACTTTAATAAAATTATCTTATTAATTTGTTCATTTTTTTTATTAATTTTTTTTGCTAATAAAAGATAATCTCTATAAGTCATTAATTTATACTCCAAAAATAAATATTTTATTGAAAATTAACAGATGAATTATTATTTCTTGAAGTTTTTTTTATTAAATTATTAACAACGAGAATTAAAACAATAATACTAAAAATAAATAAAAAACTAATTGTTAATAAACAAATAATTGGAAAAAGAATAATGTAACTACAAATACTAATAATAAAACCAAAATTATTAATATTATTACCATTAATATTTCGTAAAAATTCTAAATTTTTTCATAATAAATAATGAAAAATTAAACTAGATGCACTAGCAAATCATAATGTTAAAACTAAAAATAAAATGTGAATAATACCACTACTAAAAATTAATGTAATAAATGTTCCTAATGTCGCATATAAAAAAATAACTGATATTAAAAACAAAATTTTTGTTCTAGAGTCTAAAATCTTAAAATCCATAATAATTTCTTCCTTTTTTACTTTAATACTGTAATATTTTCATCAATATTTTCTAATTTTTCTTTTTGTTCACTACTAATTAAAGCAATAATAATTTCATCAATATTACCTTCCATAATACGATCTAACTTTAATAAAGATAATCCAATCCGATGATCGGTTACTCTATTTTGTGGATAATTGTATGTTCTAATTTTTTCTGAACGATCACCGCTACCAACAGCTGTTTTTCTTAAATTACCAATTCTTCCCTGTTCTTCTTCAACTTTTTTTTCATAAAGTTTAGCTCTTAATACCCGCATTGCTTTATCTTTATTATCATGTTGACTTCGTCCGTCCTGTGAAGTTACAACAACACCTGTTGGAATATGAGTAATTCTAATTGCTGAATCGGTAGTATTAACATGTTGACCACCAGCACCACTAGAACGATAAGTATCAATTCTTAAATCAGAATTATTTATTTTAATTTCAACTTCATTAACTTCTGGCAATACAGCAACCGTTGCAATTGAAGTATGAACTCGTCCTTGTGATTCGGTTTTTGGAACTCTCTGAACACGATGTCCACCAGCTTCAAACTTTAATTTAGCAAATACATGTTTACCTTTAACCATAAAAGCAATATAACTAAATCCACCATTTATTGCTTCCTTTGCCTCAATAGTTTCAATTTTTCATCGTTGAATTTCACAATACTTACTATACATACGATATAAATCACCAGCAAAAATATTTGCTTCATCACCACCAACAGCTCCTCTGATTTCAATAATAACATTTTTATCATCATTTATATCTTTAGGAATTAGTGTTAGTTTTAATTCATTTTCTGCTTTTTCTAATTCTATTTCATTTGCTTTAATATCTATTTTAAGCATTTCACAAAGTTCTTGATCCTGTTCGGTTGCTAATGCCTTTTTTGCTTCAATAATTTCTTTGTTAATTTTTTCATATTTTCAATATTGTTCAATAATTGGTTCTAATCTACTATGTTCTTTTGTTAATTCAGTGTATTTATCACGAGGAATTAATTCGGGATTTTCTAACTGCTTTTCAATTTCACTATATTTTTTAGTAAGTTGCATTAACTGTTCTAATGTTTTTTCATTCATAATATCACACCTGATTTATCTATTCTGATTATTTGTTAAGACACGATGATGACTACGACATCGAGCTTCATATTGTTCTTGCGCACCAATTAAAATAATTTCATCATCATATCTAGCTTCTCGGCCATTAATAATACGTTGTGTCCTTGTTGCTGCTTTACCACATTTTACACAAACAGCATCTAATTTAGTTACAAATTCTGCTAAGGCTAATAATTCTTTAGTAACAGGAAATGGTTCACCACGAAAATCTTGATCTAAACCCGCAACAATAACTTGCTTATTTTGATTTGCTAATGTTTTAATCACTTCAATAATTGATGGTTTAAAAAATTGTACTTCATCAATTGCAACTGCTTCTATTTCTTTATCTACATGTTTTAATATTTGCATTGGATCATCAATTACTATCGCTGTGATAGATACTCCTTTATGACTTACTACTTTTTTAGCATCATAACGAATATCAACCTTGGGTTTAAAAACTAGCACTTTGCGTTTAGCATACTGTAAACGATTTATACGTCGCATAAACTCTTCTGTTTTTCCAGCAAACATACAACCAGTAATTACTTCAATTCATCCCTCATTATAACGACTATACATTTATATCCAACTCCATCTCTAATTTTAATTGTTTGTTAATTCTGGTGATTTACTAGCAACTTTATCTAAACTATCAATCAATTTTTCAACTTCATTAATATTTTGTAAATATGCACCAGCTGCTGTCTGATGACCACCACCACCAAACTTGGCAATAGTATCATTAATTATTCATCTTGCACTACGAACACTAACTTTGATTTTACTATTCATTTGATCATAAGCAGCAATTAATCAAATTTTAATACCATCAATATTTGACATTACATTAACTTGGCTAGTTAAATCTTCTCTAGTTAAAACAACTTCACCTTTAATATTTAATATTTTATTTTGACTAATAATTTTTGTTTGTAAGTCAGTAATTATTTTATCGTTAAATATTATATAAGCAACACCATTATCAGTAATTTTAAAATTTGATAATATATATCCTTTCAATCTTGCGATTTTTAAATTTTGAATATATAAATTTTGATATAAGTCTAATAAATTAAAATTTTGTTTAACTAAAAAACTAGCAATCTGAAAAGTTTCTTCATTAACAGAGCGATACAAAAATCTACCAGAATCAGTAACTAAACCAAGAAATAAATTTCTAGCTGCTAAAGCAGAAACTTTTAAATTCAATACTTGTGCTCATTTTGCCACTACTTGGCAAGCAGCAGAAGCCTTTTCTTCAATTAAATCAATATCACCATATTTATCAACAATTGGATGATGATCAATTTTAATTATTTTTTTTCCTTCTTCTCAAAATTCGCCACTAATTCGTTCGCGATTGGCTGTATCAGTGACTATTACTAGTGCATTTTCATAATCTTCTTTTTTAACAAAAGTTGGTTGTGGAAATAATGATGCCATATGTTCATTTGTTTCACCTGGAACAAGTACTTTTTTATTTTCAAAATTATCTTCAATAATTTTTTTTAATCCTCATTGTGAACCCAAAGCATCTCCATCAGGATTAATATGACGATGAATAATAATTGGATTACTAATTTTTATTAATTCATAAATTGCTTGTGCTTCTTTTTTAAACTTATTCATATTATATATCCTTTCTATCATGTACCAATTAATTGCTTTGTTTCATCATCAAAAACAAAAATTGAATTTTTAGTAATACTAATTCAACCAACAGTTCCCACTTCTAAATTATCATTATTATTAGTTAAAACTTCAAATTGTTCTGATTTAGTAGTTTCAACCAATAAATATGCTTTTTTATCATCAACTTTAGTAATATTTTTAATAACACCATTAATAATAATTGAATTTTTTAAAAAAGTAAATCGTGGTTTCTTTGCACTAAACAAAATGGCATTTGATTTAAAAGCAATAGTAGAAGCGGTTTTAGCACCAAACTTACCTAAATTTACATTATAAAAATATAAATTATGAGCATTTCATTCTCCCTTTGCGATATTAATATGCTGTTCATTTATTTCTTTTAATAAATTTAAAGATAATGGTTTATCAGTGATTTCACTAACATTTCCTTGTTGAATAATTATTTCATTTTCAATAACAGTAACATTAGTTGCTAATAAATTAATATCAACTTGATTATTAGTTGTAAAAATAATAATTATTTTCAAAAATTTTTGTAATTTTTTAATTCAATTTGCTAATTGTTCTTTATTATCAACATTTAAAAGTTCAAATGGGTTATGTAAAATTAAAATTTTAGTAGGCACAATTAATTGTTGAATGATTTTTATTATTTGTCGCTCTACTATTGTTAATTGTGTTAAACGTAGTGACAATAAATGACTTAGATCTAAATGTTTAAATATCATAACAATATTTTCACTAATTAAATCACGGACATCAATTAACTGCGAATATAAAGTTTGTAATTGTTGTTGATATGTTTCTTTATCTTGTAACTGTGGATTTTTTAAAATTTTATCATGATAGATTTTAATTTCATCTTTAATATTTTTTAAAAGTAAATGCATTTCATCTGGTAAAAGTTGCATTGCCACAAAATCTTGTTTCATATTAAATTTAATTCTTTGTACTTCTGCTAAGTCAATTCACTGGTCTAAAATTTGATCAATTTGACTACGAGTACATTTAATTTGTTGATATGAAACTAAATGATTAAGTTCACTATTAAAATTTTGATTATGATTGTTACAAGTTTTTAATGTAGTTCTAATTTCACTTCTAGTAGTACTAATCTCTCTATTTAAATAATTATTTATTTCTTTAATAACAAAACTAATTTCTCGTAGTTGAAACTCTCATTTTCTTTCTTTTGGTGGATTACATCCACAAAAACATGGTCCCACTAAACTTTCCAAACTAGAAATACGATCTTGCAAAGATTGTAAAAATAATAAGTTATTATTTGCAATAATATTTTTTTCTTCGGTAGTGAATTTTTTAATTAGAATATCTGTTAATTTTTCACTTCCAGCAAAATTAAATTTCTCTTGAGCAAAGTTTTTATGAAAATGATTAATTTGATATTGATATTCTTTAATAAAATTATTACGAGTGCTTTGTGTCTCATTAATAAAATTTTTAATAATATTAATTAATTTTTCTTTAAAATAACCACTGTCTAAATTTAAACCTATATTTTTTAAGTTTTCAATATCAGTCTTAATTTTTTGATTAATATTACTTATTTCTTGTAAAAAAGGTTTATTAGTAACTGCTGTTCTTGCTAAGTTACGTTGAATACTAAATAATTTATTTCAACTCTGTAAATGCATACTAACATAAGCCATTTTTCGTTCAAAACCAATACTATTATAAGTAACATCAATATCATCAATTAAAATTTTACCCTCCATAATAGCAGAAGAACCTGCTAGAGCATTAATTAATTTTTCAATATTATCTTCATCATTACTAAAAATTGCCAAGCAACTAGGATATTTTCCTTCAAAACTTCAATCTTTTACGGCTTTTTCAACGGATAAATTAATAATACTAAAATTAAAGTTACTAGTTTGCTCAGTATTATATCTAATACCTTTACTTATTACCAATTTATTAAAATCAGATGATTTTTCCATAAAACCATTCCCTACCTTAAAGTTTTTTATTTCATATACTATTAAAATTATATTCTATATTTATTGGGTTGTATACATACAATATTTTAACTTAATTAATGTTAAATATGTCTGTAAATAATTTTATTTTTAGAGTATAAAAAAAGAAACTATGATTAGTTTCTAGTTTAATTAAAATTATTTTTTAACTTGTTTAGTATCAGTTAGTTTTAGAACATCTTTCGCTGTTTCTAATACAATAGTTTTAGTATTTTGTGGTTTTGCTTTGTTTATTTCAACAGTTTTTGTTTTTGTTTCAACTTGTTTACTTGCTTTTGTATTAAAGCGTTCAACTCTTCCTTTTGCTGAAACAAATGATTGTTTTCCAGTATAAAATGGATGACAACTTGAACATGTATCAACACGGATTTCTTTACCCTTAGTTGAACCACTTATAAAATTATTGCTACATGTTATACATGTTACTTTAGTTTGAAAATACTCTGGATGGATGCTTGCTTTTGCCATGGTTTCACCTCACTTATAAAATTACTATTAATAAAAAGTACTTAAAAATAATATCATTAACAATATAAAAAAGCAAATAAATATTAATGATAGATAGAGTTTTTATTTTGATAGATTATATTGTAAAAATGTGTTCTAATTCAATTAACTAGATATCATGAATTTTATTTTTTTTAAATTATATATTCTATTGAAATCTAAAACTTAAAAATTGTTTTTATATGAATAAAAAAATATTATTTACATAATTGATACATTTTTCAGTTAATTAAATACAATAAAAAATATTTACTTTCAGTAATTAAAGATAAAATTTTAATTTGTAAATGATTAGTAATGCTTTGATATTTTTTAATACCTAATGCTAAATTAGAAAGATAAACATAACGATATTTATATTTATCTCAATGCTTGGTATTGATACCAAAGATATTATTAATTTTCTTGTTCTTGTACGATTAGGAATATATAATCTTGGTTATCTTCGTATTCAACTTTTAAATCTTCTAATGTTCTTTTAAAAACATCATTAGATTTTTTCTCATAGAAACTAAATTGATTTTCAATACTAATTTGTTCTTGTATTAATACAATTCCCTATTTTGCTTTTAAAAATTAATTAATACTACATTAATTTTACTAAGTAAATAAAAATAATTACCACTTAAAGGTTTGAATCTAAGTGGGGTATTTATTAGAAAATTATTTAAATTTACATAGTAAAACATTAATATATTTGTTATATTTTAGATAAAATAAGTTATTTATACTAAGAGTTATAAAAAGGGGATTACTCCATGAAAAAAGAAAATTTTAATTTTTTAGAAGAAAAAACACAAAAAATTAATACTACAGATATCTTATACCCTAAAACAGAAATTGATGAAATTCAAAAACCAAATAATAAAGTAATAATATTAAACGGAAAATATGGTTCTGGAAAAACTTCAATAATTGAATCAATACCAAATGAGCATACTAAAATTATTAATATTTCTTTATTAGAAGATAATTTAAGATAATTTAAGTTTAATGTGTATAGTAAAATGAAAAAGAGTAAAAATATATTTAGAAAAAATTATTTATTATTTTTTTTAATTCTAAATATATTATTCTTTTTAATTACTTTATGTTTAAATTTAATCTATGCTTCTTTTACCACAGATGTTCTTTTTAAAACAGCATCAACTTTAATGAGTTCTTTTTTTTCTATAATGTTACTAGTTTTTTTATTTAATTTTAAAATTTTTGAATAAATATCAGCCAAATAATCAAGAATATTTTTTATACGATATTGATGATAAAATAATAAAAATAATGAATAAAAATAATATTATTATTGCTATAGAAGATATAGACAGACTTGAAGATAAAAAAATAACTGAATTAATTTCACTATTGAATTCTTTAATTGCAAAAATTAATAAACAAGTTATAAATGAAAATTCTAAATTAATTTTAACAATTGATTTAAATATAATTTCTGAGAAAAATATAAATTTACTTAGTAAATCTAATTATTCTATTATAAACACAACAACACATACAAATATTTTTTTATGTACTTGAGCAGAAACAAAAATAGGTGAATACTTAGATTCTATAAGTCAGGAAATATTTGTAGAATTTCCATGAATACTCACTATAAGAGAATTTAAAAAAATTGTTAAAGATTCAATAATCGATTTTGACTTTTTTAAAAAAAGTAAATTTTTAAGTCTTTTTTATAGTGAATTAATTTCTTTTAATTTTTTTCTAATAAAAAATTTATTAGTATTTTCTTTTAAAAAAGAAAATATATTAAATAAAAAAATTAGTTGATTATTAACTAAAGATTATTATAAAGAAATTAATTTAAGTAATGAAAAGAAAAAGGATGCTATTAAAGAATACACTAATTTAAATTTTGGAGAAATTCCTCTTTTTTTGCAAGAATTAATTTTAGATAATATATATTTAGGAATTATAGGATCAACTAATAATCCCAAGAAATTTAATTATACAATTTTTTATATTACAAATAAATTAGATTATGTACCTATTGAAAACAAACTAGAATCCTTTTTAAAAATTATACAAAAAAGATTTAAAAATATTATTCTACCAGGTCTCGATTATATAAGTTTAACTTTAAAAAAAGAATTATTAAATTTAGATACAGATTTTACTAATTTTGACAATATATACGCTGATTTAATATTAAAAATAAGAAGTAATTTTAATGATACTGAAATTAATGAGCTTGTTAAATTAATTAATAACATAACAAGCTCTGAATTAGACAATAACTTAGTAGGTTTAGATTCTTATATTAAAAATAAATTTAATCATTATTTAAATTCAAATAAATCACCTTCATTTTCTAATCAAATAATATATCAAAAAATTGGATTAAAATTTGATAAAAAAATTATTTAGAATACTTTAAAAAAGTAATTGAATTGGGTGCTCCTATTTATATTAACTGGAAAATATTAAATGAAAATATTGAATTGCAAGACTTATTATCAAACGAAACATTTAATTATAATTTAAATAAAAGATTTTTAATTTGTATAACAAACCTAATTTTTGATGTTATTAAGTTAGATCATTTTAAAAATAGTAATGAAACATTCTTAAATTTATTGAAAAAAGAATGTTTTAGAGAATTCCAAAAAGAATTGCAAGAAATATATAGTTCAAATTTTTTGGCTACTTTTTTTAATAGTATAGTTGAATTATTCTACTTAGATAAAACTAAATTTGGAATAGATTATTATAATGAAATAAATAAAATTATTAAAGAAAAGAGAAAAGAAATTAAAATTAATGAAATTATATATAATGAATATGGAAAAATAAGTTATTTATTATGACCATGACATTTTATAGATTTAGAAAGTTTATGAATAATAGAAAATTTTAATAATAACTGTATTTCTATAGAAAAAATTAAATTTATTTATGATGAAATATCTTTAAATTTAGAAAAAATAGATGAAAAATATCAATCAAAAGTTAAAGAAAAAATGAATTATATTATTGATAAACTGAATTTAAAATTTAAAAAACTTTAAATAATTTTATTATTTAAAATCAAAAACTTTAAATTCACTATCTAAGATATTAATATTTAAACAGTAACGCTCGTAACTGTGAACAATCATTAAAGTGTCACCTTTGCCTGCTCGTTGAATAAAGTCAGTTTCTTCGGGTGAAAGCCCACCATATGATTGATATAGTAATTTAACATCATTTAAATCACTAGGGGCAAGATTAAATATAAAAGTATATTGCGTATTATTAATCATTGCTGTAGTTTTCTTTTTAATATCTTCAGTACCTGTAAAGTCATTAATATTTTGGGTTGTAATAATAATTCCTGCATGATATTACGACAACGCTTTACCATTTGATACATAAAGTTAAGCGCGACTGGATTGTCTTTGTCAATAGCTAAGTGAGCTTCATCAATAACGATGATTAATTCTTTATCTTTTTTAAAACGATTACGTTTAACTTCACCTTTAATAAAAGCAAGAACTAAGTAAACTGAGCGGCTGTAATTTTAGGAATATCTTGATCAAACAATGTTCAAACATCATAAACAACAAATTGATTATTAAAATTTAATGTTGTATGAACATTCCATAATTTACTATATTGACCATCATTACAAAAGTCATACTGAATGATATCCATTAATTCATTTAAGATTTTATTTGGCTTTTCTTGGTAACTGTGACAAATAGTTTCATATAAATTTTGGAAAGTAGGGAATTGTCCTGGTTGCAATTTACTAATATCAGTAGCATTAGTAATTTGAAATTTAGTATATGTTTTTTGAATTTCATTAATTAGAACACGTAATTCTCTTTCTTTTAAATCATGGTATAGGGTTCTAAATCATAAGTTTTAGTAACACTAAAACCAATATCATCACTACATAAATTAATAACTCTATAAGAAATATCTAATTTTTGTAAAATTAATTAATATGGAAAAAATATTGAAAAAAATATAAAATTTGATAACCTTTAATCATAAACATATAAGTTTTAAAAAAACCTATTACTTTATTTAAAAGTAAATAGGTTTTTTATTTAGAAATATATTAAAGGAGAAAATAAAGATGTTAGATTTTGCTAAATATTTTGATTTACAAAGTGATGGTGAATATTTTGATTCAATCATGAAAAATATAATTAAAGAAAATAGAAAAAATGAAAATGTAATTAATATTTCAGAAGAAGAATTAATATTAAAAGAAACTAATGATTTCAAAGAATTTAAATCACTAATTGAAAAAGAAATTAAAATGTTTATTTTTAATGATGTAAAAAAAACTCTACAAGAATGAAAAATAAAAAATTTTAAAAAAATTTATGCTCTTGAAGAAAGAGGAATAAAATATAGTCGTCAAAGTTATCCAGATCAAATATTTCAAACTCACTATGCTATTTATCAAAGAATTAGTGAATATTTTAATAATGATTATAATACTTTGATAATTTCTGAAATTTTAAAAAATTTAAAAGAATTAGAAAAAATCTATAAAGAACTTAATAAATTTGATGATGTTTTTCCTGATAATTGTTTTTTATTAGAAGAACTATTACCAGAATTTCAAGAAAGTACAAGTAAAAATAGTATGAATGAAATGCAAAACAGAAAAAGAAATATTAAACAATTGGCAAAAGAAAATGAGCAAGAAAATGAAGAATGAGATATAACAGAAGAAGATGAAATTAAAGAATTAAAAAGTAACAATACTAATAGAAAAATTGCTCTTTATGAATTATTAAATAAAAAACTTGATGAGAAAAAGAAACTTAAATTTAAACCTTGAAATAATACTAAATGTAAACAAATTGATCAAGAAATTACAAAAATTAAAAAAGAATTACAAACTATTGAAGAACATGAAGAAAATGAAAACAATAAAGTTATTGAACAAATAATTACCAAAGTTAACCAACTACAAGTTCAACCTTCAATTAACACAGATGATGATATGAATAATTATTATGATGAACAAACAACTATTCAAAAACAATTTTCAACTTTATAAAAAAGTATTACATTAAATGTAAATAAAAAAATATAATCTAGTAATAGATTATATTTTTTTATTTTTTTATATTTTTTAATAATTGAAAATCATTAAAATTTTTGATTTTAATATCAAAAATATATACTAATTAATTTTTAACATTGAAAAATCAAAATCTTCAGATGAAAAAACTCTGTTATTTCTTTTTAAAAATTCTTTTGTTTTATAAATTTCTTGAGAAACCAAAATATATTGTCCTTTTTTCTGTAAAATATTATTCATCACTTTTTCTGTTAAATCTAATCCTAAAGTTACAACTATCATTGCATCAACATCTAATTCTGATACATTTTCAGAGTTTTGTTTATACCTTTCTCTAAGCGTTCTTTTTGCACTAATACCAATATTAAATTTATTATATTTTACAATAAAATCATATTCAACTGAATGAACTTTTGAATCATGAGAATTATTTAATAATTCAATATTTTCTTTGAATTCTAAAAATTTCTCCTTAACTCTAGCTTCATAACTTGAACCAGCTGTAGATTTTATTGATTGATTAACACTTTCACTAATAATTAAATTAAAAACTGCATCACTATTTAAATTACTATTTTTTGATAAAAATTTAATTTTTTCATTTAATTTTAATATTTCATTATTTGATGTATTTAAAATAAAACTACTTTTATCATTATCAAATCTTATAAGCATATCAATTATTAATGAAAAAATTACTCTAAAACTATATGGATATTCTAAACTACTAATATCATACTCTATACTAAGTGGATCATTTATACTACTAATTTTTTTTACAAATCTGGAATTTGTAAATGTTTTAACTTCTTCTCATAAAAGTTCTTTTAATTGAAATAAAGAAATTGCAAAATCTAAAAAAATAATAAAATTATTTACATTTTTATTATTTGTTAATAATAATTCAGATATAGCTAACGAAAGTAATGTTTACTCATATCTTGAAAAACAAAATCAATCGCGTTTTTAATATTTGGTCAATAATTTGGTAATATTTTTCTTATATTATGTTTTATAGCAAATCAAAAATGTTCAATTGGATTTAAATTAGGAGAATATGGTGGAAGAAATAATAGTTTGCATCCAACATTTTCAATTAATTGTTTTGTTGCTTTAGATTTATGAAACGTCGCATTATCTAAAACTATAATTTGTCCACACTTTAATACTGGAATTAGTATATTTTTAACATATGATTCAAAAATTTTACTATTGCAATGTCCTTCAAATGCTCATAGAGCTTTTAATTTACCTTTATTTAGTGCACCAATTATACTCATTCTCTTTATTTTATATGCAGGTTTATTATCAAATAATCTTTTACCTTTTTCAGACCAACCATATTTATAAAATTCATTATCATCAATTCCAGATTCATCAATATATACCAAATCTTCATTCATTATTTTCGCTATTTCTTTTAAAAAATCTTCTTGTTTATTTTTATCTCTTTGTTCATATAGAAAAGTTTTTTTTATATGTATAATTTAGTTTTTTGAAATAGTTATAAACTGTTTCTTTTGTCATATCACCAAATTTTTCAATTACTTTTTGAACTGTAACATCTTTATTTTCTGCTAAATAATTTTTTAATTCATCTAAATCCTTTATTTTGTGGCTATGTCCTTTTTGATAATTCAAAATTGGTTTTATATTTCCGGTTTTTTGCTTTCTTTTTCTTCATAAAAATAAAGTCTTTCTAGTGATATTGAACACTTTACAAATTTCTTTAATTTTCATGTTTTTACTTTCATAAACTTCTATTACTTTTCTTCGTAAGTCCTCACTGTATGGTTTTGGCATAATTTAATCTTCCTAATCTATTTTAATTATTGCTGAATTATACTTGTAAGTGCAAGAATTGTTTAAATTACATATTATTATTTTACATTATTTATGAGTAAACATTACTTTCGTTAGCTATATATTATTTGATTCGCCATTAGTTTTATAATTTAATATACTAATAATAAGTTCATATCAAGATTTACTATCCAAATTTTTATTTTTATTTTGGATGGGTTACACTTTATTGGACACTAATTACGTAGACAAGTTCACAAATTAGTTAAAAGAAAGGAAAATAATTATGGCCAATATTAACTCATATTCAGATGAATTTAAAAAACAAATAGTAGCTTTATATCAAAGTGGCAAGTCAGTATCTTGTCTTGTTAAAGAATATAACGTTACAAGAGCGGCTACTTATAAATGAATTAAGCAATTTACTAATTCAGGCAGTTTTAAAACCAAAGATAATCTTTCTGATTTAGAAAAACAATTAATTCAAGCAAATAAAGAATTAAAACAATTACGAATGGAAAATGATATTTTAAAGCAAGCAGCACTAATAATAGGCAGAAAATAGAAATTATTGCAAATAATAAATCTAAATATAAAATTCGCACAATGTGTCGTTTTTTAAAACTCTCTAAATCAACATATTATTTTAATTTAAAGAAAAAAAATAAAAATCAAAATAATATTTATGATGAAGCTGTTATTAGTGCTTTTAAAGAAAATAAAGAAGTTTATGGTACTAGAAGATTAAAAGTCATACTAGCAAACCAAGAAATTTATTTATCACGCAGAAAAATTAAACAAATTATGAATAAGCATAATTTAATATCAAAATACACTAAATTATCATTCAAAAATCATCATAATAAAGTCAATGATAGTCAAATTACCAATCTTGTTAATAGAAACTTTAATAATAAAATTAAAAATGAAGTTATTGTTAGTGATTTAACTTATGTTCAAGTTAATGGTAAGTGAAACTATATTTGCTTATTAATAGACCTATTTAACCGCGAAATTATTGGACATAGTGTAGGTACTAAAAAAGATGCATCATTAGTATATCAAGCATTTATGCACTCAAATCGCTGTTTAAAAGATATTGAAATATTTCATAGCGATCGCGGTAACGAATTTAATAATAAAACTATTGATAAACTTTTATTAGCATTCAACATAACTCGATCTTTAAGCAAAAAAGGCTGTCCTTATGACAATGCTGTTGCTGAAGCAACTTTTAAAACTTTCAAAACTGAATTTATTAATGATAAAAATTTTACATCATTAATCAAATTAAAATTAGAATTATTTGATTATATCAATTGATACAACAACATAAGAATTCACAGCACCTTAAACTACCTAACTCCAGTTAATTATCAAAAACAAGTGTCTACCAAAAAACAGTCCTAAAAAGGGTTGCCATTCCACTATTAAAAACAATGGCGGTGGTCATACAATGATAGAACCATCAGAAAATGTTTCATTATTATCAATGATATCTTCTAATCTTGCGGGAAAAATAGCTGAAAAAATTATGGTAGGAAAATCAATTCCTCAATCAGCCTCACATGACATACAAAATATTTTAGAATTATTAGATGAACTATCAAAAATAAATTTAAGTCATAAAATACCAAAAATTTTACTAAAACAAACACAAGAAACCGTAAATACATTAATAGAAAATTATAAGACAATACATTTAATTGCAATAATGTGTCTTGTTAAAAATGAAAATAATAAAGAAGAAATAGAATTTATTTATAAATATAAAGAGTTGCCAAAACACATCAAATGTAAAATAGAACAAGATACAAATTTGAATAATTTTTTAAATTCAGAATTTAATGTTGAAAGTTTTAAAAAATATCAAAATTATAGTTTTGAAGACTTTTTTAAATATGAATTGTTTGAATTTAAGACATTATTAAATTTCTATCCAAATTTAAAATCTGAAGCAAATGCTTATGAAAACTTTAGTAATAAAATAATTGATTTGTGTTTGAAAAATGATTCATTGAAATTAAAAATTATTAAAGAATATACAAAAGTAGTTGAAGAAATTGTTAAAAAATCAATAACAGTAGCAGAAGATTGAAATAATGCATCTATAAATTTTACTGAAACTATTTTAAGTAAAATATTATGAAAAGAAATACCATTTTATTCACAATAGACATATTCCATAATTAAATTTAATCAATTGTCAATAATACTTTTTATAAATTTTTTAGTGTTATTAATTATAAAAGTTAATATTTTCCGAAAAAATAGTTTAAAAATAAGTTTCTATTTCGAAAATAAAAAAATGTTAATAATATTTTTATATTAACTTGATAATAATTTCAATTTTAAAAAATATATTTTTGATTTTTTTTATTTTAATGGTTTTATTTTATTAAAAATTTTACAAAGTAAGTTAAATCTTAAGTACATAAGTCTAAATTTACTTTTTCTACATTTATTTACTAAAATTTTGAATCTTTTTAATCAAGCAAAAACATGTTCAACTTTGATTCTAATTTTAGATACAATCTTATTATATTTTCTTTCTTGTTTAGTTAATTTTTTATTTTTACTTTTTTTAATTGGTATTATTGTATTTTCATAAATATTTTGTATACCTTGATATCCTAAATCACCAATAATTATTGTATTTTTAGAAAATACAAGATTTGAATTTTTTAATATTTGAAAATCATGCACTTTGCCATTATCAGCAAAAATATCAACAATATTTTTATTAAAAAAATCATATACAATTTGAAATTTTATAGAATACATTCAACTTTTACCAGAAAAATATTCTAACTGTAGTTTTTTTTAGTTGGTCTTTCAATTTCAATCTCAGTTGAATCAATTAAATAAAATTGAAATTCATTTAAATTTTCTTGTTTTTTATCATTTTTTGATTTATATTTTTCTTTTAAAAATTGATAATCTCTATCATTACTAAGTTTATTTTCAACTCAAGTAATATTTCGAAAACAGCTTGAAGGACTCATTTTATATTTAATACTCATTTGAAAAAAAGTATAATATTCTTTTCAATATTCAAGTGTCATCATCAATCTTTCTTCAACTGAAAGTTTATTTTTTCGACCTTTAGTTTTTTCTAATTTTTCTATTTCAATTAATTTTTCTAACATTTCATTAAAATGAAAATGTTTTATACCAAAATATCTATAAAATTTATCATTTTTTAATTTTTTTAAATTTTCAAAAGCCATATTTATCAACACCTTATTAATTCATTAATAAAATAAATTATAAAATTATTACTTGATTTTTCAAAAAAATAATTACGGAATATGTCTAATGAAATAAAACAGATATAGATTTTATTAATCAAGAAAATAGCAAAGTTTCAACAAGTAAAGGTCAAAGTTCTAGTAATAAATTACAAAAAATATAAATCTTAGATACTTTTAAACTTTAGACATATTACGCAACTAATTAATTTTAAAAATTGAAAAAATATTTAATATTTTATTTCATTAATTGATTTATAGTAGTGTTTGGAGAAATTATAAGGTAGCGATGTTATTAATTTTTATCCATATATAATTTCATATATCCTTGAAATGAAATGAAATAAATTACCTTTTATACACTGAAAAAAGTTTTAAAAATATTATAATAAATAAATGATATATTTGAATATGTCACCATAAATCTAAAAATTTTAAAGAGGTATAAAATGAAAAGAATATTAAATATTTTAAGTTGTTTAACATTTAGTGCATTAACTACTATTAACATTAACGCTTGTGACTTTTTTGATAACAACTCTCACAAATCAAAACCTTTGTACGAAAATGAAGAATGATTTAATGGCACAAGTTCTCAATATGAAGGCAATATTGTAGACAATATCAATATAATGTCTTGAAAAAAATATCATTTAGATTGACAATCATTTATTAAAAAGTATCAATTGTTAAATTTTGATGATAAAGCAATTATTAAAGTTGAAACTGCCACATATAAAAACTGTATATGACATAATTTACCATCTCAAATTACAGGACCTAACTTATCAGTTAATACAGCAAAAATTAACACATCAAGTAACACAAATGATGAAAAAAACAAAATTTGTTGAAATATAGAATTTATGTATTATTATGGCAGTTGATTTACTCCGTTAGTTTTTATTCATATCTATGCTCAAGCATTTTTTTGATATAGTAATAATGGCAATATATATTTATCTATTCATTTAAAAGAAGAATCAAAAAATGCTGTAGAAGGAGCACACTTTAAACTTCAAATAAATAGTACATATTTAAGCTAAATTTATTAATTATAATAATGAAAAGGGGACAATATAACAATGAATGATGAAGATGAAAAATGTGACTTAGAAGTTAAATTAATTTTAGCAAAACAATATAAAAATGATCAAATCAAAGAATTCTTAGTAAAACTTATAAATTCAAAAAAAGAAGAAAATAAATTTTATAGTAACTTAGAATTACTGGCGGATGTTTCACTATATTATAAAAAAATTAAAAAAACTGTTAAAATAACAAATAATATTTTGGAAATAATAAGCAAAATTTTAAAATTAAATGATACTGAAATAAATAATTTTTTAAGTTTAAGTTGAAATAAAATTCAAGAAATAACTACAGAAAAAATCATAAATATCGAAGAAATTAATGATTTATTAAATGAACCTTTTGTAAATACTTCATATATTAATCAAAAAAATTTAATATAGATTTCTAATTTAATATCTTTCTAAAATACTTACATTAACTTCATAAATAACACTCAAAAGTATTATAAATACTATTTTATTTTTGAAATAATGTAAAATTATTTTATAAAAGGGTTAAAGTTTGAAAAAGGGGTATTTTATGAAAAATTTAAAAAGTATACTATCAATTGTAGGTGTTTTAGGATTTACAGCAGCAACAACAAGCAATGTCACTGCATGTATAAGTAATATAACAAGTAATTTTCAAGAAATAACAAATTGAAAAGAAAATAATGGTGAAATTCAAAGCTTAGTTAATAATAAAAATACTATTTATGCAGGAACCAAAACTGGTGATGACAAAGGTAATTTATTTAAAATTACAAAAGATGATACAACAACACCTTTAACAAATTGAAAAGAAAGTAATGGTAAAGTTCAAAGTTTATTAAATGTTAATGATACGATCTATGTTGGAACAAAAACTGGCGATGGCAAAGGTAATTTATTTAAAATTACTGATGATGATACAATAATAGCACTATCTAAATGAGATGAAAACAACGGTGAAATATGTAGTCTATTAAACATTAATAATACTATTTATGCAGGAACAAAAACTGGTGATGGCAAAGGTAATTTATTTAAAATTACTGATGATGATACAATAACAGCACTATCTGATTGAAAAGATACTAATGGTGAAGTTCGTGGTTTACTAAATGTCAATGGCACAATTTATGTTGGAATTAAAACAACACCCGTTGATAATGTATATACAGGAAAGTTAATTAAAATTACAAAAGATGACACAATAACAATATTATCAAAATGAAATGTAAACAATGGTGAAATTTATAGTTTAACTACTTCAACAAACGAAAATATTTATATCGGAACTAAAACTGGTGATGGTCAAGGATATTTATATAAAGTTAAAGAAGATGGTGAAAATACAGTAGTAACTAACTGAAAAGATACTAATGGTGAAGTTTTAAGTCTAGTTAATGATAATAATACAATTTTTGTTGGAACAAGAACTACTGATGGTAAAGGAAGATTATTTAAAGTTGTCTATACAGTAGCAATTGGTATTTTTAGTTGAAGTAGCAGTGGTGGCGAAGTACATAGTTTATTAAATGTCAATGGTATTGTTTACGCTGGAACTAAAATTAATGATAATAAAAGAAAACTATTTAAAAGTTTAAATCCAGAAGGATAATAAAAACTAATTAATTTAATTTATTAACTTCTTTTAAAAAAACCTAAAATTTAATTTTAGGTTTTTTATTATTTTTATCCTGTATAATTTTCAAACTTACCTCATTTTGGAATAAAAACAGTTACTACTTTTCCTGTCGGGCCGTTTCGATGTTTAGAAATAAGAATTTCAGCAAGATTACTTTCTTGTGAACTTGTTGTTTCTTCGCTATTTTTTTCCTTATAATAATCATCACGATATAAAAACATAATTACATCAGCATCTTGTTCAATAGCCCCTGACTCACGTAAATCAGACATTAAAGGGCGTTTTTCTTCACGTCTCTCCACCATTCTTGATAATTGTGATAAACAAACAATTGGTACTCTTAATTCTCTTGCCAAAATTTTTAAACTACGAGAAATATTTGAAACTTCTTGTTGACGTGATTCACTATCTCTACCAGTTAATAACTGTAAATAATCAATAATTACTAACTTAATGCTATTTTCACGACTTAATTTTCTTAATTTAGTTTGCAACTCTAAAACTCTTAAACCAGGTGTATCATCAATAATAATTCTTTTTTGTTTCAATTGCTCAGCAGTAGCACTAATACGATTTCAATCAGCCTGTGTAAATTTAGACTTATTACGTAAACGATTAGCATCAAAATGTCCTTGACAAGAAATCATTCTTGTAATTAATTGATCTTTTGGCATTTCTAATGAAAAAATAACAACAACATCGTTTTTATTATCTTGTTCATTAGCAGCATTTAAAGCAAAATTAAGTGCTAAGGCGGTTTTACCCATTGAAGGTCTAGCTGCTAAAATAATTAAGTCACCTCGTTGAAAACCACTAGTAATCATATCCAAATTGTTAATACCTGAACTTGTACCAGTAATATTAACTGTTGATTTTTGTAGTTGTTCAATTTTAGTTACCACATCATCAATGTGTTCACTAATTGGCAACATCTCTTCATGATTACGTTCACTACTTACTTGTACAATTTGAGCTTCAGCAGCAATTAAAACTTCATTAATTGACTTTTCACTTTGTAACTCTTTACCAATATTTTTTAAAGCATTTTCTAATTGTCGTTTAGTAGTTCTTTCAATCAAAATATCAATGTGTTCTTTTAAATTAGCATCAGTAATATATTGAGCCACTAAAGAAGATAAATATTCAATTCCACCAATTTTATCCAAATTATTTTGCTTAACTAATTCTTCGGCAATAGTTGTTACATCAATACCGGAATTATTTTTATAAAGATTGGTAATTGTTTTAAAAATAATTTGATTAGAATTAATTGTAAAGTCATGTGGTGCCAATAAATTTAATGCACTTTCACATGCTGGTGATGATTGAATCATCGCACTTAAAACATTAACTTCTGCATTATTTATATATTGACCATTGTTAGACATAATTATTCTCCTAAAACTTCAACCTTTAATTGTGCAATAATTGTAACATCTAATTTAATATTAATGTTAGTTATACCTAATTCATTAATAGGATTAAATTTAACAAATTTATGTTTATCAATTTTAATGTTATATTTTTGCACTAGTTGTTCACAAATTTGTTTTGAAGAAATAGCACCAGAAACTTTACCATTATTACTTTTTAATTTAAATTGTAAAGTAATTAAAGCTAATTGTTCTTTAATTTTTTGTAAATCTTCTAATTCCATTTCTCGTTGTATTTTTTTATTTTCAATTACTTTTTGATTAATTTTTAATGCTTCTGATGTAGCAATTACAGCTAATTTTCTAGGTAATAAATAATTTTTACCATAACCATCACTAACATTAACAACTTCACCTTTTTTACCATAATTTTTAACATCCGTTAAAAGTACAACTTTCATTGTAAACATCTCACTTTCTATTTTAATAATTTTTAATACCTTTCAGTAGTAGCACTCTCACTTTGATATACGCCACTTTCAATTAGTTTTACCAATTCATCATACAATGCTCTAATTCCCAATTTACTACTTTGGACAGCAGCAGCACTAAAGTGACCACCACCACCTAAGTTTTCACAAATAATTTGAACATTTATTTCACCGTTGCTTCGTGCTGATAAACAGGCACGTCCTTGACGATCATAAGCAATAGTAAATGATGCTTTACAATCACGTAAGTCTAACAACATTTCTGAAATTTGGGCTAAATATGAAGTATGTACTTCTAAGTTTTCATCACCAACAGCAACTAAAAATCCTTTTTTAATTTCTTGGGCGTGACTAATTAAAGCAAATTTATCAATTAGTTCATTTAAACTATTTTTCAATAATCCTTTAACTTTAGAAGGAGAAGCTCCTCAATCAGTTAATAATCCACAGGCTTCAAAAGTTCTTCTTGTTGTTCTTACTTGGAAATTATTAGTATCAATTAAAATACCTGCAAACATTATATTTCATAAAAATTCTGATTCAATATTATTAAAATCATTATAATAAATAATTTCTGTCATTGCTTCAGCTGTTGAAGAAGTTCCTGCATCAATATAAGAAGTAATGGTACTACTAATTGATTCATCAGAAACACGATGATGATCAATAACAATAATTTTTACAGCTTTACTTAATAAATCAGGACTATCAACGCGTTGTGGATTATGAGTATCAACAACAATTAATAAAGTATTTGCATGAAGAAATTTAAGTGCTTGTTTACCAGTAATAAAATTACGACTAATATAACTTTCAGGAACAAGTTCATGAAGAATTTTTAATGTTTTTTCATCAACTTCATTTTGATTAATAACATAATGAGCACTTTTATTTAAACTTTTAGCAATTTCAATAATAGCTGTTCCTGAAGAAATACTATCAAAATCAGCAGTCGCATGTCCCATAACTAAAATGTTTTCTGCTAATTTTATTTCATTATATAATGATTGTGCAAACATTCTAATATTAATTTTAGATTCTGATTGTTTTGCTTCAATAGTACCTCCAATAAAAACTGTATTACCACCAAATTCACGAATAACTACTTGATCACCACCACGATAAACTGCTAACTCTTTACTTTCAATAGCCAAATCATATAGATCTTTACTAATAGCATTACCATAAGAGAAACCAGCAGATAACGTAATATCTGCTTTAAATTTTTTAACACCTTCTCGAATATTTTTAATAAGTGGAAAGTTATCATTTCTTGCTTTATTAAATTCATTTTGATAAAGTAAAATATTGTAACCATCTTCAATATTACCTAATAATAAACCTGAATAATTATTAGCAAAATCATTTAATTCAGTTTTAATAAATGCTTCAACACGAATTTGATTCTCAACTCTTAATTTTTGTAAAGAATTATAAAAATTATCAATACTAATTACACCAAAAACTAATTTTTCTTGCTGTAATTTATTATATAAGAAATGATATTTAGTTGTTTCTTGTAACAAAATTGTTCTAGTTTGTACTAAATAAATAGCATCATAAAGCATATCTTCAATTTTAAGTGTAATTTGAGTAATATTATTACTAATTAATTGTTCTAAATCTCTTGATAGTTTAACAATTGATTTTCCAATTAATCTACCTAAACCTTTATCTTCTAAAAATTCACTTACTCACATAATTGATAAATCACTATCCAAAACAATCATACCAACACTACCAAAAGTTAAAGCTTGTGCATTATTTAATTTTATGATTTCGGCTGTGTTAATATAACGATGACGAATTCATAAACTAAATAAAAAAATATAAAGACAAACAATAATAAAATTACCTAAAACTAAACTTAAAATTACAGTAATAGTGACCACTTGTTCTGCTGTCTCAATATTAACAATAAAATAAGTCAAGCCAATTAAAATTTCAACTACTAATCAAACAATCATTATTAAATGATAATTTCTTAACGATTTGAACACTTTGTCACTTCCTTCTAATATTATTAATTATACTATAACACTAATACTAAAAACAGCCATTATCTTTTATGTAATATAATACTATTAAGGTCTTTTTATTTTAATTTTAAACTATTATTTAAAATAAAATATTTTTAAGATAAAAATAAATAAAAATTGAGTAAGATTTGTAAACTTACTCAATTTTTTATCTTGAATATCTTAATAATCCCATGATTTGGGCACGTTTTATATTTTTAGCAATTAAACGTTGATACTTTGGATTAGTACCTGTTGTTCTTGCTGGCAAAATTTTGTTATTATTACCCATAAATTTACTTAGTAATTCAATATCTTTATAATCAATATAAGTAATATTATTTTTAGTAATAAAACAAGATTTTCTTCTTGTAAAATTTCTTGGTTTACCAGTGTTCATAATTATCCTCCTTTAATTATTTAAATCTCAAATGATATCTTCTTCATCAAATTCTATATTTTGAATAGCAGCTTCTTTTTCTTGAAGCTGATTAATATTAGTAAAGGCAATATCAGTACTATAATTAGGACTTTTAAAAGCATCATCTAAATGAATTTTATTCTCATCTCTTGGTTTTGAATAATTAATATTAGCATTATTACCACTACTATCTTTTTTACGATTATCTAAAAAAGTAACAGTTTGTGCAACCACTTCAGTAATATATAGTTCTTTTCCATTTTGATCGGTTGATTTTCTTACTGACAGTCTTCCTGAAACTGAAATTAAAGAACCTTTAACTAAATAATTAGTCATATTTTCAGCAACTTTATTTCAAGCCACACACGAAATATAATCAGCTTGATTTTGAATATTATTAACTGCAAGTGTAAAAAAAGTAAAAGGTTTTCCTGTTGAAGTTTGATGTAACTTTAAATCACGAGTGATTCTACCAATTAATGTAACAATATTCATTTTTTATCCTCACTTTTAACTTAGATTTTATTAATCTTTTTGTTCAGTATTCGATGCATTATTATTAGTATTTGTTTTTGAATTTTGGTAATTAGTTTTTGTACGATAAGATGATTCAGTACCAGCGATTGGTCTTGGTTTTCTTTCACCATTTTCATCACGATTATAAGAAGGACGATTTCCTGGTCTTGTTGGTCGAGAGAAAGAACTAGATTCTACTTGACGTTTTGGTTTAAACTTATTAACTTTTTCACTATCTAAATTAATAACTAAAAAACGCATTACGTCTAATTGTCTTTGTTTATTTAAAGCTACACGATTAAAGTTAGCAATGTTTTCTGGTGAAGTTAGCACTTCAATAATAAAATAATGACCCTTAACTTTTTTGTTAATAGGATAAGCAAATTGACGAATAGAATCTTGTTCTTTAGTAATTTTTCCAGCATTTTTAGTTAAAATTTCACAAAATTCTTTTTTAATTAATTGTGCTTTTTCTTGATTTTGATCATCAACGATGTACATAATTTCATAATTATGCTTTTGTTTTAAATCTTCCAATGTTCGAAGACCTCCTTTTGGGCATATGGCTCTGATGAGCAAGGAGTAAATA
Source organism: Spiroplasma endosymbiont of Tricholauxania praeusta (assembly GCF_964019535.1). Classification (NCBI taxonomy): domain Bacteria; kingdom Bacillati; phylum Mycoplasmatota; class Mollicutes; order Entomoplasmatales; family Spiroplasmataceae; genus Spiroplasma; species Spiroplasma endosymbiont of Tricholauxania praeusta. The sequence goes on from NZ_OZ026450.1 coordinate 1,454,711, forward strand.
TATTAAGTTTGATTTTTAAATATTTGACTCATACAATATTATAACGTAATTACCTTTAAAGTAAAGGAAAAATAACAATAATTATTAATATAACATGAGAAAAAATGACTAAATAAAAATTTGATTTCAATAAGAAATTTTATTTTATATAATCAATTATTTTTTGTACTATTTCCTTAGGAGTTAAATCATTAGTGTCAATTACTAAAAAATTAAAGTTATTTTTTTCTTTTTCATATCACTGTTCATATTTTTTATTTAATAAACTTCAGTATTCATGAGGTACATGTTTTTCTGATTCACGACCACGAAGGTTTATGCGTTCAATTGTGTTTTCAAGATTTGCTTTTAAATAGACAATTAAATCAGGCTTAATTTGTGGATCAAAATAAAGTGATGAAATAATAACATTATTATAAAAATTTAAATACACTTCATAATCTCTATCATTCATATTGTTTTGAGCTTTTAATACCTCAACAAAAATAGGATCTTCTAAAATACTACGATCAAAAATAACATTGTTAAAATTTTGTGCTTCTTTTAATTGTTTACTTCGTGCCATCAGCATAAATACTTGCATTTTAAAAGCATATTCTAAAGGATTTTGATAAAAATCATCTAAATAGGGATTACTAGTAACTGGCTCGTCCATAATTTTATATTTTAATAATTTTGCTAATTCTCTACTAATAGTGCTCTTACCAACACCAACTACACCAGATAATACAATTTTCATTTTTTGCCTCCCATAATATATGATTATAATTAATTTATCTTAATATATAAATTTTCTCCCTCCAAATAAAAAAACATTTAATAAATTAAATTTTACTTTTACTAAAACTCGTTGCTTATATTTTCAAAGATTAACGTAATATCAATTAACATTTTTTGAAATTATTGATAATACACTTTCTTGATTCTACATACCTTTTAATAACTATATTTATCATAACATATAAATTTTACTCTAACTTAAATCTATTATTTTTAGTTAACTTCCATATTAGTATTTTTAAATTTATTATTTATATAGCTAACGAAAGTAATGTTTACTCATATCTTGAAAAACAAAATCAATCGCGTTTTTAATATTTGGTCAATAATTTGGTAATATTTTTCTTATATTATGTTTTATAGCAAATCAAAAATGTTCAATTGGATTTAAATTAGGAGAATATGGTGGAAGAAATAATAGTTTGCATCCAACATTTTCAATTAATTGTTTTGTTGCTTTAGATTTATGAAACGTCGCATTATCTAAAACTATAATTTGTCCACACTTTAATACTGGAATTAGTATATTTTTAACATATGATTCAAAAATTTTACTATTGCAATGTCCTTCAAATGCTCATAGAGCTTTTAATTTACCTTTATTTAGTGCACCAATTATACTCATTCTCTTTATTTTATATGCAGGTTTATTATCAAATAATCTTTTACCTTTTTCAGACCAACCATATTTATAAAATTCATTATCATCAATTCCAGATTCATCAATATATACCAAATCTTCATTCATTATTTTCGCTATTTCTTTTAAAAAATCTTCTTGTTTATTTTTATCTCTTTGTTCATATAGAAAAGTTTTTTTTATATGTATAATTTAGTTTTTTGAAATAGTTATAAACTGTTTCTTTTGTCATATCACCAAATTTTTCAATTACTTTTTGAACTGTAACATCTTTATTTTCTGCTAAATAATTTTTTAATTCATCTAAATCCTTTATTTTGTGGCTATGTCCTTTTTGATAATTCAAAATTGGTTTTATATTTCCGGTTTTTTGCTTTCTTTTTCTTCATAAAAATAAAGTCTTTCTAGTGATATTGAACACTTTACAAATTTCTTTAATTTTCATGTTTTTACTTTCATAAACTTCTATTACTTTTCTTCGTAAGTCCTCACTGTATGGTTTTGGCATAATTTAATCTTCCTAATCTATTTTAATTATTGCTGAATTATACTTGTAAGTGCAAGAATTGTTTAAATTACATATTATTATTTTACATTATTTATGAGTAAACATTACTTTCGTTAGCTATATATGTATATTGTCCTTTATAGGTTAATTTTATAAAATTAATATGATAAAACCAAACTAATAATTTTGTACTATTAATAAATAGAGGTGAATTTGTATGAATAACGACTGAGAAACATTTTTTAATTCTTCTGTACTAAAAATGAAAAAAGCAATAATTTCTTATAATAACTTTTTAGAAGATGATAGACTAGAAAATTTTTATATTTTTGCACATATAGCTTTTAATAGACTATTTATAGCTTTTTGTATAAAAAATGATAAAAAACAAAAAATTAAATTTTTTAACGAATTGTCTAATATATTAAAAAAGGAATCTGTCATAACTTCTGATGCAAAAAAAATAATAGATTTATTTAATAATATAAGAAATGAAATACATCACAATATTCATAATAATATAGACGATAAAACAATAAATTCAATAGAAAATGTAAAATTTTTGACTAGTTTAATAAACTTGTACAAAAGAATAATTTTTGAAATTTGACCCGATTTTAAATTATATGAAAACATAATATATTTTAATAATGATAATAATAATAATTTTAATATACCATTAGAAAATACTTACATGATAAAAGTAAAAGAAATTATTAATAAAGAAGAATTGCAAAATTTCTTTAAAGAATATGCTAAAAATATTATCATAGCAAATCATGATAGTAAAAAAGAAAACAATATTATTCTAAAAAAAGATTTAGACCCTAATGAAATAACTAAAGAAGATCTTAAACCTTCAGAAGTAGTAAGTGAATTAAAAACTCAATTTGATTCAAAATTTAATAAGATAGATTTTACAAATATATTAAAATATTTTTGTGTTTTTTCTTTACCAAATGAAAATAGCAACTGAGAGCCTTGAAATATGTCTAATAATTATGAAAAATTAACCATATCTAATAAATTTAAAAACCATTGTTATAAATTAGACATTACAAAGAGTATTTTATATAAGAAATCTATAATTAAACTTTTACTTAATTTTTTACAAAAATATCCCAATAATTATAAAAACTTCTTGAAAGAACAAAAAAATTTAATAATAAAGGTAATATAAATGATTTTTTATAATTTTTTTATTAATTTTAATTTAAAGTTTAATATTTTATTTAAACATTAAAACCTAAACTTTCCAAAAAATATTTCTTATATAGTAGGCAATAATAACGTAGAACCACAAACAATAAAATACATTATTAAAAATAAATTTATAAATAAGAAAAATTAATTTGTAAGATTATTAGCATTGACTATATAATATTAAATTTGAATTTATTTATTTCAAAAAATAAATTTTTAATAAAATAAATTATGATATTATTTTAAAGCGTATTATTTTCTGAAATAAATAATAAGTTACTAACAATGTAAATTTAGACTTTAAATTTATCAATTGTTATAATAAGAATAAATTTGTAAAGGGTCAGGTGAATTTTTATGTACAGTGAAAGTTTAAAAAATAATTTAAATGAAGATATTAGTAAGCATTTTACACACTTAAAAACAATAGAAAAAGATTATAAAATTACTCATGAAGGTGTATCAAGAATGGTAATGCTTGATCGTTATGCACAAAAAGACAAAAATTTAATTACTTTAAAACGAGGTGATTTGGTAATTAGTATTATCCGTGAAGACGCTATTTTTCCAACTAGAGGAATTGGTTATGTTGTTGAAGAATTAGAAAATCAAGTTTATGCTATCAAAATTGAAGATGAATACCTAGGTTCAATTGATCCTGAACTAATAAAAATTTCTGGTAAAGCCGGTATTATCCACAAACAAAAATATGAACTTGAAAAACCACTAGAGTTATTTTATGAACAAATTGCTTATCGTGTTGGTAAATCATTAACTACAAAAGAATCACCAAAATTAAGATCTGTTTATTTATCCGAATTTTATGAGCAATTAAAATCGCTAAATATAGTACCTGCCGGAAGAGTTTTATATGGGACTGGTAGTGATTCTAATGTTACTTTTTTTAACTGTTTCGTAATGCCTTTTATTCATGATTCACGAAGTGGAATTGCTGCCCATCGTCAAGAAGTTATGGAAATTATGTCACATGGTGGTGGTGTTGGTTCTAATGGTTCAACACTAAGACCAAAAGGTACTGTTGCTAAAACAGTTGGTGGTAAATCTTCAGGAGCTGTTTCTTGATTAAACGATTTATCTACATTAACTCATTTAGTAGAACAAGGTGGATCACGACGTGGCGCACAAATGATTATGCTAGCTGATTGACATCCAGATATTACCGAATTTATTATTTCAAAAATGCAAAATGCAAAAATTTTATTATGGTTAAAAGAAAATTCAAAATCAAGTTTAATTCGTGATGAAGCAAGTAAAAAATTAAAATTTGAAGTACTTAATGACCAAGATCGCAATATTTTTGAATCAATCTTAAATAATGAACAACTTTTTAATGAAGAAATAATAGAAAATGCTAAAAATAAACTAGCACTTGGTGGATCTTGAGAAGTAATTAAAAGCGATTTTTTAACCGGAACTAATATTTCAGTAACAATTAGTGATGAATTTATGAATGCCGTTGCAACAAATGGTAAATGAAATTTACGTTTCCCTGACTTAGATAATTATACTGTAACTCAAAAACAAGCTTATGATGAACATTGAAATAAAATTGGTGATGTTCATGATTGAGAAAAAATGGGTTACCCAATTAAAACTTATTATACAATTAATGCATCTGACTTATGAGATTTAATTAATTTCTGTGCTACATATTCAGCAGAACCTGGTATTTTTTTCATTGATAGAGCTAATGAAATGACTAATGCTCAAGCATATGGTATGCGTGTTGTTGCTACTAATCCTTGTGGTGAACAACCATTAGCACCCTATTCAGTTTGTAATTTATCAGCAATTAATTTAGCTAATTTTGTTAATAAAAAAACGAGTGAAATTCTTTACGATGAACTAAGTAAATCTGTAACAACTTGTGTTCGTATGCAAGATAATGTTATTGACAGCACTCCATACTTTTTAGAAGCAAATAAAAAACAAGCACTTGGTGAACGAAGAATTGGTCTAGGAGTAATGGGTTTACATGATTTACTAATTTGAAGTAATCTAAAATACGGCTCAAAAGAAGCTAATGAAGTAGTTGATAAAATTTTTGAAACTATTACTACTAGTGCTTATCGTGCATCAATTAATATTGCTAAAGAAAAAGGAAGTTTTCCATTTTTAAAATCACGCGAAGCATTTATTAATAGTGGCTTCATGAAAACAATGCCTGAAGACATCAGAAATGATATTCTTAAATATGGTATCCGTAACTCACATTTATTAACTGTTGCTCCAACAGGTTCAACCGGAACTATGGTTGGTGTATCAACAGGACTTGAACCATACTTTGCCTTTTCATATTTCCGTTCAGGAAGACTTGGCAAATTTATGGAAGTAAAAGCAAAAATTGTAAATGACTGATTACAGTATCATCCAGAATTTAAAGAAAAACCATTACCAGATATTTTTGTTTCAGCAATGCAATTAACACCTGAAGATCATGCTAATGTACAATGTATTATTCAGCGTTGAGTTGATTCTTCAATTTCAAAAACTGTTAATGCTCCAAAAGGTTACACTGTTAAAAAAGTAGAACAAATATATTACAAATTATATAAAGATGGAGCAAAAGGTGGAACTGTTTATGTTGATGGAAGTAGAGATAGTCAAGTCTTATCTTTAACCGATGATGATAATCAAATGCAAGACCAAGTTAACTTAAGTGATCTTGGTCTAACTGAAACTTTTGCCGATAGTATTAATGAAACAAAACCAATTAAACCAGGATGACGTAATGATCGTCAAGATCGTAAAATTGGTACTGATTTAGGTGATTTATGTACAATGTGTAAAGAAGGAGTCCTTGTCTTTAGCGCTGGTTGTTATACTTGCAATAATTGTGGTATTCAATCTAAATGCGGATTATAAAAATAAAAAACTACTTAAAATTAATTAAGTAGTTTTTTATTTTTGTATTTATTTACATTTTAGATGTTTGATAATTACTAGTTACATTCTGTTGTACTAAAGATGCTACTGAATGCAATTTATTTACTTCTTCACCTATATTTTTTCCTCAATCTTGAAGTTTTGTTTCAGATTTAAATGATTGATCATCTTCAAAAAATTTTTTTCTACACTCTTCATTGTACAATTTATGTTTTCTTAAAATATCAGATAAATTTTCTTCTCTTAATTCACTGTCAGATTCTATTGTTATAATATTTTCTTCTTGCAAATTTACTTCTTCTACAATACTTTCTAGTCTTTTCAATAATTTTTCTAGTTTTTTTGTCTTTTTGATTTGGTTATATTTTTCATCAATACTTGGTTTAAATTGAAGAAGTGCACCTTTAAAAACTAGCAATACACCAATAGGTACGCCCACAGTTATACCAATAGGTCCTCCCGCAACTCCAATTAAAGCACCAAATAAAGCACCTCCAATCATAGGAACACCACCTTTTATAACCACAATTCCTAATAACTCTAAATTTTTACAAATATCAGGATGTTTTTTTGATTTTTATTTCAAAATTCTTTTAATTCATTATTTATTTTTTCTATAGTTTCTTTCATCTTTTATTCTCTTTCCATTTTTTGACTACAAAGATGGTTTAAATTTATTTTCTAAAGATAAATTTTGTAATCTTGTTGAATCTTCATCTAAATTTATATCTTGTCAACCATCAGTTTTTATGTTTTCTCTTTCTAAAAATAATTTGTCTCTTGACACGTCTTTATATAAGGTTGTAACTATATCTAATAATGCATCATAACATTTTTTATCACCAATCTTTAATTCTTTAATAGTTTTTTTAAAATTACTTGCATATTCCTCATATTCTTTTAATATAAGTTTCTTATTACTTTTATCTTGAAAATAATTATCTAAAATAATTTTTCATATTTTATTTTCAATATCTCGTATTTCTCTATCTTCTTTTGATAAGAAATTATTTTTCTCATTTTTACTTTTTTCTTCTAATATTTTACATCTTTGTAACTCTAAATCTTTTACTTCTTCTTTTTTATCATCTATAAGTAAATGTAAACAAGCGATTTTTTTATTAAGTCTTGTTTTTTCATTTTTTAAATCTTCAATTTCTTTTTCATTCTTATTTTTCTTTATTTTTTCTTTATTTTTTGCTTCAATTTTTTCTATTTTTGCTTCAATTTTTTCTATTTTTTTTAATTTTATTTTTATTTTTTTTTCTGCTTTTTCAATTTCTTCAAGTTTTTCATCTTCATCAAAAAACATATATTTAAAAAATATATCTTTGCTGTGTAACTTCATATATTCTGAATTTCTTAATTTTTCTTTTTCAAGTTTTTGTTCAAAAAGAAAAACTCACTCTTCTACTATTTTCGAATTAACTAAATTTTCAATTCCTACTGCTATATTTCTACTCATTTTTCCTATTCCCTTTCAATATTTTATAAAAAACCCATTTACTTTAAAAATAAAGTAAATGGGTAAAAAACTAATCTTTTGATTTAAAATTAACACATTTTATTTTTTTTTACAATAAAATTATTCTGGGAGCGTGTCGAAGATGTCGATAACTAAAAAGTTTTAAAAATAGCTCCTTTCTTTTTTAAACCCTTAAATTAAAAATAAATGACAAAAGACGAGAATAAAAATCTTGTCTTTTTTTGTAATTGTAAAATTTTAAAATTTTTTATTATTAACATCCTTTAAATATCTACTACACGCAGTGACCAAGTAGGAGAAAGTTAATAATTAATAACCCTCTTTAACGCTATTATCAACACGTGTTAGGGAACTAAAAAAGTGAACTACAACACAGTTGTTAAAAATAGTAGCTAGAACATGTGGACTTGCATGGATAAATAAAAAGTGGAGTGATACCTAATAAAATATACTAACCATTAATGGTAATTCTTGGGGTGGGAGCGAATTGGAAACTAGTATATATAGACCTGTTGTAGGGACCTATTGTATTAATTCTATTCTTTATTTAACCAACCTTGCACTCCCCAGTGAGCAAGTGTTGGTTTTATTTTTTATTTTTTTTGAAAATTTTTTTGGGCGAGAAAATAAATTTCAAACTTGTAAAAAAAATTGAGCGGGACCGGTTCAATTAAAGTATTAATTTGTTTAACACAAATTAAATAAATATTGAATCGAATGCCTCAATGTTTTTTAAAATTTCACAATTTATTTTTGAGCCCAGAATTGCTGGAATTAATAAAACGAATAGTAGTATTATTAATAATCTAAAAATCAAAATATATGTTCTTTATGCTAGAAGCAACAGAACATATTAGAAAAGGATTATTATGCAAATAGAATTTAAAAAAGAACAAATTGTTAAAGATAAACCACAATCTATTCTTATTGATTATGTTGAATATAAATTATCACTTCCAAAATGAATGATTAAAAATAATTCTTTTATTATTGATAACAGTTACACATATTGAGTTTTTAATTTAGAAAATATTAAAAGAGAATTAAGTGGTAATGAATTAATAAAATTATTAGAACCATATATTAAAGACCAAAAAATAACTGTTAATAAACCAACTACTCCAAAAGAATATTATCTTAATGATATAAAACTTGAATCATTAACATTTTATGAACAGCATAATAGTTGATTTATTGCCGAAATAACTGATAGTAAAACAAAGATTACTAATCCTTGTTTTAAATATAACATTACGTGAGAAGAAAACAGAAAAGGTTTTAAAATAAATAATCCATATAATCATAATGATTTACCAATTAATTATATAGTTACTTCTTATAAGGAAATTTCAACTCATAATGAAAAAGTATTTTTGTTGAACATGTAAACAACATAAATTAGATTATTTATTCTTTAATACTAATGATATAAAAACAAGAAAATATTTTTTAAGAGATAAAAATAGTAAAGCAATTTGTTATGACTGTATTTTAAATATTAGGTTAAGTAGGAGGCATAAATATGGATAAAGAAAAATTAATTAGTTGATTAAAAATAAGAGAAAAAGAATATAGAAAATGTATAGAAAATAATAATAACTATAAAGGAAGATATGAAATTATATGTGTATTATTATATGAAATAAATAATGGAGACTTTGATTAATAATGGAATATGACTTAATTATTGGAATTGACCCAGCAGGAATTGGTAATAATGGAATTGTTATATATTCAAATGAAACTAATAATATTGTTTTTAATGAAACATTCAAAACTAAAACAGTTTTAGAAAGTAAAAATATATATAAAGAATATTTTAAATTAATTAAAAAACAATTTATTAATAAAAAAATATTAGTGATTGTTGAAAATTTCTTTTTAAGTTCAAAACAATTATTAACTAATCCATTAGCAACTCCTAAAATTATTGGCGCTTTAATGGTATTAGTAGAAGATGTTATGAACTGAGATTATTTAGAAAGTGAACCAAAAAATAAAACTAAAATAGAAAATTATAAAGGAAATATAAAATTTACAAAACATGAACAAGATGCATATAAGCATATTCAATATTATTTAAGGAATTATAAAAATGAAAGATAAAGCAAATTATGTCAAATTAACAGTAAAACTTAGTAACACTATTGAAGCAAAATATTACGAAAAAGGTAATAAAGAATTATATTATAGTGTTCGTGGTCAATGAAATGGATTAAACTATGTTACTTTAATTTTTAACAACCCAAAATTTTATAGACGATGTATTTTATTAAACAAAAATGATGAAATTATAGTATCTGGTCAAATCTTTAATACTTTAAACATCCCTAAAAATCGTGCATTTTGTTCAATTAATGTTAAATGATTTAAAAAATGAAAAGAGTAAAAAATGATATTATGAAAAATTTTATTAATAGTACCAATATTAATAACAAGCATAACACTAATAATATTTTTAATTTATATAATTAAAGATTTAAAAAATGAATATAAAGTTTTAAAAATATTAAGTGAAATTTCTAATCAAATTGAAAATAAGGAGAATAAATAATGAATAGATGTACATTTTCACAAACTACTAAATTTACTAGTTTAATACCACCACATGATGAACATTTTGAACAAATACAATGTGAAAATATGACAGAAGAGCAATTTGATGAATATGGAAGAGTATATTGTAAAGAACATAGAAATAAAGTTGATGAAATTAATAATTCAAGACATAAAAATTGTATTAATAAAGAAAAAATAATTGAATATTTAATTGAACATGACACATTAGATATGGAATTAATAATTGAATATTTAGAAAAAGGTTAATTTGATAATGAATAAATGTGAACATGAAGATGTGAGTATTGAATTAGTATTTAGATGTGATAATTGTAAAGCTGTTCAATTTCAACATCCAAAAAATAATAAGGAGAAATAATTATGAAAATTTGTAAAAATTGTAAAGAAAATTATAATTGACCAAATTGCGAAAATTGTTTTAAAAATAATGATAATAAAAATTAAAAAGAATAATAAATGTGGTTATGGTAGAGTTTTTGCTCATAAATGTAATAACTTATGTAAACAAAAACAAAATAAAAGAGTTAGGAAAGAAAGGTTAAATTATGAATAAAGAAAAATTAATTAAATATATTAATGATTTAATTGAATTAGAGCCAGCACGGAGAACGGATGTAACATTATTTATCTTAAATAAACTAATAGAAAATGGAGAATTTGACTAATGATAATATTACCTACTTTATTTGAAAATAAAGATGAAATTGAAATATTATCACCATTTCCCAAATCAATTCATACAAGTAATGATATTAGAGCAATTATTTTAAGACAATATCCAAATGTTAAATCAAAACACATAATTGTTTCTGACCCAGAAAGTAATGTTGCATTAATAGTTGGTGATAATGATGTTTATCAAGGTTGAATTAAAGTAACAGTTAAAAAATTAGAAATTAAAGGAGAATAGAAAATGCCAAGTATAGAAAATCAATCAAATTATACTTTAACTAAATTAATTAGAACTGGAATAAGTCCAATTTGTGCAATGATTGGTACAAGTGCTTATTATGGTCAAGTAATAGATAATCCATTATTAGGTTCAATTAATAGTTTATTATTTGGTAAAAAATTAGGTTTAGATATTTGAAATTTAAATCAAAGACCAAATACAAAAACTAAATTAATTAATAGTACTAAAAAAATATTATTAGGTTTAGGAACAATTGGTTTAGCAAATTATAGTAAATGAACAGAAAGTAATATTAGTCCTATTATTCCAACAACACCAATTCCAATAACTACTACAACTACAACAGAAGGTCCTCCATGATTACTATTAAATAAACAAGAAAATCAGTCATTAATGGACTGAGATACATATATTAGTTTAAATGCTTATGCAGTACCTACCATAATTGCTGGTGCAAGTGAAATTATCCATAATTTACTACCTATTGAAACTACACATCATAATCAAGAAATGCAAGAAACTTCATTTACAAATGAAACTGCAAGATTAATAAATGATAATAGATTCACAATTAATAGTGAAACAACTAGTCAATATGGTAGTGATAATATGAGCGAAGTACCATTAAATCATGATAATGCTTCACTAAATTGAGATTATAATCACATGAGTTTATAAAGGAGGTGAGTAATTTATGAATAAAGAAAAATTAATTGAATATTATAATCACGAAATAAAAACACATAAAGAAAGGATGGAACAATTAAATAAAGAAATTTCTTTATTAGTAACTATTATAAGTAATTCACAATCAATGATTGAAAGAATTAATGGTGGGCAATTTGATGAATAATCAAAAATAAACAATAAATAGTTGAAAGGAAAATTTGAAATGAAAGAATTTTTACATGAATTAATAATTATTGGAACAAGTGTTGGAACATTAATTTGCAGAGAAATTATTGTTTTATTAAAAAGATTTATCACAACTCCAAAACATGTTAGAGCAAATAACAAAATTATTAAACATCAAAAAAAATTAGCAAAGTTAAATGAAAAAATTAATAAAGAAAATAAATAATAAAGTGGTGATGTAAATGTTAGAAAATGAAAATAATGTTCAACAAACAACTGAACCTTTAACTGAAAATAATGCTTCTTCACAAGAAATAGAAAATAAAGTTAATGAAGCAGAAAATAAGTTAAATAAACTTAATCAAGAAATTAAAGAAAAAGAAATGATTAATATATTTAAAAAATATCAAGTTAAAACTGAATTTTATGATTATTTAAAATTTAAAACTAATAATTTAGAAAATTCAAAAATTGAAAAAACTATTAAAAAAATGATTAAAGAACAACCAGTTGGAATGGCAACCCTTTTTAGGACTGTTTTTTGGTAGACACTTGTTTTTGATAATTAACTGGAGTTAGGTAGTTTAAGGTGCTGTGAATTCTTATGTTGTTGTATCAATTGATATAATCAAATAATTCTAATTTTAATTTGATTAATGATGTAAAATTTTTATCATTAATAAATTCAGTTTTGAAAGTTTTAAAAGTTGCTTCAGCAACAGCATTGTCATAAGGACAGCCTTTTTTGCTTAAAGATCGAGTTATGTTGAATGCTAATAAAAGTTTATCAATAGTTTTATTATTAAATTCGTTACCGCGATCGCTATGAAATATTTCAATATCTTTTAAACAGCGATTTGAGTGCATAAATGCTTGATATACTAATGATGCATCTTTTTTAGTACCTACACTATGTCCAATAATTTCGCGGTTAAATAGGTCTATTAATAAGCAAATATAGTTTCACTTACCATTAACTTGAACATAAGTTAAATCACTAACAATAACTTCATTTTTAATTTTATTATTAAAGTTTCTATTAACAAGATTGGTAATTTGACTATCATTGACTTTATTATGATGATTTTTGAATGATAATTTAGTGTATTTTGATATTAAATTATGCTTATTCATAATTTGTTTAATTTTTCTGCGTGATAAATAAATTTCTTGGTTTGCTAGTATGACTTTTAATCTTCTAGTACCATAAACTTCTTTATTTTCTTTAAAAGCACTAATAACAGCTTCATCATAAATATTATTTTGATTTTTATTTTTTTTCTTTAAATTAAAATAATATGTTGATTTAGAGAGTTTTAAAAAACGACACATTGTGCGAATTTTATATTTAGATTTATTATTTGCAATAATTTCTATTTTCTGCCTATTATTAGTGCTGCTTGCTTTAAAATATCATTTTCCATTCGTAATTGTTTTAATTCTTTATTTGCTTGAATTAATTGTTTTTCTAAATCAGAAAGATTATCTTTGGTTTTAAAACTGCCTGAATTAGTAAATTGCTTAATTCATTTATAAGTAGCCGCTCTTGTAACGTTATATTCTTTAACAAGACAAGATACTGACTTGCCACTTTGATATAAAGCTACTATTTGTTTTTTAAATTCATCTGAATATGAGTTAATATTGGCCATAATTATTTTCCTTTCTTTTAACTAATTTGTGAACTTGTCTACGTAATTAGTGTCCAATAAAGTGTAACCCATCCAAGATTACTTATTATTACAAAATACATTAACAAAATTAAGTCCCCAATTAACTCCTAAATTTAAAATTAAAGATATTGAAAAAGCAAATAACTTTTTAAAAAAATATAATACTGAATTAAAAGAGGTATTAAAAATGAACCAACATGATTGATTAAATTTAGTTCATACAATACATACAGAAAATAGATATGGAAAAACTTTAATTTTAGATTTACAAAAAATTCGTGCTAATGCTATTAAATTTAATTTTAAAAATAATGTTATTCATCAACTTGTTTTAAAAGCAAATCAAACTTTTAAATATTTTGATATTAGATTTTATTTAAAAAAAGGTTTAAATAAATTTTGAAAAGATACTCCATATTTTGAAAAATTACGAGAAAGTATATATAAATTACAAGAAAAATTTGAAAAGTTAGAAAAACAAGCATTTGAAAAAATTAATAAATTAAAAGAAAAAGCAACAAATTTATTTACTAGTGCAGAGAAAAAAGCAATTAAACATGCACAATTAATTCCATTAAGTTCACCAGTATTTATGGGTTGTAAAATTCAACCTTTATCATTAAGTAAATGTGCAATTACTATTTATCATCGTAATCCTAAGTATAAACCAATTACAGTTGTTGATAGTATTATTAAAGCAGAAACTTTTGTTACTCAAATACATCCATTTCACTGATATAGATGATATAGTGGTTGATATATGTCAATATCGAGTGAAAATTTCCCAAAATACTTATCAAAAAAACTAAATTATTTTGGGAAATTTAAACTATTTCAGTAAAATACACAAATTTTAAATAATCCTGAAAATTTTAGTTTCTATTTTTTATAATATAGAAATATTTAATATTTAAAAATTTATTAATTATAATATTGTTAAAAACTAAATATAGTTTTTAACCCATTGTTTTATTTTTAAACAAATAGGTTTTTATTTTGAAAGGATAGTTTATATGGAGACCAATTCATGAAATGATAGTATGCTATCGGTAATTATTAATAACATAACTACTTTACCATCGGTAATCTCAACTCCTGTATCAAAAATATTCAATAAAATAACAACAACTGAAATGACAAATTTCAATAATCAAACTAATAATGCTAATAATACTAGTACTGAACTTTTTGAAACAAAAAAAGATATATGAACAAATATTAAAAATTATTTAACTAATTTTTATGAGTCAGATTATTTTTGACCAACAACAGGTTTTATTGGTTATGGATTAATTACAACATCAATTATTATTGGTTATTGTATTTATAATTGTAAAATAAATAACAATAAAAAAAACTTATTAAAAGAACTTGAAAAAGAATAAATAAATTCAATCGAGTTGACAAATCAACCTTCAACTAGTGGATATAATAATCGTGCTTTTTTTGCCTAAATTTTTTCAATTAACAATGAAAGTTCTTTTTTTCTAGTATTTTATAAAATACTAGAAAAAAATAAAAAAAGAGTTACTAATGCTCTTGGATTTCAAAAAGACAAATCAAAAGTAAACAGTGAAGCTTCAACAAGCAAAAGTCAAAGTTCTAGTAGAAAATCACAAAAAAATGTAAAAGAGGAAGATATTGAATTTGTAATCTCTTTATATCTTTAAAATCAATTTTAAAGCACCAAATTTGCTCATATACAAACATTTTAAAAATTTATATGGTTTAGTATTCAAAAAATGTAAATCTTATATAACTTTAATTAGGAATTATTGATATCCATATCTTCAAGGATGATTTTTATTGGGTATATAAACTTTTTTAGTTTTTATCAAGTTGTCTTTAATAATTGGTTTTAGTGCTATTTCTTTTAGTTCATATATTTGATTATTGTAACTAAGATATAATTCATTAATAAACGATTTAAGTACAATTACATCAATTCGAGATTGTATGTATTGAACTTTGTTATTTTTATAAGGAAAATATTTTTTACCATAATATGTTATAGTTGAACCACTATCTGTTTTTCTTTTAGAAAATCTTGAAAGATAAATATTTATTTCTTCTTGTGTAGGAGCTTTAACCATAGCAGATTTATTATCATCAATAGGAAAGGCAAACTGTTTATTAAAAACGTTTATGTACATTTTGAGAAATTGATTAGCTTCATCTAATGTTTTAATTTTATTAAGTCGTAATTCACTAATTAATCGACTTTGAAGTGTTCCAAATAAACGTTCAATTCTACCTTTAGCTTGTGGAATTGAAGTTCTAATTATTTCAACACCCAAATCATTACAGCATTTTTGGAATTGAGTATAAGTGTCATTTTCTGTGTTTATTTTACCTGAATCAATTTTTTTCTTATATCCAAAAACTGTTCTATTATCAGTATAAAATGTTTTTGGTATGCCATAATTAGTTAAAATTTGATAAAAAACATTATAATAACCATCTAATGTTTCTTGATGATCAAATCATAGTCCAACAATATTTCCTGTAGCATCATCAATTGCAGCATGTAAAAATGATTTTGGTTTATCGTTACCAAATCAATGATGATTACTTGCATCCATTTGAATTAATTCACCAAAATTTGTTCTTCGATTTCTTGTTGGATGTAAGTTATTTTTTTTATTTTTATGTCTTTTTGGTGAAGTAATTTTTTCTTTGATTAATATAGTATAAAGTGTGCTATATGAAATTTTAATTTTTTCTTCATTCATTAATTTCTCATGAAAATGTTGAAAATTAAAATTATAATATTTTGTTTTATACAAGTTGATAATCTTAATTTTGATTTCAAAATTTGTTGCCTTATTAGAAATTTTATTGCGAGATTTATGAATAAAACCAACTTTACCTTCTCTATTAAAAATTTGAATTAATTGGTTAATTCTTCTAATAGTTAGATTAAGTTTATTCTTGGCTTGATGTTTAGATAATTTATTAATAATAATATCATTTATAATTTTGTACTTATATTTTTCTTTCATAGTCATGCTTCTTTCCATTTTTATCACCAAGTATATTTAACTTCACTTTTGGGAAATTTTTACTCGATAACTAATAGGAAATTATCACTAAATAATGACAAGTAAGTATTATTGTTGACTAATATTTTACAAGTGTTAAGATTAACATACAATTGCATATTAAAGTCAAAATTATTCTCGTCTAACTTTATAATTTTAAGACAAATTTGAATATTATTGACATCTTCGGTACGCTCCCATTATTCTTAAAAACTGCATTAAATTTAATAAATAATTAAATTTATATAATCATTTTTTAAAATCAATTTTTATTTTTGTAATAAAACATTATTTACTGATTACTACTAATATGGTAATACGAAGGTAATAACTTACTATTAAGTTAAGTTATTAATTTTTAAAAGAGAATATAGTTTTCTTTTAAAAATTACCTTCATATTTAAATTTTTAATGAGAAAAGGAATTTATCAAATGAAAACATTTTTAATAAACATCACTCTGACAGCAATAACTTTAACTGCTGGAAATGAAATGATAGCAAAACATTTTAATGAACAAATAAGTGTTAAATCACAATTATATGTCCTTGGCGACAGCTTATCAGATAATGGTAATTTAGCTAATATTTTTACTTATGATACTTGAAATATAGATAAAGTTAAATTTCAAGAACCTTTTTATCATAATTCATTTACTAATGGCGATGTTGCTGCTAGTATTTTAGCGAAAAAACTAGGAACAGAACTATTACCAGCTTGATATCAAAAAGGTAATAACTATGCTGTAGGTGGAGCACAAGCCGGACAAAATCATAGTTGAGAATATCAATTATTCTTAAATCATTATTCTATTGACCACCAAGCTAATCAATTATTAAAAGATCATAAAATACAAAAAAATGATGATATTTTTATTGAAATAGGTGGTAATGATCTGCTTTCTGCTATGGATGAAAATTCAACAGCAAAACAAGAGTCAATTATTAATAATGCAATAACAACTGAGTTTGAAACTATTGATACATTAATTAATGCTGGTGCTCAAAATTTAATAATTGCCAATGTGCCTAACATTAGTAATATTCCAAAATATGTTAATGAAAAACAATCTGTTAAAGAAGTAGCAAACCACTTATCAAATGAATATAATAACAAATTAAATGATAAAATTACTGAATTAATAAAAAATAATTCTGATATTAATATCAGACCGTTTGACTTAGAAACTAATTTTAGTGATTTATTATCTGAAGCACAAGAAATAGGAAAAAATATTACTAATGAATCAATAAAATGATCAATTCCCGGTTTAGCTTTAAATTTAAATCCAAGATATATTGATGGAACAACTCCAGAAACTATTAATAATAATTTTTTCTTTGATTATGTTCATCCAAATAAATGAGCACATGATCAAATTGGTCTTGAACTATTCACTGAACTTACTTCATAAAAAATGCAACAGAAACAATTAATTAACAATATTTTTATTCTTAATTTATTTTAATATATATAGTATTAAAGTAGTATAATACATATAAAGCCAAGAAAGAAGGTGTATTTAATGATTAAAAAAATTAACGATGATCTAAATGATTATATTAGTGAACATCTAAAATATCAAATGCTTAGTTTTAAATTAAGTAATGATGCAAATCAAAAAGGATATCCTGGGTTTGCGCGCTTCTTCCAAGTAGAAGCAGCTGATGCTGTTGTTCATATTCGTAAAATTTGTAACTATTTAATGGATCAAGATGCTCAAGTTGAAATTAAAGACATTAAAGTTCCAACTTTTACTACAAAAAACATTGAAGAAGCATTAAAAAAATTAAAATCTACTAAAGAAGAATTACTTGATTTTACTAATAAACTTGTTAAAAGTGCTCGTGAAAATAATGATAATTTAACTGCGAAATTTTATGACTGATTCTTAATTGATTTCTATGAAGAAATTGCTTATGAAAAAGACTTATTGGATTGAATTGCAATGTCTAATAGTAACCTTTATAAAATTGACAAACGTTTACTAAAAACTGAAGAGCCAGATACTTTAAAAGTTATTGTTCCATTTTATGAACCCGAATAAATTTCATATTTAACTCTTAATTTTCACCAAAAATGTATAAAAAATTATACATTTTTTATTTTTTTATAAAAATTTTGTTGTATTTTTTTGATTTTCTTCTGCTTGATAGTTTAAACTGTATTCTCTTTTTTCACCTTCAATATTTATTTCATCTTTACTTTTATTACTTCATTCAATAACTTTTAACTTATTTTCTCCTAAATCAGTTTTAATATTAATTATTACTCATATATACTCATTATAAATCTCTTTAAGTTTTTGAAAATGCTTTTGAAATAAAAATTTATTTTTTCACTATAATTACCTTCAAATGTAATCATTATTGAAATGTTTTCTATTATTTTTATTTGTTTTACATACTCTTCTGATATTTTTTGTAATCTTCTTTGTTTATTATATTCGGTTTCATTTATTTCATTTCAATTATTGGAACCGTGTTGATAACCAATATCAAAAGAAGAAAATAATTCTGATGGAAATGCCATTTTTCTAAAAGTCTTTAATGAAAAATATAAATTATTTTTCATTGAATAAAAATCTAATCCTATATACTGACTATTAGCATCATATAATATTTCTTTTTCTTCTTCTTTAAAATTATTTTCAATTATATAATTAACAATTTTTTGAATTTTTACCAATTCTCCTACATCATATGTTGGATTATTTTTTTGATCTAATTCTTCTCTTAATTCATTTATTACCTTACTAATAATTTTAGAATGTTTTGTGACAACAATTACATCATAAAAATCTGTATCAAAATATAATTTATAATTATCATTTTTTTTAATTTTAATATTTAATAAAATACCATAACAAGCATAAAGAAATCTAGGGAGTGAACGTTTTAATTCAACATCACCATCTAAATAAATGCCTCCATATTGGTTTAATATAACAATTCTTATAAAATCTGATGCTGATTTTAGTTTTTCTTTAATTGCTAATCTATTATTTTTAAATATTTGTTCAAATATTACTACATCATTATTTTCTAAATTTTCTATTTCTTTTAAACTAATAATTTTAATATTATTAAGTAACTTATGTTGTTGTTTTTCATTTTCAGTAATTTCTCTATTTTTTTCATTTTTAGAAATTCATAAAATAACTTCACGTTCATGTTGATGTAATAAAGCCGCATAAATTATATTATTTCTTACAGTAATTGGTATTTCTCCAATTCATACAAAATGAATTGGATATTTATTATCTATAACTGCCATTTTTTTAATAACTCTTATATTTTATTTAAATGCATTGTTTAAAAATGATAATTCATCTTCGATATTTAATCTTGGAAATAATAACTCTTTTTTATTAACAGATTTATTAAAAACTTCATTCAAGTTAATATTGACTATTGGTTTAGTAATTTTTAAGACACCCAATTGTTCATGAATTTTTAATGAACTATTAACCAAAATTGGACTTAATAAAGCACTACTAATAATTAAAATATTTGCTAATAAATTTAAAATATTATGTAATTCAATAGTTTTATTATTTTTATGTAAATCTCATGGTTTTGTTAAATCAATTAATTTATTACCACTAGTTATTAATTTAAAAACGACATTAATTGCTTCATGAATTTGATACTCATCCATTTCAATATTAAAATCATTAATAGTACTTTTAATAATTTTAATTATTTCTATTGCTTGTGGTTGTAACTTATTTAAATTAACTTTGGGAATTTTACCATCACAATATTTAATGATCATTGTAACTGTTCGCGAAAGCAAATTACCTAAATCATTAACAAGATAAGAGTTATAACAATTTAAAAATAATTCATGACTATATTTTGCATCATGACCAATAATAATTTCTTTCATTAAAAAAAACCGTAATCCATCTGCACCATAACGATTTACTAGTACTAAAGGATCAATAACATTACCTTTTGATTTTGACATTTTTCCTTCTTCATTAGTAATTCAACCGTGAGCCAAAATTCGATTTGGTTGTCTCAAGTTTAATGCCATTAATAAAATTGGTCAATAAATCATATGAAAACGACTAATTTCTTTACCAACTAAATTCACAATTTCACAATTTGAATCTAGTCAAAATTTTTTAAAATTAATGTCATCATCTTGTAAATAACCTAATCCTGTTAAATAATTACTTAATGCATCAATTCAAACATAAATAACATGTTTTGGATTTTCTAATACTGGTACCCCTCAAGTAAAACTCGTTCTAGTAACACTTAAATTTTCTAAACCTGGCGTAATAAAATTATTAATCATTTCCGTTTTACGATTAAGTGGTCATAAAAATAATGGATGTTCATCATAATATTTTAATAATTGTTTAGTATATTTTTCCAATTTTAAAAAATATGATGGTTCTGATAAAGTAGTAATATTACCTTGACATATTTTACATGTATTATTAGTTTTATTAATTTGGCTATCTGTCAAAAATTCTTCACAAGAAATACAATATGAGCCTTCATATTTTCCCAAATAAATATCATTTTGTTTTAATAATTTGCTGAATATTTTCTGAACACTTAAAATATTATTTTTATCAGTTGTTCTAATAAATTTATCATAATCAATATTTAAGTTTTTTCATAAATTCTTAAACCCAACAACAATATCATCAACAAATTTTTGTGGAGTTTGTTTATTTTCATCCGCCTTTTTAGCAATTTTTTGACCATGTTCATCACTTCCAGTTAAAAAGAATACTTCATAACCTTGCATTTTCTTATAGCGAGCTAAAACATCAGCAATAATTGTTGTATAAGCATGTCCTAAGTGTAACTTAGCACTAGGATAATAAATAGGGGTAGTAATATAAAATTTTTTTGTCATTATTTGCTCCTAAATTTAATAATTATAATTTTACATTAAAATAGTATTTTTTATTGTAATACTTATTTAAATTAATAATATTTTATTAATCTTTATTTTTTTATAAAATGGAACATTTTTGTTGATATTGATTTTTATTAAAACCATTATCAGAGTTAACAGCATCTATATCAACATTTAAGTAAAACTGATAATCACTATTTACGTGTTAAAGAACACTACTTTTTTCATTATCATAATTATTTACTGGTAAATACTGATTACCATTACTCATTAATGGTTGATTTTGTAATTTTCCTGAAATTGCAAAATCATATCAATGTCTCAAAAGATCATTTTTTTCTCATTGTCTTCTTTTTTCTTTTTCTATTTTTTCTAAAATATTATTAAGTTTTAAAATTTTTAATCCAACCTTTTTCAATTCTTCTTTTTGATTACTTATATTAACTTTTTCACATACTATTTTGTTAATTCGTTTTTTTTCAAAATTATAATAACCAAAAGTTAAAAACTTAACTAATTTATTCTTAAATTTAAAAATTTTACTTGTTTTTTGTTTTTCGAAAATTTCTAACTTTTTAATACTATTTATATTATAAGAAAGAAATATAGATTGTTTTTTAATATATGACTGCAATGTTTTTTCACATTTATATTTCTTATTACTAATATAATATAATATTATTTTTATTTTATTAATTTTCTTTTTTAATAAATTAATATCTAATTCTCCATTATCTTTTAAGTATCGATCATCTAAAACATCATAAAAATGTTCTTCATTATCATCATAGCTTGTAATAAAATTAAAATGTTGATTTATAAAAGGAAAACTATTATCGATTTTGTATTTCTTCATAATTTTCACTCCTTAAACTTATATAATCTAGTGACTAATTACAATATTTTCTTAATCTTTTATATTTATTGATTATTAGATAAAATAAAAAAAACAAAAATTAATAAATTAAATGCTAATTAAATTTAATATTAAACATTATTTATCTTTAAAAACTTTTTTAAAAATATAATCAACATTTATTAAAAAAATATTATTATTACAACATTCATTTAACTGTTCACTAGTTAAATATTGATTAATATTATTCTTTATTAATACATCTTTAAAATTAATCATTTTATTTTGTGCTTCTAAAGTGCATTTTTGAATAAAATCATAAGCAATTTCACGTGTTATTTTTGGATTATTTTTAATAATAGTCAATAAAACTACTTGTGAAAAATAAAGTTCATTAGCTTTAGCAATATTATTTGCCATGGCACTAGTATTAATTACTAAATTATCTAAAATATTTGTCATTCTATTAATAATAAAATCTAATATATGATAAATATCAGGTAACATAATGCGTTCATTAGAACTATGAGAGATATCACGTTCATACCATAATAAATTATTCTCATATACTATACTATTATAACTTCGAACTAATCTTGCTAAACCACAAATATTTTCAGAACCAATTGGATTTTTTTTATGTGGCATTGAACTTGAACCTTTTTGTGAAATAGAAAATCCCTCTAAAAGTTCATTAACTTCGCTACGTTGACTCAAACGAATTTCTAAAGCTATTTTTTCAATTGTTGTAGCAATTGAACTTAATTGTGTAATTAAAAAAATCAAACGATCACGTTGTACTACCTGCGTAGCACAACTGTCAACTTCCATTTTTCATTTTTTGGCAATAAATTCACTAACTTTTGGCGAAATATGAACAAAATTACCCATAGCACCCGTAATCTTAATAACTTCAACTTGTTTTCTTGCTAATTCCAACCTTACTAACTGTCTATTTATTTCATCGTATCATAAAGCAAATTTTAATCCTAATGAAGTTGGTTCACCAAAAATACCATGACTGCGACCAATTACTAATTGATTTTTATATTTAAACGCTAATTCTTTTAATTTCAATTGTAAAGTAATTAAAGCTTTTTCAATAATTTCATTTGAAAATTTTATTTGTAGATTTTGGACACTATCAACCATATCAGTTGAAGTTAAACCATAATGAATTCAACGACTTTCAGTTTTTAAGTTAGCACTCAACATTCTAGTAAAAGCAACTACATCATGCTTAGTTTCTAATTCTAATTTATTCATTAATTCAATATCTAATTTAGCATTTTTTTTAATTAATTGAAAATCTTTAAGAGGAATTATATTTAAATGTTGTAATGATTCACAAACATCAATTTGAAAATTCATTCATAAGTTTAAACGATTTTTCATATTTCAAATATTAGTCATTGCTTTTGTTTCGTAACGTTCAATCATTTTTACTCCTTAATAAATATAGTTTGTTTACGATCTGGACCAACAGAAAATATTCTAATTGGAACACCCACCAACTCACTAATTTTTTTTAAATAATTTTTAGCATTTTCTGGTAATTCATCATAACTAGTAATATTAGTAATATCTTCATTTCAGCCAGGCATAGTAATAAAATGTGGTTGACATTTATTAAAGTTATTAATTTGAGAAGGTATGTATCTAATTATTTCGCCATTTAAAGTATAATGCGTACAAATGCTTAATGTTTCAATACCAGTAAGCACGTCTAACAACATAATAGCTAAACTAGTAAATCCATTAATTTGTGCACTATACTTAGCAATAACTGCATCAAATCATCCAATTCTTCTTGGTCTTTTTGAAACTGTGCCATATTCATTACCAGTCATACGAATATAATCTGCTAATTTACCAAAAACTTCACTAGGAAATGCACCAGCACCAACTCTTGTACTGTATGCTTTAGTTACACCAATAATTTCGTTAATTGCTTTTAAAGAAATACCTGAACCAATAGCAATTGAACTAGCACTTGGATTAGAAGATGTTACAAAAGGATATGTACCATGATCTAAATCTAATAAAGTACCTTGTGCTCCTTCAAATAATATCTTTTTATTTCTAACTAATTGTTCATTTAAAAATTGACCAGTATCAATAATTAAATCTTTAAAGTATGGTAATAATTCTAATAAACGATTATATATTGTTTGCGCATTAAATTCTTTTTCATATCCATAAACATTTTTTAATATTTTATTTTTAATTAACAAATTATCAGTAATCAATTCTAATAGCCGATCCTTATCTAATAAATCACCCATTCGAATTCCAATCCGATTAACTTTATCAGCATAACAAGGTCCAATTCCTTTTTTAGTAGTTCCAATAGCTTTATCACCCTTAATTTTTTCTTCATATTCATCAAATGCTAAATGATAAGGTAAAATAATATGAGCACGATCAGAAATTCGTAAATTTTGACAACTAAAACCAGCAGCTTTTAAATATTCAATTTCAGAAACTAATTTTTCTGGATTAACAACACAACCATTAGCAATAACACAATATGAATCTTTATTAAAGATACCAGAAGGAATAATACTTAATTTATATTTTTGATGTTCAAAAACAATTGTATGTCCGGCATTATCACCACCACTTCAACGAACAATAACATCAGAATTTTGACTATAATAGTCAGTTATTTTACCTTTTCCTTCATCACCTCATTGACAACCAATAATAGCAGTAGTTTTAAATGGTTTTGGTTGATCAATTTTTGATATTAAAATATTTTTAGTATTAACAATTTTATTAGTAATTTTTTGATTTTCTTCTTTTATTATATGTTTTGATTTTTCAAAATCTACTTTCATCTTATTAATGATTGGCTTAACAGTGTCAGTTTTTATTGATTGCGTTTTTACTTTAGTTGCTTTTTTTACATCTTTAACTTTTGGTTTAATAGTTTTATTAAGTTGTTCAACTTTAGTTTTTGCCTTTTCTATTGTTGGTTTGATTATATTTTTTTTTGCTTTCATATTGTCTCCTTTATACTCAAAAAAAAGTATTTATAAATTTATAAATTAATTATATAATTATTTAATAATGATTATCAAAATATTGTTATTAAAATAAACTAGTAAAGGAAACTTAAAAAATGAAATGAAATTTTGATAATGACAGTTTTCAAAATGATAATAATGATGATTTTGACAAACTTTGTCCTATTTGTAAGCAAAAATTACTAGAAGCAAAACTTGAAAAAATAAATGAAATAAATCAATATCAGCAAACACAAAATGATATTTTATTAATTGAAGAAATAAAAAAAGAATTAGAAAAAATTAAAAAAGAAAAAGAAACACAACTTTATGTTTACTTATGTAGAAAACATAAAAATGAAAATATTCTTTAATATTTTTATAATATATTAATTATTTTTTATTATATTTATTCATAATATTTTCAAATTTACTATCAGTAATTCAACTACTAATGCTTTCTACAAAAAATTGTTTATGATCTTTTATATTCTTTAACTCATCATTACTAAACTTACTCAAAACTCAATCAGCCGTGTTAAAATTAGGATTTTTACCAACACCAATTCTTAATCTTTGAAAATCTTTACTACCAATTTGATTAAAAATACTTTTAATTCCATTATGACCAGCAGCACTAAATTTTTGTTTGTATTGAAATTGACCAAAATTTAAATCAACTTCATCGTGAATAATTAACACGTTTTCAATTTTAATTTTAAAATAATTCATAAAATTTGAAACACAAAAACCTGATAAGTTCATAAAAGTTAATGGTTTCAAAAAAATAACATCAGTGCCATTAACAACAGTTTTAACATATTGACCATTAAATTTAGTTTGATTAATTTTTAATTGTAATGTTTCACAAATCATATCAATAATAATAAAACCAATATTATGACGTATCAATTCATACTCTTTACCTGGGTTTCCTAATCCAATAACTAATTTCATTTACTTTAAATTTCCTCTTTATTATTTTTTACTATTTTTATTATTAATTTTTTTTATTAATTCATTTGTTTTATCATCATAAACTTTTGTTAATGATTTATTATTAATTGAAGCATCAATCATTTTTGCAATAAAATCAGCAATTGAAATAATTTTTAAGCCATTAAATTTTTTTTCCTCAGAAATTTCAATAGTATTAGTAATAACAACTTCCTTAATAATTCCATCAATAACAGCTTGTTTCAAATTTTTTGAAGCTTGACCACTAAAAATACCATGAGTAGCTAAAATATAAACTGATTTTGCACCATGTTCTTTAATAGCTTTTGCTGCATTAATAATAGTACCACCTGTATCAATCATATCATCAATAATAATAGCATTCTTTTCTTTAACATCTCCTAATACAAACTTAACTTGACTTTGATTAGGAGTTGTTCTTCTTTTATCAATAATTGCCAAAGGTACACTTAAATAATTGCCTAATCTTCGAGCACGAGTAACACCACCATGATCTGGAGATACAACAACTAAATTAGTTAAATTTTCTTCAATTAAATAAGATGCTAAATCTTGAGTTGCTCGTAAATCATCAACAGGAACATCAAAAAATCCTTGTTCTTGTGGTGAATGTAAATCAACAGTAATAACACGATCAACACCCGCAACAGTTAATAAATTTGCAACAAGTTTACAAGTAATAGGTTGTCTACCACCTTGTTTTCGATCTTGACGAGCATAACCAAAATAAGGAATTACTACATGAATTTTAGCAGCAGATGCACGAACTAAAGCATCAACAAAAATTAATAATTCCATTAAATTATCATTAGTTGGCGGCGAAGTTGATTGGATAATATATACCACTTTCCCTCGTACTGATGTTATAGATTGAATGTTAAATTCACCATCAGCAAAACGACTAATTTCTGCTTTTCCAGGTTCAATATTAAGTTTTTTACAAACTTCTTGTGTAAATTTTTGACTAGCACTTAAACCAAAAACTACAATGTTTTCTACATTATTCATTAAATCCTCCTTTACATGTTTCTAAAAAATTATAATTATAATTTCATTATACAATGTTTATTACAATTTAAGTATATTAAATTTAAAGACTATTAATTAAAAATAATTAATAAAAAGTTATATCTTTTGCAAGAAAAAATAAAATCATTATAATAGTTAACGGATAATAAATATTTAAAAATATGTTTATTAATAAACAAGGATTATTGCTGAGGTGTTTTATATACTTATTATCCACATTCTAATATCATTAATTTTAATAATTATTCTGAAAGGTATTTATTATTAATAATAGTAAATAACTGGTAAAACATTGAAAATGTTAATTCTTCAGATCTTATTGTTAATGATCAAGATAAGTCCTTAATTAAATTAACGGCTTTTTCTTTGCTATTTAAATAAATACCCAAATTGTTAACTAATGTTTTTCTCTTATTAACAAAACAACTTCTTACAAATTTTCAAAATAATTGTGGTTCATCAAGTTGAAATTTAGGATTTACTTTAAAATAAACAACACTACTTGTAACATTAGGTATCGGAGTAAAATTATTAGGACTAACATCAAAAATAATTTTAACATCACAATAAAATTGACACATAACAGAAAGATTATTATATACTTTAGTTTTAGGTTTAGCACAAAATCTTTGTGCAACTTCTTTTTGCATCATTAATGTAAATGAATCAAATAATTCAATATTTTCTAATAATTTTAAAACAATTTGTGAAGTAATATAATAAGGCAAATTTGCAATTACATGAATTTTTTGATTTATTGCAAATTCTTCATTAATGATTTTTTTTAAATCTAAATTTAAAAAATCATCATTTATAATTTTTAAATTTTTGTATTCATTTAACTCTTTTTCTAAAACAGGAATTAATTTTTTGTCAATTTCAATTGTCACAACTTTTTGCGCAGTGCTGAGTAATTTATTAGTTAAATGACCAATGCCCGCTCCAATTTCAACAATGCCATCTTCATCTTTAAAATTACTAGTTTTAACAATTTTATCAATTATATTATTATTAATTAAAAAGTTTTGTCCAAACTTTTTAACTGCATGTAAGTCGTATTTTTTCAATATTTTTTTTGGATTTTCCATTATTATTCTCCAATTCACATTTTTAGTTAATTATATACTAGTAATAATTAAATAAATAGTTAGCCAACTAATCATATATGCTAAATTTACTACTAGCAAATCTACATGTGGTAATATTAACATATATCAACTTAATAAATAAATATTAATTTGAGTGGGAAAAGGAGATGATTTTTATATGGCAACAAAAATAGAGGTTGCTAATGACGGACACAATAACCAAGACGTTAATATTGTTTCTCTAGATTTAGGAACAAGAAATTTAATTGTCAGAGTTAATGGAAGGGTTGTTTATAGTCAACCATCAGCAATTGTATTTGATACAGAAAACGGAGAAGTATTCATTGGTGAAGCCGCTTTATTAATGAAAGAAAAAACTCCAGCGAATAAAATTTTCAGAGAACCAATGGCTAATGGCGTTATTAGTGACAATAATGCTTTGATTGCTTTATTAACTGAAATTTTTACACAAATTATTGATGTGAAAGCTGAAAAAATTTGAGAAAATTCAGTAGCACTTGTAGCTATTCCATCTAAGGTTTATAAATTAGATAGAACTGTTTTACGTGAAATTCTACAAGGAAAAAAAATAGCTAAAATTCCAATTTATAGTGATAAATTTCCCAATAGATATAATGCAAGTAATGAAAGCGTAATGAAAGCTGAAAAAGTTGTTATTGTTCCTGAAGTAAAATTGGCAGCTATTGGTGCTGGGGAAGCACTTTGAGATGCTTCAGGAGTATTTATTCTTGATATTGGTGGTGGAACTTCTGACTGTGCCATTTTATCAAGTGGAGAAGTTATTGTTCAAGATTCAATTCCAATTGCTGGAAATGCTATTGAACGTAGTATTAAAGAACATTTTGAAAAAATGCACTATATATCTCTTAGCTCAATGGAGGCTGAAAAAACAAAAATTAGTGCTGGTATTTGAATAGATGGTGAAAAAGATAGTGAAAATAAAATTACTATCCATGGAAAAAGTACTAAAACTAAAAAACCTGAACAAATTACAGTTCCTAAGCAAGAAGTAGCTAGAGTAGTTACTGAAGCCTTTGAACCAATTGTTGCACTATGTAGTGACATTATTGATAAAGCTGGACCTGCCTTTTCAGAAATGATTATGAAAGACGGTTTAACTATCACTGGTGGGGGTGCTTTGCTTGAAAATATTACAACTTATCTAAACAAACGACTAAATTTAGAACATGTGGTATCTGCTAATAATCCAAGAGAATGTGTAATTAGAGGGACTCAAGCCTATGAAACTCATAAACAAGATGTATATGAAAAAGGATTCATTAGACCAAGTAATTAAAATTCCAGGTGTGTAGAAGGAGGAAAAAAAATGGGATTATTTGATAAAAAACCCAAAGAAAACTTAAATAAAAAAAGTAATATTAAGTCTATTAATGACTACCAATGATTAGCTTTAGATGTTGGAACAGAAAACTTTAAAGCAAGGTATGTTAACATTGGACTTACATATGATGCTCCAACTTATCTTGCTGAAGACTATGAAAAAAATGTTATTCTTTATGGTGAAGAAGCTAAAGCTTTAATTGATAAAACAAATGAAAATGTTGTTATTAAGCGTCCAGTTCGTGATGGTAATATTGCTGATCCAGATGCTTTACAACGTATCCTTGCTAAAATTTTTCAAGATTTTAGACTTGAAATTAAAGATTCAAAACAAGCTGATAAAAACCCTAATTTAATTGTTTTAATGGCAACACCAAGTGAAATTAATTCAGTACAAAGAGAAGCATTAGAAAATATAGTTCATCGTTTAGGAGCACTTCGTGGATTTGTTCAAGAAGAAGTTAAAATGGCAGCATTAGGTTCAGGCCAAGATATTTTTGGAACTGCAATTATGTGTGTTGATATTGGTGGGGGAAGTACTGATATTGCCGTACTTAGCAACGATTCAATCCTATATTCATATACAACACATTGTGCTGGAGACTATTTAACACAAAAAATTCAAGAATACATAGCTAAAAAGCATGCTTTAAAAATTGGTACTAAAGAAGCAGAAGATGTTAAAAAGAACATCGGTTCACTTATGAAATATCAAGATGAAAAACCATATACTATTTCAGGTGTTTCATTACCTAGATTAGACTCTCAGCCAGGAGAAACAATGTCAATTTCTAAAACTATTGAAATTACACCAGAAGAAATTCGTGAAAATGTAATGCAAGTTCAATTTAGAGAACATGTTATTCCATCAATTCGTAGAGTACTAAGAACTTCTGGGGAAAAAGCTGCTGGTAGTGTTAGTGACTTAAAGAAAAAAGGTAAGGGAATCACAATTTGTGGTGGTGGAGCTTACATTAAAAAAATTGATGAATTTATTAAAGAAGAATTGGCTAAGGAATATTTCATCGAAGTTAAAGCTGAAAAAGGTACAAAACCAATTCGTCAAAAATATGAGGGAGATATTTTTGAAGTACGTGTTGCTCAAAATCCTTTAGATAATGTTATTGATGGTTGTGTAAAATATCGTGATACAATTTACAAACAATTAATAGCTGAACAAAATCCTAACCGCGAAATTCTAACAAAAGATGAAGATTTAGGATAAAAAATAAGTTTAAATAAAATGCACTTTTAAAATTTATAGAAGTGCATTTTTTACTTATATAAATAATAAATTACTATTCAAAATGAAATGAAAAAATAATGGTAATGATTTAGTTATCAATTTCAAAAAAAGCAAACAAAAATATAAAATTTCTAGAAGGTACATTTTTTTCTTTCTATGATTATTAATTTAAATAAGGAATTGAAATTATTAATAATAATTTTTTTAAAAGGAGATTTTATGAAAAAATATCGTAAATTTTTTATAATTTTCATAGTTTTATTGGTTACTGGTTTACTTGCTTGAATTATTGTTTGAAGTTGCCAAGTTAATTATAATCGCGATTATTATCTTAGTTTATTACGTTATCGTTGATCATCAGAAATGACTAGTTTTATTAAAGAGAATGAACGAAAAATTAAAAACCCAGCTAGTCAAATGGCAAATAATGAATTTAATAGTTTTTATGATAATGCTAGTAAACCATTACCTTTTCTTGATTTTAATCAATTAGCACATGATTTAACTAATACACGACTAGGAACTCAAAACAGTAATGTTGATTGAGAAAAATTATATAAAGATGTTGGTTTAAGTCAACTTGCTACTGAAACAGCAAAAAAAGAACAATTACGTTTTTATAATATTATGGCAAGAGTATATGGTAAAAATAATATTTTACGTTTAATGCAAAGTGTTACTCAAGCACCAATATCAAATAAAAACGTCGTTGCTTATAATCAATATTCTTATCTAATTAATAGTCAACGTCAAATTTATGGTCCAGATTTTGTTAATACTAAAGAAATTAGCGCAAACTATCAAGCGGGTTGATGAGCAACTAATAACATAATTAGTGTTAGTACTCATGAATATGGTCATGCTTTCGATAATTTTTTATCATTAACGGATGATGAACGTAGTACGTTTAATAACAATTGAAATTAGCCTAAAAATAATAAAATCGAAAATTATTTACTTAATAAAAATATTTTTAAAATTAATAATGATTATTCATCTGTTTGAAGAGCAGAAAATCACGTGATGAGGGCGCCAATTTCTGATTGTAGTAAATTATTAATGAATTATTTAAATGATAAAGTTAATATTAATAGTAGTGATTATCAAAAAAGATTAGTATTCCCACAATGATTATTGTGCAAAGTAATTATGGTCGTATGTTTTGAAGCCAAGCAAAACCTTATAAAAAAGGTGAATTTTTTGCCGAAGCCTTTGCTGAATGATTATTAACGCCACAATCTGGAAGAGGGTGAAATTGAGAATTATTAAATGATTTTTTTATTAAAAAATTACCAACTTGTTTATAAATTTTTCCATAAAATATTTTAATTAATAAACTTTTTTAATTCTTCTGTTTTTAAAATTCCTAGAATTTTATTAAAAATAATATTATTTATACCAGTTAATCTTAATAATCTTGTATTTTTAATAGTTTTTAATTTATCAAATATCATAGATTTCCTATCTTTTTTAATTTTAATCATATTTTAAAAATCAAATTTTAATAAATAACTATCCACAAGAAGTCTATTATATAGAGAAACATGAAGCAATATTAATAAAGGAAAATTATATAAAATAATAACCTAAAAATAAAATAATATTTATTTTTTTTTACAAATTAATTATTATTAATAAGTTTTATTAATTTCTTTTGTCTAACAAAATAACCAATTAAAATTAAAACTCCAGGAATAACAAATGTTGTTAAACTAAATAAACCTGTTAAAAATAATCATTTTTCTTCAATAAAATAATTATTTAAACAAAGTAAAAAGGGAATCACTTGAAATAGTCCATAAATAATTATTAAAATAATAACTAGTGAAAAATAATTAAAAAATGTAAATATTCCATAAATAATACAACTAATAAGTAATATTATTGACATAATCATTCCAATTATTAAACCTATTTTAATAAAATTATTATTATTTATCATTTTTTTCACTATTCCTTTTTTTACTTTATATAAAAGTTTAATATAAAATGTTATAATATTATTATACTACTTATAGGAGAAAGTTATAGGAGAAAGATAATCTAATGCAAAAAATAAATATTTTGTTTAAAAATCAGATTCAAAAAAAATTAAAGTAAATAATTTATTAAAACATAAAAATCAAATTGTATATTTTTATAATGTAATTGTCTTTAAAACATATATATTAGTTTATTATTATAAATAAAAAACACAAACTTAAAATACTACCAATTGATAATAATATTATAAACTACTACTTTTTCATCTAAATTAATAATTTAACAAGTTAATATTATTATTTTTTTTAAAATCTTTAAAAGAATACTATAAAAATAGTAGCCGCTGCTTATAAAAAAATAAATAATATAAAAACTTTTTTCTAACTAAAATCAGATTGTAATTTAAAGTTTTACACTTCAAATTACAATCTGCTTTAATAATTTTATATTATAACTTTATTTTAAATATTTAATTAATAATCTATTGCAAATTTCAATCCATACCCTAAACTTCTAGTTAAATAGACATTAGAAAATGCCATATCGGCTGTTAATCTTGCAGGAAATAAAAATTGAATGTGTCAATCAAGATTATCAAAAAATAATGCAGTAGTTATACCTCTAACAACTTCAGCAGTTGCTAAAAAATCGTGATACGATTCTTTAAATGAAAAATTCATGCTATTATATGCTACTTCTTCATTCGTAATTTTTCCCTCATTAATTTTATTAATTTCTTTTCCCATTATTTTTAAAGAAACAGAAAATACATCATAATGTTCTGAACCTCAATCTATTTTATCTGAACCATTATTTAAAAATCATTCTAATATTCTAATAGATTTTGGTTTTTGAAAAGATTTTAAACCTGTAGAAACTACAAAATCTCAACTTTCATAAGCTGGATTTGATAATGCTGATGTTTTATAGCTATGAACAATATCTTTTTTATTTTCACTAAATTCATAAGTTATTTCTTTAACTTCTTTTGGACTATTATTTATATTTAAAAAATTATTTGCATTTGTAAATGCTAAACCAATCGTTCCTAATAATGTTACTAAAGTTTTCATATATATTTTCCTTTCATAAATTAAAATATTACATTTTTATTTTTATAAATATTCCATAATTTATCTTGTTAAACTTCTGGAACTCAATTAACTTTTAAATCATTATTTTCACCAATAAAATGATTTTTTCCCTCGTCTGTTAATGTTAATTTAACATGTGTATCATGTTCTTTTAAATCTTCTGTAGTTAAAGGATCACCATCTACTTTTACAATATTAATCATATTAATATCTAATTTTGAAAAACCATTTTGTTTTTTTAATTCTTTTACTAAAATAGTTTTAAATTTAGCAATATCTGCTTTACAATTTACAGTTGGAGTTGTTAAAAATTTTAAGTTTTGTTTAACAAATAAATTTAATGAAACATCGTATTCTACTGCTTGATCTACTAGTTCAACTTTATTTGTTTCTTCTTTTACTCCTTTATATAAATTTAATTTAATTTTAATTGTAATAAAATTTTCTGAACCAATAATTAAACCTTGTTGATCTTCTGCAGAATATATTGCTACTAATTCATTTTCTTTAACTTCAATATTTTTATCTTTGGAAATTTTTTGAACTGGAACTGTATTATTAATTGGTACTATAATTGTTGCTAAATCTACTGTTAATTTTGATCAAACAAAATCATATGTATTATTTTCTTCGTTATATTTAATACCAAAACCTTCTAAATTACTAAAGTCATCAACATTATAACTAGAAGCAAATGATTTACTTAAAATACTTTCTGATGTTTTACAAGCAACTATTGCTGTTGTACTTACTGTTGTAAATGCAATCGTTCCTAAAATATTTAATCATTTTTTCATTTTTATAAAAAACCCCTTTTTATACACTTATTATATTATTATTTTAAAAAAAATTAAAAAAATACATTTTTAAATGTCAACAATATTTTTTATTGATTAAAATGTATTTTTTTATATTTAAAATTATTATTTTAACTGTATAAAAGTATAGACGATTAACTATTTTAAAAGTAATAACTTTAACTTTATATAAAAAAATAAAAATTAAAAAACTAATTGTTTTTTAATTTGTTCAGAAATTTCTTTACTTTCTAAAACTTCAATTAACTTTAAACCAAATTCAAATGCAGCACCAATTGATTTTCCAGTTATAATATTATTATCAACTACTACTTTTTCATCTAAAATAATACTTTTATTTAAACCAATATTAGTGCCTGGATAATGCGTAATTTTTTTGTTATCTATTAAATTTAATTGACCTAAAATTTGGGGTGCTGCACAAATAGCAGCAATAAACTTATTACTATCTTTAGCAAAAATAACTAATATTGATTTTAATAATTCATTTTTGCTTAAGTTTTCTACTCCAACTTTACCACCCGGTAAAATTAGCATCTTATAACTTAACAAATCAATATCACTGATTTTCTTTTCACATAAAATAAAAACATTATGACTTGATTTGATTTTTAAGTCATTTTCAATACTTACTAAATCAATAACAATATTAGCCCTTCTTAATAGATCAATAGTAATTATTACTTCACCCATTTCATAGCCTGTTGCTAAAAAAATAGCTACTTTAAACTTCTCATTATTACTCATTATTTCTTTTCAATTCATTATTTAATTTAAAAACATTAATAGCATTTTCCCTAGTTGCATTAATAATACTTTGTTTTGGGATCTTCTTTAATTCAGCTATTTTATTAACTGTAAATATTATATTTTCTGGATGATTAATTGTTAATCCATTTTTGGGATTTTTGCCTCTTTTTGGTTCAGGAGTTAAATATGGCGCATCTGTTTCAACTAATATTTTATTAATTGGTATATTTTTTGCCACCTCTTGTAACTTCAAAGCATTTTTATATGTCACATTACCTGCAAAAGAAATATAAAAACCTTGTTTTATAAATTTTTCAGCTATTACTTTTGTTCCTGTAAAACAATGAAGAACACCATTAGTAATATTTTCTTTTTTAATAATTTCAAAAGCATCTTCAAAAGCATTACGAATATGTAATAATACAGGTAATTTATGTTCTTTAGCTAATTTTAATTGTTCAATAAATCATTTTTTTTGCAATTGTGGTTCTGTAAATTTATGATAATAATCTAATCCAATTTCACCAATAGCAACTACTTTACCGGTTGCTATTAATTTTTTCAATTCTGAAATAGTATTACTATCGCAAGTATTTACTTCTGTTGGATGAATACCTACAGCTGCATAAAGATTAGGAATTTTTTCTTCACTCTCAAATTCATAAATTTGACTAACAGCTTGCTTACTAGTATTTAAGTCAAAACCAACATTACAAATACTACCAATGCTATCACCTGCTGAATAAGCATCAGTTAATAATTTTAATATTTCTGTTTCATCATAATGTTTTGACATTAAATGACAATGAGTATCAAAAATTCCATTATTAGCCATATATTTTACCTTCCCTTTTATTTTCCTAAACAAAATCTTTTAAAAATTTCATCTAATAAATCGGTTTCAAATTTTTTACCTTGCATTTCTAAAATCTTATTTCATGCAGTTTGTAAGTGAACAATAATTAAGTCTATCGAAATATTCTTTTTTAAATCTTTTAATGCTTCTGAAATACTAAGTTCAATTTCATCCAAATATGCTAATTGTCTTGTATTCGCAAAAAGTAATTCTTTATCAAAATTAATTTCAGTAGTTATAATTTTATTTTTTATTCCTAAAATTAGATTTTCAATTTCGCCCATTATTGCACTAACTTTTACCACATTAAAATTATTTTTAATGTCTAATTTTAATTTTAACCTTAAATCCGTTTTATTAATAGCAATAAGGTAATTTTTATGTTTTATTTTTTCTAATAATTGTTTATCCTCAACACTTAAATCTTTTGAACCATCAAGTACTAATATTATTAAATCTGCTTCATTTAAAGCCTTATGTGATTTATCAATACCTGCTTTTTCGATATCATTTAAAGTATGACGTATACCTGCTGTATCAATTAAATTTAAACTAATATCACCCAAATTAATTTTGCCTTCTACCAGATCTCTTGTTGTTCCTTCTTCATTAGAAACAATAGCTTTATCTTCATTTAAAAGCACATTTAATAGGGAAGATTTTCCAACATTAGGTTTTCCAATAATAACTGTATTAATTCCTTCTTTTATAGTTTTAGTAATTTTACTATGTTCTTTAATAACTTTTATTTTATTTAAAAATTTTTCAACTAAAGGAATAACATTATTAATTGTTTTTTCCTCAACTCCATCGTATTCAGGATAATCAATATTAACTGTTATATTAGCAATTAAAGTTAGTAATTCTGAAGATAATTCATCAATTAGTACTCTTGTTTTACTACTTAAACTATTAATAGCGGTTTTTAAAATAGTATTATTTTCAGCCATAATTAAATCATTAATAGCTTCTGCTTCAATTAGATCAATTTTATCATTTAAATAAGCTCTTCTCGTAAATTCTCCTCTTGTTGCCATTCTCATACCTGTAGATAGTAATAATTGCAAAATTTTTTGTGTTATTAACACTCCGCCATGACAATTAATTTCAATTGTATCTTCACCTGTAAAAGATTTGGGAGCGCGATAACATGCCAAAACAACTTGATCAATTTTATTCTTATTATGATCAATAATATATCCTGTTATTAAAGTGTGACCTTTCTGATTTAAAATATCTTTATCAAAAACCTTATTTAATAACTCATAAGTATCTTTTCCTGAAATTCTAATAATACTGATTGCTTGATTTAAAGGTGCGGTTGCAATTGCAGTAATAGTATCATTTAACATTTTTTCCTCTTTTCATTTAAACAATCTAAGATTTAAAATCTTAGATTACTCTAATTTTCCAATCTAATTACTACATGTCGGTTATAACCTATACCTTCAGAAAAACTTGATATTCCTTCAATATTTTTAACTATTTCATGTATAATTTTTCTTTGGTTATTAGGCATTGATTCAAAATGAAACATTTCTTTACTTATTCTTATTTTTTTTATAATTTCATATATTCTAATTTTAAAATTTTGTTTTTGAATATTTAAATAATTATTAACATTTATTACTATTTGATAGTTTCTTTTAAATTTTATTTCTAAATAAGTAATAAGTAAATTTTGTAAAGCACTAATTGTATAACCTTTTTTGCCAATTAAAATTGAATTTTTATTCTTACAATTAATATTAATATAAAATTTATTACCATTTAATATTATTTCTTCTTGATAATTTTTTATATTAAAAAGTTCCAATAAATCATGTCATTTATCATTCAAATAATTTTTAACATCATTTTCATTAAAAATAAAAATTTTAGTAATAGTTTTAAATAAACGTTTTTCTATACCTAATTTTATATAAAATGTTTTGGAGGGCAAATTTTTGATAGTTTTTTCTAAATCAATATTTTTTTTAAATGATTTAATTTCCATCTTTTTTTCTCCACATTATAATAAATTACTTATTTTTTTTAGGTTGAACAACTATTTCAGATTT
The DNA here is from genome assembly GCF_964019535.1 of Spiroplasma endosymbiont of Tricholauxania praeusta. NCBI lineage: Bacteria > Bacillati > Mycoplasmatota > Mollicutes > Entomoplasmatales > Spiroplasmataceae > Spiroplasma > Spiroplasma endosymbiont of Tricholauxania praeusta. The sequence continues at coordinate 1,493,308 of NZ_OZ026450.1, forward strand.
TGTAAATATCTTTTTAATCTTACTTGAAAATGGTGTACTAATTGTACCATTTTTTTTATAACGACTACGTTTATGTTTATTATAGTAATGAAAACCAAGAGTTTGAAATATTTGTAATATTCCAGAAATAATTCAATAAATGCCTAATCCTGAAGGAGCAACACATACATAGAATAAAAACATAAAAATCATAACGCTTTGAATAATAACTTGTTTTTTTAATGCAGCTTTTGCTTCTTTAGTTTTAATCTTCTGTCGTGAACGATTTAAAAACATCGGTAATAACATAGAAACTAATTGTGTTGGTATATATATAACAATAATTATTAAATACATAAATTGGCCATGAGTAACCATAGTTCATGGTTGTTCAACTAAACTAATAGCACCAACAACAGTATTTTTTAATAAATTAGTTGATTTCATAACAGTAAACATAGCTGTTAAGAAAGGAAGTGATAAAAACATTGGAATAAAAGCAGCTATTGGATTTATTCCTTCTTTTTTATAAATAGCCATTAATTCCATTTGTTGTTTTTGTTTTGCACTTGGATCACGTGAATGTTTATATTTGGCTTGAATTTCGGAAGTTTTCATTTGCACTGATTGCATTTTTTCCTGATTTTGTTGGGCTTTAAAAGTAAATACTAATGTAATAAGTTTAATAATTAACGTTGTAAAAATAATAGCAAAAATAACACTTACTGATCAGTATTTTGAATTTACATCAACTCCACCACTTAATCCAGCAGAAATACTAACTAAGATTCAAGCGATTGGATAAACAAACATTCCAAAGAACGGTGATTTAGTTTGCGTTCAAGCTTCACTTCATGTTCTAATCCCTGTAAATCCATATTCATAAATATTATTACCATTAAAATGAAAAATGTGATTTTTTGCTACATCACTGTTACCAATAAGTAATTCAAAAAAAACAGCAGCTACATTATATCTTTGAAAATCATAAGCTGAAATAACATCACTAGTTGCAACATTAGGATCACCCATAGTCTGACCACAACCTCAAAGTGTTGACATCAATAAAAAAGTTCCTAAAATAATTTTAGTTCATTTTCATGTTATTTTTAATCAAACGTTTTTTTTCTGTTGTTCAGGAAATAAAAACTTTTTATATTGCATTAAATTTACTCTCCTATAATGGGATTTTCATTAAAAGATGTAATAAAGAACTAAGATTTTCTTCATATGTATTAGATAAATAATTTTTTCTAATCATAATTACTATATCTACTGGTCAATCTTTTTTAATATCTACTAACATTCCTCGTACTTGACGTTTAATCTTATTACGTGCAAAAGCAAAACGAACTAGTTTTTTTCCTACTGATACGCCTACTCGTATAGCCTCAAAATCTACTCTATTCATATAATAGATAAAAAATTGACTATTTGAAATACTTTTTCCTTCATTAATTAAATATTTAAAATGATGATTTTTCAAAAGGCGGTATTTTTTTTCCATATTTTGTTCACCTTATTTTATTTTTTAAACTATGCTGTTAATTTTTTACGTCCTCTTTGACGTCTTCTTTTAATAACATTAATCCCTGTTGCAGATTTCATTCTTGCAAAAAAACCATGAGTTTTTTGATGTTTTCTCTTACTTGGTTGATATGTCGGTTTCATTTTTTTCTCCTTTTTTTTAAAAATTCTAATAAAAAATCATTAAGAGTATTCTAACATAATTTTTATATCTTAACAAATTATTCTGTTTATTTTTAATAAAAACAATATTAGTTTAACAAAAAAAATAAATCATTTATAATATTAAATAATAAATAATATTTTTTTTATTTTTTTAAAAGTATAATAAAAGTATAATACAGATTATAATTATAAAAAAGTTATCAACATTAATCCACAATTTATCCACAATAATTATATTAATTAAAGAGGTTTTTAAA